>NZ_JBFUFZ010000002.1:0-1300987 GCF_056403175.1 Mesorhizobium sp. P3_A10 | reverse complement strand
CGTCGGCACCAACGACGCGCCGCTGATCACCTCGGCTGCGCAGTCGGGCAACGTCTCGGAAGGCGACGACCTGCCGACCTCGGCGCAGCAGGCAACCGGCCAGGTCACCTTCTCCGACGTCGATGCCTCCGACAGCCACAGCTTCTCGGTCAGCATCGCCGCCGCCCACGGCACGGCCAGCGTCGATCCCGACGGCACCTGGCACTATACGGTCAGCGACAGCGGCGCCGTCGATGCACTTGCCGTCGGCGAGCATCTCGCCGACAGCTTCACCGTCCAGGTCGATGACGGCCATGGCGGCCTTGCCGCCCAAGTGGTGTCGATCGACATCGTCGGCACCAACGACGCGCCGCTGATCACCTCGGCTGCGCAGTCGGGCAACGTCTCGGAAGGCGACGACCTGCCGACCTCGGCGCAGCAGGCAACCGGCCAGGTCACCTTCAGCGACGTCGATGCCTCCGACAGCCACAGCTTCTCGGTCAGCATCGCCGCCGCCCACGGCACGGCCAGCGTCGATCCCGACGGCACCTGGCACTATACGGTCAGCGACAGCGGCGCCGTCGATGCGCTTGCCGTCGGCGAGCATCTGCCCGACAGCTTCACCGTGCAGGTCGAYGACGGCCATGGCGGCCTCGCCACCCAGSTKGTGTCGATCGACATCGTCGGCACCAACGACGCGCCGCTGATCACCTCGGCTGCGCAGTCGGGCAACGTCTCGGAAGGCGACGACCTGCCGACCTCGGCACAGAAGGCAACCGGCCAGGTCACCTTCTCCGACGTCGACACCAGTGACAGCCACAGCTTCTCGGTCAGCATCGCCGCCGCCCACGGCACGGCCAGCGTCGATCCCGACGGCACCTGGCACTATACGGTCAGCGACAGCGGCGCCGTCGACGCGCTTGCCGTCGGCGAGCATCTGCCCGACAGCTTCACCGTGCAGGTCGACGACGGCCATGGCGGCCTCGCCACCCAGGTGGTGTCGATCGACATCGTCGGCACCAACGATGCACCGGTTGGCGTGAACGACACAAGCCTCAGCGCGGGTGCAGTTGCGGCAATCGAGAAGGGCGGCGCACTCAACGGGTCCGGCGGCAACAACGGCACTGGCAATGTGATCACCAATGACACCGACGTCGATAGTGCCAGCCTGACGGTGAGCGCCATCCGCACCGGCGGCACCGAAGGCGCCGGCACGGCCGGTTCGCTGGGTGTCGGCCTGGTGGGCGCGCACGGCACGCTCACGATTGCTGCCAACGGCAGCTACACTTACGTCGTCAACGAGAACGACCTGACGGTGCAAGCGCTCACTGCCGGCGGTTCGACCACCGACACCTTCAACTACACCGTCAGCGACGGCGGCCTGACCGACACGGCTGTGCTCACCGTCACCATCAACGGCGCCAATGACGCGCCGATCGGTGTAAACGACAGCAGCGCCAGTGCGGGTGCGATTGCGGCAACCGAGAAGGGCGGCACGCTAAACGGGTCCGGAGGCAATAACGGTTCTGGCAATGTGATCACCAATGACACCGACGTCGATAGTGCCAGCCTGACGGTGAGCGCCATCCGCACCGGCGGCACCGAAGGCGCCGGCACGGCGGGTTCGCTGGGTGTCGGCCTGGTGGGCGCACACGGAACGCTCACGATTGCCGCCAACGGCAGTTACACTTACGTCGTCAACGAAAACGACCTGACGGTGCAGGCGCTCAATACAGGCGGTTCGACCACCGACACGTTCAACTACACCGTCAGCGACGGCGCCCTGACCGATACGGCAGTACTCACTGTCACCATCAACGGCGCCAATGACGCCGCGGTTCTGTCCTCCGCCTCGGTCAACCTGACGGAGGGCGACACGGCAGCGGCGATCAGCACCTCCGGCACGCTGACGATCAGCGACGTCGACAGTCCGACAACCTTTGCCGCCCAGGCTGGGACCGCGGGCAGTTACGGGACCTTCGCCATCAATGCGGCGGGCGCCTGGACCTATACTGCCTCCTCGGCTCATGACGAGTTCATCGCCGGTCAGCATTACACCGAAAACTTCAACGTGCTCAGCTCCGACGGCACCCAGACTTCGGTGCACATCGACATTCTTGGTACGAGTGATGGTCCGGCGGCCGTTGGCGACAACATCGTCACCAACCTCGCGTCGGGAAGCGCCGTCATCATCCCGGAGTGGGCGCTCATTGCGAACGACCCCGCATCGGCAATCGATGTCGCGAGCGTAGGGTCCGCGACCGGAGGCACCGTCTCCCAGTTGACCGGGTCCGGCGCAAACGGCACCGTGACCTTTACCGACACAGCGCCCATGGGCGGAACGTTCACCTACACGGCTACCGATGGAACGAGCGCTGGCGCGTCGGCCCTGGTGACTATCACCCAGGATACTGCCGGTACGCTCGATGGGACCTCGGGCGACAATATCCTTGTCAGTTCAAACGGCGGAGCGACACTCGTCGGGGGAGCGGGCAACGATGTGCTCCTCGGCGGCAGTGGCAGCGACACTTACCAGTTCGGCCTGGCAGACGGCAAAGACATCATCTCGGATGCCGGCGGCGGCGGTGACAGTATTCAGATCGTCACGAGTGCACCATTGAACAGTACGTCCGTTGGAACGCTAAATTTCGAAAGAGTGGCGAACGATCTCATTGTCGATGTTGGAACTACTGAGATTACCATTCGCGACCAATATGTTGGAGGCACTGATGTCGAGAGCATACAATTCACAAATGGCGGCACCGCTTACGGGTATGCGCTCAGCACCTTGTCATACAGACTGCAAACGAGCCTAGCGGGTGGTGGCACGGACGACGTGATCGCGTCCACTTCTACAGGTCAGGCGCTAACCGGTGGGAACGGCAACGACCTCCTTTTCGGAAACGGCGGCGACGATATCACCATTAACGGTGACAAAGGCAACGACCTCATTGTTGGAGGTACCGGCAACGACACGCTTCTCGGCGGCGACGACAATGACACGCTGGTCGGCGGCATCGGCGCCGATACACTCACCGGCGGGGCGGGATCCGACACATTCTACTATGGACCAACCGTCACGGATTCCGCGCCGGGTGGCGGCAATTTCGACACCATCACCGACTTCGTGCACGGTACTGACAAGATCAACCTGTCCTCGATCGATGCCAATACGGTCAGCGGGGGTGATCAGGCTTTCTCGTTCGGGGTGCTGTCGAATACGGCCACCGTCGCCAACAGCATCACCTGGTCGGAAAGCGGCGGCAACACGATCGTTCGCGCCGACGTCGACGGCAACACGACAGCCGATTTCCAGATCACGCTGACGGGTACCGGGCTTGGACTGACGGCGAGCGATTTCATTCTGTGAACCGGGAGGTGGGCCTGCGGACAGGCGTGGGCCCGCCTCTTTTCCCGCCAGCCGAGGATTCAGCTTACGAATTAAGGTTTACGGTAGAATTCCAAGTGGGCCGCATGGTCGATCGAGGGATCAAGAGTAGTATCGGTTCCGGGCGTGGACAGGGGGGCGGTTTTCCGCTGGGTATTTGAGTCTCGACAACAAATCCAAGATCGTGAGGAACGCCCTGTTGGCATGCCGCCGCTATTTCCTGGTCGCGGCGGTGTTCAGCCTGGCGATAAACCTGCTTTACCTCGCCTCGCCGCTCTACATGCTGCAGATCTACGACCGGGTGGTCACCAGCGGCAGCGAGACCACGCTGGTGATGCTGACCATCGTGCTTCTTGCGGCCTTCCTGGCGCTGGCCGGTCTCGACCTCGTCCGCTCCTGGATCCTGACCCGCGCCAGCGCGCGGCTGGACCGGCTGTTGTCCGCCAAGATCCTGGCGGCGTCGGTCGAGGCGCCGTCGCCGGGCTCTTCGCAAAGCCAGCCGATCCGTGATTTCGACACGTTCCGGCAGGTCATCACCGGCAGCGGCATCCATGCCCTGTTCGACCTGCCGTGGTCGCCGATCTACATCGGCATCATCTTCCTGCTGCATCCATGGCTCGGCTTCTTCGCGCTCGGCTCCTCGCTGCTCCTCATCGGCATGGCCGTGCTCAACGAATATCTGGTGCGCAAGCCGCTGAAGCAGGCCAACGACCTCGCAACGGCCAACTACAATTTCACCGAGATGAGCCTCAGGAATGCGGAAGTCGTTCGCGCCATGGGCATGATCGACGGGCTTGTCCGCCGCTGGGGCCGCGACCGCGGCCTGGCGCTGCAGCGCCAGGCGCAGGCCAGCGACCGCGCCGCACTGATGTCTGGGCTGATCCGCTTCCTGCGCCTCACCATGCAGTCGCTGATCCTCGGCCTCGGCGCCTGGCTGGTTATCGAGCGCCAGGTCAGCGGCGGCGCCATGTTTGCGGCGAGCCTGCTGCTGGGCAGGGGACTGCAGCCGGTCGAGCAGATCGTCGGTCTCTGGCGCAGCCTGATCCTGGCGCGGGCGGCGCTTGCGCGGGTCGAGAAGCTGGTCGATGGCAGCGCGTCGGCAGAACGCTCGTTCAACCTACCGAAGCCGATCGGCAAGATCGCCGTCGAGCAGGTGAGCTTCGCCATTCCCAATTTGCAGAAGGCGCTGCTGCGCGATGTCTCGTTCCAGCTCGAGCCCGGTGAAGCGCTCGGCATCATCGGTCCCTCGGGCGCCGGCAAATCCACGCTTGCGCGCCATCTTGCCGGCATCATGCAACCTAGCCGCGGCACTGTCAGGCTGGACGGCGCCGACATGACGCAATGGGGCAGGGAGGCACTCGGCGACCATATCGGCTACCTGCCGCAGGACATCGAGCTGTTTTCCGATACAGTCGCCGCCAACATCGGCCGCTTCAAAACCAATGTCGACCGCGAGGTGATCGAGGCTGCGCGGCTCGCCGGCGTGCATGAGATGATCATACGCCTGCCTCAGGGCTACGAGACGCAGATCGGAGAGGGCGGCGCGGTTCTGTCTGGCGGCTATCGGCAGCGCATCGCGCTGGCCCGTGCGGTGTTCGGCACGCCGAACCTCATCGTGCTCGACGAGCCGAGCTCCAATCTCGACGCCGACGGCGACCGCGCGCTGAGTGACTGCGCGCTCGAGCTCAAGCGCCGCGGCAGCACGGTGATCATCGTCTCGCACCGGCCTTCCACCTTGGCCAATGTCGACAAGATCCTGCTGCTTAGGGATGGCGCCGTCGAGGCCTTCGGCATGCGCAACGAGATTGTGGCGCTGCTCAACCAGCGCGCGGCACCAATGGCGGTGGCAACCCAATGACCGACATCACTTATCGCGGCCCGTCTGGCGCTGATATCGGCGCCGATCCCGATTCGATCAGGGGGCCGGTCTTGATCGGCCTGCTGATCATCGTTGCCTTCTTCGGCGTCTTCGGCGGCTGGGCGGCGGTCGCGCCGCTCAACGGCGCCGTGCTTGCCGACGCCGTGGTCAAGGTCGAGGGCAACCGCAAGAGCGTCCAGCATTTCGATGGTGGCACGGTGAAGGAGATAAGGGTCAAGGACGGCGACATGGTGCGGTCGGGCGATATCCTGGTTGTCCTCGACGACACCCGCGTGCGGTCCGAGTTCAACCTCTACTCGCGGCAATATGCGCTGCTGCGCGCGACCGACGCCCGCATCCGGGCCGAGCTCGACGGCACTGAGGCGGTCGCTTTTCCTAACGACATAACTGCCGAGCACCAGGCCTATCTCAAGGATGCGATGGCGAACCAGATCGCCGACCTCGAGAGCCAGCGCGCCTCGATGGCCGGCGCCACGCAGATCCTGCAGAAGCGGATCGCCGAGCTCGAGGAGCAGATCGAGGGCAAGCAGGCGCGCGTCGACTCCTACCGGGCGCAGCTCAAATCGACCGTCGACGAGAAGGCGAGCCTGACCAAGCTGCTCAAGGCGGGGCTTACCACGCGCCCACGCATCCTGGAGCTCGACCGCTCGGCCTCGGACCTGCAGGGCCTGATCGACGAGACTCTGGGCGAAATCGCCGGCGGCCGCCAGAGCAGGGCGGAGCTCGAAAGCCAGATTGCCCAGCTCACCAACGAGCGCCGCGCGAAACTATCTTCCATGCTGATCGAGACGCAGTCGAACCTCGCCGACCTCGTGCCGAAGATGTTCGCCACCCAGGCCGCCATCGATCGCGCCGAGGTGCGCGCGCCCTATGACGGCCAGGTGATGGACCTCACCGTCTTCTCGACCGGCGCGGTCGTTTCTCCCGGCCAGACCATCCTCGATATCGTGCCGACCAAAAATTCGCTGATTGTCCAGGCGCAGGTTCGCGTCGAGGACATATCCAGCCTGCGCGCCGATATGACGGCGGAAGTGCGCTTCACCTCCTACAAGCAGCGCTCGATGCCGATCATCCACGGTCACGTCGCCCGCATCTCGGCCGACCGTGTCACCGACGCCAAGACCGGCTTTCCCTACTATGTCGCCGACATCGTGGTGGACCCGGAAGAACTCGCCGCGGCGCCGCAGATCCAGCTCTATCCCGGCATGCCGGCGTCCGTCATGATCGTCACCGAGGAGCGTACCGCGCTGGACTACATTCTCGGGCCGCTGACCACTTCGTTGCACACCGCCTTCCGGCAGAGGTAGCCTTAGTGCAGACGGTTCGCAGGCGCGGGCGAACGACATACGGCGAATGGCGAACAAGTTTGCCTTTGCAGGGGTTATCGAGCCGCCCAATTGGCTGCATGCAAGGGTTCAGCTGTCCACCACTTCGGCAACGTTGCCGAAGTGCAGCGGCAATGGCCGGTTCGGGTCACGTCACGACGATACTCTTACCGACTTGAAGGTCCGCTTTGAAGATCCGAGGCCCGAAGCTGCCAGTCCGCTATCGGCCCCATTACAGTCGTTCCCCTGATCCATGTCAGAGCAATCGACACCATGCGTCGTCAGCGCCTTCGTGAACTCCGCGAGTATCCGATCGATGCGACATGAGAATCCTCGGCTAGTGGTAGTATCCAACGCAGCGAGGAACGTCGGGTTGCCTCTCGCTCCTTCCCTCCGGTGAAATGCGCGATAACTTGCCCTTGAAGGAACGGAGGCGGTTCAAGCTAGGTGGCTTGTCGTCGTGATGAGTGGACCATCGCGCCCGTGACGACGCGATGGTCCTCCGTTTCAGATCGACCTGTCGTTGGTTCGCTTAACCGGGCGGCTCTTCCGCCGATGGACGTCAGGCCCCGGCGCGATTTTCGCGCGACCCTCGAAATAAGCTTGGCGGCGCTGCTCCAGCCACGCTTCGACCTCTTCAAGGTCCCACACGACGCATCGCGGCGTGAGATTGAAACGGCTAGGGAATTCGCCGCGCTTCTCCATCTCGTAAATGGTGCTTTCGGCGAGCGGCACGATGAGCCGCAACTCGTGCCGCCTTATCGTTCGCGGCAGGCCTGTCAGGACGGTTGCGGGACCCGAATATCCAACTGGATCTTTGTCACCGTCATCGTGATGATAGGGCAGTATCAGGACGCGTACGCGGCTTGGCTTCTTGGTCATGTCTATCCTCCTGTAGTTAGAGGACGTTTGATGAACCTCGAATTTGCCTGTTCGCGAGGGTGTGGAGATGCCGATGAAGGGGCGCTGACGGTACTTTTGGAAGCATTCGCGCTCTCTCTGTCAGATATGAACGTGCACCTCGACGGCCGATAGTAGTCGATAGATAGATCGCAAGAGTTACGAGAAATTCTCCAACGAAATCAAAAGCGTAGCTATTTGACGGCCCGCAGGTCGGTAGTATCCGGCCTCAAAAATATTTTCTTAAGTAAATTCAATGCGTTAGCAGAGCCGTGAACAATCGAGTGGGAGTAGGGGTGAGCGTAGTTTGGAGTGCTCCGGCGTAGTTTTTCGCAAAAAAACAACGATTTGCGGTTCATCTCGTTCACTATCGTTCTTGCATCAACAACTGAAATTACCACGCTGTGACCGGCCGGTGTCACAGCTTTCCTACTCCGTTGTGCCAGCTTTTTTTCTGCGCCGACTGGTGTGCGACTGCGCGACGGCCATTTGCAACTCGGGCGTGATTTCCAACGGCGCATTCTCCGCCTCATGTGGGTTCTGTAGCCCCTGGACGTGGACAGTCGGAAATGGCAGTTCGATTCCCTGCTCCTTGAAGACCTGGCGCAGCCGCACATAGAATTTGCGTTTCATGCCGAAGGCGCCTCCGGGTCTGGTCATGGCCTTGACCCTCAAGACGATGCCGTACTCGCCGAACTCCTGTACGCCCTGCATCTTGATCGGGTCGAGCACCCAGTTTTTGAACTCGGGGTCTTCCGCCAGTTCGAGGCCGATTCGCTTGATCAGCTTGCGTGCGAAGTCGATATCGGTGTCATAGCCGACGGTGATGTTGAACTTGTCGATAACCCAGTCACGGCTCTGGTTCTGGACCGCCCCGAGTTCACCGAAAGGTATGGTGAACAGCGGACCACGATGGTGGCGCAGCTTCACCGAGCGCAGCGAAAAGCTTTCCACAGTACCCTTGTAATTGCCCGAGGAAATATATTCGCCGACACGAAACGCATCATCGAGCAGAAAAAACACGCCCGAAATGATGTCCTTGACGATGGTCTGTGCCCCAAAGCCCACCGCGACGCCGACGACGCCGGCGCCGGCGATCAGCGGGCCGATCTGGATACCCAGCGAGGCGAGCATCATCAGCACCGCCATCACGATGATCGATGCGAGCAGAATGTTCTGGAGGATCGGCAACAGCGTATGCAGCCGCGCCTGCTGCGGATCGAGGATCGGGACTTCCTCCTCGCTGATCACAGGGTGCGGTGTTTCGATGCCCAGCTTTCGCTCGATCAAAGCCTTGATGATCGACCAGCCGAAATCGGCGGCGAGGGCAATGACCACGACATTGATCAAGCCACGCAATATGAACGTCGTCGTCGTATCGCTGTCGCGCATGGATTGCATGTTCAAACCCCAGACGCGCGCGAGAAAGTAAGCCGCCGCCAGGATAAAAATCATCCGGATTGCGCGATCGATGACGGCGATCGTCACCGCCGGGATCGTAGGCCGGCCGGCCTCTTCCGAACCCGGCCGCAGGACGAAATTAACCCCGCGCTGTGTCAGCACGATTGCCAAAGGCAGGAAGAATGCGGCGAAGGTAAACCAGAAGTAGGTATAAAGGCCGGCGATGCGCTGCAGGAACAGGGCGACGAAATACGCAGTCAACAACCATGTCGTTTCCGTGTGACCGCTGTGGCGCGAACCGTCCCGCTGCGTTCTTGGCCGACGCCAGATGGCAAGCAGCAAGAGCACCAGCAGCACGAAATCGGCGCCCAGTGAAAGGACCATCATTCCGTCCTGATCGATGCCGAGACCCGGCAAGAGGATGAACGCGGCGCCGAAGAAGACGAAGACGCCGACGATCCGGGGTAGCCAATAGGACCAATGGTCAGCCACTTCGTTGGTGATCGGCAAAGCACGAACCTCGACGGCGTTCTCGACGTTCATGAAGGAAGGGACGAGCGTGGCCATGACGTACAGGCGCACACCCCATGTAACGACTGCCGCCATCAGAAATGTCAGCACAATCTCGCGGATAAGCATTGGCCAGTCGAACAGCATGAACGCGCCGGCGCTGCCCAGTGCAAACGAGACGATCAGCATGCTGGAATAAAGCGCGCGACCGCCAATCTTCTTGGCTCGCCCGATGGGTGTATCCTTCGGTTGCGCGATAACCCAAAGACGAAATGGACGGGTGACTTTGTACGTCGCCCAAGTGAGCGCCAGGCCGGCAGCGATGAACATCGCAATCAGGATCAATACGCTGACAGGCCCCTTGCTGGACATATCCTGCATGGTCTCTGCCCGAACGCGCGCGAACTGGCCTGGCAGCAGGGGCAACGTTCGCACGATTCTTTCGATATGATGCCTGACCCGATCGAGCGTCGAGGACGCCATCGTATTCATCTGGCCGGGTGCGGCCGCGGCGCCGGACGATGCGTCGGTCGGCGAAGCTCCCGTCTCGGCAGGCGTTGATCCGGCGTCCTGATTTCGTTGTTCGGCCACCCAGGCCTTCACCGACGGATCGTAGAGAAGCTCGAACAGCTGTTTGACCCTTTCGGGCGGGACGGTTGCCGGCGCCTGCGCCTGTGCCGGGCCAGCCAAGAGGAGGGTGATTCCAAAGACGAGCGGTACGGCAATCAGGACAAACATCGCCGTCAGATCTCTCAGGCGTCGCGCCGAGCACACCAGGTTCCTGGCTCCCAATCGTCGAATCACAAGTGGCATCGTGCTGCAACCTTCCGGCCAAATCGGCGGGCAATGACATCTATGTCCGTCGTTGCTCCTACCTTGAACAAGCCGATCTTGTGGTGCAAGACGTCATCGTTTCGAGCTGGACCGTTGCACCGGGCACTTGGCGGTGCTTATTGGCCGCCGGGGAGGGCATTCCGACCCCGGTCCAGACCCAGCCAACTCCTGCCGAAGAAACGAAAGCTCGATGGTCCAGGACAATACAATCGAGGCGAACGGCGGTGCCGCTTCCGAAGCCCTCGCGTGGATCGCATTGCGAAACGCCGCGTCGGATTGCGGCTCAGGCTCGCGTTCGATCGACCCGCAGTCCCTGCGCGCGCTGCCGGCAGGACGCAAGTGGGTGGGTGAGGCCGCCAAGGTGATCTTCGATGGCCTTATGGCGGGAAGCGTGTCGGCGCCAGCGCAATTGGCCGCCAGGTGGGACAGGTTCGGCGGGGCCGTTACCGAGTTGATCATCGAACTCGGCAAGGTCTGGGACAATCCCGGCGCGGCTCGCCGCATCCAGTATCAGTTGGAGCAAATGCTTCTCGAGGCCGACGATCTTGCCGCACCGCGCAGGCTGGCGCGGACGCTTGGAATTCGCGTCGACGCTCGGAATCCGGCCTCGACCGAACTGCCTGAGGGTATCGATCAGATCTACGCCCATCTGATGATCGATGGCCAGATCGAAGCCGTCGTGCAGTTCGGCGTGCTCGGGACGGTGACAAGGGATCATTGGTTTGAATTGATCCAGAATGTCGTGCCCGCTGAGCGGCTTGGCCTTGCAGCCGAGGCATTGTCGACGGAGGCGGAAGGCCGGTCCGACCCGGACAGCCACTTCGGCAAACTCGCCCAATTGGCCGCACAAGCACGGGAGCTGGTTCGCTCGAGCGCCGAACCTGCACAGCCTCCCTCGGCGCCGCGCCGGGCACGGACCGCGGACAGGAATGATCGCGCGGCGTTCTGGAACAGCTATTTCGCGACCGAGGATCCCTGGAACTACAGTTCGCTCTATGAGCAGGAAAAATACCAGCGGCAGCTCGAAATTCTGCCGGCCGGTCCCATCGCGCAGGCGCTTGAGCTGGCCTGCGCGGAGGGCCATTTCACGCGGCAGCTGGCGCCGCGCGTGGGCCATCTGACCGCAACCGACATCTCCGCCATAGCCATCGAGCGGGCCCGTGCACGATGCAGCGATCAGCCGAACATTGAGTTCGGCGTACTGGATTTCGCTGCCGACTCGCTGCCGGGTGAGATGGATCTGATCTTCTGTTCGGAGGTGCTCTACTATCTGGACGATCTCGCCGAGTTGCGGCGCATCGCCAAGAAATTCGCTGCGGCGTTGGCGCCTGGCGGCAGTTTCATCAGCGCGCACGCCTTCGTGCTGCGTGACAATGTCGAAAAGACGGGCTTCGACTGGAACACATTCGGTGCCCAAACGATCTCCGAGACGCTGGCAGCGACCGAAGGCCTCGTGCTCGAGCAATCGATCCAGACCGAGCTCTACCGCATAGACCGCTTCCGCCGCCTGTCACCGGACGAAGTGGCGACGGAACCTGTGATCGATCATGTGCCAATCCGCGCGCCTATCGAAATCGGGGTGGCGCGAAATATCGTCTGGGGAGGGGCGCGGGCCTTGCGCCGCGACGTCGCGCGCAGCGAGCGGCGCCAGCGTATCCCTGTTCTCATGTATCACGGCGTCGCCGATGAAGGTCCGGCCGCGCTCACCCGTTTTCGGCTGACGCCCGCCGCATTCGCCAGCCAGATGGCATGGCTGCGCGCCAATGGCTTTCACGCTGTCAGCTCCGAGCAGCTGGAAGGGTTTATCGCCAACCGTCAGCCTTTCGCGGGCCGTCCGGTGCTCATCACTTTCGATGACGGGTTCCAGAACTTTGCCGACCATGCCTGGCCGATCTTGCGCGCCAACGACCTGTCCGCGGAAGTGTTCTTGGTGACGGACCTGATGGGTGAAACTGCACGATGGGACGCCTACAACGGTCCGCCGGCGCAGCTTATGACCGCCGGGACAGTCCGACGCCTCGCCACCGAAGGCGTGTTCTTCGGCAGCCATATGGCGACGCACCGCGCGATCGATGGTCTGTCGAGCGCTGACCTGGCCGGCGAACTCCTGCGCTCTCGCATGTTCATCGAACGGTGGACCGGTCGGCCAACCACCGCGTTCGCGGCACCCTTTTCCGTCACCGACCCACGGCTCGGCCGGCTGGCCAGGGAGTGCGGCTATCGAGTGGGCTTCGGTCGCAAACACGGGCCGGCGGACCTCGATAGCGATCCCATTGACCTTCCGCGCATCGAGATTCGAGGCGACCGCTCGCTCGATGACTTTGTTGCCACTGTCAAGGCCGTGCTCGATGAACGCTGAACGCGTCAGTGCCCCGCTCACAATGCGCAAGATACAATCGACGAGACGCGCCGCAGCCTAAGAGCACAGCCCCGTGCGCGCCGCCCTAACTCCTGAGACACACGGAGGATTCCATCCATTCGCATCGGGCAGGATTTCTAGTAGGCTGCCGCTAGGGAAACTGGGGATTTCGGCGTGATGGTGGTCGACGATCGGCTTCTCGAAGGCAAGATGACCGAGATCGAGCAAGCGCGAGCATGGAGCCCGCGCGTTATCTCAAAATTCGAAACGCTCATCAGGAGCGGCGACGACCAGGCGCTCTATCGTGTCAATCCGCTGGCCTTCGCCCGCGACCGCGCAATCGCCGAGCCTGAAGCAATCGACCTCTTCCTTTATGCGGCCCGCTGCGGCCTGTTCGACATGAGCTGGGACGTGCTCTGTCCGCAGTCCGGGATGGTGCTTGACAGTTTCGGCG
Source organism: Mesorhizobium sp. P3_A10 (assembly GCF_056403175.1). NCBI lineage: Bacteria > Pseudomonadati > Pseudomonadota > Alphaproteobacteria > Hyphomicrobiales > Phyllobacteriaceae > Mesorhizobium > Mesorhizobium sp. P3_A10. The sequence goes on along the minus strand of NZ_JBFUFZ010000002.1, from coordinate 1,287,958 downwards.
CCCTGCGCACGCTGCAGACGCATTATGTCTGTGGCCTGTGCGACGTATCGGGCGATACCGACCTCGACGACTTCATCGAGGTTTCCTTCTCCGTGTCGCCCCATCTGCGGCGCCTTTCGTTTCACGAACCCCAAACGCTCTCTGTCGAGGATTTTCACTGGAAGCTCCACTTCGGACATGACGGGCGGCTGCCGGGGCAGGACGTTCGCTTTCTCGACGTTCTGCGAGGCTTCGTGCGCGGCATGACGTTCCTGCCGCCGGGCACCACAACAATGCTGCACGCTGACCTCGGTCCCGGCGCCCTGTCGGGCGTCAACGTGCAGACACAGGCGGCATTCGCTGTACCCATCTCGGGCGATCCGGTGTTGGCGCCGACACTTCTTAAGATCAACTATGACGGCAAGCGCTTCTTGCCGTCGTTGCCGGCAGTGCCGCCCGGTTCGGTTGTCATTGAGGTTGCGAACACCGGACCCGGTCGTGGCGCCTTGCTTCTCATAAACTGGCCGCCCGAGCTTGTCGCGCTGACCACCAAACCTACGCTTGATTTCGACCCATACGTTTCCGGCGGGGCGCTGCTTGCGCGGCAAACCTTCCGCCACCTCTTCCGTTCCGAACGTGTCGACGAGAAGGAGGGGCTCGGCATCCGGCAGATCACCTTCCTGTTCACGGACCTCAAGGGTTCCACCGCCATGTATGAACGCCTTGGCGATCTCAACGCTTATGCCCTGGTCCGCGAGCATTTCGCTCTTCTCAATGCGGCGGTCCACCAGCATTCCGGTGCTGTCGTGAAGACGATCGGAGATGCGGTGATGGCAGTATTCTCGCGGCCATCGGACGCAATCTCGGCCGCCCTGCACATTTTTGAAGAGATCGATCGCTTCAACGGCGATCATGTCAGGCCGGGGATTATTTTGAAGATGGGTGCTCACTGCGGTCCATCGATTGCCGTCACACTCAACGACAACCTCGACTATTTCGGTCAGACCGTGAATGTCGCCGCGCGCGTGCAGTCACTGGCGGAAGCCGGACAGGTCTGTATCTCCGAGGCGCTCTATTGCGCGCCCGGCGTGAGTGAGCTGCTTGCGGGCCGAAGCGTCGTCGCGTTTGATGCGCCTCTTCGAGGTGTAGAGGGCGATGCAACTGTCTATCGCATCATGCGAGGATAGACCGCCTGTTTGCCTCGTTCACAAGTCTATTGGGCGACCTGGGACACGGCTGACATCAGCTCCTGCGGGTTTGGCGCCCCAAACATGTATCGCCCACCCTCCGGAACCTCCGTGAAGCTCCAGCGGACGATCCCCTGCCGGTCCAGCAGGAACTGACCGACCAATTGTCCGTGTCCCGTTGCGATCATCTGCTCGTCGGCTTCGGTCAGTTCGTAATGGTCCTTCTTGTCGAGGATTGCGCCGGCTGTCATAGGATCCATGGGACCGGGCAACTCGCCAGGTAAGTCGACCCGCATATCCATTGCCGCTGCCATCGCGACCTTGTACGGCCAGTTCGTCTCGTTCTCGGTGAATTCGAGATTGGGCAGCCCAAAAGCACGATGTGAAGCGCGTTCCGGGTCGGAGGCCGCAAGCAGGTTCGGCATCGGGTGGTAGCGGAAATAGAGACGCGCCCGTTCGATCGGCGTGTTGACCACCGTCAGGCTCCCCACGCCCCTTTCGCGCAGCTCCGGATCAAGCCGCGCCTGGGCGGCGATATGGCGCCGGCAAAACGCACAATGCAGACCTCGAAACAGGCCGATCAGCACCGGCTTTTGTCCACGAAAGTCGTCAAGCGCGATCTTGCCTTCCTGGGTAATGGCGTCGAGGACCACGTTCGGTGCCCGGTCGCCCGGTTGAAGCGGCAACAAGTCACTACGCGCGGACATTTCCAACCTCCAACCCCGGCTAGTCAAGAAACGGCAGCACCACAAGCCCTTCCGGGTCGAGCCCGTGCTGGGCGCATATACCCTGCGCCAGGGAAAAGTAGCGTTCGGCCTCGGCCAGATTGTCAAGGTCGAGATTGAGCGTTGCAAGACCATCATAGCACGGAAACAGCAGCTGGGGTTCGCCCGTTTCGCGGGCTACGTCCAGTGCTTCTTGGAACAAGCTAACCGCCAGGTCCGGGCGGCCGTTGCACTGGTGGATCTGCCCAAGCACGATCAACGGCACCGCCAGGTGCTCGCGCTGGTCGAGCGCGCGGTCGATCTCGATGGCCTTCTCGGCGGCAGGCACGCCCTCCGTTGGACAGCGATCCGTGAAAGTACAACAAGCCACCGCCAGATTGACGAGGAGGCGCGCCTGGAAGCCCAGATCACCAATACGGCGCGCCACTTCAAGACCGCGCCGGCAGACATCCATCGCCTGCGCCGGATCGATGGTCGTGTAAAGCACGCCGAGATTGGTGTAGCCGCGGCAGGCCGCGCTTGGTAGACCGGCGGCTTCGGCCAGTTCAATGCTGTGCTCAACCTCCCGCACGGCTTCATGGTTTCGGCCAAGGCGAGCCAGCGCAACAGCCTTGGTATTAAGTGCCTCGGAGGTCACTAGAGTGGCATCCTCTGAGACAGTTGTCAGAGTGCGCAGGCAATCCAGCGCCGCGTCCGCCCATTTTGCCGCGAGTGCGTGATCTCCACTGCGGAACGCCTGTCGGCCACGCTCTTGCCACAGATGCGCCTGCTCGATCGGGGCATCCGCTCCATCGAGGAGCGCTGCCGCTTCAACATAGCGGGATTCTGCGTCGTCCCGCTTGCCCACGTCCCAGAGCAGCCGACCGATCTTACGCAAAACGCGTGCCGCAGCGACACGATCGGCTGACGCGCGGTACGCCTGCAGCACCGTCTCGTAGTGGTGGTGCGCGATCTCGCGGCGGCCTGCCGGGCCGCTCAAATCGGCAATGCGCTCTGCAATTGCCAGTTTGAGCGGTGTTTGCCCGATCGCGTCCAACGCAGTCAGTGCTCGCTCGTAGAAACGAAGGGCGTCATCGTTGGCGTATATCATGCGCGCGCGATCGCCCGCCGCCTGCAGGTAATGCGCACCCTTCTCGCGCTCGGCGCTCAGTGCGAAATGATGACCGAGCACGGTCAAATCCTCGAGCCGTTCCGGCTTGTCGCCGCACAGTTGCTCCAAGGCAGCACCGACCCGCCCGTGGATGTCGGTCCGGCGTTGCAGGAGCAGATTTTGGTAGATCACGTCCTGCAGCAATGTTTGCGTAAAGCGGTAGCTTTGCGACGAGACCGAGCCTGATCCTGCAACTTCCTCGATGATTTCCGCATCGCAAAGCAGTTCGCAGCCGGCTTCTAGCCGGCCAGGGTCGGTTGTCACGGTTTTCAAAAGTGTGGCATCGAAGCGCGGGCCGATCACCGCGGCTTCCTGGGCCAACCGGCGCACCTCTTGGGGCAGCCGGTCGACGCGAGCAAGCAACATTGCCTGGATAGTGGCTGGAATGCCGGTTGCGACTTCGCCTGCCACGGTCCGCCATCGCTGGCCCTCGCGCACCAATACACCGCGATCGATAAGGCCGCGAACGATCTCCTCTACAAAAAGCGGGTTGCCGCCCGCGCGCTCGAGGATCTGGTCAGGAAGCCTTCCTGCGGAGTTTACCCAGCTCTCGCCGAAAAGCGCGGCCAGCAGGCTGCGTCCGTCGTCACTGTTGAGCGGCGAAAGCCGGAGCGCCGTGTGACTGACCCGACTTGAATCGAGCTGGTCGTTGTCCGGCGCCGGACGATGCGTGACCAGCAACATCAACCGCGTGCGTTCCAACCTGTCCATCACGAAACGCAGTGCCTCGAGCGACACGGCGTCGGCCCAGTGCAGGTCTTCGACGACAATCAACAGCGGCGACAACGCAAGCCGCCGTTCGATGATCGTGCGGACTGCGTAGAGAATTTGCCGCCGCAGCTGCTCAGGTTCGACATGTTGCAAAGTGGCATCGGGGTCGCCAAGGCCAAGCACATGGTAGAGCAAAGGCATCAGCCGCTTCGCCTCCTCGCCCTGCAGGCCGAGATCTGCAAGCAAGCCTGCGAGCTTTGCCCGCATTTCGTCCCCACTGTCGTTTTGCATCATCCCGGCAGCGCTGCGCACCACCGCGCCCAAGGCGCCGAAGGATTGTTCGCCCAGCGGTGAGCACGTGGCCTGCCGCACGGCGACATTGCGAAAACGATCCTCGTCGCCGACCCGAGCGACGAACTCCTTCACCAGCCGTGATTTCCCGATACCGGCTTCTCCGACGAGGCGGACAAGTTGGGCCGAGCCGCCGCAAGCCTGGTCAAGGCTCGCCAGCATTCTATGGAGCTCCGCACCACGACCAATTATCGGCGCGCTGAGGCCGAGCGCCTCGAGCCCACGCGCTGCACGTGGCGCCTCAAGCGGTGCATCCAGTCGATGGACGAGCACACTGCCAGCCTTGCCGCGAAGCACGACATCACCCAGCGACTCGTAAGAGAAGGCATGCCGGGTCAGCCTGTGGGTGAGCTCGCCGACCAGCACTTCACCCGGTGCGGCCAGCGATTGCAGGCGTTGCGCCGTATTCACTGTGTCGCCGGTCACCGAATAGGATTTGGCGGTGCCGATGCCCAATCCGCCAGTGACGACCGGACCAGTGTTTATGCCGATGTGCAGTAACAGAGGCGAGCCGGAGTGGGAGGCGTTTTCGCCGAGCCGCGCCGTCCGCGCGATCATGTCGAGAGCGGCGCGAAGCGCACGTTCCGGATCGTCCTCATGCGCGACCGGCGCACCGAACAAAGCGAGCAGTGCATCGCCGATGAATTTGTCGACGAAACCACCAAAGTTTCGCACGGCCGCCGTCAATTCCTTGAACAGCTGGTTCTGCAGCGCTTGCATCACCTCGGGGTCGAGCTGCTCGCTGAGTGTCGTGAAGCCGCAAAGGTCGGCGAACAGGACCGTTACCGTCCGGCGGTCGGCGTCAGAGACCGGATGCAACCCATCTTCGCTTTCGATGTTCGCAAGCGGCGACGGAGTTCGAGAAGGCGGCACAATGGTCCGGCTCGGTGTCGGAGCAGGCCGTTCGACGGCCTTTGCGGACGCACCGACGCTTGTCCCACATTTCGGACAGAACTCGAAATCAGGTGCGCAGAGGTAGCCGCAACTGGCGCATGCCACCGGCTGGCGCCTGCCACACCTCGGACAGAAGGCGAAGCCGCTCTCAACCTCGAAACCGCAGCCCGAGCAGTCCATCGACAAGACCTCACTAGGGGCCGTTCGCTAACCACGTCACGGCCAGGGTATTCACAAGGATGAACCGTTAGGCGTCGACCAGCAAGCGGCAGCCCAAATGGGCATCGATCGAGCCGTGCGGGTCCTGTCGTTCGGGCGGCTGCGTGGCCGTCATTTGCGAAAATTCCCTCTTACCCTCCGTCTTCCTGCTATCGTGGAGATGAGGAGACGGACCCATGAGCGAGAATCGCAAGCTAGCCGCAATCCTGGCTGCAGATGTGGTCGGATACAGCCGGCTCGCGAGCGCTGACGAAGACCGTACTTTGGCGAGGTTGCGGGCCCTGCGCAGCGACCTGATCGATCCGATCATCGCCGTGCACAACGGGCGGGTGATCAAGCGCACCGGGGATGGGGCGCTGGTTGAGTTCCGCAGCGTCGTGGATGCCGTGCGCTGCGCCGTTGAGGTTCAGAACGGCATGGTTGAGCGCAATGCCGGCGTGCCGCAGGAGCGCCGTATCGAGTTCAGGATCGGCATCCATCTGGGGGATGTGGTCGAGGAAAGTGACGGCGACCTGATGGGCGACGGCGTCAACATCGCCTCGCGTTTGGAGGGAGTCGCGGCGCCCGGCGCCATCTGCCTGTCCGAGGATGCCTATCGCCAGGTCAAGGCGAGGCTCGACCTCTCGGTCAGCGATCTCGGCAGCACGCAGCTCAAGAACATCGCCGAGCCGATCAGGGTCTATTCGCTGCAAGTCGGCAGCGCCGGGACCAGGGCGGCCGCGACCTCGGAAACCGCGAGCCGACCGGCGACAGCAGCGCCGCCGAAGCTATCGATCGCCGTCCTGCCATTCGCCAACATGAGCGGTGACGCCGAACAGGACTACTTCGCCGACGGCATCTCCGAAGACATCATCACGGCGCTGTCCAAGCTGTCGCAGCTCTTCGTCATCGCGCGCAATTCGTCGTTCACCTTCAAGGGCCAGAACGTCCATGTGCAGGAGGTGGGCACGAAACTCGGTGTGCGGCATGTTCTGGAGGGCAGCGTACGCAAGTCGGGGAACAGGGTGCGCATCACCGCGCAGCTCATCGATGCAACCTCGGGCGGCCATCTTTGGGCGGAGCGGTTCGATCGCGACCTGACGGACATATTCGCCGTGCAGGACGACGTGACGCAGCAGATCGTCGGTGCGCTGGCACTCAATCTGACTGAGAGTGAGCGTCAGCGGCTGGCGCCCGAGCACCCGCGCAACACGGAGGCGTATGACTGTTTCCTGCGCGGCCGGGAGCTTTGGCACCGGCTGACGAAGGAGACGAACGACGCGGCCCGCGACCTCTTGCAACGTGCCATCGAGCTGGACCCGAAGTTGGCCTCAGCCCACGCTTTCCTCGCCCTCACGCACGGTCTCGATTACCTGAACAGATGGGGTGCGTCGCCGCCGGAATCGATGGCGCAGGCGGAAGAGGCCGCCACGCGAGCGGTAACGCTGGATGACAACGATCCCTGGGCGCACTGGGCGCTGGCGATAGCCAGGCTGTACACACGACGGCACGATGGGGCCATCGACGAGGTCGAGCGCGCACTGGTCCTCAATCCGAACTTCGCCGAAGCGCACGTCTGCCGCGGCGAAACGCTGTACTATTCAGGCAGGCCCGAGGAGGCCCTTGAGAGTTTCGCCCGGGGAAAGACCTTAAACCCATACTTTCCCGACGTGCTTCTGCACTTCCAGGCTTTGGCGTTGTTTCAACTAGGAAGGTACGAAGAGGCCGTTGACCTGTTGCTGCAACGGCTGGCTCGCAACGCTACCACCGACGTCTCGCGCGCGCTTCTGGCCGCCTGCTACGGCCATCTGGGCCGTTTCGCCGAGGCCCGCGCGGCATGGCAGGAGGTGCTGCGCGTCAATCCCGACTATTCGCTGGAATACCGTCGCAAAATCTTGCCTTACAAGAACCCTGCCGATTTCGAACGCCTGGTGGACGGGCTCCGCAAGGCAGCTATTGTGCAATGACAGGTGAGGTTCAGCTCGCCTTGATCTCTGCCTGGCCGATCTTGCGCCATCGGGCGTTTTCGCGCACCAGCTTCAGGTCGTCGGTCGTCTCGGCAAATGTCCGCAAACGGTATTGCCGCAGCAGGTCCGGCAAGAGCGCACCTTCCGGCAGGCCGGCAAGCTGCTCGCGGACCGAGATCTTTTCATCGATGACCCGCATGCCCCAGGCATTTTCCCTTACCTGCAGCTCCGCAGCCAGTTCGCGCTCTTCCGGGGCGTTTTCGTCCAGCGCGGCCAGCAGGATCGAGTGGAAAAGCGCTACATAGCCAATCTGTCTCAAGCCGCCCACAACCCGCACGCGCGGCAATATTGCAAGCACGAGAAATGTCAGGAACAAGTTCGGCAGCAGCACGCCGTCCAGCAGCGCCTGCCTCAGATGCAGCCGCTCGAACGGGATGGAAAGACCTTGCGGCCTGTCAGGCTCGATCAGGTGTCCGTTCTCGAGGGCGAGCTTGCGCACGCGCTGCTCGCGGATGCCCCAGAAATAGTCCGTGGCATTGGGCAGGAATCTGCCGAATGGGCTCGATGCGGCCTCTTGCAAGGCATGTTCGAGACGCTGGCGTCTTGCGGGCTCGATGAGCAGCCTGGAAAGAAGGCTGCCGTCATCTTCCAGATGCCGCGCCATGGCAGAAGCGGCGAGCCGGTCATCGATGAAAACCGGCAAGGTCATGCCGGAACGATCCCAATCGGCGACAAGATCCTCGTTGAGGGCTGTCAGCGCATCGGCGGCGGTTCCAAACACCTTGTCCTGACTGGCAAGCAGCGTGCCCAGCCAGCGGCTGGCATCGGTTTCATCGCCCACCGCCTCGAGCGCGCGCTTGTTGAAGGAGACGGGACCGGCCGCGCAGACGCTTTTGCGGCACAGTTTGTGGCGCCCCATGCCAAACAGGTTGACCTTGTCGTCACCGACATCGAGCCAGCCCGGCCCCTCCCGGCCAACGGTCTCCATGGTCATCGTCGTTCCCATGAAGCCGACGAAGGCCGACAGCCCGGTTTCGACCGCGCCGAGCCAGGCAAGCAGGAGAGCATCGAAGGTGATCCGGTCCATCAGAAGCAGACAGTGCAGGCCGGACTGTATCACCGGTCTGTGCTCGAACTCTTCGAGGGCCTTGCCGATCGCCTCAGGCGGCATGATCGCACCGAGACGCTGGTGCAGGACGTCGCGCAGGATCGAACGGGCAGCGACCGCCGGGCCTGATGCAGGTCTTGCCACCGGCCGCCACAGATGGCGGGCGTAATCGGCAACCGGTGCATTCCAGTTCTGCTCGATGTCGCGGACGACTTCCGGGCAGAGCAGAGACAGCACAGCCAGGGCTTCCGCCGGAGGCACAGAGGTTGGATCAAGGACGCCGGTCATCGGTCCCGTCTAGCCGCTTGTGCCGCAAACGCCAAGGGAGACAGCGGATCTCAGAACCGCAGCCGGGCCATGCTCAGGAGGTCGTGGTACTGCCCGTCGGTAAAACCGGCCTTCACATGCCGGCCTTCCACCTCGAAGCCGTGGCTTGTGTAGAGGCGGACCGCCGGTTCGTTGTCGGCATAGACGGTCAATTCGACCCGCTTCAGGGCGCGCCAGTTGTCGGCCACGTCAAGCAGCGCGCCAAGTATGGCGGAGCCGATACCCTTGCCGACAAAGGCATCGTCAAGGCCGATATTGATCTCGCCGATATGCGAACGGCGCGGCGAACTCTGCACGACCAGGCTGCCATGGCCGACGACCTTGCCGTCCAACTCGGCAACGATCCAGGTGGTTTCGGGGCCGGACTTGGCGATGCGCCGCTCTACCTGCTCCACCATCTCGAAAGGCATCCTGAGCGTGCCCCAGCGGAAGCCCGGCATGTTGAAGATGGTACAAAGCGCCTCCGCATCGCTTGGCCGGACGGCGCGGAGCTGCGGCTGGATCTTCTCGAAGGGTGGTGTGCTGGTCATGGCGTTCCCGGCTAGAGCAATTCCAGGAAAAGTGTGAGCGGTTTTCCGCCCGGAATTGCGTCAGAACAAAGAGATAGAGCAGTTCGCCGTTTTCTTGAAACGGTGAAATGCTCTGAGGCAATCGGCCCGGCACGATGCACCGGACGTCACCAGAAAATCCAGCCGTCTCTGCAACCTATGATGCCGATTGCGCTCTGAAATACCGGGAGGCGGCGTAGAGTTTGAAGACGCCGCTGATGCCGATCCAGCCAAAAAGGGCGAGCCAGCACAATGTCCCGGTCGCCGTCCAGTTGATCCGGTGTACCGCAGCGTCGGTGATGACGAGGCCAAGAACGGCAAGCAGGCCAACCAGAAACTGCGCCAGGCCGAGCACCAGCAGTTCCTCGCGCGGCGCGCTTCTCCAGACGAGATATGTGCCGCCCGCACCGGCGAGGAAGATGGCGCTGTAGACCTGGGCGTGGAAGGCGTCGATCGGCCATGGCCAGAAGCCGCCGAATGTCAGGGGAAACAGCAACAGGCCGACGCCATAGAGCCCAAGGATCGCTGATTCCACCGGCATGTAGCCGCGCCAAGCGGGGTTTAAGGTCACGCCTGTTGCGGAAGGACGGTCTCCGGCCCGCCACAGGAACAGCCCGGATACCGCGACCGAGGCAAGATAGACCAGAAACCAGAGCCAGGGCGCTTTGCGCTCGAAGTTGAAATAGCCGATATTGATGAACGAAGCCGCCGACACGATGACGGTGAAAATGAAGGCCATGACCAGCACGAGCCTGCCCGGCGACCAGCGATTCCAGCCCAGCAGTGCCGCCATCACGGACATTTCGGCGGTATAGAAGCCACCGAGAAAGCGCGCATTGAACGGCGTGACGGCCCAAGGCCAGCGCGGCTTGACCAGCGCAGGCGCGAAAAACAGGCCGGCGCCGACGATCAGGACGATGATGACCCCCACCGAGAAAAGGCGCAGGGCCGCGGGAAATGGCGGGTTGTCGGATGTCGGCATGGGAGAAAGCCCCAAAGATGAATGCCCCATGGTCTATCATAGTGCCGCTAGCGGCCGGTGAAAATCCGCCGAATGGAAATTGAACCGTCACGAGGCTTGTCCATTCGAATGGCCGTACGGTCCGTTTCGACGTAAGATGGGGCGCTCGGACCGAAGACCGGTCCGGTCAACACGCCTCGGGGCGCATTTTCCGGAGCCTGCCCAATGAACGAAGCTCAGGATCTGTTCTCGCTTCTGCGGCAATCGACCAATGTCGATCCGCTGGCGATCGACGCGATCAAGCGAGCCATCGCGGAGGGCAAGGACCACGAGCTTTGCCGCATCAACGCCCTGGCCTTCGCCAGCAAGCATGGCCTTGACGAGGAACGCGCCATAAGCGCCTTTCTCCATGCGGCGCGGGTGGGAATATTCGACGTTTCCTGGAATGTTCTGTGCCCCGGCTGTGGCGGCGTGCTCGACACCAACGCCACGCTGAAAACCCTGCAGAAGGACGAATACACCTGCGCGCTGTGTTCCGAGGGCTATTCGCCGACCCTCGACGAGATGGTCGAGGTGACATTCACCGTCAGTCCCCGCATACGCAGGATTGCCGCCCACAATCCGCACGAACTGCCGGCGGTGGAATATTTCCGCCAGATCTACTGGGCGTCAGGCGTCGATGTGCCGGACGAGGATTTCGCGAAAACGATCGAAGCGTTCTCGCTGGAGGATATCGAGCTTGCGCCCGGTGAAAAGGCGGTTCTGCTCATCCAGCTTCCGTCCGAATTCATCATCATCTTCGAACCGGTCACCCATTCAGCGCAGTTCATCGACGTGAAGGGCGAACCAACAAAGGAGCGCCGAAGCCTCTCCTTGGTCTTCGACCGCGACCATGTCCAGAACCAGACGCTGGAGATGCAACCCGGCCCGTTGCGCATTTCGCTGGAAAACAGGACCGACACCCGCGTGCTGCCGACGGTCTTCGTCGCCGGCCATGCATTGCATGATTTCCTGGGCAAACGCCGGCCGTTCCTCACCGCCAAGCGCCTGCTCACCAACCAGACGTTCCGCGATCTCTATCGCACGGATACGCTCGACATCGACCAGCGCCTGAAGATCACCAGCCTGACCTTCCTGTTCACCGACCTGCGCGGATCGACCGCGCTTTACGAACGGGTGGGCGACCTTGCGGCCTTCGATCTCGTACGTGCGCATTTCGAGGTTCTGCATGAGATCGTCGCGGCGGAGGCAGGCGCGGTGGTGAAGACGATCGGTGATGCGGTGATGGCGACCTTCGCGACGCCTGACCGTGCGATTGCCGCGGCCCTCAGGATGCGCGATGCCATGCGTGCGCTCAACGACAAAAGCGGGCGCGAGGATCTTCTGCTCAAGATCGGAGTCCATGCCGGCCCCTGCATCGCCGTGTCTTTGAACGAGCGACAGGACTATTTCGGCCAGACGGTCAACATTGCTTCGCGGGTCCAGAACCTTGCAACCGCACAGGCGATCTTCGCCACTCGTGCGGTGGTCGACGACAATCTCACCGCCGCTCTGTTGCACAGGAACGCGCTGACGCCCGTGCCTCACGAGGTCTCGCTGCGCGGCATTGAGCGGGAGATAGCAGTCTATACGATCCCCTGAAGACTTGGCCCCTGAAGACTTGGGTCGTCTCCAACCCTCACACTCGCCTGCAGAGAAAATAACGATCGGCGGGCTCCGAAGTCGGCGGCGCAAGGCGTTGCAGCAGCGGGTGATCGAGCGGCGTGCCACTGACCGCGAAGCCGCCGACGCGAAGCAGGCGCGCAATCAGATCGGGAAGCCAGGTAGAGGTCACTGCATCGCGATCGTCATAGCCGGTGCCGATGTCGGCATGAACAAGAGCGGCGTCGATGCCAATGAACCTGATCGCCGTCTCGCGTATTTCGCCGAGCACGAGGTTTTCAGCTTCGGGAATTGAACTGGCGTGTGCGCCGACTTCGCGGTCGAACACCACGATCCGGCGTCCGGGCAAGCGTTCGCGCAGATGGTGGAACGTCCGGCCATTGCCGAGGCCGAGCTCGAGCACAGGCCCCTCCATCTTCGCCACCTCGGGGCAGATGTGATTGAGAATGTCGCGCTGCGCGGTCATCCTGCTGATGAAATTGTCAAGGCGACTCATATGCGACTGTATGTCCCGAACCAGTCCGCACTTAGAGGCGAACGATGAACATTGCAATAACCGAACAGGCCGCCGACAAACATCATGCCGGCCTGGAACCGCCGGCATGGCGCGCCGCGGAACAGCGATCTCATTTGTAGGGATCCGCGGCGTCCCGCAAGCCGTCGCCGAGGAAGTTGAACGCCATGATGACGAGAACGACGGGGAGCATCGGCAAAAGCAGCCATGGATAGAACGCGATCACGCTGACGCTGCGCGCCTCTGTGAGCAGGATGCCCCAGCTGGTTATCGGCGCCCTCAGGCCGAGTCCGAGGAAGCTCAGCGCTGTCTCACCCAGGATCATGCCGGGTATGGAGAGCGTCGCCGTCGCGATCAGATGCGACATGAAGCCGGGAATGAGATGCCGCCTAATGATGCGGCTGCTCCCGGCGCCCATCAACTGCGCAGCCAGAACGTAATCCTCCTCGCGCAAGGACAGAAGCTTTGAACGCACGGCCCGCGCCAGTCCGGTCCAGTCGAGCAGTCCGAGGATGACGGTGATGCCGAAATAGATCAGGGTCGGACTCCAGGTTATCGGCATGATCGCCGCCAGAGCCAGCCATAGCGGAATGCTGGGGATCGATTGCAGAACTTCGATTATCCGTTGAACGACAAGGTCGAAGATACCGCCGTGATAACCGGCCAGTCCTCCGATGACGATGCCGAGCACGAAGCTGAAAGCGATGCCGACGAGGCCGATTGTCAGTGAAATGCGTGCGCCATAGATCATGCGCGAGAGCACATCGCGCCCCAGCCTGTCAGTGCCGGCCAGAAAGAGCTGGCCGTTTTCGGCAGGACAGACAAAATGCCTGTCACCTTCGATCAGGCCCCAGAACTGGTAGCTGTCGCCCTTGCAGAAGAAACGCAGCCGCTGAACATCATCCCGGTTCTCGATGTAGTTCCGCTTGAGCGTGTCCATATCCAGCTTCATCTGGCGGCCATAGACGAACGGCCCGACGAACTCACCGTTGTGGAACAGGTGCACCTGCTGCGGCGGCGAATAGATGTAGTCCATGTTGCGGGTGTGCAGATTGTAGGGCGCCAGGAACTCGCTGATCAGTATCCCGAAATAAAGCGCAGCCAGGAATATGCCGGATACGACAGCAAGCCGGTGCTTGCGGAATTTCCACCACATCAGCCGCAACTGCGACGCCTGAAAGACCTTCGACTGCTCTGGCGTCATCGCCTCGACCGACTGCAGGTCAAAGGGTGCGCTGGAAACGTAGTGTTGCAGTGGAGCACCCGGAGCGGGCAGCGGCGAATCCGACTTCATTTGGTGCTGCCGCCTTGCAAACGAATTCGTGGATCAAGCAGCGCCAGCGCCAAGTCGGAAATCAGCACACCGATAACCGTCAGGAAGGCGAGGAACATCAGGAACGACCCTGCCAGATACATATCCTGGCTTTGCAGCGCCTTGATCAGCATCGGCCCGGTCGTTTCCAAAGACAGCACGATCGCCGTGATTTCGGCGCCGGAGATGATGGCCGGCAGGATAGAGCCGATATCCGAAATGAAGAAATTGAGCGCCATGCGCATCGGATATTTGACCAATGCCTTGAACGGATGAAGGCCCTTGGCGCGCGCCGTCACGACATATTGCTTGTGCAGCTCATCGAGCAGATTGGCGCGCAGCCGCCGGATCATGCTTGCCGTGCCCCCGGTGCCGATGATCAAGACCGGAATCCAGAGATGGGCGAGGATCGACTTCGCCTTGGCCCAGCTCATCGGCTCGCCGAGATATTGCTGGTCCATGAGATGGCCGATGGACGTGCCGAACCAGATGTTGGCGAAATACATCAGGATCAGCGCCAGCATGAAATTCGGAATGGCAAGGCCGAGAAGGCCGAAGAAGGTCAGGCCGTAGTCGCCCCAGCTGTATTGATGCGTGGCGGAGTACATGCCGATCGGAAAGGCGATGAGCCAGGTGAAGATGATCGTGACGAAGGAAACCAGCACGGTCAGCCACATTCGGTCCCCGACGACGTCGCGAACCGGCAGCTCATATTCGAAGGAATAGCCGAAATCGCCGTGCAGCATCCCGCCGACCCAGTAGAAGTAGCGAATGACCGGCGGCTGGTCGAAACCATATTCCTTGCGCATCATCTCGATGCGATCGGAATCCACCGCTTCGCCCTGAGCCCGAAGCTCGGCGACATAGCTGTCGAAATAGTCGCCCGGCGGAAGCTCAATGATCGTGAACACCAGCGCCGATATGACCATCAGCGTTGGAACCATCACGGCGATGCGCCAGACAAGATATCGAAGCACGCTCAGGAGCCTCCAAGCCAGAATGTATCCGGCATGTAGACACCGAAATAGGCGGTCGGGTCGTAGCCGTAGAGCGCCTTGTCAGGCAGATTGCGAAGCCGCGAGGACACCAGAATCGGCTGATGCGTTCCGTTTACCGTGCCGATTGAAAACACCTGATCGGTGTAGATCGACAGCATTGAATTCCAGATTTCGGCGCGCTCCGTGGCTTCGGTCGATCCGTTCCAGCGCTTGAGCAAAGCCATCAACTCGACCACTTCAGGAAGATCGGGCGCCTCACCCATCTTGCCATGGGACAGATAGTGAGCACCCCAGAGCGGCCATTGCAATTGGTCGTCGATGGTGGGGGCCAGCTGGTACGGATTCATGTCGGCGGTCGGCACGCCATTGTCGATGCCCGACCACATCGACATCATGATCTGGCCGCCAAGCGCGCGGCTGCGGAAGATGTCGCGCTGCGAAGTCCGGATGAACAGGGCGATGCCGATCTTGCGCCAGTGATCGGTGATGAGTTCGAGCGCGTCGGTTTCCAGCGTGCTTTCGCCGGCCGTTTCCACGATGATCTGCGCAGAGCGTCCATCGGGAAGCTTCCGCACGCCGTCATCGTCACGTGCCTGAAGTCCGACCTCGTCCAGCAGGGCATTGGCCTGGTCGGGATCATGGGCGATCCAGGCTTTCGCGAATTCCGGCCGGTAGAGCGGGCTCTCCGGCAAGACCGTATCAGCACTTTCCTGCGCCAATCCGTAGAACACGGCCAAATTGATCTCGCGCCTGTCCACAGCGAGCGAAAGTGCGCGGCGCACGCGCACGTCACGCAAAAGGCCACGCCACACCTGGTCGGCACAATTCAGATTGGGCAGCAGCGCCAGCCGCGAACCCTGTGTGCGTTTCCACAGATGCATCTTCACCGGGTAGCGCTTCTCCGCGTCCTTCAGGAAGGAGTAGTCGCTGAAGTCAATTCCCATGCATTGCAGGTCGCTCTCGCCCGCACCGGTCTTGGCGGAGATGATCGCCGACGAGCTGACATTCATGATGATCCGGTCAACATAGGGCAGTTGCCGGCCATTCTCGTCTATTCGATGAAAGAACGGGTTGCGCTCGAAGACGAATTGCTCGGCCGGCGGCTTGGTCCGGTTCTGCCAGGGATCGAGAGTCGGCAGTTCCGGGTTCTCCGGGCGATACTGCCGCGACATGCGGATATGCAGGAGCGTCCATTTCTGGGCCCGGTTCTCCTTCATCAGGCCAGCGAGCCGGAATGGATCCTGGTATTTCTTGTGGAACTGCTTGAGATAGGTGGCCGGCAGAACAAGCGATGTCGGCGCAGCAGCAGCGAGCTTGGGCAGGAAGTCGGGATTGGGCGCATCCCAACTGTAGCGCACCGTCAACGGATCGACGATCTCGAAGCGTGGCGGCTTGCCGTCCGCCAGCAGGGCCGGGGCGAGCCCGCCTTGCGAAAGCTCATCGTTCAGCCAGACATCTTCCCAGCAATAGCGAAAATCCTCCGGCGTCAGCAGGCTGCCGTCTGACCATTTATGTCCTTCCCGTATCTTGAACGTGAAGATGCGATCATCCGCCACGTCGAAACTTTCGAGAATGTCGGCTTGCAAGTTGAGCTTTTCGTCATAGCCGACCAGCCGAGAATACCCGTAGATCGTCATCATCCGGATATCTTTCTGGCTGCCGATGATCGTACGCAGCGTGCCGCCATATAGGCCGGGCTGCCGGCCCATCGCAGCGAGATTCAACGCGCGCGGGCTCTTGGGCAGGCGTTCGGCGAGTGCGGGCAGCGCCCTGGCCTTCAGCTGCGGCTGAAGAAAGTCCGGCTCCAGATCGCCGGCGCGCGACGTGCCCGGCAGAAATGCCGAAGCCATGAAGCCAAGGACGATGCGCCGGCTGATCAATGGCGTAACTCGCTGACATCAGCCGAACGTCTGGCCAGCACGAGGTGGCCGCCGCCAAGATCGAGCGGCGACAGCATATCCTCGTCGCTCTCGTTGCCTTCGTCGCGGAATTGCGGTCCCCATGCGCTGGTGTCCGAAGCGCCGCTGAGTTTCAGCGTCTTGAAATCCATCGGCCTGTCGAGATCGGGGAAAGGTACCGCGGCGACCAGTGAGCGCGTGTAGGGGTGAACCGGTTTCCTGAGCAGAATTTCGCGCGGCGCAAGCTCGACGATACGCCCGCCGCACATCACCGCGATGCGGTCTGCCATGTAATCCACCACCGCCAGATTGTGGGATATGAACAGGTAGGTCAGGCCCAGTTCCTTCTGCAGGTCCTTCAGAAGGTTCAGGATCTGCGCCTGGACAGAAACATCGAGCGCCGAAACCGGCTCGTCGCAGATCAGGAGCTCAGGTCCCAGCGCCAACGCGCGCGCGATGCCGATACGCTGACGTTGGCCACCGGAGAAACTGTGCGGATACCGCTTTATGAAGCGCGGATCGAGCCCGATTGCCTGCATCAGGCTCTTGACCGTGGCGAGCCGGGACGCGGCATTGCCACGCTGATGGATTTCCAGCGGCTCGCTCAAGATATTCTCCACCGTCATGCGAGGTGACAGCGACGAAACCGGATCCTGGAAGACCATCTGGATTTTCGCGCGCAGCAACCGCAGGGCGTCTCCCTTGGCCTCCAGCACGTCGATCGGTCCTTCGCGGCCGTTGAAGACCACAGAGCCGCCGCTGGGGGTGATAGCCCGCATCAGGATCTTGCTGACGGTGGTTTTGCCGCAGCCGCTTTCGCCGACCAGACCCAGGCACTCACCCCGCCTGATATCGAAACTCACCCCGTCCACGGCGCGAACAGAGGTTTGACGATTCCCGCCGAACCATCCGGAGTTGCGGATGGTGAAGACCTTTTTCAGATCCCTGACCGACAGCAGGATGTCGTCCGGCCCCTTCGATTCCGGCGCCGTCTGCTTGCCCAGTAGGTTCCCGACATTCACCGGCACCTCGCGGAGCGCCTTTAGCCTTTCGCCAGGCTTCAGATCGAAATGCGGAACGGCTGCCATCAGGCCCTTCAGGTAAGGGTGACCTGGTCGGCGGAATATCGCCTCCACAGGTCCCGCTTCCATGATCTCGCCATGGTAGATGACCACCACCTCGTCGGCGACATTGGCGACAACGCCGAGGTCGTGTGTGATCAGCAGCATCGCCATGTTCAGCTTGGTCTGAAGCTCGCGCAGCAATTGCAGGATTTGCGCCTGGATGGTGACGTCCAATGCCGTCGTCGGCTCGTCAGCGATCAACAAAGCGGGCCGGCAGATAAGCGCCATGGCGATCATGGCGCGTTGACGCAATCCTCCCGAAAGTTCAAAGGGATACATGTCATAGGCGCGCTTGGGATTGGGAAAGCCGACAAGGCCGAGCATTTCCTCGGTCCGCGCCTTGCGCTCCGCCCGAGCCATGGGTGAATGAATCTGCAGGGATTCGCTGACCTGGTTGCCGATCGTGTGCAGCGGCGACAGCGATGTCATCGGTTCCTGAAAGATCTTGCCGATGCGGCTGCCTCTCAACGCCCGGATTTCGGGTCCGTCACGCGGCATCTGCAGGATATCCTGCGTCGTGCCGGGCTTTTCAGGATCGGAAAACAGGATACGGCCGCGAACATGGGCTGTGTTCGGCAAAATGCCCATCACTGCCTGGCTGAGAACCGATTTTCCGGAACCTGACTCGCCCACAAGCGCGGTAACCTTGCCGGGCAGGACGCGAAGATTTGCACGCCTGACGGCATGCAACGGTCCCCCGATAATGGCAAAAGAGATGCCAACATCCTCGATCCGCAGCAGATCAACATCCGAATTCATTCTCACACCAGCCCCACTCTGGCAGCCTGTCGGGCGGCAGGCCCAGAAAGTGAGACTAGCGCATTGCCAGTCTAGAGCAACTTGGATTCGAAACGAGTTCCTCGGCGGAAGCGGCGACCGGACTGCCAGAGGCGTTCGGATCAGATCGTGGCGGTTACTGGAGCTTGCTCGGGTCGCCCGCCGACAGCCGCGCGGCATCGCGATGAAGCAGCATGAGCTGCTCGGCGTCCGATCTTCGATCGTAAATCGGCTGCAGCGCAGCGTCTTCCTCGAGTGCGAGAGCACCCGACAGATCGGGTGAAAGCACCGTCAGCTTCTGCTTGAAGCCCGCCAGTTCCTCCTCGCCGAGCGTCAGCCAGCTGTTGGTGCCGCAATAGCCGGCGAAGTCTTTGCTGGCGAGAACGCTGTGCGGATATTTCTTGGTCAGGGTCTGGAGGCGCTGAACCTCGTTTACAGCCGAGCCGAAGACAGAGAATGTGAGCCGGTCGGTAAGCCCGACATTGCCGAACATCACATTGCCGACATGCAGGCCGATACCAAATTTTATGTCGCCCAATCCCTGCTTCTTTCTGCGCTGATTGAGATCCATCATACGCGCGCTGGCCTTGTGCGCTGCCGCAAGAGCAGCCTGGCAGGCGATCTCGGACTGCGCGCGGTGCCTTTCGCAAGGGTAGACGGCAATGAAGCCATCCCCCAGGAAACTCATGATCTGCCCGCCTTCGCGATTGAACGGTGCGGCAATGGCATCGAAAAACTGGTTCAGCGTATCGATATAGACTTCGCGGCCGGAGGTTTGGGCAAGCCTTGTCGACCCGCGCATATCGCCCATGACCAGTGCCGCCCGGATTGTGTCGCCCTCGCCGCGCTTGATCTGGCCGTCGAGCACGCGCCTGCCGGCGTCGCCGCCGAGATAAGTGGTCATCATATTGTCGGCGAGCTTGGTGAGCACCGCCATCTTGGTTGCGATAGCGAGATGGTTCTGGATGCGCAGCAGCGCCGAAATCATGCTGTCGCTGAAGCCTGAAGCACTGTCGGTGGACCAGGACCCCAACATGCCCTGACTGGTGTTGCCGTTGAAGGGATGGACGAAAGCCATGTAGTCGGTGACGCCCATAAGCTTGAGTTCATCGAAAACAGGAAACTCCGACGGCACCGACGGGTTGAACCGGCGCCGCAGATGGTCGAGGTTGTTGCTGAGCAGATGGTAGTATGGGCTGGTCAGGAATCTGTCGGACGGCACGCCGCCCTCCTTGCGGAAGCCTTCCATTTCCAGGCCCTGGCCGCGAAGCCAGGTGAAGCCAAGCGCGTCATAAAGCGGATGAAGCATCGAAAAACTCAAATGCACCCGCTTCAGTGGCAGGCCGGCAGCAGCCAGCCGTTCACAAAAGCCTTTTACCAATGTTTCCAGGTCGTTGCCGGCCAGCGCTGATTGGGTCAGCCAATCGGCAACCTTATCCATGAGAATGGTGGAAATTTCTGCTTGCGCTGTGCTCATGCTATCTCGAAACCCGTCGAAGACGAGCCATCTCCTTTGATCCGTCACACCCTCGAAGTGAATGAAGCCGGCTTCGGCGGCAAAAGCCGGCGAAGAATTTCCCGAATGACTGTTCCTTGCAGGCAAGGAGCAGGCGTAACTGCATTTATCTCCTGGGGCACATATGTGGCGAGGCTGCCGGCGGAGTGCAACCCCGATCCTGACATCGGGCAAATTCGCCGGCTCAGACGCCGTCAGGCCTTCACCACCGTCTCTCGGGCTAGCCCGAGGCGGCCAAAAACATTGCGTGTGTCGACGATCAGAAGAGCGTGATCAGCGATCGCCCGATAGTCTATCGCGTCGTGGTCGGTTGCAACGACGACAGCGTCGAAATCCTTCAAGGCCGCCTCGGTCAATTCGACCGAGCGACGCCCCTTTATCGCCATATGCTCCCTTGTGGTCGGGATCTCGGCAACATGCGGGTCGTGAAATTCCGCCTTGCCGCCCCATTCCTCGATGAGTTCAATGAGCCGCAATGAGGGGCTTTCGCGGATGTCGGGCACATTCTTCTTGTAGGCTAGCCCGATGATCAGAATACGCGAGCGGCTGAGCGCTTTGCCGCAGCGCCGGTCCAGCGCCTTCGCCAGTTCATCGACCACATGACGAGGCATGGCCGTGTTGATCTCTGCCGCCAGCTCGATGAAGCGGGTCGGCAGTTCGTATTCGCGCGCCTTCCACGTCAGGTAGAAGGGATCGATCGGAACGCAGTGCCCGCCAAGTCCGGGGCCAGGATAGAAAGGCATGTAGCCAAAGGGCTTGGTCTTTGCCGCCTCGATCACCTCCCAGATGTCGATGCCCATCGCACCGAGCACGATTTTCAACTCGTTGACGAGGGCTATGTTGACCGAGCGGAAGATGTTTTCCGTCAGCTTGACCGCCTCGGCGGTCGCCGTGGTGGAAACCGGAACGACGGTCTCGACCACGCCCTGGTAGAAAGCCTGTACGAGCGTCGCCGCTTCAATGCCGTCGCCTGCCACGACCTTGGGGATCGTCGCGACTTCAAAGCTGCGGTTGCCAGGATCCTCGCGTTCGGGCGAGAAGCCGAGGAAGAAGTCTATCTTCGACTGCAAGCCGGTTTCTTCCAGTATGGGCTTGATCACGTCGTCTGTGGTGCCGGGATAGGTGGTCGATTCCAGCACGATCAGCTGGCCGAGATGCAGATGCTTGGCGATGGTGCCTGCCGTGTTCCTGACGAAGGAGAGGTCCGGCTCACGGTGTTTCGTCAGCGGTGTCGGAACGCAGATGATGATGACATCGCAGACGGTCAGTTCGGCAAAATCCGCAGTGGCGCGGAACCGTCCGCTCGCCACATGGCCGGCAAGGGCTGTCGACGTCACCGCCTCGATGTAGGATTGGCCGTTGTTCAGGCTCTCAACCTTCTGGGCTTCGATGTCGAAGCCGGAAACCGGGAAGCCGGCGCGTGCGATCGCAACCGACAGCGGCAACCCGACATAGCCCAGTCCGATCACACCGACTTGCGCGGCGCGCGTCGAAATCCGGTTGAGAAGACGGTCATATGTCGATCGTGAGGCGTCCAAAAATCTGCTTTCCCGTCAATTCGGACAGACTACCCGCGCCCATGGCGAGGCTCACCGGGTCCCGAGAACCATGGCCGAGGCATATTGCCGAAAATCGATTTCCGCAAGCCGTCATCAGACCCGCGCCTTCGCCTTCAGGCTTGCGGCAGCCATCGCATAGCCGCCGTCGGCGCCATCGATGAAATGAACGTGATCGGGCTGCAGCGGCGAGATGACGAGGCATGTCATCAAGGCCGACTGCTGGCGGTGCAGGCCATAGCTGCAAATGCCCGCCTCTTCCGCCTGTTTCAGCCGGCTCTCGATCCGTTGCAACACATCCGCGTCAACGTCGATGGTCATCTTCAAGCCGTCGTCGAACTTCCGGAAATCCGAATTGCTGGCCACCTCGCGTTTGTAGACCTTCGGATCGAAACGGCCGATCGTCCAGCCAAATCTATCGGTGACGGCCGTAAGCGTCATCAGGAACATCACCCATAGCTTCACGAGCCACCGCCGCCCTGGCGGCGCCGTGGCCCGCGCCTCGACATCGAGGCCGGCGGGCAGAAGACTGTAGGCCGGCCCGTCTACCGGCACCGGGTGGCCCTCGCGTTCCTGCCTGCTGGCAAGCGCGATGATGTCGGAAGCCAGGAACTGAAAACCGCGCAAGTCGCGCGATGCCCCTGGTATGGCTATGATCGAGACGATTTCGCCGTGCCGGGCTTCAATCGGGTTCCAGCGACAGGAGAGGCCGGTCAGATCCGGCCGCGCGCCGGCCGGCGCGGGGTCGATGCGGTAGCGCCCCGCTTTCATTTCGGCTTCCGCCCAACTGCCGCCACCGCCGGCGAACATGGCATAGAAGGCCGCTTCGGAGGCCTGGAACCGCGCCACGCGAACGTCGAGGCCTTGCGCTCTTATGTCCTTTATCGGCACGATTGCCGCACGCAAGGTCAGGTCCAGTTCGTCCGCCACCCATCTCTGGACAGAAGCTAGCGCGTTACGGGCGATCTCCAGCGCCGAGCCGGGAAACGCCACGAGTGCGCCGTCGCCGCCGAAGACAAACGGAAGATCTTGCCGACCAAGCGCATTGAGCAGCGCCGAAATGACGCTGGCGCCCGCCATATTGACGGTTTTATAGCGCCCGGCCTCGATCGCCTTGGTCGAGCCGACGATGTCGGCGGTAGCCAGCGCCCAGCCATCGGGGAGAGGCCGATAGTTATCGATATCGGCAACGCTTTCGAACTTTGCGAAGACCGGCAAAGAAGCGACAAACGGGTCGGACGCGACAGCTGTTTCCATGAGCATCAGATAGCACATTCCAGTGCTTGAAGGTGAAGTCGATCATGCGTCGAAATTGACTTGCGCAGGCTTTGCGATGATAGGATCGCGCGATGCGAATTGCCTTCTACGCGCCGCTGAAGTCGCCCAATCATCCCGTTGTCTCCGGCGACCGCCAGATGGCACGGATGCTGGTCCAGGCGCTGCAGCATGGCGGGCATAGCGTCGAACTGGCATCGGAGTTCCGCTTCTATCTACGCCAGCCGGAGCCGAAAAGTTTCGATGCGCTCAAGATCGAGGCTCGGGACGAAGCCGCGCGGCTGACAAGGCTTTGGGACCGTGACGGCAAGCCCGATCTCTGGTTCTCCTATCATCCCTATTACAAGGCGCCCGACCTGATCGGGCCCGAGCTGGCGTCGGCCTTTGCTGTCCCCTATGTGACGGCGGAAGCCTCTTATTCCAGGCGGCGCAACGCCGGCTTGTGGGCCGATAGCCAGGCATTGGTGGCGCGAGCCATCGAACAGGCGGCGCTGAACATCTGCTTCACGCAAAGGGATCGGCAGGGACTGGAAGATGCGATTCCCGGCGCCGCTCTTGGCATGCTTTCGCCCTTCATCGACACATCGGCATTCCGGGAAATGCCGGGACGGGGTTGTCCGACGCGCCTCGTCACCGTCGCCATGATGCGCCCGGGCGACAAAGTCGAAAGCTATCGCATGCTGGCGCAAGCGCTCGGTTCGATCAGCCACCTGCCCTGGACCATATCTGTGGTCGGGGACGGGCCTGCCCGTGACGAGGTCAAAGCGCAATTCTCCGGCTTGCCTGCCGACCGTATCGAATGGCTTGGCGAGATCGAGCCGGCCACCGTGCCGGATGTCCTTTACAGCGGGGGAATTTACGTCTGGCCGGGTTACGGCGAGGCCTATGGCGTTGCCTATCTTGAAGCCCAGGCCGCCGGCCTTCCGGTGGTGGCTCAGGGCATTGCCGGCGTGCCGGAGGTCGTGCGGGATGGCCAGACCGGGCTTCTCACCCCGCCGGGCGATGTGGCGGCGTTCGCTTGTGCCATTGAAAGGCTTCTGACCCGTAACGACGAAAGAACCATCATGGCCGCAGAAGCCAGGCGTTTCGTCCTCGAAGAGCGCTCCCTCGGTGGTGCGGCGGCGCGTCTGGCCGAACTTCTCAAGAAGATCCCGCTATCATGACATCCGATCCGATCTGGCAGCCCTTGGTGGAAGAGCTGGCGCGCCGGCAAAGGGCGGGCCGCAAGGCAGAGTTCTGGCTGCGCGACGATGACGCCGTGGAACCGACGCCTGCGCTTGATCGGCTGCTTGACCTCACCGGTGAATTCGCGGTTCCGGTCACTCTGGCCGTCATTCCGGCCCTGACCGACGGGAAGCTTGTCGTCCGGCTTGACGAGGCGCCGCATGCCACGGTCGCGATCCATGGCTGGGCGCACCGAAATCATGCGCCTGAGAACCACAAAAAGCAGGAGCTCGGCGCGCATAGGCCACGCGAGGCTGTGCTCGACGATCTGGCTCGCGGGCTGTCGCACGTGACCGGCCTGCACGGCGCACGTGCCGTTCCTATGCTGGTGCCGCCCTGGAACAGGATCGACGCCGGCTTGGTATCCGACCTTGGATCGATAGGATTTGCGGCATTGTCGGTCTATGGGCCGCCGAAGCCGGCTTCACTGGCGGTCATCAACAGCAATGTCGACATCATGGATTGGCATGGCACGCGCGGCTGCCGCGATCATGGCCTGTTGGTTCAGGCTATCATCGCGCAATTGCAGCACGCAGTCGACGGCGGCGAACCGGTCGGCCTGCTCACCCACCATCTCGTCCATGATGAATCGGCCTGGCTCTTCCTCGAACGGCTGTTCACGGTCACCGCACAGACTGAAGCCTGCGCATGGCTTCCAATCAGGACATTGATCGGGCGCAGCGCCGCTGGAGCATGATCCCGAAAAGTGGAATCCGGTTTTTCTCGGACAAAAACGGGAACCGTTTTGTCCAGAGATCGTCCTCAAACAAGGAGAGGAAAATAGCTCAGCGCTCTTTGCGCAGTGAGATTGGAAATTTGAGCGTTTGGCCATCACGCGCGGCAAAAGCGCCGGCAAACCTGTCTTTGGCCAGTTTCTCCATCTCGTCCAGTTGCTCGTCGGTACGTGTCGGATCGTGGTGAAACAGCGCAAGCCCGCGCGCGCCGGCGGCCTCACAGAGCTTGACGCCCTGTTGCCACGTCGAGTGCCCGTTACCGCGGTAGCGCTCCATTTCCTCCTCGGTGTAGGTGCAATCGTAAATGACCAGGTCGGCATCTTCGATCAGCCGAAGCACCGCCTGATCGAGTTTGCCCGGCTCGTGCTCAGTGTCGGTGATCACCGCCACGACGCGGCCGCCCCATTCGACCCGGTAGCCTATGCAGCCGCCCGGATGGGTAAGACTGCCGGTTCGCACCACCACCCCTTCGCGCGGGCGAAGCACATCTCCGGATACGAAATCGCGGCAGTCGAGGCTTGCCTTGCAGATATTGAGTGTCACCGGAAACCACGGCGGCCGAATGAACTCATCGACCATCTCGCGGGTCGTCATGCGTCCAGCGAGATGCCCGGACCAGAGCGTAAGCTTGATGCCCCGTTCATACATAGGCTTAAAAACCGGCAGCCCGATGATGTGATCGTAGTGGCAATGGGTGAAGAACAGGTCGAAATCGGTCACGCCTGACGCGCGAAGCACCGCACCGGCAGGCCGCAGGCCAGAGCCCGCATCGAACAAAAGCGTATGCTTGCCGCATCGCATCTCAATGCAGTTTGTGTTGCCGCCATAGCGAGAGAATTCTGGCCCCGATACCGGAATGCTGCCGCGGACGCCCCAAAACCTGACCAGGAAACCGTCGTCGTCCATGCTACCCCTTAGCAGTCCAGTCGCCCATCGTAGCCAAACAACTGTTGCTAGGCGAGACAGGTTTTTCTCCTGGTGACCTTGTCAGTAAGAGGCCAGTGCCATCACGCGGCGAGGATCGAGCGCACGTCATTCGTCATTTGGCGCTTCGTGCGTCGATCAGATCCGCTGTCGTATGGCTCAGGCGATCGGCAAGAACCCGCACCATCTCGATGGTCATTTCCGGGAACTCCTTCATAAGCCTCAGGAAATGATCCTTGCGGATTCTCAAGACTTCCAGCGGACTTGCCGCTCTGACGGTGGCAGTGCGGGAGCTGTTGCACAATATGGCGATCTCGCCAACAATCGAATTTGGCAACAGTTCGGCAACCTTTATCGGCCCGCTGTCGGAATCGACCAGAATATCCGCCCTGCCTGAAAGGATGACATAGGCGGCGTCTCCCTCGTCGCCCTGCCGGAAAAGGATCTGGCCGGTGCTGTAGCTCACCCGATCGGATGTGAACGCGAGCAGCTTGAGCTTTGTCGGCTCGATGCCAGAGAACAAGGGAACGCGTTGCAGCATTCCTACTTCATCCTTGAGCAGCATTTTCGCAAACCTTCCCAAAATTCGCGTTTGCCAGACTAGAGCAACGGCCGCCCAGATGGAATCAATTCTGTTACCGGATGGCCAGACGAGCCACGAGAAAGGTGGCGAGCCCGATCAGCCGGAAACCTTAATCCTTTGACCTTGCAGCAAGTTCCCACCGGCAGAATGATCCCATCTGAATGTCCAATGCTCTATGACAGCAATTCCTTGAAAATACCGTTCCCTGCCAAAAGTGTCTCGTGTGTTCCGTCTTCCACCAATTGACCCGAGTCGAAGACGATAACGCGATCGAACATCATCGCCATTGCCGGATTCGTCACGACCCACACAATTGCCGGCGAATGGCCGTCGCACCTGGCTTCCTCGAGCACGTTTCGCAGCACCTTATCCTGCATGCGCTGGTCGAGCGCCGACAGCGGCCGGTTGAGAATGAGAAAATCGGGACGCTTGAGGAGGGCCCGGGCAACATCGAGCTTCTGTCGCTGTCCACCGGTCAGCCGCCTGCCGCCGGAGCCGACGTTGAAGTCCAGGCCGACATCCAGAAGTTCGGAATAAAGCCCCAGTTCGTCAAGAATGTCATAGACGATGGAGCGTATGCGGTCCGGCGCGTCGGGATGGTTGTTGCCCACACGCCCGAACAGGACGTTGTCCATGACGGTGGCCGCGGCAATGTATTTGGCAGGATCATACCGTTCGACGGCATTTTGCAGTTCGGGCGGCAGGTTTTCATAGAACCGGTTGCGTGCAGCGACGATCTTGTTCATCAACTCGTCGCTCAGCAGGCCGAAGCGGTGCCGGGGCTCGATATAGGCAAAACTCAAGGTGACGATCATGGCGCGATCGTTCTCCGAAACCGCCTCGTGAGGACGGTTCTTGAGCCGTTGCAGCAAGGTTTCGTAGGCGGGTATCTCCTCGGCGCTCATGAAGGCGAGCTGCTGGAAGAATTGGTGATCGGGCGGCAGGTCGGCAAACAGCTCGATCGCCTGTTTGGCGATCTCCATGCCCATTTCGTAGAGCGTGAGGTCGAGGCCGGCTTGCTTCAGCACAGAAACAAAATAGGGATTGGCCGCTAGGGCCCTGTCAGCCAGTTCGGGGCCGGCGGCAGCGCCGAAGAGCAGGTTTTGGCCGATCGTTGCTTCCTTGTTGTAGGCGCCGGGTTCGAAAGGAACCACCAGTCCGCTCAGCCCTTCATGTTCCAGCCGGGTTCGCAGCGCCGCACGCAGTTCGATGATCCGGCTGGCAAGCTCCGTGTGACGCGTGAGGTCGGCCGAAGAGCGCAAGCCAAGATCCAGAATGTCGCGCGACAGAACAACCGCGTCGAGCACCCGGCGCACGGCTTCAAAGAGGTCGTGCGGGCCGGTAGCACCGGCGGAAGCATAGTCGATCCAGTCGCTGTGGATATCAAGATCCGGATTGCCCGACCGGCGTGCTTCGTCGATGTTCCAGCGGTGCTGGTCTGCCGCAGCACCGTCATAAGGCACCGATGTCAGCGGCGCATGCTTCAACCCGTAGAGCAGGTTATCGCGGAGGCTTGCCTGGAACAGGAAAACATCCGACGAGGCATAGGACATGCGCCGGCCGGTCACTGCTTCGGGGAGTTCAAGCAGGTCGTCGGCGCCCGAAGCGACTCTTCCGCTGTCCGGCCAGTTCAGCCGCGCGAATGCTTCTGCAAGCGCCTCCGCTCCACCTGTTGCGGTACTGACCAGCGCCACCGTCTCACCCGGCTTGATCTGGAGGGAGATCCGGTTGAGGAGCATTGCACCGCCATCGTCCGCTATGGACAGACTGATCGCCGACAGGGGGTTGGTCATCGGATCGGGATTGTCGATCGTCAATGCCGCGATTTTCGGCGCGATGAGACCCTCGACGGTGAACTGTTCAACGACCTGTTGATATTTGACCTGGACATCCTGCCGGTCCTGATCCCAGTCGATCAGTTCCTTCATCGGTCCGGGCAGGTCCTTGTAGGCGCCGATCACGGCCACGAGCTGGCCGACGTCCAGCCGCCCCTGGATGACCAGATACCCGCCGATCATGTAGAACAGAAAGGGCGTGAGCTGCGCGAGAAAATTGTTGAGGAACTTCACCATGAATTTCCATTGGTAAAGGTCGAAGCGGATCTTGAAGATGAGCCCGAGCCGGGCAGCTATGTCGGCGCGCTCGTAGTTTGATGTATCGTGGACGTGAACCGCGCCGATACCGTCGACGATTTCGCCAACCCGGCCCGAAAGCGCGCGCGCCGTCAACTGCCGTTGGCGCCCGAGCACGATCAGCCGCCGCCGCATTCGCGGGATGAGCACGATCTGGATCACCACGATCACGACGGCTATCATTCCGAGCCAGACGTTCTGGATCATGATGAACAGCATAGCCGTCAGCGCCTGGCCGCCGAGCAGTACCGGCTGCAGGAAGGCATCGCCGATGAAGCCGCCCAGCGGCTCCACCTCGTCCTTCACCATGGTCGCCACTTCGGCGGATTTCACCCGCTTGAAGTAAACCGGCGGAAAACGCAGCACACGGTCGACCAGATCGAATCGGATACGCCGCAACATGCGTTCGCCGAGGCGGCCCTTGTAGGTGTTGATGTAGAGTTTGAACAGGCCGTTGATGACGACCAGCAAGAGGAAGACAAGGCTCAGGGCAAACAGCGTCGCCGTGCGGTCGAGTTGAAAACCGGAGAAGAACTGGACCTCGCCAATGAACGGCAGGTTATAGTGCAGCCTCATGAAGGGCAGGGTCGCGCCGGGTTGCTCGAACCCCTTGCCCTGGATCGGGCCGTTGACGATCAGCTTCGGCAGGTCGAAGGACATGAAATACGGGATCATCGAAAGCAGGACGATCATCAATATCCAGATCTGCTGCTTCTTAGTGTGCTTCCAGATGTAGCGGGCTAGGCTAGGTTCCATATGCGACTGTGGACCCTTCAGTTGGAAGGATGCAGGATGCAAAAGCACCTGCCGGCGAATGGCGTATCGGCGATGTCTTCGTCGCCAGCGACACGCTCGAAGCTGCAGTGCATGGAGGACGCCGACGGTCCGGACAGATGCAACCGGCACTCTCCGGCACCGGGCAATGGAGAAGCGGCTAGCAGCATATTCATGTCCGCGGATCAAACAGCCTTGCTGGGGGCAAGATTGCGTTGTGTCGCCCGAAATCCCACCATACAAGACGAATATGATGGATGTCACGCAACCACGCAATGCCGGCATTGACGGGCACGAGCAAGCCCTGGACCTCACGCGGGGAATCGCTGCCTATGTCAACCACCCTCTCGTGGCCGGGCTGGCGCGCGTCCTCGCCAAGCATCCGAAGGCCGATATCGCCAACGCCTTCAACCACAAGCAGGTCGCCTGCAAGATGTGGGCGCTCGACAGGCTGTTAGAAAGCTGCGGCGGCCGGTTCGGTCGCATATGGGTTTTGGGTGGATGGTACGGTGTCTTGCCGGCAATGCTTTTCAACGACGCCCGTTTCGACATAGCGGCGGTCGACAGCATCGACATCGATCCCGAAGTCGGCGCGGTCGCCCGGACCCTCAACCGGGAAGCCGGCGACCGGTTCCGCGCGCTGACGGACGACATGTACGCACTCGACTATGCGGCCGGAGGGGCCGACCTGATCGTCAATACGAGCTGCGAACACATAGCCGATCTGCCCGCCTGGCTTTCCCTGCTTCCGCGGGGCACGACTGTGCTACTGCAATCGAACGACTATTTCAGCGAGCCGACGCATATTAACTGCGTGGCTTCACTGGCGGCCTTCGAAGCCATGGCGGCGCTGCGGGAGATCAGGTTCTCCGGCGAACTGCCGACAAAAAAATACACGCGCTTTATGCTGATCGGGACTGTTTGAAGCGCGTTGCGCCAATCCAACCCAGACGCGACCCGCGTTAAGTTTTCAGAGACCAGCTTCGATACCGCTCGCGCAGGACTTGCGCCGAACGGTGCGCGCCTTCCAGATCGAGACGATGCGCGGATGGCGCCGGTCCCGCAAACGCCTGTTCGATCGCTTGCCCCAGACCTTCAGGCGTCAGGTCGTTTTCCGTCAGCACCGTTGCCAGGCCCAGCTCTTCGAGCATCAGGGCGCGAACCGTCTGTTCGGTTTCGCCGCCGGCGGCAAAGGGAACGAGCAACGAGCGACACCCTGCGCGCAGGACATCGCAGACCGTGTTGTAACCCGCCTGCGAGACCGACAGGCGGGCGCCGGTCAGCAGGCTGGCGAAATCCTCGCGGAACCGGAAGATGGACAGGTCCGGCGTGACATCGCGTGCGATCGCGTCGAACTCGTCTTTCGGCAGGTTTGGGCCGGTGATCAAGCACCATTTCCAACCGTTCTTGGCATTCCGTGCCGCTGCGATGGTGGAGCTGACAAGGCTCTTTCCGGCAGCCCCGCCGCCAACCGACACCAGAACGTCGAAGCGCTCGGAGGCCGCGGGCGATGGCGGCGCGGCAACGAGCCCTGTGTAGGTGACCTCGGCCCTGATCGCCCCAGCCAGTGGAAATGTCTTATCGATGGTTGCGAAAGCCGGATCGCCGTGGACCATAACAAGGTCGAAATGCCTGTTGATGAGATCGACCGTTTCCTCGTTTCGGCCCGGCTTGACGCGTTCCTGAAGGATATCACGGACGGACGTCACCAGCAGCGGTCTGGGCGACGCCGCCTCGATGGCATCGATCAGCGGCAGGAGTTCGAAACGCATCTGCCGGCGTCCAAATGGAAACGCCTCGACAATGACGATATCAGGCCTGCAATCCCGGAATGCCTGCAGCAGCATCTCTGAACGCCGTTTCTTGAAATCATCGTCGACGGGTTTGCCCCGCAGATCGACAAGTCCGGAAAATCCTTCATCGCCGGAGGTGACAGGTGGCAGGATTACAGATTTTACACCCAGGGCAGGAAACCCAGCGATCGGTGCTCCGCCGGTCACGACGGTTACGTCAAACCCGTCATCGACCAGAGCTGCCGCGACGCGGCTGGCGCGCGCGAGATGGCCGATGCCGAGCAGGTGCTGGACATAGAAGAAAGCGCGCAGCCGCTTCATTCGGCGGCCCGCCACTCCCGCTCGAACAGTTCCTTGAGCTGTCCAATGCTTGCCATATGATCGAAATTGCCGCGCACGCGCGCCTCTGCGGCGTCGCCGAGGCGGGCGCGCAGCACGGGATCACGGATCAGGCGCTCCAGCGCCTGTGCCAGGGCAATTGGGTTTTCCGAGGGAACCAGCAGCCCGGTTTCATCCGGCAATAAAAGCTCCGGCACGCCGGAAATATCGGTCGACACGCAGGCTAGCCGCTGGCTAGCCGCCTCCACCAGAACATTCGGCAGGCCGTCCCGGTCGCCATTTGCGGTGATCCTGCAGGCCAGGGCGAAGATGTCGGCGCAGCGGTAGTGCTCGAGCACCTCCTCCTGCGCAAGCGCACCTTTCCAAGAGACGCGACCATCCAGTCCGAGCTTTTGCGCCAGCGCCTTGAGCCGTTCCAGTTCCTCGCCGCCGCCGATATGCTCGAAACGCCACGCCAAATCACCAGGCAAGAGGGCAAGGGCCTCCAGCAAGGTATCGTAACCTTTCTTTTCAACGGCGCGCCCGACACTCAGAACGATAACCGGTTCGTCCGGCACCGAGCCGTCATGCTGTTTTCGCACCTCGCCGAAAATGCCGAAGCGATCAAGGTCGAGCCCATGATAGCTCAGATGCACAGACGGCTTGCCGTTAGCGAGTTTTTTCAGGCGGTCGAAGCCGGTTTTCGTGCAAGTGACCGTCCAGCGCGCCGAGGCAAGCTTGCCAGCCAGATCCCAATCCGCCGAAGTCCAGATGTCCTTGGCATGGGCCGAGCAGCTCCAGGGGAGGCCACGAAGCTGGCTGGCATAGCGCGTCACCGATGCCGGCGTGTGCGCGAAATGTGCATGCAGCCAGACAGCGTCTTCCGGCCATTCGGCCGCCAGCACGAGCGCTTGCCCGAAGCGGCGCACGCGATTGCGCGTAAAGTCGCGGGGGAGATCGGCGGCCAGCGATCCGAGCGCGCGCCAGAAGCGGGGCCGCAGCAGATAAGCAAACAGCGAGCGAACCACGCGCAGCGGCTCGTCATGCAGATATTCCGGCAGATAATGAACGGGCGCTTTGATCTCGTCATGCACGGGGTGGCGTTTTGCGTCGGTCGGCCGCCTGAGCGCGAAGAGTATCAGGTCGAACCCCGCACGCTCCAGACCGAGCAGCTCCTGGGCGATGAAGGTTTCCGACAGCCGCGGATAGCCCTTCAGAACCACGACGATCTTGCGATGTTGCAACTCAGTTCATTCCCTCAATGACCGAAAGGTGATGGCCGGCCCGCCGGTCGAGCAATTCCGCGACGATTTCGGAAATATGAGGCAGCCCTTCCAGCGTCAGATGCGGATTGCTCTGCGATGGGCGGGGCCGGTCCGGCAGCACCTCCAGTGCATCGGCAAACCGCTGGGAATCCTCGGCTTCTTCCGGCAAAAGCATCTCGATAAGGCCGAGTTCGGCTGCGCGCCGTGCACGGATCAGTTGTTCCTCGCGAGGCTTGACGCGCGGCACGATCAGCGCCGGCTTGTCGAAAGACAGTATCTCGCAATAGGTGTTGTAACCGCCCATCGCCACCACCGCCTTGGCGCCGGCAATCAGGTCTTCCATGCGGTTGTCGAACTCGATGATCTTGATATAGGGGATCTTGGCCCCCTTCCTGAGCAGCTTGTTGCGCTTGCGCGCTGGCATGTAAGGCCCAAGCACGATCAGCGCCCTATGCTGCAATTGCGAATCCTGCTGATAGGCATCGATGACGTCGTGAATCAGCTCTGCGCCGTCACCGCCGCCACCGGTGGTAACGAGGATATAGTCGCCCTCGGGCCGGTGGCCCGGCAACTCGTTCTTCTGCAGGCTCCGTTGCAGGAAACCGACGAATTTCATCTTTGCCCTGACCGCCGGCGGCACATCCAGGCCGGTCAACGGATCGTAGAAATCCGGCGGACCATAGACCCAGACCTTGTCGTAGAACAGGCCTATCTTGCGCATCACATCCCTGCGTGCCCACTCTGCTTCGAGCAGATGCGGCGCGTCCATCACCTCGCGCAGCCCAAGCACGAGCGTGGTGCCCCGCGTCTTGAGGTAGGACAGCGTGTCCTCGATCTCGCCGCGCAGGCCGAGCGGTTCCTTGTCGACGATGAAGATATCCGGCCGGAACGTCTCGGCGGTGTGGCGGATGATCGATTGGCGCATCCTTAGCGTCTCATGCAGATCGATATCCTTTTCCAGCGAGGTGTATTCACCGTTGCGCAACTTGATGACGCTGGGGATCTTCACGAAGTCGACACGGGCGCGGTAGTCGAAGGCGCCAGCGATAGTCGCACCTGATATGATAAGCACCTGAAGTCCGCGGAAATCCTCGACCAGCGAATGCGCGATCGTCCGGCAGCGCTGCAAGTGGCCGAGCCCGAACGTGTCGTGGCTGTACATGAGAATTCGAGCGTTATGTACGTGCTGGGTCATTGTTGAACGTCTCTTAGAATTCTCGCCTTGAGGACCGTGAGCGACCGCAGGCTTCGAAACCATCCCGGTCTACCGATCTGTTTTGAAACATGAGGGCGCAATTTTCAATTCGTATTACCCAGGAGGGTCCAAGGATGACGCTCTTCTTGATCGTGTCTTCAAGCTGATCGTCGTCCGCATACGACGTTCGACAATGTCGTCCAAAGCTCATTATCACTCCAAAGGTCGGGCTATCCGAGCCGCCGCGTGACAGCGCCTCGTGGCTGAAAGTGGCGCCGGCTATCACCAATTTGAAGGTATCCTGTGGAATGCCTGTCAGATAGGCTTTCTAATTACCTGAGCCCGAAACTGGATGGAATGGCGAATATCGCCTCGGCAGGAGCGGGCCGAGACTCCCTACTATTGTTTTGGGATGGATCGAAGGGCAAAGCGGTGTCCAAAAGATCGGCAGAAGCCATCCCTCTTGATTCCAATTAACTCCTATCTCTCCGAACTCCACTGGTTTCAGAGCGGTGAAGGCGAATTCCGCTATCCTGCCAATATACCCAATTGCTTGATCGGCATAAAGGACAAGTTCGCCGGGCTTCGCAATCTACGCCACATCGTCAATTGAGCCTCGGATATGGGCAAGCTGTTGATTTTCAAGAGACATATTTAGATTGGGGCCTTGAGACAGCGAGAGCAGCGAGAAAATCTGACGGTACATAAGCGCTCGAGAGCGCTTGGCAACATACCGTCGGATACATAAACGCTCTGACGGTATCAGCCTGCAACTCGGCGGCGGTTTCGATGTGGGGCGGCCAATGGCTTCCGCACCGAACCTAAGATACTCCGTTGGATCCTCGTTTATGGCAGACGTGCGTGGTCTGGCGTGCTTGCACTATGCGGGCTTCAACCCGAGGTGAGCTCGGCAAGTTCTTCGGCCGCTTCATTGATTCCGTGTGCAGCCGCTCGCTCGAGCCAAAGGCGACCGGCAACTGGGTCGCTGTCCCCGGCGAGACCTTTGGAGAGATAGCGTCCGAGCATGAGTTGGGCTTGACCATGCCCGCGCCCGGCGGCGGCGGCGAACCATTTCTGCGCTTCCGCCTGGTCGACCGGCAGACCATGGCCGGCTGCGTACAGCGCGCCAAGCGCAAACATCGCCCCGGCGTGGCCATCGACTGCTGCCCCCTGGAACAGCTGCACCGCGGTCTCTGGCGCGCGCGTGCCCCCACGCCCGTTGAGCAGCATCTCGGCAAGCGCCACCTGCGCGTCGAGCACGCCGCCATTGGCCGCCCGGGCAAACCACAGGCGGGCCTGTGTTGGGTCGGCCGCCACGCCGCGTCCATCCTGCAGGAGGCGGGCATACATATATTGCGCCTCGGCGACGCCTTCGGCCGCGCGCCGCAGCCATTGCGCCGCCTGCTCCTCGTCCTGGCGGACGCCAACCCCATTGGCGAAGCAGAGCCCAAGATTGAAGGCCGCAATCAGGTCGCCCGACGTTGCGGCCGCCTCGAACCATCCGGCAACGCTTGCGCGGTCGTCCGGCTCGCCGGCTCCGCCGAGGACGAGATTGGCGAGGTCGATCTGTGCTTCCTGATTGCCGCGATTTGCGGCAGCGCGCAGCCAGCGTGCCCCCTCTTCGACGTCCTCGGCCACGCCGTTCCCCGTCAGGTAGAGAGATGCCAAAGCGCGGGCTGCGGCTTGGTGACCCGCTTCGGCCGCCCGCCGATACCAGTTTGCGGCTTCTGCAAAATCCGGCCGCTGCGTCTTCACATAACGATCGCCGAGGAGATAGGCTGCTTCGATATTGCCGGCCAAGGCGGCACGTCGCATCCAGGCCTCTCCGGCAATGATATCTTGGTCGACGAGTCCACCGTCAACAAGTGCCAATCCCAACCGGAACTGGGCGGAGGGAAGGCCCTTCTCCGCAGCAGCCTGATACAGTTGGACGGCTGCTGCCATGTCGCGTGCCACGCCGAGCCCGTGCTCGGTAAGGACTGCCAGAAGATAGGTAGCGGTCGGCAAGCCGGCGTCGGCAGCGCGTCTTACCTCGTCGGCAATCCTGACCCGATCTTCGCCTTTGCCACGCCGGGCTAGTGACAGGGCAAGGCCGAGACACCCTTCGGCGCAGCCAGCCAAAGCCGACTTCTCGTACCAGCGGTGCGCCGCATCTGCATCGCGCATCGGTTTGGGGCCGCTGGTAAGGATGTAACCGAGGATCGCCTGTCCGGTTGCCGAGCCCGCCTCGGCCGCCCTGGTTGCAAAGTCGAACGCGGCCGTGAAGTCCGGTTTGCCCGAGGAATCCGGTTTGAACAATTGCGTCGATTCGGCGCCCTTGCCGTCAGCTTCCTTGGTCACCAGCCCGGTCAGGTAGAGAGCGGCGAGGAGCGCTTGCGCATCGGCGCTCCCGTGATTGGCTGCCCGCAGCAGCCATCGCGCACCTTCCATACGGCTCGGCGGCACACCCGAGCCTTCGAGATAGCAACGCGCGACCCGGTACTCGGCATCGACAATCCCCGCGCGCGCCGCCACCGCCATAAGCGGAAAGGCTTCGGCGGGCTTACCGCCGTCAGCGAGCTGGATCGCCCGGCGCAACGCTGCCGCCGGGGAGGCGAAACCAGTCAGCCGATCCAGGATTGTCATCGATCCGAGCCTCTATTCCTCCAGTGCCCTATGGCTCCCGCATCGCCTCCTGGCCGATCGGGAGCATCACACCGAGAATGTACTTGAGCACTGTGCGCCGGCCGACCTTTACGTCGGCGGTCACCGGCATGCCGGGGCTGACGGTGAAACCGGCAGGCACGCCGTGGAGGGCGACCTGGTCGATGGAAATCCGCGTGCGATAGAACGGTTCGGCGTCCGAAGGCAGCATGGCCAGGGAGCTGTTCGGATCGCGCGCCTGGTCCTGCGCAGAGAAGGAATCAGGGCTGAGCGTCCGCACGGTGCCATGAGCGAGGCCGTATTGCGAATAGGGGAAGGTGTCGAACTTGATGACCACCTGGTCGCCGACATGCACAAAGCCGCTGCTGCGACCGACGATGTTTGTCTCGATCTCAAGCGGCGCGTTGGCCGGCACCAGCGTAATCAATCGCTCGCCGGACTGCAGGATCGAACCGACCGAGACCTTGGCCACGGATTGAACGATGGCGTCTACTTCGCTCCTCAACTCGACCAACTGCTTGCGCAGCTTTGCCTTGTTGAGAAGTTCGCGGGCGTCGGAGATCCGCGAACTCGCCTCCGAAAGGCTCTGCGAAACATCCGCTCGCCAACCCTGAATGTAGCCGTTGCGCTCTGCGGCTACCGCCGCCTGCTGGAGCTTCGCGGCTTCTGCAGTCTGCTCGGCATTGCCGAGCGCCCTGGACATTTCCGCGCGATTGTCCTCGGCGAGCAGTGTGTTGAGGCGGCTGCCCACCTGTCTTGCTTCGAGCTGCTTGCGCATCTCTTCGATCGAGCCCGCGACCGCGAGCCGCTGGCGGTAGCCATCGGCATCCGATAGCGAACGCGAGATTACCGAACTGAGTTCGTCGCGCTGGCGGTCGAAATTCTCAACCTTGGCGTCGTAGACCGCCTTGCGGCGCTCAAAGATCGATGCCTGCAGGGTCCAGCTTGGGTCGAGACCGTCATAGTTGAAGGTCTGGCCATCCGCTTCAGCCTTCAACCGCGCCACTTCGGCTTCGAGCGTCGAAACCTGCATCGCAAGCGCCGCGAGGTCGGCTGAAGCAAAGGTCGCATCGAGGCGAGCAAGCACTTGACCGGCCTGCACGTGCTGTCCTTCACGAACATCGATCGAGCGCACGATCGCGGTCTCTAGCGGTTGTACGATGATGTTGGGCGATTTTGACACCACGAGCCCTCTGGTCGTCACGACCTGATCGACCGGTATCAATCCTGCCAGGGCGATCAGCACGATGACCAGACTTGAAATGATCCAGACGATGCCACGCGCCGCGTGCGGAATAGGCGCATTGGCAACAGCCGTCGACGGCCACTGGAACTCGAGTATGGCTGGCATCGTCGGGTCCCTCGTTTCCATCCGATGCCGCCGAGCGGGGAGGGTGGTGAGCGAGGTACTACTCATGGGTTACCGGACCTGAAGCGCAAATGAGCCGCAGCATTGTCAAACCAACCGCGGCGGGATGGCGACCGGGCGGCCGTGACGGCCGTCGAGGTGCCGGTTCTGCTGCGACCACAGCTGGCGATAGAGCGCGCATCGTTCGAGCAGTGTCGCGTGCGGCGCAACGTCGAGGACCTTGCCCTGATCCATGACCAGAATATTGTCGCATTCGGTCAGCGAGGAGAGCCGGTGCGAAACGATGATCATGGTGCGCCCGCTGGCGATGCGCATGAGGTTGGCGCTGACCACGGCCTCGCTCTCCGGGTCGAGTGCGCTGGTCGCTTCGTCGAGGATGAGGATGGTCGGATCGTGGATGAGGGCACGCGCGATCGCCAGCCGCTGTTTTTGACCGCCTGACAAATTGGGCGAACCTTCCTCGATGCAGGTGTCATAGCCATTCGGCATTCGCTCGATGAATTCCTGGGCGCCAGCCAGGTGCGCGGCACGCATGGCGTCGGAAAGCGTCAGGCCTGCGCGCCCGGCGATGATGTTATCGCGGATCGATCCGCGGAACAGAAAGTTGTCCTGGAGAACCACGCCGAGTCCTTGGCGAAGATGGCGCAGATTGATTTCCTTGAGGTCGACGCCGTCAAGCTTGAGGAAGCCGCTGTAGTCGCGGTTGATTCCCTGCAGCAGGCGCGCGATTGTCGATTTTCCCGACCCGCTGCGCCCAACAATGCCAAACATGCTCCCGGCTGGGATGTGGAAGCTGACCCGATCGAGCGCCGGTGTCTTGGTACCGATATAGCTGAAGGTCAGGTCGCTGAACGCGACCTCGCCGACAAGCCTGGGTCTCAGGCCAGTGGAATTTGAACTGCTCTCCAGCGGCCGGTTGAGGACAGACGCTGCCTCGCCGATCGCTGCACCGACCTCCTCGTAGTCCTCAACCAGTCGCGCCAGGCCGACCAGCGGCTGCGCCACGCGCTGGGAGATCATCATGAAGGCGAACAGGCTGCCGACCATGTAGCCCGAACGGTCGTTCAGCGCGAGATAGGCGCCGATCAGCATGGTGCCGAGCACCATCACACGTTCGATCGGCGTGACCAGGGTCTGCGGCCAGTTGGCGAGCTGTCCGAAGGCGAGACGAGCCTTTCCCGCTTCCGCCACCCGTTCATCCCAGAGCGCCTTGCGCTGCGGCTCGAGGCCGAGCGCTTTCACCGTCTTGATGCCGACGACAGTCTCGCCGAGCGCTGCCGCCTTCCAGGTCTCGGCCTCGACCACCCGCTGGTATCTCCGGCGCAGCGGTTTGAGATAGGCCAGGATGACCAGCATGATCACGATCGCGCAGGCCAGCACCACCCAGGCGAGCGTGGCGTTGATGTAGAACATGACCGGTACCAGCACGCACAGCGTGATCAGATCCAGGAACGTGCTGAGGAGTTTTCCGGTCAGGAATTCGCGGATACGATAGACTTGGGCCAGGTGATACATCGTTTCGCCGGCCGGATGACGCTCGAAATAGTCGAGCGGCAGGCGCAGCAGCCGACTGAAGACGTGGAGTTGCAGCTTGGTGTCCAGACGGGCGCCGACGACGTTGATGATCAGCCGCCGCGCATGGCCAAGAAGTGTCTCGTAGGCGAAGACCACGGCGATCACCGCAGACAAGAGCACCAAAGTCGAGATGCTGTTGAATTGCAGCACCTTGTTGACCAGCGTCATGACGATGAGCGGCGGCAAGATGGTAAGGACACTCAGCGTGAACGAGGCAATTGCGATGTCGCGCAGGGGCCGACTTTCCAGCCGCACCAGCTCAGCGAGCCAGTGAAGGGTAAAAGGCGCATCCGCCGCCACATGGGACCGTGTCGCGCGCAGCAGCACCGCCTCGCCGGTCCACACCTGCGACAGCCGCAGCTCATCGATGGCGGTGGCCTCACCGTCGTCTGGCGCGTCAGCGCTTTTGAGGAAGACGACGTTCCGCTCGGCACTCGCCCCGGTGAGCAGACCAGCGCCGCCATCGCTGAACAACAGGACGACCGGTCCGGTGTCCTGGAAGCGCAAGAGGTGGGACCAGCGGATACGGACGGCGCGCGACCACATGCCGGCGTTCTGCGTCCACTCGGAGAGATCGGCGGCAGTCGGAATCGTGCTCGCTGCCCTGAATTCGTTGGGATCGAGTTCAACGCCGTGATAACGCGCGGCCCGCAGCACTGCCTTGAGCCGCGGCCCGATCTGGTCGAGCTCGGCGGGACCGCCAGGGGCTCGCGCGGCTGCGTTCTGGCCGCTCGCCTGGTCCGCTGCGGTCTCGACTTCGGTTCCCGCGCGGATCGAGAGTAGCGGGTTTCCGGCGTTTGCGGGGACGTTCACCATGGACTTCTCATCCGGTACGCAGGGCGAGGGGGCAAGTATGCCCGGGCCGAGGCGTTTCCGCCGAGGTTTCCGGGGATGCCCCATCGTACTCCGAACTGATCGGCCGCGCGACTCTCATGCCACCCCCTGTTTCGAGATGATGAACGCGCGGGCCTCGCTTTCCAGCGAAGCCCGCGCGCACTTTTCAAACTTGGACCAATCTCCGTGCGTGGCCCATTCAACATTCCTGCTCACTCATGCGGCTTCAAGAGATCCTTCAGGTTCGTCTTGACGGTGTGGTCGTTGCTGGCGTAGCCGGCGCCAGGCTTCGTCTGGTCGGAGGTGAGATCCGTGCTTGCACCCGACGGCTTGTTCTGGTTCTGACCTCCGCCAATCGTCTTGAGGACGTTGAGCAGGTCTGTCGTCACGGTTGTGGACGCAAGGCCGATCAGGTTGCGGAACGACGCATGGCCGGGATCACTGTTGCCGTCGGTCGAGCCCGACTGCAGGAATTTCGCAGTGTCCTTGAGACCGAGGGTGTCGGACGTGACCTTGGCGTGGTTGTGACCAGGGCCGTTTTCGCCATTGTTATTGCCCCCGGAACCACCAGGTGCATCCTGATCTCCATTGCCAAAGCCGTTATTGCCATGGTCGCGGTCACCGGTCCCACCGTCCGAGCCAGTCGCACCCGTCGGACCTGTCGAGCCAGTCGCTCCGGTCGACCCTGTCGAGCCAGTTGCACCAGTCGAGCCAGTCGAGCCAGTCGAGCCAGTCGCACCAGTTGCCCCGGCCGAGCCAGTCGCACCTGTCGCTCCCGTTTCGCCAGTTGCCCCTGTGGCTCCGGTCGAGCCAGTTGCCCCGGTCGAGCCAGTTGCTCCGGTCGCACCGGTTGCCCCGGTCGAGCCAGTCGCTCCGGTCGAGCCTGTGGCTCCGGTCGAGCCAGTTGCCCCGGTCGCACCGGTTGCACCGGTTGCACCGGTCGAGCCTGTCGCGCCGGTCGAGCCTGTCGCGCCGGTCGAGCCAGTTGCTCCGGTCGAGCCTGTCGCGCCGGTCGAGCCAGTTGCCCCGGTCGCACCGGTTGCACCGGTCGAGCCTGTCGCGCCGGTCGAGCCAGTTGCTCCGGTCGCCCCGGTCGAGCCGGTCGCCCCGGTTGCGCCCGTCGAGCCAGTTGCTCCGGTCGCACCGGTCGAGCCGGTCGCCCCGGTTGCACCCGTCGAGCCAGTCGCACCAGTCGAGCCGGTTGCGCCGGTATGACCTGTTGCACCAGTCGAGCCAGTTGCACCGGTCGAGCCGGTTGCACCCGTCGAGCCAGTTGCTCCGGTCGCACCGGTCGAGCCGGTCGCCCCGGTTGCACCCGTCGAGCCAGTCGCACCAGTCGAGCCGGTTGCG
The DNA here is from genome assembly GCF_056403175.1 of Mesorhizobium sp. P3_A10. Lineage (NCBI taxonomy): Bacteria > Pseudomonadati > Pseudomonadota > Alphaproteobacteria > Hyphomicrobiales > Phyllobacteriaceae > Mesorhizobium > Mesorhizobium sp. P3_A10. The sequence goes on along the minus strand of NZ_JBFUFZ010000002.1, from coordinate 1,246,507 downwards.
CCGGTATGACCTGTTGCTCCGGTCGAGCCAGTCGCACCGGTCGAGCCGGTCGCACCCGTCGAGCCAGTTGCTCCGGTCGAGCCAGTTGCTCCGGTCGAGCCAGTCGCACCGGTCGAGCCGGTCGCACCCGTCGATCCCGTTGCACCCGTCGAGCCAGTTGCTCCAGTCGAGCCAGTTGCTCCGGTCGCACCGGTCGAGCCAGTCGAGCCGGTTGCGCCGGTATGACCTGTTGCACCGGTCGAGCCAGTTGCACCGGTCGAGCCGGTTGCACCCGTCGAGCCAGTTGCTCCAGTCGAGCCAGTTGCTCCAGTCGAGCCAGTTGCTCCGGTCGAGCCGGTTGCACCCGTCGAGCCAGTTGCTCCGGTCGAGCCGGTTGCACCCGTCGAGCCAGTGGCACCCGTCGAGCCAGTCGCTCCGGTCGAGCCCGTCGATCCGGTCGAACCTGTCGCTCCGGTCGAACCCGTCGATCCGGTCGAGCCAGTTGCTCCGGTCGAGCCAGTCGCACCAGTAGAGCCAGTTGCTCCGGTCGAGCCTGTGGCACCGGTTGAGCCGGTGGCACCCGTCGAACCAGTTGCTCCGGTCGAGCCGGTTGCACCCGTCGAGCCGGTGGCGCCGGTCGAGCCTGTTGCTCCGGTCGAGCCGGTGGCGCCAGTTGAGCCAGTTGCTCCAGTCGAGCCCGTCGATCCGGTCGAGCCTGTCGCACCGGTCGAGCCCGTCGATCCGGTCGAACCTGTCGCTCCGGTCGAACCCGTCGATCCGGTCGAGCCAGTTGCTCCAGTCGAACCCGTCGATCCAGTCGAGCCGGTTGCTCCGGTATCACCGGTTGCACCTGTGGCTCCGGTCGAGCCTGTCGCACCGGTCGAGCCCGTCGATCCGGTCGAGCCGGTCGAACCTGTCGCTCCGGTCGAACCCGTCGATCCGGTCGAGCCAGTTGCTCCAGTCGAACCCGTCGATCCAGTCGAGCCGGTTGCTCCGGTATCACCGGTTGCACCTGTGGCTCCGGTCGAGCCGGTTGCTCCAGTCGAGCCCGTCGAACCTGTCGCTCCGGTCGAACCAGTCGAGCCGGTCGCACCTGTCGAGCCAGTTGCGCCGGTATCACCGGTCGCTCCGGTCGAGCCGGTTGCTCCAGTCGAGCCCGTCGATCCGGTCGATCCGGTTGAGCCCGTAGATCCGGTCGATCCGGTTGAGCCCGTAGATCCGGTGGCGCCGGTCGCGCCCGTTGCACCGGTCGCACCCGCACCAGTAGCCCCGGTGGCGCCAGTAGCGCCAGTCGCACCTGCGGGGCCTGTAGCGCCCCCGGTGCCAGCACTCGTGAGCACTAGTTGGCCACCGTCGAAGTGATTGCCGTCGTTGCCCGGGGCGCCGACGTTATTGATGGTCGTAGTGCCAAAAAAATAACCCGGTTGGATACCCGGAGTGACGGGGTCAATGTCGATAGGATCAAGCGTGCCGTATTGGCGGAACCCTGAATCATATATAAGATACGTATGAGTAATATCCGGAACAGTTATTGTTATTGCAAATTTTGGCGCCACGCTATTGGCTGAAGAATTAAGAACAAAAGTTCCAACGATTGTATCGTCATCAAGAGTTGGGGTATTTTTTGTGTCAATAAGATAGTAAGTGTTAATGCTTTTGCTGCTACCTGAATCTGTAAACCCCGAGAGCGTCAGATCACCTGCTACAAGCACCCCGGCGTAACTTGCCACCCCGTTCGAGGTCAGTGGCGGCAGGGGCGTGGACGCGTTCACGCGTGCGGACAGTTCCCAGGCGCCGCCCAGGGTGGCTGCGCCAACCAGCGACCGCGATGCGCAGACGTCCGCGCCGACGGCCTCTTCCAGCGCCGCAACGAAGGTCTCGCCAGCATTCCCCGATGCCGTTTCGCAGCTCCACAGCCGCAACTCGCCGTCCGCGGCAAGCGCCCGGCCGATTGCGGCAAGATCCTCAGCCTCTTCCTTCAATGTGACTGGTGACCACTCTCCGGCAGTGAAGCTGACCCGGCCAGACGCGCCGTGTGCGATGACGTGCACCGCATCAAGGCCTTGGTGCCCTGCGAGCGCGGCAGCGATCTGCCGCGCCGCCGGCCGGCGGCCGTCGAGCACAATCGCTTGAACCTCGGGTCGCACGTTGCCGAGAACAGTCTGGAGGTCGGAAACCGAAGGATCGACAAAAAGAATTTCAGAGGCGCGGGCCATGACTGGCTCCTGTTGGCTTCGAATTCAATTCACGGGGAAACCGCCCACCGGCCTGGCCGACGAGCGCTGCGGACTAAGGAGCTTGGGGGCCGTCATCGTCCGGACGACCCGACGGCGCCGTCGGGACGTTCTACGGCAGGGGTCTCTACGCGAAGGAAGCTGGCGAACTGGAAATTCCCGCCATCGTCAAACGTCCCAATGGCAAGTGAGCCGGCGGTGCTTGGCACCTTGACGGTGAGAGCGACAGCGATGCTCCGCTTGACGGCCCTGGGAAGAACGACCTGACCGACAATCGCGCTCTTGGCCGTGTCCAGAATGAAATAATTTACATTTTCGATCGTGTCGCCGATCGGCAAGACGCCCCGAACGGTGACTTCCATAACCGCAAATCCTGCCGTGAAGCTCATCATGTTCTCCTTGGTCGCCGGCGGCCGTGCCGCAGCTTCTCTTGGTTCGTACGTTTAGGTTTCAATCGCTGGTTTCAATCGCCGCCAAGCGCAAGCGCTCGCTGAGGTGAGTGCGGCGTCCGCAGGCGCGCAGTGGTCCACAAGGCGCCGAGGAATACCCATCAATCGCCGGGTAATCCCTGCTGGCGGCCAGTTGCGGATAATTGAGAGGTTGATCGAAGCGGATGCCCGCGTCGCGGGCGCGTCGTTTCGTACTTGGTATCACCCCAACCACAGCCAACTCCCAACACGCAACTTTCGAGGGAATCGACTACTTGCGAGGGAACATCAGGTTGGGAAAACGCCGGCCTTGAGTTCAAGGAAGTACGACGTCTTCTTTGCACGCCACCAGACACTCTCTGCGCCCTCACGCACGAAGTGGCTTGCTCCTGGATACTCTCCTGGCTTCGCAGACTGCGCGGACCGACGGGCCTTCGGCCCGGTCCACGGCTACCCTCCCAGACACATAAGACATTAGTAAATTATAAAATTAGCAACTTGTAAATAACCTGTTTACAATTTGTTAACTGCCCAACCAAGACTAACTACCTTGGCAAACATCGAGATGGCGTGCGTGCGGCCAAATGCATCGAAAAATCCGGGGCTTAAAGATGCTCCACCTTCGTTGGTAACGAAACCTTGATATCGCGGCGGGGTTTTTGCGTGAGCGATTGACCCGATTGGAAGGGTTGTTCGCACCCCTTCGTCCAAGGTGACCGCGAGACCTTGCTGCCACGGAAAGTGCTGGCTAACAATGGATGGGTTGAGATAGCGCTTGACTGGGAAGGGACGACCGATCTTTGCAACAGAGGTCATGCAAATGGCCAAGGCGGCGGGGTAATGTGCATGAGGTATAAAGGCCGGACAAAGACGCATGAGTTCCCCTTCAACAATTTCGCGCAACGCATAACGAACGCCGCTCCGTCAAGGGATTAGCATGAGCACCATCGGCCTGTGCATGATCGTCAAGAACGAGGCAAAGGTCATCCTGCAATGCCTCGCCAGCGCGCTTCCTATCGTTGACTATGTGCTCGTCATCGACACGGGTTCCGAGGACGGCACGCAGGACCTCATCCGTACCTTCCTGACCACGCACAATGTCAACGGCGCAGTCATCGACGAGCCCTGGCGGGACTTCGCGTACAACCGGACCTTTGCCCTTGAACGGCTGCGTGAAGTCGAGACCGTCGACTACGCCATGATCATCGACGCCGACGACGTCGTGGTCCAGGACGCCGGCTTCGATCCGAACGCGTTCAAGTCGAAGATGGACCACGATCTATACGACGTCGAGGTGTCCCATGGCGGCATTTCGTTTTATCGGCCGCAGATCTGCCGCAACCGGCTGCCGTTCTCCTTCAAGGGCGTGTTGCACGAATATCTCGAAGCCCCTCCCGGCCATCTCACACGCGAGACCGCCAAGGGTTTTCGCGTGGCGACGGGGCGTGGCGGAGCACGCAGTCAAAACCCGCGAAAGTACCAGGACGACGCGGCGGTTCTTGAAAATGCGCTCGCCACGGAGATCGACCCCTTCCTTGTCTCGCGATACACCTTCTATTTGGCGCAGAGCTACAGGGATTCCGGTGAACGTGAAAAATCACTGGCGAACTATCTGAGGCGTGCCGAGCTGGGTTTTTGGGACGAGGAGATCTATGTCAGCCTGCTCGAGGCGGGCAACCTCATGGCAGCGATGGGACGGCCATTTGACGAGGTCGTTGCCGTCTTCGAGCGTGCGGCGCAGGTCGTTCCCGCCCGCGCGGAGGCTCTTCACGCCGCGAGCCTCTACTGCCGCAACCAGGGCCGGAATGCGGAAGGAACGGAATTTGCGCGTCGAGGGCTCGACCTTGCCCAACCCGCCGGACTTTTCATACAGCCCTGGGTCTACGATTACGGACTGCTCGACGAGTTTGCTGTCAACGCCTACTGGACAGGCGCTTACCGGGAATCGCTCGACGCCTGTCTGAAATTGCTCGCCAGCGAAAAATTGCCGGCGGAAATGGCGAAGCGTGTGGTAGCCAATGCGCGTTTCGCCACCGACAAGATTCCGGTCTATGAGCCGCCGAAACTTGGGACGTTCGGGACCGAGAGCTTGATCGATCAGCACAAGCTTGTCCGGCGGCGTTCGTTGCGGTCGCGCATGAAGGGCGCGCCACGCATCCTTGTCGCAATCCTGGCAAAGCAGAAGGAGCCGGCACTGCCGCTTTACCTCGAGTGCATCGAGGCGCTCGACTACCCGAAGGCGTCGATCGTCCTGTACATCAGGACAAACAACAACACCGACAGGACCGAGCACATCTTGCGCGAATGGGTGGAGCGTGTGGGCCACCTCTATGCGGCGGTCGAAATCGACGCCTCGGACGTAGCCGATCGGGTCGAGCAGTTTGGCGAGCACGAATGGAACGAGACGCGTTTCAGGGTGCTCGGACGAATCCGCAACATAAGTTTGCGGAAAACTCTCGAGCACCATTGCGACTTCTATTTCGTGGTCGACGTCGACAATTTCGTGCGGCCGGCCACGCTGCGAGAACTTGTGGCGCTCGACTTGCCAATCGTCGCCCCCCTGCTTCGCTCCATCTCGCCCGGCCAATACTATTCGAACTACCACGCCGAGATCGATGCGAACGGCTATTATAAGCAGTGCGATCAATATGGATGGGTGCTCAACCGCCACGTGCGCGGCATTATCGAGATGCCGCTCGTGCACTGCACCTATCTAGTCCGCGCCGATGTGCTGATCGAACTGACATATGAGGACGCCACATCTCGGTACGAGTACGTCATCTTTGCCGACAGCGCCAGGAAGGCCGGCGTTGTCCAGTATATGGATAACCGACAAGTCTACGGCTACATCACCTTTGGCGACGGCCAATACCATGTGAGTGACGGGATCGAGCGGGCTCGAGGGCTGTTGCGTGGTGCGGGCGATACCCCCGCATTCACCGCCGCCCCGCCCTCTGTTTCCGGGACGATGCCAGCCCGGCCTGTCGAGCCAACGGGTTCGCCGAAAATTCACCTGATAAACCTCGACCGCAGCGTCGAGCGCTGGAGCAGGTATCAAAGCAACAACTGGCATCTATTGCACAATACGGTTCGCGTATCGGCCGTTGACGGCACTTCTCTCGACAGGGAGGCGCTCATCAAGGAAGGGCTGATTACCATTGATTGTCCGTATCCCCCGGGCACGTTGGGATGCGCTCTATCGCATATCAACTTGTGGAAGCTGTCGGCTTCAGAGAACAAGACAATGACCATTTTTGAAGACGATGTTCGATCATCGTTTCGATTCATGGAGGAATCCGCTAATATTTTGTCTCAAGCACCAGCGGATTGGGATATAATACAGTGGGGCTGGATATTTGACCCATCTTTTGTTTGGTTGGATTTCGGTTTCACGAAGGCCAAGCTGGATTTCTACGATCGCCGATATACCAATAGAACTGCCTTGTTTCAGTCCGAGAAATTCTCCAGGTCCCTCATCAAGGTAGAGCATTCATTTGGGCTTCAGGCCTACACGGTCACACCAAGAGGTGCGCGGATACTTCTGGAAAAATGTCTACCGCTACAAAGGAGACTTATCCCATTTCCTGGAACTGCCGTTGTCCTTGACGACACGGGTATCGACTGCGCGATGTGTGCGGCGTATGGCTCGATGCAAGCTTTCCTTTGCATGCCACCACTCGTCATTCTGGACGACGAGCAACCTTCAGATCGAGTGGCGACGGATCAGAGGTCAGCCGGGAACTAGTACTCTATCTCGATCCCTGGTGACCGTCGCTCTACCACGGCCTCACTGGTAAGGAGGAACTCCCAACACTTGACTGACTATAGCAAATTTTCGCTTTGCCAGGTCAGAAAGAACGGCAACCTTATCGCGCCTCTTGGTAAAGAGCGCGTCAAACTCGACTGCATCGCCATCGAAGTGCGGCACTTGATTAAGTTGGCGCAGGGCGAAACCGAAATCGCCCAGAATGTCGACTATGTCACCAATCAGCTTTTGTCCTCGATATATTGGAACAACATGCGTTTCCAGTTCGATAGCCAGACAGCATTCCAGAAGGTGGCCGAAACCAAGCAGAACTTCGTATTCAAGACCTTGGACGTCTATTTTTACAACATCCGGTGACGGAACCGCGCCTGCGCGGAACAATTCGTCAAATCGGACACACTCGACCTCTTGCATACTGACAACTTTGAAGACACGGCCTACCGAGTAGTGCTGCAATATCTCAAAGTTCGGCTCTCGCAGGGATGAGCAGTAAGATCCGGCGGTAATATACAGCTTTTGGGAGCCAGAAGTGTTTGCCAGTGCCTTTTCCACCACTTGCGCGCCCGGAATCCGGCCAAGAGTTTGGCGTATCACCGTCGCTTCCGACGACAAGGGTTCGAACACGACGGGCGTAATATGGTCGGCTCGCAGCATCCACTTGAGTTGCAACCCTCCTTGGCCGCCAACATCGACGAGGGTGATCCGCTCCTCCGCCGGCGTGCGAGACAATTCGGGATAGGCATCAAACGTTTCAACCAGAACGCTCAAGAGTGCAAACTGTTCGAGACCAGTGCCGGCGTAGACGGGACGACCATTGTCGGAGCAGCCTATTGAGAGAGACCCATGGCAGCTCAAAAAGCTCACATCGACCTCGATCGCGCCATCTGGATGAGCATTGATCGAAATGTTGTGGCTGATACCCCTGTTTACTATGGTGCCGTCGAACGCAATTTCCGCGACATCCAAAGAACCATAATGGTGGATGTAGAAGTTTGTGGTGGTCGTGGGGAAGAATCTGAGAAGGCACCTCATACGAACCATTCGAAACAGAAAAGCTGAATCGTGAAGCCGTAGAAGATGCCAGTCGCGGCGGTCACTATCGCAAACGACCAAGGCTCCGCCAACGATATGGGTCGACAGCTCGTGGACGACCTGCCAGCTTGATAACGCATCTCCAACATATGTTTTGGAAAAGATCGCCTCGCCCACCCTCACGTCCCTAGCCGCTTCCGAGTAGTTCAACTTCCAAGCTGGCCTACGACTTAGACCTCGGCCGATAACAGAACAAGCTGGGAGTTCCTATTTTTCGCCTTCAGGACAACATTAGGCGGAAGTCGTGACATCGAGGTCCGAAGTTGCAGCGACGAGACTTCCTGACATTGCTTGCGGGTTCAGCGGCCGGCAGCCTGGCACCGGTAGCGTTGACACGCTTGGGCAGTTGGAGCACAGCCTACGCCGCCATGTCTCCCCCGCCTTCCCCGACCGGCCCATCACCAACCCTCCTCACCGCGCCCATCGAGCTTGCCGGCAACTGGGGGCGCATGCTGGAGGGCGCTGCCGTTCAGGTGGTGGAGCGGATGCGGGATGCATGCTTGGACGGCGTGCGCCTGCTCTCCGACCGCCAGCCGACGAGGCTGCGTGTCGACGAGCACACTTCCGGCACGCCGGCCATCTGGCTGCATCCGGACGGCAGCAGCATGGCCTGGATCATCGTGGATATTGGTGAGCGTGACTGGTCGAAGCTCGCCTACCAGTTCGGCCATGAGCTCGGCCATGTGCTCTGCAACAGCTGGCAGCCGGACGCCAAGCCGGCGCCCCCTTGCCAATGGGTCGAGGAAGCCATGGTGGAGGCCCACTCGCTGCGCGGGCTCGGGCGTCTGGCGAAAAGCTGGAAGGAGGCCCCACCCTTCGCCGGCGACAACGCCTTCGGCGATGCCATCGCCCGGTACCGCCAGGACATCATCGATCGCTATGCGGCGCTCGCTGAAAGCCAGGGGCTCACGCGCGACGCCGCTGCGTGGTTCGCCGACCACCGCGGCGAGATCGAAATGCCCGCCCTCAATCCATTCGCTCAAGCAATGTCAGTGACCATCCTCGCCGAATACGACCGCGCGCCCGACTGCATCGAAGCTCTCGGCGCACTCAACCGTTGGCCCGGCCGCACAGGTATACCGATCGCCGAGTATCTGAAGCTATGGGAGGCGAGTTGTGTCGAACTGCAAGCCTCGCCCCGGCTGCCGGTCCGGCTGCGCGAACTGTTGCGCATCATCGGCTAGACGGTGACGGTATTTTTCGCACTGCCGCTAAGGGATCGATGCCGGCCTGCGAGGAGAAAATCGATCGGTCCTATCGCCATACTTGCCTGGACACAGTCTGTGAAAACGAGTGATAAGGTAGGCCTGCGCTCAGAGTCAAAGAAGTGCCGGGGGCACCAGAAAATGGCACACCCACTATGCAACGCAATGCTTGGCCTCTCGGCCCTTGCCCTGGTCGCGTGCCAAACTGCCCCTGAAACGCAGCAACCCGCCGCTGTCGAACCTGCGCTAGGACCTGGTCCCACTCCTTCCCAACCTGCCTTGGGTCCTGCCGCTGTTTCTTCCGGTTCGGCAATCATGGATCAATCCGTGACGATCACTCCCCCTGGCAAGGGCATTCCAGCAAAATACGCTGCCTTTTCGGGCCTATGGGCCGGACGATTGGAAGGGATGTATGAAGCCAAACTTGCTGTTCAGACGATTGCCTCCAATGGAAAGGTGACGGTCACCTATGCGTGGGGAAATCTAGCCGACAACTTCCCGGGGGAGGCCGCCGGCGCGGGAAGAATTATTGGGACCACGTTGAAGCTTGGGCGCCTCCCGAACGGCGCGGACCTCAGCTTTGTGATGCTGTCCGACGGAACCCTGGCCGCAACCGTCGCGCTTGCCGGCCAGACCTACACGGGCACGTTCGTCAAGCAATAATCAAAGACGCATCTGGGTGGCGCTCCGGCCAATTCCGAAGCAGCGTGTCAGCTCGCAGATTACCGGTGCTGGAAGAACTGCAAGAACAGTTCCCGCTCGGTGGTGATGTCGAGCTTCTCGTAGATGCGGCGGCGATGGTTCTTGACGGTGCCAACGGTGATGCCGAGCCGCTCGGCGATGTTCGCGGTCGGGTGTCCGGCCAGGATGAGCTGCACCAGTTCGCGCTCCCGCTGCGAGAGTTCGGGCCACAGGCTGGCCGGGATGGAGGGCTCCTGACGCGGCGAGGCGCCGGGGCCGGTCGGTGCCGATGTCCGGGAAAAGTCCGCGCCGCGCGCGGTAATGTCGAGCGCATGCAGCGCTTCGAACACCGGCAGCCGGTCCTCCAGTTGGGCGATTTCGCTGTCCTTGAACGAATTGGTCGAGCGGTCGAGGAAGATGCCGAGGCACCAGTCGCCGCCATCGGCGAGCATGATGCCGACCTCGTCGCAGATTTCAGATTGCGCCAGGAAGCCGGCAATGTACTGGCCGCGCTTGGCGGCGTCGTCGGCAAGCCGCTTCAGCGGCATGATGCCGAGCCTGCGCTCGCGCCGCCACGAGGCATAGAACGGGTCGAAGACGTAGTAACTGGCGAGATAACGCTGCACCATCTCGTCCGAAAAGCGCCGGTGCTTGACGAATTCCGGCGTCTGCGTCGCCGAGTAGCGCGTCACGGTGACGAGGTCGTGCGCGATATCGGCGCCGATCAGATCGATCAGGCAGTCGACATGCCTGTCCGTGCCGGTGGCGGCGATCGCCTTGGCGAGCGGCGCCCAGATATTGCCCATGCGCATGCCCTTTTCTCGGCGATCCCGGCCCAACCGTCATTGTGTCTTTAGGCATATGGCGCGAGGCGGCCTGTCCAAACTAGCCTTGCGTCATCCTAGACCACATCCCGAGGCGACCGTGACCCAACCCAACCTCACCGGCCCCATCGTTGGCAATCCGCCGATCATTGGCAATCCCATCGTCATCGGTATCGACGCCGGCGGCACCATGACCGACACGATCCTTGTCGATCAGGACGGCCACTTCAAGATCGGCAAGTCGGCGACCACGCCGAAGAACGAAGCCGAGGGCTTTCTGGCCTCGGCTGAAGACGCGGCCGATGCCTGGGGCATCTCGCTGGAGCAGCTCTTCTCCGGCGTCAATGTCGTGCTTTATTCCGGCACCGGCATGCTCAACACACTGTTGTCGCGCACCGGCCGCCGGCTCGGCCTGATCACCACCAAGGGTCTCGAGGACATGATCCTGATGGGCCGTGGGCTGCAGGCCTGGGCCGACTATTCCTATGCCGACCGGCTGCACGCCGTCACCCACCACCATCCCGATCCGCTGGTGCCGCGCCGCCGCACCCATGGCGTCACCGAGCGCATCGACCAGTTCGGCGACATTGTGCTGCCGCTCTACGAGCATGAGGTTTCCATTGCCGCGAAAAAGCTGATCGCCGACAAGGTCGAAGCGATCTGCATCATGACCATCTTCTCGCACGTCAATCCGGTGCACGAGAAGCGCATCGCCGAGATCTGCCGCGCCGAGGTCGAGAAGGCCGGCGCCGACATCATCGTCTACACCAGCCATGAAGTGCGCCCTGTCATCCGCGAGCAGTCGCGGCTGAATTCGGTGCTGATCGAGGCCTACGCGACGTCGCGCGGTCGCAAGCAGCTCAAAGGCATCGAGGACGTCTCGAAGAAATACGGCTTCAAATATGGCGTGCAGACTTTGCTCTCCTTCGGCGGCCTGACCTCGATCAATCATCCGCGCCTGCACGAAACCATGATCTCCGGCCCGATCGGCGGCATTCTGGGCGCGGCCTATGTCGGCAAGCTGATCGGCAACGACTCGCTGATCTGTTCGGATATGGGCGGAACCTCCTTCGACATGGGCGTCATCACCCGTGGCCAGACGCGGATCGAGAACGAGCCGCTGATGGACCGTTTCAAGCTCAACGTGCCGACGCTGCATCTCGACACCATCGGCGCCGGCGCCGGCATGATCCTCAAGGTCGATCCGCTGACCAAGAAAGTCTCGCTCGGGCCGGAAAGCGCCGGCTCCGACCCCGGCCCGATCTGTTTCGATCGCGGCGGCACCGAACCCACCATCGCCGATTGCGATGCCATTCTCGGCCGCCTCAACCCGCATTATTTCCTCGGCGGCAAGGTCGTGCTGCAGGTCGAGAAGGCACGCAAGGCGTTCGAGGAAAAGTGCTCCAGAATCCTTGGCGTCGGCGTCGAGGAAGCCGCCGAAGGCATGATCGATATGCTGGAGTCCGATGCCAACAACGCACTACGTCGCGTCATCTCCGGCCAGGGCATCCACCCCTCGGAATTCACGCTGCTGTCCTATGGCGGCTCTGGTCCGCTGCATCTGGCGGGTTGCTCCAGAGGCATCGGCTTCAAGGATATCATCACCTTCCAGTTCGCTGCCGCCTTCTCCGCCTTCGGCTGCACCACGGCCGATTTCATGCGCCGCCATTCGGTGTCGACGCAGCACGACATCCCATCGCGCGCCGACGAGGCGACGCTCGCCGCTTTCGGCGCCAAGGTCACCACGGTCTGGAACGACCTGACCAAGGCCGCGGTCGACGAGATGATCGCCGACGGCCATGCGGGCGAAAAAATCAGGACCGTGCCGTTCCTGATGATGCGCTACACCGGCCAGCTCGAGGACGTCGAAGTCATGGCGCCGCTCGCCGAGGTCAATTCGGCCGACGACATGCGCAAGGTTTTGGACGAGTTCGAGGCGGTCTACGCCAAGGTCAACCATCGCGTGTCGCGCTATGGCGAGGCGGGCTTCACCATCACCGAGCTCGGGCTGATCGCCACTGCCGACAAGGTCAAGCCGGTGCTGCTCAAGCGGCCGCTCGGCAAGTCGCATCCGGCAGCCGCCCACAAAGGTGTGCGCGACGCCTATATCGCTGGGCGCTGGCACAAGGCCGATCTCTACGAAATGGATCTGCTGCAGCCTGGCCATGAAGTGATCGGCCCGGCCATCATCGAACATCCCGCCACCACGCTCGTCGTTCATCCGCAGGACCGCGTCCATGTCGATGAATGGACGCTGCTGCACTACACCCACGCTTGAGAGGGCACCGCCATGTTGGACAAACCTGCTTCGGCCCTGCGCCTTCGCGAAAGACTGCTCGATTCCGAGCGGCTGATGGAAGAGACCGGCTGCTATGACGGCATCACGGAACTCACACTGCGCAACCAGGATCCGCTGAAATTCGAGACGCTGCACACCAAGCTGCGCGCCTATTGCGTCTCTGCACGCGAAATGGCTCGCCGCATCTCGGCCTCGCCCGGCGTGCGCGAGGTCGGCGAGATGGTGGTCGCCATCTACACCCCCGAGGGCGACGCCATCGCGCTGTCCAACGGTATCATGGTGCATGTCCATACGATGAGCCGCTTCATCAAATGGATGATCAAGAACAACTATGAGGAAAACCCGAAGATCCGCGAGGGCGATATCTTCGCCAACAACGATGCCTTCATCGGCACCGTGCAGGTGCCCGACGTCATGGACGTGGTGCCGATCTTCCATGAAGGCACGCTGGTCGGTTGGGCGGGCGCGGTCTGCCACGAGCTGGAAGCCGGTGGCATCACGCCTGGCGGCGACGTCTGCCTGGCGCAGGAGCGCTTCACCGAAGGCCTGTTCGTCTGCGCCGAGAAGATCGGCGAGAATGATGAGATCCGCCGCGACTACGTCATCCGCTGCGAGCGCAATCTGCGCATGCCGATCTACTGGGTGCTGGACGAGAAGGCCAAGGTCGCCTCCTGCATCGACATGCGCGAAAGCGTCAAGCAGCTGATTTCCGAGATCGGCCTCGACTATTGGATGAAGGTGTCGAAGGAGTTCATCGAGGAAGGCCGTCGCGCGCAGCTTGCCCGTACCCGCCAGCTCACCGTGCCCGGCATCTATCGCGGCCACACCTTCTATGGCCACGTCACCGCGGGAAAGCCAGGCTTCCAGCTGCTCGGCGATCCTGACTGGCTCTACAACATCCCGATCGAGATGGAGATCACCACCGACGGCAAGATCACCATGGACTTCGAGGGCACGCAGCCCTGGGGCTACCATTCGATGAACTGCACGCCGGCCGGCATGGATGGCGGCATGTTCGTCACCTTGACCCAGCACATGAATTTCGAAGGGCTGGTCAATGACGGCGCCTGGATGGCAACCGAGCTGAAACTGCCGCACGGCACCTGGACCAACCCCGACAACGAGATGGTGGCCACCGCGACGTCATGGGCCCTGCTGCTGCCGGCCTACGGCGTCTTCCAGCGGCTCTTGTCGCGCAGCTTCGTGGCGCGCGGCTTCGTCGAAGAAGCCTTTGTCGGCCAAGTCAACAGCCCGATGATCGAGATGGGCGGCGAAAGCCAGTACGGCACGCCGTTCGGTATGGCGCATTTCGAATGCGCCGCCGCCGGCTCCGGCGCGCTCGCCATCAAGGACGGTCTCGACACCGCCTATGTGGGCTGGAATCCCGAATCCGACATGGGCAACATCGAGGTCTGGGAACAGTCGATGCCGATGGTCTATATCGGCCGCTCGATCGTGCCCAACTCAGGCGGCGCCGGCAAATATCGCGGCGGCTGCTCGTTCGTCTCGACCTGGCTGATCAACAAGACCTCGCATCTCAGGCTCCACACCTCGGAGCACTCCTCGCGCGTGTTCGACAATGGCGGCATGTGCGGCGGCTATCCGGCGCCGACCTGCCAGAAGCATCGCGCGGTGCGCAATTCCAACATCCATGAACTGGCGGCCAGGGGCGAGCCGCTGGCGCATGCGCCCGGCATCGACCCACATCTTTCGGATTACGAGAAGAACATCGGCGGCGACCATGTCGTGGTCGAGGGCCCCTACATCACATCGCCGCACAAGTCCGGCGATATCTTCAGCCATTCCTACAATGGCGGTGGCGGTTATGGCGATGTGCTGGAGCGCGATCCGATCAAGACGGCGTGGGATGTCGAGAACGGCTTCCTCACCCGCGAAGCGGCGGACCAGGTTTTCGGCATCGTGCTGAGGGACGACGCCGATGGCTATCCCGTTGCCGATATCGACGCGACGGTCGAACGCCGTGCCGCCATGCGCAAGCAGCGTCTGGCCAAGGCGATCCCCGTCACGGACTGGATTGCCGCCGAGCGCGGCCGCGTCGAAAAGGCCGACTTCGCCCCCGAGGTGAAGAAAATGTATGCCAGCGCGATCAAGTTGTCGTCGCGCTTCACCAGGGAATTCAGTGAGTTCTGGAACGTCGACGCCAGATCGATCTTCATGCCGGGAGCAAAGCCATGACCTCGTACAGCAAGGAAGTCATCCGCGATCTGGCCGCTGGCCAGCTGCCCTGGCCGCAGACGCGGCGCATCATGAGCGCCTACAAGGACGACGATCGCTTCTTCAAGATGGTCGCCGTCTATCAGGATCGCGTCGCCTGGAAGGATCCCATCCTGCTGCCGGTGAGCGATCACCTGTTCATCTGCCAGAGCGGCGATGAGCGCATCACCCGCTGCGAATGCGGTCATTCCTTCGGCGACTACCGCAAGAACTGGAAGCTCAAGGCCTCGATCAATGTGCGCAACACCGAAGAGGCGCTGCGCGAGATCTATCCCAACAGCGATCTGCCCGATCCCGAATGGATGGAAATCCGCGAATTCATCTGCCCGGAGTGCGGAACGCTGCACGAGGTAGAGGCAGCGGCACCGGGCTATCCGATCGTGCATGATTTCGAACCCGACCTCGAAGGCTTCTATCGCGAATGGCTGGGCAAACCACTTTAAGGATTTTGATCTTGTGAACCGCGTCGCAGGCAAGGTAGCGCTCGTCACCGGGGCCGGAATGGGCCTCGGACGGGCAGCTGCGTTGGTGCTTGCGGGCGAGGGCGCCAGGGTTGTCGTCAGCGATATCGATGAAGTGGCCGCCCGCGAGACGGCTGACCTGATTGCTCGCGCTGGAGGCGAAAGCTTCTCACTTCGCCACGATGTTTCGAACCCCGAAGACTGGCCGCCGGTGCTGGCGGCGGTGGAGCAAAAATTCGGACGGCTCGATGTGCTGGTCAACAATGCCGGCATCGCCATCGCCAAAAACATCGAGGACACATCGCTGGAGGAATGGCGACGCACCATGGCCGTCAATCTCGATGGCGTCTTCTTCGGTTGCCAGCAAGGCATCGCCCTGATGAAGCAATCGGGCGGCGGCTCGATCATCAATTTGTCCTCGATCGACGGCATCATCGGCGAGGCCGACCTTGCCGCCTACTGCGCCTCAAATGGCGGCGTGCGCACGCTGACTAAGGCGGTCGCGGTGCACTGCGCCGTAAAGCGCTACGGCATCCGCTGCAACTCCATCCATCCCGGCTACATCTGGACGCCGCAGACCGAAAATTATCTGCGCGATCTTGGGCTGCTGGAGCAGGAAAAGGCGAGGGCGTTGGCCCGCCATCCCATCGGCTTCCTCGGCGAACCCAACGACATCGCCTACATGGTGCTCTACCTCGCTTCCGATGAATCGAAATTCGTCACCGGCTCCGAAATGGTCGTCGATGGAGGTTATCTTGCCGTGTGAATCTCAAACCCTTTCGGGCCTGGCCGCCCGCATCGAAACTTCCGGAGACCATGCCTGATGACAAACCTTTCCGGCCGCAGCGCGATCGTCACCGGCGGCTTCTCGGGCATGGGCTTTGCCATTGCGACAGCTCTGGCACAGGCCGGCGCCAATGTCGCCGTCGGCTCCTATATTGCGCGCGCCGGCACTGATAAATCCGATGCCGCCTACTATCCCGGCGCCGATGAGATTGAGCGCGTGCGCTCGGCCTTGTCGGCCCATGGCACCTGGGTCCATGCGGCTCATCTCGATGTCCGCGACAGCGAGGTGACCAACCGGTTCGCGGCGGACGCGGAAGCCGCCATCGGCCCCGCCGACATATTGGTCAACGCCGCCGGCACCACCGCCGAGCAGCCGGTCTGTGGTCATTCCGACGCGCTGTGGGACAAGATCGTCGACACCAATCTCACTGGTGCGTTCCGCGTCACCCGCGCCGTGTTGCCCGGCATGATCGGGCGCGGCTGGGGCCGCATCGTCAACATCGGCTCGACGGCGGCTAGCGTCGGCTGGAAGGACAACCCGGCCTACTGCGCCTCCAAGGCCGGGCTGCTGGGCCTGACCCGTTGCGTGGCGCTGGAGGGGGCGGCACATGGCGTAACCTGCGTCATGATCAGCCCGACTTGGGTCGAGACCGAACTGATGCGCCGCAATGTGGCGCAGGTCGTCGAGCGCGAGGGCAAGGGGCGCACGGCAGAGGAAGCCATGGCCGAGATCGCCAGGGGCAATCCGCAGCAGCGCATGCTGCAGCCGCAGGAGATTGCGGCACTCGCCGTCTTCCTGTGCTCGGATCTGGCCAAGGGCATTACCATGGAAAACATCCAGATCACCGGCGGAGCGCTATGGTAACGCCCAGGCCGGCAAGGAGCGCTCGGGTGGCGCCAGCTTCGGCGATCGATCCGCTGCGACGGTCAGGCCGCCTTCAGCTGCAGCGTCTTCAGCTTCGCTGCCATCTCCGCGCCGAGCATGTTTTCCGAATATTCGACGAGCAGCGCTCTTGCCTCCAGGCAAGAGATGTCATCGTCGGAGTGACCGCGCCGCAGCCAGAATCCGTCGAGCATGGCGGCAAAGCCACGCACAAAATGGTCGATTTCGCTTTTCGACCGCAGCGGCGAAAGCGCCGAGCCTATGTTCGACCGCAGCCGCTTGTAGAACAGTTGTTGCAGCCCGGCATAGCGGGGGTTGTGCGCCGCTTCCGCGTAGAAGGAGATCCAGGCATTGGCCGTGTTGCGCTCAAATTTCTCTTCCGGAAAATTGCCGTCGACGATCGCCATCAAGCGATCCCACCGCGTCACCGCCTGACGAAGATTGACCACCACCGCATCCATGAGGAGGCGGTTGGCAAACCGCACCATCTCGAACAGGACCTCATCCTTGTCCTTGAAATAATAGGTCAAGATGCCTTGCGACATCCCGGCCTCGTGGCAGATGCGGATCGTCGTCAACCCCTTCAGCCCGTCGCGCAGAAAGATGCGATGCGCCGCCTCGATCAGCTCGATGCGCCTGATATCCTCGATCCGGGTCTTTTGCTTTCTTGCCTTCGTCGCCATGCGATTCTTATACCCGACCTATTTTTTGTACGCTCTAACAAATTTTTCTATTGTCACATAATTTCGACAGGTCTAGGCTGTCAGCACAAGACAGATGCCAAGCGCCTGCGGACGAGAGTGCCGATGACGTTGAACACATCCACCATGCGTGCCGCGGTGCTGACCGGATATGGCAAGCCGCTCGATGTCACGAGCGTACCGCGTCCAATTGCCGGCCCCGGCCAGATATTGGTGCGATTGCAGTCCTGCGGCGTCTGCCACACCGACGTGCACATCTGGCGCGGCGAGAGCGTGCCGCCGCGCGCTCCCGCCCCATTTGTCATGGGTCACGAAGGCATCGGTTGCGTCGAGGCGATCGGCGACGGGGTGAGCGGCTGGTCGGTCGGCGATCTCGCCGGCGTTCCCTGGATCCACGACACCTGCTGCCATTGCGACGAATGCCTGGATGGCTACGAATCGTTCTGCCAGCAGCATCGCGCGCATGGATTGAACGTCCCCGGCGCATTTGCCGAATATGTCGCCTGCGACGCCAGATTTGCGGTCGTCCTGCCTTCGAATATCGACCCCATGACCACCGCGCCGGTGATGTGCGCCGGCATCACCGCCTATGGCGCGGTGAAGCGCGCCGGGCTGAAGGCAGGGGACAGCTGCGCCATCTTCGGATGTGGCGGGCTTGGTCTCTACGCGGTGCAGATCGCCAGTCGTCTCGGCGTCAGGGTGCTGGCGGTCGATCGCGACCCGGCGAAGCTGGAAATCGCCCGGCGCTATGGCGCGACTGAGACCGAAGTCGCAGACGGGGATTTGCCGGCACGGCTCGCGGCGAAGAGCGAGAAGCAGCACGCCTGCATCAACTTCGCGCCGACGACCGCGACGTGGGACGCGATGGTCGCGGGCATTCGCCCGCGCGGCAGGATAATCGCCGCCGCCATGGTGTTCGAACCCGTGCCGCTCATTCAGGAATGGCTGACGGCCACCGGCGTCGTTGTCACCGGCACCAGCGTCGGCACCAGGCAGGAGATGCGCGAACTGATCGCCATGCACGCGGCACAACCCTTCGAAACCATTGTCGAGGCGATCAAGCTGGAGGGGGTGTCCGACGCACTGATAGCACTCGAACAAGGGCAGTCGAAAGGACGCTTCGTCATAGACTTTTCAGGATAGCCAGCAGACCGTCTTCCCGCGCCTATGGGAGTTGGCGCGGGAAAACACAGCAGTGGTGGCTTGGCCGCAGCGATGCCGAATTCAGGTCAAACGATAACATTCCAAAACAGGGGACGATCATGCCGAATTCAATCAGAATGAGAAACGCCGGCATCGGGCTGGCGCTGGTGCTTGCCGCCTCGGTGCCGGTGCAAAGCGCCGAACTGGGCGCCAAGGACGAGCCGATCAAGCTCGCCATGCTGGAATGGACCGGCGCCCATGTCTCCACCCACATTGCCGGCCAGTTGCTGGAAAAGATCGGCTACAAGGTCGAGTATGTCACCGCGGGCAACTTCCCGCAGTTTTCCGGCCTGGCCGACGGCTCGCTCAGCGCCTCGGTCGAGATCTGGCTGAACAATGTCGGCGACATCTATCCCAAGGTGCTGGCCGAAAAGAAGATCGAGGACATTGGCAAGCTCGACCTGAAAACCCAGGAAGGCTGGATCTATCCGAAATTCATGGAAACAGTCTGCCCGGGCCTGCCGGACTGGACCGCGCTGAACAAGCCTGAATGCATCCAGGCGCTGTCGACGCCCGAGACCGCGCCCAATGGCCGCTTCCTCGATTATCCCGCCGACTGGGGTTCGCGCGCCGCGACCATCCTTGCCGACAATGCGATGCAATACACCGCCGTGCCGGCCGGCTCCGAGGGCGCGCTTGTCGCCGAACTCGAAGCCTCCGAGGCGGCGAAGTCGCCGCTGGTGATGATGTTCTGGGGCCCGCACTACGCGCTGGCGGAAAACGAGGTCGGCTGGATCACCATGCCGCCTTGCAAGGAGCAGAGCAACGAGCACTGCATCACGCCGCCCGATGTCGACAAGATCGTCTGGTCCGGTTTCGGCGCCAAATGGCCGTCAGCACTTGCCTTCCTCAAGGCGTTCAAGATGGACGCCACCGAACAGCAGAAGATGATGCTGGCCGTCGACAAGGACGGCAAGGATCTCGACGCTGTCGTCAAGGAATGGGTCGACAAGAACGAGGCGGTCTGGAAGCCCTGGGTCGACGCGGCCAAGTGATAGACGCGGCCCGTGTCTCGCCACTCGAATGATGGTCGATTTGCCAACCCGGCTTCGCATCGGTGCGAAGCGGGGCCAGCGCTGCGTGAGGGCTTGACGTCATGAACATCGCCGCCCCGCCAATCAAACTGACCTGCCGCAATGTGTGGAAGGTCTACGGGCGGCGTCCCGCCTATTATTTCGACTCGCGCGGCTACATCATCGAGCCCGACGCGCTGGCCGAGCGGCTGCGCTTGGAAGCGCATCTGCCGGCCGTCGTCGATGCCAGCTTCAAGGTCGCGGCCGGCGAAATCTTCGTCATCATGGGCCTGTCCGGCTCCGGCAAGTCGACGCTGGTGCGCTGCCTGTCCAGACTGGTCGAACCGAGTGCCGGCGAGATCCTGCTCGACGGGCAGGACCTGCTCAAGGCCACCGGCAAGGAGCTGATCGAGCTTCGCCGCCATGCCATGGGCATGGTGTTCCAGAATTTTGGCTTGCTGCCGCATCTCAGCGTCCTCGACAATGTGGCGTTTCCCCTCAAGATTCAGGGCAAGCCGCTGCGGGAACGCGAGGTTCGCGCCCGCGAGATGATTGCGCTGGTCGGTCTCGAGGGCCGCGAAGCCTCCTTTCCGCATCAGCTCTCAGGCGGCCAGCAGCAGCGCGTCGGCATTGCCCGCTCGCTCGCTGTCGGGCCGGAACTGTGGTTCCTCGACGAACCGTTCTCCGCGCTCGACCCGCTCATCCGCCGGCAGATGCAGGACGAATTCCTGCGCCTGCAACGCATGCTGAAGAAGACCATCATCTTCATCACCCATGACATGGCCGCCGGCTGGCCGACCGGCTCGCCATCATGCGCGCCGGCAAGATCGTCCAGATCGGCCGCCCGGCCGACATCGTGCTCAACCCCGCCGACGATTATGTCGCGCAGTTCACCGAGGACATGCCGCTCTTGCGCGTCATCAAGGCCGGCGATCTCGCGGCGCCGGCCAACGGATCAGCGATGCCCGAGGAGAGCGTCGCTGCCGGCACCAGCCTGGAGGAGCTTATTCCACGCCTGGCGTCGGGTGTCCGCGCTTTCACCGTGCCCGGCGACGGCGCCAGCCCGCCATCATTGCTGACGGCCGGTTCCGTCCTCGCCGTGCTGGAGCGGGAACAGGCCCGCCGGACCCGGCCATGACGGCGCCGGCAGCGACATTCCGATCCGCGCCGAGGGTCGCGATCGAACCGGCCCTTTTACCCTGGTGCGGCTTCCTTGCGCTGACCGCGCTTTGCCTTGTACTGAAGGCGGCCTTTCCCTGGCTGGTGACGTTTCCCAAGGAGTGGACGCTGCCGCTGGCAGCAGGCGTCAACATTGTCACCGATGCCGTGGTGACCGTCGTCCAGCCCGCGTTCCGCGCTCTCTCCGCCATGCTCGAAGCGCCGATGCGCGGCGCTCGCCTGGTTCTGGTCTGGTTGCCCTGGCCGGCGGTGATGCTGGCGGTGGCGGCGCTGGCGTTGAAATCGAGCGGCATCAGGCTGGCGGTCTTTGCGCTGCTGGCGCTGATCTACATTCTGCTCGCCGGCTATTGGCCGCAGAGCATGAGCACGCTGTCGCTGGTGCTGCTCGCCGTACCCATCTCCACCGTGCTTGGCTTTGCGCTTGGCGTGCTCGGCTATGTCAGCCCGCGCCTTCGCCCGCTGCTCATGGGCGCACTCGACCTGATGCAGACCGTGCCGGCCTTCGCCTATCTCATCCCGCTGCTTTTGCTGTTCGGCTTCGGGCCGGTGGTCGGGCTCATCGCCAGCGCCATCTATGCAACGCCGCCGATGGTGCGCAACACCATGCTCGGCCTCGATCGCGTACCCGCCGCCGTCAGCGAGGCCGGCCTGATGAGCGGCTGCACGCGCCGCCAGCAGTTCTGGCATGTCGAAGTGCCGACGGCGCTGCCGCAGATCCTGGTCGGTTTCAACCAGACCACGATGGCGGCGCTGTCGATGGTGATCGTCGCCGCCATCATCGGCGGCTTCGAGGACATTGGCTGGGAGGTGCTGTCCTCGATGCGCAAGGCCGAGTTCGGCCAGAGCATCCTGTCGGGTCTGGTCATTGCGCTGTTGGCCATTCTCATCGACCGCCTGACCATCGGCTTTGCCAGGGAGCGGCCGACCGGGCCGACAGCAGCCATGCGATGGATGACGTGGCACCGACTGCTGGTGGTCATGGCTCTGGCGGCCGGCCTGGCGATCGCCATTCGTTTCTTCTGGCCGGATGACACGCTGCTGCCCAGCACCGGACTGCGCACCCAGATGGGCGCGGTCAACCAATGGCTGCTCGGGCTAGTGCGCGACTACGCCTGGTTTTTCGACGGCCTGCGCAACAGCGTGCTCTATTGCCTGCTGCTGCCGCTGAGGATCGGCATTTCGGGCGCCGCCGTTCCCGCCATCTGGGGTTTTATGCTCTCGCCGCTGGCAAACACCGCCTATGCCGCGGCCGTCCTGTCGGCTTCAGCCCTGCTGATGCGTTGTTTCGGTTGGCGGCCGGCGCTGGCCGTGCTTGTCGCCGGCATCCTCCTCTACACCGGCTTTCTCGGCTTTCCCTGGCCGGCCTTCATCTCAGGCATTGCCCTCCTCGCCTGGCAGGTCGCCGGTGTGCGGCTCGCCCTGTTTGCGATGGCCGGCTTTCTCCTGATCCTGGTCAACGGATTGTGGGCGCAGCTGGTCCAGTCGCTTTATCTTTGCACGCTGGCGGTGCTGCTCTGCCTGCTGATCGGCGGGGCTCTCGGCGTCTGGGCCGCGCACAGCGAGCGCGTATCGCGCGCCCTGAAGCCGGTCTGCGATGCGTTGCAGACCGTGCCGCAATTCGTCTTTCTGATCCCGGCGCTGATGTTCTTCAAGGTCGGCGAGTTCACCGCGCTGATCGCCATCATGCTCTACGCCATTGTGCCGCCCATCCGCTATGTCGAGCATGGCTTGCGTCACGTCCGGGCCGATGTCGTCGAGGCGGTCGAACAGATGGGCGCGACGCCGGCGCAAACGCTGTTTCAGGCCAAGCTGCCGCTGGCGCTGCCGGTGGTCATGCTTGGCCTCAACCAGACCATCATGGCGGCCCTGTCGATGCTGGCCATTGCGGCGTTGGTCGGCACGCGCGATCTCGGACAGGCGGTCTATGTCGCGCTGGGCAAGGCCGATGCCGGCATGGGCCTGATCGCCGGTCTGTCGATCGCCTTCCTGGCCATTCTCACCGATCGCCTGGTGCAAGCAGCGGTGGCGGGGCGGACAACGGATCTGTGATGCTTGATCACCAGCCCGCCAGGGAGACGGGGCAACAGCCCAGCCTGTCGGCTCTCCGCTACTCGCGGTTCAACGGCACACGGACGGCAGCGGTCTTGCCGGTGCGCGAGAACGACGTACGCAGGCGATAGCGATCGCCTGCGTAGCGGATCGTCGAGGACAGCAGCGGACGGCCGGACGTATCGACGATGAGCTGGCGCATCACCAGGACCGATTTGCCGACCTCCATGTCGAGGTGCCGCGCCAGCACCGGATCGGCGCCATGCGCCTCGATCGTGGTCTCGGCACGGGCCAGATCGATGCCGGCGCCGATCAGGAGGCCGAACAGAGACGCCGTTCGAAAGTCGACCTGACTGACGTCGGGCCCGAGACCGGTGGCGAAAAACGAAGTGTCGACGGCGACCGGAACCTGGTCGAGCCGCCGGATACGCTCCAGATGGAACAGGCTCGCGCCGGGCGCGATCGACAGCTCCTCGGCCTCGTCCAGCGTGGCGGGCGCCTCTGCCGCGCGCAGCACGTCGGAGGAGGGCGCCAGGCCAAGACGCCTGGCTGTCTCGCTGAACGATTCCAGCGTGTTGGGAAATTCCTTCGGCACCTTGGCGGACACGTACCAGCCGCGCCCGTGAGACGGGGTCAGCACGCCTTCCTCGACAAGGCTTTGCAGGGCCCGGCGCAAGGTCACCCTGCTGATCGACATGCGTGTGAACAGGTCGCGCTCGGCCGGCAGCCTTGCGCCGGAGGCAAGCTTGCCGCTGGTGATCTCATGCATGATCGCGTCCGCGGCCTGCCGCCACAGCGGTTCGGGGCCATCGGACTGCAGCGGGGAGCCCTCCATCTCGGTCATGCGTCCGCCTTCACCTTTTCCCAGATGCCCGTTCGCATCGAACGATAGCAGGCGTCAATTATCTGGTTGACGATGACGCCGTCCTCAAAAGTTTCCAACGGCGTCGTGCCCGCCGCGAAATGGTCGACAAAGTGGCGCATCTGCTGCGAAAAACCATAGGCGCGGGTCTCTTCGGGCACTGGATACACCCAGCCGGTCTCGGCGTCTGCCTTCTCCACGAGATAACCCACCGGGTTCTCGATAAAGCCCCAGACCGGACCGACCGAGGTGTCGGTGACGATCCGGCCGGCCGAGCCGACCAGTTCATGCCGCAGCTGCATGCCGCCCTTTTCGATCCACGACGATTCGATGGTGGCGAGTTCTCCCCCGGCGAATTTCAACAGGGCGATCGCGGTGTCCTCACCTGTCGTCTTGTCGCCGTGGACGAGCGTCGCGCCCCAGGCCATCACCTCGGTGACGAGATTGTCCTTGCCGAAGAAGTGGCGGGCACTCTCGACGGTATGACAACCCATGTCGAGCAAGGCGCCGCCGCCGGCCAGTTCGGCATTCCAGAAATGCGGCGCATGCGGGCCCGAATGCGCCTCCCGCGCCCGCATGGTGAGGAGCTTGCCGATGCCGCCCGCCTTTATCATCTGGTGCGCCTTGGCGATGTTGGGGGAAAACACGGCGCATTCGGCATAGCCGTGCCAGATGCCGGCGCTCTGGACGATGTCGAGGATTTCCTTTGCTTCCTTGCCGGTGTGCGCCAATGGCTTTGTGCAGATGACGGCCTTGCGGTGTTTCGCGGCGATCCTGACCGCTTCGAGATGGATCTCGTTGGGCAATGCTATGACGACGATCTCGACCGCCGGGTCGGCGCACAGCGCGTCCATGTCGGCATAGGCGTTGACTTTGGGTCCCCATTTCCTGGCGAAGCCGGTGGCGCGCTCAAGACTGCGCGAGCAGCAAGCTACGAGTTCGGCATTGCGCACATCGAGCAGTGAGTCCGCATAGGTCTCGGCGATAAAGCCCGAGCCGAGAATTCCAACGCCAATCATCAAGTCCTCCAGTCAAATCGCTGTCCCGTGGAGCTGATCCCAGTCCATTCCGCGGAAAAATACAACACAATACCACTTGTCACTAGATGTATCAGAAGGTATGCTCCCCGGCAACAGTGCAAAATCGTGAATTCACACGAGGCACCGTCTTGAGGGAGAACAAGAAAATGCGTTCGAACCGTGCATCGATCCCGCTGGCAGCGGCGCTCGGCGTTGTGTTTTCAAGCGGCGTCGGCAGCGCCTATGCCGACCCCATCACCATCAAGCTGAACAGCTGGCGAACGGAAGACATCGCGGTCTGGGAGGACGCGATCCTTCCCGCTTTCGAGGCTAAGCATCCCGACATCAAGGTCGAGTTCGCGCCGATCAACACCAATGAATACAACGCCGCCGTCCAGTCGCAGATCGAAGGCGGGGCAGGCGCGGATCTGATCACCTGCCGGCCCTTCGACGTCAATCGCGAATGGATCAAGCGCGGCTATTTCGAGCCCCTGGAAGGCCTGGCGGGCCTGGAGAATTTCGACAAGACGTCGCGGGCGGCATGGTCGGGCGCCGACGACAAGGCCTATTGCCTGCCAGTCGCCGCCGTCCTTGCCGGCTTCTACTACAACGCCGACATCTTCAAGGAATTGGGCCTCAAGGTGCCGACCACCAGCGCCGAGTTCATCGATGTCCTGCAGGCGATCAAGAAGGACGGCCGCTACACGCCGCTGGCCTATGGCTCGGCGGAATCGTGGCAGCTCGCCTATAACGGCCTCTACTCGATCGGCCCCGCCTACTGGAAAGGCGAGGAGGGCCGCCTCGGCCTCATCGACGGCAAGAAGAAGCTGACCGATCCGGAATTCGTCGACGCCATCGCCGCCTTCGAGGCCTGGAAGCCGTTCCTGCCGTCCGGGCAGGAGAGCCTGAACTATGCCGACATGACCCAGCTGTTCACGCTGGGCAAGGCGGCGATCCTTCCCGATGGATCGTGGGACATCAACCAGGCGGCCTCCACCGGTCTCAATGTCGGCGTGTTCGGTCCGCCGGTGCCGAAGGCCGGCGACCAGCGCTACCTCCAGGAAATGCCTGACATGGGCATCGGCATCAACGCCAAGAGCACGCACAAGGATGCGGCCAAGACCTTCCTCGACTGGGTAGCGGGACCTGAGTTCCAGGAACTCTATGTCAACGCCGCTCCTGGCTTCTTTGCCATGAGCAGCAAGCCGGTGACCTACAAGAACAAGCTGGCGCAGGATTTCGCCGACCTGAAAAAGGGCGCTCAGCTCACCCCGCGCCTGGCGCTTGACCGCCTGAGCGCCGGCACGCCGCCGCTCGACGACGAGACCTGGCGCCTGCTGCAGGTGATGTTCACC
The DNA here is from genome assembly GCF_056403175.1 of Mesorhizobium sp. P3_A10. NCBI lineage: Bacteria > Pseudomonadati > Pseudomonadota > Alphaproteobacteria > Hyphomicrobiales > Phyllobacteriaceae > Mesorhizobium > Mesorhizobium sp. P3_A10. The sequence goes on along the minus strand of NZ_JBFUFZ010000002.1, from coordinate 1,220,253 downwards.
AAGTCGGACGTCACGCCGCAGCAGGTTGCCACCGAGCTGCAGGCGGGGCTGGCGTCCTGGTACGGACCGCAGAAGAAGTAATCCGGCTCCGCTTCGCGCATGCCTTGCCAGGTGGCGGGGCATGCGCAAGCCTACCGGCACGCCGGCCATTCATACCGGCGTGAACATGAGGTCATCAGTTGATATCTCCCGTTGCCGCCTATCGAAACCTGCTGCTGTTCGTGCTGCCGGCGCTGGCCGTTTATCTGGTCTTTGCCGTGCTGCCGCTGGCGACCTCGATCGTGATGAGCTTCTTCCAGACCAGCGGCGCCGCGGGCGACGTCTTTGTCGGCTTCGCCAATTACGAGCGCCTGTTCACCCATCCGACCATCAGCGCCCGCTTCTGGAACGCCCTGATCAACAACATGCAGTATTTCGCCATCCATTTGATCGTCGAAGTGCCGATGGGCCTGCTGCTGGCAGCGCTGCTCACCTCGGGCAAGCTGCGGCGGTCGGAAGGTATCTATCGCACCTTGCTGTTCATACCGGCGACGCTGTCGGTGGTGATCGTCGGTTTCGTCTGGCGCCTGATCATCAATCCGCTCTGGGGGCTGGTCGGTTTTCCCTTGCTGGGAACGGAATCGACGGCGCTGACGACGATTTCGCTGATGTCGGTGTGGCAGTATTTCGGCATCCCGATGGTGTTTCTCTACAGCGCCCTGCTGGCTGTCCCCAACGAGCTGGTCGAAGCCGCCAATATCGACGGCGCCGGTGCCTGGACGACCTTCTGGAAGATCAAGTTTCCGCTGATTGCGCCGCAGTTCGGGCTGATCGCCATCCTCACCTACATCTGGACGTTCAACGGCTTCGATCTGGTGTTTGCGCTCAACGGCTCGGCGCCCGGGCCGAACTACAGCACCGACATCCTCGGCACCTATTTCTACCGGACCTTCTTTGGCTCCAGCGGACAGCTGGCCGATCTCGATTTGGGTGCCGCGGTCGCGACGGTGATCTTCACCACGGTGCTGGTGGTCACAGCCATTTATTTCTGGCTGATCCAGCGCCGCCTGAAATCGTATTCGGTCTAGGGGGCGAGATGAGCATCGTCGCCCAGCAACCAATCCACCGACAACCCGGGGAGCCGTGGACGTTCGAGCGCATCGTCGTCCATGCGCTGCTCATCCTCTTCGTCCTCCTTGCCATCGGGCCGGTCCTCATAGTCATCATCAATTCGCTGAAGACGACGCCCGCCATCTTCGGCGGGCCGTTCGACCTGCCGACGGCAAAAACCTTCAGCATCGAAGGCTACAAGCGCGTCTTCACGCGCGGCAATTTCATCGTCAACTACCGCAACAGCCTTGTTGTCACGGTGACGACCATCGGGCTCACCGTGACGTTGTCGACGCTCGCCGCCTTTGCACTCGTCGAATACCGTGTGCGGCTGGCGCCGCTGCTGAGCGGGCTGTTCGTCGTCGGCATCATGCTGCCGATCCGGCTGGGCACCATCCCGATCATCCAGATGATGATCGCGTGGAAGCTGATGGATACGCTGGTGGCGCTGGTGCTCGTCTACACCGCCATGAGCATCCCGATCGCCGTCACGCTGATGATGACCTACTTCCGCACGGTTCCCACCGACCTCAAGGAAGCAGCCCGCATGGATGGTGCTAGCGAACTGCGCACCTTCTGGATCGTGCTGCCGCTGGTCAGGCCGGGCCTCGCGGCGGTGGCCGCGCTGACCATGCTGCCGGTGTGGAACGACCTCTGGTTTCCGCTGATCCTGGCTCCGAGCAAGCAGAACCAGACCGTGACCCTCGGCGTGCAGCAATTCGTCGGCCAATTCATGAACGACTACCCCGCACTCCTTGCCGCACTGACGCTCGGCGCGGTGCCGCTCGTGCTGCTGTTCACCCTGTTCTCGCGGCAGTTCATCAGCGGTCTCAGCAAGGGCTACAGCAAATAGGCCGGACGTCGTCCGATGAGGGCGAAACGGTCCCTGGACATCGACAATTTCGAACTGGAACTGGCATATGCAGATAGGCAATTACATCCGTCGACAGCCTGCCACACTGGCTGCACTTCCCGCTGCGATCGGGGCCGATCTCGCCAGGCTTGCCTGCTTGCGCGACCGGCCGGAGCGGATCGTGCTGCTTGGCACCGGCTCGTCGATGAACGCGCTTCTGGCAGGCGCCGATGCGCTGGAAGAGGCAACTGGTGCCTCGGTGATCGCCAAGGAGCCTGAGGCTTTTCTGCGCCTGACGCCGAAAGCCAGCAACCAGCGCACGCTGGTGCTGGCGGCCTCGCAATCGGGCATGAGCATCACCACCATCGAAGCTGTGCGGCTCTCGGTCGCCAATGGCTTTCCAACCCTTGTCATCACCGGCGAAGCCGACAGCCTCATCACCCAGGCCGGAGCCGAGGTGATCGTGATGCCGATCGGTCCCGAAACTGTCGGCCCGAAGACCATGGGCTATACCGCAACCGTCATGTCGGTGCTGGCGGTGGCCGCCAGGCTTGCCGGCCGCAGCCTCGACCTATCGGGACTGGCGGCGCAACTGGATCGTACCGCGGAGACCGGCCTTGTCGCCGCCAGGGATTTGATGACCCGCTTCGGCGTTCCCGACTACATACTGGTTGCCGGGCAGGCGACGCATCTTGGCAGCGCGCTCGAAGCGTCGCTGAAGATCGCCGAGATCAGCGGCGTGCCGACCGCTGCCTTCGACACCGAGGAGGCCTTGCACGGTCACGTCTACGGCACGACCGTCAACAGCCTGGTGATATCAATCGCGCAGACCGAGGCGGAGGCGAAAGTCGCCGCCAATCTGGGAGAGGCATTGGCCGAGCTCGGGCCGCGTGCGGCCGTCCTCAACCTCTCCGGCCATCCCACCCGTTTCGACCTTGATGTCAGCTGGCCGATCGCGCCGCAGCATCAATGGCTTGCCGGCTGCTGGGCGCCCTTTCCGCTGCAGTGGTACGGTTGCGAATTGGCGATCGCGCGCGGCATCGACCCCGACAAGATGATCTACCCCAATCTTGGACGGAGGCTCAACGTGCGCATCCGCAAGGAGGCCTGATGACAATTGCGATCGGCATCGACATCGGTGGCAGCCTGGTCAAGCTGGGCGCCGTCGATGGCTCGGGCAAGGTGCTGGCTAGGGACACCGTGCCGGTGCATCGCGACATCGAATTCGGCGATTTCGTCCATCTGGTTACCCGGGCCACCGAGAGCCTGATGCGGGAATTTCCCGACATCGCCGCCATCGGCATCGGCGTGCCAGGCACGCCAAATCCCGAGACTGGCATGCTGAACGGCCGTTGCCCGGCGATCCCGGCGCTGTTGCGCGGCTCGATGTCAAAGCTGTTCAGCATCCGCTTCGGCGTCCCGGCCATCGTCAGGAACGACGCCGTCTGCGCCACCCATGGCGAAATGCGGCACGGCGCCGGGCGCAATTTCTCCCGCTTTGCGCTCATCACGCTGGGCACCGGCATTGGCGGCGCCATGGTCATCGACCGCAAGGTGGTCGACGGTCCGGACGGACTGCCGCCACAGCTCGGCTGCATCTCGCTCGATCCGGCCCGCACCGACATCGCCGATCCGGTGCCGGGCATGGTCGAGAACCTGGCCAGCGCGCGTGCCCTGGTCAATCGCTACCGACAGCTCAAGCCGGACACCGACGCCACCAACGCCAAGACCGTCTGCGATCTTGCCAAGCAGGGCGAGCCGATAGCGCTGCAGGTCGTCGACGAGGTGACGCGCTGGCTCGGCCAGATGATCGGCATCATGTCGAACATGCTCAACATCGAGGCGGCGATCATCGGCGGCGGCCTGTCGCTGGCCGGTCCGTTCTTCACCGATCGCATCGCTCGCAATGTCAGGGATTTCGTGCTGCACAAACCCGGCCGACCGCCGGTGATCGTCACCGCCGAACACGGCAACGATGCCGGGGTGATTGGCGCCGCGGCGCTCGCCCTCGACATGTTCGCGCCCACGGCAAAGGAATAGCGCCATGGCGGATGTTGAACTGCGCAAGGTCTCGAAGAGTTTTCAGAACCTCAAGGTCGTGCACGACATTGATCTCGACATCACCAAGGGTGAGTTCGTCGTTCTTGTCGGACCGTCCGGCTGCGGCAAGTCGACGACGCTGCGCATGGTTGCCGGCCTGGAACGGCCGAGCGGCGGTGAGATCCACATCGGCGGCAGGCTGGTCAACGAAGTCCAGGCGCGGGATCGCGACATCGCCATGGTGTTCCAGAGCTACGCGCTCTACCCGCAGATGACGGTGGCGCAGAACATGGCTTTTGGCCTGCGCATCCGCAAAGTGCCGGATGCGGAAGTGTCGCGGCGCATCGCGCGCGTCGGCGACATACTCGATCTCAGTGAGCTTTTGCAGCGCAAGCCGCATCAGCTCTCCGGCGGTCAGCGCCAGCGCGTGGCGATGGGCCGCGCAATGGTGCGCGAGCCGAAAGTCTTCCTGTTCGACGAGCCGCTTTCCAACCTCGACGCCAAGCTCAGGGTGAAGATGCGCGCCGAGATCAAGAAACTGCACCAGATGGTCGCCACCACCACCGTCTATGTCACGCATGACCAGATCGAGGCGATGACGCTGGCCGACCGCGTGGTGGTGATGAACAAGGGGCGCATCGAACAGATCGGACCGCCCAACGACCTCTATCATGAGCCGGCCAGCCGCTTCGTCGCCGGCTTCATCGGCAGCCCCGGCATGAACTTCTTCAAGTGCCGCCTGGAGGCGCGCGGCGACCGGCTCGCGGTCGTGCTCGCCGACGGCACCGAACTCGCCGTTCCGGCTGCCCGCACCGTGCGCTATGCCGGCCATGCCGGCCGCGAGCTCGAATTCGGCCTGCGTCCGGAACACATCACCGAGCGGCGCGAACGGCCCGACATCGTCGACATCAAGGCGCCGGTCGAGGTGGTCGAGCCGATGGGCATGGAAACGCTGCTGCATGTGCTGATCGCCGGCCACGAGGTGACAGCCCGGATCGATCCGGCATCGGCGCCGAAGCCGGGTGAGATGACGACGCTGTCGCTCGCCATGGCCCATATGCATTTGCTCGATCCCGAGGGCGGCAAGGTGCTCTGAAACGCGAAGGCTCCGACACAGGCCTAAATGGGTCCGCCACACTTTCGCGTGTCGAAATGCAAAAACAATATATTATCCGTTGACAAATATAATTTTGGAGCGAATTTTCAGATACGGCGCCAGACGGCCGTGATGGCCCGCAGGGCCGTCTCCACGCAGTCCCAGGAATGTGCCGGTCATGATCGACATCCACAGCGTGTCAAAGTCCTTCGTGACCAAAGAAGCGGATCCCGTTCATGCGCTGAACGACGTCAGCCTCGAAATCCTGGACAATGAATTCTTCACGCTGCTCGGCCCGTCTGGCTGCGGCAAGACCACCTTGCTGCGGTTGATTGCCGGTTTCGAAGCGCCGAGCTCGGGCACCATCCGCATCGCCGGTAATGATGTCGCCGCGCTGCCGCCGCAGCAACGGCCGGTCAACACAGTGTTCCAGAGCTACGCGCTGTTTCCGCATATGAGCGTGGCCGAGAATGTCGCGTTCGGGCTGCAAATGCAGAACGCGCCGAAAGCGCTGATCGACGAGCGCGTCAAGGAAGCGCTGGAAATGGTGCGTCTCGAAGGCTTCGCCACGCGGCGCCCGGCGCAATTGTCGGGTGGCCAGCAGCAGCGCGTCGCGGTTGCGCGCGCGCTTGCCCCCAAGCCCAGCGTGCTGCTGCTAGACGAGCCTCTGTCGGCGCTCGACCTTAAACTGCGCAAGGGCATGCAGAGCGAGTTGAAGCGGCTGCAGCGCGACACCGGCATCACCTTCGTGCTGGTCACGCACGACCAGGAAGAGGCGCTGGCCATGTCCGACCGCATCGCGGTGATGCGCAGCGGCGACGTGCTGCAGGTCGGCACGCCGCGCGACATCTACGACAATCCGCAGGACCGTTTTGTTGCCGACTTCATCGGCGAGTCCAATCTGCTGCCGGGCGCAGCCCTCGGTCGCGATCCGGCAAAGACGATTGTCGTGCGGCCCGAACATATCGTGGTGTCGCCAGCATCGGACGGCACCAGGGGGCACGCCACGGGTGCGGTCTCCACTATCACTTTCCTCGGCTCCGACACACTCTATGAGGTCGTGCTGGAGGAGGGGGCAAAATTGCACTCGCGCTCGCGCGGCGGCGCCGCGCTCGCGACAGGCGACAGGGTCGTCGTCGACTGGGCACGGCACCTCGAACGCGAGCTGGCGAACTGAGATGGGTCCGAACCGCACCTGGCTCCTGATTGCGCCCGCCATGCTGGTCATCGGCATCTTCATGGTGCTGCCGCTGCTGCTGGCGGTCGGCTATTCCTTCATGACCGCCAATCCCTATGGCGGCGTCACCCAGCCTGCGACCTTCGACGCCTATCTGCAGTTCCTCTACCAACGCGATTTCGACGACAGCCTAGTGTTTTCGCCGAGCTACGCGCTGATCATCCTGCGCTCCATCTATCTCGCCATCGCCACCACCTTGATCTGCCTCGTGCTTGGCCTGCCGGTTGCCTGGTACATTGTCTGCCAGACACCCGAGCGGCGGCGGATCCTTTTGTTCGCGGTGACGCTGCCGTTCTGGATCAACACGCTGATCCGCACCTATTGCTGGATCCTGATCCTGCGCGATGAGGGGCTGGCGAATGGTGCGCTGCGCCATGCCGGCATCATCTCCGATCCGCTGCCGCTGCTCTATAATGACGGGTCGATCCTGCTCGGCCTCGTCTACACCTTCCTGCCTTTCATGGTGCTGCCGATCTATTCGACGCTGGAGCGCATCGACCCGCGGCTGATCGAGGCCGCGCATGATCTCTACGCCAGCCGCGCCGCCGTCTTCCGGCGCATCGTCTGGCCGCTGGCAAGGCCCGGCGCGCTCGCCGGCGCCACGCTTGTATTTGCGCCGGCGCTGGGCTCGTTCCTGGCGCCCGACCTGCTCGGCGGCGGCAAGAAGCTGCTGATCGGCAGCCTGATCCAGATGCAGTTCACCTCCTCGCGCAACTGGCCGTTTGGCGCGGCCCTTTCGACGGTGGTGACCGTCGTCGTGCTCACCGTCTTCGTCATCCGTTCCCGCAGGGTACAGGAGGACCGGCGATGACCGGCGCAAAACCCTTCGACTGGCGGCACACACCCGGCCTATCGGTCTACACCGCCGCCATCTTCGTCTTCTTCTACGCGCCGCTGCTGATCCTGGTGGTCTATGCCTTCAACTCGAGCCGACTGGTCACCGTGTGGGCCGGCTTCAGCTTCAAATGGTTCGCGGCAGTCGCCAACAACAGCTCCATCCGCGACGCCGCCTACAACAGCGTGGTCATCGCCATCGTCGCCACCATCGCCTCGACGGCCGTCGCTACGGCTGGCGCACTGGCGCTGGAGCGCGGCCGGCTTGCCTTTGGACGCGGCGCGGTGACGGCGATGATCGCCATGCCGCTGGTGGTGCCGGAAATCGTTGTGGCGATCACCACGCTGATCTTCTTTTCCGGGCTCGGCATGCATCACGGGCTGATCAATCTGATGATCGCCCACACCGTGTTCTGTATCCCGTTCGCGCTGCTGCCGATCCAGGCGCGGCTGCGCGATATGGGCGGCACGCTGGAGGAGGCGGGCCGTGATCTCTATGCGGACGAATGGCGGCTGTTTCGCCGCGTCACGCTGCCCTTGCTGATCCCGGCGATTTCGGCCGGCGCCATCATGGCCTTCGTCGTTTCGCTCGATGATTTCCTGATCTCGATGATGGTGTCGAGCGCCGGCTCCACCACCTTGCCGGTCTACATCTACGGCATGATGCGGCTCGGCGTGACGCCCGAGGTCAACGCCATCTCCACCATCCTGCTTGCCGTTTCCATCATCTTCGTCGCCGCAGCCCTGCTCGTCGGACGACGCAACAGATTTGCCTAACCATGATCCCGAAAAGTAGGAACCGGTTTTCGGAAAAGATCACGGTCGAACAAGAAGCCAAAACAAGAAAACAGACCAGAGGAGAACGACAGTGACCAAATGGAAAGAAGGATTTTCAGGACTAGCGCTTGCTGCCGCCATGCTCGGCGCAATCACCACCACCGCGCTCGCCGATGCCGGCGAACTGCACATCTACAACTGGACCGACTACACCTCCGACGAGATGATCAAGAAATTCGAGGCGGAGACCGGGATCAAGGTCACCATCGATACCTACGATTCCAACGAAACCGCGCTCGCCAAGCTAAGTTCGGGCGCCGCCGGCTACGACGTGATGATCATCAGCAACGACTTCGTGCCGATCTTCGTCAAGCAGAACCTGTTCCAGCAGGTCGATGCCGGGGCGATGCCGAATTTCAAGAACGTCGATCCGAAGTGGCAGCACCGGCCCTGGGACCCGGATGCGAAATACACCGTGCCATGGGTATGGGGCACCACCTCCTATTCGGTCGACACCGCCGTCTACAAGGGCCCGACCGACAGCCTGAAGCCGCTGTTCGATCCGCCGGCGGAACTCAAGGGCAAGGTCGGCATGTTCGGCTCGCCGACCGAGGTGATGTCGCTGGCGCTCGTCTATCTCGGCAAGGACCAATGCAACAGCAATCCGGCCGACCTCAAGGAACTCGATGCCTTGCTCGAGGCGCAGAAACCCTTTGTGAAAGTCTACAATTCCGACGGCATCGTCGAGCGCCAGGTCGCCGGCGAGACGGTGATGCACGAGCAATGGTCGGGCAAGGCGCTGGCGACGCGGCAGCAGAAATCGACGGTCAAATATGTCTATCCCAAAGAGGGCGTCGTCGGCTGGATGGACAATGTCGCCGTGCCTTCGACGGCACCCAATGTCGACAACGCCAAGAAGTTCCTGAACTTCCTGATGGATCCGCAAAACATCGCGCTGCAGCAGAAATACACCGGCTACCAGAGCGCCATCGCCGGGTCGAACAAGTACCTGTCGCCGGACATTGGCGACTCACCCGAGTTCAATCCGCCGGCCGATCTGAAGATCTCGTTTGCGCCGTCCTGCGACGAGAAGGCGATCCGCGCCTATGACCGGATCTGGACCAATCTGCGCCAGTAGGCCGCTTTCAGGAAGACGCCGTCCGTCCACGCGGGCGGCGTTTTCGTTTGGACAGAAGGGAATTCAAAATGGGGCGCTACGCGCGGATCGTCGTCTTTCGAGCCGGCACTTCGTTGGCCTCGGCAGCGAGCAGGATGTCGGTGGTGACAGCCAGATGCGCCGCCAGCAGCGCGGCTGCCTTGTCGGCATCGCGGTCGAGCACCGCAGCGGCGAGGTCCTGATGCTCCTTGCTGATGTTGCGGGCATTGGGCGCCAGCGAGACCGAACGGCGGCGGTAGCGCTCGCTCTGGTCGTAAAGCTGGTCGCGCAGGCGCAACAGCCAGCGGCTGTCGCAGCCGCCGACCAGCGCCTTGTGGAACGCGGCGTGCGCGAGCGCCCATTCGTCGCTCGAATGCACCGGGTCATCAGGGGTATGTTCGGGCGTGCGCGACAGCCGGTGCAGCGCTGCAACCAGCTGCGATTCCCAGGCGACATCGCCGACCTCGATGGCGCGGCGGATGCACAAAGTCTCGATCTGGATGCGCGTCTTGGTGAGGTCGAGCAGATCCTCGGCCGAGATCGGTGCAGCACGAAAGCCGCGTTGCGGCTCGGCCACGACAAGACCTTCCGAGGTCAGGCGCGACAAGGCCTCGCGGATGGCGCCGAGGCTGACCGACAGCCTGTCGCACAGTTCCTGGACTTTCAGCCGGCTGCCCGGCTCGATCCGGCACGACAGAAGGTCGGCGCGCAGATCCTCATACGCGCCCTGGGTGAGATTGATCGAGCCTTCCCTAGCCATTCGCTTGCCTGCGGCCGAATCCGTCCATCGAGAAGCCTTGATACATTATCTCAGCCGGAAATCAGAATGCAAAATAATATATTCTCTGTTGACAGATATATAATTTCTCAACAAAGTCCAGCCTTCACCAGCGAGGATGTGGCCAGTGCGATTTGCAGCCTATAAATCACCGAGGGGGCCCGGACTGGCGATCGCATTGCCAGAAGCTGAGTTCCGCGGCATCGACGAAAGCGAAGCGATGTTCCCCGGACGGCTGGAGGAACTGATCGCCGAAGGCAGCCAGGCGCTGCAGGCGGCGGGCGAGCGACTGGCCCGCGGGCGGCGGATCGATCCGAAAACCGTCGAGTGGCTGCCGCCGATCCCGGCTCCCGGCAAGATCATCTGCGTCGGCCTGAACTATGTCGACCATTCGATCGAGAGCGGCTTTGTGCCGCCATCCTATCCCACTCTGTTCGCGCGCTTCTCGACCAGCCTGATCGGGCATGGCGCGGCGATCCGGCGCCCCGAAGCGTCGATCCAGCTCGACTATGAAGGCGAGATGGTCGCCGTGATCGGCAAGGCCGGCCGCCACATCGCCCGCAGCCGTGCGCTGGAACACGTCGCCGGCTATTCCATCTTCAACGACGCTTCGATCCGCGATTTCCAGACCAAGTCGCCGCAATGGACGGTCGGCAAGAATTTCGACGGCACCGGCGCCTTCGGGCCGGTCTTCGTCACCGCCGACGAATTGCCGCCGGGCGGCAAGGGTCTGCGCATCCAGACACGCCTCAACGGCCAGATCGTCCAGAACGCGTCGACCAGCGACATGATCTTCGATGTCACCTCGCTGATCTCGATCATCAGCGAGGCGATCACGCTCGAGCCCGGCGACATTCTCGTCACCGGTACACCGTCCGGCGTCGGCATGGCGCGCAAGCCGCAGGTGTTCATGAAGCATGGCGACATTTGCGAGGTGGAACTGGAAGGCGTCGGTATATTGTCCAATGTCGTTGCCGACGACATGCCCGCCGCGCAAGCCGTCAATCAATAGCCCAGCGAACTCAGAAAGGACGATGTCATGACAAGAGTGATGTTCCGAAATGCCATGGTCTGGGACGGCACCGGCGCCGATGCCTATCCGGCCGATCTGCTGGTCGACAATGGCCGCATCGTCACCATAGCGCGCACGCCTGGGCAATTATCCGGCGACGGCGCGACGACGGTCGAATGCCGCGGGATGACGCTGATGCCGGGCCTTGTCGAAGGCCATGCCCATATTTCCTTCGGCGGCGCGATCAAGGATTCCGATCTCGGCCTGATCCCGCCCGAGGAGCATTTGCTGCTCACCATGCGCAATGCCAAGACGTTGCTCGATCACGGCTTTACCAGCGCCTACAGCGCCGCGACCTCGAAGCTCCGCCTCGACATCGTCATCCGCAACGAGATCAACGCCGGCCGTCTGCCGGGACCGCGCATGCGTGCCGGCAGCCCCGAAATCACGGTCACCGGCGGCCTCGGCGACGAGCGCCAGCAGCACATGTATCACGAGAGCTTCGGCATGATCGCCGACGGTGTCGAGGAGATCACCAAGGCGGTGCGGCTGTGCTGCCGCGAAGGCGCCGACAATATCAAGATCAACATCTCCGGCGACGACCTCAGTCCCGCGGCGCATGGCGGCCTCACCGTCATGAGCGAGGCCGAAGTGATGACGGCGGTATCCGTCGCGCGCGACTTCGGCAAGAAGATCAACTGCCACGCCCGCGCCGCCGGTTCGGTCAAGCGCGCGGTGAAATGCGGTGTCGACGTCATCTACCATTGCGAGTCCGCCGACGAGGAAGCGCTCGACGCGCTTGAATCGGCCAAGGACCGCATCTTCGTCGGTCCGGCCATCGGCATCATCTACGGCACGCTCTACGAGGGCGAACCCTTCGGCTTCACCCATGAGATGGCGGTCAAGTTCGGCATGCAGCGCATCCTCGACGACAGCCGTAAGGTCTACACCGAATTGCGCAAGCGCGGCGTGCGCGCGCTGATCGGCGGCGACTATGGTTTCGCTCAGACGCCGCAAGGCACCAATGCGCGCGACCTCAAGCATTTCGTCGACCTGCTCGGCTATTCGCCGAGCGAAGCGCTGCAGTGCGGCACGCGGCTCGGCGGCCAGGTGATGGGCCTTGGCGGCGAACTCGGCATGGTCAAGGAAGGCTTCATCGCCGATCTTCTGCTGGTCAATGGCGACCCGCTGAAGGACCTCGACATGATGGTGCATGAGAAGAACCTCATCGTCATCATGAAGGACGGCGAGTTCTACAAGGACCAGTCGGCGACGGTCGCAGCGCAGCGGCAGGCTGCCTGAGGGCATACATGACCAGTCCGGCGGTTCCGATCGATGTCGATGACACCACCGGCATCTGGCGGACCGATGGGCTGCCGATGGTCTATCTGCCCAGGCATTTCCTGGTGAACAACCATCTCGCGGTCGAGGCAGCCCTCGGCCGCGACGCCTATCGCGCCGTCCTGCGGCCAGCGACCGCAAAATCCGCCGTCGAATGGTGCGAGGCGCAGCTGCGCGACAAGGGCCTCGATCGCGAGGCGACCTTCCGCCACTATTTCCAGCGCCTGTCGCAGCGCGGCTGGGGCCTGTTCTCGATCGATGAACTGGATGTAGCCGGCCGTCGCGGCAGCATCAGCCTGAGGAATTCGATCTTCGCTCTGGAGGCGGGGCAGCAGCGCGGACAGCGCGCCTGCCATATGTTCGAAGGTTTTGTCACCGGCGCCTTCGCATTCCTGCTCGGCCTTGCGGACCCGACGGCAGTCGACTGTGAGGAGACCTATTGCGCTTGCGATGGCCGGCATGACCATTGCCGGTTCGATTTCTTGGCGTAAGCACGCCGGTTGTCAGCCGATTGCACCCGTGCAGAGAGTTTTGTCGATACGATGGAACACTGTGGCATTGCCACGAGTGGAACGACGGCCTTACAAACGCCTGACGACGAATTCTCGGAATAGGGCAGGCGCTACCATGAGCGGCTGGTTGCATACTCTTCCACTCGCTTGGATGGCTCTCGTGGTGTTCGGGGCCACCTATATCGTCGCGTTCATCTTGCACCAAGTCATCGCTGCTCTGTCTGCGGGCTCCACGGCGCGGTCATTCAAGGCGCTTTCGCCTGGCATGTTGCCGCCGCTCGGTATCATCTTTGGCCTGTTTGTGGCGTTCACCGCGGCTCAAGTCTGGAGCGACAACGATCGCGCCAATGCGGCAGTCAATCGCGAGGCCAGTGCGCTGCGGTCGGTCGTGGTTCTGGCGAGCAGCTTTCCCGTGGAGCCCGAGGCGCGCCTACGGACGCTGGTGCGCAGCTATATCGAGGAAACGACGAGCCAGGAGTGGCCGCTGATGGCCGAGAGCGCGGCGACCCTCACCATAATCCCGCCGGCGCTTAACGAGGCGCTGCGGACGACGCTGGCTTTGACGCCAAGCAATCCCGGCCAGGAGATCGCGCAGCGCGAGATTACGAGGTGGCTTGAAGACGCCTTCGAGGCGCGTCGCCAACGGATTCTCGTCAGCTCCGCACAAGTCAACCCCACGAAGTGGGCTTGCATGATCCTGCAAGCCTTCTGTGCTCTTCTCGCGATCGCGGTCGTACATAGTGATAACCGACTGGCATCGGCGATCGCTCTTGGAAGTTTTGCGACCGGCGTAGCGGCATCCGTTCTCTTGATTCTCGCCCACGACCGGCCCTTCACGGGAGAGATCGCAGTATCGCCGCAACCGTTGCTGCAAATTATGCCGGAAGCCCAAGCGGGCGGCGGCGGATGATACAGGCAGGAGTGCAGAGACGGGTAAATTCCGTCGCGTTGTGTGACTCTGATTTGGTGACAAGCAAAACAGCAGCCCCTACGAGTCGTCCCTCTCATCGCGCAAATTAGACACAACGCGGCGGTTCTGCGACCTGCAGCCGGTGTCGGGGCAGTCGCGGACGAGCCTGTCCTTGCCGTAGCCCTTGGCCCACATGCGGTTGCGGTCTATGCCGCCGGCGGCGAGGTAGTCCATCACCGCATCGGCGCGCTTCTGCGACAGCGCCGTTTCACTTGCGCCGGGATCGTCGGCGTCGGCAACATTTCCGCCGCGTCCTCAAAAGCAGCCACTTTGCCATTTATGGCCTTGATCTTGGATCGGCTCATTGCACGCATGAACGCCATCGGAGCTGCCCCGCGACTAAAATCTCAACACCCAGGCTTCCACTTTTCCCTTGCCTTTGATTTCGATAGCGCCGCGCGGCTCGAAGACGAATTGGTTCTTGAGCTGTTCGTAGACGGGGCGCGTCACCTGAATAGAGTCGGGCACCCCACCAGACTCCATGCGGCTCGCCAGGTTCACTGTGTCACCCCATAAATCATAGATGTACTTACTCTTCCCAATGACGCCGGCGACCACTGGCCCGCTGTTGACGCCAACCCTGAGCTTCATCGAGACGTTGTGTTCCATCGCGTGCTCGCGGGTAATGTGGACCATGCGGATGGCCATGCGGACCATGCGCTCGGCGTGGTTGGCCACCGGCACGGGTAGGCCGCACACCGCCATATAGGAGTCGCCCACCGTCTTGATCTTCTCGATGCCGAGATCATTGGCGGCAACGTCGAAGCGCGTGAAGAGTCCGTTGAGAAGCATCACGACATCATGCGGCGGCATTTCCGATGTCAGTGCCGTGAACCCGACCAGGTCTGCGAAGGCGACCGTGACCTCGGCGAAGCCGTCGGCGATCCTCTCCTCGCCAGCGCGCAGCCGATTGGCGATCGGTGCCGGCAGGACATTGAGCAGCAGCTGCTCGTTCTCGCGGTTCTTCGTCTCGATCACGACATTCTTCTGGCGCAGATCCTTAACCATGCCATTGAAGGCCGAGCAGAGCTCGCCAATCTCGTCGCGCGTGCGGACCGGCACGCTGGTCGCATAGTCACCAGCAGAGAAGCGTTTCACCCCGGCAGTGAGATCGCGGAGCGGTCCGAGCAGCGCGCGCGAAAGCCAGGCGGCGGTGGCGGCGACCACGAGCATCGCCAGTCCTCCGACAAGCAACAGATCCCGGCGGAGTTCGGCGATCGGTGCGAAGGCCTCGGCGCTGTCGATCTTGGCCACGAGAGCCCACTTGAGATCGGAAATCGCAAGCGGTCCCCATGAAGCAAGCGTCGGGACGCCACGGTATCCGATAATCTCGCCCGTGCCTTCGACACCGGCGAGCGCGGCACGGGAGGCCTTGGTGTCGATGCGCTGATGCAGCACTGGTGTCCCGTAGCGCTGAATGGCGGCGATCTCCTCTTCCGAGGCGCCGACGGACTTGAGATCGGCGAAGAAGCTGTCCCGGTTCTCGTAGAACGCCCGCGGGCCAGAGCGCGCCTGATAGTCGGGTCCGACGAGATAGGCCCCACCCGTGTCGCCGAACCCTTCCTGCCGCCAGCGGCGGTTACCGGTGACGACGTTGTCGATCTCATCATTCGACAGTTTCGCGACCAGCACGCCGATGACGACGCCCTGGGCAATCACCGGTGCTGCCATGAAGGCGATCGGCGCGCCGCCTGATGGCGCATATGAGGCGAAATCTACGAGGCAGATGGCTGACGGGTCTGCGACCTGCGAGCAGCGGGCGACGGCGGCCGCGACGTTGGCGCTGCGGTACGGTCCCAACTGAAGAGACGTGGTGAAATCCACCTGCTTCTCGACCGTATAGATCAGGCGACCCGATTTGGGATCGGCAATCATGAGATCGAAAAAGCCGACCGTGGTAGCCGCAGTGCGCATCAATGGATGATATATGGCATGCAGCCTGGAGTATTCGCTTCCGTCGCCGGCGTCGTCGAGAAGCTTGCGCCGCTCCGCCGGGTTGGGATTGTCCACAATGTAGTGATACTGCAGATAGTAGGGGGCAGCACTGACCGGCAGGTAGTCCGACAGGGCTGGTTCCGTGCCCAGGGTGCGCCTCATTCCGGGGATGAAGTTATCAGCGTACCAATCGCCGACCTTCTGCCGCAGCTCAGGCGGCGCGCCTGCCCGGTCGAGTTGGTCGACCGCGGTCCGGAACTCGCGTGTCGCATCGACCACCATCTTGGAAGTGGCAAGCAGGCGCAGTTCCGCCTGGATCGTGCGGAAGTAGTTTTCAACCTGGCGCGTCTTGTTCTGACGGGCGGCAGTAAGTTGGTCGAAGACTGCTTTTTCGAGAGCGTCGCGGGCGCGGAAGTAACCGAGCGCCCCGGTGACCATGACCGCGATCGCGCCAAGAAGGACGAGGGTTGTAAACAGCTTTGCGGCCAAGCCCCAGCCCGCGGGGCTGGATGAGCCGGTCACATCTGAAGAAGACATGAGATCTTACTTTGCTTTTGCATCAGGTCTTCGGAAACAGGAGCGTCGGCGTCGCGCCGGACGGCAAGCCTGGATCGTGTTTCATCTGTTTCCCCTCTCCCTCGCATATGCATACCAAATTTACGGCGAGACGTGTGCGGGAATGCGTTGTCGATTTGCCCAGCATGGCAGAAGCGGCCATGGAGAATGGTCTGAGGGCCTGCTTGCTTCTCGTGAATTGCGTTTTGGATGTTACCCCATCCAAAGCCCAAGGCGGCGCGCCTGAACCTGGATAGCAGGTACCGCCTTGACGGATCCGTAGGATTTGCGCACGCCGAGCAGCTTGAGCTCAGCGTTGGCTTGCCTCCCGGGCGCCGGCACGTTTGGTCGCGCCGTCATTGTTTTCATCCTGCGCCATCGCCAGCGGCGCGCCTGGTTCGCCTTCCCAGAGGATCAGGCTGGCGGCGCCGATCAGTCCGGCCTGGTTGCCGAGCAGCGCCGGCACGATCGGCACGTCGCGGTAGGCCGGCATTGCCCGCTGCTGGACGACCGCCCTGATGCGCGGAGCCAACAGGTCGAAGCCATTGGCGAGGCCGCCGCCCATGACGATCAGATCCGGCGAATAGAGGTGAAGCAGATTGGTGAAGCCGATGCCCAGCCAGTTCGCTTCTGCCTCGACCAGTTCGAGCGCTCTGATATCGCCGGCCCGCGCCGCCTCGACTACATGCCTGGCCGAAACGTCGCCGTCGCCCGAAAGGCGCCGCAGAACAGAGCCGTCGCCCGGTGCCGTCAGCGCCGTGGCACGCCGCCCGAGCGCGGTTCCGGAGGCGACCGCCTCGAAGCAGCCGACGGCGCCGCAAAAACAGCGCTCGCCTTCGCCGGTGATGGTCATGTGGCCGATCTCGGCCGCCAGTCCGCGCCTGCCATGATAGATGTGACCTTCGGCAACGACGCCGCCGCCAATGCCCGTCGATACAGTGACGAACACCATCGATCCAGTGCCGCGACCAGCGCCGAAGCGCCATTCGCCGAGAGCGGCCGCGTTGGCGTCATTCTCCAGCCGCACCGGCAGGCCGAAATGCTTGCCCAAAATGTCGATCAGCGGCACGTCGTGCCAGCCGGCCAGCGTTGGTGGCGCAATCACGATGCCGGCCTTGGGATCGAGAGGGCCTGGCGCGCCGACGCCAATGCCGGCGACCCTGGCCTGCGGGTGCTGTGTCAGCAGCTCTCCGGCCAGCGTGATGATCTGGCCGATCACCGCTTCCGATCCCGCACCCGCCATCGTCGGCGCCGAAACATGGGCGACCACGCGGCCGCCGCTGCCGACCAGCGCGCCGCGCAGCTCCGTTCCGCCGAGATCGAAGGCAAGCGCGACCTTTGTCATCAGGCGGCGACCTTCAGCCCATGCAGCCAGGCCATGCGCTGGGCAAGGTCGGGATCGCCGAAGGCCAGCGATCCCAGCACCACGGTTTCGGCGCCGGCGGCGCGCAGCCGCGGTACCGTCTCGTGGCGGATGCCGCCATCGGCGGCAAGTATGATATCGGCTTCGCGGCCGGCCTTTCGCATCAGCGCGCGTGCTTCGATGAGGCGCGGGCAGGCCTGGTCGGACAGGCCCTGGCCCTTGACGCCGATGGATGTGCCAAGCAGCGTCACGAACGCTACTTCGGAGAGGAAAGGCGTGACCGCGGCGACCGGCGTTTCCAGCCGCAGCACCACGCCGGCCTCGACGCCGAGTTCATGCGCCAGCCGCACGGCGCGCAGGCCGGCTTCGCCATTTTCGGCATGGACGCTGATCAGGTCGGCGCCTGCCTCGATGAACTGGCGCGTCTGCTCCTCGACGATTTCCGCTTCGACCATCAGATGCACATGGATCGGGCGTGCCGTGAGCTTGGCGATGCGCGCCACCAGGTCGGGAAAGAACAGGAAGCCGGGGGTGAAACGGGCGTCGGCGACATCGATGTGATGCAGGTCGACAAAGGCATCGATGCGCTTCAGGTCGCGCTCCATATTGGCGAGGTCGGCCGACCACAGCGAGAACTCGCCGAGCAGCCGGTTGCGCGGCAAGGCAGCGATGGCGGCACGGCCGGACAGGGATTTGGTCATGACGCAACAAGGCTCCGAATGTTGAACTGAAGGAAGGTGGTGATCTCAGCCTGCAGCTCGGCGAAATGCCTAACGCTGTCGAGCGCCTTGGATGTGATCTCCGCGAATCGCGCGCCGGGAATGGCTGTGGCAAGAGTGCGCGCAGCCGACAGCGGATGCACGGCATCCTGAGCGTTGCCGACGACCAGCACGGGGATACCGAGCGCAGCGGCATCGCTTGCCGAAATGCCCGGTCCATCAGCGGCGATGTCGGCAAGGACCTGTGCGAACGGCACAGCATCCGGCCGGTCGAAATAGCCGAACAGAGAGGCGAGATTGTCGGGCGCTTCGCGCTGCAAATGCGCGGCCGTCTGCGATTGCGCGAAGATTTCTCTAGCCTTGCCGGGGCCATGGCCGAGGATCAGGGTGGCGACCTCGGCGATTGGCCTCAGGTTTGTCGGCGCACGGTCAAATGTCCAGGCCGGCCGCACCAGGATCAGGCCGGCGACGCGGTCCGGGTGGCGGCAGGCGAGGCGCAGCGCAATCGCCGCGCCCATGGAAATGCCGCCGGCGACGAAACGATCGAGGCCGGCCTGATCGGCGGCGGCGAGCACATCGTCGGCGAACATCTCGAAGCAGAATGGCCGGCTGCTGCCGAGCTCCGAGCCGCCGTGCCCGCGGCACTCCAGCGTGATGCGCCGGCCGGCGCCGGCAGGAAAGGATTGCGCGACCTGCGCCTCGCTGCCGCCCAGCCCATGCTGGAAGACGACCGCAGGCCCGTCGCCGCTGTCGGAAACCCGAAGCGTGGCGTCATTGCGGAGCAAGGTGGACGGGCGCGCCATCACAGTAGCCCTTTCAGGAAGCGGGCGACGCCGGGCGCCTCTTCGGCCGAAAGCCCATGCGTCACCAGCGGCCCGTCAAAGCCTGTTGCCTTGAGCCGGGCGACGAAATCCGGGAAGTCGACGACGCCTTGCCCGGCGGTGGCGAAACGGCCATCGGCAAAACGGTCCTTGGCGTGCGCCATGGCGACGTGGCCCGCGGTGGCTTCGACGGCGGCAGTGACGATGGCGCGTGCCTGCGCCGCGCTCGCCTGTTCGAACAGGTTCGCCGGATCGAGCACGATGCGCAACCGCTTCGAGTCCATCTCGGCGATGAGCCGCATCGCGTCTTGCGCCGAGGTAACGATGTTGGCCTGTTCGGGCTCGATGCCGAGATCGACACCGTGACGCTCGGCGAGTTGCAGTGCCTTCTCCATCTCGGCCGCCATGTCAGTCCATGCCGAGGGATCGGCATTGTCCGGATGGTGCGCCCATTGGTCATCAAGGTTGCGGGTTCCCGTACACAGGGTGACCACCGGAATGGCAAGCGATGCCGCCGCCTTGATCACGACCGCCAGCCGGCGAAAGCCCTCGTCGCGCACGGTCTTGTCGGGGTGCGCCATGTTGTAGGTGCCGGACAGTGCCACCAGCGCAACGCCGGAAGCATTGGAGGCGGCCTCGATGGCGTCGATGGCGTCGTCGGGCACGGCATCCGGCATCGACGCCAGGCCGGCGCAGGCAAGGTTGAACTGGGTGACCGCAAAGCCCGCATCGCGCACCGCCGCCAGCACGCCGGCAGGTTCGCTGCCCGGAAAGGTCTTGGCGAACACCCCGATCTGCATCACACCGCCCCCGTGACGGCAGCGATCTCGACGCGCTCGCCGCTTTCGACCGAGCGGGCAATCGCCACCATGGCGCGGATCGAAGCGAGGCCGTCCTCGACATTGGCGCCGCGCATCGGCTTGCCGTCGAGGACCGTCTCGGCGAGACCTTCGAGCTGGCGCCGGAAGAAATGGCCGTCGGCGCCGAGCGGCTTGCGCGAGGTCGCGTCCTTCTCGTGAAAAATGTCGACCTCGCTGGCGCGGAAGTACCAGGGATTGAAGGTCTTGGCGATCACCGAGCCGTTCTCGCCATAGAGCTGAAAACCCTCATGCCAGTCCATGCGCACGGCCACGGTGAGGTCGAGATGACCAAGCGCACCGTTGGCGAATTCGGTTTCGACGAACCAGCAATAGGCGCCGAATTTTTCGTGGAGGCGGGCGCGCACCGCGGTGATCTCACCGCACAGGAAGCGCGCCGTGTCGACGAGGTGCGAGCCATGCGCCAGCATGAAGTACTGCCGCAGATCGGCCTTCGGATTGCCCGCCGGTTTGCGCGCCAGCTTGCTGGTGACGGGCAGCGGCTGGATGGCATCGGTGTTGGTGTAGCGATGGGTGGAATCGCAATACCAGGCCTTCAGCGCCAGGATGTCGCCCATCTCGTCGCGGACGAAATCGCGCGCCGCTTCCAGCGCCGGGTCGAAGCGCTTCATATGGCCGACCTGCAGCACCTTGCCCGAGCGCTTGACCGCGTCGGCAAGCTTCTGGCCTTCCTCGACCGAGACGCCGATCGGCTTCTCGCACAGCACGTGCTTGCCGGCTTCCAGCGCCTTGATCGACATCGGCACGTGATAGGCATCGGATGTCGCGACGATCACTGCCTCCAGCTGCGGGTCGGCCAGCATGGCGTCGTAGTCGCCATACATCCTCTCGGGATCATAGGTCGCGCCCATGCGCGCCAGAAGGTCGGGGGCGGCATCGCAGATTGCGTAGAGGTCGGCATTGCTGGCCTTCACGCAGGATTCCAGATGCGCGAACTGCGCGATCGGCCCGCACCCGAGCACTCCCACACGAAGACGACGGTCTTGTTTGCGGATCATCGTCTCAGGCTCCGTAGCCGCGCATGGTCTGACGGTTGGTCTTGACCGCGCCGGCCGGGTCGGCGGCGGCGGTCTCGGACTCTTCCTCCAGCACCAGCCAGCCGTTGAAGTTGGGCGCGGCGCTGGCGATCTCGATCACCTTCGCCGTATCGCAGACGCCCTTGCCGAGCATCGCCCATGTGCCGCTGGCATCGACATCCTTCAGGTGCACGTAGCGGATGCGGTCGCGATAGGTAGTGAGCGTGTCGGCCATGTCCTTGTGGCCGCGCAAGATGTGGCCGGTGTCCGGCACCCAGCCGACCAGCGACGGATCGATCAGCCCGAAGATGCGGTCGTAATCGGCACGGTCAAACAGCAGCGTGTTGTGGTGCGAGCTCGGATGCACCGCGACCTGGACGCCGGCCTTGCGGCCGAGTTCGCCGGCCTTGTTGTAGACCTCGGCAGCTATAGCGAACTTGTCGTCGCGCGGGCCGTTGGAGACGACCGTGGCCGAGCCCATCGACACCAGCGCGCCGGGAAATTGAGCCGCGAAATTGATCCAGCGCTGAGCCGCCTCGAGGTCGGCGCCGATCGTCTCCTTCAGCGTAAAACCGCTCTTCGAGCCGAAGGCGAAAGAGACGAGGGTAAGCCCGGACGCCCTCAGAGCGGTGGCGAATTCCACCGGCTTGTCGGCATAGCGGCCGATCATCGTGTCGGTGATCTCGATGCCGGCATAGCCGCCATCGGCGATCGCCTTGAGCAGATCGTCAGGGCCGCCGGCAAAACGGTCTCCGAGCATTTCCCAGGTGAAGGTCTGGCAGCCGACTTTCAGGTCTTTCACGTTCATCCTTTCGTTCCTTGATTCCACCCGCATAGGCTCTTCGATGATGTGGCGCTGGACATCCTACTTGACCGAGCCCGCGGTCATGCCGGCGAGGAAGTACCTCTGGGCAACGAGGTAGATGACCAAGAGCGGCAGCGAGCCGAGCACGCTCATCGCCATCATCTGGTTCCATTCGAAGGCGTGCTGCCCCATCAACAGCTGGATGCCGATCGGGACGGTGCGCATGGACGTCGACTTCGTCAGCGTCAACGCAAACAGAAATTCGTTCCAGCACAGCAGGAAGGTGTAGACCGACGTCGCGACGATACCAGGCAGTGAAATCGGGACGATCACCCGCCAGAGTGCGGTCCAGCTGGTGCCGCCGTCGACAGCCACCGCTTCATCGAGATCGCGGGGCAAGGTGTTCAGGTATCCCGTCATCAGCAGGATCGCGTAGGGCAGCGTAAACACCAGGTAAGTAAGGATCAGCGCGACGTAGGTGTCGAAGATGCCATATGAGACGACAAGCCCGAAGAAGGGGATCAAGAGCGTGATCGGCGGGATCGTCTGCGTGCTGATGATGAGTGTGTTGAGGCTGCCCTTGCCGCGGAAATTGAAACGGCTGAACCCATAGGCCGCCAGCAAGGCGATCAGCACCGTCAGCACGGTCACCACTCCGGCCACGAAGTAGCTGTTGAAGAAGAAGCGCAGCTTTACCGGGTCGCCAAGGATGGCCGCATACGCTTCCAGCGTGAAGGCCTTCGGCAGGACGGTTGGTGGCAGGGCAAAGATTTCGGTGTTCGACTTGAACGAGCTGCTCAGCATCCAGTAGATCGGGAAGGCCGCGAAAAACAGCCCTGCGGCAAGCGCGACATGCAGCGCGACGGTGATCAGCCTGTCTTTCGACGTGTGCCTTTTCCTCATGGTGACTACCGAGCCTTTTGATAGCGGATGTAGAACAGCGTCAGGCCGAGAGAGATCAGCAGGATGACCACGGCGCTCGCCGACGCCTGCGAAAGGTTGTAGCTCGAAAACGCCAGCTTGTAGGTGTAGGTGCTCAGCACCTCGGTCGAGTAGATCGGGCCGCCGCCCGTCGTTATCCAGATCAACGGGAAGACCTGCATCGTCCAGATGAAGTCGAGCAGCGAGATGCTGATGATGATCGGCATCAGCTGCGGGATGGTGATGAAGATCAGCTTCTGGTAGGCCTTCGCGCCGTCGATATCGGCGGCCTCGTAGAAATCCTTGGGAATGCCCTGCAAGCCTGCGAGCAGGCTGACCATGAAAAGCGGGTAGCCCGCCCAGATATTGGCGAAGGTGACGGCGTGCAGCGCGGTCTGGGGCGACGAAAACCACTCGACCTTGGAACCGATGATGCCGAGCTGGATGAGAATGCTGTTCACGACACCGTTCGGCTCGAGCAGGAGGCGCCAGATCACGGCGATGATCACCGCGGTGAACAGCCAGGGCAGTATGTAGAGCACGCGCAGGACATTGCGCAGCATCGGATTGATGCGGTCGCTGTTCAGCATGAGCGCGAAGATCATGCCGATTGTCATGTGGAAGATGACGCTCATGCATGTGAAGTAGAGCGTATGCCACAGCGAAGCCCAGAACACGGGATCGTTGTAGATCGCCTCGTAGTGTTTCAGTCCGGCAAAGGAAGGATCGCGACGCAGCACCGCGCTGTTCTGGAACGAATAGCCGATGACCGTCACCATCGGCAGCAGCATCAAAAGGCCGATGATCACCAGCGAGGGCGACAGATAGAGATAGGGTGCGACCGCTCGTTTCAGTCTGTGGTGGGAGCGTTTCTGCCGGGTCATGTGCCAACCTTGGGATACGCCTTCAAGAGAAGGCGAGCTTCGCAAACACTCGCGTTGCCGGTGCATTGTTGCCGGGAGGCCTGGCCGAAGTCAGGCCCCCCGGTCGAAGATCGTAAACAGGTCGATCAGAATTTCGCCATCCAGCCCTTCTGGGCGGCGGCGGCCGCCTGTTCCGGAGACTGCTCGCCGGCGAGCATCTTCTGGGCTTGCACGTCGAACTGGGTCATCAGGTCTTCAGCCACCGGCAGGCCCGTGAACTCGTTGGCGAGATAACCGGTCTTGAAGATTTCGAAAGCCTTGCCGAAAGCCTTGTCCGAGGTCACGAAATCGGGCTTGGCGTTGACGTTGCCGGGGAAGGCGTTGGCCAGCGACACCAGCTTGGCGTTGACCTTTTCACTCATCAGATATTGGACGAGCTTCCAGGCCTCCTCCTGATGCTTCGAGCTCGCAGAGATGCCGATGCCCCAGGAGGCATAGGGAAGGCCGCGCTTGCCCGTATAGCCCTCCACGACGGGGACCGGGATGATGTCGAAGTTCAGCTTGGGATTGCGTTTGCGGATGAGGTTCACATGCGCGAGCGAGTCGACCATCATGCCGACCCGGTCGTTGACGAATTCCTCGACCTTTTCCTGTTCGGTCTTGGTGGCGATGCCGGGCGAGATGGTGCCCGCGTCATTGAGCGATTTGACGAAGCTCAGCATGTCCACCACCGGTTTGCCCTCGAGAGCGGGCTTGCCGTCCGCCATCATCGATTGACCCGATGCCCAGACCCACGACATCATGTCGTTCTGGACGCCGGACGGCGTTTGCAGCGATAGCGGCAGCACCCAGCCATACTGGTTCTTGTCGGCTTGGGTCATCTTCTTGGCGGCTTCGAGAAACTCAGCGCGGGTCGACGGCAGCGTGGTGACGCCCGCCTTGGCGGCGAGGTCCAAATTCACGAAAACCGGATAGACGAACGAAGCCACGGGAAACATCACCGCCTTGCCGTCCACCTTGATGATGTCGGCGACCTGGGTCTTGTCGAACTTGCTCGCATCCATCATCGGGTTCATGTCGGCCAGCGCATTCTGCGCGTTCAGATTGTTCACCCAGGCGCCGTCGAGACCAACAACGTCGCTAAGCGTTCCGGTTGCAGCGCCAACCGAGATCTGGTCTCGCGTGGTCGCATAGGGGCCGCTGACCAGCGTCACCTTGATTCCGGGGTTTGCAGCCTCGAAGTCATCCATGATCGCCCTGAGCGAGCCGGCCGGCAATTCGGGCTCCCACCATTGGGTGAATTCCAGCGCCGTGTCCGCCATGGCGCTGGTTGCGCCAAGCAACCATGCGGCCGCGGCTATTTTCAGCATCGCGGGTTGTATCCGAAACATCATTTTCTCCTCCTTCTTTAGGATCGACCGCACAATGCGAACGATCGTCTGCTTTATTCAGAAGCCTTCTTGTCTTTCGCAGGCGCCTCGCTCTCGCCTGCGTCTTCCGCAGATCTTCAGATCGCCAGATGCGTCTCGGGATCGAAGAAATGGAACTTGGTATCATCCACGGCCAACCGGATTTCCGAGCCGGAGTGGATGGCGCTAACCGGTTCGAATCTCGCCACCGCGTTCGATGCCAGGCCAAAATCGTCCACCGCGTCCGGATCGCCGGAGTCCACCCGGACCGCGTCGATGTTCAGGTGGACGATATGTTCCGAGCCGAGCTCCTCGATCGAAGTCACCTTGGCGGGTATCGTCTGATACTTGCGGCCGGATTCGAGGCTGCTGTCGTAGAGATGCTCCGGCCGTATGCCGAACACGATCTTGCGCCCCTCATAGGACCTCAGGGCGGGCCTGCCGACGAAAGCCGCATCCTGCAGCCGGATGGCGAAGTCGCGAAAAACGAGCTCGCCGCCCTTTAGCGTCGCTTCGAAAAGGCTCATCGAAGGCGAACCGATGAAGCCGGCAACAAAGGCATTCACCGGCGATTCATAGAGCCTCTTGGGCGTGTCGACCTGCTGCAGCACGCCGCCCTTCAACACCGCGACCCTGTCGCCCATCGTCATCGCTTCGATCTGGTCGTGGGTCACGTATATGGTCGTGACCCCGAGCTGCTTTTGCAGGCTGGTTATTTCGGCGCGCATTTGCACGCGCAGTTTCGCGTCCAGATTTGAAAGGGGCTCGTCCATCAGAAAGGCGGCCGGCTCGCGCACCATGGCGCGGCCCATGGCAACCCGTTGGCGCTGTCCGCCTGAAAGGGTCGCGGGTTTGTTGTCCAGCAGCGAGGTCAGTTGAAGGGTTTTGGCGATCTCGGCCACGCGCTTTTTGCGCTCGGCCTTCGGCTTGCCTGCCAGGCGCATCGAAAAGGCGATGTTTTCGAACACCGTCATATGCGGGTAGAGCGCGTAGCTCTGGAAGACCATCGCGATGTCGCGGTCCTTGGGCGGCATGTCGACGACGTCGGTACCGCCGATCCGAAGGCTGCCGCTGGTGATGTCCTCCAGTCCCGCGATCATTCGCAACGCGGTAGATTTGCCGCAGCCGGACGGCCCGACGAGGATCAAGAACTCGCCATCCTTGACCGATAGGTTCAATTGGTCGATTGCGCGAAAATTGTTCCCGTAGGTCTTGCAGATATTCTCAAGAATGACTTCTGCCATATTCCTCCCTCCACAAGTCAAAGCCGCGGATTTTTATGATTCTTTCTCGGCTTATGTTCACTTGCGAAATGTTTCCTCAGATAATTTCAAGCTATGTCCCAGTATTGACATGCGCATATTTCAGTTCGACTGCTGACGGCGCGTTCGTCGATGCCAGGAGTTCCGTGACCTTTTCGTCGGTCGGAAGCGCCTCGCGCCCGCCACGCCCCGTTATCGAAAGGGCCGCCGCCGCGGCCGCGAATGCGACCCGGCCTGCGGTGTCGCCTCCGCGCGTCAATGCATGGGCATAGGCGCCATGAAAGCAGTCACCGGCGCCGGTCGAGTCGACGACGACAACCCGGTGCGGGGGCAAGTGCCAAAGCCCTGTCTCGTCGCGTCCGCGATAGTAGACGCCCTTGCCGCCATCGGTCAGAACCACGGCGGACCGCGACGGCAACCACAATGCATCGAGCATCTCGGCGGGCGATCGGCACCCTGTGGCAGTCCGCGCAAAGCCGAGGGGAAGAATGAGATGGTCGCAGAGCGCGATCAGCCTCTCCGTGGCTGCGCCGCTGCTCCATTCGATATCGCCGAGGATCGCAAGGCCGAGGTCACGAGCCCGAGCCACGACATCCAGCGACCGGATCGCGTAGCTATCGACGATCAGCACGGTCGCGCGGCTGAGGACCTCGTCCGCAAAGTCCGGCGCGGTGCCCAGCATCGCATCGTCGTCATAGGCGATGAACCGTTCCCCATCCGAGCCGACGGTGATCCGCGAGCGCACCGGGCGCGCGTCGGGATGGCGCGGCGCGAATGCGGTTTCAACACCGCTCGCGACGAGATCACCCAGCACGGCATCGTCCGCGGCACTGCCCAGCCATCCGACGAACCCGGCGGTTCCGCCGAGCCGCACGACGGCGGCCAGCGCCGTCGCGACATTTCCTCCGAAAGCGCGGGCGCTTTGCAGAACCTTCCCCTTGCCCGCCGACAACGGCTGATCGACATAGACGATGTCGTCTATCGCAATAGCGCCGAAGCCGAGGATTGAAGGGACGGTGGGCATCGTTCAGGCACCCGCCTTCGCCAGCGCGTCTTGCGCCGAAAGGCCGTCATGGATGACCCCCCGGAAGGCAAGCGCTGCCTTCTGCGGATCGCCATGCCCCCAGAGATTGCGGCCGACCACCGCGCCGCGTGCGCCGGCACGGATGGCGTCCGCCGTCTGCTGAAGCGCGCCGAGCAGCGTATCGGTCTTGGGACCACCGGCGATCACAACCGGCACCGGGCAGGTCCGGACGGTCTCTCGGAACGACTCGAAATCGCCCGTGTAGCCGATCTTGATCACGTCGACGCCGGACTCGTAGCCGATGCGCGCCGCATAGGCGATCTCGTCGGGGGTGAAGACGATTTTTGCTCCGTCGGTGAAATCGCGAGGGTAGATATGCGCCACCACAGGCATGCCGTAGCGGGCCGCCGCATTCACCGAATCGGTCAGCCAGCGTATGTATTTGCCCTCGGTCGCGCCGCGCACCGGAATGGCCACGGCCAACGCATCGGCCCCCGCGCGCACCGCATCCTCGGGTGTTGCGATCAACTCGCTGATACGATCGTCCGGAGTGAAGCAGCCCGCCTGAATCACCAGCGAAGCCTTGCCCGCATATTGCGGCCACAGATGGCGCGCGGTGCCAGGCTGGATGCTGACATAGTCGGGCTTGCCCGCCATGACACGTGCAAGCGCACCCGGCAGGTCGGCAAGGCCGCCTTTGCGCACGTCGCCATAGCCGACGAAATGGTCGACCGCGCCGCCAAAAAGGTTCCCCGATGGATGCGAGAAGAGGCGCGCAAGACGCACTTTGGTTCCCAGGCTCATGAGTGCAAAATTCCCTTATCGTTTGATTTCAAAACCATGAACTCAGTGTTTCCGAAAGAAACACAAAAAACAATCTTTCGAAATCTTTCGAATTCGCCTATTTTTGGTAAGGTGAGTTGAGGCCAAAGCGGTTGCTTGGCGCAGGGAGGCAAGGGCAGGGCAATGTTGTCGGAGCAGAGACGCCAATCGATCCTGGGTGAGGTGCAACGCAGCGGACAGGTTCGCATCAAGGACCTGTCGGACGAGTTTGGCGTGTCGGAAGTCACGGTGCGCTCCGACCTCGAAATACTGGACCGCAAGGGACTACTGACCAAGACCCGTGGAGGGGCGGTGACCCGGACCACCGATTCGACCACGGCCGCGTTCGCCCGGCGGATGCAAACGAACCTCGAGGCAAAGAAGCGCATCGCCCGGGCGGCGGTTGACCTGTTTGAAGACAACCAATCGGTCATCTTCGACGGCGGCTCGACATTGATGCAGCTTGCCATGCAGTTACCACCGCTCAGCAATGTCGTGGTCGCGGCCACGGCCATGAATATCGTGCAGCATCTCATGCATCGTCCCGGCCTCGACGTTCATATGATCGGCGGCCGGGTCTATCCCGACACGGTGAGCACGCTGATCACCGATGCCGATACGGCTCTCGGCGGCTTGGTCGCGCATCAGGTCTTTGTTGGAGCGCATGCGATAGACTCGTCACTGGATGTGGTCGACGTGAACGAAGACATGGCGCGAACGAAGCGAATCCTGGTTCGCATGGCCCGGCGCGTTGTCCTCCTCGCCGATTCAAGCAAATGGGGCGTCAGCGGGACCTCCAAGGCATTTTCGCTGTCGGCCGTCGATGTGGTGATCACCGACGATGGCCTGCCCGGTCCAATACGCAGAGAGCTCGAGAAGACCGGCGCCAAGGTGATCTATGCCTGAACCCGTCTCGGTCCCTGACCGCGACGGAAAGATCCAATGCGCGCAAGACCCATGGGCTTCGAGCCGGCGGTCGGCCGTTCTTTCGTACCAGTCATTTTCTCCTCCCAGGGCTGGCAGCCTCCCAATGCCTCACCAGCATTCCCACATGTTCTATAAAAATTTTACGCGCGTCAACATTTAAAATACGGTATAGCGGTTTTCCAACGGGACCAGCTGCTGGTGCAACGGGACAGCCAGTGTATGATGGCGTTGCGAGGTGAGACTAAAAATGCAAGCAAAATCAAAGACGAAGCTCGGCATCGGCGTTGTCGGATGCGGCAACATCTCGATGACCTATCTGCGCAATGCAGCACTCTTCGGCGGCGTCGAGCTGCGTGCCTGCGCCGACATTTCCACCGAGCTGGCGGCGCTGCGTGCCCGCGAATACGGCATTCGGGCGGTCAGCGTCGATGCGCTGCTGGCCGATCCCGAGATCGACCTCGTGCTCAACCTGACCATCCCGTCGGCGCATTTCGACGTCTCGTTTTCAGCGCTCTCCGCGGGCAAGCATGTGTTCACCGAAAAGCCGCTGGCGACCTCGGCCGCAGACGGACGGCGTCTTGTCACCGAAGCGGCGCAACGCGGCCTGCTGTTGGGCTCGGCGCCGGATACGTTCCTTGGTGCCGCCGGCCGGCGGGCGCGCCGCCTGATGGACGAGGGCGCCATCGGCCGCGCGGTGACCGGCACTGCCTTCATGATGGCGCGCGGCATGGAGCACTGGCATCCCAATCCGCAATTCTACTACCAGCCCGGCGGCGGCCCGGTCTTCGACATGGGTCCCTATTATCTGACCATGCTGGTCAATCTGCTCGGGCCGGTGGCGCGCGTCATGGCGATGGCGACGCGCGGTCAGGAGGAGCGGCTGATAACAGCTGAAGGTCCCTACAAGAACACAAGTTTCAAGGTCGGCACGCCGACCAACATCCTGTCGCTGCTGGAATTCCGCTCGGGCGCCACGGTCACCTTCGGCGCCTCCTGGGACGTCTTCAAACACTCCAACCACCCGATCGAACTGCACGGCACGGAAGGCTCACTCAGGCTGCCTGATCCCGACACATTCGGCGGCACCGTTTCGCTGTCGGAGCGCGGCGCCGACTGGGAAGATCTTGAGAGCGAAAATGAGCTCTACGGCGCGCGCAACTGGCCTTATGCCGCGCCCGACCGCGCCAACTACCGCATGCTCGGCGTCGCCGATCTGTCGCGTGCGCTGGCGACCGGAAGAAAGCCGCGCGCCTCCGGCGACCTCGCGCTGCATGTGCTGGAGATCATGGAGGCAATCCTAGCCTCGGGAGAAAGCCGCGGCTCGGTCGCCGTCAACGGCACCGTCGACCAGCCGCCGCTGCTTGGCGAGGACGAGGCGAAGAGCCTGCTTGCCTGAGGTGCCGTCCATCACAACACCGCCTTCGCCCTGGCTCGACCCGCAAGCCCGCCATGTGCTCGACCTCGGCCGGCAGGCGCCCGCGCCGCCGTTCGAGACCGGCACGCCTGACGAAGCGCGCCGCGCCTATGTCGCGGGCTTGCCAACACTGCAGGGTGAGCGCAAACCGGTCGCCGCGCTGAGCGAGCGTACAATCGCTGGACCCGGTGGCCCGTTGCCGCTCAGGATCTATCGCGGCCAGGGTGCGGCGGTAGCCGGTGCGCCGGCGCTGCTCTATCTGCACGGCGGCGGCTGGGTGATCGGTAATCTCGACTCGCATGACGAGATCTGCCGCTGGTTCGCCAACATGGCAGCCTGCGTCGTCGTCTGTCCCGACTACCGGCTGGCGCCGGAGCACAAGTTTCCTGCCGCCATCGAGGATTGCCGCGCGGCATTCGCCTTCATGCAGAGCGAGGCCGACGCTCTCTGCATCGACGCAAAACGGATCGCTGTCGCCGGCGACAGCGCCGGCGGCAATCTCGCCACGGTGCTTTGTTTGATGGCGCGTGGAGACAAAAATCCGCCGGTGGCGCAATTGCTGTTTTATCCCAACACCGATGCCGCGCAGGCAGCGGATAGTTATCGCCGCTTCGCCGAAGGCTTTGGTCTCACCGCGACAACCATGGCCTGGTTCCGCGATCACTATGTCAGCCATGCTGGCGATATCGATGACTGGCGTGTGTCGCCGCTGAAGGCCGCCAGCCTTGCCGGCGCAGCACCGGCCTTCGTCGCAATCGCCGGTCACGACATTCTCGCCGACGAAGGCGAAGCTTACGCAAAGCGTCTGCAAGATGACGGGGTGCCGGTGGTGCTTAAGCGGTGGCCCGGCCAGATCCACGGCTTCGTCTCGATGGGCCGCCATGGTCCCGCATCGCGAGAGGCGGTGGGCGCCGCGGTTGCCGCGTGGCGCGGCTTCGATGGAAAAGCTCAGGCCGACTGACGCATCACCAAGGTCGCGTCGAGATTGACCTTCGGCGCAACAACTGCCCCATCCTCGTTCAGCAAGGCCAGCAGCGTCTCGACGCTGCGTCCGGCCATGGCGGCAAAATCCTGCGCCATGGTGGTCAGGCCGGGACAGGTGTAGCGGCTCAGCGGATGATCGTCATGGGCGGCGACGCGCAGGTCGCAATCGCCCTTGCGGCCGACCTTGAGGCCTTGCGCGTAGGCGGCCGCCATCACGCCGAAGGCGAGGCGGTCGTTGTTGCACAGGATGGTCTTGCCCGGCAGGCCGCCATTGCCGAGCATCTTTTCCATCTGCTCGTAGCCGATCCGTTCAAAATCCCATGTGTAGTCGTCGATGTTGCCGATGACGACCGGCTCATGTCCGAGCCGCTTCATCGAGGCGACATAGCTGTTCAGTCGTTCCGGTGAATTGTGGTTGACGTGCGGGATATCGAAATAGACCGGAGCGTCGCCGGACCGGCAGAGATAGTCGACGATGGTCGAGACGCTCTGGGCATTGTTGTTGCCGACGAACGGCGTGTCGCCTTCGAGATAGGTGTCGAAATAAACGACGGGTATGGATTGCGTCAATTTCTCCAGCGTGCGGTGGTCCGAGCGCAGGCCGAGCGGCGCGATCAGCGCTCCGGAAACCTTCAGCGACAGGATGGTTCGCGTCGCCTCCACTTCGAGTTCGCGCGAGCCGTGCGAGGAGATGACGATCGGCCAGTAGCCTTCGTCGCGCAGCCGAAGCTCGATGCGGCTGACCATCTCCGAATAAAAGGGATCCGCAACTGTCGGCACCATGATGCCGATGCTGCGCGTCCGCTTGCGGTTCAGGTTGCGGGCAAACAGATTGGGCTGGTAGTCGGACGAGCGCAGTGCTTCCTCGATCCGCTTTCGCGTCGCCGGCTTGACGCTGGTCGGATCGTCGAAATATTTCGACAGTGTCGGCCTGGAGACGCCGCAGGAGCGGGCAAAATCCTCCATCGTCTTGTGAGTTACCGGCATTCAAACCCTCGCGGCACGGACATCCAGTATCTGGTCGCCTCGGCGCTGCCCCAGGCACCTACATACGGTGCGCCGTCGCGCAACTGCAAGGCGAAAGTTTACAGAGAATTTCGGTAGCTTCCATGCGTAAATTTATTATTTGACGCGAAAAAGCTCAAGCCGTGTTCACAAGGGCAGCGTATGAAAACGTGCGCCTGCGCAAAAGGCTTCGCCGATTGGACTAGCTTCCCGCCAGCGACAGCCCGCGGGCGCGCTCGCGCAGCAGCGCCAGCAACTCGGTCCGCCGCGCTTCGGGCGTGTCGACAGGCAACACGAAACACAGCGTCTTGTTGATGGCGCCATGGCCGTCATGGATGGGTGCCGCCATGCACCATGTAAAACGGTCGGCCAGCGCGGCGGTTTCGCTGAAACCCTGCCGGTGCGCCGTGGCGACATCGGCAAAGAACTCGGCCGGCGCAATGACGCGGCCGTCGGGAAGCTTGTAGTCGCCAGGCGGAATGAAATCCCTCAGCTCCTGCTCGCTCATATGGCCGAGCAGCAGCCGTCCCGACGCCGTCCACGGGATCGGTACCTCGACCCCGACATCGCTTGAAATGCGGAACGGGCCGGGCGAGTCCCGGCAATCGAGGACGACATACTTGTTGCCGCGCAGGCCGCACAACTGGACGGTCTCGCCGGTCTCGGCGGCCAGCCTGTCCAGGGTCTCGAGGATGCGCCGGTAGTGGGCGTTGTGGTGCGAATAGGCCCAGCCGAACAGGTGCATCGCCCGTCCGAAATAGACGTAGCCTTCCGAGCCGACATTTTCGAGCATCTCGGCCTCGAGCAGGCTGTTGACGATCTCGTAGGTGGTCGAACGCGGCGCGCCGATCATCTTGGCCATGTCGCCGACGCGCATCGGCGCGCGATGCCGCAGCAGCGCCTCGAGCAGCATGATGACGCGGTCGATGCCGCGGCGGCGTCCGCCATTGCGCGGCTCGGCGCCGGCTTCGGTTTCGATCACGCCATCGCTCATCTCAGCCGCATCCGCACAAAATCATTTCAGCCCTCGTCTCAAGACGCTTGAAAGATGTCAAGGCTCGGACTAGCATCCCATTTGTCCGATATACAGACATGCTGTCTGAAATACCAGACAAACTAACGAGCCTGACGCAGAAAGTCCCGACGAAAAACAGGCGGTTTCCGAGCTCGGAAACCGGTGGTTTTCTTCGTCTCGACCAGCCGTGTCCGGGCATAATCTCAGAAGGGAACAATCATGATGAAATCATCGTTTTTCGCATCCGCCAGCGCCCTTTGCCTCGGTCTCGTCCTGGGCCTCGGCGCTGCCTCGCAGGCCAACGCCGCCGCCAACTGCATCAAGGGCGACCGCAAGGCGCCGTACACGATCGGCTGGGCCAATATCTATTCCGTGCCGACCTGGATGAAGCAGACGCAAGGTACGATCGAAGCCGAAGTCGAGACCCTGAAGAAGCAGGGGCTGGTCGACAAGCTCGTCGTCACCGACGCCCAGGGCGACGCCAACGTCCAGATCCAGCAGATCCAGTCGATGATCGACTCCGATGTCGACGCCATCATCCTGATCGCCGGTTCGTCGACCGCGCCGGCCCGCGTGCTGGCCGACGCCTGCGCCAAGGGCATCGCCATCATCAACTTCGACAGCCTCGTTGACACCGATCAGGTCACCGCCAAGGTCAACACCGACTCCTCCCAGTGGGGCGACCAGGCGGCCAAGTTCCTGATCGACGCCATCGGCGGCAAGGGCAAGATCCTCATCCTCAACGGCCCGGCCGGCGTTTCGGTCAGCGATGACAGGCGCAAAGGCGCCGACGCCGCGCTCAAGGCCCATCCCGATGTCACGGTGCTTGCCGAGACCAACACGCCCTACAATGTCGCGCCGGCCCAGGAAGCCGTCACCAGCCTGCTCTTCGCCAATCCCGACATCAACGGCATCCTGTCGCTCGGCGGCGCGCTGTCGGCCGGTGCCGTGCTCGCCCTCGACAAGCAGGGCCGCGAACAGGTGCCGATAACCGGCGAGAACGCCCGTCAGTTCCTCGAACTGTGGAAGGAAAAGGGCCTGAAGAGCTGGGCGACCATGCAGCCGAACTGGCTCGGCGCCTTCGCCACTTACACCGCCGTCCAGGCGCTCGAAGGCAAGGATGTGCCGGCTTTCGTCAAGATCCCGCTGCCGGTGATCGACAATTCCAACATCGACGAATACCTCGCCCGGGCCAAGGATTTCCCGGCTGACGGCTACATCTTTTCGCCCTACGATGAAGAGCTGTTCAAGAAGCTGCTGGCCCAGAAATAAGCCAGAAGGGTTGTAGCATTGACAACCATGGCTCCGCTGCTCGCAGCGCGGGGGGTGTCGAAGTCGTTCTTCGGCAACCCCGTCCTGCGCGACGTTTCCATCGCTCTCCAGCCGGGCCGCGTGCATGCGCTGCTCGGCGAGAACGGCGCCGGAAAATCCACGTTGATCAACCTGCTGTCCGGCGCTTTGCGTCCGGATGGCGGGACGATCGAGGTCGATGGACGCGCGGTCTCACGCATGACCCCGGCCGTTGCGCGGCAGGCCGGCATCGCCGTCGTCCAGCAGGAACTCAGCCTGACGGCCAGTCTCTCCATCGCCGAAAACATCGGCCTCGGCGCCTATCCCAAGCGGTTCGGCCTGGTCGACTACCGCGAGCTCGCCGCGCGAGCCAGGGCCGCGTGCGATCTTGTCGGGCTGCACGAGCCGCTGTCGACGCCGGTCGGGCATCTGTCGCTCGGCCGCCGGCAGATGGTGGAGATCGCCAAGGCGCTCTACCGCCGGCCGCGCGTGCTCATTCTCGACGAGCCGACCTCGTCGCTGTCGGCAACCGAAACGAAAATCCTCACCGATCTGCTGCAGCGTTTGCGCAGCGAAGGCATCGCCATTCTTTACATCTCGCACCGGCTGAACGAAGTCATGGCACTGTGCCAGCACGTCACCGTTCTGAAGGACGGCACCTGCACGGCCGACCGCAGCCTGGAAGGAACCGACGCCACCGGGCTGGTGCGGCTGATGGTCGGCCGCGACCCCGGTGACCTCTTTCCGCAATGGCAGCCCTCGACTTCACCTGCCGACGCCATCTCTGTCCGCAAATTTGCAGCCGGCCTGATGCATGACGTCGATCTCGACATCAGGACGGGCGAAGTGCTCGGCATCGGCGGCCTGGTCGGGCAGGGCCAGGAAGATCTGCTGCTCGGTCTCTACGGCGCCATTCCGGCCCGCACGGCATCGGCGACCGTCAACGGCGCCTCCGGCCTGCCGGGCGGCGTGCCGAAAGCCAACGCGGCAGGCCTCGCCTATGTGCCGGCCGACCGCAAGCGTGAAGGCCTGCATCTGATCCATCCCATCATCACCAACATGATGCTGCCCGCCTTCGCCAGGCTGCCGGCGTTGAAACTGCGCAGCCGCCGCGCCGAGCGCGAGACGGCAACAGGCCTTGCCGCCCAGCTTGGCATCAAGGGCGACCTTGGCCGGGCGGCGCAGGCGCTGTCGGGTGGCAACCAGCAGAAAGTGGCGCTGGCCAAATGGATGCCGCACGACCCGCTGGTGCTTCTCCTCAACGATCCGACGCGCGGCGTCGACGTCGAAACAAAGCGTGAGATCTACATGATGCTGCGCAACTTCGCCGCCGCCGGCAAGGCCGTGGTTCTGCTCAGTTCCGACACGCCCGAACTGGTCCACCTTTGCGACCGCGTCGCCGTGGTCCGCGAAGGTCGCATCGTCGCCATGCTCGAACGCGGAGCGCTGAGCGAGGAAGCCATCGTTTCTGCCGCGATGGGTGCCGAACAGCGGAAGGTTGCGGCATGAACACATTTCTTTCCGCAAGAAAGACCGGCGCGCTCTACTGGCCGGTACAAGCGCGCCGCAATGTCGGCGTGCGCAGCCTGTTTGCCGTCGTCCTGGTGTTCCTCGTCGCCTATGGCGTCCTGTTTCCTGGCCTGTTCACCGCCTCCGGTTTCGCCAAATTCACCCAGAGCTGGTTTCCGCTGGCGCTGGTCGCCATGGCGCAGGCGATCCTGATGCTCACCGGCGGCATCAGCCTGGCCATCGGCGCCACTGTCAGCCTCGGCGCGGTCATCGCCGCGACGACGATGGCCGGACCGCTGGGCGTCGCCGGCGGCACGGCCGCGGTGGCGCTGACCGGCCTCGGCATCGGCGCCGTTACCGGCTTCATCGTGG
The DNA here is from genome assembly GCF_056403175.1 of Mesorhizobium sp. P3_A10. Lineage (NCBI taxonomy): Bacteria > Pseudomonadati > Pseudomonadota > Alphaproteobacteria > Hyphomicrobiales > Phyllobacteriaceae > Mesorhizobium > Mesorhizobium sp. P3_A10. The sequence continues at coordinate 1,183,649 of NZ_JBFUFZ010000002.1, read as the reverse complement.
TGCGGCTTCGCTTGCCGGCGATCGTGGTGACGCTCGCCGGGTCCTTCATCATCGGCGGCGCCGCACTGCTCATCCTGCCACGACCCGGCGGCGCCATTCCGGCGTGGCTGTCCGACCTGCTGGCCGGCAACACGCCGGCGGCATTCGTGCTGCTGGTGCTCATCGTCTTGCTGTGGAAGCTCTACCTCGCCACGCCGCTTGGCTTGAGCCTCTATGCCGCCGGCGAGAATCCAGTCGGCGCCTATCGCTCCGGCGTGCCGGTCGATGGCGCGCGCATCGCGGCCTATGCGATCAGCGGCCTGCTCTCCACCGGTGCAGGCCTGTTCGTCGCCGCGCAGACCGGTTCGGGCGATCCGGTCATCGGTGCCGCCTTCACGCTGAACTCGATTGCCGCCGCCGTGCTTGGCGGCATCGGCTTCCTCGGCGGCCAGGGCACGATGCGCGGCGCGCTTGCCGGCAGCCTGCTGCTCAGCCTGATGATCAGCGTCATGTTCTTCCTCGGCTTCACGCCGGTCGCCCAATATGTCGCCCAGGGCCTGATCATCATCGGGGCGGTCGCCATCCCGCAATTCCGCAAGGTGCAGCAATGACAGCATGGACTGAGAGCGCAGGCGGCAAACGCGCCTTGGCGGTCCTGCGCAGCCGGCCGTTCCTCACCGTTGCCATCGTTGCTGCGGTCTGGATCGTCGCGAGCTTCGTTTCGCGTGGCTTCGGCGCCTACGGCCATTTGCGCTATCTGGTCGAGCTGGGCGCCATCATCGGCCTTGTCGCCGCAGGCCAGACCTTCGTGGTGATCGCCGGCGGCATCGACCTTTCCGTCGCGGCCATCGTCACCGTCAGCGCCGTCAGCCTGCCGCTGTTGTCGTGGCAAGCGGACCCGACCGGCCTCACCGCCATACTTGCCGTTCTTGTCCTGACGACGGCAATCGGCCTGGTCAACGGGCTCGGCGTCGCGCTGCTGCGCGTCCACCCGATGATCATGACATTGGCCATGGCGACATTCCTGCAGGGCCTGTTGATCATCATCGCCGGCGGCAGTGCGGTGACCGCCGAGAACCCGCTGGTCCACTGGCTCGGCAATGCGCGACCGGCCGGGATTCCGGCCGGCGTGCTTTTGTGGGTGGTCGTCTCCGTCATCGTGTTGATGACGATGCATGCGACATCGCTTGGCGCGCGGATCTTCGCCATGGGCGCCAATCCGCTCGCGGCGGCCCTGTCCGGGGTTCCGGTCACGTCGACGACGCTCGCGGTCTATGGCATCAGCGGCTTCTGTTCGGGCCTTGCCGGCGTGCTGGTGCTGGGCATGAACGGACAGGGCTATGTCGGCATCGGCGATCCCTATCTGCTGGCCTCGATCGCCGCCGTGGTGCTCGGCGGCACCTCGATCCTCGGCGGGCTCGGCACCTATGCCGGCACCATCCCCGGAGCCATCCTGCTGGTCACCATCACCGCGCTGATCACCGTCGTCAACGCATCGCCCGGCTGGCGCAGCATCCTGTTCGGTTCGCTGATCCTCGGCCTGCTGCTGCTCTCAGGCCGGGAACAGGCGCGCCGATGACACATCGTCCAGCCGATAGATGCGCTTTGTGTTGCCGAAGAACAGCGCCGTCTGCTCGTCGGCGGAAAAGTCCGCTGTGATGGTCTTGAAGCTGTCGTATACCTCGTCGAACGAGGCGTGCAGACCGGCGACCGGAAAGTCGCTGCCGAACATGGCGCGCCCGGTGCCGAAACAGTCGATGCATTGCAGGACCACCAGCCTCAGACTGTCGAGCGTCCAGTCATGATCGTAGGCGACCAGGTCCGAGATCTTGATGGCGACGTTGTCGCGCTCCGCCAGAAGCCGCAGCCCGTCGCGCCACGCCTGCATGCCGTCGGCGTCACGGTCGATCGGGCTGCCGCAATGGTTGAGAACGAATTGCTGATCGGGGAAGGTCGCGGCAAGCCGCGCCGCGCTGGCGAGCTGGCGCGGAAACACCATCAGGTCGAAGGCCAGCCGATGCCGGCCAAGCAAGGCAAGGCCGGCGCGCCAGGTCGGATCGTCCATGATGCCGTCGCGGGCCGCAAAGCGGCGGGCCGGGTCGGGATCCCAGCTCAATATGTCGCGCACGCCGACGACACGCTCGAATGCCGCTTGCGCCTCGATCAAGGCCTGCGCCTGGCGGTCGGCAAGCGGGACGTGAACGACGTAGCGGTCGGCGACGCCGCGCGATTTGTCGAGTGTTTCCAGCCAGCGCGTTTCACCGACGCAGTCGTCGCTCGCCCAGCCGGCTTCGACATGCACCGTGGCGACGACATTGTGCTTGCCGGCGTCTCGCGCATAGTTCTGCGGAAGATAGTTTTGCCGCAACGGACCAAGCTCGCCCAAGCCGCCGCGCTCGCCGGCAGTGGTGGCGAGCCAGGGATGCCGTCCCAAACCGAGATCCCACAGATGATGGTGGGCGTCGATGATCGGTCCGGCGTAAGGTTCTGGCACGCGTCTCTCTCATACTGCGGCCGGCATCGATCCCGGCTTCGTTCTGCGACGGTGAAAGGGTTAGCATCGGATGACTGAAAACTCACCGGTCCCACCGCTTGTCGTGCGCGAAAATTTTCGGCTGGACGACCGCATCCGCGGCGTGCCGCCCGGCACCTCCGGGCTGGACAGCAGCCTTGTCGCAGCCGAGCACTGGCATCCTGCCGATGGACGCATGGCGCTGCCGGTGCTGACCCTCGACGAGGCGGCCTTCGCCGCCAACCGCGACCTGTTCCTGCGCCATGCGCGCGAACACAATGTTGCGATTGCTCCACATGCCAAGACGCCGATGGCGCCCGACCTTGCCCGGTCGCTGGTCGAGGCCGGAGCATGGGGCACCACCGTCGCCGACATCAGGCAGGCGACAGTGATGCTCAAGGCCGGCCTGACGCGGCTGATCATCGCCAATGAGGTTGGCGGGTCAGGCGGCGCAAGCCGGCTGGCCGTGCTTGCCGGTGCCTGGCCAAAAGCCGAGCTCTATGTCTTTGCCGACTCGGTCGATGCCGTGAACGCGCTTGCCGAGGCCTGGCGCGCCAACGCGGCGCTGGCGCCGTTGCGCGTGCTTGTCGAACTCGGCGCGGGCAGGGCGGGCGCCCGCACCACCGCGCAAGCCGAGGCCATCGCCGATGCGATCACGGCTGCCGGCGGGCGGCTCAAGATCGCCGGCGTCGCGACCTATGAGGGAGCCGCTGCGCAACCCGACCCCGGCCGCACCGACGAGGTGATATCCGGCCTGCTGGCAATGACCGCCGACATGTTCCTGCGGCTGCGCGCCCGCGTCGGCCACGCGCCGCTGATCGCCACCGCCGGCGGCTCGGTCTTCTTCGACAGGGTGGTCGCGGCACTTTCGCCTGTAGTGTTCAGCGACGGCAATGCGACGCTGGTGCTGCGCAGCGGCGCCATCTTCTTCCACGACCATGGCACCTATGACCGCTCGCTCGGCGCGCTCGATGCCCGCAAGGGTTTTGCCATTGGCGGCATCAGCGCTTCGGCGCGACATTCGTTTCGACCCGCTCTGCGGCTGTGGGCCGAAGTGCTGTCGCGGCCGGAGCCCGGCCTCGTCATCTGCGGCATGGGCATGCGCGACGTGTCGTTCGACCAGGGCTTTCCAACGCTGCTCACCGTCTTCCGTGCCGGCAAGCCGCTGCCCATGCCGGCGGCGCGCGCTGACGTGATAAAACTCAATGACCAGCACGCCTTCCTGTCGATTGCGCCGAGCGACGACATCGCCGTCGGCGACGTCGTCGAATTAGGCATCTCGCATCCCTGCACCTGCCTCGACCGCTATCGCGTGATCTTCGGCGTCGACGCCACCGGCTATGTCCGCCACGCTTTTCCCACCTGGTTCGGCTGACCAGATCCCCCAAAAAAGAGAACCTCGAAAGGATCCGATATGATCAAGTATTTTCAGTCCGGCTCGCGCATGTCGCAGGCTGTCGTCTATGGCGGCCTCGTCCACATAGCCGGTCAGGTGGCCAATGACCGCAAGGCCGGGATCGAGAGCCAGACCAGCGACGTGCTGGCCAAGGTCGAGGCGCTGCTGGTCGAGGCCGGCAGCAGCAAGTCGAAGCTGGTGGCGGTCAACATCTTCCTGCCGCAGATCGGCGATTTCGAGGCCATGAACAGCATCTACGATGCCTGGATCGACCCGCAGCGCCTGCCGGCGCGCGCCTGTGTCGAGGCGCGTCTCGCCGATCCCGATCTGCGCATCGAAATCACCGCGGTCGCGGCGGTCTAGCCATGCACACCGGCCTCGCCCACACGCTCGACTTCGACCGCGACGGCAAGACGCTTAGCCATCTCAGCATTCCGTTCTCGATCGACCGCTCGCCCTATTTCCAGGTCAAGGTGCCGATCTGCCTCATCCGCAATGGCGACGGCCCGTCGCTGCTTCTAATGGCCGGCAATCACGGCGACGAATATGAGGGCGAGCTGTCGCTGGCCAGACTGGTGCGCCGGCTCGATCCGAAGCGCATCAAGGGTCGCGTCACCATCATGCCGATGGTCAACGCCCCGGCGGTGATGGCCGCCAAGCGCTGTTCGCCGCTCGATGGCGGCAATCTCAACCGCGCCTTTCCCGGCGACCCCTCGGGCACGCCGACAAGCCGTCTCGCCAATTTCCTGGAGACGGAATTGTTCCCGCGCCATGATGTCGTCTTCGACGTCCATTCAGGCGGCACATCGATGGAACATTTGCCGACTGCACTGGTCGAGCGCAATGCCGATCCCGAGCGCCATCGGCGTGGCGTCGAGCTGATGCGCACGCTCGGCATGCCCTACGGCTTCGTCGCCGACAACGGCCAGGCTTCGCCGACCTCGATGGGTGCAGCGCGCCGGGCGGGAGCCATCGGCGTCAGCGGCGAATTCGGCGGCGGTGGTACCGCTACGGTCGATTCGATGGCGATCACCGCCCGCGCGCTCGACGGTCTGATGTTTGCGTTGGGCGTTGTCGACGCGCCGGTTCTTGGCGCAGGCGAAAAGCCTTCGGCGCCGACACGGCTGCTGTCGCTGTCCCGGCACAGCCAGGGCCTCTATGCCACCCGCCGCGGCTGGTTCGAACCCGCCGTCAAGCTGGGCGACAGTGTGACTTCAGGACAATTGGCTGGCTGGTATCACGATCTCGAACGGCTCGATGTTGCCGAGGAAGCGCTGCACTTCGCCGAAAGCGGCATCGTGCTGTCACGCCGGCTGCACACCATGTGCGAGGCCGGAGACTGCTTGATGCAGGTCGCCGAACCGGTCAACGGCTGAAGCCATACCAGGATCAAGACTGAGGATATTCCATGCAGCAACTGTCCATGTGGACCTACCCCTGGGATGTCAGGGATCTCGGCCTGGAGACGGTCGAACGCGATCTTGTCGAGCGCGCCGGGCTCAACATGATCAGCTTGGCGACGTCCTATCATGCCGGGCGCTTCCTGCAGCCGCGCAGCCAGCGCCGCAAGGCCTATTTCCCGGAGGACGGCACCATCTACTTCAAGCCGACCCCGGCGCGCTGGGGAAGCCTCGCCATCCAGCCCAAGGTGGCTGACGTGATCACGGAGGGCGGCGACGTGCTTGGCAACCTTATCCGCCGGCGCGATGCTGGCGGGCTCGGCGTTTCGTGCTGGACCGTCTGCCTGCACAACACCCGCCTCGGCATGCTGCATCCGCAGGCCGTCACCCGCAACGCTTTTGGCGATGCCAATTACTACAATCTCTGCCCGTCGCATCCCGATGCGCGCGCCTATGTCCGCGCGCTGGTCGCCGACATTTCGCACAGCTACCGGCCGGACAGGATCGAACTTGAAAGCCCGTCCTTCATGGGCTTCGCCCACGAATATCATCACGAGAAGGACGGTGTCGGGCTGACGCCGGAAGACGATTTTCTTTTGTCGCTGTGCTTCTGTCCGTCCTGCGTCGCCCGCGCCGCAAAAGCCGGCGTCGACGGCGAGGCGGCACGCAAGCTCACCAGGCAATGGATCGTCGAGACCTGTGAGCGTGCGGTGCCGCAACGGCGCTTTCCCGATTTTCCCGCCAGCGGCCTCGACGTCTTTGCGCCATGGCCAGAGCTCCATGCCTATTTGCTCTGGCGGTTCGAGCCGGTGACCAGCCTTGTCGCCGAATTGCGCGAGGTGGCCGATCCTACGACGCGTGTCGTCATCATCGATCTGAAAGACGGCTGGCTCGGCGGCTGCGATCTCGAAGCGCTCGGCAAGGTCTGCGACGGGGCGATCCTGTGTGCCTACGACATGCAGGCCGGCGATGTCGCCAGCCTGATGGCCGCCGGCCGTGCGGCACTGAGCGCGGAAAAATTCCTCGGCACCGGCTACCGGCTGTTCTATCCGGAAATGGCCGGCCTCGAAGCGCTCGCCGCCAAGGTCAAGCCGGCGCTGGCGCCGGCTGTCGACGGCATCAATTTCTACAATTACGGCCTTGTCCCGGCGGCGCGGCTCGACTGGGTGGGCGCAGCGCTCTCTGGCTGAGCAGAAGGCGCGAAACGTCAGTCGTGTTTGGCCAGAAAGCGACCGACGGCGGCGAGGCAGTCGTCCTTCTCTTCGACATGCGGCATGTGGCTGGAATTCGGGAAGACCATGCCTTCGACGTCAGGAATGCGATCGAGAAACGGCTGCACGCAGGCCTCGGTCGCTTCGTCGTAAAATCCGCGGAAGGCCAGCGTCGGCGCCTCGATCAGTTGCAGGCGATCGACGATGGTCCAGTTGCGCATGGTGCCGATGACGTGGAATTCGTTGGGTCCGTTCATGGTGTGATAGACGGTCGGATCCGCCTCGATGGCCGCAAATGTCCTGACGACTTCGGGCGGATTGGGAACGACGCGACAGACATGGCGGTCGTAGAAGGCCTTGGTTGCCGCGACATAGTCTGGATGATCGGTGGTTCCGTCGGCCTCGTGCCGGTCGAGCGCGCTTTGCACATCCGCCGGAAGTTCCGCGCGCAATCGCCGCGCGCCTGCCACCCACAGCGCCATCGAAGCCAGTGAATTGGCCAGGATCAGGGCCTTCAACCCGTCGGGTCGCCGCACCGCATGCTCGGCCGACAGCATGCCGCCCCAGGATTGGCCAAGCAGCGCGTAGCGGCCGGCAATACCGATATGGGCGAGCAGCGCGTCGAGTTCGCCGAGGAAGAAGTCGACGGTCCAGAAGTCACCGCCCTTGTCGGGCAGATGGGTCGATTTGCCGTTGCCGATCTGATCGTAGTGAATGACGGCCCGTCCGGTTCCGGCAAGCTCCTTGAAGGAATCGACATAATCGTGGGTGCAGCCGGGGCCGCCATGAGCGACGACCAGCGGCAGTCTGTCCGAGACGAGATCCCCGGTCACCCGGTACCAGGTGCGGTAGCCCTTGTAGTCGCTGAATCCTTCGGTGGTCGTAGCTGCCGTCATCGTCCGAACTCCGCATCATGGCGCGGCAGGAACCAAATGACGGAGCCTCCCAAGCCTTGTTTTGCGGCAGACGGTACTCAGTGACCCCGCGCAATTACAGCTAGCACTATTTATAGGTTTGCCCTGGCGGTGATCAGGGGCCTTCGCCTCAGTGCTCCGGTTCGAGCAGCCGGTAGTGGGCGGCCAGCGCGATGGCGTGGAAGCGGTTTTTGGCGCCAAGTTTGCGCGTCGCCGCATTGAGGTGCAGCGTTGCGGTCGGCACCGTGCGGCCGATCTCGCGCGCCACTTGCTTTGCCGTCAGCCCGGCCGCGGCGAGGCGCAGGCACTGGCGCTCACGCGCCGTCAGATGGACATATTGGCAGGTGCGGGTGCCCTCGTCGAAACCGGCATAGACGGAATCGTGCAGGAGATGGCCGAGATCGCCGATCTCGGCGATGAAGTGTCTGGCTTCGGCCTCGAAGCCGGCCTCGGGATCGGCGCGGATGGCGGTGAAGGTGGCAAGGTCGCCGCCGGCCAGACGAATGGGCACGGTAATGCCGCAGGTCATCCTTGTGTCGAGCAGATAGCTGACCACCGGCGCGTGCCTCGACTGCAGCACGCGCTGCATGACGCTGCTCTGGACGCCTTTGTGCGACCACAGGAACGGCCGCGACACGGCCAGCGCGGCTTCCTGCACCGGGTCAAGCTGATAATACCCGCCCTTGCACCAGAGATCCTGCATGTCGCGCGGCACGTTGCGCAGCGCCATCAGCGAGGGCGTGATCAAATCGCCCTTATGGCTGACGGGCACCGGCGTATAGTCGTAGATGAACGAGGTGAAGCCGATGGACTCCAGCACACCGGTCGCCGCCGCCATGGCAGCGTCGACGCTCATCCCTGTCCGGAACAGGCTCTCTAAATCCCCTGAAAAAACCTGCATCCGGCGAACTTACCAACTGGTCATTGCTTGTCAAATAGCCATGCTGGGTGATTGCCCAACAAATAGGCGTGAATGGGGTCGGCGACCCTATCTATCTTAATAGCTATCCTGTCCGGCTTGGCTGGCCGTAGTCTTCCGCGATTGGGCTAATAGACGGACGCCGTCCGCCAGCCGGGACCCTTTCGTATCCGCCGCGCCATGGTCGATCGACCGCGTTCAGCGTGGCAAAATCGACACGCTTTCCATGAGGGAACACGAACCATGCGACCGCAAAAGGCACTTGCAGCGTTGATACCCGGCCTGGCTCTGCTCGGCATGACGATCCTGTCGCCGACGAACAGCGCGCTCGCTGCGGAGGGCAAGCCCGGCGGCACGTTGCGGCTGCTGGCCAACGCCGCGGCCGGCACCGCCGATCCGCACATCAACTACACACTGCAATATTTCCAGCTCAACTATGTTCTCTATGATGGCCTGGTGACCTACAAGAAGGTCGGCGACAAGACCGGCTTCGAGGTCGTCGCGGACTTGGCTGAAAGCCTGCCGAAGGTCGAAAACGGCGGCAAAACCTACATCTTCAAGCTGCGCAAGGGCATCAAGTTCGCCGACGGCTCGGATCTCACCAGCAAGGATGTGGTGGCGTCGTTCCAGCGCATCTTCAAGATCAGCGGGCCGACGACCGGCACTCTCTACAACGGCATCGTCGGTGCCGATGTGTGCCTGAAGACACCCGCCACCTGCACCCTCGATGGTGGCCTGTCGGTGGACGATGCCGCCGGCACGATCACCTTCAACCTCACCCAGCCGGATGCCGAGTTCCTGCAGAAGATCGCCATTCCACACGCTTCGATCCTGCCGGCCAGCGCGCCGCTCAAGGATGCCGGCACCGACCCGATCCCTGGCACCGGCCCTTACATGATCGCCAGCTATGATCCCAACAAGCTGATGAAGATCGTGCGCAACCCGCACTTCAAGGAATGGAGCAAGGAGGCGCAGCCGGCCGGCTATCCCGACGAGATCGACTATGAATTCGGCCTCACCGACGAAGCCGCGGTGACGGCGGTCGAGAACGGCCAGGCCGACTGGATGTTCGACCCGCCGCCGGCCGATCGTCTGGCCGAGCTCGGCACCAAATACGCCAAGCAGGTCTCGGTGCATCCGCTGACGGCGATGTGGTATGCGCCGATGAACAACAATCTGGCGCCGTTCAACGACATCCGCGTCCGCCAGGCGGTGAACTTCGCCATCGACCGCGCCGCCATCGTCAAGCTGTTTGGCGGCAGCAATCTGGCGCAGCCGGCCTGCCAGATCCTGCCGCCGGATTTCCCGTCCTATGCGCCCTATTGCCCGTTCAGCGCCAACCCCGGCGAAAAGTGGTCGGCGCCGGATATGGAAAAGGCCAAGCAGCTGGTCGCTGACTCGGGAACCGCCGGCCAGGAGGTGACGATCATCACCGAGGACACCACCGTCTCCAAGGCGATCGGCGTCTACCTGCAGGACGTGCTCACCCAGCTTGGCTACAAGACATCGGTCAAGCCGATCTCGCAGAACATCCAGTTCACCTACATCCAGAACACCAACAACAAGGTGCAGATTTCGATCTCGCAATGGTTCCAGGATTACCCGGCGCCATCCGATTTCCTCGACGTGCTGTTCAGCTGCGCCTCGTTCACGCCGGGCTCGGATGCGTCGGTCAACATTTCGGGCTTCTGCGACAAGGCGATCGACGCATCGATGGCCGAGGCTGAGACGGCGACCATCGCCGACCCGGCCAAGGGCGCGGCACTGTGGACCGCCATCGACAAGGCGGTAACGGACAAGGCGCCGGTCGCCGTGCTGTTCACGCCCAAGCGCGTCGATGTCATTTCGTCCCGAGTGAAGAACTTCACCTTCAGTCCGCAATTCTACTGGATCGTCAGCCAGTCCTGGGTCGAGTGATCTCCGAGATGCAATGCGACGGTGCGCCATCGGCGCTCCGTCGCATTTCTTTTTGCGCCGGTTCGGCGCATCTTTCCGGTCGAGATTTTTCTTAGGCAATCCTGTTCATGGTCAATGTCATAGCGGACCAGCCCGCCATTCCGGTCCGCCGCGCCTCGCAGGGCCCCTGGCGCACGGCCTGGCGCAAGCTGAAAGACGATCGCTCGGCGACAGCCGCCTTCGCCGTGCTTGTCGTCATCGTCATCGCCTCGCTGGCGGCGCCGGTTTATGCGCAATACGTCTCCCACACCGATCCGTTCGTTACCAATCTCAACGGCGAGATCGTCATCGATGGTGTGAGCCAGCCGGTGCTGCAGCCCTCCACCGAAGGGCTCGGCCTTGGCATGACGCCGATAGGCCCGAACTGGCGCATCGGCCCCTATCTGCTCGGTGCCGACAACCAGGGCCGTGATGTTGCGGCGCGGCTGCTTTACGGCGGACGGGATTCGCTGCTGATCTCGGGCGCCGCGGCTGTGCTGTGTCTCGTCCTGGCGACATTTCTCGGCGTTATCTCCGGCTTCTTCGGCGGCCTTGTCGACATCGGCCTGTCGCGTATTTCTCGACGTGCTGTGGGCCTTCCCGATCTTCCTGCTGGCGATCTCGCTGTCGATTGTGCTGATTGCACAGAGCATCTGGATAGGTCCGCTCGAAATCCGCTCCGGCAGCCTGTGGCTGCCGGTGTTCATCATCGGCATCGTCTATGTGCCCTATGTGGCGCGGCCGATCCGCGGCCATGTGCTGACCTTGATGCATGCCGAATTCGTCACCGCGGCGATCGGGCTTGGCGCCTCGCCCTGGCGCATCCTGTTGCGCGACATCATGCCCAATGTGGTGACGCGCGTCATCGTCTTCGTGCCGCTGATCCTGGCGCTCAACATGATGACGGAATCCTCGCTGTCGTTCCTGTCGATCGGCGTGCAGCCGCCGGATGCCAGCTGGGGCACGATCATCCAGGACGGCCAGGGCCTGCTCTATTCCAGGCCGATCGTGGCGCTCGCGCCCGGGCTTGCCATCGTCATCACTGTGCTGGCGCTTAACATTCTGGGCGACGGGGTGCGCGACGCGCTCGATCCGAAATCCTCGCCGAGGGGCGTCTGATGCTCGCGGCGCTCAGCTTCCGGCTCGGCCAGATGGTGCTGGTCATGTTCGGCATCAGCATTGTTGCCTTCCTGATTTTCTTTGCCACGCCAGGTGCCGATCCTTCGGCGCGCATTGCCGGCCGCAATGCCTCCCAGGAAACCCTGATCCAGGTCCGCCACGATTTCGGTCTCGACCGGCCCTTGCCGGTGCAATACGGGCTGATGATGAACCGGCTTTTCATCAGCCGCGACCTCACCTCCTTCGTCAATCGCGGCCAGCAGGTGGTTCCCACGGTGATCAGCGCCATTCCCGTCACGCTGTCGCTGGTCGGCGGCGCTGCGGTGCTGTGGGTGCTTGGCGGATTGATCGTCGGCGTGATTGCCGGCGCGACGCGCGGCACCTTCATCGATCGGGCGCTGATGATCCTGAGCCTGGTCGGTGTCTCCATTCCGGTGTTCTGGCTGGGCGAGGTCGCCAACCTTCTGACCCAGAGCCGCTGGCACGATACATGGCTGTTTTCCTGGGTTCCGCCGCTCGGTTACATCCCGCTGACCGAGGATCCCTGGGGCTGGTTCAAAGCACTGATCATTCCGTGGTTCACGCTGGCGACCCTCTATGTTGGCCTCTACGGCCGGGTGCTGCGGGCAAGCCTGATCGAGATGATGCAGGAGGATTTCATCCGCACCGCCCGCGCCAAGGGCATCGGCGAGCGGCGGGTGCTGCTGCACCATGGCCTGAGGACCTCGCTGGTCGCCTTCGTCACCATGTTCGGCCTCGATTTCGGCGCCCTGGTCGGTGGCGGCGCGCTGCTGACCGAAGTGGTCTTCGGACTGCAAGGCGTCGGCAAACTGACCTATGAGGCGCTGCAGACGCTTGATCTGCCTATGATCCTGGCCACGGTGATCTACGCCGCCTTCTTCGTCGTGATGGCAAACTTCGTCGTCGACATCGTCTTCGTCTTCATCGATCCGAGGGCGCGCGATGCCCGCTGATGCTCCCCTTCTGGTCGTCGAAGACCTCACCGTTTCCTTCCGCAGCGACGAGGGTTTGGTGCGGGCGGTGGGCGGTGTTTCGTTCACTGTCGAGCAGCGTGAGATCGTCGGCGTCGTCGGCGAATCCGGCTCCGGCAAAAGCCAGACGCTTCTGGCCATCATGGGCCTGATCGACAGCCCCAAGGCGGTCGTCTCCGGCTCGATCCGCTTCATGGGACAGGAGCTTGTCGGGCTCAGGCGGCGGGCGCTCGATGCCATTCGCGGCCGCCAGATCGCCATGATCTTCCAGGATCCGATGTCGGCGCTGACCCCGGTGCATACGATCGGCAACCAGATCGGCGAGCAGGTGCGCGCGCATGAAAAGGTATCAGTGCGAGCGGCGCGGGCGAGGGCGGTGCAATTGCTCGATGCGGTCGGCATCGCCAATCCCGATCGCGTCGTCGACGGCTATCCGCACCAGCTTTCCGGCGGCATGCGCCAGCGTGCGGTGATCGCCATGGCGCTGTCGTGCAATCCCGCGCTGCTCGTCGCCGACGAACCGACCACGGCGCTCGATGTGACCGTGCAGGCGCAGATTCTCGAACTGATCGGGCGGCTGCGTGACGAGTTCGGCTCGGCGGTGATCCTGGTCACGCATGATCTTGGCGTCGTTGCCGAAGTCGCCGACCGGGTGCTGGTCATGTATGGCGGCCGCTTCGTCGAAGAGGGTGGCAAGAACAGCGTCTTCCGCACGCCGCTCCATCCCTATACATGGGGGCTATTCGGCTCGATCCCGCCGATGGACGGCGCGCGTCCGGCCCGGCTCGCGGCCATCCCGGGCGTTCCGCCGTCGCTCGCCAATCTGCCGCAAGGTTGCGCCTTCGAACCGCGCTGCAGCTTTCGCCACGATGCCTGCCTGGTCCAGCCGCCGCCGATGAGCGGAGCCCGTCATCGTGCCGCTTGCGTCTTGCCGGAGGCGCAGCGCAAAAAATTCAATATCCGCAAGGTTGTGAGCCTGGAGGCGCAACCATGAATGCCGCGCCGCGAGAGCGCCCGCTGCTTCGCGCCGGCGACCTGTCGAAACACTACCACGTCGGTCGCTCGATTTTCCCGGCGCAGCGCCGGACAGTCCAGGCGGTCGACCAGATTTCACTCGATATCTGGCCGGGCGAAACCCTTGGCATTGTCGGCGAGTCCGGTTGCGGCAAGTCCACGCTTGGCCGCTGCCTGGTGCGCCTGACCGACATTACCTCGGGCTCGCTCGAATTCGAGGGCCGCGATATTTCCGAGGCGTCGCAGCGGCAGCTGCGCCCGCTGCGACGGCAGATGCAGATGGTCTTTCAGGATCCCAGCGCCTCGCTCAACCCACGCCGGCGGGTCGGCGATCTCCTGGCCGATCCGTTCCGTATCCATGAGCGCCTCTCGGCGGCGGAAATGGCCGACCGCGTCGCCGAACTTTTGCGCCGGGTCGATCTCTCCCCCGAGCACGCGTCGCGCTATCCGCACGAATTCTCGGGCGGCCAGCGGCAGCGTATCGGCATTGCCCGCGCGCTGGCGCTCAGGCCACGACTGATCGTGGCCGACGAGCCGGTCTCGGCGCTCGACGTGTCGATCCAGGCGCAGATCGTCAACCTGCTCGCCGATCTGCGCGAAGAGTTCAACCTGACCTATGTCTTCATCGCCCACGATCTCTCGGTGGTGCGGCAGATCTCGACGCGCGTGGCGGTCATGTATCTGGGATCGATCGTCGAGAGCGGGCCGACCGATCCGGTCTTTTCAGCACCCGCCCACCACTACACCGCGGCACTGCGTTCCGCTGTGCCGATACCAAGCGTCGATCGGACGCGGGGCGCGCGTATGGTGCTGAAAGGCGATCTGCCGAGCCCGATGAACCCACCCTCCGGTTGCCGCTTCCACACCCGTTGCCCGGCCGCCACCTCGGTCTGCCGCAGCGAGCGTCCGTTGCTGCGCAGCATCGGCGACGGGCGCCTGGTTGCCTGTCATCATCCGCTGAACGGGTAGGGTGTGGATGAACGCCTGTCCGAGCCATCGCTGGCGGGAAAGGGGAGACAAATCAGTTTGGCTTCCCTATCAATGTCGCGGCGCAGCTGGGAGAAGACCTTGCGAAAAATTGGTATCGGCATCATTGGCTGTGGCAACATTTCGGACGCCTATCTGAAGGCATCGCCGAAATTTCCGGTGCTCGACATTGTCGGCGTCGCCGACATCAGCCCGGCGGCTGCCGAAGCCAAGGCGCAGGCCTACGGCCTGGTGGCGATGACCGTCGAGGCGCTGCTTGCCGATCCGCGCGTCGAGATCGTGCTCAATTTGACGACGCCGCAGCATCACGTGCCGGTCGACCTGCAGGCTGTGGCGCAAGGCAAGCATGTCTATTCGGAAAAGCCGCTGGCAACGACGCTCGCTGACGCGGAGCGGCTGGTTGCGGCCGCGAGCGAAAAGGGCGTGCGCGTCGGCTGTGCCCCCGATACTTTTCTTGGCGGCTCGCACCAGACGGCACGCCGGCTGGTCGACGAAGAGACCATTGGCACGATCGTCGCCGGCTCGGCCTTCATGCAGGTGGCTGGGCACGAACTCTGGCATCCGAACCCGGATTTCTACTATCAGCCCGGCGGCGGGCCGATGCTCGACATGGGTCCCTATTACCTGACCTGCCTGGTCAATCTTCTCGGGCCGGTGAAATCGGTGACCGGGCAGGCGAAGTCATCCTACGCCACCCGCACCATCGGCTCTGGACCCCGCCAGGGCCAGACCATCGATGTCGAGGTGCCGACCCACATTTCCGGCCTGCTGGCGTTCGAGAACGGGGCGGCGGTTTCGATCACCACGAGCTTCGACGTCTGGAAGCATGAACACAATCACATTGAGCTCTACGGCACGTCAGGCTCGATGATCGTCTCCGATCCGAACCAGTTCCAGGGCGACATCAGGACCAGTCTGCGCAAGGGCGACTGGACGCTGGCCGATCAGATCCATGCCTATGGCGACGGCAACTACCGCATCCTCGGCCTTGCCGACATGGCGCAGGCGATCGTGTCGGGCCGGCAGCACCGCGCCAGCCTTGAGCTTTCCCTGCATGTCCTGGAGATCATGGAACAGATCATCCGTTCGGCAGAGAGCGGGCAGCGTATCGATTTGAAGCATGGCTGCGGCAAGCCAGCGCCGATGCGCGCCGACCTGCCTTTCGGAATTCTGGAATAGGAACAACATCATGGCCAGGACAGCACTGATTTTCTGGGGCGGCTGGGAAGGTCACACCCCGGCAAGCAGCGCCGGGATCGTCAAGGAGATCCTGACCGGGCACGGCTTCGACGTGCGCCTGGAGCAGGGCACCTCGGCACTCGCCGATCCGCAGCTTGCCGGGCTCGACCTCATCGTTCCGGTGATCACCATGACGACGATCGAAAAACCGGAACTGGAAAACCTCACCCATGCGGTCCGGGGCGGAACCGGCCTTGCCGGTTTTCACGGCACCATGTGCGACAGTTTTCGCAACGAGACGGAATACCAGTTCATGACCGGCGGCCAGTGGGTGGCGCACCCCGGCAACATCATCGACTATCACGTCGACATCACCAGGTCAGACGATCCGATCGTCCAGGGCATCGGCAATTTCGCCTACCGTTCGGAGCAGTATTACATGCATGTCGACCCGACCAACGAGGTGCTGGCGACGACGACTTTTACCGGCGAACACCTCGACTTCATCGATGGTGTCGTCATGCCTGTGGTCTGGAAGCGGCGCTACGGCAAGGGCCGCGTTTTTTACAGTGCACTCGGCCACACCGCCGATGAGTTCGATGTGCCGCAGATGCGCACAATCTTCGAGCGCGGCGCCCTTTGGGCCAGCCGGGTGCCGGGACAGTCGTCAGTCTGAGGCAGTGGGGACGGAGTACGCACGCCCTTCGCCATGCTCTCGCGCAATACTACAGGTACCTTCTCAGTTGCCGCAACGGGGCAGTCCAACGCCAGCTCTTCGAGCGCTTGAACGCCTCCAGTTCCATTTTCAAAGCATCTCGTTCTGTGGAAAGCCCCTGCACTTCCACCGCAAGCGCCCGCACCTGGTCGTCAGCGGCAGGCGGCGGCGTCGGCTCAGGCGCGATCAGGGCTTCGAGACGGTCGAGCGCAAGTCGGTTGACGGCGTCGGCTGCTGCTTCCCGAATGAGCGCGGTCCAGCCATCGGGATCGACGGACATGATGTCCCAGAAGACCTTTTGTTCCGGGTGTCCTGTCGGAATGGCGACCCGTAGTGGCGCCGGATACCAGATCGACGTCTCACACGCTTTGATGAACCCTGTCAGCCTTGGGAATCCGGAGTCTCTGGCGTTCTTCCGCTTGGCCGAGAAATGCAGGCATACGGGAAGGCGAAGGTGTCGCACGGCGGCGACGCCCTTTGTGAGTACGATACGACGCCAGATCTCCCAGTCTCCCACCCCGTTCACATCTTCTGGCCACACCGTCCGCTCCGCAAGAGCGCTGGCGCGATAGACGACGCCTCCTGCCGCCAGGGTATTTCCTCTCGCCATGAAATTGCGTTGCTCGTCGGGAAAGAACAGGTTCGTCAGATCGGGGCCGCAGATGCCGTCGGTCGAGACCCAGAGGACCTGGCCGTAGACAAGCGCCACCGACGGATCGACGAATTGGCCGCGCATGAGCGCAAGATGATCCGGCATCATCAGGTCATCGTCCGAGGCGAAGGCCACCAATTCCCCCCGCGACGATCGAAGCGCCAGATTTCGATTGGCATAGCCAAAGTGAGGCGCCTTGGGGAAATTGAACCAACGAACGCGCGGGTCGGAAAAGCTGCTCACGACCGCCGCGGTTTCCGGGCCTGCGCCATCGCCAACGACCAGAAGCTCGAACGATTGCTCCGTCTGCGCCAGCACCGACTGGATGGCATAGGCAAGAGAGTCGGGACGATTGTGGGTCGGCATCAGGACGCTGAAGAGCGGCGGAGCGTCTACCATCCCTTGAGGCCGCCAAAGTCGACTGGGATCAAATCGGTATCCAACGGCAGCCGGTATTTGTCGGGATTGGCGTGGTCATACTGCATTGTAGGGAAATTGATTGCTCTAACGTCCCTCGTGCCGATGTTGTGGTCCGCATGCCAGACGAATCTGGGAATATTCATCAGGCGAGGCCGGGCCGAAGACAGAACAATCCGAAATACCTGTCCGCAGGTGCTCGACTCGGGCCTTGGGTCATACAGGACGACCTCCATTTCGCCATCGACAACGAAGTATCGATCTTCGTGTAGCTTGTGCAGCGCCCAACCCTTCACCGTTCTTGGTCGAATGGTAAACATGTAACAAAAGACCAGCGGATCGGGGTGCCAATTCCAGCGGGTGTCGTAGATTTCGGTGACGCTTCCCCGGTCGTCGAGGTGAGCGGTCATGTCGTGAAACGTCACGCCGTCGGGGGCCTTGTCGATCGGCTCGCCGGATCGAACCGTCTCCTGATCCTTCTTCGCTCCAGCCAACGTCTTCTCGAGAATATTCTGCACCATAGACTCACCCCATCAGCCGATTGAATTGCGACGGGCACTCTTGCGCTTCTCTGGACATCTTTCAACGGCAAGACTTAGGGCTGTTGGGACGGCCGCCTGCGACCGTGCCCCCAGTTCCGCTTCCGAAATTGGTTGCTCGAAGTGAATTCCCGTTTGAACGAAGAATTTCTCCGTGCGATGGCTTGAAATCGCCAAGGAGGAAAGCGCGTCATGATCGTCGACACCCATCTGCACCTGATCGACCTCACAGCACTGCGCTATCCCTGGCTCGCCGGCGTGCCGGCGCTCAACCGCGACCACTCGCACGACGAATACGCGACCCAGGCCCGCCGTGCCGGCATCGAGGCTGCCTTGCACATGGAGGTCGATGTCGACCCGGCCGACATCCAGGCCGAAACCAGCTATGTGAAGGCACAGTCGCTTAAAGAAGGCAGTTTGCTGCGCGGCGCGTTTGCCTCCTGCCGTCCGGAGGAGCCCGGCTTTGCCGCCTATCTTGAGCGCCAGCGGACCGATCCCTTCGTCAAGGGGTTTCGCCGCGTGCTCCACGTCATGCCGGACGAGCTTTCGCAAGCCGCGTTGTTTCGCGAAAACATCAAGCGGCTCGCCGGCACCGGCTTGACCTTCGATCTCGTCGTCCTGCCGCACCAGATCCCGATCGCAATCGCGCTCGTGGACCTCGCTCCGGATGTGCAGTTCGTGCTCGACCATTGCGGCGTGCCCGACATCAAGAGCGCGGCTGAGCATCCGTGGCGCGAGCATATGGCTGACATTGCGCGGCGCCCCAATGTCATTGGCAAGATTTCCGGCGTGGTCGCCTATGCCGCCGGGTCATGGACCGTCGAGACGCTGCGTCCCTATGTCGAACACACCATCGGCTGCTTCGGCTGGGACCGCGTCGTCTGGGGCAGCGACTGGCCGGTCTGCACGCTTGGCGGCGGCCTTGCGACCTGGGTCGCGACCACGCATGCGCTGCTTGGCGGAACAAGCACCGACGAACGGACGAAGCTGCTCTCCGCCAACGCCAAGCGGATGTGGAGTTTGTAAGGCGATCGAACAGCGCTCGCCCGTCGGTAGCGCGTACCGTTGGGCGGCCTGCGGCTATTTCTCCCGCATCGCTCGGCGGAAGTTCTGCGTGATCGGCTCAGCGAGGTAAGAAAGCACGGTGCGAGCACCCGTCCGGATCATCGTCTCGCTCGACATGCCGGGCAGCAGCTTGCGGCCTTCCAGCTTAGTGAGCTCGCTGTTGTCGATCAGCACTGTCGCGGCGAAATACGGCGCCCCGCTGCGCTCCTCCGTCATGCGGTCGGCCGACACGATCTCCACGACGCCGTCGAGCGGCGGCAGGTTGTAGCGGGCGAAGGCGGGGAAGCTGACGCGCGCGGGCTGTCCAGGGGCGATGGTCTCGACGTCCTCCGGCTTGACCATGGCCTCGACCACGAGTTGTTGTCCGAGCGGCACGACCGTCATCAAGGTTTCACCGGGTTTCACGACACCGCCAGCCGTATGGACCTTCAGGTCCATGACGATGCCGTCAACCGGGGCAACGACATTGGTACGGGCAAGCACGTCCTTGGCGGAACGCTCCTGCTGTCCGAGGTCGAACAACTCCGCCTCGACCTTGCTCAAATCCTCGACGGCCTCGTTCAGCCGCACTGTGTTGAGGTTCAGGATTTGCATGTCGATCTCGGCCATTGCGCTTCTGGCACGAGCGATTGCCGCTACGTTGGTAGCGCGCTCCCCCTCGATTTCCCGCTGTTGTCGCCTGAGCAACAGGTTCCGCTCGCGGGTGGTCAGCCCCTTCTTGAGCAGGCTCTCCAGGTCCTTGTTTTCACTCTCGATTGCCTCGATCTGCTTGTCCTCGGTGACGATAAGCTGCTGCAGTCCCGCTATCTCGTCTTCGCTTTGGTGACGGCGTTGGCCGAGAATCTCCCGCTCGTCCGCCAAGTTGTGGTGTTTCGCCGCGAACACGTCACGCTGTGCGGCCACCGCGTCCTTTGCTGCGCTGGCGGGGCTTGCGAGGAATGCCGGATCAAACTCGATCTCGGCCTTGCCGTCACGCTCAGCCCTGAGCCGCGCGGCGAGCGCCTCACGCGTTGCTATCCGGTTCTGGATCAGGTCGAGCTGCGCCTTTGGCTGTGTGTCGTCGAGTCGGATCAGGATCTTGCCCGCCTTGACGATATCGCCGTTGGCGGCGTTCAACTCCGCGATGATGCCACCCTCGAGGTGCTGGATGAGCTTGCGGTCGCCGGCGACCTTGATAACGCCCGGCGCCACTGCGGCGCTGTCTAGAGGCGCCAGCGCCGCCCAGCCCCCGGCCACGCCGAAGAACAGGAACATGATCGCGAAGCCGGTACACGTCACGCCGGTCAGACGCAGAGGTACCGGTTCCAGCAGGGAGGGTGGCGGGAGTGGCAACGGCACGACGTTCATGTCTGTTCTCATCGTCATGCCTGGTTCGCCACTATGGTCGTGCCCAATGCGCTTGGACGCGACGCACGCTTCGAAGAGGGAAGTGGACCGTTGCTGACGCCGATCACGGCGGCGGAGATTTCTGGCATCGGACTCGCTGGTATTTGATTTACCTTGCGGATGCGCGCGGCGAGTTCATTGAAGACGTAGTCACGTGGACCGTAGAGCTCTTGTTGGCCCCGGTTGAGGACCAATATCTTGTCTACCTTCTCCATCATGTTCGGTCGGTGCGCAATCAGGATAACGGTTGTTTTCGTCGCCTTGACCACGCCGAGGGCGGCGATCAATGCCTCCTCGCCCTCGTGGTCGAGGTTGGAGTTGGGTTCGTCAAGGATAAGGATTGCGGGGTCGCCGTAGAGCGCCCGTGCCAACCCGATACGCTGGCGTTGCCCGCCTGACAGAATTGCGCCCGCCTCGCCGATCTCGGTGGCGTAGCCTTTCGGCAGTCCCTTGATCAGTTCGTGGACGCCCGCCAACTGCGCGGCCCTGACCACGTGCTTGAAGACCGTTGGGTTGACAGTCGCAAAGCGGGCGATGTTATCTGAGACTGTGCCGGCAAAGAGCTCGATGTCCTGCGGCAGGTAGCCGACGTACCGGCCCCGGTCCTCCGCCGCCCATTCGGCGACATTCATGCCGTCGAGCAGCGCGCGACCACCAGATGGACGCCAGGCGCCGGCCAGTACTCGCGCCAGGCTGGTCTTGCCGGCCCCGCTTGGGCCGATCAGTGCCATCGATTCGCCGGGGCTGAGTTGGAAACTGATCCCCTTCAGGATTGGCTCACCGCCCTGTCGGCCGAGCGTGATGTTTTCGGCCTCGAACTTACCTTTCGGACGAGGCAACGGCAGCACCGGCTTGACCTCTGGGTATTGACCGGCGACCGCTGTAAGACGCTTGTAAGCGGCGCGTGCCCCGACCGTCGCCTTCCACGTGGCGATCGCTTGCTCGACCGGTGCCAACGCGCGCCCCATCAGGATTGAGGCGGAGATCATGATGCCGGGTGAGGCCTCGTTCTGCAATACCAGATAGGCGCCGAGGCCGAGGATGGCCATCTGGAGGGCCAGGCGGTGGCAACGTGCGATGGCCGTGATGACGCCGCCCCGGTTGGCGGCAAGAACTTGTCCTTTGTTTGCCTCGTCCTGCTGGGCCTTCCAGGCCTCCAGCAGGGGCTTCAACATGCCCATCGCCTGCACGACCTCGGCGTTGCGGATCGCCGCCTCAGCCTGCACGTAGGCCCGCGACTGTGCGCTTGTGGCCTCCGTCAACGGTTTGCGGGTGATGTACTCGTTCAGCAAAGCGAGTGCGAACAGCACGAGCCCGCCGCAGAGTGCCAGCCAGCCCAGCCAGGGGTGCATGAGGAAAATGGTGGCAAAGAAGATCGGTGCCCAGGGCGCGTCGAGGATCGGGAAGATGCTCGGGCTGGTGAAGAAATTTCGTACTTGGTCGAGGTCGCGCAGTGGTCGCGCGTTAAGCTGACCGGGGGCACAAGCGGCGTATTCCACCGATGCGGTCAGCAGAACCGGTGCCAACCGCGCGCTCATCCACGCTCCGACTTTAGCCAGAAGACGCCCCCGCACCACCTCCAACCCCGCCATTGTCGCGAGTGCCCCCGCCGCCATCAGCGACAGCATCACCAGCGTCTCCAGACTATGGCTGCCGAGTACGCGGTGGTAGACCTGGAGCATATAAAGAGCCCCGGTCAGCATCAGCATGTTGATACCGCCGCTGAACCAGACAAGCGGCCGGATGGCGCGCCTGGCCTCTTTCATCACCACTTGCAGGGCAGTGGGCTGTTGCTTGGTTTTCATCATTGTGTCTCTGGTGTGCGGGATGACATCTCGGGCAAGAGACCGCGGTACGGGGGCAGCGTTGGCTGCCCCCGTTTGTCAAGTGTCAGACGACGTCCACGAGAATCTGCTGGATGGCGGTCGTGTCGCCGTCCGCGTCGTGCAACTGGACGCCGAAGTCGAGGTGCGCGTCCGGTGTCGTGGTCTGCGTCGAGGTGAAGCCGATGTCGACGATCTTGATGACGTCGTTGTCGGCGACGGCTGTATCCACCCCGTTCACCTTGGCGACGTCGTTGTCCCAGACCACCAACGGGGCGGACAGGCTGCCACCGTTCGCGCCGGTCGCGCTATTCAGGTCGATCGCTGTAGCACCGCCGAGAGCGGCGTTGGTACCGGCCGGCGCACTACCTGCCCCGACCAGACCGTTACCGGACTGCATGATCTGGACACCTTGGAGCACCCAGTTCTCACCGGCACCGTTGTAGTCGTTCCGCTCAATGACGACGAGGCCGTCGTTGTTATCAAGCGGGAAGTCGGCGGCGTATGCGGGAGGTACCTGCCCCGTCTTGAAAATGTCGGCGTTCGAGATGTAGATCGCCTTCGTCGTCGTGAGGGCCGGGTTAGTAGCAGACACGAGGTTGACGATGACCATCAAGTCCTCGTTGCCGATACCGTCGAACTTGATGGCCATGTCGGCAGCAGTCTGGGTCGGGACGTGATTGGCACCGTTGTCGGTCAAGATACCCGGTGAGGTGTCGAAGAACCGTAGCGTCAGTGCCTCGCCCTTCTGGATGGTGTCACCAGCGACCCCGTTCGTGGACTGGGTTGCAGAAACCCAGTCCTCGTGGTTGTTGGTGACGAACTGGCCGGGGTTCCAAACCTTGTCACCGGCAACGGGAGCGCCGTCGTCATCACCAAGACCTAACGCGATGGCCGAGGTTGCCGTGTTCGCGGTGAACTGCACGAAGAAGTCCCGGTCGGTCGTTTCCGGCGTGGTAGTCGCGTCGAAGAGCTTCTCCACCACGATCAACGGGTGCCCCGTGTTACTGGTGGGCTCCTTGGATATAAGTTCGCTGGTGTGCAGGATGTCTTTGGTGAAGCCCTCGGCCGCGTCGTTCAAGGTCAGGCTATAAGTGCCGGTAGCCTTGTTGAAGACCAGGGTACCGCCCACCGACCCCGCCTGCTCGCCAGCCGTGTCCGGGTCGCTGTCGTAGGTGGCGCTCCAGTTGAACGTCGCCTGGGTGGCGCTTTCCGACTGGAGCGTCGCGCTCTTGGTGATGAACTGAGTATCCTGACCCGATACAAGACCAGACATATGACCGGTGAGCTCGAGCTGGATGCCGGGCAGAACATTGTCCTTGTCGACGAAGTCCGAGTGCGTGGCGTCATAGGTCGCGAAGACATCGTGGCCGATGTTGTATCCGAAGAGTCCGCCAGCCGTCGAACCGACCGCGTTGGTAAGAGTCTCAGGGCTTTGGACACCCGGAGCAACTGGATCGGCGTCGAACGCCTGCGTGATCGTCGGCCCGTCGTCCTTGAACTCGAACGCTGTGCCGATGCCTACTGAGGCGCTATCCGTATCCCCGTCGCGGTCGGTAATGATCGCCGTCAGCGTGACGAGGTTTGCGTTCGACATGAACACCGACTCGTTTGGATCATTCGTCGGGTGAACCACGGCGCGTGACTGGTCAAGCGTCACGTTGCCGCTGGTGTCCACGCTGATCGTGAACACCGTGTCGCCGTCGCCGTTCTTGCCGTAAACCATTCCACCGACTGTCGACAGAACGACCGACTGACCGGTAAGGGTGTCGGTGAGACCTGACGCGCCGGACGCGGCCAGTGCGTAGGTGATGGCGACTGCCGCCGTACCGTCGGCACCGCCACTTTTTGGGGTGAAGACGCTCGAGAAATCTGTCGGGCCACCGTTCGCGGTGAAGTCGGACTCATCGACCACAACCGTCGGCACCGTGCCGTTTGCCTCGATACTCGGGCCGTCGTCCTTGAAGATCAGGTTCTGGCCGATGTCGAGGGTGGCCGGTTGGTGGTCACCGTCCTTGTCGGTGACGGTCGCGGTGAGCTGGATCAAGTCGTCCGCGGCTAGGGTCGTGCTCTCGTCGGGATCGGAGGTCGGATGGACGACCGCCCGCTGCTGGTCGAGCGTCACATTGCCCGAAGCATCGGTCGAGACCGTGAACACGATCGCGCCGCCGACACCTGCCCTGCCAACGACCTTGCCGGTCTCGAGGCTGAGCACCACCGCCTGGCCGGTTGCCGTATCGACCAGCCCAGTCGCACCGGCTTTGAAGTCCAGCGCGTAGGTCACCGTGCCGGCGCCGTCGGCGCCGAAGGCCGAGCTGAAGTTGGCCGCGAAGCTCTCGGTGTCGTCAGTCGCAAAAACCGTCTCGTCGACGATCAGCGTCGGCTCCGTGCCGGTCGTCGAAATGCTGGGCCCGTCATCATCGAAGTTGATGAAGGAGCCGACCTGTTCGGTGTAGGCGTTGGCTACGTTGCCGGCAAAGTGCACTTCCTTGACATCGAAATAGTCTTTCTCGGTGTCGATATTCTTGATGGTGAAGCGGTCAAAGGTTCCTATTGCGGTCGTAAAATTGACCGTCACGCCCTCGCCGACATTGTGCAGGATCAGTCCTGTGCCGCTGAAATCAACCGTGATGCCCAGGGCCGCGGCTGTTGTATCGACACCGTTCAGTTTGAAAGTCACTCCGGTGATATTGATTGCCGTACCGATGGCATCACCGGGGAACGCAGCGCCCTCATCGTCGCCGGCTTCGTTATAGGCGTGGACCTCAATGTCAGCTTTGGTGTTGGTCGGCGTGGACTGCGAGATCGAGAAACCCGCACCAGAGACGGTCTCGATGTGGGTGTCATAGACAGGCCCGGCTGCGGTAAAGGTCTTACCCGCGCTCTGGGTACCGCCGTTGATCAGGTCGATCTGAAGCTCACGGCCAAAGCGCACGTCTTGAGATGAGACACCCAAGCCTTGCGTGCTGACGTTGACTTCGGCTTGCACGCCATTGTCGTGGGCTGTGACAAGAATCTTCTGCGTGCTCGCAGTGTCAGCGTCGAGGATATACCAATTGTTGTGTCCAGGAGGGGCGTCACCAAGCTGGCTGAAATTGAGCACGGAGGTTCCCGAGACCGAGGCGAACACCTTGTCGGTCAGATCGATCTGGTCGTCCGGGTTGGTCGCGATCGGATGGAACAACGGCACATACTGGACCGTGTACAGGTCCGCATTGGTGGCGCTGGTGCTGACCAGTCCAAGCGAGAAGGCGAGCGGCCCGTTCGCAGCGGGCGCGACGGCCGGGTTGGAGGTACCGATGACGCCGATCACGACGTTTGCATGCGTTGGGTCCTGGAACAGCCAGACATAATTGCCATCAACCGTCTTAAGGCCGCTGTTCACGCCGACGGTGGTGGAAAATGGGGTTCCGGAGGAGTCCTTGGCGAGAACGACCGAGCTGATGGTTTCCCCTGCACTCGCCGAGGCCACCACGAAGTTGGCCTGGAAGGCGACCTCCGGAGACAGCCCACCCGGACCGTCGCGACTTAGGAGATATTGCAGTGTGGGGTCGCTGCTGTACAGCGGATCGGATGGGTCAATATCATCGTTCTGAAGACCGGTGGTCTCGTCGACGATGATGTCTTGAGTCACGATGTCGAGTGCCATGGAGATTCTCCCCTTTTTTGAGCACATCAAGAAAAGGGGATTCCCCCCTTGATGCCGGATGCCCCTTACCCCGAGCGCATCCGCTGGCGCATTGATTGCGGCCTTCAATCCTCCATTGTGCTGCCGCCGAAGAGGGCGCGTCCATTCGCGGTTCGATAGTGTTATGGTGAATGCCCCTACCTGATCGAACGATATACATCCTTCGATAGATCGAGCCGCGCCAGACGCTCGCGGGCAACCGCGCTGGTATGGCGGATCGATCGGTATACCGTGGGGTTCCGGCCTGTTGCCGGTATCCTGTCAGCCTGCCTTGCCGGCCGGTCGAAGGTAGGCTCAAAGCCCGCTTTTGTGACCTGGCCCCAGATGATCGGCAGCTTTACCGAAAGTTGCCCAGGCCAGTTCCGCCCTGCTGCCCAGGTGGAGCTTTTCATAGACGTGATGCAAGTGCATTTTCACGGTGCCTTCGGACACATGCAGCTGTTTGGCAATGCTCTTGTTGCGCAACCCGCGCGAGACGAGGCCGGCGACTTCCGTCTCACGCCCCGTAAGCGTGTGCACGGAGTGATGCAGCGCACTCGGCATCACCAGCTGCTCAAGCATATTGTGATCGATCCACTTTCGACCGGCACCGACCGCATTTACACATTCGACGAGGCAGCCGTGGCTGACGCCGTCCAACAGCAAGCCGTCGGCGTCGAGTTCCCGTATCTCCTTGACGTCGAACTCGCCGTTTGGTTGCAGGATGAAAATGATGCCCAGCGCGCTGTCGCTTGCCCTCAGGCGAAAAGAAAGACTGGCCGTCTGCCGGTCCGCAATGTCCAAGCCTATGATGACAATATCCGGTTGCAGGCGCTCCACATTCGGGAGAACGTCAATGGCGCTGTGGCACTCTGCGACGACACTGTGTCCGGCCTTCCGCAGAACCCACTCCAGACCGGCGAGATACACCCCTCGCGGGTCCGCGACAACCAAAGTCGACATGGGAACCCCGTTCGTAAAAAACGCAACGAACTTAACTAAATATGCCCCAATGTCAGGAAACCAGAGCTTTGAGTGTTTGTCAAGGAATCGCTAATATAGTCATGGCTATGAAGGAAGCCCGCGGGTGTTCTCTGCACGGGCATCACCGAGCCTTGTACGGCCATGCGTTCGATGGGCACCAACCGAGACGTTCGTGATTGCGTAGGGTGCCTCTGAATTTAGACACCTGTTCATCCGCCAGTGATGACAAGTTTTTGAGCGATCTTCTCCCCCGGCAGGCGGGCGGCGCTACTCGTAAAGCAAAAACATATGTTCTATGCTCGCTGGTGTCATGGCGTTCGACCGCCGTGACCGGAACTGAGGTCTGTTGTCCTAAGGCGGGGGGCATGCATGTTCGAGGTCGGCGGATTTTTTCGGCAGGAAAGGTCGACTTTGAAGGGCTGGCGCATCGTCAGCGCCCTTGCTGTGGTCGCCACTGTATTCGGGCTGTTGCTGCTCGCACCGGACGTCGCGAATGCAAAACCGAACTGGACGCTCGATCCGGCAAACTCGACCCTCACCTACCAATCGGTGAAGAAGAACACCATTGTCGAGACCAACAAGATCAGAAACCTCTCCGGCACGCTGACAGCGGACGGCGCCGCCAAGGTCATCTTTGACCTCAACTCGGTCGACACCGGCATTGATCTGCGCAATGTCCGCATGCGGTTCCTGTTCTTCGAGACCTTCAAATTCCCCACAGCCGAAGTGAACGCGAAAGTCGATCCTGCCGCCTTCGCCGATCTGGCGACGAAGCGGCGGATGACGGCGCAGATTCCATTTCGACTCAACCTGCACGGCGTCGACAAGGACCTTGTCGCCACTGCCGTCGTCACCATGATCACCGACTCGATGGTGTCGATCGCTTCGGACGCCCCGGTCGCGGTGCATGTCGAGGATTTTGGCCTGCTTCCCAACGTGGAAAAGTTGCAGCAGGCCGCCAATGTCAGCAGCATCGTGCCGACCGCTTCGGTATCCTTCGACTTCGTCTTCACCGCTGATGGCGCAAAACAGGCGCCGCCGCCAGCCGTCGCGGCGGCAGCCGGCGCGGCAACCGAGGTTGGACCGGTTGCTACCGATGCCGCGAAAACGACCTTCAGCGAAGACGAATGCATGAACCGGTTTGCGGTGCTTTCGCGCACCGGAGCCATCTATTTCCGTCCGGCAAGCGCGCGGCTCGACGAAAAGAGCCGGCCGTTGCTGGCCGAGGTGGTCGACGTCGTCGGCAAATGCCCGAAATTGAAAGTCGAAGTGTCGGGCCATACCGATTCCGACGGCCCGCCTGCGGCAAACAAAACCCTTTCGGAGCGGCGCGCCAAGGCGGTGGCCGACGCCATCATCGCGGCCGGCATTCCGTCGACGCAGATCGCGGCCACCGGCTACGGCGAGGAACGGCCGGTGGCGGCCAACGACACGCCGAAGAACAAGGCGCTGAACCGGCGCATCGAGTTTTCCGCCACGCCGCTCGTCAACTGAACAGGGATTTGTCGTAACGGTGCGTTTCAATCTGATTGCCAATTGCAGCGGCCTCATGCGCGGCATCGGTCTGGCCGTGCTGCTGCTGGTTTTGAGCTTGAGCGCAGCCAATGCCGAACGCCGCATCGCCCTGGTGCTCGGCAATGCCCACTACCTGAATGCGCCGGCGCTGCCCAATCCGGTGAACGACGCGCAGGCGATGGCCGATCGCCTGAAGTCCCTGGACTTTGAGATCATCTCCGGCTTCGATCTCACCAAATCGCAGACGCAGGAGAAGATCGCGCAATTTGCAAAGCAGGTGCGCGGCGCCGATATCGCGCTTTTCTTCTACGCCGGCCATGGCTTGCAGGTCGCCGGAAACAACTATCTGCTGCCCGTCGATGCCGCGCTGGAGGACGAAACCTCGCTCGACTTCGAGGCCGTGCAGGTGGATTTCATCTTGCGGCAGATGTCGCGTGAAACCAGCATCCGGCTGGTGTTCCTCGATGCGTGCCGTGACAATCCTCTCGCCGAGGTGCTGGCCAAGGAGACCGGCAGCGCGGCGAGCAGCGGCCTGGCCGAAATCCCGATCGAAAACGGTGGCGCCGGCACGCTCGTCGCCTTCGCCGCCAGCCCCAACCAGGTGGCCTATGACGGATCGGGCGAGCATTCGCCGTTCTCGGCAGCCTTGCTGGCCCATATCGGCGACGCCAATCTTTCGATCACCGAGGCGATGAACCGGGTTACATCAGACGTGTTCAAGGCCACCGCCGGCAAGCAAAGGCCATGGATCAACGTCTCGCTGACAACCGATGTCGTGCTGCACAAGGTCGATCTCAATGCGCCGCTGATCGTCGGCGATTCCACCGTGGCGGCGGCCGAGACCGGTTCGCCCGCGCGCAGCAATGGCGCCAGCGCGGCCACGCCGTCTGCCTCCGACGCCAACGCGCAGGCAGCGCTGGAACAGCTGCGCCAGGAAATCCCCAAGCTGGGCTCGGACGCGCCGGTCCTTTTCGACGTTCAGGTCAACTTTGGCGATCCGGCGATCGACGGCAAGAGCATCGCCCAGCTGATCCAGGGAAAGCCGCATTTCAGTCCGGTTGAAGGCCTCGACAAGTCCGTCTGGGACAATCAATGCAGCAACTGCCATCAATGGACCGAGGAGCGGCTGTGCGACCAGGCCAAGACCTACGTCACCAATGACGTCTCGGTGTTGCGGCTGCAGCACCCGCTGGGCACGCGCTTCAAGGTGGCGCTGGGCAGATGGGCGCAAGGCGGCTGCAAGTGATACAGATCTTGCCGCGTTCTGGGTGCATCCGGCTCTAGCGTAGCGCTTCGATCTCGGCCAACTGGATACCCATCTCGACAAAGGCTGACAGCACGGAGGAACGGTCCTCGATCGCCACCCGCGCCAATCCGGTCAAGATCCCGGCATTGACCGCATGGGCTGTGGAAAGTGGCTTTGGGCTCGACCCGTTCGTCCGCTCCATTCCAGAACCATTGAGATGCCATTTTACCGCTAGCGCAATCCAGACGGCCGGCGTCCTCTGCTGTGCCGCCGCCGCTTCGTCCACTGCCGCGTGGCGGCCTGGATTGTGCGGATCGCCGACCCAGTCCTGGACAAGCGCCAGCAGCGCGCGGTCCTGCTCTTCGAGCAGTTCGGTCAGGTGGCCCAGGCATTCGTGGCCCCACCAGATCGCGGCCCGGTCAGGCAAAAGGTAGGCGCAGAAGGTGATCGCCTCTTCGGGTGTCCGTCCCGCCAGGAGCAGGCGGCAAAATTCGAGCGAAGGCTGGTCGGTGGGAACGGCCGTCATGTCGCGGGCGGCAGCGGCGTTCGCAGCGAACAGATCGCGCGCGGTTTTGAATTGGAGCCCGTTGGCCATCGCTGTTATTTTTTCCTCACCGAGCACTCAAGCCCCCGGCGCCGCGCGGGTCAAGCCTTTGTCCTTTGCTCTGGGTAGCATCGGCCACTGCCGCATCCATGAGGTTGTTCACAGACAGCGGCTTCGGAATTTGGTATAGTTTGGGACCAACGAAACCGGATGCTCAAAAGAGGAGTAACCGCTATGAGGTATGGCAGTTCAGCCTTTGCGTTGGCGGTCGTGCTCTTGTCGAGCCACGCTTCCGCCGATCCGCTTCAGAAATCAGAAGACATCGTGAAGTTTTTTGCCGGTGCAGCCGACCTTGGCAAGTCGCGTGGAATTTGCGTCGGCACCGAGGACGAGTGCAAGAGCAAGACCAAGGCAAAGGAAACGCCGCCCGAAAAAACCAGCCTCGATATGCTGATCAATTTCGGGCTGGATTCGGCCGAGCTCGACACGACGGCGCGCGCTGAACTGGGCGAGTTCGCCAAGGCCCTGAAGGATAGCCGGCTGAGCAGCCTCGACTTCGTCGTTGAAGGCTACACCGACGCCACCGGCACGGTGAACTACAATGAGGGCCTGTCGCAACGGCGTGCGAAATCGGTGGCAGCTTTCCTGACAGCCAGCGGCGTCGAGGCTGCCCGCATCAACGCGATCGGCCTGGGCGAAAAGAATCCGCGCAGCCCCAACCCCTACGATCCGGTCAACCGCCGGGTGGAAATGCGGATAAAGACGCAATAGCCGTATCAGTTTTCGGTGCCCAAACAGCGAGATAGAGCCCCACCCCGTTAGAATCGGGATGGGGCTCTTTGTTTTCGAAATCGGTTCTTCGGTTCGAGGCCGTGCGGCTGGAACACCGGCCGTCAGTTCTTGAGCACGCCGCCCACCGCCACGCCGGTGCCGAAGATCAGCGCCTTGGTCAGGAAATCGTTGTTGTCCTGCGGCGGTGGTGGCTCATCCTCGCGCACCACGGTCTCGCGGTTACGCTTTTTCTGAACAACCAGCTGTTTCTTGCGGGGCTTCTGCGCCACCGGCTTTTGTGTGCGGACCCTCTGCACCACCTGCTTTTTCGGCGCCGCCGCACGCGCTTGATCGGCAGCGTGTCTGGCGCGGACCTGATCCATCATTGGATCCGTCTGGATCACCAGGAACGCCAGCTGCTCACGCGTCAGATAGGTGGTCTGCGGCAGGCCGTTCTTCTCTTGCCAGACACCGATCGCCTGGCGGGTCTGCGGACCGATATTTCCGTCAATGCGGCCCAGTTCGTTGCCCAACGCTTCGATGCGCAACTGCAGATCGATGCGGCCCTGGCGATCGAGACCGATCGCAGCTTCCGTCAACTCGGTGCCGGGCGTTTGCTTCACCTCGTCCGAAACACCGACCGAAGTGCGAACGGCAGAGCCGGAACTGGCGTTCGCCTCGTCTGTATCGACTGCCGCGACCTGCCGGGTTTCGGCCTTCGGGTCCTTCAACGCATCGATGTTGAGCCGCGCCACCGTGGCGAAGCGGCCGTTCGGAAACTGGTCGAGATAAGCTTCGTAGAACGGAACGGAATTGCGCTTCGAAGCCTCATCCCAGAGCCGCTGCTCGACTTCCCAGGACGGAGGATCATTGGCTGTGGCTACGGGCGGAAGGGTCGTCGTGGCGTCTTTCGAAGCGTCGGAGACAGGTTTTTCGGCAGGCGCCGCTTCCGCGGCAGGTTTTCCAAGGAAGACCTCGCGCCCCAGCGAGGCGTTGTGCCAAGGCCTCTGGCGACCTTGCGTGGTTTCGGTCACTTCGCCGCGCACCCGCGTCAGCGCGCTCTGGATTTCAACGCCGGGTTCGGTCAGGTGCCTGGCCAGCGCCGTCGAATAAGGACTGTCGACGCCGTTGCCGTCGAAAGCGATGGCGCCCGGATCCGTTGCATAGGCAATCAGGATGCCGCCGGTGCCAAGGCCGTCCGATTTTGCTTCGATCGGCGCCAGCCCCGAGCCCATCGAGCGGCTTTTCGGCAGCGAGGCGGCCAGCGTCCTGGCCAGCGGATTGTCGCGGCAGGCGTCGAGGATGATGACGCCAACCGCCGGTTCGGGCGGCAACGCCGCCATGAAATCGTCGATCTGGACGGTGCGGGTCTTGAGATAGGCCGGCGATGTCAGTTCGGCGTCGACCGGTATCAGGAAATTCTTGCCGTCGACCTGCATGCCGTGGCCGGCATAAAAGATCACAGCGAGGTCGGCGTCGTAGGATTGCTCGGTAAACTGACTGATCAGGCTGTGCATGCCTGCATTGTCCTGGTCGACGCCCTCGATCACCTGGAAGCCGGCATTGCGCAGCGTCGAAGCGATGAGGTGCGCATCATTGGCGGGATTGGGCAAGGCAACGGCATGGACGTATTTGCTGTTGCCGATGACCAGTGCGACGCGCTTGGCGTCGGGCGTGGCAGCCTGGGCGCCAAGCGCGGCCATGATAAACAGGATGAATCCGCTCAGAAAGACGACGTACGCTTTCATCGACCAGTCCTCCACCCCATCCGGGGGCGCGCTATTGATGTCTGCTCATGCTAAATTTCATCAGCGACACGAGTCGCTTCTGCCAAAATGGCTCTTGGGCGTATGTGATCTCGACCACAGTTTTGGTTCACAAAGGGCCCGAAAAAGGTTTTATATAATACCACTTGGCAGCAGGAAGACCAAATGATCTGCCGGTGAAACGCGAGGGACAGGCTCACAGCGTATCCTGAATCGAGCCTATGAGAGCTGTGACAGCCTGCTTGTATTTTTCGAACTCCGGCGACGTCTGGCGGATCTCCGTGGTTGTCGTCTGCGGGCTTGCATCGGTGGCCCTGACCTTCTGGCCCATTTTCCGTTCGGCCCAGTCCACGACATAGCTGGCGGTCTTGCCGGTGAGGAACGGGTTGGCCTGGATGACGGCCGAGCCGAGCACGGCGCTCAATTGCGCTGAACCCGGAGCCGCCAGCACCTGATGGGCGCCCTCCATGCCGAGGAAATGACAGAGATAGAGCCGACCGGCCGTGATCTGGTGGCCGCGCGCTCTGAGATAGGCCTCGCCCTCGCGCGCCAGGTTGCGCACCATCTCGCGCGAGATCGTCGCGTCATAGCGCAGGGCCAAAAGGTCGGCGGTCGACAGTGTCCGTGCCAGTTCAGGACGGTAGGTGTTCATCATCCTGATCCAGGTTTTTGAGATGAACTGGCCGGCGCCGGTCGCCGAAGACAGCGGGTTCTTGGCCCGCGCGCTGCCGCCGCTTTCGACATGAACGATTCGGTCGGTCAGCGTTTCGACGGCGACATCGTCCGTTGCGACCGCGGTCACCGTCACCGTGCCCAGCGGATCGATGGCTTGGCCGTTCTGATAGAGTTCGAAATGCAGATGCGGTCCGGTCGAAAGGCCGGTGGTGCCGATATAGCCGATGATGTCACCGGCCTTCACCTTGGTGCCGACACCGCTCGCGATAGCGAATTTCGACATATGCGCATAGCGCGTCTCGCGTCCGCCGGCATGCGCGATCTTCACCACATTGCCGTAGCCGCCGCCGTCGCCCTGGAAAGTGATTTCGCCATCGAAGGCGGCGGCGATCGGCGTCCCCACCGGTGCTGCCCAGTCAACGCCCTTGTGGATGCGAACCACACCGAGGATCGGATGCTTGCGCGGGCCGAAGGTCGAGGTCATGACGCCGTTGACCGGCGTGACCATGCCGTTGGCGACCGTCAGCGAGCGAACCTGGTCGTCGCCGCTGACGCAAGCGAACTGGCCGTCGCTCTGCTGGAAGACGAAACAGGCGAGGCTTTTTTCGCTGCCCTGGACGCCGACATAAAGCACCCGTCCCGATGTCTCGTCCTTGCCGCGCGGCGTCTGCGAATAGATCAGCACCAGACGCTGGTCCTCGCTGGCAAAGGCATCCAGATCCTCGCCTCTCGACAGATACATGATCGCTTCGCCGATCACGCCGGTCGGAACATTGTTGCGGGCAGCCGTCGAGTAGATGGCATCGAGCAGGCGGTACTGCCTTTTGTGCGTGCCTTCGGCCTCGGCGCCCGAATAGTTGAACAGGTCTTCGCGGACCCAGGGGTCGACGCCGGAGACGAACGCGCCCGCGGCGTTGCGCGTCAACGTGCCGACAAAGACGTTCTTGGCGTAGATCGAAACCTGCATCAGCGACATCGTCGTCGTCTCGCGCGTCGGCCTGAAACCGCGCATGGCGACGACATAACCCGGCTCCAGGCTGTCCCGGTTGAACAGCGCCTTGAGGGCTTCGCCAGCCAGTTTGGCATCGTCCGCGGAGAAATGCGCATCCAGCGCGACGCTATCCAGGCTGCGATCGTTGAGGATCTTCACGAATGTGTCTTCAGTTGCCTCGAAGCGTTGATATTCGTTGGTGACGGTGGCGACGCTGGTGTTGTTTTCGACTTGCGTCTTCTGGAATGCGGGCAGGGCGGCCTCGCCGGCATCGATTGTTTCGCCCCAGCCAGCTTCGGGATCGTCGGCGGCCGCCTGCGGCGCCGAAGCCGCTGGCTCCTCGTCTGCCGTGGGCGATGGCTGAAGGTCGTTTTGCAGATCGCCGGATGGCGGTTCGGGCGGTGCGGCGGCGGTCTTTCGCTGCGCCTGGAAGAAGGCGAAATCCTCTTGCGTCGACGGTATCGTGGTCATGAATTTTTCGCTGGCGCTCAGCATCACGTCGGACAGAATTTCGATCTGCGACGAAACGCCGGCCTGATCGAGTTCCGCCGGGCGCGGGACCACCTTGCCCTTCGTTGCGGCGCCGGCCTCCGGCGCCAGCGTGATCCACATCGGGTCTCCCGCCAGGTCGATGATGGCGGGCACATAGACCGAAGCGTCGGCCGGCACATCGTCCGATCCTTCGACCGCGTGCAACTCCTCGTCCTCATCGCCGAACGACCAATAGTCGGCGGTGTAGTAGAAGCCGGCGGCAATCGAACACAGGACGATCACGCCAAGGCCGGCGGCCAGCCCGAGCCAAAGCCTGCGCCGGCGAAGGGCGGCGCGCGCCTGCCGTTTTTGCTTGAAGCTGGTGTCGATACTGTGCGTCACGGATTGCTTCCGGTCAGGAAAAAGGTCCACCGTGCCTGGTCGAGCGTGTCGACTTCGACAAATCGCGCGGCGATATGACCGCGCTGCCAGCACTCTTCGATGCCGCGTATCGAGAAGCGCCGTCGCTCGATGCACATGTCGGTCGACCCGCTCAGGATCGCGTGACCAAAAACGTCCGTCGCATAGATGTAGATGTAGCGGTTCGTCAGTTCCTCGCGGACGACGTTGACGCATTGATTGGCGCCGATGGTCCACCAGCCGTCGGTCTGGTCGGCATTGTCGACCTTCTGGCCGACGGCGAGATTGGCGACGTCGAGCGTCTGGTTGCAGACGGTGAATTCGGCGCGTGCCTGGCCGGTTGACATCAGCGCCAGCCATGCCGCGCCCAGGATCACGGCAAGCTTCATGCGCGCCATTAGCGCAAGCAGAGCTCGAACCGCGTCACGCAGCTTTTTGGGCGGGACTGCGGGCGGGCATGTCGAGCGCGGGCGGCGGGGTTCCATCGGCGTCCATGCTACCCGCCGAGTCGGAAATACTTGGCGGTCGCGGAGTATTCGGATCCCTTCGTGCCGATCTCCTCGAGAATCCTGGGCAGCAGTTCCCAGGCCGGCAGCGGCGTCGAGAACGACGCCGCCTGAATTTCCTCCGGGCCGGTGATCACCATGATGAGCTGCGGCACGGCCTTGCCGGTGGCCTTGTCGGCGGCGCCGAGGCCGATCGGGATGCTGAAGGTAGCCTTGTCGGACTCGGCGATGACACGGTCGTCCAGGTTGAATGCCATGCCCTTGTGGTCGATCAGCAGCACACTGGAAACCAGCCCGCCATGCGTCACCAGCGTGCCGCTGATCGGCGATCCGTTCGGCACCGACGTCTGGTCAAGCACAAGCTGCGGCTTGTCGGCGGTACTGGCGCCCAGGAAACGCAGGAAGTTGGTGACTTCGCACTGGCTTGGCTCGATGAGCCGCACACTGACGTCGGGTTCGAGATGGAACCTTGCCTGGAAGCCGCCCAGCATTTGCTGGAAAGGCGGGACTGTCGTGCCGATGCCTTCGATCGCCACGGCCGTGTCGGTGGCTGACGTGACCGTCGCATAAAAACAGTCGCCGCCGCTGAAGTCGCGAACCCAGGCGACCCGTTGCGCGACCTCGTCGACTGGAGGCGCCGGCGGGGTTTCCGGCTTGGGCACATTCAAGACGACGGCCGTTCCGGCCGGTTTTTGCGCCGGCACGTCAGCCGGCTGGCTTTGCGCATTGCCGGCATTGGGCTGGCTTGGCTCGGGTGCTTGTGCGATGGGTTCGGGCGTTTGCGCAGTCGGTGCTGGCGCAATCGGTTCGGGGGCGGCCGCCTGGGGCTCTGCTGGTGGGCTGGCCGGTGGCTCTGGCTCTGGGCTCTTGACGACGTCTGGCTGGGCTGCTGGCGGCGCCGGGACTGGCTCGGCGGGTGGTTGCAGCTCGACAGCCTTGTCGACCGGCCCAGCCGGCTTCTGCTCAGTGCTGTTCAATGTGTCGGGCTTCGGCTGCGGGACGATCGCGGTCGGCGACGGGGCTACGACAGGCGGCGATGGTGCTGCGGCAGACGGCTCCGGCTCTTGAGCCGGCGCGGCATTGGCCTGCGGTTCTGGCGATGCCGCAGGGGTCTTTGCTTGCGGCTGCGCCGGTGGTTCCGGGGCATTTGCCGGCTTGTCCACGGCGGCTGGCTTCTTTGACAGGTCGGGTTGCAGCGGCGGTGTCTTGGCGGGAGTGTTGATGGACGAGCCGCCCCCGAAATCCACGAAACCGGACGCATAGAGACCCACGCCGACGGCAACGACAATTGCTGCCAGTGCCGCAATCGTCAGCTTCCCCGTTGATGCAGGTTTCTTTGCCGGGATCGCCCGAGCCGGAGCAACCGGCGGCGGCTTCGGCTGCGACAGATGTGCCGGGCGGATGTGCGGAACGAACCGCGGCTCGCTGCCTTCAGGAATTGCAGCGCTCGACAGCGGAACGGCGGGAGGCGGCGGCGTGGTCGATGGCGTGATGGAAACCGGGCGCCCGGTCTGTATTCCGCCTGTTCGCTCGTCACGTGCTCTCACGGCGGTCGTGCGATCGGTTTCGGCCGAAGTGTTGCCGCGTGTCATCGCGGCAATGTCGGCCATGCTTGCCGGCCGGTCCTGCGGGGCCGATTGCAGCATTGCTTCGATGATCGGCCGAAAATCGGCATCGATGTCGGACAGGTCCGGCACTGTTCGCCGCTTTTCGACGATCTCGAACTGGGACCCGGCCATGTCGATCGGCTTGCCCCGCAGCGCGGCAGCCAGCACCAGCCCCAGGCTGTAGATATCGGACTGTTCGCCGACATCACCGCCATAGAGCCCAAGCTGCTCCGGCGAGACGTAGTTGTATTTTCCGGCGAATTTTCCGCCGATCAGCGTCTCGCCACCGATGGTCGCCGAGCGTGCGATGCCGAAATCGATGATCTTGGCGCGATCGACCCGGCCGCCCGGCAGGATGATGTTGTCCGGCGAAAGGTCGCGATGGATCGCGCCTGCCTCATGCACGGCGCTCAAGCCGGAAGCGAGCCGGTGGCACAGTTTGCGGACGTCTTCCGTCGCCATCGCGCCGCGACGCATGACATCGTAGAGGGACTCGCCGTCGACGAATTCCATCGCCAGATAGGGCCGTCCGATCCCGGTATCGATGGTGAAGACGTGGTAGCGCACAACCGCGTCATGCGACAAATGGTTGAGGATCGACGCTTCCTTGCGAAACAGGGACAGGATCGTCTGGTCGCGGGCGAATTCCGGCAGCACGATCTTGATCGCAACGTGATCGCCGGTCTGGATGTTGTGGCCGCGATAGACCTCGCCCATCCCACCCGAGGCGATGCGTTCGTCGAGTTCGTAGATGCCGCTGAGCTGGGTGCCGACGGTCGTGTCCGCCAGATTGGGCAATAGCCGCGTCTTGTCATCGGCACTCATTGGCTCCGGCCTCCCGCCCTGGACAGGTCCGAACCATTCCCTTTGTCTCTGATCTTGACCAGCACGATGGTGACGTTGTCGGTGCCGCCGCGGTCGAGGACCGTTGCCAGGAGGTTTTCACATGCTGCCTGCGGTGCCGCCGCGACCACCGCCGCCGCAATCTCGGCATCGCTGACATGGGCGGTTAGGCCGTCGGTCGCCAGGACAAAAACGTCTCCCGCCAGGGTCTCTCCTTGCTGGAAGTCGATGTCGATTTCGTCGCTGACGCCGATCGCCCGCGTAATGACGTTGCGGCGCGGCCAGTTCTCGGCTTCGGCCTCGCTGATCACGCCGCTGTCGAGAAGCTCCTGGACCTCGGTGTGGTCGCGCGAAATCTGTGAGATCTCGCTGTTGCGGATCAGATAGACGCGGCTGTCGCCTGACCACAGGCAGGCAAACCTGCCGTCCATGGCCAGCAAGGCAGCGACGGTGGAGCCTATGGTCACGCCGCGAGACCGGGAAATCTGCCGGATCTCGTCATGAGCCCGGCTCAGCCGATCCTCAAAGCGCGCCCGAAGGTCTGGTGCCGAACTGGCGATGCCGATCGTCGCCAGATGCTCGACAATGCTTGCCGAGGCCACCTCTCCGGCCTCATGACCGCCCATGCCGTCGGCGACGACCCAGAGACCGATTTGCGGCTCGACCAGATAACTGTCTTCATTGTGGTGACGCACGCAGCCCTTGTGGCTTACGCCGTAGCTTTCAAAGGCAGCATCGTTCACTTGCCTGTCAGCGCTTTCCAAGCGCTCCTCCGCAACGCGTTGTTGAGCGCGCATGGGCAGTCTGCCACACGCTTACCCATTAGAATATCGAAATCTAAGCCGGCTGCAGCGCCGGGCGGGATGGTATTGCTCAAGGCCAATCGGCTCATTTTCCAGACGATCTCCATCAGAAAGCCTTCGGACAGCTGAACCCGGACAGCGCCGGCAGCATAAGTGGATTGCTGCCGGCTCCCGTCTGGATCGTGTAAGCCACGTCGCGTCCGCCAATGACGAAACGCGCCTCGAGACTGTCGCCATTGGCGGTGTTCACCCCCTTGTCCAGCAGCCGTTTCAGCGCCCATGGCCCGTCGAATTTGAGTGCCGACTCGCGGCCGGGAAGTTCCGGCGTCAGGCTCAGGCTGGCCGATCCGGAAGTGCCCGGCCAGGTCACCAGGCCCGGCGTGTTGCCGGCCTGGGTGGCTTGCAGGATCTGACCGTCGATATTGAGCCGCGCCGTGTCGGCATCGCCATGCAACGACAGCGGCGTGAAGGTGAAATTGATCGACGGAACCGGGCCGCCCAGCGGAAAGAAAGCAGCGCGGATTTGCGCCGCAAGCTGGAAGTCCTTCAGGGTCGATTTCGCCAGGTTGCGGCCGAATTTCGTGTCCTGTTTCCACTCCCAATCCTGAGCGCTCATGTCGACCAGGGAGGCGAGATTCTGCGCGAAAAATCTGTCCAGCACGCCGCCTGGGGCGAACAGTCTGGCAAAATCCGCCATCGGCACGTCATCGGTGGCGGCCGGGGCAAACGGAAAGCGGCCGGCGACGGCTTCCTCGCACGGTCGGGCGACCGCTTCGTCGAGCATCTCATTGAGATGCGCGACCGAGGTTTCGGCGGCAGTGCCCTCAAAATCATCCGCCGCGGCGCTGACCATCCTGGCGAGCGCCTTCGGCAGGCGCGAGGCGTTGGCGCGAAGGGTCGATATCTGCAGCTGCAGATTGGCGTTGGCCTGGTCGGTCTGGGCCGGAACATCGGCCGCCAGTCTTACGCTTTGATAGATTTCGCGGAAATTCTGGGTCAGGGCGTCGATCGGGCGTTGGCCCGGAGCGCCGGCCACCAAGGCCTGGAACGACCGGAACTGCGCTTCGATGTTCGCACCGGGATCCTGGCCCGGTGCGTTGACGAATGCGGCGCCGGCTCGCGCCTGTGATTTGCGCGCCGCAAGCTCGATGCCGATGCGGGCGAGGCCCTTGGCGCGATCCGCGATCTCCTTGGCGCCGCTCTCGGCGCTGCCGGGGTCGCGCTCGCGCGTCAAAGCCGTTTCGCGGGCGATCGCCTCGAACAGCTGCATGATCGGCGAGGTTGGCGACCCGGCCGCCGACAGCGCCAGATATTGCGGCTTGTCGGCCACCATCGCCTTGAACTTCAATCTGTCGAGAACCTCGTTCCACTGCGAAGCAAAACCCTTGCCGTAGCGATCGAGCAGTTCAGGCCCGAGCTTGAGCAGCTCCTGGTCGAAGCCGCCTTGTTCGCCACCGCTGCCGACCACCCATTGGTCGTCGACAAGCGCCTGCGCAATTTTGGCGAGCTGGGCGAGATAGAAGTCGAAGCCGGCATAGGTGTAGAGCCCGGGGACGCGAAGGCTAGACAGATCGTTGCCATCGTTGCGCTCGAACAGCAGCGAGGCTTCCGGGCCGGCGCGCTGGGACACCGAAAAATCGCCCAGCGCCGCGGCGTAGGTCGCCGACTGGATAAGCGCGGTTGCGCGATCGGCAAGCGTCATGCGTCCGAGCGAGCGCTGGGCGGATTCGACAAGCGAGCGGTTCAGCTCGAACAGCGGATCATAGGCGTCGTCAAGGACGAGCATGGCGCGCAGGTGCTTCTCCAATTCCACGCGGCCATCACGGTTGCTCGCTCCCGGATATCGGTTCTGCTCCCAGTCCCGCTTCAACCAGGTGACGACCAGCTCGTCGTCCACTTTCGGCGCCTTGCCGCCAAGCATGAGGTAGATTTTCAACGGCTCGTAGAGTGCCATCGGATCAGCCATCTTGGCGTCGATCGTTCGTTCGAGCTGAAACAGCAGGCGCGAGCGGAACATGCGCTCCAGGGCCTGCCGGTAGGCCGTTTCCGACGCCGAAAACAGCCTTTCGCGTTGGCTGAGACCGAACGTCGCCTTGGCTGGCGTCGGCTGGTCTTTTGTCTCATAGCCAGCCGGCAGACTGCGCAGCGCATCCAGCGCGCCGATGATGGTTTCGAGGTCCGCGTCGGACACGGTCGTGCTTTTGAGCAGCGGGGCAGCAGTGTCGCGATATTGGCTGACAGCCTGGTTGGTGGCGGCGATCAGCGACCGGTTGGTGGCGTAGCTCAGGCCCAAAGCACCAAGCCCGGCGGCCGCGATTGCCGCGATCACCGCCATGCCGGCATAGCGGGCGAGCGCGGCCCGCTTGTCGGCCGCCCTGTCATACGAGACCCATCCCGACTCGGCGAAAATGACGCGGCTCAGCAAATCATGCAGAAAGAAGCTCTTGCCGGTGCCGGAAAGATGCGGCTGCGCGCTGCTGCCGAAACTGCGGCCCATGCTGCCCAGCAGCTGGTCGATCGGTGTGCCCTCCTGGGTGCCGGACGAAAAATACAGGCCGCGCGGCGTGGCATTCAGCTGTTTGCGGGTCGGCTCGAAGACGCTGTTGAGGAAATGCACGACCCGCCCCTTCAGCGCGCCGAGCTGTGCCGCAAAGCCGAAGATGGCAATGCGCGCGACCGGATCGGGCTCTTGCTGCAGGCGGTCGGTCATGCCCTCGGTCAGGCGCTTTACCAGCGCGTCGAATTCGGCCGGGGCCTCGTCGATCATGTTCAAGCCGCGATCCGCGGTCTGGAATGTCGCGCCCCATACCTTGCGTCGGTGAGCGTCGTCGAAACCGCCGAAATACTGCATGAAGCCGGAGACCAGGTCGGCCTTGGTGAACAGCACATAGACGGGGAACTGGATCTTCAGGACCTCGTGGATTTCATGCAGACGGCTGCGGATTTCGACGACATGGGCATCAGGCGCCCGATCGTCGGGGGCCATCAGGTCGGCAAGGCTGATCGCCAGGATGACGCCGTTGATCGGCTGCCTGGCCCGATGCTTCTTGAGCAGCGCCAGAAATGCCAGCCAGCTCTTCTTGTCGGTCTGCGCATTGGAGTCCTGCGTCGTGTAGCGTCCGGCCGTGTCGATCAGCACGGCGTCGTCGGTGAACCACCAGTCGCAATTGCGTGTGCCGCCGACGCCCGCCACCGGCTGCGCCTGGCCCGATCCGGCGAGTGGAAATTTCAAGCCGGAATTGACCAGCGCCGTGGTTTTGCCGGTGCCCGGCGGGCCGATGATGATGTACCAGGGAATGTCGTAGAGAAAGTTGCGCTTGCCACTCGAGCGCTTCAGCGTCGCGACGGCTTCGCTCATGCCAGCCTCGAGCACCTTTGCGTCGCTGCCGTCGTCGCTGGCGCTGGCTATGGCAGCCTCCAGCGCCTTCTGCGCCTTGCGCCTTTGCCAGAAGCGGAACCCGTACCAGACCATCACGGTTCCCACGACGACGCCGATGATCGTCGCGCGCAGCCAGACCGGCTCCAGCGGTCGCGAGCCGGCGAAGCGGATCAACGGCCCCGCGTACCAGACCGCGGCGGCAAAGCCGGCCAGTGCGAGCGTGCTGAAGATCCGCAAAAACCAGATCATGGGCGCTTCCAGCCGATCCCGGTCACAGCGTCTCCTCCCGCGGGATCATCACATCGACACGACGGTTCTTGGTCCGGCCCTCCGGCGTTGCGTTGTCGGCAATCGGTTCGTCCTCGCCCTTGCCGTCCACGCTTGTGCGCGATGGATCGCTGAAATGCGGTGCCATCATCTTTTCGACCGACTTGGCGCGGGCGACGGAAAGGTCGAAATTCGATTTGAATTCGCTCGACTTGCGCGGTTTGACATTGTCCGTGTGGCCAATGATCTTGATCGGCCCACGCTCGGTGTCGAGAGCCGCCGCGATGCGCGCCGCAACCGGTTCGAACTCGGGATTCACGTCGGCTTTTCCGGACTGGAACAGCAGGACATTGCTGATTTCCACAACGATGAAATCGCCCTTGGTACCGACACTGACGCCGCCGGTTTCGATCTCCTTGGCCAGCGCGACGCGGATGCGATCGACCTGGGCAATCGTCGGGGCAGCGACCTTTACCTCCTCGGTGAGCGGGACGAAGCTGGCGCGTTCGATGGTGATCGGCGTCGCCGGATTGAGGGCCAGCAATTCGCCGGCAAGCGCATCGCCTTCATTGGTGATGAAAACCCGCAGCGCGAAAAACGCCGCCGTCAAAACGGCTGCCGTCGCGGCCGCGATGGCCCAAAGCGGAACCCGCCTCGAGGCTTGCGCCGCCGTCATCGACAGGCCTTGCCAATGTGGCGAGATCTCTTCGTCACCGCCCGTCCTGAAGTAGGCGAGCGTTTCGTGGACGTCGCGACGGACGCGTTCGAGACTGCTGTCTTCGCGCGCCGACCCGCGATACTGGCCTTCGAACCCCAGCGACAGGCACACATGCATCAGTTCGATCAGGTCGCAGTGGGTCTCTGGCGCAGCCAGCACCGTGTTCAGCGCCTGGAAAAAGCCCGCGCCGGTCGGTTTGAGCTGAAAGAACTGCGATAGCATGCCGTGCCGCGCCCACATGTCGTGGTCGGAACCGGGCAGGTTTGCGATAATGTCGTCAGCGGTTTCGCAAAGCAC
Organism: Mesorhizobium sp. P3_A10; assembly: GCF_056403175.1. NCBI lineage: Bacteria > Pseudomonadati > Pseudomonadota > Alphaproteobacteria > Hyphomicrobiales > Phyllobacteriaceae > Mesorhizobium > Mesorhizobium sp. P3_A10. The sequence continues at coordinate 1,140,025 of NZ_JBFUFZ010000002.1, read as the reverse complement.
AAACTTGGCGATGCGCGCATCCTCTTCGGCGATGTCGGTTTTTGCGATCTTGCGGTCGAATTCCTCAATCAGCTCGGCGGCGCGCTCCGCCAGCGGCTCGGCCTGTCTTTCGACAGCCATCAGCCGGAGATGACCAAGCAGCATCAGCAGCGGCGCGGCGGCAGTGATGATCGGGTTTGCAGCGCCATAGTCGACGCCGTCGCTGGCGTTGAGGAGGGCATCCTGAGGGGTTTTGGGTACCGTCTCAGCGGCGCCTCGAGGTGGCTGTCCAGCGGGAGCGGCAGAGCCGGCCGGCACGGCAGCGTCTTCCACAAACGGCACGCCTTGATAGATCACCGTTCCGGTTGCCCCGTCCGGCGGTGCCTGTTGACCGGCAGCGGGATCGAAAACAGTTGAATCCCGAGTCTTTGCCGATGCCAGTATCGTGTTGTCGGGCGTCGGTCTATCGCGGGCGAGGGCCGTTTTTTGCTTGCGGCCGGGATTCGCGCGGATGATGGTTTTGCCCGCTGGGCCGAAAGGATCGTCCTTTGAGCTCATCGTCGAGCTTCCGTCGACGCGCACACGGGGGAACGCTGACTACAAAACGCTGTCTCGCCGTACCGTGACATTTGCCGCAGACCCCCAGGTCAATCAACCGTACCCGCTTGGCGAACTGTCGTATGTGATCGTAGTCTCAGAAGTTGCCGATTGAAACCGGATGCGCGTGGCAAGGTGGTTTTTCTGCGCCGGCCGACAAAGCAGCGTCGGTTGCGCGTCCGAAGGCCAGCTTGCGCTGTCGCCGTATCCGGCCCGCGCTCTCAAACCGACCTTAGCTCTTCCCGGTCTGTTTCTGTTTGGCGGCCTTGGCATAGGCCTCGCTGAAATAGGCCAGGAATATGTCCAGCATGCCGTTTTCGTGGGTTTCCTCCTTTGCCCGCCATGTCGCGACAAAGGCATCCCAGGCGCGCGGCTTTTTCGAGGCAAAGGACGACGGCGGAAGCTTTTTGGCGATCGCTTCGGGCGACAGGTCGTCGAGCAGCCGTGACAGCGCCGCTTGCATGGCGGCAAAGGTGGCGAATTCATGGGTCTTGAGGTCGTGGAAGGCGTCCTCGATGCTGTGCCTGGCATCGAGATAGCCGGCCCTGCGCCGTGCGAACATGATGTCGAGGATTTCGTCCGTCCCCGGGACAAATTTCAACGGATTGTTGTCGGCGGCATTGATCATCGTTCGATCGCTGCTTTTGACCAACACTTTTGCCGCGGCTCGCGCCTTCAGCAGCAAAACCAGCTCGTCGACGACGATGCGCAGGATCGAGCCGATTTCGCCGGCCACTTCATGCGCCGGGCGATGCAGCAGCACTTCCGGCGGGATGCCGGCGCCAATGGCGATCTTGCGCAGGATTTCATCCCCTTCGTTTGCCTGGCCGGAGGCCGAAGCAAAAGGCGTTGGCGATGGCGGCGGCATGGCGCGCTCCGGAGCTTGTCCGACCCCGGTGTGCCGTTGCGTTGAGCCGTGGCTGCCTCCCGCGTGGCCCATCGTGTTGAACGCTGCATTCTCGGCATCGATCGACACGGAGACGAGATAGCGGCCGATCCGCAGCCGATCGCCTTGAACAAGCCGGTGCGGGCCTGCGAGGCGCTGGTTCGATCCATTGACGAAGGTGCCATTGCGCGACACGTCGTGCAGCCAGAACGCGTTGCCTTCGTAGCGAACTTCGCAATGCCGGCCGGAGATGAACTTGTCCGGGTCGGGCAGGCTCCAGTCGCAATTCTCGCGCCCGATCTCGAAGCTGCGATCACGCGATCTGTAGCCGTGCGGCAGGCCGGCGGGCAGGACATCGACATTGTTGATCTGCAGACTGATGAACATCCGGAATCGCCTGGCAATCGCTGATCGGTACTGCGCCATTCTAGCAGCTTGCGCGCGCAGGGGGACAGCCGCGTTTAAACCGATCAAAGGGTTCCGTCACCGCGCGTCCGCTTTGGCCGCAGGGAGAACATGTGGTAGGCTCAACATCGCCTGGTATGGCGAATGCGAAAAGTTCCTGAACGTGATGTCGTTAACACAACAGGAGCTTCAAATCCGCCACACTAGCGGCCGCGTCCAGGAGGGGCACGACCCATGCCGAGTGAACAACGCGCCGCGGTTGTGCAGACACCGGTTGGCGCCGAGCTGTTGACCTTCACCAATCTCATCGGGCGCGATGAGATCAGCCGCTGTTTTGCCTACACGGTGGGATTTGTCAGCACCAATCCGGACATCGATCCGCTGAAGATGCTGGGCGGCGCGGTTTCGATCGAAGGTGAATCCGATCCGAAACGCTGGTTCAGCGGCCTCATCTCGGATTTTCGCCTTACCCGCATCGAGGATCGCCAGGCCCACTACGAGGCGGTCGTCCGGCCGTGGCTATGGTTCCTCGGCAACACCACCGATTGCCGCATCTTTCAAGACAAGAGCGTCGTCGAGATCGTCGAGGCAATTTTCTCCAAATACAGTGTCGCCAAGTTCGAAAAGCGCCTGCAGGGGTCATATCCTCCGCGCGAATACTGCGTCCAGTATGACGAGACCGACCTGGATTTCGTGCAGCGGCTGCTCGAGCACGAGGGCATCCTGTATTTCTTCGAGCACGGCGACGGCGAGCACACGCTGGTCTTGGCCGATGCGATGAGCAAGCTGAAGCCGGCGCCCGGCTATGAAAAAGTGCCGTATCACTTCGAGGGGCAGGGCTCGCGCCGCGATGTCGAATACATCACCGAATGGATTCCGGGCAGCTCGGTGCGGCCGGGTGCCTATGCCCACACCGACTATGATTTCAAGAAGCCGGCTGCCGATTTGATGGCCAAATCCTCCCAGGCGTTCAGCCACAAGCTGGCCGCCGGCGAGAATTACCGCCAGCCTGGCGCCCATTTGGAGGTCGGCCGCGGCGATACTTTGGCAGGCATACGGCGCGAGGAACTTCAGGCGGTGCACAAGCGCATCGCCGCCGTTGGAACCGTGCGCGGCCTGTTCTCCGGCTGCACCTTCAAACTCGAAGGCTTTCCTCGCAACGACCAGAACCAGGAATATCTGGTGGTCAGCGCCGAATACAGGCTGTTCGATCCGGGATACCGGGCCGGCATCGACACCGACGGCGAGAATTTCAAGGTGATCCTCGGCGTGGCGCCCACCGCTCTGCCCTATCGCCCGCCGCGCATCACGCCGCGGCCGATCATGCGCGGGCCGCAGACGGCAACCGTGGTCGGTCCTTCCGGCGAAGAAATATTCACCGACAAATATGCCCGGGTGAAGGTGCAGTTCCATTGGGACCGACTGGGCAAGAAGGACCAGAACAGCTCCTGCTTCGTGCGCGTTTCGCAGACCTGGGCCGGCAGCGGCTGGGGCTTCATCCAGATCCCGCGCATCGGCCAGGAGGTGATCGTCGATTTCATCGAGGGCGACCCGGACCTGCCGATCATCACCGGCAGGGTCTACAACGCCTCGCAGATGCCGCCTTACGGCCTGCCAGGCAGCGCCACGCAATCGGGCTGGAAGTCGGACTCCTCCAAGGGCGGTGGCGGCTACAACGAGCTGATGTTCGAGGACAAGGCCGGCTCCGAACTGGTCAATTTCCAGGCGCAGAAGGACCACAACCTTCTGATCAAGCACGACCGCACCAAGCTGGTCCAACACGACCAGTCGGACCGCATCGACCACGACGCCAAGCACTCCGTCGGCCACAACCTCGACGAGGACGTCGGCAACAACAAGACGGTCAAGGTCGGCGTCGACCAGACCACCAACATCGGCAACAACGACACCGAGACGGTGGGGACGAACCGGTCGCTGACGGTGGGTTCGAACGAGACGATCAAAATCGGTTCGAACTCCACCGAGACGATCGGCGCCAACCACACGCAGACGGTGGCGATCGTCCAGACGGTGACCGTCGGCGCGGCGCGGGTCGATTCGGTCGGAGCATCGGAGACCCGAACCGTGGGTGGCCCGCAAGCGAATACGATCGGTGCGACGCGGTCGGTCACTGTAGGCGCGGCGCAGAGCCACGATATCGGGGCAGCGGACAGCTGGAACATCGCTTCCGACCAGAGCGTGCAGATCGGCGGCGGCCAGACGTTCAAGATTGCAAAGGATCAAGGGACTGATATCGGGGCTGGGCGCTCTGCCAAGATTGCCAAGGATGACGCGACAGATGTCGGAGGCTCCCGGGCGCTCAAGATAGCCAAGGGCAGCGCGGTCGAGGTAGGCGAGGATGGGCTCATCAAGATCGGCAAGGATTTGCTGATCGAAGCCGGCGATTCGATCGTGATAAAGTGCGGCTCGGCCGCAATCGCGATGAAGAAGGACGGCACCATTTCCATCGAAGGCAAGGACATTTCGATAAAGGGCTCGGGCAAAATCAACGTGAAGGCTTCAAGCGACATCACGATGAAAGGCTCGGAGATCAAGCAGAACTGAGGGCGGCCGGTATGACAAAGACCCAAAAGCGGATCGAAGGGGTGATAATCGGAGTTTTTCTCGGCTTCGATGACGAAGCACCACTCGTCGTATTCCCGGGCAATGCAAGGGAGACTGCGGTGAGAGCGCGAAGCCTGGCCGAGATGAGTTCGGACATGATCGGCTCCGAGGTCGCCCTGTTGTTCGAAGGCGGTGATGTTGGTCGGCCGCTGATTGTGGGACGCATAGTGGAACCAAGCTGCAAGCGGCGGGCGCACGTCATACGCGATGGCGAACAGGTAAGGATATTGGGTGAAGAACGAATAGAATTGCGCTGCGGCAAGGCCACGATCATCATGGAAAAAGATGGCCACATCACCATTCGCGGCACCTACATTACCAGCCACGCAAGCGCCACCAACCGTATCCGTGGCGGCTCGGTGAATCTGAACTGATGGCAGCGCCGGTCCTGCGCGAGATTGTCCGGCAGCACGCCGAAATGGCGGCATTTCTGTGGTCGATCTACGATCACCACCTGCTCCATCCTGAAGAAAACCCGGAGATGGACGAAGTGCGCCTTGCCCGCCTGATTGAGAGGTTGGAGGCGCATCTTGATGGTTTGCGCGTGGCCGGAGATCAGGGTCGAAAAATTGCGCAGGAACGCTATGAGGAGTTCTCGGAGGCAGGAGAGCTCTTCGTATTGCGGATGCTAGCCGCACCAAAACCGATCCAGGTTGTGGATCTGGACCTTGCCAAAGTTAGGGAATATCTGGCGGTGACGCTGAAACAGAACCGATGACCCTAGCGGTAGCTGTTCATGTCGACCGTTCGAAGAAAGATGTTGCCGTCATAGCCCATTTCGAAACCGGTCCATTCGGTGCCGTCGAACAGAAAGAATTCGTGCCAACCGGCAACAACAAGAAATTCCTCGGTAGCGGACATTGAAAACCCCTGTTCCGTTTCCAACAGCGGAACCAACTCGCGTCCCTTCTGAACGGAAACGCCGTAGCTCATGTCCGACCAGTAGCGTTTGCCGCGAAATTCGCAGATGTCGTAGTAGTCGACCTCGTCGGCCTTAAGGGCAATCAGTTCGCTGTCGCGCAACTCGTAGGCTGCCCCGTTCGCCCCGCCGATGTATACCTCGCCTTGAGGTCCGGCCAGGACGGTATTAAAGTTCTCTTCGACCCCCAGATCGATACGGTTCCAACGCCGCCCGTCGAGTTTCAGCAGAAGCCCGCGGTCGCCGGCGCAATAGATCGGACTTCCCTCGCGGCCATGGATATCGTTGAGCACGGCTTCTTCGAAGGTCTCTAGCTGCCCCCATTGGCCCCGCTCACGCAGATAGCTTACGCCAAGATCTCCGATCGCAAAGACCCGATCGTGCGACGGGGCCCACAGGCGCGTCAGCGCGCCTTCGGGCAGTTCCGTGCGTGATGCCGAACCCGGCGGAAGGTCGTGGATGATCCCTCCGAGCTCAAGCGCGATGTGATCCTCCGGCCCAAAACTGACATGCGAGCGAATTGAGTCTTCGACCTGAAGCCGTGCGTTGAAGCGAATGGTGCGCTCCAACTCGATCTCCAGAAGATAAGAACGGCTGAATTCGTCATCGGGGTCACTCAGCTCGAAACTGGCACTAAAGCGATGGCCCCCATGATGGAAACCGTCCACGGCCTGCACATCGATTTCTTCCGGGTCAAAGTCGGCGATGGTTTCGGGCTCGCGCATCATTTTTTCCTTATCGGTTTGGCCAGTAGGTCGGCGTGGGTCGGCTTCGGGGCTCGGGCGCAATCAACGAGGTAATCGAGAAGCACAAGCTTCAGGCATTCGAGCACGTCGTCCTTCTCCTGATCGGTACTGCTCTGCAGCTTCTCGTGATGGGCGCGGACTGCCTCCTGCACTTTCTTGATCGAGTCGCCTAAGGTCGGGCTGCGCTTTTTCTTCAGAAAATCTCGGACCATTTTTGTCTTCTTGTTGTGCGGCGAACCCCGCTTCGAGCCCGAGCCGGATTTGCGGTATCCGGTCTTGGTTTTCTTGTACGACTCCATGCAGATGCAGGGCGCGGTGTCGACGTCGTAGTTTCCCCAACCGGAATAGTTCTGGCCACCACGGCTCCTCTGGAACATTTGATTCTCAAAACAATGCTCGGATTCCGTTGGGTGTGCGCATGTAGAATCCTTATGTTGATGAACGTGTATCCCAACATTGTTCAATATTGTTGCGCAGTCCTGCCCGTTGACAGTTATGGCAGCGGTGTGCGGCCATGTAACGGTATTGCCTGTCGGCGACGCATGGTTGTTTGTGGCCAGATCTGTCATGCGTATGACAGGCTCGCCATCGAATTTCACGTCGTTAGACCACGAGTTAAAATAGCCTTTTCCAGTATTTTTTGATGTGATGACACCTTTTTTGGCCGCGCAGCCCGCTTCCGTCCCAGATGTTCTGGACAGATCGGATTTGTTTTTGATGTTGACCGTTTTGCCGCCGATCTTGACGGTGCTGGTCCCTTGCTCGGTGTCGCCGGCCATCCCAAAACTAGGGTAGGGGATGGGCACGCCAGGTGGCGTTGCCGGATTTTCTGGGGGCGTGAAGCAGACATCCGGGAACGCGGCGATTGTCTGGGCGGTCACGGCTTTACCGGAAATTTCCAGGCCGTTGGCAAACACCCCGCCCATTACGCCGCCCTCGATGCCACGATAGCTGCGCCGCAGGCGCCGGCATCGTTCGATGCCTCAATCAAGACCGGATTTCCGGCAGCGTAGCCCTTGCGCGCGGCGGTGAAAGCCATGCCAAGCATGAGCGGCACCACGGCGGCTCCGACATTGCCGAGAGATTCGCCAGGCGACCAGATGTCCTGAAACTCATGTCGGCCTCGCAGCAGGCGCAAGCTGGCAAGAGCGCTTTGCTTGAACCAGTACTGTTCTCCTACGAGATCGGCGATTCGGTACCCGAGTTGGTTCATTTCGATGCCGGTTTCTTCGAATGCCGCGCGATAAGCCGACGTCATGCCGTCGCCGCGCAAAGGCAAATCTTCAGTGTTGTAGATCGATGCATTTTCGCGCGAGAGCCCAAGCCCAAACAGCCGAAGTCCTCCCTGTCGACCTTGGGTGCAAATAATCGCCGCTGCGGCCTCCCCAGGTATGAACCCGTTCGGATTTTGAGGCGTGAGGAGGCGGTTGCACGAGAGGTAGTGCGAGACTGTCTGACTTGTCAGATAACTATCGACGCCTGCAATCATCACAAAGGGCACGTCGCCTGACGCCAGCAACTGGCGAGCGTGTTCCAGTGCTACAACGCCCGCAGGTCGTCCATGCGCTATTATTCTGGAGCGTGCGTGCGGTTCGATCTCAACGATTTTGGCGACGCTCCTAAGCAAAGCGGAATTGTCGCTGACAGCGCGGCCCGGACGGTCTTCTTCGGGAAGGCATAGGATCAGTGCCGTTTGGCCGCGCGCTTCCGGTGTGCTTTCGAACGCTTCGCAAATAGCGCCAGCCGCCAGATGCGCCATGCGCCTGTCGCCAACCCAATTGCGCGGCAACGCAATAGGGGCACCGGTCAACCACTCGCCTGCGGAGCCGAGAAGCCGCGTTTGCCGGAAACCGTCGAGCCTTGCACGCATCGCCGCACAAGCTGATGGCGCGTCGAGGCCGACAGCCGTAACCATGCCGATCGAGACAATATCGAGCTTCGCACTCATGCGTCTTCGTTCTCTGGTGCAGGTGTGACCCGGTTGACGCGAACGTATCGCTTTCCCTTGACCCTCGCTCTCAGCATGGCCGGCGTTGGCGGACCCACCCAGCACTCCGAGAAATCGAGGATAGTCTTGTGAATGCGCTGCGACACACGCCAGACCAGCGAAAAGCGGCGTTTCTCCGGGTCAAGCAGAACAGTGTCTGGAAATATGTCGGCCTCATAGGCTTTCTGCCTGCCTTTGAACAACGTCATCGGCAATGCCGTTGACGGCAGGCGAAAGCTCACCCGCCCCTCAGGCGTCAGGTTCACCAGCACCACCTCTTCGCCACCTCTCGGCAGCTCGATCTGCTGGTCGGCTGGCGCCATCTGGAAATAGCGCTCGTCGAAGTCCGGCGGCAGAAATGGAAAGATGTTGGCGGTCCAATTGTCGTCGTAGGTGCCGCCATACTCGATCCGGCCCGGCCAGCCGCGGCCCATCGGCCCAAAACTCACCGGCTTGTAGTCGCCAAAGGGCGAGCGGATCTCCTCGCCAACAGCTTGTGTGTTCGGCAGCCGCAAGCCGGGAATGAGGCGCTGGTTTTTAGCTCGCGACCAACCTGTGCCGACCGGGTTGTACTTATAGCTTGCGGGGAGTTTGTCTTCAGGATCCAGTCTGTCGACGCCCCCCCAGGCGACGTCGTAGGAAATGGGCAGTTTCAGGAAAGGTTGCGGCGACGTGGTGGTAAACACCGGTCCGATGGCGCGCCATTCGCGCGTACCCACCACCTCGAAGAGTTTCGACCAATTGCCGACCTTGATACCGACCGGCACCCGCTCCGCCGGACGCCCGCCCGGCGCATAAGCACAACCATTGGCGATGACGTCGCAGCGCGGTTTGCGGAAGGCAAAATCGGTCTCCCAAAGTGTGGCGGAATAGCCGGGTTCACCGGTCTGCGTGTCCGCCATGACCAGCGGTACTTGCTCGGTCGATTTTTGCACCGGTCCGCCAGGCGTCGCGGGAAAGTCGAACGTACCCTTGACCACCACGACGATCCATTCATGGCCGGCCTTGTCCATGCCCATGGTGAACTGATGCGGATAACCCATCTGGTTCCAGATCTGCATCAGCTGGTCTCCCAACTGGCGGCGAAGATCTGCTCCAGCGTCGCTTGCGGCGACTGCGGATCGATATCGAAAATGTCGGAGTACGCGGTCCACATCACCATGCCGCCGATAAGTTCTTCGCCCGGCTCGACCGGCGGCACCGGCAGTGCGGCGAGTGCTGCCTCCAGTTCGTCGGGCGTCAGCTCGCCGTGTTGGGCGGCGATGGCAACTTCTTCAATTCCGGCGAACCACGCTTCGGCATAAGCCAACTCGACAGGAACCTTGGCAAGAGGCGCAACGACGCTCAAGGGGAATTGCCTGCCAACTCGGTCAGCGCTCTGCAGGATGATACCCGCCGATGCGCCGAAGGAATCCGGGCCGGCCAGAAAGCGCAGCGCGATGGTGGGTGGCCAGGATTCCTGGCCAAACAGCGGCACGATATGCTGCGCCAGCCAGCGATCCCAGAGGCGTACAAAGTCTCCCGGCAGCCGCCGCGTGACGAAATCGCCGGTGGCGGGCATTTTGCCATAGAAGCCTGGCAGGATCATATCTGCGGCGGACATGAGAATTTCTTGAACATCTGGAGGTTGTAGGGGTTCTCGACGCTGGCGGCCTTGAGTTCGAAATCGGCGTACAGACCTTTCGTCCCCAGCCGCAGGCTGTAGACGTCGGACAGCGAGGTTCCGGTGAACCGGCCGCCCTTCAACATCCTCAGCCAGGCCCAGCTGCCGGTCTCGTTGAGCATGATTTCGGGTGAGCCATCGATCGGCTGGAAGGCGAGCGAGATGACGCCGGTGCCGTCCTTGCCTGGCCAGGTCATCGGCTGCGGCCGCGTCGCGTTGTTGAAATAGACGAGGTTCTGGCCATCGAGATTGAGCGTCACCCGGGTGACGTTGGGCGACAGGTCCTTCGGTTCCAGCGTAAAACTCATCACCGGACCCTGGCCGCCGGGAAAGAGATCGTCGCGGATTCGCCTGGCCTGCTCGAAAGCGGCAAGCGCGGACGGGTCGAGGCCGAAATCGGCGCGCCATTTCCATGGCTGGGCCGAGGTGTCGACATAGCCGATCAAATGATCGTTGATGAAGGCATCGATCAGCCCGGCCGGTCCGAACAGGCGGGCGAAATCTTTGACATTCACATCGACCGCGCTGTCGGGACTGAACGGATAGCGGTCGTTGAGCGCAGCCTGGCAGAATGGCAGGATGTCGGCGCGCCAGATGGCGTTGAGCTCCGATGCCACCGCCTTTTGCGTCAGGCCGCTTGTGTCGCCGGCGATGCCGCCCAGCCAGTCGTCGATCGGATCGGGCAGGATCTGCGCCTGCCGGGCGACGGCTCCGGTCAGTTCGGCGAGGCCGCCCTGTTTCTTGATGGCGTCCTGAGGATCCGGATTGGCGGTGACCGTCTGCAACACGTTGGACAATGCCGTCAGCGCCACCACTGCGGCATCAAGCGCCGGCGGCTGGCCGTCGACCTCGGCAATGGCGCCCTTGAGCGGTTTGAAATGCTCGGCCACCAGCGTGCCGGTCAGGTCCACTTCGCTGGCAGATCCCGTGCGGGGCAGCAGTTTTGCCCCGACCTTGACGATCTTGCCCAGCTTGCCCAGCTTGCCGAGCAGTTTCGAGCCGCCTTTCGCAGCCGCCTTGTCGTCTCCCGCGGGCGCCTCGTCCGAGCGGGTGAGTTCCGTCTCCTGAACGACCGCCGTCACCAGCCGCTTCAGCGCCGAATCGGCGCTGGAAAGGTCCTTCAGATTCTCGCTGGCGACGTTCAGATCGGTCAGCGGCGCCAGCCTCATGTCGCGCAGGAAACTGTCCCACTGCGCGATGTAGTCATCGTAATAGAGCTTCAGAATATCTTCCGACAGCGCCGACACCGAGGTCTCGGAATTTTCCGAACAGCCGCCGGCAAAGACCGCGCGGTCGAGCGCCGCCTGGGCGGCGACATCCTCGACCCGGTCAAGGATGGCGTCATGGAAACCGGCATAGGTGTAAGCGCCGGCAATGCCGACGCGCAGCGTCTTGTCGGAGCGGCGGGCAAACACCTTGGCGCCGTTGGGGCCGGCGAAATTCGCGGGGATCCACTCCTTCAGTTCTGCGACCGCCGGATCGGCCAGCAATTGCTTGTAGGCGCGCGCCGGCAGCGAAACCGTGCAAACCGTTTTCAACGCTTCGGCAACCAGCGCCTGATCGGGCTTGGTGTAGCTGTCGTCGACCGCCATGCGGCGAATCGCGGCAAGCTGGTGCTCTTCCGCGTCAGCGGTCGGAAATGGTGCCGCCGGCGCGAATTCGGGCAGATCGTTTATCCACCAATTCTGCACGAAATCGGGGTCCATCTGCGACAGGCCGGTCATCATGCGATAGGTCTTCAGGGCGCCGAGCATGAAATCCGGATCGCGGATCTGTCGCCACATGGTCGCCTCGAGCAGCGCCACCATGCGCGGCTCGAGCACGTTGCGCAGCGCGTGGTCGTAAGTGTCCGTCTGCGCCCGCACCAGTTCGGCCGAGGCCGAGGGGCCAAACAAATCCTGCGCATTGTCGGGCGCCGCCGTCCTGGCATTGGCGACCTCGGCCAGCGCATTGAGGGCGCCGTCGATCGCCGGCTGCTCGACCGAGGCCGGGCTTGCGGCTGCCGCGGTCAGTGGCGCCTGCAGCGCCACGAACTGGCTTGCCTGGGCCGTGATCGCGTTGCGGTTGTCGTAGTAGGACCAGGTGAACAAGCCGCCGGCCAGCAGGGCAGCGGCGGCACATGCGGCCGCGGCACCGCGCCAGATCCAGGCGCGGCGTCGCTGCGCCAACGGATCGAACGTGCCAAGTCCGGCCTCCTTGAAAATCACCTCGGTCAAAAGGTTCTTCAGGAAGAAACTGCGCTTTTCGAAACGCGGCGTCGGCATCGAGCGCCGCGCCGGCAGGCCGAAGGAGGAGGCGAGTGCCGCGGTCAACCGGTCGATCGGTGCGCCTTCCTGGGTCGCCGACGTCAGATAGAGGCCGCGCAGCCAGGCGGCCTCTTCGTAGCGGCTCTCGCCGAACATCGCCTCGACCAGCACCTGGATCGGTTCAGACAGGCTTTGCAGCTGCGCCGGAAAGCGGAAGATCTCGGCGCGCTCGGCGAGCTTGTCTTCGTCCTCCAGCCGCGGCACCAGCCGCTTTTCGAGCTCCCTCGACAGCGTCGAGATTTCGCCCGCGATCGTCTTGGCGTCGACGCGCGCGTCGAGCGGAAAGGTCGTTCCCCAGACCTGTTCTCGCGCCGCCGTCGACAGGCCGCCGAAGAAGGCCTCGAACCCCTTGATGAGATCGGCCTTGGTCAGCATCAGATAGACCGGCAGGCGGATTTCGAGCCGCTCCTCGAGTTCCGCCAGCCGCCGGCGGATCTTGCGGCCATGCGCCTTGACGGCTTCGTCGCCCTCGGAAAGCGCATCGATCCCAAGCGCGACGATGACGCCGTTCAGCGCGCGGCGGCCGCGATGCTTCTTCAACAGGTCGAGGAAGCCCAGCCATTCCACGGCGTCGACGTCGGGCTGGCTCTCCTGCTGCACGTAGCGGCCGGCAGTGTCGATCATCACCGCGTTTTCGGAGAAGAACCAGTCGCAGTTGCGCGTCCCGCCGATCCCTTGCAGATCATCCGTCAGGTCGATGGGAAAGTTGAGCCCGGACTGGCGCAAAGCCGTCGTCTTGCCGGTCGCCGGCGGACCGACAATCACGTACCACGGCATTTCGCGCAGGAACTTGCGGCCGCCGAGCTTGCGGCGCTTCAGCTCGACCATCACGTCCTGGAACTTGGCGCCGACCGCGGCGACACTCTCCTCACCGGGGCTGAGCCGCTTTTCCTCCACCGGGGCGGAGATTTCGGCGACGAACATGCGGTTGGCGCGGATCGCGCGGCGCTGCGCGACGATCAACCAGATCAGCCAGAAGATCACCAGCAGCGCAATGATGACGATGCGTACCGTATCCGACGCCATCGGCACGTAGTCGCCGACCCTGACGATCGGGCCGAACACCCAGATGATCAGCGACAGCAGCGCGAGGCCAATCAGCGTCCACAGGAAGCGAGATGTCAGGACTGCCCACAGGAAGCGCAGGATGAACATGTCACAGCCTCTTCTCGACCAGCACTTCGAGGCGGCGGTTCAAGGCCCGGCCTTCGCGCGTGCTGTCGTCGGCTACCGGATCGGTGGCGGCCCGGCCTTCGGACCGGATGCGATCCTGCGGCACGCCATTCTGGACCAGCATGTCGGCGATCGCTGCAGCGCGGGCTTCCGACAGTCGCTGATTGGTGGACAGGGGATTGGTCTTTTGCAGCGGAATACCGTCTGTATGACCAACCACGGTGATCTTTCCGATCAACTCCTGGTTCTCGAGGATCACCTTGGCGATCGAAGCGATCAGCGGTTCGAACCCTTCGGTCAGTTGCGCGCGCGACGATTGGAACAGTTCGGGGTTGGAAGCCTGAATGAACAGTTTTGCCAGCGAGACGCTCTCGGTGCCTTTGAGAGCCGACCTGAGATCGGCAGGTGCCGCTGCCTGGAATTCCGGCAGCAGCGCAAAATCCACGGTTTGCAGTGGCGGCGGCTCGACCTTCGGCGAAGCGCGCGTGACTTCGGTGCGATTGGGCGGTGGCAGCGCGCGCACCAGCGCCGAAAGCTCCACCGCCTGGCTGCTCAGCCCCATCGACAGCCCGACATAGACCGCCGTGGCAATCACTGCCGCGGCCGCTGCCATCACCCAGATCGGGATGATGAAGCGCTGTGGCTCGTCGGAGGCGATGACGCCTTTCCAGTTCGGCGACAGCGGCGCCCCTTCGGCGTCGGTGTCGCGCAGGAAACGTGCGGCGGCCACGCGAACGGCATTGAGCGAGCGGTCGCCGGACCGGCCAGGCACGCGATACTTGCCGCGAAAGCCGAGCGCCATGCAGTGGTACTGCAATTCCAGCATGTCGCGGTCGCGATTGGGATGGCGCTCCAACTCTTCGAGACGCGCAAAGAACTGCGCGCCGGCATCGACGTCGCCGCGCAGCATGACCACCAGTGGCTGGCGCGGCCATGCGCTGGCGCCGCCCCAGGGCGTGTTCAGCGCCAGGTCATCGAGAAGGGCGGCCACCAGCCAGGCTGCCTGATCGGCCCGTTCAAGCGAAGAGCCGGCCGCCATGGTGGCGTCGCGGCAGCGCACAAGCTCTTCGAGCAGTCTTGTCCGCAGCGCTTCGGGGTTCTCCGGCGGCAGCGCGTTTTCCAGTTCGGGCGCAAATTCCAGCAAAGGCGAGAACGCGTTGACCAGCATGTTCGGGTGCGCGCGCGCCCGCTTCGCAAAGGCGGCTGACGGCGACAGCGGCATCGCACGCGGCGCCGGCGGTCCGCCAAGGCGTATGCGCGTACGCTCGCGATCCTCGGACAGTCCGAAAGGATCGTCGCGGCTCATCATCTCACCTGTTGACCGAGTAGCAGTCGACCTGCGGTTCGCTCGGCAGAACGCCCGAAACACCGATCACAAAACCGGGCGCTTCGAGAAGCGAGGCCCAGTGCTCGCTTTTCTGGTCGAGCTCTAGGCAGAGCCGGTCGCCGTCATAGGGGATTTCGCGTGGTTGCGAATGCAGTGGCTTCAGCGGGATGCCCGGCAGGCGCGACTTCCACAGCCCCTCGAATTCGCTGGCCGAGCCGACTGTCGCCTGGTTGACGAATATCTTGCGCAGCGCATCCTCCGACAGCTCGGATCCGATGCGCACCACGATCCGGCTCGCCACCAGGAGCTTGGGGTTGTCGATACGGATTTTCCAGACATTGGTGGCATGCCGCATGACCGGCAGCGCGCGCGACTTCGGCTCGATATAGCGCAGGCTGAGGATGAGCGAGCGCAGCGCATCCGCCAGCGCCGAATAGGCAGGACCCGGCGCCATGTGATCGTAGACCGGCAACTCGCCCAGGCGCCGCGCGCTCGAGCCATAGGTCGCCATCGAACCGGCGAGACCAGCAAGTTCCATGTAGACCTCGGACGGATGGTAGACGTCCTGTGCCAGCATGTGCGCCAGCCGCGGCCGCGCGGCGTTGACCAGATTGAGGATCAAAAGGTCCTCGACGCTGCGCCCCGGGCCGCCCAGCACCATCTTACCATGCGCTTCGGCGATCTGATCGAGGCCGGTGACCACTTCCTGCAGCAGCCGGCTGTACCAGGAGGCGGCGCCGATGACCAAGGTCGGCGGCAAGAACGTGTCATCCAGCGCCACCCCGCCATCTGCGCGAACGCCCTTGATTTCGGCGACAGGCAGCGCCGTGTAGCCGCCAACCGTTTTGCCGGGCGCCAGCAGCACGGCTTGCGGCCGCGCGATCTCGATTTCCTCGGGATCAGAGCCGCCATGCACGGCGTCGCGCACCGAGACGATCCGCCCGCGATAGCGGGCGCCGGACGGCTCGGCATGGGCAGGGTCGAAGCCGACGCCTTCCGGCGGCTCGAGGGGCAGGGCGATCAGCACCGGTCCCTCGCCCATTTCGGGCGTGATCGCTAGCGGCCGGGGTGCGTCCATCGTGTCGGGGATCGCGAACGGGGTTCCGTCGGGAAAGATACCGCGCGCGCTCAGCACCGAGATCTGGCCGGCGTCGAGCAAGGCCGGGTCGAGCGTCAGCGTTCGAAAGCCGAACGTATGCAGCTGCCCGGCCTGCAACGCGCCGCGCACCGTCGCTTCGAAAAAGCGATCCTGTTGCTGGAAATGCTGGGTCCGCAGAAACAGGCCTTCCGACCACAGCACCCTGTTTGCGTCGCTCATGCCGCCACTCTTTGCTTCATATCTCTGCCTTTGGTCGCGCTAGGCGGAAATGCCGCCGCTGCCCAGCGTCACATTGACGGTGAATTTCGATCCCGCCGAAACCGATTTGGTCGTGCGCCAATTGTGTCCGCCAGGTTCGCGGATCAGCGCGACAAAGCCAAGCGCCGCCGCGTCCGGCTCGACCGTGATCGTCTTCGACGCGCTCTTGCCCGGGCCGACGGCGATCTGGTCGGAGCCGATGAGATCGCCGGCAAGTGCCGTGCCGGCATCGCCTTGCAGGGCGAAGTAGTCGGCCGAATTGAACTTGCCGGTGCTGCGCAGCCGCATGACCAGCACCGTCACCGGCCTGTCGCCGCCGCCCGGTCCGGGGTTCATGCCGGCGCCGCCGGTCACGTTGACCGTGATCACCGACGGTTTCGGCGGCCCGCTTTGGCAGGCTGTAAGCAACCCGGTTGCCCCCAGGGCGACGATGAATTCGCGTCTATCGATCATGTCTCACTCCTCCTCATATGCATCACGAAAATCAGTGCCGATTTCGCCCAGGAAGCGCGTCTCCGCACTCTGGGCGATTTCCCGGTGGCGTTTTTGATAGAGCTCCCACAGCTTGGCGCCGCGCCCGCCGGTCAGCAGTGTGCCGATCGCCGAGCTCGATTTCAGCTCCTCTTCGATCGCCGCCGGGTCAAAGCGGTCGATCATCCGGCGCAGCGCCCCCTGCACACCGCGCCAGGCGCGAACATGATGCTGTGCGAGGTCGCGCACGGCATCCGCAATCGCCGCGTCGGCGCCGAGAAATCCGGGGCTGCGATCCGCCAGAATGGTCACCAGGGCGTCGTCCACCGAGGGCAGGAATTTGAGCGGATTGACTTCGGACGCGCCGACCACGGTTTGCGCGACGCGGGCGTTACCCTTCTCTTCGGCGCGTTTGCGCAGAAGCTGCATCAGGCCTTCCATCATCATGCGATATTCGCGGCCGAACTTCTCCATCTCGGCCACCGCATCGCGACCGGGAAAGTCGGTTTCGTCGATGCCCATGCCGCGCAGGAATGCCGCGCGCAGCGCCGCGTCGGATTGTCTGGCCGGCGGTTGCGCCGCACTGGGTCTGGCAGCGGCGCGTTGCAGTGGCAAGGGAGACGGCTCGACCTTGCCACCAGGCAAATCCCATGGCGCCGGGGAGGGCGCCCCGGCGGCGATTTCGCTCGTCCCGGCGGCGATCTCGCTCGCCCCGGCCGTGTCGGTGCCATTGATGGGGGCGGTTATCCCGGCAGGGCCGAAGCCAAAACCGTCATCGAATGCCGGCCGCTTGTCGGCAGCCGCTTTGCCCACCTCTTTCGGCTCTGGAGCGGCGGGATCGAGGCCGAATGGATCGTCGAACAGCGGGCTGCCGCGCCTGCCACCGTCGATGCCTGCATTGGCGGCAGGCGTCGCCACCGGGTCGAGGCTGAAGGGATCGTCGAAAGCCGGCGAACTGCGTTCAGCCGAACGCGCGCGTTCGAACGCGCCGGGGGTTGGCTGCTCGAACGGATTGGGCAGGTCGGCGGGGCGCGGCCGCCCGGGTTCCTGTTCGGTCGTGGCCGAAAAGAAATCGTCGCGGCCGATGCTGACCGGCACCCGCGAGGCCGGTGGTTGCATTTCTGTCGTCGATGGCCTGGAAGCCACTGGTTTGGCCGCTGCTGGTTGCAGATCGACCCAGACCACATAGTCGCCCAGTCTCAGCCGCATGCCGTTCTGCAGGCGCGTCGAATTTCCCGGCCCCAGCGGGCTGTCGGAATCGTTTATGAACAGCCCGCTGCTCGAAGTGTCGGTGACGAAATATCCGTCTTGTCTGCCGGTGATCTTGCAGTGGGCGCGGGAAACGAACATGTCGGGATCGTTGATCTGCCAGTCCGCGTCGGAGCTGCGGCCGATCACCAACTCACCTTCGTCCAGCCGAGCCTGTCGCGTCACTTGCGCGCGCGGTCCTTGCTCGAGCGTCAGTAGCAAGCTCATGCCGCCACTCCCGCCGTTTCCGGCCGCCACCCGACTATGGTGCGCAGCCGCATGTCGTCAGCATCTCCCCTTTCAGCGGGGCGCGCAAGCCAGGCCGTCCGGGCAAGCTGTACGGTGCCGATCCTGGCCGGCGGCACGGCCTCGCCGGCAAGCACGATCCTGAGGTCGACGTCGAGCGTTTCTCCGACCAGATCGCGCACCGCTTGCGTCAGCAGCCTCAGGCGCTCACCACCCGGCAGGAAAGCCTTGTAGTCCTTGTATCCGAGTGGACCGATGCGAAGTTCGATTCGGCTTTGCCGGCTGAAGCTGCGCGGGCCGATCGTTGCGCTGCGGCCAAGCGAGGCGTAGGCCCCGGCGAGACGGGTCTGCAGTGCCGCGGGTATGGTCATCCAGGCGGCGACGAACTCCTTGAGCACGACCTTCACCTTGAAGGCTTCGGCCAGGAACAGGGTCAGCCGCTCGGGGCCGTCGACCTGGGCAGCGAGCGACGCGGCCTGGCGAAGCTTCACCGCGTCAAGCTCGGCATTCTGGGTGCCCGGAAGTCCGATGCCGGCCATGGACTGCAGCATGGAGCGGACGCGGCCGCCGACCGCGCGTTCGACCTGCACCGCCGGATGCGCATCCGCCCAGGCGCGATAGAACAGGGCGATCATGCGGTGCTGCAGGATGTTGACGAAGTTGACGAATGTCGTGTCGCTCGTCTGCAAGGCGTCGGCCCCGCCATACCAGCGCTGCGACAGGCGATCGAGCACCCAGCGCGTCAGATGCAGCGGCATCGGGCCTTCGGGGCCGAGCAGGCCAAGGTTTGCAACCGTGACCCGGGCCGGCGCCTTGTCCGTCGGTTCAAGGAATTCGACCACGTCCTGGACCGAGAAGGCCAGACGCACATGTTGGCCGAGCCGTGCCGGCTCGCGGTCCGGCCGGCCGGAATGACCGAACAGGCCACCGCGCCGTTCCAGCCGGCGCAGCAGTTCGAAAAAGTCGAACGCTGCCGACAGCGCTTCGGCTTGGTCCGGAACGGGCTGCGCTAGATCAGGTAGCGATTGCCGGGCGTCATCGGCCATGGCACATCCTCCTGTTTCTGGAGCAACCGCGTGCGGGTCCGCACGAACCCGTTTATTCCGGCATGACGGGCAAACAGCCGCGCCAGCAGGGCCGAAAGCAAAAGCGTGCTTTGCCCGGCCAGCACCGACTGGTCCACATGCAGCGTCACTTCGGTGCCGCGTCCGAAACACATCGGCCCTTCGATCGCCAGCCTTTCGATCACCGCACGCGAGTCGATGCGCACGATCGAGCGCACATTGCGGGTGAGCCCGGGATCGCCGCGATCGGCATAGAGATCGAGCAGCGCATGCAGCGGGTCGACTCCGCGACCCTCCTTGGCGAGGCTGAGGAAATTGAGCGCCAGCTGCGACACCAGCCGCCAGGCCAGATCGTCGGCGCGCGACTCGCCTTCGGCGCTCGCCGGCAGCGCCGCCGGTATCGCCGGCTGCGGCGGACGCAAGGCGCCGAGCAGCCGGATCGACTCCACCGGGTCGCCGGCCTCCAGCGTCAAGGTCGGCGTGTCGTCGAGGATCGGCAGGTCGCGATTGGTGCACAGCGCCACGATGTCGACGCGCTTGAGCGGCCGGCTGGCGGTACTGCCGACCGGACGCGACACGGCAAGGAAAACATCGTCGCCGGTGTATGAGGTGCGGGTCACGCCCTGGCGCCGTTCATCCTCGGTTGCCCGACGCGGACGCCGTTCCGTCGAATACACCCAGCCGCTGCCGCGGTTTTGCCCAAGGCTGAAGAGCTCTGGTATCTCGGCGTCGGGACCCTCGGCGTCGGCGTCCTCGACCCGCAGGACCCGGTAGATTTCAAAATCCCGCGCCCGCGTGCGGTCGGCATGCAGCACCTGCCGCGTCTTGCGCGCGTCAAGCTCGATGACGTTGCACTCGCGCTCGAACAGATTGATGATCGGCGTCGCGAAAAGTTCGAAATCGGCCGGTGTCAGGTCGGACAGTTCCGGCACCGGACGCCGAAACATAAAGACGATTTCAAGCCCGGCCTGGCATTTGCGCACGACCGGCTGCAGCCCGGAAACGCGCACATAGTGGAAGCGCTCGGGCATCATGAAATATTCGCGCAGCAGCCGGTAGCCCTCGAATGTCGGTCGTGTGCGCGGCATCATTGCCTCGGCGTCGCTGATGCCGACCATTTCCGGCGCCGGCAAAGGCGACAATGGATTGGTCTTGCCTTCCGCCCGCGCGCCGAGCGCCGAGCAGGCGCCGAAAATCGCGTCGAACAAAAGCGGCGCCTTGGTGCGGTTGGCGAAATACAAATCGAGCCGGTCGAGCGCCAGTTCGTCGAGCTTGCCTTTTCCGGTCCGAGCCAGCGTGATGCGTAGCGCCGCTTCGCCGCCCTGCTTTCCGATCGCGCCTATTCCCGCGGCGGCAAGCGCGCTGCGATCCTGGAAATAGCTGACCGAGGTGATCGCGATCGGCCACAGCGTCACCTCCTGCGCGGTGGTGAACGTGCAGCGTGTCGACAGGCCGGCTTGCAGGCTGGAAACCAGCCGCGTGTCCCGATTGACGACATGACCGGCAAGCATCGTCTGCACCTGCTGGCCGGGTTTCAGCACCGCCATCGCGGTCGCCGGCGCGGGTGTGACCAGATCGGGATAGAGGACATCGAGAATGCTGCGGGAGAACCGCGAGCGCTCGGCATCGACCTTCATCCGCGTGCGCGCGGCGAGGAAGGCGACGCCGTCGAGCAGCCGCTCGACATAGGGATCCGGACAGGGAACCGTATCGAGCGACAGATTGCGCGCCACCGCCGGATGCATATCGGCAAACTCGGCGGCGAGCCCGCGTATGTGGGTCAGTTCTTCCTCGTAATATTCGACGAAGACCCGATCCATCTCAGGCGTCCCTGAATTCGGTTCGCGCCATGCCGTTGTCGAGATTGATCATGGTACGCAGGCGCATGCGCTCCGGCGTCGGCGTCATGATCAGCACGGCGTCGATCTCGATCTTCAGGCCCAGTTTGTCGCCAAGGTTCACCGTGACCTTGGTCTCGCTCTCCTTGAGACGCGGTTCGAACGTGGCGAGCACGGCACGGATTTCGCGCGCCAGCGTGTCGCGATCGAAGTCGCGCGACGAACGGCCCGAAAAGGACGGCACGCCATAGTTGACCACGCTGCGCCGGACCTCCGGAAAATCGGCGAGCGACGGCGGGTTGTCCCCGATCTGCTCGCTTTCAAGGTCGGACAGCAGCGGCATGGCTTCGAAGCGCTCGGTGTTGAACAGCGCCTCGATGTCGCGCCGCACCGCCTCGCGCAGCACGCTCGCCGAAACCACGATGCCGCGGCTTTCGAGCTCGCCGCGGTGCCGGTTCTGAAACACCAGCCGATGCACCCGTCGCTTCTGATCGGGGCTCAGCGCGGTGTCGGCGTCGATCAGCCGCGAACCGTCCGCCAAAAGCTCTTCCAGACGCTGCTCGCCAAGCTCCTCTTGCAGGGCCCGCTTGAGCCCGTCTATCTCCGAACTCAGGCCGGGCAGATCATTGACGAGGCGATCCCAAAGGGAAGGCTGGACCGCCTCGCTCTTGGCCCGTGAACTGCCGCCGGCCTGGGGTCTTTCCGTGCCGGGACGCTTTGCCCGCGTCTCACTTGCCGACATAGACATCCATTTCGGCTTCATCATTGCCGTCATAGACGAACTTGATCTTCTTGTAGGCGAAGCTGACTTCTTCCTGGATCAGGTCTTCCTCATCCTCGGCCTGCGACATGTCGTATTCCATGACCGAGGCGTCGGTCAGCGTGACGACCAGATAGTCGCTGGTTTCGCCATCGATGGTCCGGCGCGCCGAGAACACCACCTCGTCCAGGGCCTTGTTCTCGAACAAGGCCTTTTTCAGATAGGGCGAGGATTTGTCGTAGTGCTTGATGAATTTGATCATGCCCATGGACACGCGGCCACGGCGTGAGAGCGAATTCGGATCGAAGGGTGCGACCATCTTGTAGTCGACACCATGGATTTCGATCTCGTCTTCATGGCCGTCGCGAGTGCTGGGACCCTTGATATCCGGGACCTTTAGAAAACCATCAATTTTTACAGGCATTGTCTTTCTCCACCGCTTTCAAAAAACCAATTGTCATTGCTGCAAATCAAGTCTTCACGGACGGTAGTTCCGACACCAGCCGGAGCGAGGCGTTGATGCCTTCCAGCTGGTAATGCGGACGCAGGTAGAAGCGGGCATTGTAGTAGCCTGGCCGGCCTTCCACGCTGTCCACCTGCACCTCGGCGGCGGCAAGCGGGCGCTTGGCGCGCGCCTTGTCGTCGGCGAAGGCCGGGTTGGCCAGCACGTAGCGGTTGATCCACTCGGTCAGCCAGATCTGCATATCGGAGCGTTCCTTGAACGAGCCGATCTTGTCGCGCGCGATCGCCTTGAGGTAGTGCGCGAAGCGCGAGACCGGGAATAAATAGGGCAGGTTGGCGCTCAGACGCTCGTTGGACTGGGCGTCGGGATCGACCAGGCGTCCGGCCCGGGTCTCGTCGTCCTGCAGCGAGTGGGCGCCGATGAAGGCGGCCAGATCGGTGTTCTTGCGGTGCAGGATCGGCATCAGGCCGAGCTTGGCCAGTTCCGCCTCGCGCCGGTCATCGATGGCGACCTCGGTCGGACATTTCATCGCGATCGACCCGTCATCGGTCGGGAAGGAGTGCACCGGCAGGTTGAGCACCGTGCCGCCGTTCTCGACGCCGCGGATCTGGGTGCCCCAGCCATAGAGCTTGTGGCTGCGGTTGATGTTGACGCCCATCGGGAAGGCGGCGTTCATCCAGACATATTTGTGGTGATCGCCCTGCACCTCTTCCTCGAAGGAGAAGCCCTTCACCGGAACCGTATCCGCACCATAGGGCAGCCGTGCCAGCACGCGCGGCATGGTCAGGCCGATATAGCGGGCGTCCTCGCTCTCGCGCAGCGACTGCCACGAGGCATAGGCCGGATTGTTCACGATCATCTGCAGGTCTTGCGGGTTCGGCAGTTCCTGCCAGCTGTCCATGCGGAACAGGCGCGGCGAGGCGGCTGCGATAAACGGCGTGTGTGCCGAGGCGCAGATGCCGGAGATGTTGCGCAGCAGGCCGACGTCACGCGGGTGGTTCGAGAATTCATAGGCGCCGACCACGCAGCCGATCGGCTCGCCGCCGAGCATCGAATACTCGTCCGTGTAGACTTTCTTGAAGATCGGGCTCTGGTCCCACATCTGGCCCTCATAGTCTTCAAGCGTGTCGGCCAGTTGCTCCTTGGAAATGTTCATCACCCGGATCTTGAGATGCTTCGCATCCGTCTCGGTGTTGTTGATGAGATACCAAAGGCCGCGCCATGTGCCTTCCATCTCGCGCACTTCCGGCGCGTGAAGGATCTCGTTGACCTGCGTCGTCAGCATCTTGTCGATGCCAGCGATCAGCGACTTGATCGACTTGATCGAGTTGGACGAAATGGTTGTCGTCTCGGAGCGCGACTGCGCCGCCAGCGCCAGGTTGCGCACCAATTGCTGCAGCTTCTCGCTGTCGTCCTTCTTGACCTTGAAGTCCTTCTCCAGCAGTTGGCTGAATTCTCCGAGGTCGACGGCTTCGGCCTCGGCGACGGCTGCTGCGGTCTTTTGCTGTTCGGCCATGGTCTATTCCTCGCCCTTGTCGTCGTCGGACATCGCCTGGCTGGCGATCTGCGCCAGCAGCGGCTGGTTGTTCAGCAACTGGGCGATGCGCTTTTCGGCATCGACGCGGCCGTCCATGAAGCCGAGCAGTTCCTCCAGCTGGCGCCGCATCTTGAGGATCTCGGCCAGTTGCGGAACCTGTTCGGCGATCTTGTCGGGTGCGAAATCGCCCATCTTGGTGAAGGTCAGGTCGAGCGCCAGCTCTTCGTCACGCTCCTGGCCTTCGGCCTGCGGCAGCGTGTTCTTCACCCGCGCCTTGACCCTGGGTCCGAGCGCCTCCATGAACTTGGGGAACCGGTTGGCGTCTGTCTCGACGAAGGAGCGGTCCAGAACCGTCTTCGACGCTTCCCTGGTCTGCGATGCGCCCGACAGGTCGGCCATCACACCCATGACGAACGGCAGTTCGATCGTCGTCGGGCTGCCGTAGGTTTCCACATCGTAGGCGATCTGCACGCGCGGGGCGCGATTTCGCTCGATGACCTTCGCTTTGCTTTCGGCTGGCATGTGTTGCTACCTTTCATCCTTCTGGGCGGTCTTCTTGGCGTCTGGAACGCCGGCCAGCAGCCGGAATTCCTTCAGCCCCGACGGGGCGAGATCTTCCATCAGTTCAACGAAATCCATGTGCACCATCCGGCGCACGCGCCGCGCCAGATGCGGGATCGGGCTCGACGGCTCGGTGCGGTCGTAGAAGGCCACGACAAGGTCGAGGCACTTCACCACGTCATCGCGCGAGGAAATCCTGTCCGGGAGCCCCGCACTCGGTTCAGCGTAGCTTGCCATTGTCTCGGCTCCATGACCGTTTCGGACCGGCGGTCCCGGATCCGCCGGGGCGGGCGCTGGACTGGCTGCGCCATTCGTCACTGTCTCCGCTGCCGAATACCGTTCGAGGGTCGTCAGCAAACGCTGCAGAAACCGCTTTAATTCCGGAACGGCGCTGCCGCTGCCGTCCACGAGAACATTGAGCGCTGTGTCGACCGCATCGAGCGCCGCGATCACGGCCTGGGCGTCGGCAATCAGCGATGTCATTTCGGCGTTGGCCTGGTCCGCCTGCGCCGCGCAGCCGCTGCGCACCCGGTTCAAAAGCTGCCCGTGAGCGGCGACCAGGGCTGCCTTTTCGGCATTGTTCAATCCCGATGCCGCTTCCTGCAGCATGACGCGGTCGTCGAGCGCGCCTTGTTCCAGATCGCGTCCACTGATCGGTCCGATAGTGCGCGGCGAAAAGAATGTCATTTGCCGCAGGTCCGCCAGTAACCCCTGGCCATTCTGCAGGTCGAGCAGCGCGTTGATGCGGCGCAGGGCGGCATCGCGTGGCGTAGCGCTGGGTCGCAGCGCCGGGTGCATGGTTTCCCAATGCGCATCGAAGGTCTGCGCAATAAGGGTCAGGCCCTGGGCAAGCCCGGCCAGCCCTTGCTCATTGGCCAGTGCACGGGTGACGATGACAAGCAGGCGCAGGTCGCGGCCATGCGAACGCAACTCCTCCGCCTTGCCAAGCACGGCAGGCCAGTCGACCGGAACCGTCGATTGCGCGGCGGGCTTGTTGCGGCCGTCATGGACGACCTTGATCTGCGGTTCGGTGAGGCGCTCCAGCTCATGAAAGGCCGGATCGTTGCGCAAGTCCGCCCCTGACGGGTTTTCACCGTCGAGCGGATTAAGCCAGAGTGCGAGATCAATCACACTTTACCCCCAGCGACCGGCCCTGAAACCGTATGTGACCCGACGTTATCACACCGTTGCACTTTACCACAATTCAGCGACTGCCCAAAACATTAACGGAAGCTAACGCGGCCGTGTCTTGAGTGCCGAAATCCGTGGCCTGATTGCCGAACCCTGTATGTGAAATGGGTCGCATAGAGAGGAGTAATTTCGTGGTTGTTTGCAGCCAGGGGTGCGGGACTTTCCACAAACGGAAGAAACCGGCTGAATCACGCGCTTTGTCAAGTGACTGCTTATGTGGCAGGTTATCGGCAGGCAGATTGCAGGAGCACGTTCGATGGAACAGCGCCGGTCATCGCAGAGCTTCAAACGCAAGGAACTGGTCGGTAAGCTCAATCCTGTCTGTGTGCGCGCCTTCAAGGCCGCGGCCGACGCCGCCAAATTGCGCGGCAATCCGTATGTCGAACTCGTCCATTTCATCGAGCAGCTGGTGCTCTCGGATCGCTCGGATGTGCAGATGATGATCGCCGATGCCGGGGTGGATGCAAGCCGGCTAACAAGCGACATGACCCGCGCCGTCGACAAGCTGCCTTACGGCGCCACCTCGATCGAGGAATTTTCCGATCATATCTTTCATGCCATCCAGGAGGCCTGGAACCTGGCAACACTGGAATTCGGCGTCGAGGAAGTCCGCAGTGCGCATGTTTTGCTTGCCTGCCTGAAGACGCCGGTCCTGGAAGGCCTGGTGTCGAAGATCAGCGCCGAGTTCGACAAGATCGATGCCGACGCGGTCATCCCTAGGTTCGCCGATGTCGTGGAAGGTTCGCTGGAAGGCGGCGCCACCACCACTGAGGTTCCCGCCGCTGATGCGCCGCGCCGGGCTCCAGGCGGGGATTCGGCACTGGCCAAATATGCCACCGACCTGACCCAGCGCGCCCGCGACGGCAAGATCGACCCGGTCGTCGGCCGCGATCCGGAGATACGGCAGATCATCGATATCCTGATGCGGCGCCGGCAGAACAACCCGATCCTGACCGGTGAGGCCGGGGTGGGCAAAACCGCGGTGGTCGAGGGCTTTGCCTTGCGCATCGCCCAGGGTGACGTGCCGCCGACGCTTGAGGGCATCAGCGTGCGCATGCTCGACGTCGGCCTGATGCAGGCGGGCGCCAGCGTCAAGGGCGAGTTCGAGAAACGGCTGAAGGCGGTCATCGACGAGGTTCAATCCTCCGAGACGCCGGTCATCCTGTTCATCGACGAGGCCCACACCTTGATCGGCGCTGGCGGTGCGGCCGGAACAGGCGATGCCGCCAATCTTTTGAAGCCGGCGCTGGCGCGCGGCGAACTGCGCACCATCGCGGCAACCACCTGGGCCGAGTACAAGCAATATATCGAGAAGGACCCGGCGCTCACCCGCCGTTTCCAGGTGGTCAAGATCGACGAGCCGTCGGAAGCGGTGGCCGTTCTGATGCTGCGCGGCGTCGCCGGCGTGCTGGAGCAGCACCACAAGGTGCAGATACTGGATGAGGCGATCGAGGCGGCTGTCGGCCTGTCGCATCGCTACATCCCGGCACGGCAATTGCCGGACAAGGCGGTGAGCCTTCTCGACACCGCTTGCGCCAGGGTCGCAATATCGCAGCACGCCACGCCGGCCGAGGTCGAGGATATTCTGCGCCGCCGCCAGGCGCTGGAGGTCGAACAGGGCATCATCGGTCGCGAGGCGGCGATCGGCATCGACGTGACCGACCGGCAGACACGGGTCGAGACCGGGCTTGCTGAGACCGAACTCACGCTTGCCGCCGCGCAGGAGCGTTGGGGGCGGGAAAAGGCGCTGGTCGCCGAAATCCTCGAATTGCGCGCCAGGCTGCGCGGCGAGGGCGTGCCGCTCGATACGGTGGCGGCGCCGGAGGCCGATGCCGAAACGGCAGCGCCGGACGAAGAAAAGACCAAGGTGCCCAAGTCGGAGCCACCCAAGACAGAGCCGTCCAAGGCTGAAACGGCCAAGACCAAGGCGGCCAAAGCCAAGGCCGACGCCGAGGCGCCGGCGGAGGCGGAACCTCCTCCAGCCGATCCGGCAGCCGATCTCGCCCGGCTGCGCGAACTGATGGCCGAACTCGCCGAGGCGCAAGGCGAGACGCCGCTGATCCTGCCATCGGTCGACCGCAACGCGGTCGCGGCCGTGGTCCAGGACTGGACCGGCATCCCGACGGGACGGATGCTGTCGAGCCAGACCGAAAAGGCGCTCAAGCTCGCCGCAACCCTCTCCGAACGCGTTGTCGGGCAGGATCACGCCATGGAGATGATCGCCAAGCGCGTGCAGACCAGCCGTGCCGGCCTCGGCGCACCGGAAAAGCCGGTCGGCGTGTTCCTGCTCTGCGGCCCCTCGGGCGTCGGCAAGACCGAGACAGCACTGGCGCTGGCCGAGACGCTCTATGGCGGCGAGCAGAACCTGATCTCGATCAACATGTCGGAATTCCAGGAAGCCCACACCGTCTCGACGCTGAAGGGTGCGCCGCCCGGCTATGTCGGCTACGGCAAGGGCGGCATCCTGACCGAAGCGGTGCGCAGGAAACCCTATTCGGTGATCCTGCTCGACGAGGTCGAAAAGGCGCATCCCGACGTGCACGAGATCTTCTTCCAGGTCTTCGATAAGGGAATGATGGACGACAGCGAGGGCAGGCGGATCGATTTCAAGAACACGCTGATCCTGCTGACGTCGAATGTCGGTTCCGAAGTCATCATGGACCGAACCAAGAGCGGCACCGTGCGCGCCGGGCTCGACGACCTCGACACGGCGCTGCGCGGCCCGCTGTTGAAGGTCTTTCCGGCGGCCTTCCTCGGTCGCGTGGTGACCATCCCCTACTACCCGCTCTCGGATTCGATGATCGAGGCTATTACACGCCACCAGTTCGCCAAGATCGCACGGCGGCTGCGCGCAACGCACGACGCCGAACTGGTCATCGGCGACGGTGTCATGGACCTGGTCAAGGCGCGCTGCACCGAGATCGAGTCCGGCGGCCGCATGATCGACGCCATCCTGACCAACACGCTGCTGCCGGAACTCAGCCGCGGCGTGCTGAACCGCTCGCTCGACGGCGAAAAGATGACCAAGGTGACGGTGAGCGCTTCCGCGGACGGGTTTGCCTATTCGTTTGAATAGCTGCCCCGCTGCTATTGCGGTGTCTCCGCCTCGGCGCGGATCAGTTTGATGTCGGCGCCCGCCGCCCAGGCGCCGATGTCCTCGCGCCGTAACGCCGCCGCCATCATGTCGGGAAACAGGTCGGGCGTGCAGGCAAAGACCGGTATGCCGAGTGCGGCGACCGAGGCTGACATTGCCGGATCGTAACCCGGTCGGCCCTGGTCGGTCAGCGCCAGCAGCACCACGACATTGACGCCGGACCGCACCAGCGCCGCCAGCCGCCGCAGCAACTCCTGGCCGTTGCCGCCTTCATAAAGGTCGGTGATCAGCACGAAATGCGACTTGGTCGGCCGCTCGATGCGGTCGGCGCAATAGGCAACGGCCTGGTTGATGTCGGTGCCGCCGCCAAGCTGGACGCCGAACAGCACTTCGACCGGGTCGCTGAGCTCTTCGGTCAGGTCGACGATTGCCGTGTCGAAACAGACCAGCTTGGTGCGCACCACGGGCAGCGAGGCCATGACAGCCGCGAAGATCGAAGCATAGATCACAGAACTGGCCATCGAGCCGGACTGGTCGACGCACAGGACGACCTCGTCCAGGTCGACCAGCCGGCGTTGCTTGCGCATGAAGCCGACCAGCTTTTCCGGCACGATGGTTTTGTGCTCGGGCTGGTAGTGGCGAAGATTGGCCGAGATGGTGCGCGGCCAGTCTATGTCGCGCTGGCGCGGACGATTGATGCGTTTCGACCGGTCGAGCGCGCCGCGGATTGCCTCGGCGGTCTTCTGTTCCAGCCGCTGCATCAGCTTTGCGACGATGTCGGCGATGATGGTGCGGGCAATGTCCTTGGTCTTGGCCGGCATCACCGCGCGCAGCGAGATCAGGTCGGCGACGAGGTTGACGTCGGCCTCGATCGCCTTGAGAAACTCCGGCTCCATCAGCATCTGCTTCAGGTTCAGCCGCTCGAAAGCATCCTTCTGGACGATCTGGACGACCTGTGCAGGAAAGAAGGAGCGGATGTCGCCCATCCATTGCGCCACGCGCGGCGCCGAGCGGCCAAGCCCGCCGCGCCGCTTGCGTGGGTCGGCATCGGCATTAGCGCCGTCGCCGTAAAGCGCATCGAGTGCGGACGACAGCCGCTTGTCGTCACTGGAAAGGGCCGATGAAGCGTCGTCATCGGCGCCGATTGCCAGCCGCCAGCGGCGCTCCCGCCCACCATCGGCCGATGCGGCGGAGCTATCCGCCTCTGTTTCGTCTTCCATAGTCATGTCCCGCTGTTCAGCAATGTTCCAAGCCGCTCCAGGTGCCGGCGCCAGGCCTCGCCGCCATCCGGCGCCGGCGTCAGGCCGGCAGGCAGGCGCTGGGCGCGGCCGAGCACGGCCTCGATCAGCCGTCGGCGCTCCATCGAGTCCAGATTGGAGAAAACACGGCGCAGCAGCGGCAGATGCGCGATGAAGGCGTCCTCGTCGAGGGATTTTAGCCAGGCATCGACGGCGCCGCGCAGACCCTCGTCATAGATCAGCCGCTGGCCGGCAGTGCTGAAGAAGCCTTCGAAGAAGCCCGCCGCCTGCACCACCGGCGTTCCCGGCGACAGCCTGCGCCCGAGCAGCCCGGCAGCGTCCTCGGCCGACAGTTGTCCGGCCTCGTAGAGCAGATGCGCCGCGCAGCCGGCGAGCAGCGCCGTCGAGCGCTGCCCTTCCAGCACGCCGGTCAGCCCGTTGCGCCAGGCGTCGAGCACGTCTTCGCCGGGCTCGACCAGGCGGATCGCCGCGTCGGCCTTGCGCACCGCGCCGACCAGTGTCGTGGCGGCCTGCTCGTCCAGGTCGCGCACCGCATAGGGCAACGCGATCGCGCCTTCGACGATCAGCCGCTCCAACAAACCGGACAGCCGGTTGGTTTCAGTCTTGCGCGCTTCGCCGTAGCGGATGATGTCGGCAAGCGGTGGCACCGAGGCCAGGATCTCCAGGCATTCGCTGCTATGCGCCGCCCGCGCCTCCAACGCCGCAAGACCGGCGCTCGAGGCCTCGGACAGATCAGCCGTGATGGCGCTCTGGACAAGTGCCGCAAGCGTGTCGAGGCTGGCGGCGGCACCGAGCATCTGGATCAGGCGGCCATTGGCGGCCTTTTCGATGGTCGGGCCATAGATCAGGTTCTCGACCAGGCGCACGGCATATTCCGGCTCCCAGGCCAGCGTCCATTTTTCGCGAAAGGTGCCGCGGCTGCGGCCGGCATCGGCCAGTCGGCCCCACTGCACGCCGAGCACATTCAGCCGGTGCAGCAACGTCGAGCGAAACAGGCCGCTGTCGCTGCGCAGGTCGACGGATAGCTCGCGCTCCAGCGCCTCCGGCTTCAGCCGTGCCGCCTTCTGGTTGCGCTGCAGATCCTCGATCAGCGGCGCCAGCGGCGTGTC
The DNA here is from genome assembly GCF_056403175.1 of Mesorhizobium sp. P3_A10. Taxonomy (NCBI): domain Bacteria; kingdom Pseudomonadati; phylum Pseudomonadota; class Alphaproteobacteria; order Hyphomicrobiales; family Phyllobacteriaceae; genus Mesorhizobium; species Mesorhizobium sp. P3_A10. The sequence goes on along the minus strand of NZ_JBFUFZ010000002.1, from coordinate 1,109,214 downwards.
GGGTGGAATCTCGCCGACATCAGCGCCCAGCAGCAGCTCTGCCTCGACCAGCGCCCACAACAGCGCTTCGCCATTGAACAGCGCCGCGATCGCGGCGTCGCGCAATTCCTCGAAGCCGGGTTTCGGCCGATCGCGAATGGCGGCCAGTGTGCGGGCAAGCCGCTCGGCTTCGATCAGCGACGCGGTCGAGACCAGATGGCCCTTCGCCCGCAGCACCGCCGCAATCATCGCCAGCCATAGCGTCGCGGCATCGCGCCGCTCGCGCGTGCGCCACAGATGCTTGCACCAACCAGGCGCGACGACGCCGGCGCCATAGCCATAACCCAGCGCCAGACGCGGTCCAGTCCATGGCGCCCAGGTCATGGTGCTCTTGCGCTTGGCAATTCCCTTGATCAGCGCCTGATCGTTTTTCTGCGTGTGCGCCGCCTGCAGGGCCGGCACGTGCCATGCGCCGCAGACGACGGCGATCGGTCCATCGAATTCCTTGCGCGCTGCGGCAATCTCGAGCCGCATGTGCGCCTCACGCTTGGCCTCGAACGGCGCGATAGTGCCTTCGCCGTCGCGCAGCGTCGTCATCGCATCGGCGATGGCCGCGAAGATCGGACCCGGCTGCGGGTTCTGCTCGATAATGTCGGCCCACCAGCTTTCGCCATCCTCATAGCCAGCGGCCTCAGCCAGCGTGCCGATCGGATCGCTATGCGATGCCGTCTCGCTATCCTCGCCGGTTTCGTCCTTGGGCTCGACCTCGTCGCCCTCATCGGTCTTGTCGTTGTCGGTTGCCGGTGCCGCGAAGCGCGCCGATGACGGCAGGTCGATGAACCTGAGCGCTGCCTTGTTCTCCACCGCCCACACCGCTGCCTGGTATTCGGGCGAGAACTCGGCGAACGGCCAGAAACTTGTCGCGGCGGGATCGTCCTCGGGATAGCAAAGCAGCGCCACCGGCGGCTGCATTTCCGGACGCGCCAGCAGCGGCAGCAGGGCGGAAGCGTCGCTCGGTCCTTCGATCAGTGCGGCAACCGGCTGCAGGTCGCGCAGCGCCTGCACCAGGCTGGCGGCGGAGCCCGGCCCGTGATGGCGGATGCCGAAATAGGCGACGTCGCTCATGACCTCAGATCGCTGCGTTCAGCGCCGCGTAATAGCCGGCATAGTCCGGCCGCTTCTTGAGCACCGTTTCGAGATATTCCTCCAGCACCAGCTTGTCCTGCACCGGGTCCTTGATGATGGCGCCGACGAGGCTGGCGGCAAGACCTTCGGCGCCGAGCTTGCCGCTGTCGAACCATGCCGCCTGGCTGAGCCCGCCAACCATGGTGGCGATCGCCTCGGCGGTCGACAGCGAGCCCGAAGGCGTCTTCAGCGTCACCTTGCCGTCGGCGGTCGCGCCGGAGCGCAGCTCGCGGAAAATGGTCAGCACGCGGGCGATCTCCTCGCCGACATTCTTCGGCACCGGCAGGTCGAGCCCGCCGGCCATCTCGTCGACCCGCTTGGCGACAATCGCCACCTCTTCGGCCATGTCCTCGGGCAGCGGCAGCACCACCACGTTGAAGCGGCGCTTGAGCGCCGAGGACAGTTCGTTGACGCCCTTGTCGCGGTTGTTGGCTGTGGCGATGATGTTGAAGCCGCGCTGGGCATAGATCGACGTGTTGAGCTCCGGGATCGGCATCATCTTTTCCGACAGCACGGTGATCAGCGTGTCCTGCACATCGGAACCCATGCGCGTCAGTTCTTCCAGCCGGCACAGCTTGCCACTCTCCATGGCGCGGTAGAGCGGCGTCGGCACCAGCGCATCCTGGCTCGGCCCCTTGGCCAAGAGCTGAGCATAGTTCCAGCCATAGCGGATCTGGTTCTCGTCGGTGCCGGCCGTGCATTGCACGATCAGTGTGGAATTGCCCATGATGGCGGCGGCGAGATGTTCCGACACCCACGACTTGGCGGTGCCGGGCACGCCGAGCAACAGCAGCGCGCGGTCGGTGGCGAGCGTGGCCACAGCGGTTTCCATCAGCCGGCGGCGGCCGACATATTTCGGCGAAATCACCGTGCCGTCGCTTGCCTTGCCACCGAGCAGATAGGTCAGCACGGCCTTTGGCGACAGGCTCCATCCCGCCGGCTTCTGGCGGTCGTCATTGCGCGCCAGCGCCTGCAGTTCGGACGCATAGGCCTGCTCGACGGGGAGGCGGATGGCTGCGTTCATTGTGCTGTTCTCCGGATTGTCATGTGTTGGGTCCAGGCCCGGTCAGGACTGCATTGAGGCGCAGGAAAGCGAGCGACGCGGCTGCCGGCGGCATGCCGGCAGCAACAACGTCGCCGATCAATTTTTCGGCCGTCGCCGCGGTGGCGAGAAAGCCCATCGTTTCCAATAGGTCGTCGATGGTCCGTTTCATGGCGTCGTCATTGCCGGCGACAGCGGAACGCAATGCCGGCAAGGTCTGGCCGCTTGCGAGGTCGGGCCATTCCAGCCAGCTCGCTTCGACGCCTTCAGCAAGGTTGAGCGCGCCAAGATATTTCGTGTCTTTCAGGATCAGCCTGACCAGGACACGCTTTCTGCGACTGTCCAGGCGCGGCATGAGGTGAAGGACGAAAGGCGCCGGCTTGCCGCCCTCGGCGACCAGCGTATCGGCCATCTGCGCCACCGCTGCGTCACTGCCGGAAGCGCCGACCATGCGTGCGATGTAGATGTCCGCGGTGCTGTCGCTGCCGAACTGCCAGGCTGCGATGAAGTCGGCCTCGCCGACGCCGAAGCGTGCCGCGAGGTCGACCAGATTGCAGGTTTCGAACAATTCGGCGCGGCGCTTTTCCTGCGCCGGCGATTTGAGTTTTGCCGGCGTGTAGGTGGTGCGGCGGCGGATGAAGCCGGATTTGCCTTCTGCGATGAAGGCGGCGAGTTCGGCAACGGGATCGTCGGCTCCGCCATCGCCGGTGTGCTCGCCCAGCCTTGCCAGCAGTCGACCCGCCAGTTCCTGCACCTTGCCGGAGCGGTCGGTGGCCAGGCTTTTCAGGAACGGAGCGTCCGCGGCCGAGAGGCCGAAATGCATGAGTTCGATCAGCGCCAGCCGGACCTCCGCCGGTTCGCCCGGCGCCTTGGCTTCGATCAGGCTGCGGGCCGTGGCCGGGTCCCGGCGCCGCATCTCGGCCAGCGCGATGCGCCGCGCGGCGGGATAGAAATCGTCCCAGTTCTGCACCGTCAGCTGCTCCTGCGGCGCAATCTTCAGCCCCTCCACGCTGGCCTGCCAGTCGATCCAGGGCGCATAAGTGTCAGGGCTGTTCTGATCCGATGCCGACGGCATCCAGTCCATCGGATGCAGCACGTAGCCGCGGCTGGCGACAAGCGTCGCCACGCGTGCCTTGCGCCGTGCATCGGCGGCATTCTTCAGGGCCGCCCGCAACAGCGGCCGCAACCGTTCAGGCAGCAGCGGCAGGCCAAGCCTTGGCAGTGGCGGACGCCGCTTCAGCGTCTTCGGCGCCGCTGGCCGCAAGCCGACATCGAGCGCCTGCGCGGCGATCGCCAGCAACAGCCGTTCTCGTTCGTCCGGGCTTGCGCCGACGGCGATTTCCTTCCATGCGGCGGGAGCCAGATCGAATGTGGTTCCGCCTGTGATCCAGCAGTCGCGCATCGTCGCCAGGCCGGTCAGTTCGAGCTCGTTCATGACAGATCGAGCCTCCCGAAACCGCTTTGCGCGGCGAGCAGATCGAGCCGAGCGCCATTCCACAGCGCTGCCGTGGCCGCGAGATCGAGGCCAAGCACGGTCTGATCGACGGTGCCGGCGACGGGCAAAGCGATCCCTTGCGGGTCGTGCGCTGCTTGCCACCAGGCGGCGCCGCGTTCGTCGAGCAGGATCGCGCCGGCCGGCAGCATCAGCGGGCAGTCGGTCGACCAGGGCGCTGCGTCCTGATGCGATGCATGCGCGGCGAGCGGATCCTTGATTGTGCTTTGGCCGAAATCCGGCCATGCGCCGGATGCGACATCGCCCTTGCGCTCCGCCACCAGCGCGCGCAGCGGCTGGCGCGACGGATAAAACACCAGCCTTGCATCGAAGCGGTCGCCGGGCGTAAACGCCGCCGAGCGGCGGCCGGCCGAGGCCGGGAAGAAATCGAGCAGCAGCGCAAATTGCGGTGCCGGGCTTTTCAGATCGAGCAACCATGTCGAATGGCTGACGAGGCCGTCGCGGCGGGTTTCGATCTTCTCGCCGATGACTTCCCACTGGCTATCGACCTGTTTTGCATCGGGATTGGCCAGCACCTGGTCGCGGGTTTCGGACGCCGACACCAGCCGCTTCAGTTCGGGATCGTCGGGCGTCGAGCGCCAGGCCCTGGCCAATAACACCAGCTTGCCGAGTTCGCGGATCGCCGCATCCGGCCGCTCTTCGCTGCGCAGCGCCATCAGCCGCGCCGGAATCTCGTCGATGCGTCCGGCAAGCGCCGTCGCCTTCATGTCGACCAGCCGCGCGGCAATGCGGCGGCAGCGCTCGCTGCTGGCATCAGCAAAGGCGGAAAGGCCGAGCCGCAGCTGGTCGGCAATCCACTGGTCGAGTTCGTCCAGCGCGCCGGCCACCGAAGACCGCGTGTCTTCCGCCCGCTTGCGCTGCGCCGCCTCGCGGCGCTCTGCCGCCGCGGCATCTTCGATAGCGGTGCTTTCATCCGGCTGTGCGGCCTCGCCGATACTCTTGCCGGACGCATTGGCTCCCGCGCCCGGCCTTTCGCTGGCCGGCTGGGCCGTCGTCTTCCGGCGCCGGCCAAGCCAGTCATTCACCCATTCCGGCGTCGTTTCGGCTGATGTGAAGCTGGCCGGCGCCGTGGCGGCGATCCACATCAGCGCCAGCGTGTGCTTGCAGGGAAATTTCCGCGACGGGCAGGTGCATTTGTAGCCATGGTCGCCGGTGTCGACCACGGTGCGATAAGGGTTAGAGCCGGAGCCCTGGCATTCCCCCCAGATCAGCGCCTGCTGCTCATTCTTTTCGAGGCGCGGCCAGTTCGATCGCTTGGTCAGCTTCGAGGCGGCGCTCAGCGACGCCTGGTCAGGAGCAAGCGCCTCGATGGTTTTCAGTTCGAATTCCAAGCCGCGCCTCTCGTACCCCAAGCAATGCCCAGCATCAGTATAGGGTGCCGTTTGTGAAGGATTGTTGTGGCCCCGGCAAGACGAAGATGGTGCAGATCAATACAGCGGCTTGGCCATGTGCCGGGGCATCGGCCATTCGGTGGTGATGCCGGGCTGAACCGGCCGCTCGAGATAGGTCGACAGCACCACATAGCTTCGCGTCGAGGTGACCCCGGGCGTTTCATACAGGCGCTGCAGCAGGCCTTCGAGCGCTCTTGTGTCCTCGGTGCGGACCTTGATCAGCATGCATGTGTCGCCGGCCACCGAATGGATCTCCTCCACTTCCGGAAATTCGGAGATCGCCATCAGTTCCGGCGTCTTGCCCCAGCCGCTTGTGTCGACATGCACGAAGGCAAGCAGTGGCTTCTTCACCGCCTTGGGCTCGATGATGGCTGACGTGGCGCGAATGGCGCCGCTGCGCCGCAGCCGCTTGACCCGTTCATGGGCCGCCGGCGGCGAAAGGCCGACACGATCGCCGAGTTCAGCATAGCTGATTGTGGCGTCGTCGACCAGGACGCCTAATATTTTTCGGTCGATTGCGTCGAGATCGCGGGTGGCAGGCCTGTTCTGCGGAATGCCATCTGCCATTCGCCTACCTGCTTGTCGCCACCGTGTATGTGGCGCTTGCCGCGGCAAGCGGCAGTTTCCGCCTGACGCTGGCGATGGTGGCCATCTGGGGCCTTGCCAATCATTTCGGACTGAACGTGCTGGTGATGCGTCTGACGGCGCTCGACCCTTCGCGGCGCGGCACCATCATGGGTTTGAACAGCGCGGTGACCTACTTTGCGGTCTTTGTCGGCACCACCAGCTTCGGCCCGCTCTATGCGGGGTTTGGATATGCCACATGCGCTGTCGTCGCAGCGCTGCTGATGCTGGTTGCCGCTGCTGCAGCGGCGTGGCCTGCCGCAGGCCAGCGGCAAGCCGCATCGTCGATCAAGCCGGGTTAGGCTGCCGCCGCGTCCAGCCGGTCGCGCAGCATGCTCCACGGCAGCAGCATGTTCGGCGCATGCCTCAAAAGGCCGTGCAACGGGATCGGCGACGGCGGCGCAAAGGGCAGCGGCAGGTCGCGCGCGTCGGTTCCACGAGCCCAGTCGGCCAGCACCTTGCCCATCGCCGTGGTCATGGCGATGCCGCGCCCGTTGCAGGCAAAGCCGGCGATCAGGCCAGGCCCGAGATCGACGAGGCGAGGCAGGAAGTCGGGTTCGACGGCCGCCATCCCCGACCAGCTGTATTCAAGAGGCGGCAGGTCGGGAAGCTCAAGATGTTGCACAAGCCGGCGCCAGATTTTCTGCGGCACCCGCGTGTCGGCGCCGGGTCCAAAAATATGCATGCCGCCGCTGATCAGCCGGTTGTCACGATCGAAGCGGAAGGTGAAGAGATTGCGCCTGGTGTCGCCGACGCCTTGCCCGCCCGGCAGCAGGCGCGTGCGTATCTCGCGCGGCAGTGGCGCCGTGGCGATCTGAAAAACTTTCAGCGGAAAATAGGTCCGCTGCAGCGTGGGATTCAGCACCCCGCCATAGGCGTTGGTGGCGATCAGCACTCTTCCGGCACGCACCGACCCAGCCGCCGTCTTGACGGCCCAGCCGTCCGCAATGCGATCGATCGACGTGACAGTCGTGTGCTCGAAGATGCGCGCCCCGGCCTTCTCCGCCGCATCGGCCAGCCCGCGCGCATATTCCACGGGATTGAGCACACCGCCGGAACGGTCCATCCAGCCGCCGACATAGCCACGGACCCCGGTCAGGTCCTCGATCGCCCGCCTATCCAGCGTGACGACAGGTCTGCCGCGCTCTGCCCATTGGCTGGCGCGTGATTTGACCTTTTCGAAAGCGGCCGGCGAATGCGCCGGCTGGATCCATCCGCTCTGCAGCGCGTCGCATGCGATACCGTGTTGCTCGATCAGGCCGAAGACGAGGTCGGCGCTGCCGGCGGCGAAATCGATCAGCCGTTCGCCGCGTTCCGGTCCGAGATGGGCAAGGATGTCAGCCGGATCCATTTTGGCGAAGTTCGGCACCACGAAGCCGGCATTGCGGCCAGTTGCGCCCCAGGCAATGATTTCGGCTTCGAGGACGACGACCGAGCGTCCTTGTTCTGCAGCGTGCAGCGCAGTCGACAGGCCGGTGAAGCCGCCGCCGACAATCGCCAGATCGACATCGAGTGCGCCATTGAGAGCCGGCCGTCCGCGGCGATTGCGGCCGATGGCCTGCCAGAGCGAAAGGCTGCGCGAGCCGGCCATGTCCTCCGTCACTTGCTCTCGCCTGCCACTGCTTTTGCAGCCTTGTCGAACCGCGCCCGCAACGGCCTGTCGCCGAACAGGCCATTCGGCCGAACCAGAAGGATAACGCACAGCATGACGCCGATGGCGACGATCTGCAGCGAGGCGGCGCGCGCCTGCTGTTCCGGCGGGAACAGCAGGCTGGTCAGCGTGCCTGACCCCGCCCATATCGCCCAGACCAGGATGCTGCCGACGATGGCGCCGAGATTGCTGCCCGAGCCGCCGACGATCAGCATCACCCAGACCTGGAAGGTCAGGATCGGCAGATAATTGTCCGGCGCGATGAAGCCAGTGAAATGCGCCTGCAGCGCGCCGGCCAGCGCCATGATGGCGCCGCCGACGGCAAAAGCTTGCACGCGGTAGAAACGCGCGCTCTTGCCTAGGGATATCGCCGCCCGCTCGTCCTCGCGCAACGCCTTCAACACGCGTCCCCAGGGGCTGCGCGATAGATGTTCGAGCGCGAAATAGACGATCAGCGTCACCGTCGAGACGACGGCCAGGTTCGACAGGTTGAACAGCAGGGGTGTTTCGGCAAGGCTGCCGAAAGGGCGGGGGATGAAGCCGATGCCGAATGGGCCGCCGGTCAGTTTCTGCGCATTGAGCGCCACCAGTTGCACGACGACGGCGACGCCGAAAGTGGTGATCGCCAGATAGTCCGATCTCAGGCGCAGCGTGGCCATGCCGGTGATGGCGGCGGCGATGCCACCGACCAGCATGGCGCCGAGCCAGCCGACCAGGATTGGCAGGCCGAAGCCACCCAGCCGCGCGGCATCATCGGGCGTGGTCAACAGCGCCGAGGTGTAGGCGCCGATGGCGACGAAGCCGGCAAGGCCGACATTGAACAGCCCGGTCAAGCCCCACTGCAGATTGAGCCCCAGCGTGACCAGCGAGAAGATCAGCGCGGTGGTCAGGAAGAAGGCGCCGTAGCCGAGCAGATCCATCAGCGTTCCCTCACTCCAAAGAGACCGACCGGCCGCACGAACAGCACCGCCATCAGGATGATGAAGGAGACTGCCGCTCGCCATTCGGCGCCGATCAACTGCACCGCGCCGGCTTCAGCCAGACCGATGATCAAGCCGCCGAGAACGGCGCCCGGCACGCTGCCGATGCCGCCGAGGATGGCGGCAGCGAACATCGGCAGCAGCATGTCGAACCCCATGAACGGGCGGATCTGGATGAGAATGCCGATCATGACGCCGGCGACGCAAGCGAGCGCGCCGCCAATGAGCCAGGTGACGCTCACCACCCTGGCAACGTCGATGCCGACAATGCGGGCCAGCGCCGCATTCTGGCTCAGGGCCTGCATCGAGCGGCCGGTCTGCGTGCGTGTGATCAAAAGATGCACGCCGAGCACCAGCACGGCGGTCAGCAGCAGCAGCGCGATTTGATCGGGGGTAATGCGAATGCCGAAACCGACCGGCATAGCGATCTGGATGGCGCGGCTGAAATAGGTCGGCCGCGAGGTGAAGGTGAATTCGAGCAGGCTTCTCAACGCCATAGAGGCGCCGAAGCTCGCCATCACCACGATGATCGCCTGGCCCTTGGCGCGCAGCCGCGCGAACAGCACAAAGTCGAGCAGCAACGCCAGCAGGCCGGTCAGCGCCATGCCGATGAGGAGCGCCACGATCAGCGGCCAGCCGAAGGAGAGTGGCGCGATCGGCGCCACCTTGCCGACCACAGCACCTATGACGCTGACGACGGCCAGCGTCGCATAGGTGCCCCAGGCCATGAAGTCGCCATGGGCGAAGTTGGAAAAGCGCAGGATCGAATAGGTCAACGTGACGCCGATGGCGCCGAGGCCGATCATCGAGCCTGTCAAAAGTCCGTCGACGACAAATTGCAGGTTCATGCCGGGCTCCCTTTCTCGGAGGCCTGTCGGCGCTGGCCGAGATAGAGTTCGGCAACGACCGGATCGTTCCAGAGCTCGGAGGCGACGCCCTCGTGCCGGTCCTTGCCATCGACCAGCACATAGGCGCGATCGCCGATGGCAAGCGCGGCCTTGGCGTTCTGTTCGACCAAAAGGATGGTGACGCCGGACTTGCGGATGCCGGCCAGCATCTCGAACACCATCGAGACGAATTTCGGCGACAGGCCGGCCGAAGGCTCGTCGAGCACCAGCACCTTGGGATGGACGATCAGCGCCCGAGCGACCGCCAGCATCTGCCGTTGTCCGCCCGAAAGATTGCCGGCGGCGGTGCAGCGCTGCCGGGCAAGATCCGGGAAGGCCGCGTACATCTCCTCGATGCGGGCTGGGATTTCGCGGCGCTCGATGATGCCGCAGGCAACTCTGAGATTGTCCTCGACCGACATTAGCGGGAAGACGTTTTCAGTTTGTGGCACGAAGGCGAGGCCAAGGCGGACCATGGTGTGGGCGGGTGCGGACGTGATGTCCTTGCCGTCCAGCGTCACCGTGCCTGATGTGATCGGGACGAGACCGGCAACGGCCTTGATCAGGCTCGACTTGCCGGCGCCGTTGGGGCCAAGCACGACGACGATCTCGCCCCTGCTGACAGTGATCGAGGCGCCGCGCACGATCGGCACGCCGGGCTCGTAGCCGGCTTCGAGGTCGCGGACATCGAGAACGATCTCGCTCATGCCGCGCCTCCGAGATAGGCCTCGATGACGCGCGGATCGCGCGCCACCTCGTCTGCCGTGCCTTCGCACAGAAGCTGGCCGCTCGCCATGACGAGAACTCGGTGGCAGAGCCGGCTCACCATGTCGATATTGTGCTCGATCAAAAGGAAGGTGATGCCGCGCGCGTTGATGTCGCGAATGCGGTCGATGATGACTTCGAGCAGGCTCGCATTGACGCCGGCAGCCGGCTCGTCGAGCAGGATGATCGCCGGGTCGGCCATCATCACGCGGGCAAGTTCGAGCAGCTTGCGCTGGCCGCCGGACAGCACGCGCGCCGGCTCATGCGCCAAATGGGTAAGTGCGACCAGCTCGAGCAGCTCCAAGGCCTTTTTCTCGCCGGCCCTTTCTTCAGCGGCGACCCGCCGCGGCGTGAGGAAGTTGGCGAGCAGCTTCTCGCCAGCCTGGCCCTGCGCAGCCAGCATGACGTTTTCGATCAGCGTCAGATTGGGCAGCGGCCGGGGAATCTGGAAGGTGCGGCCAAGGCCGCGGCCGATGCGGCGGTGCGCGGCTTCGCCCGAGACCAGCGTGCCGTTGAGAAAGATCTCGCCGCTGGAAGGCAGGATGCTGCCGGCGAGCAGATCGAACATCGTCGTCTTGCCGGCGCCGTTCGGGCCGATGAGGCCAAGGATTTCGCCCGGCCTGACCTCAAACGAGACGTCGTTGACCGCGACGAGGCCGCCAAAGCGCCTGACGACGTTCTTCGCCGCCAGCACTGGTGCGGGGGTCTCGTCCTGTCGTGCCGTTGTCTCGCTCATGCACCCCTCTGGCCGAGCGGTCGTTGCCGCTTTCTGATTTTTTTGATTTGTGATCACACTTGCTTTGATCACGCTAATCGGCTTTAATTTTCTCCGCAAGCCGAAAACGGGCCGAAGCGGGCCAAGACCGGGAATGTCATGCAAAAGGCTGCCATCGAGCGAAACAATGAGGCGATCGCAGCCCAGCTGACGCCGGTCGGCCGCGAGACCGTGCAGGATCGCGTCTATTCGGAATTGCGTCGCGCCTTGATCGGCGGCCTGTTCGAGCCAAGCCAGGTGCTGACCATACGCGGGCTCGCCGATGCGCTGGTCACCTCGACTATGCCGGTGCGCGAGGCGCTTGGACGGCTGATCACCGAACAGGCGCTGGAGGCGCTGCCCAACCGTTCCGTGCGCGTGCCGCCGATCACGCTGGAGCGCATCGACGATCTTTTACGTGCTCGCTCCCTGATCGAAGGCGAAGCGATCGCGCTCGCCGCAACGCGCATGGGCCCACGCCAGATCGCCAGGATCGAAACCATGCTCGGTGAGTGGGACGAGATGCGGGCGCTGAAGCACAAGAAGGATATCGACCGCGAAGCGACGCTTAACCAGAGTTTTCATTTCGAAATCTACCGCTGCTGCGGGTCGGCCGTCTTGATCCCGATGATCGAGAGCCTCTGGCTGCAATCGGGACCTTGTATCCGCGTCGCCATCTACGCCTTCTCCGAGGCCGGCGAGGTCGACACCGCCCACTATCACCGTCGCATCGTTGCAGCGCTTGCCAAGCAGGATGCGCAAGCGGCGCGCGAGGCGCTGGTGGCTGACATCAGCCGGCCCTTTGCCTTCCTGCGTGACAAGCTTCAATCGGCGAAGGACTGACATGAGCAAGCCCGCCATCAGGATTACAGAACCACGCTCGAAGCTTTCCGTGACGGCGCTGCTGTTGCCGGAGAAGGCTCCCGAAAACGCCACCTTCCTGCTGGCGTATCTGGCGCAGCCGCGCATCGTCCCGGGTATCCATGCGATGTGGACCGGCCCGGAGATTTCCTGCCCGGTTCCATCGGCACAGCTCGAGGGGGAGGCCTATGCCAGGCCCTTGCCGGCAGAGAATGCAACGCTGACGCCGCAGCCGGGTGACATCGTGCTCTCCTATGTCCCGCCGCGCATGTGGGGCGGCAGTCCCAATCCGATCTTCGACATCGGCCTGTACTACGGGCCGGGCGCGCGCCTGCTGTTTCCGATCGGCTGGCTCGCCGGCAGCGTTGTCGCGCAAGTGGTGCCCGAGCAGCGCGAGCATCTGGCGGCCGCTTGCGGCATCATCCGCCGCAACGGCGCCTGCGACATCACCTTCAGCCTGGTGGAGGTCTGAATGGCTGACGACAGTTTCGAACTCTTCGATCTTCGCGTCGAGGCGGTCATCCCTAAGGGTAAGCCGATCTATTGCGGCGCCAAGGCCGGCGACTATTTCGAACTCAAGGGCGAGATGCTGTCGATGCCGGCGGGGCAGAGTTTTTCGATCTATTCGATCTCGGCCGTGTTGCCGTTTCTCGCGGCAAAACAGCGTCCGACCCACAAGAACGACTGGATGACATCGGACGCCGAGATCGCCTGTCCCGATCCCAATTGCGCCAGCCGGCTGAGGATCGTCAGGCTGGCCAAGCGCCGGTTCAGCCATGCCGAGACCACGGCAGTGCCGCTGCCGAAGGAAGAGTGACCAGACATGACCGCCAAGACCTTCGAACTCGGCCCCAGCTACACCATCTCGCGCGTCATTCGCGGCGGCTGGCAGCTGGCCGGCGGCCACGGCGCCATCGACCGCGAGCAAGCGGTGGCTGATCTGATCGCCACCTTCGATGCAGGCATCTGGACCTATGATTGCGCCGATATCTACACCGGTGTCGAGGAGCTGATCGGTGCAGCGCGCCTGCGGCTGGCCAATGAACGCGGTCTCGATGCCGCCGCCAGGATGAAGGTGCACACCAAGCTGGTGCCCGATCTCGAACGGCTTGCCAGCATCAGCCGCGACTATATCAGAGGCATCGTTGACCAGTCGCTGCGGCGGCTGAAGACCGAGCGGCTCGACCTCGTGCAATTCCACTGGTGGGATTACGCGCTGCCCGGCTACGTCGATGCGATAGGCTGGCTGAACGAGCTGCGCCTCGAAGGCAAGGTGCGCAATGTCGGCACCACCAATTTCGACACGCCACGACTGGCCGAAATCCTCAAGACCGGTGTGCCGCTGGTCAGCCAGCAGCTGCAGTATTCGGTGCTCGACCAGCGGCCGGCCAATAGCCTTGCCGCGCTCGCCAGCCAGAACGGCATCAGCTTTCTCTGCTACGGCTCCGTTGCCGGCGGCTTCCTGAGCGACAAATGGCTGGGCGCTGCCGAGCCGAAGACGCCGCTCGAGAACCGGTCGCTGATCAAATACAAACTGATCATCGACGATTTCGGCGGCTGGGAGCTGTTCCAGCAGTTGCTCGGGGAATTGAAGACCGTCGGCGACCGCCACGGCGTCGATATCGCCACCATCGCCAGCGCCTGGGTATTGGAGCAGCCGCAAGTGGCTGCCGTGATCGTCGGTGCTCGCAATCAGGCGCATGCGCTCGCCAATGCGAAAATCATGGACGTCGCGCTCGACGCCGACGACCGGGCGCGGATCGCTGCCGTCATCGCGCAAAGCGGTGGCCCCTTGGGCGACGTATACACGCTGGAGCGCGACCGCCACGGTCGCCACGGTTCGATCATGCACTACAATCTGAATGCAGGCCGGATATGAGCACCTCCCTCTTTTCACGCGCCAGCGCCGAAATTGTCGACCTGCATCGCTTCTTCGTCGACTGGTTCGTCGAGGCCCGCGCTGGCGCGGTGGATTTCAGCCGTTTCGAAGCCGTGATGGGTGAGGGCCTCACCATGGTCGCGCCGAGCGGTCATATCCTCGATCGCGAGGCCGTCGTCGGCCATGTCCGGGACAGCCGGGCTACTTGCGACGACGGCTTTACCATCGAGATCGAGGACATCCGGCCCGGCTGGCAGACGACGGACACGATCGTCGTCCTTTACGTCGAAGCGCAGCTGCGTGGCGGCAAGCACAGCCGCCGCCAGTCGAGTGCTGTTTTCACCACCAGTTCATCGGCGCCGAACGGCGTCGAATGGCGACATCTGCATGAAACCTGGCTGCAGGTGCCGGAAAGCTGAACAGGCTTAAGAGACGAAATTAGAGTCGAGTAACGAAAGGGGAACAACAATGACAAAGACGATACTTCAAATCACCACCGCGCTCGCTTTGCTGACCGCAGCCGGTGCTGCGCACGCCGCCGATTGCAAGATCACCGTCGGCCTGGTCATGGAACTGACCGGCCCGGCCGGCGAATACGGCCAGGCCGGCGCCAAGTCGGTCGAAATGGCGTTCCGCGACATCAATGCCGCCGGCGGAGTACGTGGCTGCGATCTCGCCACCGACACCCGCGACAGCCAGAGCCAGGGCAATATCGCGGTCGATGCCGCGACCCAGCTGGTGCAGGTCAAGAAGGTGCCGGTCATCATCGGCGGCATCATCTCTTCGGTGTCGATCCCGATCCTGACCTCGGTCACCGGTCCGGCCAAGATCGTGCAGGTCTCGCCGGCTTCGTCCTCGCCGACGCTGACGACGCTCGGCCGCGACGGCAAGACCAACGGCATCTTCTTCCGCACCATCACCTCGGATGCGCTGCAGGGCGTTGCCGCCGGCAAATATGCCATCGACAAGGGCTTCAAGAAGCTGTCGATCATCCACGTCAACAACGACTTCGGCGTCAACATGGCGGCTGAATTCTCGCGTGCCTACAAAGCGCTCGGCGGTGTCATCATCTCCGACACGCCTTACAATGAAAAACAGTCGAGCTACGCCTCCGAAGTTACGGCGGCGATGGCCGGCGAACCGGACGGGCTCTATCTCGTCAGCACGCCGGTCGATGGTGCCACCATCGCCCGCGCCTGGATTTCGCAAGGCGGCGTGCAGAAGTTCCTGCTCAATGACGGCATGAACAGCCCTGACTTCATCGAATCCGTCGGCGCCGATTATCTGAAGGATGCCTATGGCACCTCCTCGGGCACCAGCCCGACGGCCTCCACCGACTATTTCATGAAGAACTACAAGGAGTTCTCCGGCATCGAACCGTCGAACCCGGCCGCCGACCGTTCCTATGATGCCGGCGCCATCGTCGGGCTGGCCATCGCCATTGCCGGCTCCGAGGATCCGGCCAAGATCAAGGACGCCATGTACAAGGCGGTCGATCCGGCCGGCACGCCGATCTTTGCCGGCAAGGAGGAGTTCGCCAAGGCACTCGGCCTGATCAAGGACGGCAAGCCGATCCGTTACGAAGGCGTCATCGGCCCGGTCGCCTTCGACAAATATGGCGACATCACCGGCCCGTTCCGCCTCTGGAAAATCGTCGACGGCAAGGTGACGACCGACGGCGAAATGACGACAGATGACGTCAACGCACTGCAGGCCAAGCTGACCAAGTAGGCACTGTGTTGCAGACATAAAGAACCCCGGATCGAAAGATCCGGGGGTTTTCAGACGAGGACAGTTGCGTTCCGGCGTCGATGCCTTGCCGTCTACAGCACCGCTGCACCACCACCGACCAGATAGCCGTAGCCGAGCGGATCGCGGTCATCGACGAGCAGCCGCGAATGGGCGGTGATCCAGGCACTTCCCTCGACTTGCGGAACGATGCCGCCAATGCCGTCCTGCACGCCGGCACTGACCGGCATGCCGTGATACAGAGTTCCCATCAATCCTTCGTTGATGAACGATTGGCCGATCTCAAGTTGCCCCAGCGCCACCAGTGTCGCCATGCGCGCGCAGGTCGCGGTTCCGCATGGTGAGCGATCGAACGATCCCGCCACTGATACCGGAACGTTGAAGCCTGCCGCCTGCGGGTCACGCGGTGTGTCGGTCCAAACGATGTTGCCGACAATAGGAGGCTTTCCGCTGCGCGGATCGACCGTCGTCAATTGTGCCGCGATCCTGGCCCGGATGTCTTGCGCGGCGACGATCAGCGCATCGATCGCATTCGCTTCGACATGAAGACCGGCGGCCGCCACGTCAATGAAGGCATACCATTGACCGCCATGAGCGATGTGGACCGGCACGGTCCGACGGTCATCCAGTCGCAGTTCCAATGAGCACAGATAGAATGCAAAGCCGAGCCGGAAGGCCACCGCCTCACAGCGCCCGTTCTTCAATGTGGCGCGCAGTTCGACGAGACCCGCGGGCGTGCGCAACCTGAATTCGAAGGCTCCCGAATATTCCGGCATTGTCGGCCCAACCAGGCCAAGCTCGATCAGCGTCGTCGCCGCTCCGATCGTTGCGTGACCGCACATGTCCGGGTAGGTCGCGGCATCCATGTAGACGACACCATAGTCATCGCCTGGACTTGCGGGCGCGATGAGCGCGACCGAAAACATCGAGCGATGGCCGCGCGGCTCGAACACCGAGACACGCCGCACCCAGTCGCGTTCGCGCCGCAACAGTTCGCGCGCTTCGTTGGGATCGAGCCCCGGCACCAGATCGGCGCCGGCGATGACGACCCGCGTCGGCTGGCCGCAAGTATGCGAGTCCACCACCTCCAGCATTCGGGACGCCGTCCGGGGCAGACGCGACAAGTCGGGAGAGCTGGTCAAATCCATTTTATCTTTACAAAATAACCGTTTAGGGTGAAGCAGCAAAAACTATAAGTGCCTGTTCAGGGAATGCAACGGCGTTTGATGAAAACGACACTTGAGACCACCGCCGACCCCCTGCCGGAAGAACTCGGTTTTCTTGGCGAGCGGCTCACGGCCTTCAACGACAGCGATGTTGGTCATTCCGGCCGCAAGGCGCTTGCCGTGTTCGTGCGCGACGAAGACGGCAAGGTCGTCGCCGGCATTTCCGGCTACACCGCCTGGGGCTGGCTTTATGTGCAATGGCTCTGGGTCGATGAACGGCTGCGCGGCCAGCAGATAGCCGGTAACATGCTGGAGGCGGCCGAGCAGGAAGCCATCGCGCGCGGCTGCCAAAACGCCTGGATAGACACCTTCAATCCGAAGGCGGCAAAAGTTTATGAGCGCCAAGGCTATCGCCCCTTCGGCGCGCTTGCCGATTTCCCCGTCGGACGCAGCCGCATCTTCCTGCGGAAGAAGCTGGCTGGTGGTTGACTAACCGGCGAGCCGTCCACCGCGCATCGGTTGCGGCACCCCGGTCGTGGAGGGGAAACTGATCGGCAGGCCGCGTAGCACACGCACCGCCAGGAAAGCAAAACACTCGGCTTCGACCGCGTCACCCTTCCAGCCGAGTGCCTCGGCCTGCACGACTTCGACTCCGGCGCGGCTGGCAAGCATCGCCATCATCGTCGGGTTATGACGGCCACCGCCGCTGACCACCAGTCTCCTGGGCCGGTGCGGCAACAGATCGAGCGCCTTGCCGACGGCGGAGACCGTGAAGGCCGTCAGCGTTGCGGCGCCGTCTTCGGCGTTCAGACCATCCGCCATGGCCGCGCCGAAATCGAAACGGTCGAGCGATTTCGGGTAGGGCTTGGTCAGATAGGGGTGCTGCAGCAGCCGGGACAGTCGGGCTTCGTCCACGGACCCGGCGCGTCCAAGCGCGCCATCACGGTCCATGTCGCCAAGACCTTGCGACTTGATGAAGTCGTTGAGCGGTGCGTTGGCCGGGCCGGTGTCGAAGGCAACGATAGTGTCCTTGCCGTCCCACCAGGTGATGTTGCCGACACCGCCGAGATTGAGCACCGCCGTATCGCCGCTGGCATCGGCCTCGCGCAACAGCGCGGTGTGATAGGCGGCCGCCAACGGCGCGCCTTGCCCGCCGGCGCGCACATCGGCCGAGCGGAAGTCGTAGGCGACCTTGGTGCCCAAAATGGCATGCATCAGCTCGCCGTCGCCGAGCTGGCGGGTGTCGCCGCGCCGGCCGGGTTGCGGGGCACGATGCAACACCGTCTGGCCGTGGAAGCCGACCACGCCGATATCGGCCATGGTCAGGCCATAGCTCTCGACCAGGTCTTTCACCGCAGCGGACTGGGCGCGTGTCAGTGCCTCTTCGGCTTCGCCAAAGATCGCCGGCTCCGGTCCATCGAAGTTCCACACCCTGGCCTGGCGCAGCGTCTCTTCCAGCAAGGTGCGAATCGCTACGGGGTAGGGCGCCAGCGTGTAGGTGCCGAAATCGGCGATACGCTCGCCGTCGGTCTTGATCAGCGCGACATCGATATTGCCATCCAGCACGGTGCCGGTCATCAGGCCGACGGCCCAGATTGGTTCCATGGTCGCTTTCTCGAATCGCCGTTGAACCACGTGTCGGACGGATCGGTCGGGCAGGCAAGTCTTTTGCCAGTACTGATCGAGGGCAAGCGTTTCAGGGTTTGAACTTTCCCCGCCGTTGGCGCTGTCCCTCACCTGCCTGCCGGCATCCTCTCCCCGTATAGTGACGGGGAGAGGGGCTGGCCGCGGCGTCGGCGCCTTTTCTGTGACGCTGGTGATTGGCGAAATCGCCGACGCGAGGCCCTTTCTCCCCGTCACTATACGGGGAGAAATGCCCGGCAGGGCAATGAGGGGCGGCGCTGACATCGGCCACCTGTCCGTGGCCGGGATCGCCGATGGAGTTGTCCACATCCCGATGGGCTTTTTGCTTCGAACGGCGAAAATCGAGCAACGCCGTTCTTGTCTCTTGCCGCTCAAGACGCCAGCTATGGGACGAACATATCAACAAGGGAGAACCGACATGGCATCCGAAGTCGCAGTGATCGCCGGCGCGGGCGCAGGCTTGAGTGCTTCGCTGGCGCGCCTTCTCACCAGGGAAGGCTTTCGCGTGGTGCTCGCCGCCCGCAACACCGGCAAGCTCGCGCCGCTGGTCGAGGAGACCGGCGCGCTGGCCGTCGAAACCGACGTCGCCGACCCGGACTCAGTCGCAAGCCTGTTCGAGGCGGCCGACAAGCAAGGCCCGCTAGCGCTTGCGGTGTTCAATGCCAGCGGGCGCACCCGCGGCCCGATCGCCGAGGTCGATGCCGATGCGGTCAAGCAGGCCTTGCTGGTTGGCGCCTATGGTGGCTTCCTGGTCGGCCAGCAGGCGGCGCGGCGGCTGCTTGCACGCGGTTCCGGCTCGATCCTGTTCACCGGCGCCTCCGCCAGCATCAAGGGCTTTCCGGGCTCGGCCGGCTTTGCCATGCCGAAATTCGGCCTGCGCGGTCTGGCCCAGTCCATGGCCCGCGAACTCTTTCCGAAAAACATCCATGTCGCGCATTTCATCATCGACGGCCAGATCGAGCCGGTTGGCAAGAAGCCCGAGCGGCCGGAGAGCCAGCTGTCGCCCGATGCGATCGCTGAGACGTATCTCGCCACGCACCGCCAGCATCGCAGCGCCTGGAGTTTCGAGGTCGAACTTCGGCCATGGGTCGAGACGTTCTGATCGGTCAGAGCCTGTTTGGAAATTCTACTCCGGCGGCCATCTGATGGCGTCTTCTGCGCTTCCGTTGCTCACGGACCAATGTCCGCTGCGCTACGGTTCTCGAAAACACCACCACATGACTCGCCGGAGCGAATTTCGAAACAGGCTCTCAGGCCGAGGCCGTTCTCGCAAGTGCGCAATCTTTGAGAGAATATTCCCGGCTCGGCGTTTGAGAAGAAACGCGGTTCTTTGATCCGCAGCAGAGCATTGTCGATGATGTCATCAAGGCTTGGCATTCCGCCTCGCCGATATGACTTCAGGATTACGAGGGATCGACAATGTCCGAACGCGGAAACGCTTCCATAGCTCTTCTTTCATCAGCAATCAGCCGGCGTGTTGCCCTTGCGGCACTTCTTGCCTCGGCCGTCACGCTTGTCGGCCTGACGGCGCCGACGCCGTCCTTTGCCGAGGACAAGAAGGCGATCAAGGTCGGCATCATCAGCGGCGAGGATGAGGATGTCTGGCGCGTCGTCGTCGCCCAGGCCGCCGAAAAGGGCCTGACCATCGAGACCGTGGTGTTCAACGACTACACCCAGCCCAATGAGGCGCTCGAGCGCGGCGAGATCGACGCCAACGCCTTCCAGCACAAGCCGTATCTCGACAATCAGATCAAGACGCAAGGCTACCACATCGTTCCGGTGGGTTACACCGGCGTCTGGCCGATCGGCCTTTATTCCAAGAAGTACAAAGCGGTCGCCGATCTGCCCGAGGGCGCCGTCATCGGCCTGCCGAACGACCCGTCCAATGAGGGCCGGGCCCTGCGCGTGCTGCAGAATGAAGGCGTGATCAAGCTGAAGGACG
The DNA here is from genome assembly GCF_056403175.1 of Mesorhizobium sp. P3_A10. Taxonomy (NCBI): domain Bacteria; kingdom Pseudomonadati; phylum Pseudomonadota; class Alphaproteobacteria; order Hyphomicrobiales; family Phyllobacteriaceae; genus Mesorhizobium; species Mesorhizobium sp. P3_A10. The sequence goes on along the minus strand of NZ_JBFUFZ010000002.1, from coordinate 1,089,202 downwards.
GTACCGGTATTCTGGCGACGACCGCCGACATTGCCGAAAATCCGAAGAAGGTGGTCATCAAGGAGCTCGACGCCGGCATCGTCGGGCGCTCGGTCGAAGATCTCGACGCTGCGGTCGTGAATACCGACTGGGCCTTGAAGAGCGGCCTTGGCCCGGAAAACCGCATCGCCCAGGAGCCGGTTGCCGACAATCCGTACCGCAACTTCATCGCTGTCAAAGCCGGCAATGAGAACGAGGCCTGGGTCAAGACGCTGGTCGCGTCCTACCAGAACGAGGCCGTCAAGGCAGAGTTCGACAAGGTCTACAAAGGCACCGGGATCAGCGCCTATTGATCGGCGCCTGGATAGCAGGAGCAGGCGGTCCGCTGTTGAGCGGACCGCCGTCGCATTTGTGGGAGGCCGGAACGGGAACCTCGATGAACCAGCATATCAAAGCACCACCTGAACTGGCGGCGGAGAACCATCCCCCGGTGCTGGAAGAGGTCGTGCGCCTCACCGAACTCAAGCGCCGCTTCGGCGCCACGCCGGCGCTTGACGGCGTCTCGCTCACCGTGCGCAAGGGCGAGATCCTTGGCATCATCGGTCGCAGCGGCGCCGGCAAATCGACGCTGATCCGCTGCCTGAATGGCCTTGAGCGACCGGATTCCGGGCAGGTTTTCATCGAAGGCCGCGAGATCAGCCGGCTTGGCGAGCGTGAATTGCAGCCGCTGCGCCGCCGCATCGGCATGATCTTCCAGCACTTCAACCTGCTGTCGGCCAAGACCGTTGAGGAGAACGTCGCCCTGCCGCTGAAGATCGAAGGCCGCCCCAAGGCGGAACGGCTGGCGCGCGCGGCCGAGCTGCTTGACCTCGTCGGCCTTTCGGAGAAAGCAAATGCCTATCCTTCGTCGCTGTCGGGTGGCCAGAAGCAGCGCGTCGGCATCGCCCGGGCGCTGGCGGCGCGGCCGGCGCTGCTGCTGTCGGACGAAGCCACCTCGGCGCTCGACCCGGAGACGACGCGTTCCATCCTTGCCTTGCTCAAAGATATCAATCGGCAGCTCGGCCTGACCATCCTGCTGATCACCCACGAGATGGAGGTGATCCGATCGATCGCCGACCGCGTCGCGGTGATCGACGCCGGGCGCATCGTCGAGGAAGGCCCGGTCTGGTCAGTCTTTGCCGACCCCCGCTCCGACATCACGAGCAGCCTGCTCGGCGCCATCCGGCCGCAACTGCCGGCCGAGCTGGCAGCGCGGCTTGCGCCGGCAGCCGGGGCGGAGACAATCCTGCGCATCGACGTCGCCGGCGAAGCGGCAAGCCGTCCGCTGCTGTCCGACCTTGCCACTGCTGTTCCTGGCTCCTTCCGCCTCGTCCATGGCGGCATCGACCATGTCCAGCAGCAGCCTGTCGGCACGCTTTTCCTCTCGGTGCCGGGCAGCGATGCAAGTCATCTCGCGCAAGTAATCGCATTCCTGAAGGCCCGTGATGCGCGGGTGGAGGTGCTTGGCCATGTCGCCAATTCTGTTTGAGCTTCTGCTGCGTTCGATCTGGGAAACGGTGCTGATGACGGCCGCGTCCGGCCTCATCTCGCTGGTGTTCGGTCTGCCGCTTGGTCTGGCGCTGGTCGCCACAGATCGCGGCGGCATCGCCGAAAGCCTGTGGGTCAACCGCGCGCTTGCCGCCATCATCAACGGCTTCCGCTCGGTCCCCTTCATCATCCTTTTGGTGGCGCTGATCCCGGTGACGCGGCTGATCGTCGGCACCTCGATCGGCACATGGGCCGCCATCGTGCCGCTGTCGATCGCCGCCACGCCCTATTACGCCCGCATCGCCGAAGTGTCGCTGCGCGAGGTCGATCACGGACTGATCGAGGCGGCCCGCGCCATGGGCGGCAACCGCTGGACGATCATCCGCGAGGTGCTGGTGCCGGAAGCATTGCCCGGCATCGTCGCCGGCTTCACCGTCACGCTGGTGACGCTGATCGGCGCTTCCGCCATGGCCGGCGCCATCGGTGCCGGCGGGCTGGGCGACCTCGCCATCCGCTATGGTTATCAGCGGTTTGAGACCAGCGTCATGGTTGCCGTGGTCATTGTCCTGATCATCCTGGTTTGCGGCATCCAATGGGCCGGCGACCGGCTGGTCGCAAGGCTGGACCATCGGGCATGAGCGATGACCGTTCGAACGTTATTTGCCTGCAGGCGGCAAAATGTGGTGCTGACGTTTCGCCATTCGCCTGGAGATTGGATTGCGCGTTGCTTTGATCGCAATGGCCTGCGTGCCACCGTAGGCACGGAACGACAGGAAGGAGCTTGACCATGCCCAGGATCGTCCCCGTGCTCGATCTCAGCCGTCTCGAACAGGGCGCGTCCGAGCGGCGAACCTTTCTGTTCGACCTGCGCACGGCAGCCCGCGATGTCGGCTTCTTCTATCTCAGCGGCCATGGCATATCGGCCTCTGAAGTCGCGGAGGTGCTCGATGCCTCACGGCAATTCTTTGCCTTGCCGGAAGCCGACAAGCTGGCCATCGAAATGGTCAAATCCTCGCAATTTCGTGGCTATACGCGCGCCGGCGGCGAACTGACCAAAGGCAAGGCCGACTGGCGCGAACAGCTCGACATCGGCGTCGAGCGCCAGGCCATTGCGCAAGGGCCTGATGTTCCCGCCTGGACGCGGCTGCAAGGGCCGAACCAATGGCCTGCGGCCCTGCCGGACCTGAAACCGGCGCTGCTGGCATGGCAGACCAAAGCGACCGCGGTGGCGATCCGCCTGCTGAAAGCCTTCGCTTTGTCGCTCGACCAGGCCGAGGACGCCTTCGACCCGATCTATGAGGATGAGCCCAATCACCGCATGAAGATCGTACGCTATCCCGGCCGCGACGCGACCGGCGACGACCAGGGCGTCGGCGCGCACAAGGATGGCGGCTTCCTGACGCTTTTGCTGCAGGACGAGAACAAGGGCCTGCAGGTCGAATATGATGGCAGCTGGGTCAATGTCGACCCACTTCCCGACACGCTGGTGGTCAACATCGGCGAACTGCTCGAACTGGCATCGAACGGCTATCTCAAGGCGACCGTTCACCGCGTGGTCACACCGCCGGCCGGTGTTGAGCGGATTTCCGTTCCGTTCTTCTTCAGCGCCCGGCTCGATGCGACAATCCCGCTGCTCAGCTTGCCCGAGGAACTGGCGGCTGAAGCCCGCGGGCCGGCGAGCGATCCCGACAATCCGCTGTTTCGCAATGTCGGAACCAATGTGCTGAAAAGCCGCCTGCGTTCCCATCCCGACGTGGCCCGCCGGCACTATGCCGATCTGCTCGAGACGGGAATTTCGGCCGCCTGAAAGGTATCCGCGGAAATAGAAAAGGAATTTTCGCCTTTCCGACAGTTTTTGGAATTCCATTCGTCGCCAAAGCCCGCAAATCAGCGCAAAAAGGTAAAATCGTTCGGCGGTTTCCTCCCATTCCGCTGGACGGTGTTCCCCTCTGAAGGTTGTAGACCTTCTTTTTGGCCGGGCCGTATTCGCGCCCGGCCTTTTTCTTGACCGCCGTTTGACAAGTCATCGCTCAGGTTAAGTTATCCATTCGGAAACCGGCTGCGCCACAGCGCCTTCATGGAAAAAGGGCAGGAACCGTATCGGCTCCTGCCCTTCGTTTTTGCCAATGGCGAAGGCGGCCGGTCTCAGCCGAACTTCGGGTCGAGGCTGCCTGACTTGTAGCGCTTGGCCATTTCCGAGACTGGCAGCGGCTTGATCTTCGGCGCGTTGCCGGCGGTGCCGAACTGCTCGAACCGCTCCTTGCACAGCTTGCGCATCGCGGCCATGGCCGGCGTCAGATATTTGCGCGGATCGAACTCCGAGGGGTTCTCGGTCAACACCTTGCGGATCGCGCCGGTCAGCGCCATGCGGTTGTCGGTGTCGATGTTGATCTTGCGCACGCCGTGCTTGATGCCGCGCTGGATCTCTTCCACCGGCACGCCCCAGGTCGGCTTCATCTGGCCGCCATATTTGTTGATGATCTCCTGCAGTTCTTCCGGCACCGAGGACGAGCCGTGCATGACCAGATGCATGTTGGGCAAGCGACGGTGGATTTCCTCGATCACGTTCATCGCCAGCACCGCGCCGTCCGGCTTGCGCGAGAATTTGTAGGCGCCGTGGCTGGTGCCCATGGCGACAGCCAGCGCGTCGACATGCGTGTCCTTGACGAATTGCACCGCCTGTTCGGGGTCGGTCAAAAGCTGGTCGTGGCTGATCGCGCCTTCGACGCCGTGGCCGTCTTCCTGCTCGCCGCCGCCGCTCTCGAGCGAGCCGAGCACGCCGATCTCGCCTTCCACCGACACGCCGCCCCAATGCGCCATGTCGACGACGCGCTTGGTGATGCCGGAATTGTAGTCGTAGTCGGCCGGCGACTTGCCGTCTTCCTTCAGCGACCCGTCCATCATGACAGAGGTGAAGCCGTACTGGATCGCGGTGACGCAGGTGGCTTCGTTGTTGCCATGGTCGAGATGCATGCAGACCGGAATATCGGGATGGATTTCGACCAGCGCGTCGATCAGCTTGGCCAGCACCACGTCATTGGCGTAGGCGCGGGCGCCGCGGCTCGCCTGCAGGATGACCGGCGACTTGGTCTCCTCGGCGGCCTCCATGATGGCGAGGCCCTGTTCCATATTGTTCATGTTGAAGGCAGGCACGCCATAGCCGTATTCGGCGGCATGGTCGAGCAATTGTCTCAATGTGATGCGAGCCACCCAATAGTCTCCCGTATCTGGTTTCAGGCCAATGGTTGCGGGCTGTCCGCTTGCCGTTCAGCCCGTCGATGCTTCTGGCCGGATTTCAGCGCAATCGCAACCGTTAGACGCTTTTGCGGCCGCAATTCTTGTTGCAGGTTTGAAATCCGGCCTTTTTGATGGGTTTAGGCGGCGATCTGCTCGCGCGCGGCCAGGATCTGCACGCAGGCATTGGCCGCCTCTTTGCCCTTGACCGTGAAGTGCTCGAAGAAGAAGCGGTGGTGGTCGGCGCTGTCATGGTAGTTGAGTGGCGTCAGCACCGCCGAAAGCACCGGCACGCCGGTCGACAGCTGCACATTCATCATGCCGTCGATGACGGCGCTGGCGACGAACTCATGCCGGTAGATGCCGCCATTGACGACGAAGGCGACACCGAGGATCGCGGCATAGCGGCCGGTCCCGACGAGGGTCTTGGCGTGTAACGGAATCTCGTAGGCGCCCGGCACGTCGAAGACATCGACGCCAAAGCGGTTCTCCCCGAGCACGGCCAGTTCCGCCTCGAAGGATTGCACGCACTGGTCGACGATGTCGGCGTGCCAGCGCGCGCGAATGACGGCGATACGAACAGTTTCATAGTCTTTGCGGGAATGCTGATTCATGGGTCCATCCTTCCGTTTCGAACCAGAATCAGGACGCACGATACGGATTGAGCCCGCGAGAAGCGGGCCGTCTTCCGTTTCGTTCTCTTCCATCCGGACTGTAACCGTCGGCTCCGGAATCACACCGGATCTGCTGACCCTCCTGTTGCCAGAAGGCGCTCGCGGGCTTGGGGCGAACCCCTTACCGCCGGTGGGGACTTTCACCCCGCCCTGAGAACATTAACGGTGGTGATATGGAAGGGCAGGGCGATGTTGTCAATTGGCGATTGGCTCACCCGCGTTCGGGAAACATCGCCTTCAACCCCTCACGCGACGCCTTCGCCACGCCGCGCTCCGTGATCAGTCCGGTGACCAGCCTTGCCGGCGTCACATCAAACGCCGGGTTGGCCGCCGGCGTCGTCTCGGGCGACACGCGGACCTGGGCGATCTCGCCGTCAGCGGTCTTGCCCCAGACCAGCGACACCTCGTCGGGCGAGCGTTGCTCGATCGGGATCTCGGCCAGTCCGTCATGCACCGTCCAGTCGATGGTCGGTGACGGCAGCGCGACATAGAACGGCACGTCATTATCGGCGGCGGCCAGCGCCTTGAGATAGGTGCCGATCTTGTTGCAGACATCGCCGTCGGCGGTGGTGCGGTCGGTGCCGACGATGACCATGTCGATCTCGCCGCGCTGCATCAGATGGCCGCCGGCATTGTCGACGATCAGCGTGTGCGGCACGCCGTGGCCAGCCATCTCCCATGCGGTCAGCTGAGCGCCCTGGTTGCGTGGCCGCGTTTCGTCGACATAGACGTGGACGGGAATGCCGGCCTCGACAGCGAGATAGATCGGCGACGTCGCGGTGCCATAATCTACCGTTGCCAGCCAGCCGGCGTTGCAGTGGGTGAGGATGTTGACCGCCTCGCCCGGCTTCTTGCGGGCCGCGATCGCCTTGATGATTTCAAGCCCATTGGCGCCGATGGCGCGGTTGAGACCGACATCCTCGTCGGCGATCTCGGCGGCGCGCCGATAGGCCGCCTCCGCGCGCTGTGCGGGGGCTATCGGCTTGAGGAAGCGCCGCATCTCGTCGAGCGCCCAGCGCAGATTGATCGCTGTCGGACGCGTTTCGTGCAAGGTTTCCCAGACCGCATCGAGTGCCGCATCCGACGGATCGTCTTGCATCTGCATGGCAACGCCATAGGCGGCGGTGACGCCGATCAGCGGCGCGCCGCGCACCCACATGTCGCGGATGGCGGTGGCGATGCCGGCAACCGTGCCGATCTTCTCGATGCGAAAATCATGCGGCAGCCAGCGCTGGTCGATGATGTCAACCGAACGCCCGTCGTTGCTCAGCCAGATGGTGCGATAGTGGCGGTCGCCGACGTTCAAATGCTGCTCTCCTGTTCGATCAGCGCGGCCAATTGGTTGACCTCGTCGATGCTATGAATCTGGCGCCGGTTGACGGCGATGTGACGGCCGAATTTCAGCGCCTTCGCCTCGCAACTGGCGCGCAAATCCTCGTCGGCAATGGTCTCGAAATCGGCATTGTGGGCGAGGCCGAGGATGCGGCGGTGAACCTCGATGCCGGCGAAACCCAGCAAGTCGGTCCAGACCTGATGCAGCACATGGTCGAGCGCCTGTTCGGCGCCGAGCCTGTCACCCTGATCCTCGAACAGGCTCTTCTGATAGAGCATGCCGGTGCGCTCGGTCCGCCACAGAGCTGAGAACTCGGCGCGGAACACCGACCATGTCTCAGCCGTGACTTGAAGCAGATAGGCACGCATCGCGTCGCGTTTTTCCTTCTGCTCGTGGCCGTGCTGCGAGAAGAAGGACATCCAGAAATTGGCGAGCAGCATGCCGACATCGAAGGCCATCGGTCCGTAGAAGGCGAACTCCGGATCGATCATCCTGGTTTCTGTGTCGGTGACCATGATCGAGCCGGAATGCAGATCGCCATGCAGCAGCGTCTCGGCATTGGCGGCGAACAGGTGCTTCAATCGCTGTGCCTCGACCTTGAGGTCGCGGTCGGCGCGCAGTTCGGCGACGAGGCCGTCGAGCTGCGGCGAGGTATGCCGGTTCATCTTGGCGTCGAAATAGGGGTCCGAAAAAACCAGGTTCTCGGTGATGTCGCAGAGCTCGACATTGTCGGCGAACAGCGCCAGATCGGCCTTGCGGTCCTTGGCCAGCATTGAGAGATCGGAGCCGCGAAACAAAGTGCGGGCCATGAACAGGCCGATATCCCTGGCAATGTTCGGCAGTTGGCGTCCGTCAATCAGCGCACGCCTGAGAATGATGTGTGGCGGCGCCAGATACTCCATGATGATCAGCGCCTGGCCTTCGTCGAAGTGGTAGATCGCCGGCACCGAGCCCGGCGCGCGCGTCTCCTGCCGCGTCAGCGCGTGGTATTCGAAGAAGGAGCGCTTTAGCGGCAGCGGCCAGCTGTCGCCGACCAGGCGCACATAGGGCAAAGCTTGCTTGACGACGGCGCCGCCCTTTTCGCCCTCGACGATGAACACCAGGTTCAGATTGCCGTCGCCGACCTCGCGAACCTTCCAGGCGCTCGTGTCCTTGCCGATCCGCGCGCATAACGCTTCGTTGGCGCCAAGGCGCGTCGAAAGCGTCTCCACCGATAGTGCTTCGAACGGCAATTTCCCAGTCATTCTTCACCCTCGCGCTGATGCGCTCCGATCATAGCGGAGCCATGGCGGCCGGACCAAGCTAGGAAGCCATCTGGCAATTGTCAATCGTGTTGACAATTGCCGATTGAGCCCATAGCGTCACGGTCAGGGAGGAACGAATGGGCAATGATGCCGTGTTCCGCGTGGACGGCCTGAGGAAATCCTTTGGCCATATCGAGGTGCTTGGCGGCGTCTCGGTCGAATTGCATGCCGGTGAAGTCACCGTGCTGATGGGCGCCAACGGCGCCGGCAAATCCACCCTCGTCAAGATCATCTCAGGCGTCTATGACCACGGCGGCGGCACGATGCGCCTTGCCGGTCACGACTTTGCCCCGAAAACCCCAGCGGAGGCGATCCGCGCCGGTGTCGTCACCGTTCACCAGAACATCAATGACGGCGTCGTCGCCGATCTCGACGTCGCCACCAATCTGACGCTGGACAGGCTGACCGGCAGCGGTGTGCCGACGCTGTTCAATCCGAGCCGGGTGCGCCGCGAGGCCAAGGCCGTCGCTGACCGCATGGGACTGGTCATCGACCTTAGGGCACGCATCAGCGATCTTTCGCTGGCCGACCGCCAGATGGTGGCGATCGCACGCGCCATGGCGCACCAGCCGAAAGTGCTGATCCTCGACGAGCCGACCTCCTCGCTCTCCAGCGCCGAAGCCGACCGGCTGTTCGCGCTGCTCGACCGGCTGCGCGAGCAAGGCGTGGCGATCCTCTACATCTCGCACCGCATGTCGGACATCAGGCGGCTTGCCGACCGCATCGTCTCGATGCGCGACGGGTTGATCAGCGGCAGCTTCGACAGGAAGCCGCTCGACTATGAAGGCGCCATCAACGCCATGCTCGGCCGCAAGATCCATCTCGACCAGATCGTTGCCAGGGACTCGGCCAACGCTGTCTTGACCATCGAGGGGATGCGCATTGCCCAAAACGCGCGGCCATTCTCGTTGACCCTTGGCGATGGCGAGGTGGTTGCCATCACCGGCCTCGTTGGCGTCGGCAAGACGGCGCTCGCCGAGACGCTGTTTGGCGTGCGCAAGCCGCTGTCCGGCACCATGGTGCTGGACGGCAAGCCCTATGCGCCCGCGTCGACGGGCGAAGCGATTGCCGCCGGTGTGTTCCTCGTCGCCAAGGACCGCGGCGAAAACGGCATTGTCGGCGGCTTCAACATTCAGGAAAACATCAGCCTGCCATTCCACAAGCGGATGTCGCATTTTGGTGTGCTCAGGCGCCGCCTGGAACGCACCATTGCCCGCCGGCAGGTCCAGGAACTCGGCATCGTCTGCCGTTCCGAGAAGGACGAAATGGCGTCCCTGTCGGGCGGCAACCAGCAGAAGGTGATGGTTGCCCGCTGGATGGCGCAGGATGCCAAACTGTTCATTCTCGACGAGCCATTTCAGGGCGTCGACATTTCGGCCAGGCGCGATATCGCCACCAAGCTCAGGGCCAGCGCCAACGGCCGCGCGACGCTGCTGTTCGTCACCGAACTCGATGAAGCGCTGGAGACGGCCGACCGCATCCTGGTGATGTCGGAGCAGACGATCGTCGGCGAACACCGCAATGCCGACATCGATCTCGATCGCCTGCTGGCCGAGGTCGCCGGCGGGCCGCTGCACAGCGCGGCATGAGCAAAGAACTGACGATGAGAATTGGAATGGAGCGTATGGGTTTGAGTTCTGTGAAGACGGCGCGCGGGAGCGCTGCATGACGCTGCGCGACTACGCCATTCGTTACGGTTTCATCGTCCTGCTGTTCGGGTTGGTCGCCTATTTCGCGATCGCCGCCGATGGTTTCGTCTCGCCGCAAAGTGCCGTCTTCATCTTCCAGTCGGTGGCGATCACCGGCGTGCTGGCGTTGGGCGTCACCGCGACTCTGGTCGTCGGCGGCTTCGACCTGTCGATCGGCTCGGTTGCCACCAGCGCCATGATGGCGGCTGCCTATGTCATGGTGGTGCTGGAGCAGAACGCTTTTGTCGCGGTCATCGTCTGCCTCGTGATCGGCGCCGTCGTCGGGCTCATCAATGGCTGGCTGATCGTCTACATGCGCGTGCCGGACCTTTTGGCGACGCTCGGCATGATGTTCCTGCTGGTCGGCCTGCAGCGCATCCCGACCGAGGGACGCTCGATCGCCACCGGCATGACGATGCCCGATGGTTCGGTCGCCAACGGCAAATTCTCCGACGCCTTCCTGGCGCTCGGCCGCCACCGCTTCGATTTCTTCATCCCGAACCTCATTCCGGTGTCGGTCGTGGTCCTGATCGTGCTGGCCGTGCTGATCTGGTTCTTTCTCGAATACACCCGCTTCGGCCGCATGATGTATGCGGTCGGCAGCAATGAACGGGCGGCCGAACTCGCCGGCGCGCCGGTCAAGGCCTACAAGATTTGGGCCTATGTCATCTCAGGCGTCTTTGCCTCGATCGGCGGCATCTTGCTCGCTGCCCGGCTTGGCCGTGGCGACATCGCCTCGGGCAACAATCTGCTGCTCGACGCTGTCGCGGCAGCGCTTATCGGCTACGCGGTGCTCGGCGCCGCCAAGCCCAACGCCTTCGGCACGGCCGTCGGCGCGCTGTTCGTCGGCATCTTGCTGCAAGGCCTGACCATGATGAACGCGCCCTACTACACGCAGGATTTCGTCAAGGGCGTGGTGCTCGTGATCGCCCTTGTCTTCACCTTCGCCCTCTCCGGCAGGGGCAGGAGATAGGATTCGACCGGGAAATTTTTGAGTTCAACAAGTGGAGGAAACAAAATGAAGATCACAAGAAGACTTCTAGGAAAGGCAGCGCTCGGGCTTGCCGGCGCAACCATGCTGATGCAGGTCCCGGCGATGGCCGCGGACAAGCCGGCGCCGTTCGACAAGCCGGGAGTCAAGATCGCGCTGGTTCGCTATCTCTCGACCGGCGATTTCTTCCAGGCCTACCTCTCCGGTGTCGAGGCACAGTCGAAGGCGCTCGGCGTCGATTTGCGCGTCCTCGACAGCCGCCAGGATGCAGCCCTGCAGGCCGATATGGTCGACCAGGCCATCGCGCTCGGCGTCCAGGGCATCATCATCCAGCACGGCCTGACGGAATCGATGAAGGACGCCGCCCAGCGCGCGGTCGACGCAGGCATCAAGGTCGTCGCTTTCGACGTCAATGTCGAAAACCCGAAGATCCCGCAGGTCGAACAGTCCGACCGCGACCTCGCGCGCCTCGCGCTCGAACAGGCGGTCAAGGACAATGGCGACAGCTGGAAGGCCGGCTATGTCTATGTCGCCGGCATCGCGCCGCTCGACCGCCGCAACGAGACCTGGGTCGACGTCAAGAAGAAGCATGCCGGCATCAACGAAGTCGCCATGTTCGGCACGCTCGACAACCCGATCGCCAACTCGGTCGCCAACCAGGCGCGTTCGGTGCTGTCGGCCCATCCTGATATCAAGGTGATGTTCGCGCCCTATGACGAATTCGCCAAGGGCGTAAAGATCGCCGTCGACGAGGCCGGCTTGAACAAGGACATCAAGATCTATTCGGCCGACATCTCGACCTCGGACATATCGGCAATGCGCGAGCCCGACAGCGCCTGGGCGGCCACCGCCGCCACCAACCCGGCCGTCGTCGGCCAGGTCTCGGTGCGCGCGCTGGCGCAGCTCCTCGCCGGTGAAGACCCCGGCCACAACGTCATCGTGCCGCCGACGCTGATCACCCAGAAGGACCTGATCGACAAGGACATCAAGAACATGGAAGACCTGTCGGCCAAGCTGCCGCAGTTCGCCCATGCCGATGTCGCGATGCCAGCCTGGATGCCGAACCCGAACGCCAAGTAAGGTCAGGCAGATCGAACAGGAAAGAGCGGCTCGCGGGCCGCTCTTTTTGTTTGTCCGTGATGAGCTCTCGCTCTCAGCCCGATCGCCCGGCGCGCGCCAACCCATGCGCCACCAGCCGATCGATGACTTCCGCATAGCTGACGCCGGTTGCCGCCATCGCCTTGGAATACATGCTAATGTCGGTAAAGCCGGGGATGGTGTTGATCTCGTTGACCAGGAATTGCATGTCCGGCATCAGGAAAAAGTCGACACGCGCCATGCCGTCGCAGCCGACAGCTAGGAAGGCTTTTGCGGCCATATCGCGCATGGCTGCCTCGACTTCCGGCGGCAGTTCGGCCGGCACGATCAATGCGGCGCCATTCTCGTCGATGTATTTGGCATTGTAGTTGTAGAAGCCGTGGCTTTCAGCCGGCACGATCTCGCCCGGCCGCGACACGAAGAGCTCGCCTGCGGGGCCTTCCAGCACGCTGAATTCAATCTCGCGGCCACGGACGAATTCCTCCGCCAGCAGCTTGCTGTCGTGCCGGAAGGCCTCAGCCAGCGCTCGGTCGAATTCCTGGCTGGCATTTACCTTTCCGACGCCGACGGATGATCCCTGTCGCGCCGGTTTGATGAACAGCGGCAGGCCGAGTTCGTCTTCGAGTGCACTGAGGGAAGGGGCGTCGCCGCCGTGGATCGTCACTGAGCGCGCGACCGGCACACCAGCCGCCTTCAGCAGCCGCTTGGCGATGTCCTTGTCGAGTGCCACCGCCGAACCCAGGATGCCGCATCCGGCAAGCGGCACGCGGGCGACTTCGGCCAGCCCCTGCACCGACCCGTCCTCGCCATACAATCCATGCAGGACCGGAAACAGGATATCGATCTTCGACAGCTCATCCGCACCGCCGCCGTCCGCAAGTGCGATCATCCGCCCGCGTCCGCCGGGCACGAGGCAAACTTCCGTCCCGCTCTCCGGCTTTGACAATGTGCCGTCCTGGAATGAGCTCAGCAGCCAAATTCCTTCGTGGGTGATGAAGATCGGCACCGCGTCATATCGGCCAGGGTCCAGCGCGCGCACCACGTTGGTTGCCGAGAGCACAGACACGTCGTGCTCGGCGGAGCGCCCGCCGAACAGCACGGCAATGCGCAGTCTTTTCGCAACCATGAACGTCTCCAAAAAGGTCTAGAGTTAGAAGACCAAACAATCGGTCCGAAGCGGGGTTTTTGATGGCTCCACGGCGACCATTCCAAGACAGCCTTGGTTCGAGCGTAAAAGAAAAGAGCGGCCGGTAGGCCGCTCTTCGTCGTTCCGGTATCTTCTCGCCGCTAGCGCATGGCCGCGGCGATGTTGCCGCCGTCCACCGTCGTCACATCGGCGGTGGTCCGATCGGCCAGTGCCTGATGCAGGAAGGCTTGCGCCACGTCCTCGGCCGTGACTTCCTGCCCAAGCAGGTTGCCGGACATGTATTCCTTTTCCGAGACACCGCGCGCGCCCGAGCGGCTGGCGATCATGGCGTCGGTCAACAGCCCCGAGCGGATGCGGTCGGCGTTGACTGCATTGGAGCGGATGCCATGCGCGCCGTAGTCGAGCGCGTATTGCCTCGACAGGAACAGCGTCGCCGCCTTCGGGATGCCATAGGCGCCGAACTTTGGGCCCGGATTGACCGCTTGCTTGGAGGTGTTGAACAAAAGCACGCCGCCAGTGCCCTGTTCGAGCATGACGCGCACAGCATTCTGCGCCGCCGACTGGTGGGCGAAGAAATTGAGCTCGAAGCTCTTGCGCAACAGAGCGTCGTCGAGTTCGCCGATCCTGCCTTCCCAGGCCGCACCGGCATTGGAAACCAGGATGTCGACGCCGCCGAAGACTGCGACGGCCTTGTCGAAGGCGGCGCGCATCTGCTTGGGGTCGGTGATGTCGGCGCCGACGCCGATCGAATTGTTGCCGGCCTGCTTGGCCGCTTCCGCGGCCTTTGCCGCGTCGAGATCGACGACGACCGCATGGGCGCCATTGGCAGCGAACAGCTTTGCCGTCGCGGCACCGATGGCGCCAGCGCCGCCGGTGATCAACACCACCTGGCCGGTCAGCGGCTTCGGCTTGTTGGAGGCGAGCTTGGCCTGCTCCAGCGACCAGTATTCGAGCGGGAACAGGTCGGCCTTCGACAGGGGGTGGAAATTGCCGACGGCTTCGGCGCCGCGCACCGCCTCGATCCACATCTCGCCGACATCGGAGGCGATCTTGGCGTCCTTCAGCGTGCGGCCATGGCCGAACATGCCGAGGCCCGGCACCAGCGTCAGCCGCGGCATCTGGTCGAGCATGGTGCGCTTGACGTCGTCGAGCGCGTCATTGGTTTCGAAATAGGCGCGATAGTCCTTGGCGAAGGCTTCGACGTGGCTCTTGATGACGGCCTTGTAGTCGCCGATCTTGTCCGCGTCGGGCGCCGGCAGTGCCATCGGTCCGGTCTTGATGCGGATCGACAGATCGGGCGTCGACACGCCGCGCCCGGCATAGTCGGCGATCTTGGCCGAGTTGATGAAGTCGACGATCGCATCCGAGGTGCGGAAATCGCTGATCATGCGGTCGAAGCGGCCCTCGCCGCGCGCAACCGCAACCGCCCCGCGCAGCGTCGATGCGATATCGGCTGCTGTCGCCAGCCTGGCCGGCAAGGCAACCTTCTCGGTGCGCGGCTTGCCGTGCTTGGCGACATAGTCCTCGGCGACATTTACATAGTGGATCATCCGGTCGTAGGCCTGCTTGGCATCGTCGCCGAAAGTGAAGATGCCATGCTTGTCGAGGATCAGGCCTTCCACCGTCGGGTCGGCGTCGAAGATGTCGGCGGCCACCTTGGCCAGGTCGAAACCCGGCATGATGTAGGGGACATAACCCATCTTGGCGCCGAACACCGTCTTCACCAGCGGCTCGCTGTCCTGCTGGTCGACGATGGCCAGGATTGCGGTCGAGTGCGTGTGGTCGACGAATTTGTGCGGCAGGAAGGCGTGCAGCAGCGTTTCGACCGACGGGTTGGGCGAGGACGGGTCGATCAGGTTCACCCGCTGCAGCGCGACCATGTCCTCATCGGCGAGCTTGTTCAGCGAGCGCGCCCGGAGCAGCGCGTTGAGCTTGACCGCCGGCAGGCCCTGCGGCTCGATGACGCCCATATCCCAGCCGCTGCCCTTGACGCACAGCACGTCCCATTCGTCGCCGACGAGGTCGGTGGCCTTGGTCTTGCAGGAGGTGTTGCCGCCGCCATGCAGCACCAGCCGCGGTTCGCCGCCCAGCAGCCGCGTCGTGTAGACGCGCAACGCCAGGTCGCGGCTGACGCCCTTTTTTGCATAGTCGGCAACCAGCTTCTCCGCGTCGCCGTCATTCCACAAATTCTTCATATTCGCCTTGTCCGATTTGCTGTCTTTGGTGTTGTGAACAGGAATGCCGCGACGCTTTGATGACAATGCGCCGGCTGCAAGGATTTCGTTTGCTAGGAAGCCTTTTGTGCGTGGTCGAGCAGCCGTCGCGCCATGCGCGCGCCGACCACAAGATGCGTGCACAGCCCGCCGGCCATCGCCGCGATGAGCGGGTCGAACTTGCTGTCCTCCTGCACGACCATCAGGCGCTTTTCGATGGCGCGCAGCGATGACAGCTCAGCCGAAATGACGCGGCGGTTGTAGCTGCAGTCGAGCGCCTTGCCCTTGGCGTCGATAATCTGCCCGGCGATGACGCCGGCCGCACCCGCCTTGCGCAACGCGCCCATTTCGTCGACGGTCAGCGCCCCGCATTTGACGACGTGGCTGTCGGCATCGACGGTACCGACCGAATACAGCGCCAGGTCGCATTCGTGGATGCTCGACAATTGCTCGCGGATCACCGGCTCGGCGCGCAGGCCGCGCGCCAGCTCCTCCGTTGTCAGCACCAGCGGCGCGTAGAAATTGATGCCCTTGGCGTTGAGCCGGCGGGCGATTTCCATCGTGCACTGGTCCGGCCGGTAGGAATAGGGGGCGCCGAGATTGCCGCACAGCTGCACCACCGTGACATCCTGCAGGTCGGCATAGGACATGATGTCGGCGATCGTATAGACGGTCCGTCCCCAGGCAACGCCGATGCGGTCGCCCTTCTTGACCAGCTCGAGAAAGACGCTTGCCGCCAGCACCGCTATGTCGGTCGACGGATCGATGACATAGTCGTTTTCCGGCGCGATCCAGACGGCGTCGAGCTTCAGCGCGTCTTCCAGCTTGCGCGCCAGCACATCATCGGTGAAAAGTTGGGTCGAGGTCGAGATGTTGACGATGCCGGTCTCGCGCGCCTTGCGGAGATACATAGCCACCGAGGCGCGGGAAATCTTGAGCTGGCTGGCCACCTGGTCCTGGCGCAGGCCGTGGGCATAGTAAAGCCAGGCGGCCTTGTGGATAAGCTGTTCTGCCGGTCGGATCGCCATGCCATCTCCTCGCTGACATTATTCACGGCTCTCGACAAAAGTCAAACCGAGCCATGGCATGGGATGCCCCTTCATCAGCGGAATCCAGAACATCATTGTGCCAAATACGCACTCTCGTGGCATCGTTGGTGGTGACGCGGCGCGAGCCTGCGATTAGAAGATCACGACGAGGATATTGGGGAGGACGGGATGGGCAATCCCTATGAACAGGATCTCGGCAAGAACGCGGCGAACTATCAGCCGCTGACGCCGCTCACCTATCTGGAGCGAGCGGCGAGGACTTATCCCGACCATGTCGCCATCATCCATGGCCGTCAGCGCACCACCTACCGCGATTTCTGGCGCCGCTCGCTCAAGCTTGCCTCGGCGCTCAGCAAGCGCGGCATCGGCAAAGGCGATACGGTCACCGTCATGCTGTCCAACACGCCGCCGATGCTGGAGGCGCATTTCGGCGTGCCGATGACCAAGGCGGTGCTGCATTCGCTCAACACCCGCCTCGATGCCGCCGTCATCGCCTTCCAGCTCGACCATGCCGAAACCAAGGTGCTGTTCGTCGATCGCGAATTCTCTGCTGTCGTCAGGGAAGCGCTGGCATTGGCCAGCGTAAAACCGCTGGTCATCGACTACGACGATCCCGACTACGCCGCCGACGCGCCCTATCCCAAGGGCGAACGCATCGGCACGCTCGACTATGACGAGTTTGTCGCCGGCGGCGACGAGGATTTCGCCTGGTCGATGCCCGACGACGAATGGGACGCCATCTCGCTCAACTACACCTCGGGCACGACGGGCAATCCCAAGGGTGTCGTCTATCATCATCGCGGTGCGGCCCTGATGGCCTACACCAACACCATTCATGCCGGCATGGCCAAGCACGCGGTCTATCTGTGGACGCTGCCGATGTTCCACTGCAATGGCTGGTGCTTTCCCTGGACGCTGGCCGTGCAGGCCGGCACCCATGTCTGCCTGCGCTGGGTGCGGCCGAAGCCGATCTACGACGCCATAGCCGACCACGGCGTCACGCATCTGTGCGGCGCGCCGGTCGTCATGTCGGTGCTGATCAACGCCAAGGACGAGGACAAGCGGGAATTCGCGCAGACCGTCACCTTCAACACCGCCGCGGCACCGCCGCCGGAGACCGTGCTGTCGGGCATGGCCGATGCCGGCTTTGCCGTCACCCATCTCTATGGCCTGACCGAGACCTATGGCCCGGCGGTGGTCAACGAATGGCACGGCGCGTGGGATGGTCTCGACAAGGGATCGAGGGCCACGAAGAAGGCGAGACAGGGCGTGCGCTATGCCGCGCTCGAAGATCTGACGGTGATGGATCCCGAGACGATGCAAAAAGCGCCGGCCGATGGCGAGACCATCGGCGAGGTGATGTTTCGCGGCAACATCGTCATGAAGGGCTATCTGAAGAACCGCAAGGCGAGCGATGAGGCCTTTGCCGGCGGCTGGTTCCACTCAGGCGACCTCGGCGTCATGCACCCGGATGGCTACATCCAGCTCAAGGACCGCTCCAAGGACATCATCATCTCCGGCGGCGAGAACATCTCCTCCATCGAGGTCGAGGATGCGCTCTACAAGCACCCGGCCGTGGCCTCCTGTGGCGTTGTGGCGCGCGCGGACGAGAAATGGGGCGAGGTGCCGGTCGCCTATGTCGAGCTGAAGCCGGGCAAGACGGCGACCGAGGCCGAGATCATCGACCACTGCCGCGCGCTGCTCGCCCGCTTCAAGGTGCCGAAAGCGGTGGTGTTTGCGGAGATACCGAAGACGTCGACGGGGAAGATCCAGAAGTTTCGGCTGCGGGAGATGGCGAAGGGGACATAAGCCGCATCGTCGCTGTTTTTGTGTCGCCACGACTTCCGCGACTAGCCTTAACCTCCGCGACTTCGTCATCCTAGGGTGTAGCAGTCGCGAAGCGACGTCGCGGAAACCCTAGGATCCATGCCGTGACCTAGCGGCCGTGCTCCGGCGGTCGAGAACCGGCTACTTTAGGCGTGTATCGGCGTAACTTCCTGATACCTCTGCATTTTTCGGCATGTGTGACGGCATGGATCCAGGGTCTGCGCCGCGTCGCTTCACTCCTTGCTTTGCCCTAGGATGACGAAGCGCGTGGCGGCGAACCGCCCCACTCACTGTCACCATCTGTCACCAATTATACGCGTACGTCGAATCTGCGTTGACATCCTACCCTTTTCAATTTACGACTGACGAAAATTGAAATTCGTCACTCGTTAATCGACAGAGAGCTATGTCAGAAGCTGCCAACATCGTGGCCGACCCCACCCGCCAGGAGAATGTGACCCGCATTCTCGACTGCGCCGAGCGCCTGTTCCGTCACTACGGTTACGGCAAGACCAACGTTGCCGACATTGCGCGCGAACTAGGCATGTCGCCGGCCAACATCTACCGTTTCTTCGCCTCCAAGGTTGAAATCCACCAGGCCGTCTGCGGCCGCATGCTCGGCGCCAGCTACAAGATGGCCTACGAGATCTCCCGCCTGCCGATCAGCGCCGAGGAGCGACTGCGCCGCTACGTGCACGCGCAGTACAAGATGACCATGGAAGTCATGCTCGACGACCAGAAGGTCCACGAGATGGTCATCGTCGCCCTCGAGCGCGACTGGGGCGTCATCGACAAGCATGTCGACAGCATCCACGACCTGTTCGCCGAGGTGATCCGCGATGGTATCGAGGCCGGTGAGTTCCGGCAACAGGATCCGGTCATCGCGTCGCGCTGCTTCGGCGCTGCTACCGTCATTCTGTGCCATCCGCAGATGGTGGCGCAGTGCCTAGCCAAGACCAACCGGGCGATGCCCGACGACCTCATCGACTATGCGATCAAGGCTTTGAAATAGCTGCCGCCCGCCGGGCGCCGGTGTCGAAAGTTCATCTCCAGTCAGGAGTGCTAAAGTGTCTTTGTCCAGTTCCATCATCAGCAGGCTGCCAGTCGCTGGCCTGATCGTCGCCACGCTCGGACTCGCCGGCTGCAGCCAGGAGAAGGCGGAAGTCAAGGACATCATCCGCCCGGTCAAGGTGGTCGAGATCGGCCAGGCCCAAACCAGCCGCGAACTCGACTATTCCGGCTCGGTGCGGGCTCGTACCGAAATGAATCTCGGCTTTCGCATCTCGGGCAAGGTCACTCAGCGCCTTGTCGATATCGGCCAGCATGTGACATCAGGCGATGTCTTGGCCCGCATCGATCCCACCGACTACGAGCTTTCGGTCAAGAGCGCCAAGGCCAGCCTCGATGCCGCCGAGCGGCAGGTCGAGACGGTCGATCTGTCGAGGAAGCGCGCCGAGCAGCTTTTTGCCAAGAACTTCACCTCCAAGTCGCAGCTCGAACAGGCGACGCTGAGCTACAATCAAGCGGTTGCGACGCGCGATGCCGCCCGCTCGACGCTTGCCCAGGCGCAGAACCAGGTCGTCTATACCGATCTCAAGGCGAGCGAGAACGGCATCGTCACATCCGTCAGCGCCGATGTCGGCCAGGTGGTCGGTGCCGGGACGCCGGTGATGACCGTTGCCGTCGACGGCGAAAAGGAGGTGCTGATCGCGGTTCCCGAAATGGATATCGCCGCCTTCAAGCCGGGCAAGGAGGTCAAGGCGAGCTTCTGGTCCGACGACGCGCTGAGCCTCGACGGCAAGGTCCGTGAAGTCGCCGGCAACGCCGATCAGCAGTCGCGTACCTTTGCCGTTCGCGTCTCACTGCCCGACGATCCGCGCGTCCTGCTCGGCATGACCGCCAACATCGAAGCTTCGGTGGCAAAGAAGCTTGAGATGGTGTCGATCCCGCTCAGCGCGCTGGCCGAAAAGGACGGCCAGAAGATCGTTTGGACGGTCGACCGCGGCAGCGACACGGTCCATCCGCGCCAAATCAAGGTTGCCGAGTTCACGGCCGACGGCGTCAGTGTAGCCGACGGGCTGAAGCCAGGCGACGTCGTCGTTGCCGCCGGCACCCAGTTCATGACCGAGAACCTGCAGGTCAAGCTGACCGGCGGCACGGCGCAGCAGTCGGCATCCGCGGACGACGCGGTCAAGGCGTTGCGCTGACACAAACGAAAACCGGCTTTCATCGCATCGGCGCAAGCCGCGAGGTCAATCGGTTCATGGTTTCCGGGCGGCGAGTGCCCGATGGTCGAGATGCAAGGTTGATGTAACCCCCACATCGGCTCCGCGTCCCACCGCGATGAGTCTCTCCGCTCGGAAAGCCTCGCCGCCCGGAAGCCCAAAGCATGATCCCGAAAAGTGGGAACCGGTTTTCGGAAAAGATCATGCTCGAACAAGAAGATAGAGCCCCATCCCGACTTGGTCGGGATGGAACAGGCTCTAGGAAATTCCACGAGCATGCGCAGACGCGCTGACGATCAACTGGAATGGGCTGACGCCAATGACCACCGACACCAATGAAAAGCAGCCTTTCAACCTTTCGCGCTGGGCCATCGGCCATCCCTCCATCGCGCGCTTTCTGTTCGGTCTGATCATCATTGCCGGTGCACTCGGCCTGATGCGCATGGGCCAGAAGGAAGACCCGGATTTCACCTTCCGCGTCATGGTCGTCCAGGCAATCTGGCCGGGCTCCTCGATCCAGGAGATGGAGGACCAGGTCGTCAACAAGATCGAGCGCAAGCTGCAGGAGACGCCGCATCTCGATTTCGTCCGCTCCTATACGCGCGCCGGCAGCGCCATCATCACCTTGCAGGTCAAGGGTGACACCAATCCGGCGCAGGTCGCCGACGCTTTCTACCAGGTGCGCAAGAAGGTCGGCGACATCGCCAGTGAACTGCCGCAGGGGCTGCTCGGGCCTTACTTCAACGATGAGTTCGGCGACACGTTCATCACGCTGCACTCGATCAGCGGCGATGGCTACAGCTATCCGGAGCTGAAGAAATTCGCCATCCAGGCGCGCGACATGCTGCTGACGACGCCGGGCGTCGAGAAGGCGGTCATCATCGGCGACCAGCCGGAAAAAATCTATATCGACGTGTCGTCGAAGGCGCTTGCCGAGCGCGGCCTGACGCTGACCGACCTGCAGAATGCGATCAAGGGCCAGAACAATGTCGATCCGGCGGGCTCGGTCGACACCGGTCTGCGTTCGGTTCGCATCTCGGTTGAAGGCGACGTGACCAAGGCGGCCGACATCAGGGAATTGCGCCTGCGCGCCGGCGGCCAGGTGACGCGTCTCGGCGACATCGCCACCGTGACCTCCGGCCTCGAGGATCCCTATCAGCGCAAATATCGCTTCAACGGCCACGAGAGCGTCCAGCTTGGCGTCGTCATGGCCAGGGGCTTCAACGTCACCGATGTCGGCACCGACGTCGAGGCGACCTACAAGCATTTCGAAGAGGCGTTGCCCTACGGCGTTTCGGTCGACCAGATTTCCGACCAGCCGGAAGTCGTCCGCGATGCCGTGAAGGAGTTCATGGAGGCGCTGGGCGAAGCGCTGCTGATCGTGCTTGCCGTCTCGCTGCTGTCGATCGGCTGGCGCTCCGGCCTGGTCATCGCCATCGCTATACCGCTGGTTCTCGCCGCCACCTTCGCCATCATGTACGAGCTCGGCATCGACCTGCAGCGCATTTCGCTCGGCGCGCTGATCATTGCGCTCGGCCTACTGGTCGATGACGCGATGATCGTCGTCGAGATGATGGAGCGCAAGCTCGAGGAAGGGCTGGTCAAGATCGACGCGGCGAGCTTCGCTTACTCGTCGACCGCCTTCCCGATGCTGACCGGCACGCTGATCACCACCGCCGGTTTCATTCCTGTCGGCTTCGCCGCCTCGACGGCCGGCGAATATGTCCGCACGCTGTTCTACGTCGTCGGCATCGCGCTGGTCGTGTCCTGGTTCGTGGCGGTCTATTTCACGCCATGGCTCGGCTACATGATCCTCAAGCAGCGCAAGCATGCCGGCAATCATCACGATGCCTTCGACACCGGCTTCTACCGGCGGCTGCGCGGCACGGTCGGCTGGGCCGTGCGCCACCGCATCATCGTGCTGGTGATGACACTGATGACCTTTGCCACCAGCTTGTGGGCATTCCAGTTCATCCCGCAGAATTTCTTCCCGCAATCGTCGCGTCCGGAAATCCTTGTCGACCTCTGGCTGCCGGAAGGCACCTCGATCAAGGAGGTGGAGACGCAGGCCAAGGCGCTGGAAGCCAAGATGATGGGCGACACCGACAAGCGCTTCATCGCCACCTATATCGGCGAAGGCGCACCGCGCTTCTTCCTGCCGCTCGACCAGCAGCTGCGCAATCCGAACTTCGCCCAGCTTCTGGTGATGGCCAATGACGAGCCAGCCCGCGAGCGGCTGATCGTCAAGCTGCGCACCATTCTGGCGGAAGATTTTCCGTCGATCCGCGGCAAGGTCGACCGTCTCTTCCTCGGCCCTCCCACAGGCTGGCCGGTGCAGATGCGCGTCATGGGCCCGGATCGCCAGGAGGTGCGCCGCATCGCCGACCAGGTGAAGGCGAAATTCGCGGAAAATCCGCTGCTCGGCGCTATTCATGACGACTGGCTGGAGCCGGTGCCGGCGATGAAGCTGGTCATCGACCAGGATCGCGCCCGTGCCCTCGGCGTCACCTCGCAGCGCATTCGCCAGATGCTGCAGGCAACCATGTCGGGCGCGCCGCTCGATGATTTCCGCGACGGCGAGGAGACGGTGTCCATCGTCGCCCGCGAACCGGATGCAAGCCGCAGCCTGCTGTCCTCGGTCGACTCGATCTCCATCCCGACCGATTTCGGCGGCTTCGTGCCGCTGTCGCAGGTGGCCAAGGTCGTCCCGGTGCTGGAGCAGGGCGTCGAATGGCGGCGCGACCGCCTGCCGACCATCTCGGTGCGCGCCACGCTGCCGGATGGCGTGCAGTCGAACGACGTCGTCACCAAACTGTACAACGACATAAAGGGCCTGCGCGACGGCCTCGCCCCCGGCTACAAGGTCGAGATCCAGGGCGGCGCCGAGGATTCGGCGGAAAGCCAGGCTTCGATCGCCGCCAAGGCGCCGATCATGCTGGCCATCATCGTCGTGCTGTTGATGATCCAGCTGCAGCATTTCGGCAAGGCGATGCTGGTGCTGGCCACCGGCCCGCTCGGCATCATCGGGGCTGCCGCCGCACTTCTGATCAGCGGCGCGCCGTTCGGCTTCGTCGCCATCCTCGGCGTCATCGCCCTGCTTGGCATCATCATGCGCAACTCGATCATCCTGGTCGATCAGATCGACCAGGACATCGCCAGAGGCATGGAACGCTCGGAGGCCATCATCGGCTCGGCCGTGCGCCGTTTCCGGCCGATCGTGCTGACGGCGATGACGGCGGTGCTGGCGCTGATCCCGATCTCGCGCGCCGTGTTCTGGGGCCCGCTCGCCTACGCCATGATGGGCGGCATCCTGGTTGCCACCGTGCTGACCATCCTTGTCCTGCCGGCAGGCTACGCGCTGTTCTTCGGCCGCGAGCCCAAGAAGGCTGCGTCCACCGAACAGGCGGTCGAGGCCGAGCCGGTACAGGACAACGAAGCGCCGCAACTGGCCCTGGCAGCCGAGTGATCCTTGCTGGCGCATAGGATGCGCCGGTCAAAAAATGCTAGAACGCCGTACGTTTGACGTGCGGCGTTCTGGCTTTCTCCATCGCGGGCGGCCATGTACCGGCCTGTCGCGAGGAGGAAGATCATGACCCTGGCCCAGACCTCGATCGCCCTGCGCTATCAGCTCGATGGACGCCATCGCCAGATGTTCATCGATGGCGCCTGGGTCGATGCCCGTTCAGGCCTGACCATGGAGACCCGCAATCCGGCCACAGGCGCGGTTCTCGCCACGGTGCCGCGCGGCGATCGCCACGACATCGACCTCGCCGTCGCGGCAGCGCGAAAAGCCTTCGACGGACCATGGAGCCGCTTCAAGCCCTATGAGCGGCAGGTGCTGCTGCTGAAGATTGCCGACCTCTTCGAAAAGCATTGGGAAGAGATCAGCCGCTCCGACACGTCAGATATGGGCATGCCGATCGTGCGCACCCGCGCCAACCGCAACCGCGTCATCGGCATGCTGCGTTACTACGCCGGCATGGCCACCGCGCTGCATGGCGAGACCATCGAGAACTCGCTGCCCGGCGAAGTCGTCTCCTTCACCCGCAAGGAGCCGGTCGGCGTCGTCGGCGCCATCATCCCGTGGAACGCGCCGACTGCAGCCTCGATCTGGAAGATCGGTCCGGCGCTGGCCACTGGCTGCACCATCGTGCTGAAACCGTCGGAAGAAGCGCCGCTGACGCCGCTGCTGATCGCCGACATCATGAACGAGGCCGGCGTTCCCCAAGGCGTCGTCAACATCGTCACCGGCACCGGCGCCGAGGCGGGTGCCGCCCTTGCCGAGCATATGGGCGTCGATAAGATCGTCTTCACCGGCTCGACCGCGACCGGCCAGTCGATCATCCGGGCCTCGGCCGGCAACCTCAAGCGCGTCTCGCTGGAACTCGGCGGCAAGTCGCCGGTCATCGTCTGCGCCGATGCTGATCTCGACAAAGCGGTGCCGGTGGCGGCGATGTCGGTGTTCGCCAATTCCGGCCAGATCTGCATCGCCGGCTCGCGCCTGTTCGTAGAGCGCTCGATCCATGACGAGTTCGTCGCGCGGCTGGCCGCCTACGCCAAGGGTCTCAGGATCGGCGACGGCATCGACCCGGCAACCGAGATCGGTCCGCTCGTGTCGGAGAAACAGCTGCAACGGGTCACCGGTTATCTCGAGGCCGGCACGGCCGAAGGCGCGACGCTGGTCACCGGCGGTGCCCGCCTCACCGAAGGCGCACTCGCCGCCGGCAATTTCATCGCGCCGACGGTGTTTGCCGGCGTTTCCGACGGCATGACGATCGCCCGCGAGGAAATCTTTGGGCCGGTCATTTCGGCGCTGCCCTTCGACACGCTGGAGGAAGCGGTCGAGCGGGCCAACAACACACCCTACGGCCTTGCCGCCGGCGTGTTCACCCAGAACGTCGCCACCGCGCACCAGCTGTCGCGAAAGATCCGCGCCGGCTCGGTCTGGGTCAACACCTATCACGCCATCGATCCGGCGGTGCCCTTCGGCGGCTACAAGATGAGCGGCTACGGTCGCGAGGGCGGCGCCGAGCACCTCGACGAATATCTCAACACCAAGGGCGTGTTCATCAAGATAGATTGAACAGCCACCCATACGAATATGCTCAGCAGTAAGGGTTTTGCGAAACGGAATTCCTTTCCAGCACGGCAAAGCCGTCCGATCCTGCATCGATATCGGAGCGGTAGAGCTCGTCCACATCAGGTGATCATCCCATGGCAGATAACAGGCAGTTGCGGCTCGGCGCCTTCATGCGGCCCGTCAGTCTTCACACCGGCGCCTGGCGCTACCCGGGCGCCTATCCCGACGCCAACTTCAACTTCGCGCATCTCAAACGTTTCGCGCAGACGCTGGAGGCGGCCAAGTTCGATGCCTTCTTCATGGCAGATCATCTGGCCGTGCTCAACATGCCGATCGAGGCGCTGCGGCGCAGCCACACGGTGACGTCGTTCGAGCCGTTCACGCTGCTGTCGGCGCTCGCCGCCGTGACCGATCACATCGGCCTGGTTGCCACCGCCTCGACGACCTTCGACGCGCCGTATCACATCGCCCGCCGTTTCGCCTCGCTGGACCATATCAGCGGCGGCCGCGCCGGCTGGAACATCGTCACGACGTCCAACCCGGATGCTGCGCTGAATTTCGGCCTCGACGAGCATGTCGAGCATGACGAGCGCTATCAGCGGGCGCGCGAATTCTACGATGTCGTCACCGGCCTGTGGGACAGCTTTGCCGACGACGCCTTCATCCGCGACGCCGAAAGCGGGCTCTATTTCGATCCGGAGAGGCTGCATGTGCTCGACCACAAGGGCGAGCATCTCTCGGTGCGCGGCCCCCTGAACATCGCGCGGCCGGTGCAGGGCTGGCCGGTCATCGTGCAGGCCGGTGCATCGGAGGCGGGACGGCAACTGGCGGCGGAGACGGCCGAAGTCATTTTCGCCGCCCACGCCGATCTCGCGGCGGGGCAGCGCTTCTTTACCGACGTCAAGGGCCGCGCGCAAAAGCTCGGCCGCTCGCGCGACGACATCAAGATACTGCCCGGCGCCTTTGTCATCGTCGGCGACAGCATCGAGGAGGCGCAGGCCAAGCGCGCGAAGCTCGACAGCCTGGTCTACTACGAGAGCGGCATTGCCTCGCTGTCGATCGCGCTCGGCCACGATGCGTCGGGTTTCAATCCGGACGCAGCGCTGCCCGAGATACCCGAGACCAACGCCTCGAAGAGCAGCCGCGAGCGCATCATCGAACTCGCGCGGACCGAGAACCTCACCGTCCGCCAACTGGCGCAGCGGCTGGGCGGCTATTCCGGTCTCGCTTTCGTCGGCACGCCGAAGACGATCGCCGACGAGATGGAAGAGTGGCTGGTCACCGAGGGCTCCGACGGGTTCAACATCATGTTTCCCTATCTGCCCGCCGGCCTCGACGACTTCGCCGAAAAAGTAGTGCCGGAACTGCAGCGGCGAGGGCTCTTCCGACGCGAATATGAGGGCAGGACCTTGCGCGAGAACCTCGGCCTGAAGCGGCCGCCGAACCGGTTCTTCGAAGGCTCCAAAGCGGTGATCCGCAAGGCTGGCTGACTTTCAACGAAACCCATTGTCAGGCATTCTGAATGGCCACGCCCCTGTACGGGCGTGGGCCATCCCGCCCTATTTGGTCTTGTCCGTGCCAAAATGCGCGAAGCGGGATTGCGCGTTAAATCGCCTTGTTGTACGAACGTTCAACAAGGCGATTTAACGAGTACCTGCCGTGGTACGAACCGAGTTCCCCTTTGCCGTCGAAACCGTCGATCCGCTGTGGATCACGCTGGCTGACGGCACGCGCATCGCAGCGACTTTGTGGCGTCCACGCACCGACGCCAAGGTGCCGGTGGTCGTCGAGATGGTGCCGTATCGCCGCCGCGACGGCACAGTAGCGCGAGATCTCGACATCCATCCCTGGCTTGCCGGGCACGGCATCGCCTGCGCCCGCATCGATATCAGGGGCTCGGGCGATTCCGATGGCGACCTGGCCGACGAATATCTGCCGCGCGAACAGCTGGACGCCTGCGAGATCATTGCCCATCTGGCGGCACTGCCCTGGTGCAACGGCAATGTCGGCATGACCGGCATTTCCTGGGGCGGTTTCAACGCACTGCAGGTCGCGGCACTCCGACCGCCGGCCTTGAAGGCGATCATCGCCAACTGCGCCACTGACGACCGCTATGCCGACGATATCCACTATATGGGCGGCGCGCTGCTGACCGAGCAGGAGATGTGGTCGAACTTCATGCTGGTGAAGAAGGCGATGGCGCCCGACCCGCAGATCGTCGGGGATGCCTGGCGCGCCATGTGGGAAAGCCGTCTTGCCGCAACAAGCTCGCTGTCGGAAATCTGGCTCGCGCATCAGCGCCGCGACGATTACTGGCGGCAAGGTTCGGTCTGCGAAGATCACGCCGCGATCGAATGCGCGGTCATGGCCGTCTGCGGCTGGGAGGACAGCTACTCCAATTTCGTGCCGCGCCTGCTCGAACATCTGCCGGGGCCGAAGCTCGGCATTGTCGGCCCGTGGTCGCATGCCTATCCCTGCCGCGGCGCGCCGGGGCCGCTGATCGGCTATCTCCAGGAGGCGCTGCGCTGGTGGCGTCATTGGCTCGTCGGCGAAGACACCGGCATCATGGACGAGCCGCTCTACCGCGTCTGGATCACCGGCGAGGAACGGCCACAACCTTATTATCTCCCTGACCATGCCGGTAGTTGGGCCGCAGAGGATCAGTGGCCGTCGCCGCGCATCGAGCGCCGCGCGCTGCATCTCAACGCCGCCGGGTTGGGCAGCAAAGCGGTGCCCGGCGCGACGCTTTCCGTCCGCTCCCCCGCCAACGCCGGGCGCGACTGCGGCCGCTGGGGCGGCTATGGTGGCTCTTGTCCTGATATGCCCATTGACCAGCGCCGCGAGGACGGCATGGCGCTGTGCTTTGACACGCCGCCGCTGGACGACGACCTGACCTTGCTCGGCGCAGCGGAACTGGACCTGCTCGTCAGCGTCGACCAGCCGCATGTCAATCTCGCCGCCCGGCTTTGCGATGTCTATCCCAACGGCACCTCGGCGCTGATGACCTATGGCGTGCTCAACCTCAGCCACCGCGACAGCCACGAGCATCCGACGCCATGCCCGGTCGCAACACCGTTTCGCGTGCGGCTGAAGCTCAACGATTTCGCCCGCACTGTGCCCAAGGGGCATCGCATCCGGCTGGCGCTCGCCAACCAGCACTGGCCGATCCTGTGGCCGCAGCCGACACTGTCGACCCTGTCGGTGGCGAGCGGCGACAGCAGGATCATGCTGCCGGTGCGCTCGCCGTCAGAACGCGACCGCGACGTGCGCTTCGAGCCGGCCGAAACCGCGCCGCCAGTGCCCACCACGACCTTCGACGACGGCTTCGACCGCCGCATCGTCACCGAGGATGTCGGTTCGGGCGTGCAAACTATCGCGCTGACCTCCGACCATGGCCGCAGGCGCTATGACGACCGCGGCATCACCGTGTCCTCGGCCAACGGCGACACGATGAGCATCCGCACCGACGATCCGCTGTCGGCGAAACTTGTCACCGAATATCACTGGGCCATCGCCAGCGCCGACGCCGACACCGAGGCGATGGCGGTCACCGAGCTGACGGCTGACGAAACCCATTTCAATTTGAGCTGGCGGCTCGAAGCGCGAGAACGGGGCACGCTGGTCCACAGCGCCTCGGCAACGCGGCGCATCAGGCGCGATTTCGCCTGAGGAGGGGAGGCAGACCATGCTTGCATATGCAGTGAAGCGCATCGGTCTCGGCCTCCTGATCCTCGTCTTCGTCATGGTCGCCATGTATGCGGCGGTCTTCCTCGTACCCGGCGATCCGGCGAGCGTCGCGCTCGGGCCACGTGCCACGCCGGAATTGAAAAAACTGCTGATCGACCGCATGGGGCTCGACCAGCCGGTCTGGTGGCAGATCGTCGAATTCTTCCGCAACGCGCTGACCGGCAATCTCGGCTACGACGTCTGGTCGAACCGGCCGGTTTCCACCCTGGTCATGGAGGCGCTGCCGAACACACTGATCCTCGGCCTGACCGCGCTCACCGTCGCCCTTGTCATAGGCGTTCCGCTCGGCTGTCTCTCGGTGATGCGGCGCGGCACACTTGCCGATGCCGTCATCGGCGTCCTCTCCGTCGGCGTCATCGCCGTGCCGTCCTTTGTCGTCGCCATCTATTCGCTGCTGCTCTTTGCCGTCACTTTGCGCTGGCTGCCGGCCATCGGCGCCGGCGAGGCCGGTGACATCGTCAGCCAGGCCAAGGCGCTGGTGCTGCCGGCCGCGGCCATCGCGCTCGGTTGGATCGGCTACATCGCCCGCATGGTGCGCGCCTCGATGATGGAGGTGATGGGCGAGCCGCACATCCGCACCGCGCGCTCGTTTGGTTTGCCTGAATGGAAGATCGTTTCCAAATACGCGCTGCGCATCGCCATCATCCCGACCATCTCGCTGGTCGCCGTCGGCCTCGGCAGCATCCTGTCCAGCGCCGTCTTCGTCGAAGCGGTGTTCGCCCGGCCCGGCATCGGCAAATTGATCACCGATGCCGTCAACACCCGCAACTATCCCGTCGTCATGGGCACGGTGCTGATCATGACCGCCATCTACGTTTCCATCACTATTGCCGCCGATCTGCTGATCGCGCGGCTCGATCCGAGGGTGCGCGATGTCTTCCGTGGCTGACGTCTCGCTCTCCATACCGGACCGACAACGGTTTCCGCTGCTGCGTGCGCTGCTTGCCGATCCGTTCACCTGCGTCGCCCTGATCCTGGTCACCAGCTTCCTGATCACCGCCACCTTCGCGCCATGGCTGGCGCCCTATTCACCGATCAAGATCGACGTGCTGCACAAGCTGCAACCGCCATCTCTAGCCCATTGGTTCGGCACCGATCATCTCGGCCGCGATCTCCTGTCGCGTGTCATCTATGGTGCGCGCACGGCGTTGACCATCGCCATGGTGTCGGTGGCCATTGCCGGCGCCATCGGCCTGCTGCTCGGGCTGATCGCCGGCTACGGCCCGCGCTGGCTCGACGCCATTCTGGTGCTGACCTTCGACAGCCTGAATTCGCTGCCGATGATCATGTTCGCTCTCGCCATCATCACCGTGCTCGGCGCCGGCACCGGCACGCTGATCATCGTCATCGCCGCGACCTCGTTTCCGAGCTACGCCAGGCTGATCCGGGCGCAGACGCTGGCGCTGAAGAACAGCGATTACATCCTCGCCGAGCGCCTGCTCGACGCCAGCGCGGCGCGCATCATCTTCATCCACCTTCTGCCCAATGTCGTTGGGCCGTTGATCATCCTTTTGTCGATGGACATCCCGGTCGTTATCATGGTCGAGGCGGGCCTGAGCTTCCTCGGCCTCGGCGTCCGGCCGCCGACGCCGTCCTGGGGCTCGATCCTCTATGACGGCTACACCTCGATCCGCTCGGCACCGTTCATGGTCATCTTCGGCGGCCTGCCTTTGGTGCTGGCAACGCTCGGCTTCACTTTCCTCGGCGAAGGCCTGCGCGACTATCTCGACCCGCGCCTGCAGTTGCGGAGGCCGGCATGACCGGCTCGCTTTCCGCCATCGATCTCAGCGTCCGCTATGAGACGCCGCATGGCGCGGTGCATGCACTGCGCCATGTCGACATCGAAGCGCATCCCGGCGAGGTGATCGGCATTGTCGGCGAGAGCGGCTGCGGCAAGTCCACGCTGGTCACCGCTTTGGCCAATTTGTTGCCGGCCAACGCCCGCATCGACGGCTCGATCAGCTATAACGGCGTCGACCTGGCAAAACTCGACGCGCATCGCCAGCGCCTGCTGCGCGGCGACGAGATCGCGCTGGTCAGCCAGGATCCGATGACCGCCTTCAACCCGGTGCTGACCATCGGCGACCAACTGGTCGATTTCCAGCACCACCGCAAGGATCTCGGCCGCGCCGAGAAGAAGGCGCGCATCGCCGCCATGCTCGGCCGTGTCGGCATCTCGGACGCGGAACGGCGCATGAACAGCTATCCGCACGAACTGTCGGGCGGCATGCGCCAGCGTGTTGCGATCGCCGCGGCACTGCTGACCGATCCCGGCCTGCTCATCGCCGACGAGCCGACGACGGCGCTCGACGTCACCATGGAGGCGCAGATCATTCATCTGCTGCGCGAACTCCGGCGCGAATACAACGGCATCATCATCGTCGTCTCGCACCATCTCGGCGTCATCGCCGAGCTCTGCGACCGCGTCTATGTCATGTATGCCGGCGAGGTGGTCGAGGGCGGCGAGGTCGACGCCATCTTCCACGACGCGAGGCATCCTTACACGCAAGCGTTGCTCGCCTGCGATCCAGCCCGCTTTCATGAAAAACTGGACCGGCTGCCGACCATTCCCGGCACTTTGCCCAACCTGACGCAGCCACCCTCCGGATGCGTCTACGCGCCGCGCTGCCATCGCGCCTTCGCGCCATGCGGCTCGGTTTCGCCGCCACTGGTGAAGCTCTCCGCCTCGCATGTTGCGCGCTGCCATGCGGTGGCGCCATGAGCCCGCTGCTCGCCGTCGAGGATCTGTCGGTCAGCTTCACCAGGGGCGGCTTGCTCAACCGGTTGATCAATCCGTTCCCGTTGCCAGGCTTCAACGTCATCGACGGGGTGACGCTGTCGCTGCTGCCGGGCGAAACGCTCGGGCTGGTCGGCGAATCCGGTTCCGGCAAGACCACGCTCGCGCGCACCATCCTCGGCCTTGTCCGCGCAGCCGCCGGCCGCATCACCTTCGAGGGCAGGGACGTGGCGACGCCGGCCGATTTCCGCGCCATGCGCCGGCGCTCGGCAATGATGTTCCAGGACCCTGTGGCGTCGCTCAGCCCACGCCTGCGCATCGGGACGCTGCTCACCGAACCGCAGCTCATTCAGGGCGTACCGATGCCGGATCGCCGCGCCGCGGCCAAGGCGTTGCTGGCGCTGGTCGGTTTGCCCGGCTCCTTCGTCGACCGTTTTCCGCATGAACTGTCCGGCGGCCAGGCGCGCCGCGTCGGCGTCGCCCGCGCCCTGGCGATGAAGCCGCATCTGCTGCTCGCCGACGAGCCGACCGCTGGGCTCGATGTCTCGGTGCAGGGCGATGTCCTGAACCTTATCGGCGAGCTGAAGCGCGAACTCGGTTTTGCCGCCATGATCGTCACCCACAATCTGGCGATGATCCGCCATGTCAGCGATCGCCTGGCCATCATGTATCTGGGACGGCTGGTCGAGACCGGGCCGACGCAGGAGGTGTTTTCGGCGCCGATGCATCCCTACACCGCGACGCTGATCCAGTCCGAGCCGATCCCCGACCCGCGCCGGCGCAGCCACGGCCCCGCCGTCAGCGGCGAAATTCCAAGCGTCTTCCGGCGACCCACGGGCTGCGAGTTTCATACGCGCTGCCCGATCGCTCAGCAGCGCTGCAAGGCCGAGGCGCCGGCCTATCGACAGATCGGCGCTGACCGGATGGTGCGATGTCATTTCCCGCTCGAGAGCGGCGGGCCACGAAACCAACCAAAGGGGAAACTGCCATGACACGATGGAACATCGACAGACGTGCATTCCTGAAAGCAGCCGGCGCGCTCGGCGTTGGCCTGGCGATGAGACCCGGCTTTGCCTGGTCGGCCGACGGCGACACGCTGCGCATACGCATGGACGGCGATCTGCAGACGCTCGACCCTGCCTTCATGATCGGCGGCATCGAGGACGTCATCATGCGCGGCATCTACGTGTCGCTGAACCGCCTCGGCGATCTCAGGGAAGGCTCGCCCTGGTCGCTCTGGGGTGCCGGGAAGCTGGAGCTGACCGACCCGAAGACCATTGCCTTCACCCTGATCGACGGGTTGAAATGGTCAAACGGCCTTGGCCCAGTCACATCAGAGGACGTGAAATTCTCCTATGAGCGCATAGCCGATCCAAAACTGTCGTCGCCCTGGGCCTACCAGTTCGAAAAGCTCGACCGCGTCGAAGTCGTCGATGCCAGGTCCGGCATCATCCATCTCAAGGACCCGTACCAGCCGATCTTCGTCACCAGCCTGCCTTACTATGGCGGCCACATCATCAGCCGCGCCGGCACTGAAAAGGCCGGCGGCAAATTCACCACCGAGCCGCCGGCGACCTGCGGCCCCTATCTTTTCAGCAAGTGGGAGCAGAAGCAGAAGGTGACGCTGACCGCCAACCCGGACTGGCCGGGGCCGAAGCCGGATTTCGGCAAGGTCGAGATCTACATCGTCGCCGACGATCAGGCGGCACAACTGGCCTATGAAGCCGATGCCTTCGACTACACCAAGATCGCCATTTCGGCGACCAAGGCGGTCAAGGCCAGCCCGCCCGCCAATACCGCGGTGATCGAGGCGCAGTCGACGCGCTATGTCTGGCTGACCATCAACATGCTGAGCCCACGCCTCAAGGAGCTCAAGGTGCGGCAAGCCGTGCAGTATGGCGTCGATGTCGGCCAGATACTTACCGGTGTCTATGACGACCTCACCAAGCGCTCCACCGGCGTCGTCCAGCCCGGCACCAAATTCGCCCGCGCCAGCAATCTGATCGCGGCGCCCGACTACGAAAAATCCGCCGCACTGCTCAAAGAAGCCGGCGTCAGCGACCTGTCGCTGACCTTGACGGTGATGAACGACTCCATCCGCACCGCGACCGCGCAGATCATTCAGGCCAGCCTCGAACAGGCCGGCATCAAGGTCGAGATCCAGCCTTACGACGAAGCCGCCTTCTGGGGCGTCGGCGACAAGACGCAAGGCGACGGCTACAAGAACATCGACCTTGCGCTGATGGACTTCGCCGGTGGTGTCGACCCGTCCGAAAACCTGGTCTGGTTCCGCCCCGACCAGATCGGCGCCTACAACTGGTCCGGCTTCGACAGTCCTGAATTCGAGACCAGCTACCAGCAATTGGTGGCCGAAAGCGATCAGGCCAAGCGCGTCGCCCTTTCCAACCGGATGGAGGACCTGATGGAGCAGTCCGGCGGCTTCGTCTTCATCTGCCACCAGCCGCTGGTCGTCATCCACAAGACCAGTTTCGAACCGGTGATCTATCCCGACGGCCACCCCAACCCCGTGCTGTTCAAGAAGAAGGTCTAGTCGCCGCCGTGGACAGTTTGACGGCAATCGATTAGCTGGTTGCATGACGCAAGCCGAACCAGCAATTGCCAAAAGGAAGCGCGGCGCCAAGAAATCGCCGCCGCGCTTCAGCCGCGAACAGCCGGATGTGCGTCGCGCCATGCTGATCGAGGCGGCGACGCGGTGCCTGTCGGTTGGCGGCATCGGCGCCTTCACCGTCGATCGCATCTGCAAGGAGGCCGGCGTCTCGCGCGGCCTGATCAACCACCATTTCGAAGGTCGTGACGGGCTGCTGGTCGAAGTCTACAAATCCTCGCTCTATGCCAGCGTCAACAACCAGATCGCCGAGGCCAAGCGCCGCCGCGCCGAGAAATCCGACTGGCCGCCCGAGGCGTCGCTGGCCGCTCTGGTCCAGTCCAATTTCTCGCCCGATTATTTCAGCCGCGACAACCTTCTGATCTGGCTGTCGCTCTGGGGTGAGATCGCCGTCAACCCACGGCTCAAGGCAGCGCATCGCGAACTCTACGACGCCTACCGGGCTGAACTCGCCGAGGACATATCGGCGGTCGCCACGCCGCGCGGCAGGGATGTCGATGCGCCGGCGCTGGCGCGCAATTTCATCGCCCTGGTCGACGGGCTCTGGCTCGAATGGTGCCTCGACGAAAGCGTCGTGACACCGCAGGCAGCAGAAGCCGCCGGCTTCGAGATGCTCGAGGCCCAGGTCGGCCCGTTGCGCGGCGTCTAGTTCAGCGGCGAACCGCCCTCGCGCTTGCGGCGCTCCATATAGTCGCGCAGCGCTTCGTCGATGCCGGGATCGATCGGTGGCTGCTCGTATTCGCCGACCATGCGCTTCCACACGACATTGGCCCTTTCACGCGCTGTCGCCTGACCCCGTTCGACCCAGGTGTCGTAATTGTCCCAGTTGGAGACCAGCGGCGAATAGAACGCGCGCTCGTAGCGCTGCATCGTGTGCGCCGCGCCGAAGAAATGCCCGGCTGGTCCGACCTCGCGCACCGCTTCCAGCGCCAGCGTGTCGATATCGACCACCGGCGGATCGAAATAGGCCGACATCATCTGCAGCATCTCGGCATCGATGACCAGTTTCTCGAACGATGCGGTGAGCCCGCCGCCGAGCCAGCCCGCGGCATGCAACACCAGATTGGCGCCGCCCATCAGGCAGCCCCACAGCGACATGGCGCTTTCATAGGCCGCCTGCGCGTCGACCGAATTGGCGGCGGTGACATTGCTGGAGCGGAACGGCACGCCGATCAGCCGGCAGAGCTGCCCGGTGATCTGCGCGGCCTGCGTGTATTCGGGCGTGCCGAAGGCCGGCGCCCCGGTCTTCATGTCGACATTGGAGGTGAAGCCGCCATACATCACCGGCACGCCGGGGCGCACGATCTGGGTCAGCACGATGCCGGCCAGCGCCTCGGCATGCTGCTGTGACAGCGCTCCGGCGAGCGTCACCGGGCTCATCGCGCCGGCCAGCGTGAACGGCGTGATGACATTGACCTGGCCATGCGTGGCCAGCGCGATCAGGCCTTCGGCCATCGGTTCGTCGAGCTGCAGCGGCGAGTTGGTGTTGATGATGCCGGTGAAGACAGGCATCTCCTGGGCGAGGTTTTCGCGCGTCGTGCCGAGCGAAATCGCCACCATCTCCAGCGCGTCGATGGCGCGACCCTGACCAAGGGTTTGCGGCTGCCAGTTCTTGTCGAGCAATGTGATCTCGGCATAGTAGAGGTCGAGGTGGCGCGTGTTCTGGTGCAGGTCGAGCGGCTCGAACGGCCCGCCGCCTTCCTGGTGCAGCACGTTGAACGACTGGATGAGTTTCAAATAGTCGCACATCTCGGCATAGGTGCCGGGGCGGCGGCCGCGATCATTGTCCATGACATAGGCGGGGCCGCCGACCGACGACAGGATGCAGTGTTTTCCACCGACCTTGACGTTCTTCTCAGGATTGCGGGCGCGCAACTCGAACGATGAGGGCGCCATGGCGACGCGCTCCATCACCATGGCGCGGTCGAAGCGCACCCGCATCTCGCCTTCGTCGACATCGCAGCCGGCCGAGCGATAGAACTGGCGCGCCCGCGGCTGCAGCACGCGCATGCCGATCTCCTCGAGGATGGTCAGGCCCATCTCGTGGATCGTCTGCACCTGGTCGGCGGAGAGAATCTCGATCGGCGCGTAAGGCCGCGTCAGCTGCTTCCATGGCCGCTGTTCGATGCCGCCGATCTCGCGTTGCGGGCGGCCGGGTCTGCGACGTGCCGTGATGCGCTCCATGACCTTCTCCTATTCGGCTGCAGTCCGCATGTCGAAATCCACCACCGCATCGACGATCGGCGTGTCGCGGCGGTAGGGCTGCCAGCGGATTTTTGCACCGATCTCGCGCCCGAGCTTGTGGCCGCTGTGCACCGCATGCGCGATGGCACCGGGAGCCAGCGTGTCGCCGATCCGATCGACGCTTTTGATGCCGGCAGCGGCAAGTGCGTCCGACCGTTCCGTCAGCGCCTCGAACATCTCGTTGCGCGGCAGGCGCAGCCCGACGATCAGCACCGAGCGGCAGGCGATGCTGCTCTCCTCGCCGGTGAACAGATGCGCCAGCGTGGCCGTCTCGCCGTCGAAGGATTTTAACAGGTGCAGCGTCGTCACCGGCACCTTGCGCCGCGCCAGCGCGCGATGCACCAGCGGCAGCTCGTTGGTCATGATCGTCCATGCTGAAGCCTGACCTGCCGGGGTCGCGTAGCTGACTGGGATGCCCTGCGCAGCGAGGTGTTCGGTGAGAACGCCGCCCATGTAGTAATTGTCGAAATCGAAGACCAAAGTCGGCCCCAGGGGAAGCCGGCCGCCGGCGATGTCGTCCGGGGTCAGCACATCGGGATGGTCGAGCCGGCCGACCGGAATCTCCAGCGAGGAGTAGAGCATGTTCGTCCAGCGCGCGCCGGTCGCCAGCACCACGCGCTCCGGCGAAAGCTCGATGATCTCGTCGGCGCCCAAAACACTCTCGGGATAGAGCGAGACATTGCTCATCTCGTTGAGACGCCCGAGGCGATAGTCGACGACGCGGTTCCAGGCGGCGAGGCCGGGCAGGGTCTTCTCGAAGGTCAGCCGTCCGCCGAAGCTGCGGCTGCTGTCGGCCAGCGTTACCTCATGGCCGCGACGGCCGAGCGTCAGTGCGCATTCGAGCCCGGCTGGTCCGCCGCCGACGATCAGGATGCGTTCGGGTCTGTCGGTGCGCTCCACGCGTTCGGGGTGCCAGCCGCGCCGCCATTCTTCGCCGGCGGTCGGGTTCTGGGTGCAGCGCACCGGCACGCCGTCATGCCAGCTCGAAATGCAGATGTTGCAGCCGATGCATTCGCGGATCTCGGCCTCGCGGCCCTCGCGGATCTTGGCCGGCAGGAAGGGGTCGGCGATCGAGGGCCGGGCGCCGCCGATGAAGTCGAGCACGCCGCGCCTGATCTGCGACACCATCGTGTCGGGCGAGGTGAAGCGGCCGACGCCGACCACCGGCTTCTTCGTCAGCGACTTGACGAAGTCGATCACCGGCTCGTGGCTGCCTTCGCCGCTGAAGCGCGACGCCGAACAGTCGGTCGGGCTGGAATCCATCTTGACGTCGAACAGGTCGGGCAAGTCCGCGAGCAGTTCGATCAGCTCATGTGCTTCGGAGGGCTGGTTGCGGCCGGGCCGGCCGCGTAGTTCCTCAAGGCTGACCCGTAGTGCCACGCCGCAATCCTTGCCGACGGCCTCCTTGGTGACGTCGATCATCTCGCGCACGAAGCGCACCCGGTTTTCGATCGATCCGCCATATTCGTCTGAGCGGTGATTGTATTCCGGCAGCAGGAATTCGTAGCCGAGATAGCCCATGCCGGCATAGACATAGACGATGTCGAAGCCCGCCCTGCGCGCCTTGCGCGCCGCCTCGGCCTGGCACCTCAGCACCTCGCGAATATCGGCCTTGTCCATCGTCTTCGGCCGTAAATTGCCCATGAAGCCGACATGGGTGGCCATCCAGGGAATGCCGGACGGCGACAGCGGCGGCAGCCGGCTTGTCCTGTTCATGACAGAGGCGCCGCCGTGCCACAGTTCCACGCCGGCCAGCGCGCCATGGCGGTGCACCGCTTCCGTCATCAGCGCATGCGCGCGGATATCGTTGTCGTCCCATAGCGTGGCGAAAGGCAGCGGCGCGTCGTCCGAGCTCGGATCGATCGAACAGGCCCCGGTGCAGATCACCCCCCATCCGCCCTCGGCCTTGGCCTCGCGAAAGGCCGCGCGAACCCTGGGCAGCGCGTTGGTCATGCCGCTGGCGTGCGGCACCTGGTAGAAGCGGTTCGGCGCGGTGACGGGCCCGATCCGCATCGGCTCGAACAGGATTTCGTAGCGAGGGTTGCAGGTCATCGGCGCTTCGCGAATATGCTTGTTGAACGATCGTACAACAAGCATATTCGCACGAATGGCGAAAGGCAATGGACCCATCGCCAGCCGAATGGAAAAAGCCCACCCCGATACGATCAGGGTGGGCTTCAGCCGGGAGGCCAGGATCGAGCGCGAGGAACGCTCGATCCCTTCAGATTGCTGTCAGATGACGAAGAACCAGTTGGCGAGCAGCATCACCGCGACGCCGGCGACCAGCGTCAGATAGGGCAGCATTCCCGCCTTCTTGACCGAGAGGTCGGCTCCCGCCATGCCAAGATCGGCCAGCATGTGGTCGGGGAATTTGCCCTTGTCCTGGACATAGTGACGGAAGCAGAACACCGGGATGATCAGGGCAGCGGTGATCAGTCCGGCCCACAGCGCCATCGGGTTCCACACTTTTGCGCCCGCGCCCATGAAGATGGCGTTGACATAGGCGAAGATGGCGCCGACGCCGAGCAGCCAGCCCGGTGCCTTCCACGGCCGCGCGATGTGGCCGTTGTCGATGCGGTGAATCCAGCCGGCGTTGAGGTTGAGGAAGTTGAAGATGATGTAGCCGCAATTCGACACGGCGAGGATGAAGAAGAAGCTCGTCGCATCGGCCGAGGCGATGGCCAGCACGATCAGGTTGAAGATCAGGTCGGTCCACATGGCGCGCGTCGGGGCGCCGTGCTCGTTGACGTGGCTGAGATAGCGCGGCAGCCAGCCGTCGACGGAGCCCTGATAGAGCGTACGCGAGGAGCCGGCCATCGCCGTCATGATGCACAGCACCAGCGCCAGGATCATCAGCATGACGAGCAGGCTGTGGATGAGATTGCCGCCGCCGACCATGCCGGCCAGCGCATCCGCCACGCCGGAGCCGTCGACGATCGGCGTCGCCAGCATGCCGTTCAGGCCAAGCACGCCCTGGAAGGTGAAGGGCACCAGGATGAACAGCAGCATGCACAGCAGGCCGGAATAGAAGATGGCCTTGAACGTATCGGTGCCGGGGTTCTTGAATTCGGAGGTGTAGCAGACCGCGGTCTCGAAACCGTAGGTCGACCACGCAGCGATGAACATGCCGCCAAGCACCAGCGTCCAGCCGGCAACGTTCCACGAGCCGGGTTCGGGCGCATAGGCGGCGGCCAGCGGCACCAGCGGCGAAAAGTTCGCCCAGTTGATCTGGCCGGTGAAGATCGGCACCACGCCGACGATCAGCATCGGGATGATGACCAGCAGGCCGATATACTTCTGCACATTGGCCGTGCCCAGAATGCCGCGATGCTGGATGGCGAAGATGATCAGCATCAGCACCGCGCCAATGAAGAAGGTGGCGTTGAGCGTGAACGAGACCGGGCCCAGCGTATGGCTGAACAAGGTCCAGTTGCGGATCGCGGGCGTTGCCGCGGCCGCCACTGCGGCAATCGCGTCAGCGGGCGCCGTGCCGACATGCGCGGCGATGTAGGCGACCACTTCCGGCGAGGTCTCGGTGAAAATCGGCAGCGGCGCCAGCGCGTTGAGGATATAGGCGGCGGCGATCGAGCAGCCGAGCGACAGCACAGGCGACCAGGCGAACCAGTTGCACCACACCGACAGCGGCGCGATGAATTTCGAATAGCGCAGCCAGGCGGTGGCGCCATAGATCGAAGCGCCGCCCGACTTGTTCGGGAACAGGCCGGCGATCTCCGCGTAGGTGAAGGATTGCAGGAAGCCCATCACCATGGACACGGTCCAGATCAGGAAGGCCAGCGTTCCGGTCGTGCCGGCGATGCCGCCGATCGAAAACAGGACAAGGGCCGGAACGCCGCTGGCCACCCAGAAGGCGCCGCGCCAGTCGATATTCCGGTGCAGCTGGCCTTCGGCCGGCTGCGCCAGGGCAGAGGTTACGGTGCTCATATGTTTGAAATCCCCTTTTTGTTGTTCCCCGTCCGAGACGGCCGCGACTGTGCGTGGCTTCATCGCAGATGCATGCTTTGGTTGACCGCCGATGTTTCCGGTCAGTC
Source organism: Mesorhizobium sp. P3_A10 (assembly GCF_056403175.1). Classification (NCBI taxonomy): domain Bacteria; kingdom Pseudomonadati; phylum Pseudomonadota; class Alphaproteobacteria; order Hyphomicrobiales; family Phyllobacteriaceae; genus Mesorhizobium; species Mesorhizobium sp. P3_A10. Next base: position 1,048,430 of record NZ_JBFUFZ010000002.1, on the reverse strand, counting down.
GCATTTTTTTCTTAACAGTGAACATTGATCCGACGCGCTTTCACGTCAAGCGTTTTGTGAGGCCATGCACATCACGCTTGCGAAAACACGAAAATCAACCGGCCAGCAGCGCCGCAGGCCAGTTGGCAGGACGTCTCGAAGCGGACTTCAGGAGCGCGGTTTGGTCTTCTGCGGGTCGTAGTGGGCGAAGGCGACGACTCGCGCCGGCAGCCGCTTGGCATGGCCGTCGAGCTTGCCGATCTCCACCTCCGTGCCGATGGCTGAATGGGTGACGTCGAGCCTCGCCAGCGCAATGTTCTTGCTCAGCACCGGCGAGCGCATGCCTGATGTGACCACGCCGATCTGGGCGCGGCCGACATGGACGCAATCGCCATGGCCGACAGCGACGTTGGCGTCGATGTCGAGGCCGACCAGTTTCGTCTGCGGGTGCTCCTTGCGCCGGATCAGCGCCTCGCGGCCGATGAAGTCGTCGGTCTTGCTCTTGAGCGGCACGGTGAAGCCGATGCCGGCTTCGAACGGGTCGGTCTGGTCGGAGAATTCGTAACCGGCGAAGATCAGCCCGGCTTCGATGCGCACCATGTCGAGGCCTTGTAGCCCCATCGGCTTCAACCCATGCGGCTGGCCGGCCTCCCAGATTGCGTCGAAGACTTTCTCGGCGTCGCGTGGATGGCACCAGATCTCGTAGCCGAGTTCGCCGGTATAGCCGGTGCGTGACACCACGACCGGAATGCCGTTGCCGCCGCCGATGCGCGCCACCGCAAAGCGGAACCATTCGAGCTCATCGATCGAAGGCTGCAGCGGCGAGGTCCAGATCACCTCTCGCAGGATGTCGCGGCTTTTCGGCCCTTGCACGGCGACATTGTGCATCTGGTCGGTGGACGAGCGCACCAGCACGTTGAGGCCGAGCTTTGCCGCCGTCTCGCGCAGCCATTCGCCGGAGAGATCGTCGCCGCCGACCCAGCGGAAATTGTCCTTGCCCAGCCGCAGCAGCGTGCCGTCGTCGATCATGCCGCCATGCTCGTAGCACATGGCGGAATAGACGACCTGGCCGACGCCGAGTTTTTTCACGTCGCGGGTCAGCGTGTATTGCAGCAGCGCTTCGGAATCCGGGCCGGTGACCTCGAATTTGCGCAGCGGCGACAGGTCCATGATCACGGCATCCTGCCGGCAGGCCCAGTATTCGTCGATGGGACCTTCCTTGGCGAAGGCATTGGCCAGCCAGTAGCCCCTGTACTCGACAAAGTTGCGGGTGTGCTTGGCAAAGCTCGAATGAAAAGCTGTCTCGCGGGTCATTTTGGGTTCCGAATCGGGCGTCATTCGTCTGGCGATCGCTCGCGAGAATTTGTGCTGGCCGGAATAGGTTCGCACATGGATGTCGGTCAGGTTCCAGCCATTGGCCGGCGTCGTATCGTCGGGGCAGGCGGAGGAAACGCAGACGATGTCGGTCAGCGCCCGCAGCAGCACATAGTCGCCTGGGCGAGACCATGGTTCGTCGGAGACCATGACGCCATGCGCGTCGATCGCCGTGTTGAAGAAGAAGTTGATCGCCATCCAGCCTGCGCGGGGCGTGACGCCCTTGTCGGCCAGCGCGCGATTAAAATTCTCCGAGCAGTTGGTGTGGCCGGGATAGCCGATGTCGTCGTAATATTTGGCCGCGCAGGCGAGCGCGAAAGCGTCGTGCCGGCCGCACGTGTCCTGCACCACCTCGACCAGCGGCTCCATGTCCTGGTCATAATATTTCGAGTGCAGGCCGGGCATCGGATAGCTCGAACCCATCAGCGTGCGCGTCGTCGTCACGTCGAGCGGTTGATCGCGGCCCTTGTCCAGCTTGCGCGCCGAGAAGCATTGGAAGTCGGTGCACTGACGTCCGTCGACGTCGATGATCTGCAGGTAGTCGCCGGCTTTGACGAAATAGGATTCGGCGGTTGCCGAATGCACCCTGACATCGAGCACCGGCTCGGCGAGCGGATCGGCGAGTTGCGACTTCGATTTCAGGCGCACCATGGCGCGGCGCACGATCACTGTGAGCGGCGTCGCTGTGTCATGGCCATCGACCAGCATCGGTCCGCCGGGCGCGGCAATGATCATCGCTCCGTCGCGGGCGACGGTAAAACCCTGTTCGGTGCCCGCCGGCGTAGCGCCGCCGAACACGCGCACCGCCTTCGCCTGATCGAGCTGCACCTGCCGGCGCTCGAGCCCGCGGCGCAAGGCGGAGAGGCTGTCGTCGCCTTCCGCTAGCAGCGCCTTGATGCCGGCGGCATTGCTGTTGGATGTCTCACCGAGAATGCCGGGGTCGGTGGCACCGGTCTTGTCCCAGGCCAGCAACTCGCAAGCCTGCCCGCCCTCGACATTACGCACGCTGATCGTGTCGCCGGCCTCGACCTCGATCAGCACCGCACCATTGCCCTGGATCGTGTAGCGCTCCATATCGGCCGGCAGCGCGATCTGGCCGGGCCTGAGGATCAGGCTCGGCCGGGGCGGTCCGGCTGTGACGGCGGGGTAGGGCGACTGGCTCATTTCGGCCTTACGGTTCGAGAAACAAGTTTGCCTGTGTGTGAAATTATTTTAGCAGCAAGAATAGCAGTGCGGTCGGATTTGGCAAGGCGGCGGTGGTAAAAGCTCCCCCTTCTCCCCCTGTGGGAGAAGGTGTCGCCGAAGGCGACGGATGAGGGGTGCTCCAGGGAACGCCAGCGTCTCACTCCGCTTTAACACTCCTCATCCGTCTCGGCGCTGCGCGCCGATCCACCTTCTCCCACAAGGGGAGAAGGGAATGCCGCGCACAGCGCTACGCCAACTCCTCGGAATGTCCGATATTGACACCATACTCCGCAGCCGAATCCAGCATCGTGTGCCACAGGCTCTCGGCGAAGGTCGCAAACACCAGAACGTTAAACACCGCCTGCCCATCCGTCCGATCATTGCCTCGCCAGAGCGTGACGCTGGTGTGATCCATCGAGGTCGCAGCAGCCGCGCCAACCTCGAACGCATCGGGATGCAAATCGATCGACGAGAGCTTGGCCAACATCGCTCGTGCCTTGGCGCCGGAGATGCTGATCAGCACCCGGGCATGCGATTGGTCGGAGAGCGACGCCGACTGCGCGAAAGCCTGGCCGAGTTCTCCGGTCCCATGCTTGCCGCCCTTGGACAGGACAAAAAACTGATCCGGCCCCGACCAGATCAGCGTCGCGTCCGCCGTGTCGACCGCCTTCGGCGTTTCCGGAGCCGCGACACCAAAGCGTGCCTTCGCGGCGCTGGCCATGTCAGCCGCCTTGCCCCGCCGCGACATCACCTGCACGAGGTCGAAATTACGGATTTCGGTCAGCGCTACGCCCGCATCGCCGCGTGCGCCATAAGGCCCCGCGACCAGCGCCCGTTCTAGCGGACTGCGGATGTCCCAGGAAAACTCAGCCACGCTGGCGCCCTCCATCCGGATCGTAGAAGACGGGATTGCACAGCTCGACATCATAGTCCTCGCCGCGCAGCGGATCATGCGCATGGACGATCTCGCCGATGCGCTCGCGGCCGTGTTCGACCAAGCCGAGCCCGATCCACTGGTCGAGCGTCGGCGAGAAGCAGACCGAGGTGACGTAGCCCTGGTCGTTGCCTGGGCCCGGTTTCTCGCCCTTCGGAATGATATGCGCGCCGGAGCGCAGGCGCCGCGTTTTGTCGACCGGCTTGATGCCGACGACGACCTGGCGGTCCGGCGCGACCAGCGCCTCGCGGCCGGCCATGACGCGGCCAATAAAATCCTTCTTGGTCGACATCATCTTGCCGAGCCCAAGATCGGCGGCGGTCGTCGTGCCGCTCAATTCCGGTCCGGCGACATGGCCTTTCTCGACGCGCATGACGCCGAGCGCCTCGGTGCCATAGGGCGTCACGCCGAACTGTTTTCCCGCCAGCATCAGATTGCGCACCAGCGCCTCGCCGTAACGGGCCGGGACGGAAATCTCGAAGGCCATCTCGCCGGAGAAGGAGATGCGGAACAGCCGTGCCGTGAGGCCGCCGCGCAAAGCGACTTCCCGCGCGCCCATGAACGGAAAGCCTTCGTTGGAAAGGTCTTCGGCCGGATCAACGATTTCCTTCAGCAGGTCGCGGGTCTTTGGCCCGGCGATCGAGAATTGCGCCCACTGGTCGGAGACGGAGGTCAGTTGCACGTCGAGCTCGGGGAAAAGCACCTGGCGGCAGAATTCGAGGTGCTGCATCACCAGTCCGGCCTTGGCGGTGGTGGTGGTCAGGAAATAATGGTCCTCGGCCAGCCGCGAGGTGGTGCCGTCGTCATAGACCAGACCATCCTCGCGCAACATCAGCCCGTAGCGCGCTTTTCCCACGGCAAGATTGGAGAAGGTGTTGATGTAGACTCGGTCAAGGAAGGCGCCGGCATCGGGGCCGTGCACGTCGATCTTGCCCAGCGTCGAGACATCGCAGAAGCCGACGCCACCGCGCACCGCCTTGACCTCGCGGGTCACCGATTCCAGCCAGTCCTTCTCGCCGGCGCGTGGATACCATTGCGCCCGCTTCCACAGGCCGGTGTCGACGAAGATCGCACCCTGTTCGGCGGCCCAGTGATGCGACGGCGTCAACCTTGTGGCGTGGAAAGTCTCGTCGCGGTGATGGCCGGCAAAAGCGCCGATGGCGACCGGCACGTAAGGAGGTCGATAAATAGTCGTCCCGGTCTCTGGAATGGATTTGCCGCTGACCGCGGCCATGATGGCGAGGCCGGCGACGTTCGAGGTCTTGCCCTGGTCGGTGGCCATGCCGAGCGTCGTGTAGCGCTTCAGGTGCTCGACCGATTCAAAGCCCTCGCGTTGCGCCAGCTCGATGTCGGAAGCCGTGACGTCGTGCTGGTAGTCGACAAACGCCTTGCCCTTGCCGGCGACATGCCAGAGCGGGGTTAGCGAGAAAGCTTCATCGTCGGCGACCGGGGCCGCCCCTGCATTGCCGTTGTGTCCCGCGTCACGTGCAGCCGCAGCACCGGCGGCAAAGCCTTGGCTCAGGCAGGCACCGAGCCCGAAGGCGCCGTTGGCGGCACCGACGGCCAGCATGCCAGGAGGGGCTCCATCCGGCACGAAGGCCGATATATCGTCCTGCCATTTCGGCCGGCCGCGATGGTAGGAGGTCAGCCCGACCGCCGGGTTCCAGCCGCCGGAGACGGCAAGCCCGTCGGCTTCGACTTCTGCGCGCGCGCCGCCGGTCAACGACACCGCGATTTTCTTCACACCATCCTTGCCGCCGTCGACGCCACTGACGAAGCCATGCAGCACAGTGAACCCGTTCTTGGCGGCCAGCGAGCGATGGGCAGCCGATACATCCGGTCGTGCGTCGATCACCGCCGCGATCTGCAATCCGGCGGCAAGCGCGGTCTCGACCGTGCGCCAGCCATCCTCATTGTTGGTGAACAGCGCAACGCGCCTCGCCGGTGTTGCTGCGTAGCGCGCGACATAGGTCCGCATCGCCGAAGCCATCATCACGCCAGGCGTATCATTGCCGGCAAAGACGATCGGCCGCTCGATGGCGCCGGCCGCGACGACGCAGCGTTTGGCAACGATCCGCCACAGCCGCTGGCGCACCTGGTGTTCGGGCGGCGAGGGCAGGTGGTCGTTGACCCGCTCGATCGCGCCATAGGTGCCGCCATCATAGACGCCGAACAGGGTCGTGCGGGTCATAATGCGGACGTCGGGCAACGATGCGAGTTCAGCCAGCGTCCGCGATATCCATTCGGCGGCCGGCATGCCGTCGATCGTGCCGCCATCCGACAGCAAGCGGCCGCCGAGCGTAAAATCTTCCTCGCCCAGGATGACGCGGGCGCCTGCGCGGCCGGCAGCGAGTGCTGCCGCCAGACCGGCCGGGCCGGAGCCGGCGATCAGCACGTCGCAATGCGCCCATGCCTTGTCGTAATGGTCCGGGTCGGCAACGCCCGCGGCGCGGCCGAGACCCGCGGCGCGGCGGATCGCCGGCTCGTAGATCGCTTCCCAGAACTTGGCCGGCCACATGAAGGTCTTGTAGTAAAAGCCGGCAACGAAGATCGGCGCGAACAACTGGTTCACCGACATCACGTCGTGCCGCAGCGACGGCCAGCGGTTCTGGCTGGCGGCTTCAAGGCCTTCATAAAGTTCGGCGGTGGTCGCCTTTGTGTTCGGCTCACGCCGCGCACCCATGCGCAATTCGACCAGCGCGTTGGGCTCTTCCGAGCCGGCGGTCAGGATGCCGCGCGGGCGATGATATTTGAACGAGCGGCCGACCAGCTTGACGCCATTGGCGACCAGTGCCGACGCCAGCGTGTCGCCCTGGAAGCCGGAAAAGCTTTTGCCGTCGAAGCGGAAGGAGAGCGGCGCCGAGCGGTCGATCAGGCCGCCGCTGGCGAGTCGATTTTCTTGAGCGCCGGCCATCAGGCGCCAACCTTGGCGGCGCCGACGCCGGCCGCCGGCTCCACCGCCGAAATCTCGTGTGTCAGCGTGTTGCGCGTGACCTTCAGCCATGCCCGGCAACCGCCGCCATGGTACCAATTCTCGCTCATCACGCCGGCGATATTGTCGCGCAGATAGACATAGTCGTAGACGGCGTCTTCGCTGGCATCCGCCGCCGGCCGTTGCGGCTTGGCATCGCCGAGAAAGGTGAACTCGCCGAGTTCGCGTTCGCCGCAGAAGGGACAGACAATGCGCATGGTTTCCTGACCGTCCTCAGTGAAGGTTCGGTTGGGCGCCCTGGCCCTTTTCGTCGATCATTGCACCGCGCTGGAAACGGTCGAGGCGGAACCGTGCGGCTTCAGCATGCGACTCGTCTCGCGCCAGAAGATGGGCAAAGACGAAGCCGGAACCGGGCGTCGCCTTGAAGCCGCCATAGCACCAGCCGGCGTTGAGGTAGAGCCCGTCGACAGGCGTCTTGTCGATGATCGGCGAACCATCCATCGACATGTCCATGATGCCGCCCCACTGGCGCAGCAGCCGCACGCGGCCGATCATCGGCATCAGCGCCATGCCGCCTTCGCAGACGTCTTCCATGACAGGCAAATTGCCGCGTTGGGCATAGGAATTGTAGCCGTCTACGTCGCCGCCAAAGACCAGACCGCCCTTGTCGGACTGGCTGACATAGAAATGACCGGCGCCGAAGGTCATGACGCCTGGAATGAGTGGCTTGATCGCCTCGGAGACGAAGGCCTGCAGCACATGACTCTCGATCGGCAGACGCAGCCCGGCCATCGCGGCAACCCGCGAGGAAGAGCCGGCGACCGCCATGCCGACCTTGCCTGCGCCGATCTTGCCGCGCGACGTCTCGGCACCGGTCACCTTGCCATTGGCGTCGCGAGTGAAGCCTGTGACCTCGCAGTTCTGGATGATGTCGACGCCGAGCGCGCTGGCCGCATGGGCATAGCCCCAGACCACAGCATCGTGCCGCGCCGTGCCGCCGCGCCGCTGCAACAGGCCGCCCTGCACGGGAAAACGTGCATGATCGAAATTCAGGAACGGGATCATCTTCTTCAGCGCAGCCTGATCGAGCAGTTCGGCATCGATGCCGTTGATCCGCATCGTGTTGCCGCGCCGCGCATAGGCGTCGCGCTGCGCGTCGGAATGATAGAGGTTGAGGACGCCGCGCTGGCTGACCATCGTGTTGTAGTTGAGGTCCTGCTCCATCCGTTCCCACAGCTTCATCGACAATTCGTAGAAGCCGGTATTCCCGGGCAGGCCATAATTGGAGCGGATGATGGTGGTGTTGCGGCCGGCATTGCCGGAGCCGATCCAGCCTTTTTCCAGCACGGCGACATTTTTTATGCCGTACTCGCTGGCCAGGAACCATGCGGTGGCCAGGCCATGGCCGCCACCGCCGATGATCACCACATCGTAGCGATCTTTAGGGCTGGCATCGCGCCAGGTGCGCTGCCAGTTCTTGTGGCCGGATAGGGCGGCGCGAGCGAGCGAAAAGATCGAGTATTTCATGACGTCATTCCGGGATCGCTAGCGCCTCGCTGATGGTCAGATATCCAGCGTGTGGTCGCGCTCCCATTGCGTGAAGTGCGAAGCATAGGAATTCCATTCCTGGTGCTTCAGCTTTAGGTAGGCCGACGAGAATTCCTCACCCAGCGCCGCCTTGAGCGATTTGTCCTTGTCGAACTCGCGCAGCGCATCGAGCAGGTTGAGCGGCAGTTTTGGCGCGCCCTTCACGGTATGGCCATGCTGGTACATGTCGATGTCGTAGCGCTTGCCGGGATCGGCCTTCGAGCGGATGCCGTCGAGGCCGGCGGCGATGATCACCGCCTGCAAGAGATAGGGATTTACCGCGCCGTCAGGCAGGCGCAGTTCGAAGCGGCCGGGGCCGGGCACGCGCACCATGTGGGTGCGGTTGTTGCCGGTCCAGGTCACCGTATTTGGCGCCCAGGTCGCACCCGAAATGGTGCGCGGCGCATTGATGCGCTTGTAGGAATTGACCGTCGGGTTGGTGATCGCGGCAAGCGCCGAGGCATGCTTCATGATGCCGCCGAGGAAATTCTTGCCCTTGGCCGACAGGCCGAGTTCCATCGCATTGTCAGCAAAGACATTGGTCTTGCCTGATTTGTCCCACACCGAGATGTGGGCATGGCAGCCATTGCCGGTCAGCCCCTGGAAGGGTTTCGGCATGAAGGTGGCGCGCAGACCGTGTTTTTCGGCGACCGACTTGACCATGAACTTGAAGAAGGAGTGCTTGTCTGCAGTGGCGAGCGCGTCGTCGAAGGCCCAGTTCATCTCGAACTGGCCGTTGGCGTCCTCATGGTCGTTCTGGTAGGCGCCCCAGCCGAGCGCCAGCATGTGGTCGCAGATTTCGGCGATGACATCGTAGCGGCGCATCACCGCCTGCTGGTCATAGCAAGGCTTCGATGCGGTGTCGTATTCGTCGGAAATCGTCTTGCCGTCCGGCGAGATCAGGAAGAACTCAGCCTCGACGCCGGTCTTGACGTGCATGCCGTCGCTGGCGGCCTCGGCAATCAGCCGCCGCAGCGTGTTGCGTGGCGTCTGGTCGACTTCCTTGTCGTCCATGACGCAGTTGGCGGCGACCCAGGCCACCTCCGGCTTCCATGGCAGCTGGATCACCGAATTCGGGTCCGGCACCGCCAGCATGTCCGGATGCGCCGGCGTAAGGTCAAGCCAGGTGGCGAAACCGGCAAAGCCGGCACCGTCCTTCTGCATGTCGGCGATGGCTTGCGCCGGCACCAGCTTGGCGCGCTGCCCACCGAACAGGTCGGTGTAGGAAATCATGAAATATTTGACGCCGTTCTCTTTGGCGAAGGCGGCGAGATCGTTCCCCATTATAGTTCCTCGCTTGGTGGTATTTTTGATATGCGGATGTCTTAGAAGCCGTTCTTCCCCGGTATCCAGTTGGTGCCGGCCAGCGGCACGCCGGCCATGGCGGCGGCTTCGATGGTGAGCGCGACGAGATCCTCGGGCTCAAGATTGTGCAGGCTGTTCTTGCCGCAGGCGCGAGCGATCGTCTGCGCCTCCAGCGTCATCACCTTGAGATAGTTGGCCAGCCGCCGCCCGGCGGCGATCGGGTCGACCCGCTTCATCAGTTCGGGGTCCTGCGTGGTGATGCCGGCGGGGTCACGCCCCTCATGCCAGTCGTCATAGGCGCCGGCGGTGGTGCCGAGTTCGTTGTACTCGGACTCCCAGCGCGGATCGTTGTCGCCGAGCGCCACCAGCGCCGCCGTGCCGATCGACACCGCGTCGACGCCAAGCGCCAGTGCCTTGGCGACGTCGGCGCCGTTGCGGATGCCGCCGGAGACGATCAGTTGCACCTTGCGGTGCATGCCGAGATCCTGCAGCGCCTGCACCGCCGGTCTGATGCAGGCAAGCGTCGGCTGGCCGACATTTTCGATGAACACTTCCTGCGTTGCGGCGGTGCCACCCTGCATGCCATCGACGACGACGACATCGGCGCCGGCCTTCACCGCAAGCGCGGTGTCGTAATAGGGCCGCGCGCCGCCGACCTTGACGTAGATCGGCTTTTCCCAGTCGGTGATTTCGCGCAGTTCGAGGATCTTGATCTCGAGATCGTCGGGCCCGGTCCAGTCGGGATGGCGCGAGGCCGAGCGCTGGTCGATGCCTTTCGGCAGCGTGCGCATTTCGGCGACGCGATCGGAAATTTTCTGGCCAAGCAGCATGCCGCCGCCGCCCGGCTTGGCGCCCTGGCCGACGACGACTTCTATCGCATCGGCGCGGCGCAAATCCCTGGGGTTCATGCCGTAGCGCGACGGTAGGTACTGATAGACCAGTTGCTTGGAATGGCCGCGCTCTTCCTCGGTCATGCCGCCGTCGCCGGTGGTGGTCGAGGTGCCGGACAGGGTCGCGCCGCGGCCGAGCGCTTCCTTGGCCGGGCCGGACAGCGAGCCGAAGCTCATGCCGGCAATGGTGATCGGAATCTTCAGCTCGATCGGCTTCTTGGCATAGCGCGAGCCTAGCACCACTGAGGTGTCGCAGCGTTCGCGATAACCTTCCAGCGGATAGCGCGAGATCGAGGCGCCAAGGAACAACAGGTCGTCGAAATGCGGCAGCTTGCGCTTGGCGCCGGCGCCACGGATATCATAGATCCCGGTCGCCGCGGCGCGGCGGATTTCAGAAAGCGTGTAGTCGTCGAAGGTCGCGGATTTGCGCGGCGTCGTCGGCGGGTTGCGATAGGTCATGCTGCCTCAATACGCGTCGGCGTTGTCGATATTGAAATTGTAGAGCGTGCGCGCCGAGCCGTAGCGCGTGAACTCGGACGGCCTGACCCCGGTCACGCCGGCGCGCTCGAGCAGGCCCTTCAGCAGCTCAAGGTGCTCTGGCCGCATCTCCTTGGCGATGCAGTCGGCGCCAAGGCTGTCGACCTTGCCGCGCACGAACAGCCGCGCCTCGTATATGGAATCGCCGAGTGCATCGCCGGCATCGCCCAGCACCACAAGATTGCCCGACTGTGCCATGAACGCCGACATGTGGCCGATATTGCCATGCACGACGATGTCGATGCCCTTCATCGAGATGCCGCAGCGCGACGAGGCGTTGCCCTCGATGACCAGCAGCCCGCCCTTGCCGGTGGCCCCGGCGTACTGGCTGGCGTCGCCTTTGATGGTGATCGAGCCCGACATCATGTTCTCGCCGACACCGGGTCCGGCCGAACCGTGCACGGTGATCGTGGCGCCGTCATTCATGCCGGCGCAGTAATAGCCGACGCTGCCGCGCACATCGATGGTGACAGGCTGGTCGACACCGACGGCGACGGAATGGTTGCCCTTCGGGTTCAGCACTTCCCACGCCGTTTCGTTCGACCCGGGGGTCAGATTGTGCAGGGCCTGGTTGAGCTCGCGCAGCGACAGCTCGTCGAGGTCGAAGACCCTCGCAGCGTGGTCGTGCGTTACCGTCTTTGAACGTTTTGTTGCCGGCATGAACTCAATGCTCCCAGAAATAAACGGTCGCGGGCTCCGGTTCCCAGACCTTGGCGCCGTCTATGCCGGGCAGTTTGGTGAGCGCGCGATACTCCGAACCGAAGGCGACATACTGGTCGGTCTCGGCCATGACGGCGGGCTTGCAGGCGATCGGATCGCGCACCACGCCAAAACCGTTCTTGGTGCCGACGACGAAGGTGAAGAAGCCGTCGAGGTCGGAGAGTGTGCCTTCCAACGCCTCGCCGAGATTCTTGCCATGCGCCATCTGCGACGAGAGATAGGCGGCGGCGACCTCGGTGTCGTTCTCGGTCTCGAATTTCATGCCTTCGCGGATCAGTTCGCGGCGGACATTGTTGTGATTGGACAACGAGCCATTGTGCACCAGGCACTGGTCGGCGCCGGTCGAAAACGGATGCGCGCCCATCGTCGTCACCGCCGATTCGGTCGCCATGCGGGTGTGGCCGATGCCATGCGTGCCGGTCATCGAGCGCACATCGAAGCGGTCGACGACCGCCTCGGGCAGGCCGACTTCCTTGTAGATTTCGACCACGTCGCCGGCGCCCATGATGCGGATGTCGGGACGCAGCGCCTGGATGGCCTCGCGCGCTTCGTCGATCTTGGCGGGCGTGGTCCTGACGACGGCATGCGTCGACTTCACGCTGATCGTCACCGGCGTGCCGATGGCCTTGGCCAGCTCGGCTTCGAGGCCGCGGAAATCGCGCTCCGGCTTGGCCGACTGAATGGTGATCTTGGCCTCATTCCTGGCAGGCGCCCCATATATGGCGATACCGGCGCTGTCGGGACCGCGATCGCTGAGCGAGATCAGCATCTGCGACAGCATCGCGCCAAGCTGGGGCTCAAGCGACTTGTCCTTCAAAAACAGTCCGACGATTCCGCACATGTCAGGCTCCCGAGGTTGTTCCCTAGGAGATGTATCGAATGAGTCCTGGGAATTCAATTGCTATGAAAAAAATATTCCTCTCGTTATATATCAACCGGCGTGTCGCCGCCCGCGCTATCGCCGCCTGTGCGGGCACTGTGAACCCATTTGGCGGTGCGGATGCGGGCGATCTTGTAAGCATCGAGCACCGACAAGGCGTAGATCAGGAAGCCGCCGGCATGGCGGCCGATGAAGCTGGCATCGGGCGGCGCGATTTTCATCGTCACCCAAGCCAGGATCACCATGAAGAAAAGGAACTGCAGGCCGCGCACCGGCACACCCAGAATGACATGCCCGCTTGCCGGCAAAACAATCGCCGCGCCAAGCACCAGATAGGGATTGGCCGGTGTGGGTGAGGAACTGGTCATGCGGCCTGCCGTTCGCGTTGGTTGATGGCATCGCGCAGCGCCGATGCGGATTTGAGCAATCTCTCGATCAGCGCCGGGTCAAGCATGATGCCGCCGAACGCGGCTTGCCGGAACACGCCATAACGCGCCCGCTCGGCCTCCGCCAGCAGCCAGACGATGCGCACGCCTTTCGGTGTGATCAGCAACTCCTTGGCGCGGCCCTCGGCAAAGATCTCCACATGATCGGCGATGATGTCCTGCGGGAAGCGCACGCCTTTGCGGTCCGTCCGCAGCACCGCCTCGGCCGGAAAGTCAGCGAGCTTCGGCAGCGTATGCTGGAGATGGTCGAAGTTGGAGAAGGTCGTCGGCGAGCCCGGCCGCATCATCATGTCGAAGGTGGCAGGCACCGTAACCGGTTCGGTGATCGAGACGGACAGCCAGCGGGCAGGGAGCTTTCTCGTCGCCAGCGTGTCGACGATGGTGCGCACCTGCACACGCTGGCCGTTCCATAGGCCCGCCCAGGTGACGACACCGGCGGCACCATCCGAAATGTTGACTGCATCCGCAATGACGGTGCGGATGCCGGCTTCTTCGGCGACCAATGCGGCCATGGCCTTTTTGCCATTGGCGCGCACAAGCCAGACGAGATGAACGACGAGTGCCAGGGCGATGAGCCCGGCCAGCAATGCTGACGTCAATTCGAACACCTCGTCAAACCAGCCTCGCCCCAGGGGCGAGCACCCTTACCTCGTTTCAATAGCCCTGTGGCTTCGGCCACGGCATGGTGAACTGATCGCCGCGGCGCACGAATTTGTAGCGGTAGAAGTGGAACCACAGCGAGATCAGGAAGTAGAAGGCGACCATGGCGATCAGCTGCGAGCCGAAGCCGAGGAAGATGGCGAAGAAGGTCACCACGCACAGGCAGAACAGCACGATCGCCGGCAGCGGATGGAACGGATGGGTGTAACCGCGGCGGATCGAGCCGAGCGGCCACTTTTTGCGGAACATCATGATGTTGATGCTCATGAAGGTGTATTGCAGCACGCCTGACAGGATCGAGAAGGTGATCGCCTGGTTGAGGTCGGCGATGAAGGCGAACGCGAGCGCGATCGGCAGCAGGAACACGATCGAGCGGTAGGGCGTGCGGTATTTCGGATGCACGGCCGAGAACCAGGTTGGCAGATAGCGGTCGCGGCCGAGCGAGAACCAGGCCCGTGCCGCATCGTTGATACAGCCATTGGCGGAGGCGATGGCCGCCAGCAGCGTGGCGATGAACAACAGGTTTTCGAGCAGTGGGCTGCCGGTCAACTTGCCCGCGTCCCACAGCGGGTAGTAGGTGATTCCCAGGTATTCCCACGGCATCATCGAGGCGCAGACATACCAGGTCATGGCGGCGGCGATCAAAAGCGTGATCATGCCGGCCATGGTGCCGTAGGGCAGCGAGCGGGCCGGCGAGCGCACTTCCTCGGCCGCCTGCGTGGTGCCCTCGATGCCGAGATAGTACCAGATGCCGAACTGGAAGGCGGCGATGACGCCGATCCAGCCATAGGGAAGCGCATTGCCGGGGGTGACCAGTTCGTTGAGCTTCAGCACGGCACCTTGCGTCCACGGGCTGACCGAGAAGAACAGGATGACGATCGAGACATAGGCGATCGCGGTGACGACGAAATTGACGTTGAGCGTCATCAGCACGCCGCGATAGTTCAGCCACGCCAGCACGACGATGGTCGCGGCGATGAAGGAATTGTGGGTGAGCCCTTCGACGCCCGCCTTGGCGACGATGGTGTCGCCGAGCAGGATGGCGTCCGAGACTTCGAGCATGGTGTAGGCAAAGACCAGGAACAGCGCGACGTTGAACGCCATCAGCGGTCCGACAATGTGCTTGGCCTGCGCATACTGGCCGCCGGCTGCGGCGACCGTCGAGGTGACCTCGGAATCGATCATGGCGACCGAGGTGTAGAGCAGGCCGACGATCCAGCAGACGATCAGCGCCGCCAGCGCGCCGCCCTTGTCGGCCGAGAAATTCCAGCCGGTGAACTCGCCGACCAGAACGATGCCGACGCCGAGCGCCCAGACATGCGCCGGGCCGAGCACCCTGAGCAGTGAAACCCTGTCGCCGTGTATTGCCGGTTCAAGCGCCATCGTCATTGATCAATCCCCACTCAGATCCGGTGTTCTTCGGAGGCGGCTTCAAGCTCGCCTTCCCGTGACGAGGTCAGAACCTCTTCGGAGAAAGTCGTGTCGATCTTGAACCAGTCGTAAAGCATCCACAGCGCGAGCACGATCGAGATGCCCCAGCATGCATAAGAGAGTGCGACCCACATGATGATGCTTCCCCGGTTTTACTTGTCGTCGAACTTTTCGTTGATGACGTCGCGGTATTCGCGATCGGAGGCGCGAAACAGGAAGACGAAATAGCCGATCAGTACCGCGGCCATGATGATCAGCGTCGGCCAGTCGATGATGTAGTGAAAGCGGTTCTGGATGATGTCGTGCGCGGTCTCCGGCGTGTAGCCGAGCTTTTCCCAGATCGACGCCATGGTCGGGTTCTGGCCAAGCGCTTCCCAGGTCTTGGCGTCGAGCGCGTCGATGGATTTTGCCGCGCCTGCGAGGCCCATCTTGAGCGGCAGCCACAGCGCCACGAAAATGGCGACCACGACGACGACGATATCGAAAATCTGCCCGGCCTTGCCCTGCTCCGGCGGTGTGTAGCGCGACATGTTTTCTACCCCTCAGGACTTGCGGTTGCGGGCCGCGTCGGCGTTCTTGATGTCGAGACCGTAGATGAAATCCTTGTCTTCCTTGTAGTGACTGACCATCGCCAGAATGGCGGCTGTGTTGAAAATCAGCACGGCGGCGGCGGCAATCGCGACGACGATCTTGATCCCGGTGTCCGGGATGTATGGCCAGGTCATCAAAAGGACGAAGAGGATCGTCGCCCACAGGCAGACGATCAGGAGTACCGATCCGCGCACGTCGGAGCGGTACAGCGCTTCGATGCGCTGCTGCAGGTCTGACATCGGTTTTTCCCCTTTTCCAGCGCCCGGCCCCGAATTGGCCGCTCGCTGCCCTCTTTCAACAGAGTGAAATTTTTTTCATAAATTCAGACCGAATTCCACAATTGTCAAGCCGATTTTACGTTGGGTTAACCGTTTGTCCCCAGCTACGAATTTTGCCTGACAATGAAATTATTTGCTTCAGGGTATTGCGGCGCCCGAATGTTTGCGGTCAATATTCGGCAAATGCTCCCGCCTTTGTGCAGGGAGCCGGGAACAGCTAAGAATTTTCGAAACGGAGGACGAGCGGATGACGGCATCCTGGAGATTTTCGACCCTGGCGGATCGCCACCGCGCGCTCGGTTCCAAGCTCGAAGACTGGAGCGGCATGGGAACCGCCTGGACCTACGACAAGGATGCCGACGAAGAGTATGTCGCCATCCGCACCAAGGCGGGGCTGATGGACGTATCGGGCCTGAAGAAGGTCCACATCACCGGCCCGCATGCTTCGCATCTGATCGACCTCGCCACCACGCGCGACGTGGAAAAGATCTATCCCGGCAAGTCGGCCTATGCCTGCATGCTGAACGAGCAGGGCAAGTTCACCGACGATTGTATTCTCTACCGTACCGGGCCCAACGCCTGGATGGTGGTGCATGGCTCCGGCACCGGCCATGAGGAGCTGCAGCGCGCTTCCGTGGGCCGCGATGTCTCGCTGCGCTTCGACGACAATCTGCACGATTTGTCGCTGCAGGGCCCGACCGCTGTCGACTATCTCTCAAAGCACGTGCCGGGCATTCGCGACCTCAACTATTTCCATCACATGCAGACGCAGCTGTTCGGCTTTCCGGTGATGATCTCGCGCACCGGCTACACCGGCGAGCGCGGCTACGAGATCTTCTGCCGCGGCCAGGATGCCGGCACGATCTGGGACCGGATTCTCGATGAGGGCAAGAGCGCCGGCATCATTCCGTGCCGCTTCACCACGCTCGATATGCTGCGTGTCGAAAGTTATCTGCTGTTCTATCCCTACGACAATTCGCAAAAATATCCGTTCGACAATGAAGGCCCCGGCGACACGCTGTGGGAGCTTGGCCTCGACTTCACCGTCAGCCCCGGCAAGACCGGCTTTCGCGGCGCCGAGGAACACTATCGCCTCAAGGGCAAGGAGCGCTTCAAGATCTACGGCGTGCTGCTCGAAGGCAAGGAGCCGGCCGACGAGGGCGCGCCGGTCTATCGCGACGGCAAGAAGGTCGGCGTGGTGACCTGCGCCATGTATTCGCCGCTGGTCAAGAAATCGATGGGCATCGCCCGGCTCGATGTCGACTGCGCGGTCCAGGGCACCAAGCTCGAAATCCGCAACAAGAGCGGGGCGATCAAGGCGACGGCTGAGCCGCTGCCCTTCGACGATCCGAAGAAGACCAAGCGCACGGCGAAAGGCTGAGGCATGGTCAACGGCGAGGGGTTCGAGGCATAAACAGAGAATGGCAGCCAAAAGCATCATCAGCCGGCCAGTTTACGGAACCCTGTCCCCACAGCCCGGCAAGCATCATCTTTTCGTCGCCGATGCGGAAGGAGCGCTGGCAATAGCGGAGCTGGCGGCCAGGGCGCCGGCGGGTTTTTTCGGTGACGCCCACATCATCTTCATCCCCGGCCATGACGGCAAACATATCGCCACGCTCGAGGCGCTGAAGCCGGCGCAGTTCTACCAGAGCCCTTCCTTCGCCAGCGCGCTGCCGCGGCTGAAGCAGACGCTGACCAATGCGCATATGGGCCTGCGCGTCTATCTCGCCGGCACTGAAGGGCTGATCGGCCAGGCCATGCAGGCAGCCCTTGAAGCCGGCATCGACCACACCTCGATGCTAACAGAACATCGCGGCTCGCTGGCGCGCCGCATGCAGTGCGTTCATTGCAAGGGCATCACCGAGAATGTGACGACGCAGCCGGCGACCTGCGCGCATTGCGGCCTGCTGCTGCTGGTGCGCGATCACTATTCGCGGCGCCTCGCCGCCTTCCAGGGCGTCTGCATCAATGCCGAGGATCGCACGGAGATTCCTCCGATGGAGGAGGTCTTCCGATGAGCACCGGCACCACCAAGCTCGATGTCGTGGTCAGCGATGTCGTCCCGGTCAACGAGCTGGTCACCCGCTTCCATTTCCGCCGGCGCGACGGCGAGCTGCTGCCGACCTTTTCCGGCGGCGCCCATGTCGTGGTCGAGATGCGCGATGGGGAGCGCACCAGGCTCAATCCCTATTCGCTGATGGGCTCGCCACTCGACACGCGCGAATACACGATTTCCGTGCGCCGTGACGATGTCGGCCGCGGCGGCTCATTGTTTATGCACAGCAGGGTCCATGCCGGCATGGAGATGGTGATCAGCTATCCGGTCAACCTGTTCTCGCTTGACCTCAGGGCAAAGAAGCACCTGATGCTGGCCGGCGGCATCGGCATCACGCCGTTCATGGCGCAGACCGCGCAGCTTGCCGGCACTGGCGGCAATTTCGAACTCCACTACACCTGCCGCACCGCCTCGCTCGGCACCTATGCCGACGTGCTGCAGGAGCGCTATGGCCGCCGCATCCGGCTTTATCACGACGATCTGGAAGAGCGCATCGAGCTTGACCGGCTGTTGTCGTCGCAACCGCTCGGCACGCACCTATACGTCTGCGGCCCCTCAGGCATGATCAACTGGGTGCGCGACCGCGCAGCAGCTCTCGGCTGGCCGCCGGAGACGGTGCATTACGAGCATTTCGCGGCACCCCAGCCCGGCGCGCCGTTCGACGTGACACTGGCTGTCAGCGGCAAGACCATCCGCGTCGACGAGCAGCAGAGCCTGCTCGAGGCGATCGAGGCGGCCGGCGTCGATCCGCCCTATCTCTGCCGTGGCGGCGTCTGCGGCCAGTGCGAAACCAACGTCATCTCGTATGACGGCAAGTTCATCCACAACGACCACTGGCTGAGCGAGGAAGACCATCGTTCCGGCTGCAAGATCATGCCGTGCGTGTCGCGCTTCGAGGGCCGGTCGCTGGTGCTGGAGCGCTAGGAGGAAATCATGGGCATCACCTTTCGCAAGGAAACGTTCCGCGACGATTTTACCTTCAAGAACAGCCCGGAGCACATCAGGCGGTTTCCGTTCCCGTTCCACGAAGACGCCTACATGTATGCGGTCAACATCGAGCCGCATGTCCTGGGGCCGAAGGGCAGCGTGCTGGAAAACCTGATCGACGTCGACGAGCACTATGTCGCCGAAATGCAGGACCGCGCTTTAGTGCTGGCCGAGGATCCGCTGCGCTGCCAGTCGCTGCCGCATATGACGCTGGCCGGCTGGGATTTGCTGGAACTTCTGATGGAGCAACAGGCGTTAGGCTATCCCGAGCATTTCACGCTTGAGCGCAACGGCGATCGCTGGCGCTGGATCAACCGGCCGCTCGGCATCGACGACACCTTCACCTTCGGCGACACCTCGACGCTGCCCTATGGACCGATGGAGTACATCACCCGGCAGAGCCAGGGCGATTTCTGCATCCTCGACCAGCGCGACGGCAATCTGTGGATGGACGCCGGCATGGTCACCACCCAGGCCGACTGGTCGCTCGATTTCGACATCGGCATGAACTTCTTCGAGTGGCACGCGCCGGTGCCGCTGGCGCATGAGAAGGGGATTTTTGTCAGGGCGCTGAAATTCCTCACCAACATCCAGCAGGGCAAGCCGGCGCGACGGTTGAACTGGACGATGACCATCAATCCGCGCCTCGACACCAGCCCGGAAAATTATCACAAATGGGGACCGGACCGCACCACCGTGACGCCGGAGAATGTCGGCGACAAGGTGCATCTGCGCGTCGAACTGCAAAGCTTCTGGCGCCTGCCGCGCTCCAACGGCATCGTCTTCCCGATCCGCTGCTATCTGATCAAGATGGACGAACTGGTGACGCAGCCGAAATGGGCGAAGCGCCTGCACCGCGTCATCCGCGACCTTCCCGACGAACTCGCCAATTACAAGGGTTTGACGCGGTATAGGCCGACGCTCGTGGAATGGCTGTCGAAGCTGGATGACGGGAGTGCGACATCGCCGGGGTTCGGGCCGGATTGAGCAAGGTCCGCGAAGCTGCCGATCTCCCTCCTCGTGGGGGAGATGCCCGGCAGGGCAGAGGGGGGCGCGAAGGAACGCCAACCTTGCCCATCCGCCCTTGGCGAAGACCAACCTCTGAGGTCGCGGGCTACGATCGATCGATAGGTCGGCGGGACAGCGCCCCCTCTGTCCTGCCGGACATCTCCCCCACAAGGGGGGAGATTGGCTAACCCGCGCTCTGCGGATAGCAGATAATCGACAAATAGCGCATTGGCAGTTTCGTCAGCTGCTCCGGTCCATGCGGTGCATCGGCGTCGAAGAACAGGCTGTCGCCGGGCTTCATCGGATAGAGATTGCTGCCGTGCCGGTAAACGACCTCGCCTTCGAGCATGTAGAGGAACTCCATGCCCTCATGCTGGAAGGTCGGGAACACATCCGAATCCTCGGTCAGCGTGATCAGGTAGGGTTCGACGACGACGCCGCTGGTGTTGGAGCCGATATGGCCAAGCAGATTGTACTGGTGGCCGGCGCGCGTGCCGCGACGCTCGACATCGAGCCCTTCGCCGGCCTTGACGAAGACGGCGCTGCGCTCCTCCTCGAAGCGGCGGAAAAAGGCGGTCACCGGAACGCCGAGCGCCCGCGACAGCGCCTGCAAAGTGGTCAGCGACGGCGAGGTGATGCCGTTTTCGATCTTCGACAGCATGCCCAACGAAATGTCGGTGGCGACAGCCAGATCGGCGACGGTGATGCCGAGCTTCTTGCGGAACGCCCGCACCTCGCGGCCGATCGCCACCTCCAGCACCTTTTCGCGGGTGTCGCGAATGGCGTGCGGGTTCTGCGTCAGCGGTGCGCGGATGGTTCGCCCGTCCGTTGCCGCACCTTTCAGCGACGGCCTGGTCTTGGCGACAGCGGAGCCGGCGCCGGGCTTGAGATCGGATGCTGTTTTCGCCATGTCGCCGCCACCTCAAGACACTGCCGATCTATTTCACTCAAGGTGAACATAATCGGTGCCGATACAAGAGCGCAATTGCTGCAGCAAGCCATTTGCGATTGATCCCCGTATTTTGCCGGCGCCTTCTGCTATGGTTTTTCACCGGAAGTTGCCCAGGCGAAACGCGGTTTTGCCACAAGGCCTGTTGACAGCACCATAGGGCCAATTATTGTCCTGTCAGTGAAATTTGTTTCGTAAGAGCAATTCCGGAAAAGCGGGAAACGGTTCTCCCGGGAGAAGCTCATAGCGCTTTCCCTTGGGAATGGCGTCAAAACAAAAGTCGAAATGAGATCGGGAGGCCTGCAATGAAAAGTCGTGTTGCCGTCATCGGAGCCGGACCGTCCGGCATGGCGCAGCTCAGGGCCTTCAAGTCGGCCGCCGACAAGGGCGCCGATATTCCCGAAATCGTCTGCTTCGAAAAGCAGTCCGACTGGGGCGGCCTGTGGAACTACACCTGGCGCACTGGTCTCGACGAACATGGCGACCCGGTGCACGGCTCGATGTACCGCTACCTTTGGTCGAACGGACCGAAGGAATGCCTGGAGTTCGCCGACTATACATTCGAGGAGCATTTCGGCCGCCCGATCGGCTCCTACCCGCCGCGCGCCGTGCTTTGGGATTACATCAAGGGCCGCGTCGAAAAATCAGGCGTGCGCAAATGGGTGCGCTTCAACAGCCCGGTGCGCATGGTGAGCTTCTCGGAAGCGACGAAGAAGTTCACCGTCACCGCGCATGACCGCACCAACGACGTCACCTACTCCGAAGAGTTCGACAACGTCGTCGTCGCCTCCGGGCATTTCTCCGTGCCCAACGTGCCTTATTTCGAGGGCTTTGCCACCTTCAACGGCCGCATCCTGCACAGCCATGATTTCCGCGACGCCATGGAGTTCAAGGGCAAGGACATCTTGATCATCGGCCGCTCCTATTCGGCCGAGGACATCGGCTCGCAATGCTACAAATACGGCGCCAAATCGATCACCTCCAGCTACCGCTCGAAGCCGATGGGCTTCAAATGGCCGGAGAATTGGAAGGAAGTGCCGCTGCTGCAGAAGGTCGTCGGCAAGACCGCGCACTTCAAGGACGGCACCACTAAGGACGTCGACGCCATCATCCTGTGCACCGGCTATCTGCATTCCTTCCCGTTCCTCACCGAGGAGCTGAAGCTCAAGACCGCCAACCGCATGTGGCCGGACGGGCTCTATGAAGGCGTCGTCTGGGAAAAGAACCCGAAACTGTCCTTCGTCGGCATGCAGGACCAGTTCTACACCTTCAACATGTTCGACGCGCAGGCCTGGTTCGCCCGCGACGTCATCATGGGCCGCGTCAAGCTGCCGTCGGCGCAGGCGATGGCGGCCCACGGGGCGAAATGGCGGGCACGCGAGGAAACGCTGGAAGACGCCGAGCAGATGATCTGGTTCCAGGGCGACTACACCAAGGAATTGATGGAACAGACCGACTATCCCGGCTTCGACGTCGAGGCGGTCAACCAGACCTTCATGGAATGGGAGCACCACAAGGCGGAGGACATTATGAGCTTCCGCGACCATGCCTATCGCTCGCTGATGACCGGTACGATGGCGCCACTGCACCACACACCGTGGCTGCAGGCGCTGGACGATTCCATGGAGAGCTATCTCGAGGTGAAGGGCGTCGCGGCGGAGTAGGTCGCGCGACCAAAATCATGTGGTCGGCACCGGCGCGGCTTCAGTCCAGCGGATAGTCGGGAGGGGCATCGGTTTCGGTCACCTCTGAGGAAAGAAGATCGCAGTCGTCGGCCCAGTCGGGGCCATCGCCGCGCATCGCCATCATATCGGCCATCAGCAGGAACTGCATGGTTCTGAGCGCCCAGTCGGCCGGCTCTTCCGGCCAGGCGAAGACGCCGGCGGCGTCGCCGCCGAACTTCACATCGTGGCAGACGAAACCGGAGATCAGGTGCTCGCCGTCCGGCTCACCGGTTCTGGCCATGTCGAAGACAAGGACGGCAAAGGGTGGATCGCCCGGGTCAGACATTCGGCATCAATCAGACTAACCCAGCCTTGCCCTGGCCTTCGCTGTCCAGGCGTTGAACAGCCGGTCGGCGACGATGCCGATGAAGGCGATGGCGAGACCGGCGACGATGCCGCGGCCGGAATCGGCCTTGGACAGGGCGATGAACACCTCCTGGCCGAGATCGCGGGTGCCGACCATGGCGCAGATGATGATCATCGCCAGCGCCATCAGGATCGTCTGGTTGACGCCGAGCATGATCTCGGGAAGCGCCAGCGGCAGTTGCACGCGAAAGAAGGTCTGACGCGGCGTGCAGCCGGAAACCTTCGCGGCCTCGATCAGCGCCGGCGGCACCTGGCGGATGCCGTGATTGGTGTAGCGGATCGCCGGCACCACGGCGAAGGCAATGGTTGCGATCATCGCCGTGACGTCGCCGACCCGAAACAGCATCACCACCGGAATGATGAAGCAGAAGGACGGCAGCACCTGCAGC
Organism: Mesorhizobium sp. P3_A10; assembly: GCF_056403175.1. Taxonomy (NCBI): domain Bacteria; kingdom Pseudomonadati; phylum Pseudomonadota; class Alphaproteobacteria; order Hyphomicrobiales; family Phyllobacteriaceae; genus Mesorhizobium; species Mesorhizobium sp. P3_A10. Next base: position 1,025,222 of record NZ_JBFUFZ010000002.1, on the reverse strand, counting down.
GTATCGATGACCGGCGTGACGATCTTTTCGAAACGGTCGCTGCGTGACGCCATCAGGCCGATCGGAATGCCGATCAGGCAGGCGATGAAGGCCGAGATGCCGCAGAGATAGACCGTCGCCATGGTCTTCTCCCACAGCCCGGTGATCGCGCAGAAAGCCGTCAGCGCGGCGACCAGGGCGGCGAGCCGCAGCCCGCCGAGCTGGTAGCCGGCAAGGCCGAGCAGGGCGACCGCGCCCAGCCATGGGAATCCTTCGCAAAAGGCGCGCACCGGGTTCAGCACGTTGAGGATGAGCGCGACGCGGAAGGCTTCGATCGTGTCGAAGAAGTTGATGGTGATCCAGCTCACCGCTGCCTTCCACAGCGGCGCGGTGGTGAAGGTGATCGCCTTCGGCACCGCGGCGAAAGCCGGCACGAACAGGCCGAGCAGCGTCGTGACGGCAAGGATGGCCACCGCCAGAGTCAGATTGGGATAGCGGCGCCAGAAGACAGGGCTCGCTGCCAGATGTGTCTGGCCCTGCGCCTGCTTGCGCGCGATGGCCTGACTCAGCCGGTCGAGCGCGATGGCGAGAGCCACAATGGCAAGGCCGGCTTCCATCGCCTCACCGACCTTCAGTGCACGCAGCGCCAGAAGCACATCGTAGCCGAGGCCGCCGGCGCCGATCATCGAGGCGATGATGACCATGTTCAGTGCCAGCATGATCACCTGGTTGACGCCAACCATCAGCGTCGGCCGCGCCGACGGCAACAGCACCCGCCACAGTTTCTGCCGCGCCGTGCAGCCGGCCATCTCGGAGAAATCGTCGATCTCGGAGGGCACCCGCGACAGCCCAAGCATCGTTGCCCGCACCATGGGCGGCGTGGCGAAGATGGCGGTGGCGATCATTGCCGAAACCGGGCTGTTGCCGAACAAGAGCAGCATCGGGATGAGGTAGGCGAAGGTCGGGATGGTTTGCATCAGGTCAAGGGCAGGGGAGACGATGAGCCTTTCGGCCCATGGCTTGCGCCACGCCCAGATGCCGGCGAACAGGCCGGTGACGATGCAGAACGGCACGGCAATGGAAATCAGCCCGAGCGTCAGCATGGCGCTGGTCCATTGGCCGAACAGCGCGATGTAGAGAAAGCAGCCGCCGACCAATGCGCCGAGTTTTCGGCCGCCGGCGGCGTGCCCGGCGAGGAAGGCAGCAGCGCAGACGCCGACCCAGGACAGGCGCGGCAGGACATAGGCGTCGGCGCCGTGGCCGATCTTGAAGCTCTTCGCCAGGAGGTTGAGCGCGAAATCGAGGGGAACGCCGAGCACAGCGGTGATCGAACGCGTCAGCCAGGACAGGTTCAGCTTGATCCAGCGCATCAGCGCGCTGACCCAGTCGGCGACCGGAACGACCGCGTCGGCCGGATAGTTGACCGCCCAGGGCAAGCTGTCCTGCAGCAGGAACACGACGAGCACGGCGGCAAGGGCGCAGGCCCAGACCAGCAACCAGAGCTGTACCGGGCGCGGCCTTGCAGCACTTGTGCTTGCCGTCACCGTCATGCAGCGGCTCCGGAACGATCGATGCCGGCGAGAAGATCGATTACCGCTTGCGGCGTCACTTCGCCGATCGGCTTGCCGCTGCCATTGACCACCGCGAACGGCTTGCCGGCGGAAACGATGCTGGCCGAGAAACTGGCGATCTTGGCCTCAGGCGCCACCGTGCCGCCATGCTCCGAGCCGTCGCAGGCACGCATCAGGCTGCGCGCCGAGATCACCTTGGCGCGGTCGACGTCGCGGGTGAATTCGGCGACATAGTCGGTCGCCGGATTGACCACCAGTTGTTCCGGCGTGCCGATCTGGATGACCTCGCCGTCTTTCATGATGGCGATACGGTCGGCCAGCCTTATCGCCTCGTCGAAATCATGGGTGATGAAGACGATGGTCTTGTGCAGCATGGTCTGCAGCCGCATCAGTTCGTCCTGCATCTCGCGGCGGATCAGCGGATCGAGCGCCGAGAACGGCTCGTCGAGGAACCAGATTTCCGGCTTGGTCGCCAGGCTGCGGGCAATGCCGACGCGCTGCTGCTGGCCGCCGGACAGTTCGCGTGGATAGAAATGCTCGCGGCCGCGCAGACCGACGAGTTCGATGACTTCCTGAGCGCGCTTTTCGCGCGTCGGCCGGTCCTGCCCCTGAATGCTGAGCGGGAAGGCGATGTTCTCCAGCACATTGAGATGCGGCAGCAGCGCAAAATTCTGGAACACCATGCCCATGCGGTGGCGCCTGAGCTCGATCAGCGCCGCATCGGAGATCTTCAGCAGGTCCTTGCCTTCGAATTCGACCTTGCCATGGGTCGGCTCGACCAGCCTGGACATGCAGCGCACCAGCGTCGACTTGCCGGAGCCGGACAGGCCCATGATGATGAAAATCTCGCCCTGGCGTATTTCGAGGTCGACGGCGCGCACCGCGCCGACCAGCCCGGCCGCCGCGACATCCGCCATGCTGGCTTTGCCGTCGCGCTCGCGGATGAAATTGGCCGCGTTCGATCCGAACAGCTTCCACACATTGCGGCAGGCCAGTTTTACCGGGCGGTCATCCTTGCCCGATGTCGGCGATGCCTGTTCAGTCCTATCCGTCATCCAATCGTCCTTCTGGAGCATCAAAAGTTGGGACCCGGCCGATCACGGCCGAGTCTCATTTTCCAGTCGGGTCGATTACTGCGCCCAGGCTTTCCAGTCGGCTTCGTGGGCTGCGATCCAGGCGGCGGCGACGTCTTCCGGCGTCTTGCCGTCGAGATCGATCTCGCCGCTCATCTTGTTGAGCTCATCGGTGTCGACCGTGAAGGCTTTCGCCACCTTGTAGGCGACCGGCCACTTGTCCTTCATGCCGGACCACGAATATTTCCAGATCTCGCCATGCGGTTTGCCGCAGTCATATTTGGCGTCGGGGTTCACGCCCCATTTCGGGTCGTTGTAGCACTCGGGTGTGTATTCGGGGAATTGTACCCATTCGCCCTTGTACTTGGCCGGCGCCCAATGCGGCGAATAGATCCACAGCATGATCGGCGCCTTGCGCTGATAGGCGGAGTCCAGTTCGGCGAACATCGCCGCATCGGTGCCGGCATGGATGACGGTGAAGGGCAGTTTCAACGCCTCGACGCGCTCGTCGTCAAAGCCTTCCCAGGTCACCGGGCCGCCGAGATAGCGGCCCTTCGGGGCCGTCTCAGCCGTCGAGAACGACGCCGCGCATGTCGCGTCGAGCAGTGCATGCCAGTCTGGCAAGGTCGGGCATTTTTCCTTCATGTATTCGGGAAACCACCATTCTTCCTTGGCCTTCGGCCCGAGCTTGCCGAGGCGCTCCGTCTGTCCGGTCGCGTCGGAAGCCTTCATGGCTTCGCCGGCCGTCGTATCCCAGAATTCCAGTCCGACATCGAGATCGCCATTGGTCAGGCCGGTGGTCAGGCTGGAGAGATAGTCGGCGGTCGGGTATTCGACGGTGTAGCCGAGCTTTTCGAGAATGCCGCCGAGGATCTTGGCGTTCAGATTAACGCTGGTCCAGTCGAACAGCGCGATCTTGATTGGGTCGTTGGATTCAGGCGCGGCCGCCTGGGCCGAACTTGTCAGTGCGCTTGCCGCGGCAAGTGCGAAGGCTCCCATTGATAGTCTCGAAATCACACTCCGAAATGACATGCTTGTTCTCCTGTCAAACCACGTGGAAGTTCTCAGTCGTTCCCTTCTTGCGTCTTTTCTTGATTGTGTTGGGAAAGCTCGTCGTTGCGCAAGGCCGTTGGCACCACAAAGCTGCCGGTGCTGATGCCGGCGCAGAGGGCTTGGTGCCCAATTCCGTGAAGATGTCGTGCGGACCGCGTCATGGCTGCCGATGGATTGCTGCGCGAGCAATCATCCGCGGATCGATCGCCGCTCTTGCGGCGCTCTGAGACGTGCGAGCCATCAAGGTCCCATGATCTCGGCTGTCAGCCTGGCAAGCCCCATCTCGCCAAAGCCGTTTCATGGGATGAAATTATATATACCAACGTTCACTTCGCGCAACGCACAATGCCGTCCGTAGCGCGAATTTCGAGCGGCGTTGCCTGGTCCCCGACGCTTCCAGCGTCGGCCCGGGCGGGCTTTGCCTACGGCGTGAACAGCTTGCTCACGACATGATCAGGCCGCCGTCGACATTGATGGTCTGGCCGGTGATGTAGGTGGCGTCGCTGCTGGCGAGAAAACTGACGAGGCCAGAGACGTCCTCGCCGCTGCCGGCGCGACCCATCGGGATGTTCTTCACCCATTCGGCCATCAACTCGCCGGGCTTGTAGTCACCCATCAACTTGCCCCATGCGGCGTCGTTATAGGCCCACATGTCGGTGTCGATGATGCCCGGGCAGATGGCGTTGACGGTGATCTTTTCCTTGGCCACTTCCTTGGCGAGACTCTGGGTGATGCCGACGACGCCGAACTTCGACGCCGCGTAGTGCGGCGTGTAGATGAAACCTTGCCGTGCCTGGCCCGACGCGGTGTTGATCAGCCGGCCGCCGTCGCCATGCTTGCGGATGCGCGCGATTGCCTCCTGGCAGCACAGGAACACGCCCTTGGTGTTGACCGCCATCACCTTGTCCCATTCGGCCTCGGTCATCGCCTCGATCCTGGCGATGGTGATGACGCCGGCATTCTGCACCGAGATGTCGACGCGGCCGAATTCTCGTTCGGCCAGATCGTAGAGGGCGGCGACCTCATCCTTCTTGGTCACGTCCATGCGCAGCGACGCCACCTTGGCGCCGGCCGCCTTCAGGCTGGCGGCGACCTCGTCGACACGCGGGTCGATGGCGCTGACAACGACCGCAGCACCCTCAGCCGCGAAGCGTTTCGCCATAGCCGCCCCGATGCCGCCGCTGGCGCCGGTGATGACGGCCGTCTTTCCCTCGAAACGCTTCTGCATTTTTCCTCCTACCAACAGACAAAGCCGCCATCGACGATCAGGTCGACGCCGGTGACGAAACTCGAAGCGCGGCTGGCCAGGAACACGGTCGGGCCAACCATCTCTTCCGGCGTTGCCATGCGCCCCATCGGCGTGTCGCGCTCGAAGATCTTCACCTGCTCGGCGACTTCCGGGTGCTTGTTCATCGGCGTCAGCGTGTAGCCGGGGCTGACCACATTGACCCGCAGGCCGCGATCGGCCCATTCCATGGCGAGGCTCTTCGACATGTGGATGACCGCGGCCTTCGACGAATTGTAATGCGCCTGGGTCAGGTCGCGATTGACGATCGAACCCGACATCGAGGCGATGTTGATGATCGAGCCCTTGCGCCGCGTCAGCATCCTGCGCGCCTCGGCCTGGCAGGACAGGAACACGCCGCTGACATTGACGTCGTAGATTTTCTGCCAGGTCTCCAGCGACATCGTCTCGGCCGGTTCGGCCCCGGCAATGCCGGCATTGTTGACGGCGATGGTCAGCGCGCCGAGTTCGTTCTCGGTGCGCTCGATCGCCGCCGCGAGGTCGGCCTCCGAGGTCACCGTGCCAGTCAGCACCAGCGCCTTGCGGCCAAGTGCCGAAATCTTGTGCGCTGTTTCGTCCAGCCCACCCTTGGAGGTGTGGCCGAAACAGACGACATCGGCGCCGGCTTCGGCCAGGCCAATGGCGATCGCTTGCCCGATGCCGCTGCCGGCTCCGGTCACCAGCGCTACGTCTCCATGTAGATCGAATAGTTTCATCGTCGGTCCCTCTGCTCCAACTGCCGGCCACTCGAAATGAAGGGGCGCCAGTCTTTTGCTGGCGCCCCGCGCGGTCCGGTCCTTGGGAGGATATCACCTGCTGCGCTGTGTTCCGATACTTTGCGTCACCCTAACTTGTCGCGAGTTCCATGACGGCGACGTTGCTGGCCTCGCTGCGGTCGAGAATGCCACGCTGGCGGCCACGGCTCAGCACCAGCACGCGGTGCGACAGGCCGAGCACTTCCTCGAGGTCGGAACTCACCACCACCACCGCCATGCCGGAGCGGGCAAGGTCGGCGATGACATCGTAGATCGCCGCGCGCGCACCGACATCGATGCCGCGCGTCGGCTCATCCAGGATGAACACCTTGGGCGGACGCGACACCCATTTGGCGATGATCACCTTCTGCTGGTTGCCACCGGAAAGCTTGCTGACCGCTTGGCCAGGCTTGCCTTTGACGCCGAGCCGGGCGATGCCGGCCTCGGCGAATTTCTGCACCGCCTTGGGAAACACCCAGCCATTCGGCGCCACATGGTCGAAATTGCCGAACGCCAGATTCTCGCCGATGGTCTGGTCGAGCACGACGCCTTGTGCCTTGCGGTCCTCCGGCACCAGCACGACGCCGGCCTTGATTGCCGCCGCCGGTCCGCTGAGATGCACCGTTTGGCCGGCAACGCGCACCGAGCCCGACGAGATCGGATCGGCACCGGCGATCGCCCGCACCAGTTCGGTGCGCCCGGCGCCGATCAGCCCGGCGATGCCGAGGATCTCACCTGACTTCACCGAGAAGGAGACGTTGTTGAAGCTGCGTTCGGGCGAGGACAGGTTCTCGACTTCGAGCAGCGTGTCCGCTCCCGGCGGTGACAGTGGCGGAAACATCCGCTCGACCGAGCGGCCGACCATCTGCTCGACCACGGTGCGCACCGGAATATCGGCGCGCTCATGCCGGGCGACGATGCGTCCGTCGCGCATCACCACCACGCGGTCGGCTATCTGGGCGATCTCGTCCAGCCGGTGGCTGATATAGATGAAGGACATGCCTTCGGCCTTGAGCTTGCGGATCTGCTGGAACAAAAGCTCCGTTTCCTCGCCGCCAAGGGCTGCGGTCGGCTCGTCGAGGATCAGGAGTTCGGCATTCAGTGTCAGCGCCTTGGCGATCTCGACCTGTTGCTGGGCGGCGATGCGCAGCGTGCGCACCTTGCGCTCCGGCGAGACGTCGAGACCGAGGCGCTTGAGCTGTGCAGAGGCCTGCGCGTTCATGGCCGCACGGTCGATGCGGCCACCGCGCATCGGCAGGCGCCCGACATAGACGTTCTCGGCCACCGAAAGGTCCGGCAGCAGCTTCAGCTCCTGGTGGATCATGCCGACGCCGGCCTCGATGGCCGCGGCGGGGGATGCGGGGGAATAGGGTTTCCCCCGCCAGGTGATGGTGCCGGCATCGGGTTTGGTCGATCCGGCAATGATGTTGGAGACGGTCGACTTGCCGGCGCCATTTTCGCCAAGCAGCGCCACGACCTCGCCCGGCTGCACCTCGAAGCTTGCATCAGCCAGGACCTGCACCGGTCCGTAGCTCTTGCAGAGGCCATGGACGATAAGCCCGTTGTGCGGGCTTTCGCTGAGGCGTGGGTCAGGAGACATCGTTGCGCTCGTCAACTCTCAAGTCTCAAGGATGCTTGGCGATGAACTGCTCGACATTGTCCTTGGTGGTCAGCGTCGCGTCCTGCAGATCTTCGGCGGGGACTTTCTCGCCGGCCACCAGCTTGATCGCCGCATCGACGGCGAGCCGGCCCATGCCTTGCGTCTGCTGCGTCGCGGTGACGTCGAAGACGCCGTCCTTCAGCGCCTTCAGCGCCGCCACGTCGCCGTCGAAGCCTGCAACCCAGACCTTGTGGCCGGGATTGGCGACCTTGACGGCCTGTGCCGCGCCGAGCGCCAGCGCATCGGCCTGACCGATGACGATCGAGACGTCGGGATGCGCCTGCAACAGGTCCTGCGTCAGCTTGAAGCCCTCGTCCTGGTGCCAGCCTTCGCTCCACAGCTCGCCGACCACCTTGATATCGGGGTAGCCCTTGAGCGCTTCGCCGCAGCCCTTCGAGCGGTCGACTTCCGGCGTCGTGCCCTTCTGGCCGTGGATGATGATCAACTCGCCCTTGCCGCCGGCCTGCTTGGCGATGTAGTCGCAAACCGCCTGGGCCGAGGCGACGCTGTTGGTGGCGATGAAAGTGTCGCCCGGTGCGCCGTCGGCGTTGCGGTCGACATTGATGACCGGAATGCCGGCAGCCTTGGCGGTCTTGGTCGGTACCGTGGCGGCGGTGGCGCCGGCCGGAATGTAGATCAGCGCATCGATGTTCTGCGTGATCAGGTCCTGCACCTGGCTGACCTGCGTTGCCGAATCGCCCTTGGCGTCGACGGTGACGATATCGATGCCCTTTTCCTTGCCGTAGGCTTCGACGGACTGCTTGATCTGGTTGAAGAAGTCGGCCTGCAGATTGGCGACGGCCAGGCCGAGCTTCTTGGCGTCCTTGGCCGAAGCCATGTCGGTGAGGCCGAGCAGCGGGATGACGGCCGCGGCGGCGAGCAAGAGTGAACGTTTGGTCAGCATGTTATTCCTCCGTTGATAAGGTCAATCAGTTCTGCCGGCGCAGCCTCGCGCCCTTGGCCGAACACTCCCAGTTTCGGATCAACCGATCCGTATTCCGCCCGAAGATCGGGCGAATCTCATTGCGTCCTTCGCCGCCAGGTGTCGGTGGCCACTGCCAGCGCGATCACCACGCCGATCACCACCTGCTGGATGAAAGGCGAGACGCCGAGCAGGTTCAGGCCGTTGCGCAAAACGCCGATGATGAGGACGCCGACCACGGTGCCGCCGATCGAGCCGACGCCGCCCGACAGGCTGGCGCCGCCGATCACCACCGCGGCGATCGTGTCCAGTTCGTAGCCGAGGCCGGAGCTCGGCTGCACCGAATCGAGCCGCGCGGCGAGCACGATGCCGGCGAGACCGGCGAGCACGCCGCAGATCACGTAGACCCAGTTGGTCAGCGACTTGACCGGTATGCCGGAGAGCCGGGCGACCTCGGCGCTGCCGCCGATGGCGTAGAGGCTGCGGCCGGTGGCGCGGTAGTTGAGGAAGATGGCGAAGATGATCGACAGCACGATCATCAACCCGACGGTGACAGACAGGAAACCGAAATGGCGGATGATCGACAGGTTGGTGAACCAGTCGGGAAAGCCGACGATCTGCGAGCCGTCGGTGATCATGTTGGCGAGGCCACGCGCCACCGACATCATCGCCAGCGTCGCAATGAAGGGCGGCAGCCTGGTGATGGTCACCAGCATGCCGGAAACCAGCCCGCAAAGGCCGGCGACGATGAGGGCCGCGACGACACCCGCCGCAAGGCCGAGATTGAGATAGTCGGGATGGGCGACATAGCCCATCACCATGGCGGCGAGCGCCAGCACCGAGCCGACCGACAGGTCTATGCCGCCGATCAGGATCACCAGCGTCATGCCGATCGCCATGATGCCGAGCACGGTGATCTGGTCGAGCACGTTGAGGATGTTGCGCATGGTCAGGAACGTGTCGGTGGTCAGCGTCAGCGCCAGGCACAAAAGCAGCAGTCCGATCAGCGGTCCCATGGTTCCGGCAAACAGCGCCGAAAGCCTGGCGCCCGCCGCGGCCTGCGCACCGGTGCCGGCTTTCAACTCGCTTGTGTCGTTGCTCACAGCCAATTCGTCTCCTCCACCAGCAAAACGGCGATGCCTCGCCATCCGCTCTTGTTCACCAAGCCCCTCCCTCGTGAACAATTTATCTTTGATATGCAACTTTGTTCAGCTAAACCGGTCGTCGGAAAATTGTCAAGGCCTGCCGCTTCATTCGACGCTGGTTTGCGCTGCAGTTCGGTTTGGCTTACGAAAGGGCGCGGAATGTCGAGTTTTAAGTGCGGATTTTCTCTATTGATCATTTTAGCCGGCTGAACAGCGGCAGGCGGCCAAGACAAAGTAAATGTTGACTATTTCGGTTTTCATTTCGCGCGACGATATGTCGAGGGACGCCAGGCGGCTGCTCCGTTTGCAAATGCCGGTTGAAAAGCATCGGGCCGCTACGCACGGCCGCGGGAGGACAAAAAGATGGCGGTGATGGAGAACGAGAAGACCTCGCGCTTCCCGGACGCCGAGCTCAAGGCACGGGCGGCCTGGCACTATTATGTCGAGGGCCTGACGCAGGAGCGTATTTCCGAGATCCTCGGCATCGGCCGCATCAAGGTGCATCGCATTCTGTCCGCCGCCCGTGAGGAGGGCATAGTCCAGTTCCGCATTCGCGACACAGTCGTCGAATGCGTGGTTCTGGAGGAGAACCTGAAGCAGCGTTTTGGCCTCAGCCAGGCCGTCGTGGTGCCCTCGGCCGCCGACAGGAGTAACGCGCCGCTGATGATCGGCCATGCCGCTGCTACCTACCTCGCCGACAATGTGAACATTGGCGACGTCATTGCGCTCGGCTGGGGCCGGACGCTGAAATTCGCGATCAAGGAACTGCCGCGGCGGCCGATCGCCAGGACGACGGTGGTGTCGATGCTGGGCGGTCTCACCCATGCGCAGCCGCTCAACCCGACCGAAAGCGCATGGGAGTTCGCCGAAAAGATCGGTGCGGAGTGTTTCCTGCTGCCGGTGCCGGTCTATGCCGACAGGCCGGAGCAGCGCGACGCCTTCATGAGCCAGCGCAGCGTTCAGGACGTCGTCTTTCGTGCGCGCCGGGCAAACATCGCCGTGCTCAGTGTCGGCTCGTTTTCCAATGAGAGCCCGATTGCCAATTACGGCTTCATCAAGCCCAGCGAGCTCGAGGAATTGCAGGCCGCCGGCGCCGTTGGCGATATCCTGTGCCATTTCGTCGACGCCGAGGGCCGTCCGGTCGATCACGAAGTCAATCGGCGGGTCTGTGCCTATCCGCTGCAGGATCTGTCGGAAATTCCCAACACCATCCTGGTTTCGGGCGGCCAGGAAAAAATCGCCGTCATGCGGGCAGCACTCGCCAGCAACAAGATTTCGGTGCTGATCACCGACGAGGATGCGGCCAAGGGCCTGCTCAACGGTTGAGCAATTCCCGGAAAAGCGCGGAGCGGTTTTCCGTCCGAAATGGCGCAAAGACAGATTCAGCCAATCAGAACTCGCAGACCTTGGGGCGCTTCTCGTAAGACCAGTCTTTCAGCAGTACGGGCTTGAAATTTCCCTTGATCGGCCTGCTGGCTTCCAGATCCTTGGAGACGGTGCCCTTGCCGGTGAGATAATTGATGTCGCAGTCGCCCTGCTTCGTCTCGACGGTGTCATCGGACGTTCGGATACCCCAGTGCCAGCTGCGGCTGTAGCCGCCGACCAGGAAGCTGCCGTGGCGATAGACGATGGTCAGCGTCTCTTCGGTCGATTTGGTGGCGCCGCAGCCGAAGCAGGAGGTGATCGCCAGCGATCCCTTGCCCTTGGCTTCGAGATCGACGACCCGGTCCTCGGTCAGCGCTTTCCTGACGAAATCGGGCTTTCGCGAGGGGCCGGGCTTTTCCTCGCCCATCGCCAGATAGATGTAGAGGTCGGCCGAACCGGTATCGTCCTGCATCACCACGGCGCGGTCCATCTTGCCGTCTCGGTCGATGTCGAGCTTGAGCTCGAATGCCGGCGCGTCGCCGGCAAGCGCCGATGTCGTCACTGTCGCCAGGGCGACAAGCCAGGCCGCAAGATGCAATGCTGTCTTCATGAGCAATCGTCCGCCGCGCTCCACAACCTAGCACGGCGAGGCCGGACGCAAAACCGCCGCTCGATTTAGGCCGCGCCCAGCCGCGCGTGGATGTCGCGCGTCGCATGATAGAGGTCGCGATAGATTGCTTTGCGCGCCCGATAGGTTGGTACCAGCGCTTCGACAGGATCAACTTGCCTTGCCGGCGCAGCGGCCATTGCCTTGGCCGCCTCTTCCGGCGAAGCAAACCAGCCGATTGCCGAGGCCGCCAGCATGGCGGCACCGAGCGCTGCTGCCTCGTTGACCGGCGAGATCGAGATCGGCCGTTCGAGCACGCTGGCCATGATCGCCATCAGCAGCGCTGAGTTGGTGCCGCCGCCGGCGGCGATCATCGCCGTCGGCTTGCCGCCGGTCTGTGCTTCCATCGCCTCGGTGGCGATGGCTTGCTCGAAAGCGATGCCTTCTAGCGTCGCGCGGAACAGATGCGCAGGTTGGTGATCGAGCGACAGGCCGACAATGGCGCCGCGCGCAGCACCATCCCAGTAGGGGCTCATCACGCCGGCCCAATAGGGCATGACCAGCAGCCCGTCGCTGCCGGCGGCAATTTTCACGGCTGCCTTCTCCAGCACTGCTGCGGATGGCGAGCCGGTGGTGCGAATGATCCAGTCGACCAGCTGCATGCCCGAGCGCAGCACGGTTTCCAGCATGAATCCCGAGCCGGTCGGCGAGACCAGCGTGCGAAATGCATCCGAGGTGGTGACGGTGCTGGAATGGCAGCCGCTGACGACGCCGGAACCAAGCGAAAGATAGGTCTTGCCCTCGCCATGGACGCCCATGCCGAGCCCCATCGCCTGGCCGTCACCGGCGCCGGCGACAACAGGCGTGCCGGCCTTCAGCCCGGTCAGTCGTGCCACGCTTTCTCCAAGGCCGCCGCAGACGGCGCCCGGCGCCACAAGTTCCGGCAACTGCTCTGGCCGCAGACCGGCTGCCGCGACAAGCTTGGGATGCCAAGTGCCATTCTCGATGGCGAGAAGCCCGAGCGGGTCGGCACTTGCGGTGCTGGTAACCAGCCGTCCGGTCAACCGGTGGACGAAGAAGCCGTGCACGTCGACAAGCGCCGCTGCCTGGTTGAGCGCCTGCGGCTGGTGTTCGGCCAGCCAGGCGATGGCATAAAGCGCCGGCGTCGGGTCCGGCGGCTTGCCGCTCCAGTCGCGGATGGCCTCGCGACCGAGTTCGGCCGAGAGCCTCGCGACCTGAGGGCGGGCGCGCTCATCGAGCCACAGTATGGCGGGAATGAGCGGCTTGCCGGCATGGCCGATCAGCGTGAAGGTCTCGCGCTGGTGGGCGATGGAGATGGCCGCCACCCGGGAATCGCCAACCGCCTCGGTCACCTGCCTCAGCGCGCCAAGCAGCGCTGTCCACCAATGTTCGGCGTCCTGCTCGAAATGGCCGGGCCGGGGATTGGCGAGCGGATAGGCCTCGCGTGCCTGGAACAATTCTTCGCCGTCGCGCGTGAAAGCGATCGCCTTCACGGCCGTCGTCGAGGCGTCGATCCCGATTACGACATCGTCCATCAGGTGGAAATCCGGCGGCGTCAGGCGGCGTTGGTCACGAACCGCCCGTCCGACTGGTCGAGACGGCGGCGAATCTGGGTTATCACCATCGAATCGTCGGGTACACAATTTTCATAGGTCAGGAATTCACCGGTCTTGACCGGCTTGACCACCTTGGCGCGTTCGGCGAGGCCGAGCGGCAGCGCGCCCTTGGCACGTGCGTCCTCCCAGGTCATGGCGAAGCCGCGATAGTCGTTCTCGCCGATCATGCCGAGCGACTGTCCCTGGCCAAGATCGCTCTTGGCGACCGCCACCGCCTCGGCCACCGGATGGTCGAGCGGCTCCATGTCGGCGCGCTTGTAGACAACGGCACGCGCCGCCGACAGCGGCACTTCCAGGCTGGTCAGATGATAGGGGCGGAAGATCGTGAAATACGGACCCTTGCCGACCTTGAGGTCGACCATGCGCTCCAGCACGCGCGGATGCCTTGTCTCGATGATGCAGAACACGCCGGGCGCCACGCCCTTGCCGATGGAATAGTCGACCACGCCCTTGCGGTGCAGCACGCCGCCATCCTCGCGCGGGCAAAGCACGCTGGCGAGTTCCTCCAGCGTCGCCGTCGGGCCGTGCATGCCGGGCACATCGGGCACCAGGCCGGTGGCGTTGGCGATCGCCACCATCTCGATCGCCGTCTTCGAGCCATCGACGAATTCGACCAGCATGCGCGCATTCATGTTGCGCTCGGCCGCTTCCTTCTCGTAGTCGGCCGGCATGGCGTCGATCTTCAGCGGATTGTTCTTGCCCTTGCCGGCGGCGATGATGTTGAAGCCGAGGCTTCTGGCAAAGCCGATGATCTCCAACGTGCAGGCGGGCTCGTCGCCGGCGGCACCGGTATAGACGACGCCGGCCTTGCGCGCTTCTTCCTTGAGGAAGCGGCCGATGGTGATGTCGGCCTCGACATTGAGCATGACGATGTGCTTGCCGTTCTTCATCACCTCGAGCGCAAACAGCGTGCCGATGTTGGGATTGCCGGTGGCGTCGATGATGACGTCGATGCGGCCGGCCGACGCCAGCGCATGCAAATCTTCGGTCACTGCGATCTTGCCGGCCTCGATGGCGCGATCGATGGCCGAGGCATTGGGCGCATGCACGATGTCGGAACGGTCATGGCCGGCGAGCAGTGCGGCGTCGATCGCGGCTTGCGGCCTGACCTCGGAAATGGCACCGATCCGCATGCCCGGCATCAAGGCGACCTGAACGACGATGTCGGTGCCCATCTGCCCCGCGCCGGCAAGCCCGATGGTGATCGGGCCTTGGCTTTCAGCGCGCTGCAAAAGTTCCGCTGCAAATTGCGGATGGGACATGTCGCTTCCTCCAGTTCCTGACGCGCCGCAGCGTCCAGATCATTATTTGAACATTCCTATTTCTAAAAGAACAATATTTCAACCGGCAATTTGGCAATGGCGGCAGGATTCAAGTCGGGGTTGGACTGTACGCGGTGAATGGAAAGCCTTTGATGCTGGCGGGACAGCGTCCGCCTCTGTCCTGTCGAACATCTCTCCTCAACGGGGAGATCGGCCGTAGCCAGCCGTTGTCGCCAATTTCAGAATTGCAGGATCAGCGGCACATCAAATCTGCCAATCTCCCCCCTTGAGGGGGAGATGGCCGGCAGGCCAGAGGGGGGCGCGACAGAGCGCTACGGCCCGCCTGTTTGCGGAAGGCAACCGCGCCTTCGGCATGGCCGATTGAGTCGAAAAGACGCTCAGGCCGGCTCCGCTTGCACCATTTGCTTCTGCAATCTCGCCAGTTCCGCATAGGGAATATGGCAGCGGATCGTGTGGCCGGGCTCAGCCTCGGCCAGCGGCGGTTCCTGCTGCTCGCAGATCGCGCCGATCTTGCGCGGGCAGCGCGTGTGGAACACGCAGCCCGATGGCGGATGGGTGGCGCTGGGGATTTCACCGTCGAGGCGAATGCGCGACGTCTCCGTCTGGTCGAGCTTGGGCACCGCCGACAGCAGTGCTTCCGTATAGGGGTGATGCGGGCCGGCAAAGACATTTTCGGAAGGGCCGAGTTCCATGATGCGGCCGAGATAGAGCACGGCGATCTGGTCGGAGAGGTAACGCACCACTGCAAGATCATGCGAGATGAAGATGTAGCTGACATCTTCCTTCGACTGCAGGTCGGCGAGCAAATTGAGGATCGCCGCCTGCACCGACACGTCGAGCGCCGAAGTCGGCTCGTCGCAGACGACGATGCGCGGCTCGCCGGCGAAGGCGCGGGCAATGGCGACGCGCTGCTTCAGCCCGCCTGAGAGCTGGCGCGGTTTGACGGCAAGGTGCCGGTCGGTAAGCCGCACTGAACGGACGAGTTCATCGAGGCGAGCCTGCAATGCCGCGCCGCTCAAGCCCGCCAGCCGCTTCAGCGCCCGGCTGATCAGATGGCGGATCGAATGCGAGCGGTTGAGCGCCGAATCCGGGTTCTGGAAGACGATCTGCATCGCTTTGATCTGGTCGGCGGTGCGGCTGTCCAGACGCGGCGCCAGCGGCTTGCCCTCGAGTTCGATCCTGCCGCCCTCGTCCGGCGGCACCAGGCCGAGCAGCAGCCTGGCGAAGGTGGTCTTGCCGCTGCCGGATTCGCCGACCAGGCCGAGCGTTTCGCCGGGCCTCAGGCTGACCGAAACATCCTTCACCGCCCGCAGCGCATGGCCATGGCTGGCATAGGTCTTGTTCACCCCTTCGACGCGCAATACGGGTTCGGCGGCAGCCTTCGGCGCGGCGGCAGCCGCATCGCTCGGTGTGGCGCGCGGCAGCGATTGCGCCTGTTCGTGATAGTGGCAGCGCGACAGCCGGCCGCCGAGATCGTAGAGCGGTGGCAATTCTGAGCGGCAGCGGTCTGTCGCCAGCGCGCAGCGATCGGCGAAGGCGCAGCCCTTGATGGCGGCGCCGAGGCTGGGCAGGAAGCCCGGAATGGTGTCGAGACGGCCCTGATCCTTGCGCTGGCCGCCGCGCGGCAGGCAGCGCAGCAGCGCCACCGTGTAGGGATGGCGCGGATCGTTGAACACGGCCTCCGTCGGCCCTTCCTCGACCAGCATGCCCGCATAAAGGACGCCAACCCGGTCGCACATGTTGGAGACGACGGCGAGGTTGTGGCTGATGAACAGGATCGAGGCCGACAGTTCTTGGCGCAACTGCGCGATCAGGTCGAGCACTTCGGCTTCCACCGTCGCGTCGAGGCCGGTCGTCGGCTCGTCTAGGATCAGCATGGTCGGGTCGTTGGCCAGCGCCATGGCGATCGCCACACGCTGCTGCATGCCGCCCGACAGCTGGTGCGGATAGCGCTGCATGACGCTGACCGGATCGGAAATCCGCACCCGGTTCAACATGGCGATTGCCTTGTCGGTGGCAGCCTGTCCCGTAACGCCGCCGAGCTCAAAAATCTCGGTCAGCTGGCGGCCGATGCGGATCGACGGGTTCAGCGCCTTGCCGGGATCCTGATAGACCATCGACACGCTTTCCGCGCGGGCGCGCCTGAGCGCCTCGGCGTCGAGCTTCATCACGTCCTGGCCGTCGAGCGAGATCGCGCCGCCGGTGATCGAGCCATTGCGCGGGAGGTAGCGAACGACGGTGAGTGCCACCGTCGATTTGCCGCAGCCGGATTCGCCGACCAGCCCATAGGCTTCGCCTTGGCCGATGGTCAGGCTGAGGTTGCGCAGCACCGCGCGGTTGCGGCCGCCGACACGGTAGGCGACGGAGAGGTCGGAGAGTTCGAGCGCGTTGGCGGCCTTCTCAGTCATTGAGCGCCCCTTGCACGCCGTCGGTCACCAGATTGACACCGATGACCAGCGAGGCGATGGCGAGCGCATCGAACAGCACCGTCCACCAGAAGCCGCCGCCGATCATGCCGTAATTGCTGGAGATCGAGAGCCCCCAGTCGGGCGAGGGCGGCTGGATGCCAAAACCCATGAAGCTCAGCGTGGCGACGGCGAAGATCGCATAGCCGAGGCGCACCGTCGTTTCGACCAGGATCGGTGGAACGACATTCGGCAGGATCTCGACGAACATCGCGTGCAGCGCGCTTTCGTGCCTGAGCTGTGCGGCGGCGACATAGTCGAGTTCGCGTTCGGCCAACACCGCCGAGCGCACCGTGCGGGCGATGATCGGCGCGAAGCTGAGGCCGATGACGACGATGACCGTGGTCTTGGACGTCCCGAGCGCGACGATGGCAAGCAGCGCGACGATGACCACCGGGATCGCCATGAAGGCTTCGAGGATGCGGCTGATGATGTCGTCGACGATGCCTCTGAAATAGCCGGTGAACAGGCCGAGTGCCGTGCCTGCTATCGTGGCCAGCAAGGTCGCCAATGGCGCGACCGTCAGGATGTCGCGCGAGCCGACGATGACGCGCGAGAACACGTCGCGGCCGATCTGGTCGGTGCCGAACCAGTGCTCGGCCGAAGGCGGCGCCAGTGCGTTGATGATGTCGTCGGCCAGCGGATCGTAGGGCGCGAAATGCTCGCCGAACAGCGCGCAGGCGACCCAGAACAGTACGATGACAAGGCCGGTGAGGAACGTGCCGGAGCGCAGCAGCGAAAAGAAAACTTCGGCCATGGGTCCGCGCCGGCTGGTGTCGTCGGGCGTCGGTAGGCTGGTCTCGGTGGCGCTCATTGGTCTGTCCCCAGCCGGATCCGCGGATTGAGCACGGAATAGAGAAAATCGGCGGCGAGTGTCGCCACCGCATAGACGATGCCGATGGTCAGGATGCCGGCTTCGAGGATCGGAAAATCCTTGCCGCGCGCGGCGGTGAAGATCAGCGAGCCGATGCCCTGGTAGCGAAACAGCGTTTCGATGACGACGAGGCCGCCGATCAGATAGCCGGTCTGTGTCGCAATGACGGTGATGGTCGGCAGCAGCGCATTGCGCAGCACATGCCGCCAGATCACGGTGCGCCACGGTAGGCCCTTGAGCACGGCGGTTCTGGTGTAGTCGGAATCGAGCGCCTCAATCATGCCGGAGCGCGCCATGCGGGCGATGTAGCCGAACAGCACCAGGAACAGCGGCAGCGAAGGCAGGATCAGGTAGTAGAGCTGGGTGAAGAAGCCGGAATTGGGCGGCCATGCGGCGGAAATCGGCAGCCAGCGCAGCCAGACTCCGAAAATCAGGATCAGGATGATGCCGGTGACGAATTCCGGCAGAACCGTCACCGACAGGCCGCCGAGGCTGATGATGCGGTCGAGCGGCCGGTTGAGATTGAGCGCCGCGATGACGCCACCGAGAATGCCGATCGGCACCACCAGCACGAAGGCAACCGCCGCCAGTTTCATCGAATTGCCCAGCGCATCGATGACGAAGGGCGCCACCGGCGAGCGGAAAATATAGGACGTGCCCATGTCACCCTGGATGAAGTTCCAGATCCAGCTGCCGTATTGGGTGAGCAGCGGACGGTCGACGCCGAGCGTGTGATTGAGCGTGTCGACGGCGCGCTGGTCGGCAAACGGCCCCAATATGGCGCGCCCGACATTTCCGGGCAGCACCTGGCCGCCCAGAAACACCATTACGCTGAGCAGGAACAGCGTGACGAGCGACAGAAAAACACGCCGGACGAGAAAGGAGAAAATGGCATCGACTCCTTATGAAGCACCCTTTGGCTCGGGCATGCCGGACACGTCGGGTAAACTCACTGTGACAGGTGGATCGAATGCTGTCACCGGCGGGACAGCTTGCGTAAATCGCGACACCTGAACCAGCGTCGAATTGCATGTCGGCGATTGGGCGAGGCGCGACGTACCTCGGTCGGCTGTCAGGACATTCGGATTGCCATGTTTTTCCAGACTGCCCGATTGTCCTGGCTCTGAAGGGTCGAACCATGCCCCGGTAGGCAACTGCACGACGCCAGGGATCAAGCCTTCTGTCAGCACGGCGCCGGCGAGGCATGCTCCTCGGTCGTTGAAAACGCGGACGATCGCTCCGTCCTCGATGCCGCGCGGCGCGGCATCCACTGGATTTATCCACAACGGCGCGCGGCCCGACACTTTCCCCGCGCGACTGACCGAGCCGTGATCGTATTGGCTGTGGAGTTTGTCGGCTGGCTGCGGTGACAAAAGATGCAGCGGGAACCGGCCAACAAGGTCGCTGCCCAGCCATTCCCGCGGCTCTCGCCACACGGCATGCCCTGGGCAGTCGTCATAGTCGAAGGAATCGATCGTCGAGGAGAACAGCTCTATGCGGCCCGACGGGGTCGCCAGCCGGTGCCGATCCGGATCGGCACGGAAGGAGCCAAGCAATGTCTGCGACGTGACTTGCCGGACGAGCTCGGCATGGCCGTCATGCCAGAAATGGTCGAATGGCGGCATCTCGATCCCGGCGGCGCTCGCATTCTTTCTGGCCTGGTCGTAAAGCAACCGAAGCCATTCGTCGGCCTCACGCCCCTCGGTGAAGGCTTCATGTGTGCCTAGCCGCGCCGACAGGTCGGCGAAGATGCGATAATCGTCGCGTGCCTCCCCGACCGGGTCGATCGCCTGTTTCATGGCGACCACGTGGTTTTCGCGGTTTGAAAAGGCGAGATCGTTTCGCTCCAGCGGTGTGGTGACCGGCAGCACGATGTCGGCGTGGCGCGCTGTTGCTGTCCAGAAGGGTTCGTGAACGATGATCGTCTGCGGACGTTGCCACGCCTCGACGAGGCGGTTCAGATCCTGGTGATGGTGGAAAGGATTGCCGCCGGCCCAGTAGACGAGCCTGATGTCAGGATAGGACATGGCGGCGCCGTTGAATTCGAAAGCGCCGCCTGGGTCGAGCAGCATGTCGGCAACGCGCGCGACGGGTATGAAGTGGGGCACCTCGTTCTTGCCTTGCGGCAGGGACGGCCAGCGAAATCCCATCTCCGGTCTTCCGGCACCGTTTGTCGATGAATAGCCGAAGCCAAATCCGCCGCCCGGCAATCCGATCTGGCCAAGCAGCGCGGCCAGGGTGATTGCCGCCCAATATGGCTGCTCGCCATGGTCGGCACGCTGCAGCGACCAGCTGACCATCAGCATGGTGCGTTTGCCAGCCATTTCCCTGGCCAGTGCGACGATCCTGTCCTCGGCCACGCCGCTCAGGGCGGCAGCCCATTTGGGGCTCTTCGGCTGGCCGTCGGTTTCTCCCATGACATAGGCCCGCACGACTTCGAAGCCGGTGCAGTATCGCGCCAGAAATGGCTCGTCATGACGGTCCTCGCTGATGAGGACATGGCATAGAGCCAGCATCACAGCGGTGTCGCTGTTCGGCCGAAGCGGCAACCATTCGGTCTCGACGCCGCGCGGTGCGTCGTCGCGCACCGGCGAAACATTGATGAGCCGGGCGCCGTTGCCGACAGCTTTGCGCAAGGCCGCCGCCGCCTCGTGTCGCGCTGCGCCGCCACCCTGTATCTGCGCATTGCGCCACGGCAGGCCGCCAAAGGCGACGATCAGCTCGCTATGACGCTCGATGCCGTCCCAGGTGGAATGATTGCCCGTCAGCCCATCGGTCCCGCCAAGCACATGCGGCAGGATGATCTCGGCTGCGCCGTAGGAATAGCTGAGGACCGATCTTGTATAGCCGCCGATGGTGTTGAGGAAACGGTGGACCTGGCTTTGGGCGTGGTGGAATCGCCCCGCACTCGCCCATCCGTAGGACCCGGCATAGATCGCGGCGTTGCCATGCTCGATGCGAACCCGGTCCAGTTCGGCAGCCACGATGTCCAATGCGGTTTCCCAGGGAACTTCGACAAAGGGTTCGCTGCCCCGCCTGCCGTTGGCGTTGGATCTGTCTCCCTCCAGCCAGCCGCGCCTGACGGCGGGGCGGGAAACGCGCAGGTCTCCCTGTACCGTGCCGAGCATCGACCTGCCGATCGGCGACGGATCGGCGTCGCCACTCCATGGTTCGACGCCGACAAGCCTGCCGTTCTCGGCACTGACTTCGTATGTCCCCCAATGCAAGGTGGTGAGCAGGGTTTCGGACTCCATGGGACGCGTCAATGATGGATCGTCCCGCAACGGCGAGGTTCCATGTCAGGCGAGCGCGCCGCGCCTTGCCTGACTGGCCACGAAAGCGCCAGCCCCAACATGGGGCTGGCGGTTGCGGGTGGGCTTCTCCTCCCGTTCAGGCCTTCGATGCTCCGCTGAGGAACAGCTGCGACATGGCCGTCGGCTGCACGCCGGCGACGCCTTTCAAGGTCGCCGTCAGATAGTCGTAGAAATAGCCGAACAGGACCGGCGTTTCCTCGAGCAGCAGGCTCTGGATCTTGCCGGCGTCCGCCTTTTGCGCTTCGAGATCGAGGGCGGCGATGTAGCTGGTCGCCAGCGTGTCGTAGTCCTTGTTCTTGAAGTGCGCCGCATTCCAGGTGCCGTCGCTCTTCAGCGGCGCGGCAAGGAACACGTTCGGCACACCACGGTGACCGTAGTCGGTGATGCCCATCACCGAATCCAGCCAGTTCGACTTACCGAATACCGCATCACCATAATAAGCGCCCTGGTCGAGGATGTTGAGTTCGAGATCGATGCCGATCTCCTTGACCCAGTTCTGGATCAGCTGGGCGTATTCGGGGATTTCCAGATAGCGCTCGGTGGTCAGCGTCACCTTGAAGCCGGCGCCGGCGCCCGCCGCTTCCATCAACTGCTTGGCCTGCGCGATATCCTGCTTGCGTTGCGGCACGCTCGCATCGGTCGAGGGGTAGGCGGAAGCGAACGGGCTGTCGTTGCCGGCCACGCCCCGGCCTTTCATCAGGCCGGCCACCAGCTTGTCGCGGTCGAGGCAGAGCGCGATGGCGCGGCGCACGCGCGGATCCTTGAATGGATCGGAATCGCAGCGCATGTGCACCTGCTGATGCGCCACCGATTTCAGGCTGATGATGTCGATGTTCGGATCGCTGAGCAGGCCGACGCCGGCCAGCACCGGCAACTGGTTGATGATGTCGACCTGACCGCCCTGCAGCGCCAGGATCATTGGCTGTGTATCGGCAAAGAAGGTGAACTCGGTGCGGTCCGGCAACGCCTTTTCGCCCCAGTAACCGTCATTGCGGACAAACGACGCGCCAACCTTCGGCGTGTATTTCTCGAGCTTGAACGGCCCGGTGCCGTCGAAGCTCTTTTCGTAGTCACCCTTATAGCTCGCCGGCAGGATCACGGCGTTGTAGTTGTCGGACGACAGCATGTAGGGGAAGTTGCCGTTCGGCGCGTCGAGGTGGAATTCGACCGTGTAGTCGTCGACCTTCTTGGTGGCGCCCTTCTGCAGGATGCCGGTGAACACCGACAGCGCGTTGGACGAGTTGGCCGGGTCGGCGAGCCGGTCGATGCTGGCCACCACGTCGTCCGCCTTCATCTCGCCGCCTGAGTGGAATTTCACGCCCTTGCGCAGCGCGAAGGTCCACACCGTGCCGGTGTCGTTCGGCTTCCAGCTTTCGGCGAGCGACGGCTGCAGCACCAGGTCGGGGCCGTCGACGCAGAGGAATTCGGCGACCTGCTGCAGGACGACGAGGCCACCGGCATCGGCGATGGTCACCGGGTCGATCGCCGCGGCGGGCACGCTGCTGGCCACGCGAATGGTGGCGCCGGCCGCCCCCGCGGCGCGAGCCAGCGACGGCATGGCGCCGAAGCCGGCGGCAGCGCCGATGCGGCCGAGCAGCGGCAGCGACAGGCCGAGCAAGCTGCCGTGGCGAATGAACTCGCGGCGGCTGACCCGGCCGTCGACCAAGCCGTCGATCAGATGGTTTTCGAGCGGCGAGCGGCTGCGCCGGATGAAGTCGAGAATGCGATAATTGTTGCTCATGGGTTTAACCCTTTCCCCTGTGTTTTTGTAACTACGAACGCTCTTTGTGATTGACGAGTACCGTGGATGTTCTCCGTATCCCGGGCGTCAATGAGGTCTGCTGACCGGGACTGTAGCATGCGGTCTTTCCCGGTCCATCCGGTCCTTGCGGCGGAGAGACCGGATTTTCCTGAGGCACTGCTTCCACCCGTTTCGTCCTGCATTCCGGTCGAAATCGCCGCTGCAGGCTTCTGTTTTCTGGTGTTCGTCTCCTGGTGTCCTGTCCTCCTAGTTCAGCGGTAGGCGGCGATAGGTCCTGGGCTTCACCGGATCGTGATATTTGTTGCAGGGCCCGTTCTCGGCAAAGTCGCGGTGGCAGGCGGCGAGGTTCTCGCGCGACAGGCTGACGCCGAGGCCGTGCCCCTCAGGCACCCGCACGACATTGTTTCTCGGCGAGAACGGCCCTTCCTCGACCACGTCCATCGGCAGCATGCGAAACAGCGACTGGTTCGGTTCCCTGATCCAGCCGAGCGCCGCGCACAGATGCAGATAGGCCGCACTGCCGATGCCGCTGTCGCCACTGTAGCACCAGTAGTCGATGCCGGAATGTTCGCAGGCGCCGACGAAGCGCAGCATGCGGCCGATGCCGCCATGCACCGTCGGGTTGCCGACGAAAGCGTCCGGCACCTTGGTCTCCATGGCGCGCGCAATGTCGATGTTGTGGGTCGAAAACGGGATCGAGCAATGGCGGCGCAGCTCGCGCATTTCCTCGATGGTCGCCACCGGGTCTTCCCAGTTGCGCACGCCGAGCTCTTCGAGCGGCCGCGCCAGCCGCCGCGCTGTCGCCAGCGAATAGGCCTGGTTGGAATCGATGCGGATCATCGCATCGTCGCCGAGCTTTTGGCGAACCAGCTCGACCATCCGGAGCGAGATTTTTGGGTCCTGCGTCGAGAACTTGCCTTCGAAGAACGTCGTCCCGTAGGTCTCGTGCAGTTCGACGCAATAATCGGCAACTTGCTCCGGCGTTGTCTCGCCTTTGACCTTTGGTCCGTCACCGCGCAGCGAGAAATAATCGGTGAACGGGATGTCCTTGCGCACCGCGCCGCCGAGCAGCTGGTAGAGCGGCTGCTTCCATGCCTTGCCGCGTAGATCCCAAAGCGCCATCTCGATGGCGCCGAAGGCCATGATGCGGGTTCGATCGTTGATCGACTGCACGCCGGTCCAGTAGGGCAGGCAGACTTCTTCGGCGCCGGCGATGTCGAAAGCGTCGCGGCCAACCAGCCGTGCCGCCAGCACATCGTTGATGATCGCTGCCGCGGCCGGCGTCGGCGCCTCGCCGAGACCGACCAGCCCGTCCTCCGTTTCCACCTCGACGATGGTCGGCGAGAAGCCGTCGAGTTCGCCGAACACCCATGCGTAGGGCGCTTCGAGCCGCAGGTTGATTGGGGTGGCATGGATGCGGCGGATTTTCATCTCAGCCGCCGATTTCGAAGAAGGGCTTGCCCAGCAGGTCGGGCAAAACATCGATGCCGAGGCCCGGACCGTCCGGAATGCCCATGCGGCTGCCGGTGACCGGCGGCTTGTTCGAGGCGGTGCGCACCGTCACCCATTCGTGGAAGGCGATGGCGTGCAGCCGGCGTTCCTCGGGCGTTGACAGCGACAGATGCGCCATCGCGGCGGTGTCGATCTCGGCGCCGCCGGTGTCCTCCACCGTGATCATGAAGCCGAGGTCGACGGCAACGTCGCGAATGTGCCGGGTCTTGCTGACGCCGCCCAGCCGCGAGATCTTCAGCGTCAATCCGTCGGCCGCACCCAGGCGATGGATTTCCAGCATCGCCTCGAGCGACGTCACGGATTCGTCGAGCACCATCGGCTTGTCGAGCATGCGGCGCACCGACATGTTCTCATCGATCGTCGTGCAGGGCTGTTCGAACGTGTAGTCGATGGCGCGCGTGGCGTCGGCGAACTGGCGCGCCTGATAGGGCGTCCAGCCGGCATTGGCGTCGCAGAAGATGACGGTGCCCTTCGGCACCGAAGCGGCGACGGCGGTGACGCGCTCGATGTCGTCGTGGACATTGCCGCCAACCTTGACCTGCAGCCGGTGAAAGCCCTGGGCGACGATGCGCTTGGCGAGTGCCGCCATGGCGTCGACGCTGCCATGGGTGACGACCTTGTAGAGCTCCGCCGTCTCGCTCTCGCGTCCGCCGAGCAGCGTCACCAGCGGCACATCGGCGGCGCGCGCCGCCAGATCCCAGCACGCCATGTCGAGCGCCGACTTGATGTAGGGATGGCCCTTGAACACCGTGTCCATCAGCCGGCCGATGCTGGCCAGCCCGCGCGGGTCGTGGCCGATCAGATGCGGCGCGATTTCGACGACGCCCGCGCGCGTGCCGGCAGGGAAGGCGGCGGAGTAAAAGTTGCCGAGTGGCGCCATCTCGCCCCAGCCGGTGACGCCGCTGTCGGAGGTGATGGCGACGATCACCGCGTCGAAGGCATCAGCCTCGCGCCCTTTGGACATGCGGTAGGGTCCGTCCACGAACGGCTGCACGACATGGTAGGCTTTTATGGTCTTGATCTGCACGCTGTCTGTCCGTTGTCTATTGTGTCGGAGTGGGGCTGCCGGACTGACGGCGCTTAGCCGCCGTCCGGCCGCCTGTGCGCCGGGCCGGCACGATCGGCTCCGCCGCCCTTGGACGTCCGCTGTTCGAGGCCGCGCGCATAGGCGATCAGTTCTTCGTAATCGAGGCCGATGTGCTCCCTGGCGTGGCGCTGGGCCGCGCGCATGTCCGTGCCCTTCAGCAAGCGCACATAGGTCTCATGCACGTCTTCCGCCGGCACCGGCTCGTTGCGGGCATGCTGGTGGAGCGCGAAATACATCTGCAGCCGGCTGGTCAGCCGCTGCCAGGTCTCGAGCAGCACCGAATTGTCGGCCCACTCATAGATCAGCCCGTGCAATTGCAGCGCCGTTTCGATCTGCCTCGTGGTGTCGAGATCGCGCGTCGCCTGCTTCACCGCCTCGTGGCGCCGGTCGATCTCGTCGAAGAAGCGCTGGTCGCGCAGCGGCCAGGTCTGCTCGATGGCGAATTCGTCCATCACCTTGTTGAACGAATAGGCGTCGTCGATGTCCTTGGCCGTGACGTCGATGACGAAGGTTCCGGCATAGGGGATGCTGGTCAGGATGCCTTCCTGCACCAGCTCGCGCATCGCCTCACGCAGCGGCGCTCGGCTGACCCGCATCTGTTCGGAAATCCTGAGTTCGTTGAGCTTCTGCCCGGGTTCCAGCTGGCCGGTCAGGATCGCGCGCCTGAGCAGCGCCACGATCTCGGCCCTGCGTGTCGTATCCGCGATCGGACTGAAATCCAGCTTCGCCATTCGGCCACTCCAGATGGAACCGAAAGCAAGACAAGCAGATTGTCGACAATCTAACAAGAGGGCGTTTTCGGGATTCTGACTTTTTAGATTGGCGGACGCACCCGAGACCGTTTCGAAATTCGCTCTGGCGAGTCATATGGTGGTGGTTTCGAGAACCGGAGCGCAGCGGACATTGGTCCGTGAGCACCGGAAGCGCAGAAACCGCCATCAGATGGCCGCCAGAGTAGAATTTCCAAGCGGTCTCTCAGGCCGCCCGGCCGTAGAAGCCAACCCGCTCCTCGCTGCTGAACATCACACCCGGCTTCTCGTAGTAGGAGAACACCGCGATCATCCGTTCGCGCTCGCCTTCGACGGTGGTGACGCGATGCGCGGTGTTCTTGCCGCGAAAGACGTTGAGCGTGCCCGCCTTCATGCGCAGGATTTTTGCCTCGGGGTCGCGCCCTTCGAGCAGTTTCGCGACACCGTCATAGTTGGGATTGTCGTTCGAGCGGAGATCTGTGCGGTATTCGAGATCGCCGCCACCCTCGGCCGCCTGCAACAGCAGCGTGGTGGTGAATTCCGAACGGTCGAAGTGCCAGTTCAGCGCTTCGCCGGAGCGGTAGCCCATGACATTGGTGCGGGCCAGCGGGTCCTGCATGACATGCAGCTTGGTCTTGCCCATCGCCGCCGCCAGGAAGCGCAGCAGCGGTTCGTATTCGTAGATGGCGAGCACGACGCTGCCGGGGATCTGGTCGGCGCACACCGTATGGCTGACGGTCTCGACCTTGCGCAGCGCCGGATGGTCGGGCGCCAGCTCGGGAATGTCGGGCTTGAAGTAGATGTTATGCATGCGCTTGTGCACATGCGAGCGCGTGTCCATGACCGGCTGGATTTCCCCGACCGCCTTTTCGGCGATGCCGGGCCGCAGAAAACCTTCGAGGTTGAACATGCCGTCGGTTGCCAACGCCGCTCTGGAGGTTTCCAGAAGGTGTTTCCATTCGGCGCTGCCTTCGCGGTCGAGCGGGTAGCCCTGATGGAACGGTTGCCACCGCTGAACGCGATCAAGGCCTTTGAGGTCGCGGCGCGTGCCGGCAGCTTCACGCTGGCGGCCACCGAACTCGGCGTTTCCTCAGCCGCGGTCAGCCAGCAGATCCGCAATCTCGAGACCTGGTTCGGCAAGCAGCTTTTCGTGCGCACCGGCAACCGCATCGCGCTGACCGATGCCGGCCACGCGATCTACCCGCAGACGGCGCGTGCTTTGGGCGACATCGCGGCGATCGGCCAGCGCATGCTGGAAGGGACTTTGAGAACGCGCCTTGTCGTCAGCGTGCCGTTTTCGCTGGCCGAACTGTGGCTGGCGCCAAGACTGGCCGTGCTGCTCGAAGCCTTTCCGCACATGGCGATCGACGTCCGCGTCGAGGATGACCCGGTCGACATTGCGCGCCAGAACATCGATCTGCGCATCTCCTATGGCGACTATCACTATCCTGGCTTGAAACTCGTCCGTCTCGTCCATGACGATGTCCTGCCGGTGTGTTCGCCGGAGTTCTGGCGCCGGCATGGCGGCGACGCGTCCGGCCTGGCGGACCTGCACGAGAGCCTGTTCATCCACACCAACTGGGGCCCGAACTACGCCACGCATCCGAGCTGGGCCGACTGGTTCGCGGCCTCGGGCAGCAGCCGTTCACCCGATCCTTCGCATGGGCGGCGTGTCGGCCTGTCCAGCCTGGCGATATCAGCGGCAAGGCTGGGTCTCGGCATAGCGCTCGGCCAGCGGGTCATGGCGCGTGCCGATCTGGAGGCCGGGCGCCTTATCGCGCTCTCACCTGTGTCGGTGCGTCTCGGCCATCCCTATTGCGCCTTCATGCCTGCGGCCAAGGCTGATCGCGCCGATGTCGCCGGGCTCGTCGCACTCCTTAGCAAAACGGCGCCCTCGGCGTGGGAACCGAGGGCGCCACGCGACCAGATCTGATGGGGGTTATCAGCTGGCCGGTTTCTCCTGAGGCAATGGCGAGATCGGCATTCCGGGTCCGATCTTCTGCAGATTGCCTGTGATCACCTGGTCGCCTTCGGCCACGCCGCTCAGGATTGCCACCTGATCGCCGTTGATCGGGCCGAGCGAAACGATGCGCTGGTCGACCGTATTGCCCTTGCCGACGACGTAGAGATACTTGCCGAGCTGGCTCGAGCCCAGCGCCGTCTGCGGCACCATCAGCGCATCGGGCTGCTGCCTGATGTGCAGCCTGACCCGAACATATTGGCCCGGCAGCAGCGTGAACTTGCCATTGCCGATCGTCGCCCGCGCCGTGATGGTCCCGGTCGAGGGATCGATCGTATTGTCGATGAAGGTGAGCTCGCCCTTCTGGCGCGCTTCGGTGTCGCCGGGCAGCAGGATGTCGACGTCGATCGGCCCCGCGGCGCGCGCTTCCTCGATCTGCGCCAGATCGGTTTCGCTCGGATTGAAGGTGACGTAGATCGGGTCGAGCTGCACCAGCGTGTTGAGCACGGTGCCTGCGACGCTGACCAGCGTGCCGACAGACGCCTGGTTGCGGCCGATGCGGCCGGCGAACGGCGCCTTGATTTCAGCATAGCTCAGATTGAGCTCGGCCGTCCGCACCGCTGCCTGGTTGACGGCCAGCGACGCCTCCGCCTCGCGCAACGTGCTGGTGCGCTGGTCGAACGCGTCCTTGGCGATGTAGCCGCTCTTGGCGAGCTCGCTGCCGCGGCCGAGATTGGAACGGGCATAATCGAGTGTCGCCGTGTCGCGCTGCACCTGCGCCTTCGCCTGGTCGAGAGCAGCCTGGAAATCCTGCGGGGCAATCCTGTAGAGGAGGTCGCCTTGCCTGACGTCGACACCGTCGGCGGCAGCCTGCTCCTGCAGATAGCCCGGCACGCGCGCCTGCAGCGTGATGCTGCGGATAGGCTCGGTGCGGGCGGCGTAGTCGAGGTAGATCGGGATCGTCTTCTTGACGACGCTGACCACCGGCACCGGCATGACAAACGCCGCCGGAGCCGGCGTCGCAGCTGCCGTGCCGGCGTTGAGGCTGAGATTGCCCATGTCGAGCCAATGAACGCTCGCCACCGAGATCGCCCCCAGGGCGACAGCCGCGCCCAACGCGATTTTCCATTTACGCATGATCAGTCTCCAATCCTATTCAGCCGCTTGCGCCAGGGGCGCAAAAACGGGTTCGGCAGTTGGTTCAGTTGGTTCAAAAACGGCTTCGTCGTCGCCGCGGCGCTCGCGCAGCTGTTCGATCACCGCATAGAAGACCGGCACGAACACCAGCGAGAGAATGGTCGCCGCGACCATGCCGCCAAAGACGGTGGTGCCGATCGATTGACGGCTTGCGGCACCGGCGCCCGTGGCGAACATCAACGGCAACACGCCGAGGATGAAGGCGAAGGCGGTCATCAGGATCGGCCGCAGCCGCAGGCGTGCCGCTTCCATCGCGGCGTCGACAATGCTTAGGCCTTCCTCGCGTCGGCGCCGGGCAAACTCGACGATCAGGATGGCGTTCTTGGCCGCCAGCCCGATCAGCATGACGAAGCCGATCTGCGAGTAGACGTCGATCTGCATGCCGCGTACCCAGAGCACGGCGAAGGCGCCGAACAGGGCCAGCGGCACCGCCAGCAGCACCATGAATGGCATCGCCCAGCTCTCGTACTGCGCGGCGAGGATCAGGAAGACGAAGACGATGGCGAGGCCGAAGACGACGGACGCAATCGAGCCGGCCTTGAGTTCCTGATAGGTAATGCCGGTCCACTCGTAGCCGAAATCTCGCGGCAGCGCCGTCGCCGCCGCGCGTTCCATCGCCGCCACCGCCTGGCCCGAGGAGAAGCCTGGTGCGGCGCCGCCATTGATCAGCGCCGACGCATTGTTGTTGTAATGCGGCACGGTTTCTGGACCGACGATCGGCACCAGCTTGCCGAGCGTGCTCAGCGGCACCATGCCGCCCGACGCATTGCGCACATAGAGCCGCGAAATGTCGGCCGCACCGGCGCGTGCATCCTTGTCGGCCTGCATCGTCACCCGGAAGGTGCGGCCGAACAGGTTGAAGTCGTTGACATAGAGCGAGCCGAGATAGATCTGCAGCGTGTTGAACACATCCGGCAGGTTGAGGCCGAGCAGCTTGGCCTTGTTGCGGTCGAGCTCGTAGTTGAACTGCGGCGTCGAGGTCGAGAACGACGAGAACAGCTGTTGCGGGTTGAGCTCCGGCTGTTTGCGCGCTTCGGCAAGCACGGCCTGCGTCGCATCGTTGAGCGCAATGGCGCCGCGGCCGGTCAGATCCTCCACCTGGAATTCGAAGCCGCCGGTGGTGCCGATGCCGGGGATCGACGGCGGATCGAAACTCAGCGCAAAGGCTTCCGGTATCTGCAACAGCTTCATGCGCACGTCGGCGACGAGTTTTGAGGCGCTCTGGTCCGGTCCGCGTTCATCCCATGGCTTGAGGATGGCGAACTCGACCGCCGAGTTCGACTGCGCGGCGCTGGTCAGGAAGTTCAGGCCTGAGATCGAGCCGACGATATCGACGCCGGGCGTTGACTGCAGGATGTCGCGCGCCTTCTTCGCCACCGCGTCGGTGCGCTCGAGTGCTGCACCATCGGGCAACTGGATGACGACGAAGAAATAGCCCTGGTCCTCGACCGGAAGGAAGGTCGAAGGCAGGCGCTGCCAGACGAAATAGGTGGCGACCAGTCCGGCCGCGAACAGGCCGAGCATGATCCAGCGCAGACGGATGAGGATGCGCACGCCGTGCGCATAGGCATGCGACAGCCGGTCGAAGCCCGTGTTGAACCAGCGGAACAACACGAACTGCGTCTCGCCGCGATGGCGCAGGAAGGCGGCGCTGAGTGCCGGGCTCAATGTCAATGAATTGAAGGCGGAAATGCCGACGGAAATCGCCACCGTCAACGCGAACTGATTGTAGAGCCGACCGGACACGCCGGGAATGAAGGCAACCGGCACGAACACCGCCATCAGCACGGCGGTGGTGGCGATGATCGGACCGGTGACTTCTGCCATCGCCGCCTTTGTCGCGGCCAGCGGCTTGAGGCCGGCCTCGAGTTGTCGTTCTACGTTTTCGACCACGACGATGGCGTCGTCGACGACAAGGCCGATGGCCAGCACCATGCCGAGCAGGCTGAGCATGTTGAGCGAGAAGCCGAGCATCTCCATGACCACCAGCGTCGCGATCAGCGACACCGGAATGGCGATGGTCGGGATGATCGTGGTGCGCCAGCTTTGCAGGAAGATGAACACCACGGCGACAACCAGGATCAGCGCCTCGCCGAGCGTGATCAGCACGTCATGCATCGAGGCCGAGACGAAGCGCGTCGTGTCGTAGTGCATGGCGTAGCTGACGCCCTTGGGGAAGCGGCCCGACAGCTCCTGCATCTTGTCTTTGACGCGCTGCTGTAGATCGAGCGCGTTGGAACCCGGCATCTGATAGACGGCGAGCACTACCGTCGGATCCTTGCCGAAGAAGGCCGACGACGAATATTGCAGCGCGCCGAGTTCGATGCGGGCGACGTCGCGCAGCCGCACCAGCGAGCCGGAAGCGGCATTGGCGCGCACGATGATGTCGCCGAATTCCTTCGGGTCGCTCAACCGGCCGACCGCGTTGACCTGCATTTCGAAGGCAGTGCCGGCCGGAGCCGGCGACTGGCCGATCTTGCCGGCCGCCACCTGGACGTTCTGCTCGGCGATGGCGTTCTGCACGTCGACAGCGGTGATGCCGAGATTGGCGAGCTTGTCGGGGTCGAGCCAGATGCGCATCGAGTAGCGCCGCTCGCCGAAGATCTGCACATCGCCGACGCCGGGCAGGCGCTTCAGCGGATCGACGACTTGCAGGTAGGCGAGATTGCTCAGCGCCACCGGATCGACGGAGCCGTCCGGCGAGGTCAGGTCGACGATCAGCACGAAGTTCGGGTTCTGCTTCTTGATCGTCACGCCGCCCTGGTTGACGATGGCCGGCAGCGAGGACGCCGCCTGCGACACCCGGTTCTGGACGTCGACGGCGGCAGTGCTCAAGGAGTAGCCGACGTCGAAGGTGATGGTGATCGTCGACGAGCCGTCATTGGAGCTCGACGACGACATGTAAGTCATGCCCTGGACGCCGTTGATCTGCTGTTCGAGCGGCGTCGTGACGGTGTCGGCCACGACTTGCGCGCTGGCGCCGGGATAGTGGGCGCTGACCACGACCTGGGGCGGGGTGATGTCGGGAAACTGCGAGACGGGCAGCAGGAAATAGCAAATCGTCCCGGCAAGCACCATGATGATGGCGATCGCCGAGGCGAAGATCGGACGGTGGATGAAGAAGTTCACCATGAGACGCACGCCTCGCCAAATGCCTTGGCTTCACCAAATGCCCTGGCAACCCGCGACAGACGCCGGCTGCGCCCCAAGCCGGGGTCCGTCAGAAAACCCGACGGCGCCTTGCGGCTCAGGCCCTGCTCATCGGCCAGTGACCGCAGCATCGCTTCAAACGAATGCGGGTCGACGCGGTCCGCCTTCATCACCAGCCGGATCATCGGATCCCGGATGGCTTCATCGATCGTCAGATCCTTGCGCTGCAACATTGGAGCGGCTCCTTGGCTTGCGATTCGCATCGGATGATCGCGAACCGTTTTTTTCGTTCTCACCGGCCGAGGCCGCATGACTTGCAGTGTTCCTGCCCTATTTCGTCCCGGCAGGCCCTGCGGCGATACTGTCGTTGACGGGAGGCAATATGGGTGTTACCAGTAAGTAACATTCATGACGTTACAGACCGGTAACACCCTAGTCAAGAGGCGTGCCGGATTTTTAGGGAGACAAGGAGACTTCGATGACAGACGGCACTTCGGAACGCGTTCGCCCCCGGGATCGAATCCTGGAGACGGCGCAGGACATGTTTCACAAGCATGGCATCAAGGGCGTCGGCGTCGACGCCATCACCGAAGCCGCCGGCACCAACAAGATGACGCTGTATCGTCATTTCGAGTCCAAGGACGATCTGATCATCGAGTGCCTGCGCGCCACCGCATCCAAGGCCGGCGCGATGTGGGATGCATTTGAGGCTCAGCATCCTGGCGACAAGCTCGCGCAGTTGCACGCCTGGGTTGGCAAGGCCGCCGACATGCTCCGGGCCGACGGCCGCGGCTGCGACATGGCCAATGCCGCCGTCGAGTTGAGCGAAACCGACCATCCGGCCAGACGCGTGATCAAGGAGCTTAAGGAAGCCCAGCGCGATCGCCTTGTGACGCTGTGTCGGGATGCCGGCATCGGTCAGGCGGAGCTGCTTGCCGATACCTTGTCGTTGCTGCTTGAAGGCGCCCGCGTCAGCCAGCAAAGCGTCGGCGCGGAAGGCCCCAGCGCTCAGTTCGTGCGCATGGCGGAAGGGCTCATCGCCTCTTTCAGGGGCGCCGCGGCAAGATAAGTTGCCGCCAAAGGTTCCGCCTTCGCGGCGCAACCCGCCTCTCTTTGCTGCTGAACTGCAGGCCATAAAGAAAAAGCCCGCTGCCGGGAGGAGGTGGCAGCGGGCTCGATTTCGAATGAGACGCGGGAGGAGGTGCGCCGCATTCAGCGTCGGCATCGCATCTGGGAGGAGTAGATGGCCGACACCCAGATATCTACCGATTGCTTAATGATTCGGCAACCATAAAAGTTGCATAGCTGGTGTGCAGAATTGCGACATCTACCCCGACTTGTCGTACAAATCCCGAGAAAGCGGCC
The DNA here is from genome assembly GCF_056403175.1 of Mesorhizobium sp. P3_A10. NCBI lineage: Bacteria > Pseudomonadati > Pseudomonadota > Alphaproteobacteria > Hyphomicrobiales > Phyllobacteriaceae > Mesorhizobium > Mesorhizobium sp. P3_A10. The sequence goes on along the minus strand of NZ_JBFUFZ010000002.1, from coordinate 991,452 downwards.
AGCCGCTAATTCACTGCACCGGCACGTTTTCCTTGAAGATCAGCCGCGGCTCGATGAATTTCTTGGTCAAATAGGGCGCCGATGAGGCGATCGAGCCGAGCAGGCGGATGACCGACTGCTCGGCGATCAGCCGTGCATTCTGGTCGATGACGACATCGAGCAGGTCGTCGACGAGGTAGCCGCGGGTTTCCTTGGTCAGATCGTGACAGATGAACACCGGTTTCTTCTGCGGCTTGGCTTCGCGCAGCGCTTTCGCCACGCCCGAGCGCCCGGCGCCGACGCAATAGATGCCGAGCAGTTCGGGCTCGTTGTGCAGCGCCTTCATCGTCGCCGTGTAGCTGCCCTCCGGTTCGTCGTTGATCTCTACCGCACTGGTGATTGTCAGGTTGGGAAACTCTTCGCTCAGCACCGAGCGAAAGCCCATTTCGCGCTCCTCGTGTCCGCGATAGGAGCGAGAACCGACGACCATCGCCAGATGGCCGGTGCGCCCCGTCAGGAAGCGCCCCATCAGCAATGCCGCGGTGCGCCCCGCCACCCGGTTGTCGATACCGACATAGGCCGAGCGCGGTGCTGCCGGAACGTCGGACACCAGCGTGACGAGGCGTATGCCGGCGTCGACGATCTCACGCAGGATGTTGCGGGTTCTTGGGTGGTCGACCGCAATGACGCCGACGCCATTGGCCTTGAGCGAGAGGTTTTCGACGGCCGCCTGTAAGGCACTTGGCGAAATGCCGGCGAGATTGTGGATGCGGCAGGATGCGACCAGCGGCAGGCGCGCGGCGTAGTCCTCGATATGCCCGGCCAGATCGATCATGAAGGCGTTCGAGCCGATCGGCAGGAAGAATTCGAGATGCGCCGGCCGCGAGGGCAGCGTCACCTGGTCGACGACAGGCAGATAGCCGAGCTGCTTGGCCGCCTCCATCACCCGTTGCCGGTTGGCGGCACTGGCGCCGGGCCGGTTGTTGAGCACCCGGTCGACGGTCGCGGTCGACAGCCCGCAGCTCCTGGCGATATCGGAAACGGTGGCTTTCATGGTCACAGTCATAGAGCATGATCCCGAAAAGTGGGAACCGGTTCTCGGAAAAGATCATGCTCCACAAAGAGTTAGAGCTGACGCGATCCCGTGCCAGACGGCGATGGATGGTGCTCAGCCCGGCCGATGCGTGTCCTCGGCGAGAGCCGCGCGGATTTCCTTGTCGGACATGCCGGTGATGATCCGTTCGACCTCGGCGACATTGGTCTTCTTCGGGTCGATGTCGTCGGCGACCACCTTGCCCCGGCGCATGACGACGATGCGGTCGACCACCTGAAAGACGTGATGGATGTTGTGAGCGATGAAGATGCAGGAATGGCCGGAATCGCGGGCGCTGCGCACGAAGCTGAGCACGCCTTGCGTCTCGGCGACGCCGAGATTGTTGGTCGGCTCGTCGAGGATGATGAGGTCGCTGTCGAAATGCATGGCGCGCGCGATCGCCACCGCCTGCCGCTCGCCGCCCGACAGCGAGCCGATCGGCGTCGTCGGCGGGATGTTCTTCGAAATGCCGACCTGCTTGAGCAGGTCGCGGGCAACCACGTTCATCGCCTCCTGGTCCATCCGGTTGAGGAAACGCGGTGGCTTGATCGGTTCGCGCCCGAGGAACAGATTGCGCGCAATCGACAGTTGCGTGACCAGCGCCGAATCCTGGTAGATCGTCTCGATGCCATGGGCGATGGCGTCGCTGGTGCTGCGCAGGTTCACCTTCTTGCCGCGGATGAAGATGTCGCCGCTTGTGAGCGGCACCGCCCCCGACAGCACCTTGATCAGCGTCGACTTACCGGCGCCATTATCGCCGAGCAGCCCGACGATCTCCCTTTCGTTGACATGGAAATTGGCGTCCTCGAGCGCCTGCACGCGCCCGTAGGATTTGCGGATGTTTTCCATGCGGATAAGCGGTTCAGCCATGGTTCAAGTCCCTGCCTGATGCCGGCGTTCCAGCCATGAATGCAGCGCCATCATGCCGAGGATGATGGCGCCGATGAAGATGTTGTAGGCAAGGCCGGGCACGCCGATCAGCACGATGCCGTTGCGCATCACGCGCAGGATCAGGATGCCGAGCACGGTGCCGATGATGGTGCCGCGTCCGCCAGTCAGCGCCGTGCCGCCGATCACCACCATGGCGATGACTTCGAGCTCGTAGCCGGTGCCGCTGTTGGGGTTGGCTGCCGAGGTGCGCAGCGAAGAAATGACGCCGGCGAACGAGGCCATCAGCGACGACAGCACGAACAGGCCGATCTTGACGCCGCTGACATTGACGCCGCGCGCCCTGGCAGCACTGGGGTTGCCACCGGCGGCCTGGATCCAGTTGCCGGTCCGGCTCTGCGTCAGCACGTAGCCGAGCGCTATTGCGGCGGCGATGAACCAGAACAGCGACATGTAGATGCGGAACGGACCGATGAAGAAATCGCCGACCAGCACTTCTGCGAGCCAACTGCCCTCGGCGCTCCAGGTCCGCTGCGGAAATCCGTCGGTGACGAACAAGGCGGTGCCGCGCACCACCAGAAGCATGCCGAGCGTGACCAGGAAGGACGGAATCTTGAGCTGCGTCACGAACCAGCCATTGATCAGCCCGATGAAGGCGGCGACCAGCAACGCAACGACGAAGCCGACCTCCAGCGAGGTGAGGCCGCTGTTGAAAAGGGTCCACATCAACACCGGCGAGAAACCGAACAGCGAGCCGACCGAAAGGTCGAATTCGCCCGATGTCATCAGCAGCGTCATCGCCAGCGCAATCAGGCCGAGCTCGACGGTGAAGGCCAGTATGTTGGAGATGTTCTGTGGCGATAGGAAGTCATGGTTGAAACTCCAGAACACGGCGAGCTCGATGACCAGCAGCACGAAAGGCCCGAATTCCGGCCTCGCGATCAGGCGTTGAATGAGCGAACGATTTTCCAATTGGGACCCGCGACACATGATGGGGAGTTGGCTGAGATCTGCACATCGTCTGCGCAGGCTCGGCGGAAGGGACAAGACAGCCGCGACCGCGGATACGGTCGCGACTGTTGGGTCTCCGATTTTACTTGCCGGACAGGATGTTGTCGTAGACCTGCGCGGTGTCCTTTTCGTAGAGCGCGCCGGTGATGACATTGAAGCCCGGAGGAATGCCGGCAGAAGCCATGGCGGCGAGCGAAAGCGCCACGTAGCTGGTCGCCTGCGGATCCTGCCACTGCCCGGCATTGACGTAGCCGTTCAGCACTTCCTGGGTGGTGTCGAGCGAGTTGCCCCAGCCGACGACAGGGATTTCGCCCGGCTTGATGCCGACCTGGTCGAACACCCGCTTGATCGAGCCGGTCACCAGATCGCCGAGGCCGATGATGGCCTTGACCTTGGCCTTGTTGGCGGTGAGGTAGTCGACCATGCGGTTGATCACTTCGGCCTGGTCGAGTGTGGCTTCGGTGATTTCATAAGTGATGCCGAGCGGTTCGAAGACGCTCTTGATGCCTTCTTCTTCCTGGACGCCATAGGTGGCGCCGGGCACTTCGACCGGCATCCAGACGAAGTCGCCTTTCTTCACCAGGCCCTTGTCGACCAGATATTGCGCCCAGTGCTTGCCGAAGGTTGTGTTGTCGCCGCCGACATAGGCGTTGAAGCTCGCCTTCGGATCCGGCGTGTTGAAGTTGATGATCGGAATCTTGGCGGTGTTGGCTTCCTTGGCGATCTCGACCAGGCTGCCCGGATCGGGGCTGGTGGTGACGATGCCGTCGGCCTTTGCGGATATCGCCGCACGCACAGCCTCCTGCTGCGAAGCCACGTCGCCATTGTGGAACGAGGTGTTGACGGTGTTGCCGGTATCCTTCGCCCATTGCTTGGCGCCGGCGAGGAAGTAAGTCCACACCGGGTCGGCCGGGCCGCCATGCGAAATCCAGTAGAAGGTCTTGGCCTGCGCCGCTGCCGGAATGGCCAGCGCCACAATCAGGCCAAGCACAAGTAATCGTAGCCTCGTCAGCATTTGCTTTCCTCCCATTTTGAAATGACCTCCCGCATCCGACGTTTGATCACGGCAAAGCCCTGATCGCATTTTCTTGCCAGCGCCGATCTGGATGCAGCAGAGCATTCCCTTTTTCGACGGTTGGCAAGCCTCCATCGATCAATGGAAGTCAACGCAATCGCAGGCGCCATCAGCAGGCCCATCAGATTGCATCAGTTCGGGTGATATTTTGTGTGAGGTTGGAGGCGGCCGGCCTCAGCTGCGCGCGCCGTTCTGCCTGCGCTCAGCGCGCCAGCCGCGCCATGTCCTGCCCAGCCGGTCGACCGCCAGCGCCAGCACCAGCAGCGCGCCGACGGCGAAGCTGGTCCATGTGGCATCGATGCCGAGCAGAGCGATCCCGCTCAGCACCGCCTGGATGACCAGCATGCCCATGGCGGCGCCGATGACGCTGCCGTGGCCGCCCGACAGCCTCGTGCCGCCAAGCAGCGCCGCGGCGATCGCCAGCAGCGCAAAGCCGTTGCCGTCGGCCGGCGAAATCGAGCCCTGCGCGCCGAGATGGACGACGCCGGCGAGCCCCGCAACCGCGCCCATCAGCGCCAGCGCCGTCAGCCGGACCTTGCCGGTCGCGATGCCGGCATGGGCGGCGACTTCCAGATTGCTGCCAGTCGCCTGTACCCGGTAGCCGAAGCGGGTCCGCTGCAGCACCACCTGCAACGCAAGCGCCAGCAGGACAAAGATCACGACCGTCGCCGGCACGATCCCGAAGGCCTTGCCGGAGAGCGTCGCAAAGAGGCTGCTGTCTCCCGCCGGTGGGGCAATCGCCTGTCCCTTGCCGAGGACCAGCGACAGCCCGTCGATCATCCACCAGGTGCCGAGCGTCACAATGAGCACTGGGACACGCAGTGCCAGCGCGAGCAGCCCGTTGACGAGGCCGATGCCGGCGCCGAGCGCGACGCCGGCCACAGCGGACAGCCAGGGATCGACGCCAGCTCTCATCAGCAGCGCGGCAAGCAGCGCCGTGATGTGGAACACGGCAGCCACCGACAGGTCGATCCCGCGAACGGCGAGCACGAACACCATGCCGATCGCGAGCAGGCCGGGCAGGGCGGCCTGCTCCAGCAGCGCGACGAGACTGGCGGGCTCAAGGAAGGGGCGGTGCAGCAGGCCGAGCAAACCGATGAGCACGGCCAGCGTAATGACGACGCCGGTCTCGGTCGGCAGGCGAAAGCTTCGCCTTGGTTTGGGCGCGGCCGACCCCGCCAGCCGCGGGACGGTGACAGTTTCGGTCATGCCGCATCCCTCCGGCCTGTGGTCGCCTGCTCGGCCGGCGCGGCTTTCTCGTCGCCGGTGATCAGCCTGCGAACGGCAACCGCATCCATATCCGCGCCCGCCACCTCGCCGGCAAGCCGGCCGCGATGAAAGGCAAGCACGCGGTCGCAAAGCCCGGCCAGTTCGGACATCTCGGTCGAGTGCATGAGCACGATGCAGCCGCTCGCCGCCATCTGGCGGATCAGGCCGTAGATCTCCTGCTTGCTGGAAATGTCGATGCCGCGCGCGGGATCGCCGAGCAGCACCACCTGCGGCCCGATCTCCAGCCACCTGGCGACGGCCACCTTCTGCCGGCCGCCGGCCGACAGCGTGCCGGCAAGTTCATCGGGACTGCTACGGACACGCAGCGCCTCGATCTGCCGCGCCGCGCGCTCGGTTGCCGCCGCCGGCGAATACCAGCGCGGCCCCCAGTCGCGCGCGCCGACAACCACGCTGGAGAGGTTGAAGGCGATGGACCGGTCGGGCATCAGACCGTCGCCGCCCTGGTTCGAGATCAGGCAGATGCTGCGGCGCGCCGCTTCGGTCTGGTTCTTCGGCAGGCCGTCGCCATCGGGAAAACGCACCTTGCCCTTGCGCGCCTTGCGCTGGCCGAACAGCATGGCAAGCAGATCCGACACGCCGGAGCCGGCGAGCCCGGCAAGGCCGACGATCTCGCCGGCACGGGCGCTGAAGTCGGTACCGGCAAGCCGGCCACCGCTCAAGCCTGTCACGGCAAGCTGCGGCCGCAGCGTGCCGGCGATGGTCGACAATGAGCGCAACGGCACCGGGAACAGCGCGTGGCGCAACCGGCCGATCATGGTTTCCTCGGATGCCGTCAACTCCTGCCGCGCCTTCGACAGCACGTCGCGGCCGTTGCGCATCACCGTCAGTTCGTCGGCAAGGCCAAGCGCTTCCTCCAGCCGGTTCGACACATAGAGCATGGTCATGCCCCTGGCCTTCAGCCCGTTGAGCACCGAAAACAGCCGCTCGCTCTGGCGTCGGTCGAGCGTCTCGGTCGGCTCGTCGAGCAGGAGCAGCCTCGGGTTTTCCAGAAGCGCCCGGGCGATGTTTACGAGCTGGCGTTCCGCCGCATCGAGTTCGCCCAGCGGGGCGCGGACATCGACGGAAAGGCCGAGCTGGCGAAGCAGGTCGAAGCTGCGCGCCGCCATCTCGCGGCGGGAGACAAGGCCGCTGCGCAGCGGCTCCCGGTTGACGAAGAGATTGGCGAGCACGGGGCGGTCGGGAAAAAGCGCCGACTGCTGCAGCACCACGCCGATGCCGTGCTTGCGAGCGGCAGTCGGACTGTCGAGGGCCACCTTCTGGCCGTTCATCTCGATCGTGCCGCTGTCCGGCCTCAAGATGCCGGCCAGGAGCTTTACCAGGGTCGATTTGCCGGCGCCGCTTTCGCCGACAATGGCGTGGATGGTGCCGCGCCTGGCGGCAAGGCTCATGTCTTCGAGTACGGTGGTGCCGCCAAAGCGTTTGGCGACGTTGCGTACCAAGACCAGCGGCGTATCTGACATATGAACGGCCCCCCGACCGCGCGGCGATCTTGGAGTGATTTGCGTCCGCAGTCACCGGGGTACAACATAAAATTGTGTTGATTGCCGCCGGTTCTTCGCCGCCGCTAGAGGAGGTCGGCCCGGGCGAGGTCGCGCATGAGATGACTGGCGCCATAGGTCCAGTGCGGGCAGTCGGGCGACAGCCGTACGCGGTTGACCAGCGCACCGAATTTCTCGGACGAAATGGTGACGATGTCGCCGACCTTGTGGGTAAAACCCTTGCCCTTTTCGCCGCGATCCTTGGATGGCACGAACATGGTGCCGAGATAGAGCGCCAGCCCGTCGGGATATTGGTGATGCGGCCCCATGGCGGCGGCAACCAGCTCTTCCGGCGAGCGGCTGATCTCGGCCATCGAGCTTGCGCCCTCCAGCGAAAACCCGTCCTCGCCCTCGACCTTCAGGCGCACGATAGCCTGCTTGACGTCGTTGATCGAGAACGTGTCGTCGAACAGCCGGATGAACGGTCCGAGCGAGGCCGAGGCATTGTTGTCCTTGGCCTTGCCGAGCAACAGCGCGGAGCGCCCTTCGACGTCGCGCAGATTGACGTCGTTGCCGATCGTGGCGCCGACGATCCTGCCGCTGCTGGCGGCGATCATGGCGATCTCCGGCTCCGGATTGTTCCAGGTGGAAACCGGATGCAGGCCGACATCGGCGCCGAAGCCGACCGAGGCCATCGGCTGGCATTTGGTGAAGATCTCGGCATCCGGGCCGATGCCGACTTCCAGATATTGCGACCAGGCGCCGCGCGCGATGAGCTTGGCCTTGATCTCCATCGCTTCCGGCGAGCCGGGTTTCAGCTTCGACAGGTCGTGGCCGATCAGCCCGGCAATGTCGGCACGAATGGCATCTGCCTTCTCCGCCGAGCCGCGCGCCTGCTCCTCGATGACGCGTTCGAGCAGGCTGACGACGAAGGTGACGCCCGATGCCTTGACCGCCTGCAGGTCGACCGGGGAGAGCAGATAGGGTTTTGCCGGATCGCGCGCTGCCGCAAAACTGTTGGCGGCGATCGCCTCGAGCGAACCGACCGGTTTGCCCTTGGCCGAGCGGACATGCCCGGCCGGATCCGCCAGCTCGCAGACGTCGCGTACGGTGGGTGCTGCGCTCGACGTGATGTCGAAGACCGTGCCGTCTCGCACCGTGATCACGAGCGGATGCGAGGCATCGCTGGCCCTGGCGCGGCCGACGAAAAGGCCCTCGGTAGGCAGATGCGTCGGGTTCGTCATGGCTTGGAATCCTCTGAGAGATGGAAAAAGGTGAGCTTGGCCGGATCGGCGGCGGCACTTTCAACAAATTCCCGGCAAAGGTCTACCCGTCCTGACGATCGAAATACGCCGTGTTTTTTCGACTGCATTTCGCTTCACCGGACGCGCTTCGATTGCAATCAGCCGACGCTAGGTCGAAAACGCTCTTTCAAAATAATGAAATCGTCACTAGGATTTTCATTTCACGAAGCGCATTTCAGGTGATCCCTTGCCCATGCCGTTTTCCGATCCGATCTGGCAGAAGCCGCAAACTGCAGCCAAGTTCCAGTCGTTTTTCCCCGGCGGCCAGACTGCCGATGTCGTCATTGTCGGCGGCGGCATCCAGGGCCTGTCGACGGCCTTGCATGCTGCCCGTCTCGGCATGTCCGTGCAGGTGCTGGACGCCGGCGAGATCGGCCAGGGCGCGTCCGGCCTGAATGGCGGCCAGGTCATCCCCGGTCTCAAATACGATCCGGAATGGTTGCTGCAGAATTTTGGTCCCGAACGCGGCGAGGCGCTGGTCGATTTCGCCGCCTCGACGGCCGACGCCGTCTTCGATTTGATCCGCGACGAGAAGCTCGCTGTGCCCTTCGTTCGCAACGGCTGGATCCAGGCCGCGCACACCGAAACGGCGCTGAAGGCTGCCGCCAACAGGGACCGGCAATGGCGGGCGCGCGGCGCCGATGTCCGGCTTTTGAGCGCGGCGGAGATCGCAGCCAAGACCGGCGCAAATGGCTATCTCGGCGGCTGGCTCGACCGTCGCGCCGGTGTCATCGATCCGCTCGCCTATGTCTCGGAATTGGCCCGGGTCGCCACGGCGGCGGGCGTGAAGATCGCCGAACGCCAAAAGGTGGTGCGGCTTGGCAAGAGCGCTGGTCTCTGGCGTATCTCGACCGAAAACGGCACGGCATTGCAGGCCAAGGCGGTAGTTCTGGCGACCAATGCCTATACCGGCGGTCTCGTCCGAGGTTTGGCCCAGACGATCGTTCCGCTGCATTCCTTCCAGATCGCCACCGCGCCGCTGTCGTCCAATCTGGCGGCCACCATTCTGCCGGAAGGGCAAGCGGTGTCGGACTCGCGCCGCATCCTCGTCTACTATCGCAAGAGCGCCGACGGCCGGCTGGTGCTTGGCGGCCGTGGCCGCATGGCGCTGCCGACCAGCCCGACCGACTGGGTGCATCTCGAGCGCGCCTTGCGGCGGCTCTATCCGGCATTGGCCGACGTCGCCATCGAGAAGCGGTGGTTCGGCCGGGTGGCGATGACGCCGGACCATCTCCCGCACATCCACGAGCCCGAGCCGGGCCTGTTGGCCGTGGTCGGCTGCCAGGGTCGTGGCCTTGGGCTGATGACCGCACTTGGCGCGCGCGTGGCCCTCTACCTCCACACCGGCGATGCCAGGCAATTGCCGTTCCCCATTTCGCCGATCCGGCCGATCCCGTTCCACGCCTTCCGGCAGGTCGGCGTTGCCGCGACGATCGCCTGGTACCGCATGCTGGATGCGTTCGAGCGCTGATTTCAGGTCGGAGCAGGAATCAGCTTGACAGTTTCACGAATATGAAAAAAGCTTAGGTAATTTCAGAATACCGATGGACAGTCCGATGTCGACCATCGTTGCAGCAGAAGCGCCGGCAGCATCCCGATCCTCTTCGGGGTTCCGCTTCGCCATGCTGGTGCCGGGCGCGCTGGTCACCTTCCTGCTGATCCTGTTTGCGCTTGGCCTCGTGCTTTTCCTGGCCTTCCGCAACAATGACGGTTCGCTGCTCGGCGCCGGTTTCACTTTGGCCAATTTCGTCACCGTGATGTCCGATCCGCTCTACTGGACGGTGACGCTGCGCTCGCTGACCATTGCCGGCCTGGTGACGCTGGCAACCGTCGTCACCGCCTATCCCGTCGCCTATTATCTCGCCTTCCATGCCGGGCGCCGCCGCGGCCTGCTGCTGTTTCTGGTGACCTTGCCATTCTGGACCAGCTACCTTCTGCGTGTCTTCGCCTGGAAGATCGTGCTTGCCTATAATGGCGTGCTGAACTCGGCGCTGATCGAAAGCGGCATCTGGTCCGAGCCGACCTTGGCGTTCCTCAACACGCCGGCAGCCGTCGTCGTCACGCTTGCGCACGCCTATGCGCCCTTCGCCATCCTGCCCATCTATGTCGCGCTGGAGACGATCCCGAAATCGCTTCTCGAAGCCGCCTCCGATCTTGGCGCAAAACCGTTCACCAGCTTCCGCCGCGTCGTGTTGCCGAATTCGATGCCGGGCGTGCTGGCGGCCGCGCTCGTCGTCTTCGTGCCGACGGTCGGGGACTATGTGACCCCGGCGCTGGTTGGCGGCCCCGCCAGCACCATGATCGGCACACTGATCCAGGCCGAGTTCGGCAAGGCCAATGACTGGCCGTTCGGCGCCGCACTCTCGGTCGCCGTCATGCTGGTCATCCTCTGCGTGGTGCTGGTCGTGCGCTTCGCCGACCGCAGATTTGGCAGCCGCACATGAGCGCGGCGCGCACAGAATCTGGCGGCCGCTGGCTCGGCGCCTATGTGCTTGTCTATCTGGTCTTTCTCTATCTGCCGGTGTCGCTGATCCCGCTGTTTTCCTTCAACGATTCGATCCAGGCGGCGTTTCCTCTGCAAGGGTTTACGCTTGCATGGTATGCGACGCTGTTCGGCAACTCGACACTGTCCGGCGCGCTCGTCAACAGCCTTATCATTGGCACAATAGCCGCCACCGGCGCCACGCTCTGCGGCATCACCGTGTCCTACATGGATCTCTATGGCCGCTCGCCGCTTGCCGCCACCATCAGCACCATCGCCCGACTGCCGATCCTGATCCCCGGCGTCATCGTCGGCATATCACTGCTGATCCTGGTCAACCTGCTCGGCTTCGGCCCGTCGCGTATTGCCATCGTGCTCGGCCACATACTGGTGGCGCTGCCGACGACGGTGGTGGTCATGCGCAGCCGCTTTGCCGTCATTCCCAAGACCATCCGCGAGGCAGCGCTTGATCTCGGCGCCTCCGACTGGACGACGTTCAGGCGGGTCATGCTGCCGCTCAGCCTGCCGGCCATCATCTCGGCCTTCATGCTGGCGTTCCTGACCTCCTTCGACGAATTCATCGTCGCCTTCTTTCTTGCCGGCACCGAGCCGACGCTGCCGCTCTACATCTGGAGCCAGCTGCGCTTCCCGAAATCGCTGCCGACCGTCATGGCGCTGGGCACCGCGATCCTCGCCGTGTCCTTCATCATAGCTGGTATCGCTGAATTCCTGCGCCATCGCGGGCTCACCGCCGCTCAGCGGCCGGCGCCCGCCAATCCGTCCAAACCAGAAGAAACCAAAAGAGGAGAACTGCAATGGCATTCGACCTGAAATCGATAACCGGAAACAAAGCCCGCGCCGGACTGGCCGCCTTGGCACTGGCACTGTCGTCGACCGTCGCGTTTGCCGGCGACAAGCTGCAATATTTCACCTGGTCGGGCTATGAACTGCCCGACTTCAACAAGAGCTTCCTCGCCGCGCATCCCGATGGCGTCGAGGCCTCGATGTTCGGCGACGACGATGATGCCTTCACCAAGGTCAAGGCCGGCTTCCGCCCTGACATCGCGCATCCCTGCTACGACAAGGTGGCGCGCTGGAACAAGGAAGGCCTGCTGCAGCCGATCGACACCAAGCGCATCAAGAACTGGGATTCGATCTTCCCCGTCTTCAAGAACCTTCCTGACATTCAGGCCGGCGACGGCAAGGTCTGGATGGTGCCGTGGGACTGGGGCAACACCTCGATCCTCTACCGCACCGATCTGGTGAAGAACCCGGAGGCCAGCTGGAACCTGCTTTGGGACAAGCAGTATGCCGGCCGCATGGCGACCATCGACGCCGTGCATGACACACCGGTGGTGGCGGCCCTTCTTGCCGGCGTCAATCCGTTCGACATGACGCCGGAGCAAATGGACAAGGTGGCGGAGAAGCTGCGCGAACAGCGCCCGCTGCTCTCCAACTACACCACCGACATGACCTCGGTGGAACAGGCGCTGGCCAGCGGCCAGCTGGTCGCCGCCATGACCTGGAACGCCTCGGCCACCTCGCTGAAGAAGCAGGGCGTGCCGGTCGAGTTCATGAAGCCGAAGGAAGGCATGCTGACCTGGTCCTGCGGCTTCGTCATGCTCAAGGACGCCAAGAACGTCGACCTCGCCTATGACTTCATCAACAGCCGGCTGGAAACGGATTCCGGAAAATACCTGATCGAGGCCTACGGCTATGGCAGCTCGACCAGCTCGGCCTTCGCTGCGGTGCCGAAGGAGGAGTTGGAAAAATTGCAGCTGCCGTCGGATCCGGAAGTGATGCTGAAGACCACCGTCTTCACCGGGCCGATGAAACAGAATGACGATCTGGCGAAGATGTTCGAGAAGGTGAAGGCGGGCGGCTGAGTTTCAGCCGTATTGGAGGACCAAGTGCCTACGTTTGCGCCGCCCCTCACCTGCCTGCCGGCATCCTCTCCCCGTATAGTGACGGGGAGAGGGGCGCTGTCATCGCCGGTTTCGCCAACCACCAACGTCGTAGGAAGGACGCTGAGGTTGCGACCAGCCCCTTCTCCCCGTCACTATACGGGGAGAAGTGCCCGGCAGGGCGATGAGGGGCGGCGCGACGCCCGATAAGATGCGCATTCAATCCTGAAGCCGGCCTTGCGCGCCACCGGCGTTAGACACTGCAACGAGGATCGACTTGATGGACATGCTGGACGAAGCCGCGGGAAAGCTGAAGGACGACGCCGACGTGCGCGTCGGCCGGCGCGTGCGGGCGCTGCGGCTGGAGCGCAATCTGTCGCTGGCCGATCTTGCCGCCAGGGCAGGCGTGTCGATCGGCGCGCTGAGCCAGATCGAGCGCGGCATGTCTTCCTTGCGGGTGCGAGTGATCTGGCCGCTTGCCGCTGCCCTCGACATCGAGCCGTCGGCGCTGATCGCCGACGGCAACGATGCCGTCAACGATCTCTATTGCGTGCGTGCCAACAGCCGGCGGCAGATCCCGGTCAAGTCGGAAGGCATCGCCAAGGCGCTGCTGTCGCCGCCGGCCGCGACACTCACCGGCATGCTGGTCAGCGTCGATGCCGGCGGCGGCACCGCCGAAGCCTATGCGCATGCCGGCCATGAATTCGGTTTTGTCCTGTCGGGCGAGGTCGAACTCGTTGTCGATTCCACCACCTACGGGCTGAAGACCGGCGACAGTTTTGCGTTCAAAAGCACCTTGCTGCACGCCTTTCGAAATCCCGGCAGCGAACGCTGCCAGATCCTCTGGGTCAACACGACGAAACCCTCCGAGGTTCGCGATGGCGCTTGATCCACTCGTCCGGCTGCAGGCGGTCTCGAAGGTCTTTCCCGGTGGCATCGTCGGCTTGGACGCTGTCGATCTCGACATAGCCAGCGGCGAATTTCTGACCTTGCTTGGCCCCTCGGGCTGCGGCAAGACCACGAGTCTCAGGGTCGTCGCCGGGTTCGAAAGCCCGTCGAGCGGACACGTGCTGCTGGACGGCCGTGACATCACCGCGCTCAGGCCCTTCGACCGGCCGGTCAACACGGTGTTCCAGGACTACGCGCTGTTTCCGCACATGAATGTCGCCGAAAACGTCGGCTTCGGCCTGTCCTTGCGCAAGCTTTCCGGCACCGAGCAAGCCAAGCGCGTCGGTGCCGCGCTCGACATGGTCGGCCTTGCCGACAAGATCGATGCCCGCGTCTCCGAACTGTCGGGCGGCCAGCGCCAGCGCGTCGCGCTCGCCCGCGCCATTGTCTGCGAGCCGCGCGTGCTGCTACTCGACGAGCCGCTATCGGCGCTCGACGCGCATCTGCGCGAACAGATGCAGGTCGAATTGAAGCGGCTGCAGTCGCGGCTCGGCACCACCTTCGTCATGGTCACCCACGACCAGACCGAGGCGCTGTCGATCTCCGACCGCATCGTCGTCATGAACAAGGGCCGCATCGAGCAGATCGCAGCACCGGCGACGCTCTATGACCGGCCCGCCACCAAATTCGTGGCGAGCTTCATCGGCACGATGAACCTTTTGCAGTCGCGCTTCGTCGGCCGCGATGGCGATCGGCTGCGCTTCACCGCCGGCGCCTTGTCGCTGGAAGCCGTTTCAGAAACCGGCGACGCACTGGCCGAAGGCGCGGTGCGCACGATCGGCGTGCGCCCGGAAGATCTGCTGGCGGCCACGGAGGCGGCCGAAGGAACGGCGCCGGCGCGGGTCAACAGCATCGTCTTCCACGGCCGCACCTTGCGCCTGCATGCCGAACTCGGGCAGGGGATGCCGGTGGTGATCGACGCCCCGCGCCAGGCCGAGGGTTTTCAATTCAGCGTCGGCGACGTGGCGCATATCAGCCTGCGCCGTGGCGCCAACTGCCCTATGCTCTCGGCATAGGCTGATCCTCCTTCTTACCGGCTGTGAACAAAAGACCATGGAACTAAGTGTGAATTGACTCGGGCAGGAATTCATTCCTAGTTTGAACGATGCCCGAACTTAGCAGCCGGCCGCGCCGAAATGTGCAAACCCTTTCCTTGGCCCACGAAGTCGGGCAGCTAGTTCGTGTCCGATGCCTGAACTGCAACATCACTCGACACTATCTGCCCGGCGACCTCGCAAAGCTGGTCGGTGACATTCCTTTTTGGGACGTGGAACGGCACATGCGGTGCGAGCGCTGCAAACGTCGCGAACTTGACGCCGGCATCATCCTTCCGAGCGCCGCTCAACGCTTGAAAATTCGTGTCAGACGCCTTGTCGAAATCCGCATGGTTCGTCGGGTGATCTGGCGAGACGACGATTGAGGCAGCGGCCTGCAAGCTGATCCCGCAGCCTAAAACAGAGACCCCTGGGCTGGCAGCTGCTGAGGAAACTTGATCTGTGTGGCTGGCTTCTCGACAATCACCAATGCATCGTCAGGCGCTGTCCGCTGCAAATGCCGTGCCTCTGCCCACGGCGCTGTCAGCCAGGCCTCAGTCTCTTCCGGCGTGGTCAGGATCACCGGCATGGCTTTCTCATGGATCGGCGCGATGAGAGCGTTAGGCTTGGTTGTCATGAAGGCGTATAGTTCGAAGTCGCCGGGACCGTCCTTGACCTTTCGCACGCCCTGCCAGCGTGTCCAGAAACCAGCGAAGAAGAACAGCGGCCGGCCTTCGTCACGGGCAAACCAGTAATTGCGCTGAATACCAGTTTCCGGGTCCTTGTCGTTCGGGGTAGGGCTAGGCTCGGCAAAGCTGGTCACCGGCACGACGCATCTATGCTCGACGCCGACGAACTGCTGCCAGTGCGAATATTGTGGATTGCGAACGTTGGTCGTGCCGTAGTCGGCCTTACCTTTCATACGCTCAGGCGGCGTCGGCAAACCCCAAAGCAGTTTCGCCAGCTCACGCGTCCCGTACGCCGCGTTGCGAACGACCGGCCCCGCCTGGTTGGGATAGATGTCAACGGAAGGTTCAAGGTTGCCGCTGATATCGTGCAGTGTGCGGGTCCATTGGCGGACCGCCTCTTGCGTCGTCGTGATGTTGTAGAGGTTGCACATGCACCTAGCATTGCGGACTTGGCTTGTGACTGCAACCGAAGTCGCTGTCGGCTTTCCCGCAAATCGTCGTCACATAAGCGCGCTATATCAATCGTCCTGACACGGCTTGTCAGCTGTCGGGCGGGCAAAGGTGGCGGGCCGGCAAGCGCTTCCCTACTTCAACCCAGTCTGAACAGGAGGAACACAAATGACCATCGCAGATATTGCCAAGGATTTCACCGAGCTGCTCCAGCAGGGTAATCATGCCGGTGCCGCCGAGAAGTACAATGCCGACGACATCGCCAGCTACGAAGCCATGGAAGGGCCGATGGCCATCACCCACGGTAAGGAGGCACTTCAGCAGAAGGGCCAGTGGTGGCAGGAGAACAACGAGGTCCATGGCGGCTCGGTCGAGGGCCCTTATGTCAACGGCGACCAGTTCGCGGTGCGCTTCAAGTTCGACATAACGCCCAAGGCCACCGGCGAGCGTGCCACCATGGACGAGGTTGGCCTGTACACGGTCAAGAACGGCAAGATCACCGAAGAGCGCTTTTACTACTAAACCGGAACACGCCGGCTTCCTGCTCGCTTGCATGGATTTGGATATGGCGGCCGGGACATCGTCCTGGCCGCCCTGTGAAAAGCTCAAATCGTCTTCACATACTGCGCCAGCTGATCGGCCACCGTGCCCCAGCCGTCGAAGAAACCCATCTCTTCATGGTTGTTGCGGGTGGCTTGGTCACGGTGGATGGCAGTGGCGGTGTAGCGCGTGCCTTTGCCGTCCGGCTGCAAGGAAATCACCGCGGTGATGAAGGGCTCGCCTGACGGCCGGTAGCCCGGCAGCAGCGCATCCGTCCACACCAAGCGTTCGTTCGGCACGATTTCCAGATAGCAGCAATGGCGGTCGTTGACCTCTTTGCCGTCGGGCGATTGCATGCGGGTGCGAAACAGTCCGCCTGGCCGCAGATCGATCTCGCAGTCGGTGATCAGCCAGGGTTTCGGCGTGAACCATTGCTTGACATGCTCCGGCACCGTCATGGCGCGCCACAAGAGTTCGCGCGGCGCGTCGAGCACTCGCTCCAGCGTCAGGTCCAGTCTGGGGTCGGTCTTGAAGGGATAGCTCACTTTTCCTGCTCCTTGAGGCTCATCACATAGGCGTCGAACTGGTCGAGGCGGCGCTCCCAAAGCGTGCGCTGTTCGGACAGCCAGTTTTCGGCGAGCTGCAGCGGCTCGGGCGCCAGCTGGTAGGTCCTGGTGCGGCCGATCTTTTCCGAGCGCACCAGCCCGCAGCCTTCCAGCACCTTGAGATGTTCGATGAAGGACGGCAGCGCCATCTCGAAAGGCTGGGCCAGTTCGCTGACCGAGGCAGGGCTGCGGTTCAGCCGCTCGACAACGCGCCGCCGCGTCGGATCGGCCAGCGCACGGAAGATGCCATCGATCGGCGGGGGGCTTGGCGTCGGGGTGTGAAGGCTTGGCATGGGTCGGTTCCTGCGGTGCCGCAAAACGAGCGTGAAAAATACTTAGGAAAATTCCTTAGTATTGGCAAGCCTGAAAATGCACCGATGGCGGTCGGGATGCTGGCAAAGCGGGAAGGGCGGTTTTAGGCTGATCCGCAGATTCGACTGTCAGCCTGGGAAGCACGCCTTTGACGATCACCATGTACGGCATCACCACCTGCGACACGATCAAGAAGGCGCGCGTCTGGCTGGAGGGCCATGACGTGCCCTACCGGTTCCATGACTATCGGGCCGAAGGGATCGACGCCGGCAAGCTGGACGGCTGGGTTGGCAAGGTCGGCTGGGAAAAGCTGCTCAACAAGGGCAGCACGACCTTTCGCGAGCTGCCCGACAAGGACAAGGCCGGGCTCGACGAGAAGAAGGCCAAGAAGCTGATGCTGGCCAAGCCGACGATGATCAAGCGGCCGGTGCTGGAGGTTGGCGACACGATTCTGGTGGGGTTCAAGCCGGAGGCTTATGAGGCGACGGTGGGCGGGGGATAGGGCGGTCCACGCCAGTCCCGCCGGAGTTCCTCGCCCAAGCAAGGACGTGAACTTACTCTAGCGGAGCTCCTTTCCTCTCCCTCCGGAGGGGGGAGAGGTGGCGCCGCGAAGCGGCGACGGAGTGGGGGAAGCCGATCGTCAGACGCGAAGTCACCGAAAATGAGGCACCGGACCGGCGTATGCCCCGGTCAGGCGAGCAGTCAACCAGAGGCATTTCCCGCGCTTGAATCTTGTGAAAGCTGAGCCGGGCGACCCCCACTCCGTCTCGGCTTCGCCGAGCCACCTCTCCCCCGATCGACGGGGTAGAGGAAGGCGCCAAGCTATCCGAGGCCGCTGTCCTGCGAGGCGGAGGCTCCCTTCCTCTCCCTCCAAAGCGATTTCGAAACAGCAGCTTCACTTGCAGTTGTGAAGAAGGCCCCTCAGGCCCACTCGCCCTTGCGCATCACCGGCACCTTGCGGCCATCCTTGTGGACGCCATCGATATCGATCTTGTCCGAGCCGATCA
Source organism: Mesorhizobium sp. P3_A10 (assembly GCF_056403175.1). Classification (NCBI taxonomy): domain Bacteria; kingdom Pseudomonadati; phylum Pseudomonadota; class Alphaproteobacteria; order Hyphomicrobiales; family Phyllobacteriaceae; genus Mesorhizobium; species Mesorhizobium sp. P3_A10. The sequence goes on along the minus strand of NZ_JBFUFZ010000002.1, from coordinate 973,363 downwards.
TCCAGTCGATGTGAATAAAGCTCTTGTTGCCGCCGCGCGCCGCGATCTCGTCCTGGCTGAGCGAGGCGCCGTCGACGAAGCACTTCGAATAGCACTGGCCGAGCGCGATGTGGCAGGCGGCGTTCTCGTCGAACAGCGTGTTGAAGAACAACAGGCCGCTGGCCGAGATCGGCGAGGAATGCGGCACCAGCGCGACTTCGCCGAGACGGCGCGCGCCTTCATCGGTGTCGAGCACCTTCTTCAGCACGTCCTCGCCCTTCGAAGCCTTGGCCTCGACGATCCTGCCTTCTTCGAAGCGCACCGAAATCTCGTCGATCAGCGTGCCCTGGTAGGACAGCGGCTTGGTCGAGGAGACATGGCCCTCGACGCGTCGTGCATGCGGCGTGGTGAACACCTCCTCGGTCGGAATGTTCGGGTTGCAGGTGATGCCGTTCTTGGCGGTCGAAGCGCCGCCCATCCATTCATGGCCGTCAGCCAGCCCGACGGTCAGGTCGGTGCCGGGGCCGGTGAAGTGCAGCGCATGGAAGTTATGGCCGTTCAGCCATTCGGTGCGGCCGCGCAACGCCGCATTGTGCGCCTTCCAGTTGCCAATCGGGTCCTCCACATCCACCCGCGACGCCGCGAAGATCGCATCGGCGAGTTTAGCCACTGCGACATCGTCGGCATCGTCTGGGAAAACCTGCTTGGCCCAGGCGAGATCAGGATAGGCAACGATGTTCCAGTTGATGTCGAAGCCGGTGATCTTTTCCAGCGCCGGCTGGTGGGCCATCGAGTTTGCCTTGTTGGCGCGCGCCACTTTCGACGGGTCCTGCGCCGACAGCAGCGACGGATCCTCGCCGCGCACGGCAAGCCGCGCTGCATTGTTGGCAAAAGCTTTCGCCATGCCCTCATAGAGCCAGCCGGCGGCGCGGTCGAAGCCGGCATCGGCCCCGAAACGGTAGCGCGCCAGTGTCATCTCGTCATCGTTGAAGATCGGCGTCACCAGGCCCGCACCGGCCTTGTAGGCGTGCTCGACGATCCGCCGCGTCAGCGGCAGCGCCGCGATCGATGAGGTCAGCACCAGATCCTGCCCCGGCTGCAATTGCAGCCCGACCTTGATGGCGACCTCGGCCAGCCTGTCGAGCTTCACCGGGTCGATCGTTGCGGAAACGCCGCGCGAATGTGTGGTCATGAATTTGCCTGCCGTGATGTGGGGTCCGACACTCTACATAGACCGGCGCCACCGTCCTTTCCACCGCGATTGCGCTGGTCCAGACCTAGGCCGCGCTTTCGAGCGACCTGAACTGCGCCATGGTCGCCTCGATTTCCTCGCGCACCCAGACCTTGAAATCCCTGACCTTGCGGCTTTCGCTCTTGGTGGCGGAAGTCACCATCCAGTAGCCGAGCCCGCTGTCCGCGCGCACGCCGAACGGCGCCACAAGCCGGCCGTCGGCGAGAGCGTCGGCCGTCAGCAATTGCCAGGCGAGCATCACGCCGTGACCGGCAATCGCCGATTCCAGGCACAGCATCGGATCGGTGAAGCGCGCACCCTTGAGGAAGGTGACGGGCTCGACATCAGCAGCCTTGAACCAACTGTCCCAGCTGATCATCGACCGCTCGTCGGTGATGGCGCATGTCTGCGCCAGGTCCTGGATCGATTTCAGTCTGGCCGCGATCGATGGCGCACAGACCGGAAACACCTCCTGCGCCAGCAGCAGTTCCGCGCGCACGCCCGGCCATTGGCCGTCGCCCATCCGGATGCCGACGTCGATGTCGGAACGGTCGAGATCGGCGATCCGACCCGAAGCGTCGATGCGCAGCAGCACGTTCGGGTGCCGGGCAAAATGACGGGACAGCCGCGGCAGCAGCCACTTCGAGGCAAAAGCCGGCGCCACCGAAACCACCAGCGTGCATTCGCTTGCCTCGTCGGCCAGCGCCACCGCCTGGGCGAGTTCGCGGAAGCCCGCGCCCAGGCGGGTCGTGAAGACGGCGCCGAACTCCGTCAGCACCAGGCCGCTCGCCGTTCGCTCGAACAGGGCCTGGCCGAGCTGCTTTTCGGTCCGGTTGATCTGCTGGCTGACGGCGCTGACGGAAACGCCAAGCTCTCTGGCCGCCGCCGCAAGCGACCCCAGCCGGGCGACGGTTTCGACGGCGCGCAAGCCGTTGAGATGGACGCGGTTCAAAATAGCCATACAGTTTTTCTAAACCGATGCGGCCGAAATCTCAATTGAAAGACAGGTCGGAAAGGCAGATTTTATAGAGGCCAGTCAGACCGAGGAGGCAAGGATGGTCAAGATTTTGTCATTGCTAAGAGCCTTTTCGGTCTCGGGAGCAGGGCAAGGCCCACGCCATGACGAGATCGCCAACTGGGTGACCGATCCGCTGTCGCATCCGGTGCTCGACACCATGTCGGAGCGTGAACTCGGCGACGTGCCGTTCCGGCTAACGGCCCGGCGCACCGCCTACGAGACGGGCGCGGTCGGCTGCCACTGAAAATCACGGACTAGAGGCGATATTGTCGACTCCGGCACCGCCCCTCATCGCCCTGCCGGGCACTTCTCCCCGTATAGTGACGGGGAGAAGAACGCCGTCATCGCCGATTTCGTTAGTCGCCAGCGTTGCAGGGAGAGGCGCCGACGTTGCGGTCAGCTCCCTTCTCCGCGTTCACGGGGAGAAGATGCCGGCAGGCAGATGAGGGGCGGCGCTGCGTTGAAGATCTGCGCGCGCGACGAAGCAAGGGGCTGGCCCAACAAAAGCGGATTGTTTCGACGCCCGGCAAATCTATTGTGCGCTGCGATGAAAGCCGCTTCACCCTTGCGTCTCGCCGTGGCCGGAATGATTGCCATGGCCGTCGCCATGGGCATCGGCCGCTTCGTCTACACGCCGATCCTGCCCGGCATGATGGAAGAACTCGGCCTGTCGACGGCCGATGCCGGCTGGATCGCCTCCGCCAATTACCTAGGTTACCTCGTCGGGGCACTAGCCGCCGCCGGCGGCTGGGCGCATGGGCGCGAGCGCCTGCTGATGTTTTCCGGCCTTGCCGCCAGCGCCATTCTCGCCGGCCTGATGGGGCTGACCGAAACCATGGCTGCCTTTCTTCTCATCCGCTTTCTTGCCGGACTGGCCAGCGCCTTCGTCATGGTGTTCATGTCCAGCATCGTCTTTGGCCATCTGCTGGCGGCCAGCCGCAACGATCTGCAGGCGCTGCATTTCGGCGGCGTCGGCCTCGGCATTGCGGCGTCCTCGGCGCTGATGGCGGCTCTCGTCACCGATCATGCCGGCTGGGCGGCGGGCTGGCTGTGGTCGGCCGCGCTTTCGGTATGCGGCTTTGCCGTCGTGGCTTTGCTGGTCGGCAGCACCGCGCCCGCCAATGGCGTCTCAGGGCGCGAGCCGGCGCTGCCGAAGGACCGGTCGTTGCTGAAGATCATCGTCGCCTACGGCCTATTCGGCTTCGGCTATGTGGTGACGGCGACGTTCCTGGTCGCCATCGTCCGTCAGGGTGGCGGCGGACGCGTCTTCGAAGCCACCGTCTGGATGGTTACCGGCCTTGCCGGCTTTCCCTCGGTCTGGCTCTGGCAGAAGATTGCCTCACGGATCGGCCTCTACGCAGCCTATGCCTTGGGCTGCCTCATCGAAGTGGTCGGCGTCACCGCCAGCGTCGCCATGGGCGGGACCGTCGGGCCGTTGCTCGGCGGTCTCCTGCTCGGCGGCACCTTCATCGCCATCACCGCGCTCGGCCTGCAGACCGCAAGGCAGCTTGTCCCGCAGGCGCCTCGCCGGATCTTTGCGGTGATGACTGCTTCCTTCGGCCTCGGCCAGATCGTCGGCCCGATCGTCGCCGGGTTGTTGGCGCAGGCATCCGGCAACTTTGTCCTCGCCTCGATCGTAGCTGCTGCTGTGTTGCTGGTTTCGGGCGTGATCACCTGGTCGGCTGCGCCAAAATCGCCATGATTGTGGTCTTGCTCGATGCCGGGCACCGGGCACGGCATTTTCTTTCCAGCTAATGTGTGACCTTATGCCCGCCGATATCAGCTGATTTGCCCCACAGACCCGAGGATTTCACCACAGTGTTCGTATCGTTTTTTCCGCAGCCGAAGCTGTTTTTCACCTCGGCAGTCGTCTGGAGTCTGCTGCTCGTCATCTTGTGGTTTTTGGGTGGTGAGCATCTGGGCGCGATGCTCGGTATGCCGCCCATTGATCCTCAGGCCCCGCCAATCATCAGCCCATTACGCTTCCTGACGCCATCTTTCTTGTGGTTCTACACCTACTTTTTCGCCGGCATCATGATCTTCTACCTGTTCTGGGCATGGCATGCGCCGCATCGTTGGCAAAATTGGTCGATCCTTGGTTCAGCCCTGATTATTTTCGTTACCAATTTCATAGTTCAGATCAGCGTCGCGTTGAACGATTGGCGTGGCATGTTTTACGACATGGTTCAGCGAGCCTTGGCGACGCCCGGTTCGGTCTCACCCGGTGAATTATATTTAGGGGTTTGGCAGTTCCTGACACTTGCCACCGTTTACATGTCTATTGCTGTTTTGAACTTGTTCTTTGCCAAGCACTACGTTTTTCGCTGGCGGACAGCGATGAACGACTATTTCTCGTCTTACTGGCCGAGGCTGCGCCACCTGGAAGGAGCATCTCAGCGAGTACAGGACGACACGATGCGTTTTTCGCGCACTATGGAAGACCTGGGCATTAACCTGGTCGATTCCGTAATGACGTTGATTGCATTTCTCCCCGTTCTCGCCGCCCTCTCCGTGCATGTGAAGGAACTGCCCATCGTAGGCTCAATTCCGTATCCCCTTGTTATCGTCGCTATCTTGTGGTCGCTGTTCGGCACATTCTTGTTGGCTATTGTCGGCATCAAGCTTCCAGGCCTGGAATTTCGCAACCAGCGTGTCGAAGCTGCCCTTCGGAAGGAACTTGTTTTCGGCGAAGACGATCCGAACCGCGCTCAGCCGCCTGTGCTGGCGGAGTTGTTCAGAAATGTGCGCAAGAATTACTTCACGCTCTACTTGAACTATGTCTATTTCGACATGGTGCGTTATCTATATCTGCAAGTTGACAACATATTTGCTATGTTCATCCTTGTGCCGACTGTAGCCGCTGGCAGAATTACGTTGGGCGTCTTTCAGCAGGTGGTAGCGGCCTTTTCGCAGGTTACCAATTCATTCCAGTACCTTGTCAATTCATGGCCGACCATCGTCGAATTGATCTCGATCTACAAGCGCCTCCGCGCCTTCGAGGCGACGCTTGAAGGTGCACCTCTACCTGATATCGACAAGCGCTATCTTGAGCGCCAGGCTAAGGAGCCCGACCCGGCCTGATTGTTTCTGATAGGGACGGTGGGCGGCTCAGCCGCCCACCAGCGCCTGTTTCTCGCCTTGCCGCGAGACATAGTCGCGAAAGCTGATGCACTCGACGTCGGCCTTGACGCAGACCTCGCCGGCGAAGCGCTCCAGCGCGTCCCAGTAGGCGCCGTTGTTCATCAGCGTGAAATGAAAACCGAGTTCCAGCGGAATGCGCTTGCCCCGGTATTGCGCATCGAAGGCGGCACGGAAAGCTTCATAGCTCCGCTCGGTGAACTCCGCCGCTCCGCTCGGCCGCTCGAAGCCGCCGGAATGGCGGACAAAGAGATTGTAGTCCATGGCGATCACCGGCCTTGAGGTGGGACCTTCCGGGATCTCCGGTAGCGAAAAGCGCGTGATGCCGTTGTGGGTCGGCGGCCGCATCGGGCCTTGCGAGACGCCGCTGGCATCGAACTGGTAGCCGGCGGCGGGCAAAGCCTCGTAGAGCGCCTTGTTGGCCGACAGATAGGGCGCGCGAAAGCCGATCACCGCATGCCGCGCAAAGTCGCGCCAGCCCTTGGGCTCCGGCTCAATGCCGTTGATCGCATAGGCGTTCTCGAAAACGTGCTCGAACGAGGCGAACTCTCGCAGCCAGTCGGCCTTGCTCCAGTCCTTGCCGTCGAAATGGCCGCAGCCATGGCTGGCAATGTCGTGGCCCTCAGTGGCGGCGAGCCCGATCTGTTCGAGCCGATCCGCCACCTCCTGCTGGGAAGCGGCAAAGCCGATATTGGATTTGCCTGCGGTCTTGCCAGGCGCTGTGTATTCCGCGCGGGTCTGCTGCGACAGCAGGAAGACGCAGGAGAGAAAATAGGTGAAGTGGGCGCCGGTGCGCTGCGCCAGCGCGCGGCTGCGCTGCCACTGCGAAATCTCGCGGGCGCTGTCGAACGAGATGATGACGATCTGCTTCGGCTTTGTCGGCGATGGCGCCGCTGGCGGATCGGCGAAAGCAGCACCGGCCGTGGCGAGCGCGGCAACGGAAAACGCAAGAACGCGGGACAAAGGAGGCATCGGCAATCTGATCTGCATTGGAGGCGGTCGAAGGCCGGCTATCGGCAAAATGTGGCGTGGGTGCGGTCGCACCCGGCAGTGGCCGGAGCAGCGATTAGCCGATTTTCCTGCCGAACCCCTTCCATGCCGACAAAATTTCGCTAAAACGCGGGCTCAAGAACGGGCCCGGACCGGGCAGGAATGGTTTTGATCGATGTCGGACGACAGTTTTATCCGCGAAGTCAACGAAGAGATGCGGCGCGACCAGGCGCAGGCGTTGTGGGACCGCTTTGGCCCTGCCTTGCTTGGCCTTGCCATCTTGGTGGTGATCGGCACCGCAGCTGTCGTCGGCTACCGCTATTGGGACGAGACCCGCGCCAACCGCTCGGGTGACGCCTTCTCGCAGGCGCTGAAGTTGGCCAATGACGGCAAGAGCGACGACGCGCTGACCGCGCTCGCCGCGCTGGAAACGGACGGCTACGGCGCCTATCCGCTGCTCGCCCGCATGCGCGCGGCGACAGTCAAGGCGGACAAGGGCGACGTTGACGCCGCCGTCAAGGATTTCGACGGCGTCGCCGCCGACACCGCCATCCCGTCCGGCATTCGCGATATGGCGCGCCTCAGGGCAGCACTCCTGCTTGTCGATCATGGCTCGTTCGCCGATGTCTCGAGCCGTGTCGAGGCGCTGACATCAGACACCAACACGCTGCGCCATACGGCGCGCGAAGCACTCGGCCTTGCCGCCTGGAAGGAAGGCAAGACCCAGGATGCGCTCAAACTGTTCGACCAGATCGCTTCGGATGACGGTGCCCCGCGCAACACGCGCGAGCGGGCGACGTTGATGTCCGAATTGATCCGCGGGTCGGGCAGCGCGTCGTAATGTCTGATGAGCTTCAAAGTCGCCATCATCGGCCGGCCTAACGTCGGCAAATCGACCCTTTTCAATCGTCTGGTGGGAAGGAAGATGGCGCTTGTCGATGACACGCCGGGCGTCACCCGCGACCGTCGCGTCCATGCCGCCAAGCTCTACGACCTGCATTTCGACGTCATCGACACCGCTGGCTTCGAAGATGCCGCGGCCTCGACGCTGCCGGGCCGCATGCGCGCGCAGACCGAGATCGCCATCCGCGAGGCCGATCTGATCTTCTTCACCGTCGATGCCAAGTCCGGCCTGATGCCCGACGACAAGACCTTTGCCGAAATCGTGCGAAAGTCCGGCAAGCCGGTGGTGCTGGTCGCCAACAAGGCCGAGGCCAAGGGCGCCCAGGCCGGCATGCTGGAAGCCTGGGAGCTTGGTCTTGGCGAGCCGATCCCGATCTCGGCCGAGCACGGCCAGGGCATGCCCGATTTGCGCGACGCGGTGATCCTGGCCCTCGGCGAGGCGCGTGCCTTCGACGAAGAGGGCGGCGACGAGGAGATTGCCGCGGGCGAAGTGCTGATCGGCGAGGACATCCTCGACCCGGACGCCGAAGATGTGCCGGCCTATGACGACACCAAGCCGATGCGCATCGCCGTCGTCGGCCGCCCCAACGCCGGCAAGTCGACGCTGATCAACGCACTGATCGGCGAGGAGCGGCTGTTGACCGGACCGGAAGCCGGCATCACCCGCGATTCCATCTCCGTCGACTGGGACTGGCATGGCCGCAGGCTAAAACTGTTCGACACCGCCGGCATGCGCCGCAAGGCCAGGATCCACGAAAAGCTGGAAGTGATGTCGGTGCAGGATGGCCTGCGCGCCATCCGCTTTGCCGAGATCGTCATCATCGTGCTTGACGCCACCATCCCGTTCGAGAAGCAGGATCTGCAGATCGCCGACCTGATCATCCGTGAGGGCCGCGCGCCGGTCATCGCCTTCAACAAATGGGACCTGATCGACAACCCGCAGGAACTGCTGGCGGAACTGCGCGAGAAGACCGAGCGGCTGCTGCCGCAGGCGCGTGGCATGCAGGCGGTGACGGTCTCGGCCGAAACCGGGCGCGGTCTCGACAAGCTGATGGATGCCGTCATCCGGACGCACAAGGTATGGAACAGCCGCGTTTCCACCGGCAAGCTCAACCGCTGGCTGGAGAGCATCCTGGCGCATCACCCGCCGCCGGCCGTCGCCGGGCGCAGGCTGAAGATAAAATACGTCACGCAGGCCAAGACGCGGCCGCCGGGCTTTGTCGTCCAGTGCTCAAGGCCGGATGCGATGCCGCAATCCTATGTCCGCTATCTCTCGAACAGCCTGCGCGAAGCCTTCGACATGCCCGGCGTGCCGATCCGCATCGCCTTGCGCACCTCGGACAATCCGTTCGCCGGCAGGGCCAAGAAGCGCAGTTGAGGGGCAAGGCCCAGGCGTCAGGCCGCGTTGCGCAGTTGCGCACCTTCCGGCAGCGCCTGCAGCGCCGCCTGCAACAATATGTCTGCCAGCCGCGCCGCCACCGGATCGAGCTCCGCCTCCTTGCGATGCAGCACCAGCGCCATCTTGGGCAGGGCAGGCAGCCCGGCAATCTCTGATGTCATCGCCCTGACAGTGGCCGGCAGACCGATATCGGTGCGGATCGTTAATCCCAGCCCGGCCGCGACCGCCGCCCACACGCCGCCAAGGCTCGGGCTGGAAAAGGCCATCCGCCACGACAGGCCGGCGCGGTCGAGCGCTTCGGTCGCCACGGTGCGCAACAGGCACGGCGCTTCCAGCGCCACCAGCGGCAGCGCCTCGCCATCGCGCAGGCCGGTCTCAATCTGCTTTGCCGGGCCGATCCAGCGCATCTGAACATCGGCGACATGCCGGCTGTAAGGCAGCGTCGTGCCATTGTGCCAGGCCAGCGCGATGTCGAGGCCGCCTGAGGTGATCCGTTCGGCGAGTTCGTAACTGCGCGCGATCCTGGCCTCGATCTTCACCTTGGGGTGGGCGCGGGCAAAGCGCCCGAGCACTTCCGGCAGCACCGCCTCGCCGAAATCCTCCTGCAGGCCGAGCCGCACCCAGCCTTCCAGCTCGACGTCGTGGATGGCCGATACCGCCTCGTCATTGAGATCGAGCAGCCGGCGCGCATAGCCAAGCATGGTCTCGCCGGCCTCCGTCAAGGCCAGGCCGCGTCCCGATTTGCGGAAGATCGGCGTCGCCGCCTGCTCCTCCAGCTTCTTCAACTGCGCGCTCACCGCCGAGGTCGAGCGGCCGAGCCGGTCGGCGGCCTTGGCGAAGCTGCCGAGCTCCATGCCGGTGACGAAACTGCGGAGAACGTCGAGGTCGAGGGCTACGCGTCGCACGGAAATAATCCTGATTTTTGGGACTTAAAGTAAAAAACTTCCTGATATTCGGGATGAAAATATGGCGGTAAAGACAGTGCGTCAAGGTCCGGCCTTGCCGGTCCATCCATGGAGCCTGTCCCATGTCAGCTGTCGTTTCCGATTCCCATTGCAAGCCGGGAGTGCCGGCATTTCGCAGCAATCATCGCTGGAAGGTGCTGGGCATCGGCGTCGCCGCCAATGCCTGCTTTTCCGCCACCTTCGCCGGCATCCCGGCGACGGCGGTGTTCTTGCGTTCAGGCTATCACCTCGGCAACGGCCAGCTCGGTCTGGTGCTGGGGCTTATGGGCCTTGGGGTGATGCTGAGCGAACTGCCATGGGGGCTGCTCACCGATCGCTGGGGCGACCGCGGCGTGCTGTTGACTGGGCTGGGCGCAACCGCCGCATTGCTCCTGTTCATGGCCTTCCTTGTGGTACCGTCTGCTGCACATACTCCGAGCGTTCCGCTTCTGGCAGCAAGCCTGCTGGTCACCGGTCTGCTTGGCGGCAGCGTCAACGGGTCGAGCGGCCGCGCCATCATGGCCTGGTTCCGTGAAGGCGAACGCGGCTTTGCCATGAGCATAAGGCAGACGGCGGTGCCACTCGGCGGCGGGCTCGGCGCCGTCGTCCTGCCGTCACTGGCCTCAGTCCATGGCTTTGCCGCGGTCTTCGGTCTGCTGGCGGCGGCATCCGCTGTCTCGGTCTTCTTCACCTGGCTCTGGCTGCATCAGTCGCCGCAGGGTGAGGATACCAATGCGACACGGGCCGCGACATCAGTCGGCCCGGCGCCCCTGCGCAATGTCGCGGTGTGGCGCATCGCAATCGCCATCGGCATGTTGTGCGTTCCGCAAGTGGCGGTGCTCACTTTCGCTTCCGTCTTCCTGCACGACTTCGCCGGCATGGGCACGGCCGTGATCAGCGCCAGCCTCGCCGCGGTCCAGGTCGGCGCAATGGTCATGCGGGTCTGGAGCGGACGCTTCACCGATCGCCGCGGCAACCGCCGATCGTTCCTGCGTCTTTGCAGCCTGTTGAGCCTGTTCGCCTTCGCAGCCCTTGGTTTGCTGGTCATGGCATCCGCCGACTTGCCCATGTCGATGCTGTCGCCGGCGCTGGTCGCCCTGCTGGTCATCGCCGGCATCTGTGTGTCCTCATGGCACGGTGTCGCCTACACCGAACTCGCCACGCTTGCCGGAGCGAGCCATGCCGGCACCGCGCTCGGCGTCGCCAACAGCTTCGTCTTCGTTGCCTTCTTCCTGGTGCCAATCGCCATTCCAGGACTGCTGGTTGTCGGGTCATGGACTTGTGTGTGGCTGGCGGGCGCTGCATGCGCGCTGATTGCCTGGCCGATCTTCCTGCGGCCCGCCTGATTCTTTCGCCGGCTTTCCCGTCCGGGTCGCTCCAACATGAAAAAAACACGATCGGACGCGTTAACGCCCCATCAAGGTTAATGCATCATTGTCCCTCTCCAGTGGGTCGGTTCTGCGTTTCTGGAGAGTTCAGTGCATCGACGTGTTTTGAAGCGGCTTGTCGCCGCCGCCGGTGAGAAAAATCGTTCCTTCCTGTCTCCGTTCATCATCGGGCTCGGCATCTGGGTCGGCTTTCCGACCGATATTGCCTACCAGGATATGACGAGCCTGGTTTCCGGCCTCGAGGCGCCGAATGCGCGCTGGAACTCCTATGTCGAGAAATCCGTCGCCGGCTCCGTCCATGCCGCCGAAATGCCGTTCGTCGATTCCATCAGCACCGGCTCGATCTCGGGCTCTGGCGTGCGCTTGCCCGGCATCGGCACCGTCTCGTTTCGCGGCAAGGGCAGCGTCGCCGGCGTGACGCCCGACGAGGATCGCGTCACGCGCGGCGACAAGAAGGGCCGCATCATCCAGGTCTCGCCGGTGTCGCCGCCGAAGGACTTCAACGCCGGTTCGATCTTCCAGCGCACCTCCTCGCTGCTGCGCCCCAGCATGGACAGCGGCCTCAAGATGGCCTTCGCCAGGCCGCAGATCAAAGGCAAGGAAATCCAGATCGCCCAGGCGTTCCACACGCGTGAGGACAAGAAGCCCGATCCCGGCATGCCGGCCATGCTTGCCGCGCTGGTCAACAACGATCACCCGGACGTGCTGGCCACCGCCTATGCATCGGCCGAGCCCGACTATGCCAAGGCCTCGCCCTTCGAAGCCCTGCTGCAGGACGAGGAGCCGAACAACGGCCGCTTCATTCCACCGATGGCCAAGGGCGATCATTCGTGGATCCAGAACCCGCTGCCGGCAAGCGTCTTCTCCAACAAGGAGCAGACATGCCTTGCCAACGGCATCTATTTCGAGGCGCGCGGCGAGACCGTGCGCGGCCAGGCAGCTGTTGCCCAGGTCATCCTCAACCGCGTCCGCAACCCGGCCTATCCGAACTCGATCTGCGGCGTCGTCTACCAGAACGACAACTGGCTCAACCGCTGCCAGTTCTCCTTCGCCTGCGACGGCAGGAAGAAGCGCATCGACAGCCCCGCTCACTACAAGACCGCGCAGGAAGTCGCCATGGCGGTCACCGCCGGCAAGATCTTCATTCCGGAAGTCGGGTCGTCCACCCATTACTACGCCAATTATGTCCATCCGGGCTGGGCGCGCACCATGCAGAAGATGACCAAGATCGGCCTGCACATCTTCTACCGCACCTATGGCGGCGGCTGGAGCTGAGCGCTCGCCAACCGCCATATCTTTTCGCTGACATCAGGTCGGTCAAACGGCCATTGCCTAGAGGATTCGGGGCCTGTATCCCCGCTGCTGCGCCGGGCACGATGTCGCACCTTTCCAAGTCATTGATTTCACTATAGAAAATACATGGCTTTGAAGTTCCGCCCGTGGCTTGACGGGCGCAAACCCTCTAACTATGTTGCCGGCGACTTTAGAAGCGGACGGACGGCGACGTTCTGACCGGGCAGGGGGGTTCGATGGCCGACAAGAACGGGCCAGACGGAACCGGAGAAACCGGCCGCGGCAAACAGCACGATGCCGACATCCGCGACGACGAACTTGAGCGCCGCCGGCGCGACCTTGAAGCAACGCTTGCGACAAGACGGCCGGACCGGAGCGAGGGGAAAGACGACGCGAAAGCGGTGGCCGGATACGGCCAGGCCCTGAAGCTGTCCAGCGAGTTTATCGCCGGTATAGTGGTGGGCGTGGGCCTTGGCTGGTTTCTGGATCGTGTGGCGGGAACATCGCCATGGGGTCTGATCGTGGGTCTGCTGCTGGGATTTGGAGCCGGTGTGCTCAATGTCCTGCGTACGGCAGGCGTCGTGGCGGAATTCGGACAGAGCGACAAACCGCGCGATCCGAAAGACTGAAGGCGCTGCTTGCCGGCGCAATGAACAAGACACTCAAGCCGCGCGCGGCTTTGACGGGGATGTAAAGTGGCTGCTGACAAGGTCGATCCGATCCACCAGTTCCATATCATCAAACTGCTGCCGATCAACATCGGCGGCTATGACCTGTCCTTCACAAATTCGGCATTGTTCATGCTCGCGACCGTGGCCGTCGCATCCGCCTTTCTCTACCTCTCGACGTCGAGCCGCAGCCTGGTTCCCGGCCGGCTGCAGTCGGTTTCGGAAATGGCCTACGAGTTCGTCTCGAACATGCTCAGGGACGCCGCCGGCACCCAGGGGCTGAAGTTCTTCCCCTTGGTGTTTTCGCTGTTCATGTTCGTGCTGGTCGCCAATCTGCTCGGGCTTTTCCCTTACTTCTTTACCGTCACCAGCCACATCATCGTCACCTTCGGCCTCGCCGCTCTGGTGATCGGCACCGTGGTCGTTTACGGCTTCATGAAGCACGGCCTCGGCTTCCTCAAACTGTTCGTGCCGCACGGCGTTCCTGTCTTCCTGCTGCCGCTGGTGGTGCTGATCGAAGTGATCTCCTTCGTCTCGCGCCCGGTCAGCCTCTCGGTTCGTCTGTTCGCCAACATGCTGGCCGGCCACATCACGCTGAAGGTGTTCTCCGGGTTCGTCGTCAGCCTGAGCGCGCTCGGCGCTGTCGGCATCGCCGGCTCGATCCTGCCGCTGGCCATGGCGGTGGCGCTGACGGCGCTGGAACTGCTGGTCGCTTTCCTGCAGGCCTACGTCTTTGCCGTCTTGACCTGCATGTACCTGAACGACGCCCTGCACCCGGGGCACTGACCAAGAGTTTCCGGCAGTCATGCCGGATGGAATCGCAACGGAATTTCAGATCCAAAGGAGTTGAACAAATGGACGCAGAAGCAGCAAAGTACATCGGCGCCGGCATCGCTTGCCTGGGCATGGGTGGCGCGGGCATTGGCCTGGGCAACATCTTCGGCAGCTACCTGGCGGGCGCGCTGCGCAATCCGTCGGCCGCCGATGGCCAGTTCGGTCGCCTGATTTTCGGCTTCGCCGTGACCGAAGCTCTGGGCATCTTCTCGCTTCTCATCGCGCTTCTGGCCCTGTTCGGCTGAGCCCTTTCGGGGCACGCGTTGAGAAGATTGGACAGGCCGGCCGCAACCCTGCGGCCAAGCTTGAATTTCGGGGATAGTCCATGTTCGTGACATCTGCCTTTGCGCAAGAGACAGCGCCCGCCGCGACGGAAGGCGACACGCATTCCGGCACCGGCGTGCCTGCCGAAGCGCATGGCGCGTTCCCGCCATTCGATCCGGCGACGTTCCCGTCGCAGCTTCTGTGGCTGGCGATCACCTTCGGGCTGTTCTACCTGTTCCTGAAGAAGGTGGTGATGCCGCGCCTCGGTGGCATCATCGACGTGCGCAACGATCGCATTTCGCAGGATCTCGACCATGCCGCCAGGCTGAAGGGCGAGGCTGACGCCGCCGTTGCTGCTTATGAGCAGGAACTGACGGAAGCCAAGGCCAAGGCCAACGCGATCGGCCAGCAGGCCAACGACGCGGCCAAGGCTGAAGCCGAGACCGCGCGCAAGAAGGTCGAGGCCGCCCTCGACAAGAAGCTCGGTGAGGCCGAGGCCAGCATTGCTTCCATCAAAGCCAACGCCATGAAGGAAGTCGGCAGCATCGCCGAAGATACGGCTTCGGCCATTGTCGAGGCGCTTGTCGGCGGCAAGACCAGCAAGGCCGAGATCGCGGCTGCGGTCAAATCCGTGGCCCGGTGAGGAGCGCATTATGGACGCCACATCTCTCGCGACGCTTTGGGCCACGGTTGCCCTCGTCATTTTCCTCGCCATTGCCGTCTACATCAAGGTGCCGGGCCTGATCGCCAAGGCGCTCGACGCCCGCGCCGCCAAGATCAGCAACGAGCTTGAGGAAGCGCGCCGGCTGCGCGAGGAGGCCCAGCAATTGCTCGGTCAATACCAGCGCAAGCGCAAGGAAGCCGAGCAGGAGGCAGCAAGCATCGTCGCCGCCGCCAAGCGCGAAGCTGAATTGCTTGCCGCCGAGGCACACAAGAAGACCGAGGACTATGTTGTCAGGCGCACCGCCCTTGCCGAGCAGAAGATCGGCCAGGCCGAGCGCGATGCGGTGGCCGAAGTGCGCGCCAGCGCCGTCGACATCGCCGTCGAAGCCGCCCGCGCGCTGCTCGCCGGCAAGATCGACGCCAAGGCCGGCGCCGACCTGTTCAAGGCTTCGCTGCAGGACGTGAAGTCCAAGCTGAACTGAGCGGGTTTAGAACCGCAAGCATGAAGCCGTCCGGGCAACCTGGCGGCTTTTTTGTTGAGCGGCGGTGGAGACTGGCGAAAGCAGCCGAGCGAGTAATCTCCCCCCTCGTGGGGGGAGATGCCCGGCAGGGCAGAGGGGGGCGCGAAGGATCGCTAACCATCCGCTCTCATGCGTTGCACCGGCCGCAAACTATTTAGGGAATCTGGCGGCTAGAAGCTGACAGGCTTGGCGGACAGCGCCCCCCTCTGTCCTGCCGGACATCTCCCCCACGAGGGGAGGAGATTGGCTGTCGCCGCCGACCCGCTCAATCTAATCCGGCGAAACTCTCGTCCTCAGCGACTTCCGCCCCACCCAATCTGAACGGCGCAAACGACACGCGGTGCAGCCGTGCCACCGGCCCATGCGCTTCGATCGCCGTGCGATGGCGGGCGGTGGCGTAGCCCATATGAACCTCGAAACCGTAGTTCTCGTGGTGGCTGCCGCAGCCGCACATCATGCGGTCGCGCATCACCTTGGCAACGATCGAGGCGGCGGCGATCGACTGCGAGCGCTGGTCGCCCTTGATCAGCGCGCGCCCCACGCAGGGCAGGCCGGGCGGCACGTCGCGGCCGTCAGCCAGCGCCAGTTTTGCCTGTATCGGCAGGCCGACAAGCGCGCGACGCATCGCCTCTAAGCTCGCCTTGAGGATATTGCTGCCGTCGATGCCTTCCGCGCTGATCGAGGCCATCGACACGCCGAAGGCGGAGCCGAGGATTTTGAGAAACAGCGCCTCGCGCTCCAGATGGCTGAGCCGCTTGGAATCATCGAGCCCTTCAGGAATGTTGGCGGGATCGAGGATCACCGCTGCCGCCACCACCGGCCCGGCGAGCGGGCCGCGGCCGGCCTCGTCCATCCCCGCCACAGGCCACAGGCCTTCGGCCATCGCCTTCGTCTCGAAGGAGAAGTCGGGCTTCTCGACGATTTCGAAAAGAAGCGGAGAATCGGAACGCGCGCGAGCCATGTTGCGGCGAGGTTCGCATCGGCTCCGATTCTCCGCAAGTCCCTCCAGGGTCAGGTGGGGCAAGACCGGGAGGGCACCGTCTGCAGGCCGGGGGACAGGCCGGACGGGATTTCTTCATCTGCCGGCCAGCGAGGGCAGGCAGATGATGATTTTTAAAGCAGCATCAACTGCTCGGTTGCGTTGGCGGCGGCGACGAACTGGTCGGTCCGAAGCGTGCGCCGCTCGGCATTGAGGCCGAGCCGCTTGGCGGCGATCTCGAAACGCCGGCCGATCTGCCAGGCATAGGGGCCAGCACCCTTCATGCGCTTGCCCCATTCCGAATCGTAGTCCTTGCCGTCGCGCATCGAACGGATCAGCGACATCACATGGCGATAGCGGTCGGGATAATGGCGCAGCAGCCAGTCCTTGAAGATTGGGCTGACCTCCAGCGGCAGGCGCAGCACAACATAGCCGGCCTCCCGCGCTCCGGCAGCGCGTGCCGAATCAAGGATGCGCTCCATCTCCTGGTCGGTCAGGCCGGGGATGATTGGCGCCACCATGACGGAGGCCGGAATGCCGGCGTCCGAAAGCTGCCTGATCGCCTCCAGCCGCTTGGTCGGCGTCGACGCACGCGGCTCCATCGTTCTGGCCAGCATGCGGTCAAGCGTCGTCACCGACAGCGCCACCTTGGCCAGCCCGCGCTCGGCCATGCGCGACAGGATGTCGATGTCGCGCGTCACCAAAGCGGATTTGGTGACGATGCCGACCGGATGGCCGCGCGCCTCCAGCACTTCGAGGATCTCGCGCATGATCCGGTACTGCTTTTCGATCGGCTGGTAGGGATCGGTGTTGGTGCCGATGGCGATGGTGCGCGGCTGGTAGCCGTCCTTCGACAGCTCCTTGTCGAGTAACCGTGCCGCATCCGGCTTGGCAAACAACTTCGATTCGAAATCCAGCCCCGGCGACAGGCCCATGAAGCTGTGTGTCGGCCGTGCGAAGCAATAGACGCAGCCATGCTCGCAGCCGCGATAGGGATTGATCGAACGGTCGAAGGAGATGTCTGGCGATTCGTTGCGGGTGATGATGGTGCGCGGCTTCTCGACCTGCACCTCGGTCTTGAAAGGCGGCAGTTCCTCCAGCGAATTCCAGCCGTCGTCGAAGACATGCCGGCTGACCGGCTCGAAGCGGCCGGACGGATTGATGCCGGCCGAACGGCCGCGATTGCGGTCGGGACGCACGCGCATGCCGCTCTGCTCGATCATCGCATTTGCCATCTCGGCTCTTCCTGCCCCGAAGGCTGCAATGTCCGCACGCACGATATGTTCCATTTTCGCCCTCTCCCAGGGACTGTCGATCGGCTGTCGAATCGGTCTGTTCATGAAACTATTCCTATTTTGTCGAGGAGAACAAAGCAAGAACTTTTTATGCCGCGATGCGAAAACTGGCGCGGAGCGCAGCTTTCCGCTATGCGGCTAACCATGCTCACCGTCCTGATCGAAACCCTTGATGACGAAGAGGGCCTTGCCCGCACGCTCGCCTCGCTGATCGGCGGTGCGGTCGAGGGCGTGGTGCGCGATGTCATCGTCTGCGACACCGGTTCCACCGACCAGACGCACCGCGTCGCCGAACATGCCGGCTGCCATTATGTCAGCGGCGGCGTTGCGGCCGGCATCAGGCAGGCGAAAGGCGAGTGGCTGCTGTTGCTGGAACCGGGCGCGCGGTTGGCGGAAGGCTGGATCGACGAAGTCGTCGCCCACACGGCCAGGCAGACCATGCCGGCGCGGTTCTCACGCGCCCGCGGCAGCCGCACACCGTTCTTGTCGCGGGTCTTTTCGGGAAACCGGGCGCTCGCCGAAGGGCTGGTGATCAGCAAGCGGCAGGCCGCGGCCCTGTCGAAAAGCGCGCGCAGCGCGGAGGCCATCGCGCGCGGCCTGGCGACCAAACGGCTCAACGCCGACATCTGGGTGGCGCCGAGGAAGTGAGAGCCTACGCCTCCTCTCACCAGATTTTGCGGGGGCACACTTTTATTGTGCATTGCACAAAATCTGACGCGGGCGTAGCATTCCCTCGATGCGGGATATCAGGGTTTGGGTAATGCCGGAGCGGTGAGCACCGATGCTGCGTCGGTGCCGCGCTCATACCCGAGGACCCGATGACCTTTACAAGCCCTGACAAATCCGGCGCCGCCAGCCTGGAGGCAATTGCGCGAAACGGCAGCCTGTTGCGCCGCATAGCCGCGCGGATCCCGACCTATCTGACCGATCTTCGCGAGAATCCGGCCTGGCTGCCGATGTTCATGCTGGCCCGCACCATGCCGGGGCGGCGCCTGCACTGGCTTGGCGCCAAAACGGCCAGGCCGGCACGCGACGCGGGGGATACGATGTTTACCGGCGTCGATCGCGCCGCGGTTGTCGGCGCGTTGAAATCGGATGGGTTGTTTTCCGGGCTTGTCCTGCCGCAGGCGATCCATGAGGAAATCACCAGCTTTGCGCAGCGCACGCCTTGCTTCGGCAATTTCGACCGCCGTCTCGAATTCATGCCGGCCGATCATGCCGAGGCCGAAGAGCGGTTCGGCCGCTCCTTGCTCAGCGGCCACTTTTTCGAACGTATCCTGGACTGCGACGCAGCACTCGCTATCCAGCGCGATCCACTGCTTCTCGACATTGCCGCGCACTATCTCGGCGGCCAGGCGAAACTGATCACCACGCGCGTCTGGTGGAGCTTTCCGACCGGGGCAGCCTCGGACGCCGACAAGAACCTGGCGTCGCTCGGCAAATACCATTTCGATCTCGACGACTGGCGGATGCTGAAATTCTTCTTCTATCTGAAGCCTGTCGATGCCGACACCGGTCCGCATGTCTATGTCAGAGGCAGCCATAATCGCCGCGCCCTCAAGCATCAGTTGACGCTGCTGGTCGGCCATCCGGCGCAAGACGTGCTCGGCGTCTATGGCGACGAGAGCCCGGTGACTCTGACCGGCGAGGCGGGTCTCGGCTTTGTCGAGGACCCGTTCGGCTTCCACATGGGCACCGTGCCAACGCGCGCGCCGCGGCTGATGATGGAGGTCGGCTTTGGCGTTTCACCGCCCTCGCGCCGGCGTTTTCATGGCGAGCCGGTCATCCGCTGATTAGGCGGACCTAACTGCCTTTGGTGCCGCGCCGCAGATGCTCATCCAGGCGCGGCATGATCTCGACGAAGTTGCAGGGCATGTGCCGGTAGTCGAGCTGTGGCTTCAAAATGCCGTCCCAGGCATCCTTGCAGGCGCCGGGCGAGCCCGGCAGCACGAAGACGAAGGTGGCGTTGACGACGCCGCCCGTAGCCCGGCTTTGGATCGTCGAAGTGCCGATCTTGTCGTAGGAGATGCGGTGGAACACCTGAGAAAAGCCGTCCATGCGCTTTTCGAAGATCGGCTCCAGTGCCTCCGGCGTCACGTCGCGGCCGGTGAAGCCGGTGCCACCGGTGGTGATCACCACATCGATATCCTTGTCCCGCGACCAGGCTAAAACCGTGTCGCGGATTTTGTCCCGGTCGTCAGTGACGATGTCGCGGGCGGCCAGGATATGGCCGGCCTCGGTGATGCGGTCGGCCAGCGTCTGGCCGGATTTGTCGTCGGCAAGGCTGCGCGTATCGGAAACGGTCAGCACCGCGATGCGCACCGGAACAAAGGCGCGGCTCTCGTCAATTCTGGCCATCAGCTCCCTCCGATGCGATGCTGCGCGTCGCGGCGACGAACCAGTTGGGTTCGCGGCTGCGGATTTCGGCGGCCGCGCGCTTGGCCACATTGCCGGTCTCGAACAGTCCGAAGCAGGTGGCGCCGGAACCCGACATCCGCGAGAACCCCGATCCGGCCCTGTTCAGCACCGAGAGCGCCCTGCCGATGGCGGGCAGGATGGCGCTGGCCGCCGGCTCAAGATCGTTGCGGGTGATCTCCAGCCAGTTGCGGACGCTGTGAAAATCGAAACTGCGCGGCAGCGGCGGCAGCCCTTCATTGTCGCGACGGGCAAGGGCTGCGAACACATCGGCGGTGGAGATGGCGGTGCCGGGATTGACCAGAACCAGCCCGAGGGCGGGAAAATCCGGCACCATCGACAGCTCGTCGCCAACGCCGCGCGCGATCAGCGGTTTTGCCGCAAGGCACATCGGAACGTCGGCGCCAAGCGAGAGGCCGATGCGCGCCAGTTCAGCCTCGTCGATGTCCAGTCGCCATGTCTGCGCCAGCCCGCGTAGCACCGCCGCCGCATCGCTCGAGCCGCCGCCGACGCCGGAGGCAACCGGCAGGTTCTTTTCGAGCCGGATGGTCACCGGTGGCGTCTGCCGGACGCCGGCCGCCTTGCGCAGCGCATCGCGCGCTTTCACCACCAGATTGTCGCCGTCGAGAGGCACCGCGGCTGCGTATTTGCCGGACACCGAAAACTGATCGCTGTCGGCAAGCGCCGTCTCCACCCTGTCGCCGAAACGGGTGAACACGGCCAGGCTTTCGATCAGATGGTAGCCGTCCGGCCGCCTGCCGGTGACGTGCAACGCCAGGTTGATCTTGGCATGCGCATGCCACGTCCGGGCGTCGGAATTCACGGTCTCGGCGGCGAGGGAAATGACGGTCAGTCCTTGGCCAGGCGGTATTCGCCGGTCTTCGGATCCTTGACCAGCGTGCCCATCGTGCCGTTGGCCGCCTGCTTTTCAGTGCGCCGTATCTTGGCCGTCACGCGCTGCGCTTCCCTGACGAAGGAACGGTATCCGACATAGGCCAGCGCCCCGACGGCGGCGAAGAAAATGATCTGTGGCATGTCAAAACTCCTCCCTCGCAGGGCTGGCAAACGCGGCCGGTGGGGTCGGTCAATGCATGTCACCCAAAAGTGGGTCCGGTTTTGGGAAAATGACATGCATAAGACTTACAACCACTATGCTAGACGTTTTCCACGGTTTTTCAAAGCCCGAAGCGCGCCCACAGCGCGCGTTCTTCCGCCGCATCGACCACGCCAGTCGCGGCGGCGGCGGCAATATCTGGCGCCGAAAAGCCCTGGCTCGAACCGAACAGGCCGAACCGGCTGAGGAAGCCGCGCGGCGTCGTGATCAGCTTGAGCTGGGTTTTGGCGCCGAAACGCGTCTTCAGTACGGTGCGCATGTCGCCCAACGCATCGACCAGGCCAAGCTCCAGCCCCTTCTTGCCGGTCCAGAACAGGCCGGTGAACAGGTCCGGGTCGTTCTTCAGCTTGCTGCCGCGCCGCTCCTTGACCAAGTCGATGAAGGTGTCGTGAACCTCGAGCTGCAGCGCCTTCAGCCGTTCCACATCTTCCTTCTTCTCCGGCTTGAACGGGTCGAGCACCGCCTTGTTCTGGCCGGCGGTATGGACGCGCCGCTCGACGCCGATCTTCTTCATCAGTTCGGGAAAGCCGAACGAGGCCGACACCACGCCGATCGAACCGACGATGGAGGACGGATCGGCAAAGATCTCGTCGCCGGCGACCGCGATCATGTAACCGCCCGACGCCGCCACGTCCTCGACGAACACGAGAACATTTTTGTTCTTCTCGGTTGCCAGGTCGCGAATGCGTTTGAAGATCAGCCGCGACTGCACCGGCGAGCCGCCCGGCGAATTGATCGAGATGGCGACCGCGGGCGCGTCGAAGGAAAACGCCTTTTCGATGAGGCCGGCGGTCGAGGCCAGCGACAGGTTCTGCCGGAACTGACCGCCGCCCGACATGATGGTGCCGTGCAGCCGGATGACCGGAACGGTGACGACGGTGGAGCGCCAGGATTTCGGCAGCAGGCGGTTCAAAAGACGTTTCACGAGGGCACTATCTCCGGTCAATTGCTCGAGCGCATGTAGGGATTCGCCGGCCAACGGCAATGCCGCCGCACCGGCTGGGCAAAATCAGTCGCCGAACAGCGACGCCAGCCCGTTGTTGATCATCTCGGTTCGTTCCGATGGCCCATCGCCCGATTGTTCATGCAGCATCAGCGGCGGGCGGATCGACAGTTTGCCGCGCGCGCCGAGTGCCGCCCTGACGACGATACGGATCGCCGCCGCCTCGGGGCGAGGGTGCACTGCCAGCATTTCGGCGTCGCCGAAGCGGCCTGAAATCGCTTCGAGCAGGACGCCGAGCTGCTCCGGCCGGGCGATGACGGCAAGCCCGCCGCGCGGCTTGGCCACCGCCGCCGCACTTCGGATCCAGCTCTCGAACAGCCCGTCCTCCATGACATGCGCCTCTTTCCTCAAGCGGTCGGGCGTGGCGCGATCCTCGGCAGCATTGAAGGGCGGGTTCATGATGACGAAATCGAAGGAATTGTCGGCAAGGCCGGCTTGCATTCGCGCCCGGCCCGACAGCGTGACATCGGCTGTCAGCACCGAGCCGCGGTTGCCGAGATGCGCATTGCCGGGGTGGGCAAGCGTGGTTGTGGCGAAGGCTGCCATTTCGGCGGAGCGTTCGACCAGCACTACCTCGGCTGCCGGACAGCGCGACAGCACCGCCAGCCCGGCCCCACCCGCACCGGCGCCGAAATCGGCCAGGCGCCCGGCAAAGGCGGACGGCACGGCGGCGGCCAGCATCATGGCGTCCATGCCGGCGCGATGGCCCGCCTGCCGCGGCTGCACCAGCCAGAAGCGTCCGCGATGGAAGGCGTCGACCGTGTGGGCCGGCGTGTCCGGGACGGAGGCGGCTGGTGACGCGGCCATTATTTTTGACGGATCTCGTTGGCGATGCCGGCATCCGTCAGGATGCGCCGGGCCATATCGGCCTGATCGGCGTCGACCATGATGCGCCGCGGCAGGATGCCGATCGACCCGTCGAGCACGCTCATGTTCTGGTCGGCGACGAAACAGCCGATGCCGGCATCGCGCATCAGCGATTCGACAAAGGAGATGATCACGGCGTCGTTGGTGCGGATGAGCTCTATCATCGGATGAAACTCGCAGCTTGCGGCGTTGATGTAAACGCTGGAGCATGGTGCCGAAAAGTGTGAAGCGGTTTTCCCGGACAAACGGGTACCCGTTCTGTCCAGACGCCATGCTCTCTTTCGAATGTTGACAAGCCGTCACCGCAACCGCGCCAATTCGCCTCTTGCCGTGCCCGTGGGTGCAGCCCTAGAGTCATGCAGGGACAAGGGCCGTCGCGCGCGTGCTATCAGACGGGAGTGATTGTAGTGGGTGTCGTTCTCAACATCGAAAACGGGAAGCGGGAAGCCGCCTCCATCAAGGATCTCATCGACCTGACGGCGGCCGACATGGGTCGCGTCAACGAACTGATCCTGTCCAAGGCCGGCTCCGACGTCGAGATGATCCCGGAGGTTGCCAACCATTTGATCTCGTCTGGCGGCAAGCGGTTGCGGCCGATGCTGACACTCGCCGCCGCCCAGATGTTCGGCTATTCCGGCGAGGGCCACGTCAAGCTCGCCACATCGGTCGAATTCATGCACACGGCGACTCTTCTGCATGACGACGTCGTCGACGAGAGCGGCATGCGGCGCGGCAAGAAGACCGCCCGCATGATCTGGGGCAACCAGGCGAGCGTGCTGGTCGGCGATTTCCTGCTCGGCCAGGCTTTTCGCATGATGGTCGATGTCGGCTCGCTCGAAGCGCTCGACATTCTGTCGAGTGCCGCCTCGATCATCGCCGAGGGCGAGGTGATGCAGCTTGCCGCCGCCAAGAACCTGGAGACCACCGAGGACGAGCATTTCGCGGTGATCAAGGCCAAGACCGCGGCGCTGTTTTCGGCAGCCGCCGAAGTCGGTCCGGTGATTGCGCTGGCGACGCGCAACGATCGCGCCGCATTGCGCTCCTACGGCATGAACCTCGGTCTCGCCTTCCAGCTCATCGACGACGCGCTGGATTATGGCGGCTCCAGCAAGGATCTCGGCAAGAATGTCGGCGACGATTTCCGCGAGGGCAAGGTGACGCTGCCGGTGATCCTCGCCTACCGCCGCGGCACCAAGGCCGAGCGCACCTTCTGGAAGCGCGCCATCGAGGACAATGTCACCGACGATGCCGGGTTGGAAAAGGCCATCGGCCTGATGACCCGCCATGGCGCCATTGCCGACACGATCGGGAGAGCCCGCCATTTCGGCGAGATCGCGAGGGATGCGCTGGCGCCGCTGGAAGCGACGCCGCAGAAATCGGCGCTGATCGACGTCATCGATTTCTGCATCGCCAGGGTGAACTGATCGGCTCGCCGGTTCTCGATCCCAGCTCGGGAATCCGCCTTTTTAGACGAGTGGCCTCGTTCGATGCCGCTTTTTGCGATGGTTTATTAATCGCATGACTCGATTGTGAATCTGAGGCGGATTGAAGCCTGACCCCAAAAAGGCCATGCTTTGTCGGGAAAAGATCGAGTCTACGGCGGTCCCGCTGACGCGGGCATTGCGTTTGGCTGAAAGGGATACGATGCGGCAAGGACGTGCGCGCTGGCTGACAGGGCTGGCAATTGTGACGGGCATGGCGATCTCTGGTCTGCCGGCCTACGCCAAACAGACCACCGAACCGGTCAAGATCACATCCTTTTCCGGAGCCTATCTGGCCGCGCGGATCGCTGAAGGCGACAACGACCTCGACAATGCCATCGCCTACTACAAGCAGGCGCTCGCCTTCGCTCCCGGCGACACCGCCTTGCAGCAGAGCCTGATGCTGTCGCTGATCGCGCAAGGCCGCTTCGACGAATCCCTGGCCTATGCCGACAAGCTCAAGGAAGTACCCGACGTCGAGCGCTTCTCGCGCCTGGCGCTAGCGGTCGATTCCTTCCACAAGAAGGATTTTGCCAAGGCGCAGTACTGGCTCAAACTGTCGCTCGAATCCGATCTCGACCGGCTCATCTCCGGTGTCATGTCCGGTTGGGCGCAGCAAGGTGCCGGCGACGCCACCGAAGCAATGGCCTCCATCGACAAGCTACAAGGCCCGGACTGGTTCGGCCTGTTCAAATCCTTCCATCGCGCACTGATCGCCGACGCCTCCGGCCAGTCCGAAAAAGCGGATGCGATCTACGCCGCCACCTTGGCCGACACCACCGCCGGTGGCGCTTCGCCCGAAACCTGGATGCGCAATGCGCAGGCTTACGCTTCTTTCCTCGTCCGCAAGGGCGACAAGGACAAGGCGCTGTCGGTGCTCGACCAGGCCGAGGCGTTTTCGCCGGGCAAGCTGGAAATAGCGGCGCTGCGCGACAGGATCAGCAAGGGAGAAAAGATCGAGCCTTTCGTTGCCGGCCCGTCGGACGGCGCCTCGGAAATCCTGCTTGACCTCGCCACCGCGCTCAATCGCGGCGGCGGCGAGCCGTTCGTCCGCCTGTATCTGCAATACGCTTTGGCGCTGAAGCCCGAGAGCGACGCTGCCCTGGTGCAGCTCGCCGCCGTCTCCGAGCAGCTGAAGGACGGCGAAGGCGCCATCGCGCTCTATCGCCGTATCCCCGCAACTTCGCCGCTGAAGGAGCTCTCGGACCTGCAGCTCGGTCTGAACCTTGCCGATCTCGACCGCCATGACGAGGCGATTGCCCATCTGAAGGCGTTCGTCGCCGCTCACCCAGACGACATGCGCGCCTATCTGGCGCTCGGCGGCGTCTATTCCTCGAAGGACGATTTCCGCTCGGCGGCCGATCTCTACGACAAGGCGGTCGCGGTGCTGAAGACCCCGAGCGCGGCCAACTGGAACGTCTACTACCAGCGCGGCATCGCCTATGAGCGGCTGAAGGAATGGCCGAAGGCCGAGCCGAATTTCCGCAAGGCGCTGGAACTGTTGCCCGACCAGCCGCAGGTTCTGAACTATCTCGGCTATTCCTGGGTCGACATGAACATGAACCTCAAGGAAGGCCTGGCGATGATCCAGAAGGCCGTCGATCTCAGGCCGAGCGATGGCTACATCGTCGATTCACTGGGCTGGGCCTATTTCCGCATGGGCCGGTTCGAAGACGCCGTGCGCGAAATGGAGCGGGCCGTGTCGTTGAAGCCGGAAGATCCGGTGCTGAACGACCATCTCGGCGATGCCTATTGGCGCGTTGGCCGCAAGCTTGAAGCCACCTTCCAGTGGAACCAGGCCCGCGACCTGAAGCCGGACCCCGATGTGCTCGCGGTCCTGCAGCAGAAGCTCTTGAAGGGCCTGCCGCCGATCATATCCAACACGGCGCAGGAAACCCCGAAGGTCAAGCCCGAGCCGGCGACGGCTCCGAAGGGCTGAGCGGTCTGTCCTGACTATTCTAAAAAACGGGGCCGATGTCGGCCCCGTTTTTTTGATCAGAACAGCTTGCGATAGACGACAAACCCGGAACGGTCACCGATCTTGTCGTAGAGCTTCATCGCCGTGTGGTTGGTCTCATGCGTCAGCCAGTAGACCCGGCCTGAGCCTGCGGCCTTGGCAATGTCGTAGACGGCGTTGATCAGGGCTCTGCCGATGCCCTTGCCACGCG
The DNA here is from genome assembly GCF_056403175.1 of Mesorhizobium sp. P3_A10. NCBI lineage: Bacteria > Pseudomonadati > Pseudomonadota > Alphaproteobacteria > Hyphomicrobiales > Phyllobacteriaceae > Mesorhizobium > Mesorhizobium sp. P3_A10. The sequence goes on along the minus strand of NZ_JBFUFZ010000002.1, from coordinate 946,808 downwards.
AAGCTTCTGACGTGAAAAGATCCTGCAGATAGCAGTTCGGCGCGATCGCCGTGGTGGTGCGGTGATAGAGGTAGTGCACCAGGCCGAGCAACTGCCCGTCGCTCTCGGCAACCAGTGCATGCATCGGCTCATAGGCATCGAAAAAGCGTGACCAGGTCATATCGGTGATCTCGCTTGGCAGGGCCGTCTCGCCCGAGCGGTCGTAAAATGCGTTGTAGCCGTCCCACAGCGGCAGCCATTGCTCGAAATCCTGTCGCGTGACTGGGCGGACGGTGATGGGGCTGGACATTGCTGAACCTGCTGTCGTTGACACGGGCGATATGAGCATCGAACAGACCGCAGCCTGCCATAGGCGGCAATGAGCCAGCCGCCGGCAAAGCTTTCAACATGCCCTTTGCACCCTCGCAGCGATCCCGTGCCGGCATGGCTTGCCTTGACGCTTGCCGGCCAGGCCTCTAGGGAATGCCCCATTCCGCCGCTCCGTCGAGGCCGCCGTGACCGTCACTATTCCCGCCCACATGCATCCCAGCCGCTCCTTCCAGGGGCTGATCCTGACCTTGCACAACTACTGGGCGGACTATGGCTGCGTCATCCTTCAGCCTTACGACATGGAAGTCGGCGCCGGCACCTTTCATCCGGCGACGACGCTGCGCGCGCTCGGGCCAAAACACTGGAACGCCGCCTATGTGCAGCCCTCGCGGCGGCCCAAGGACGGGCGCTATGGCGAGAACCCGAACCGGCTGCAGCATTATTACCAGTACCAGGTGATCCTGAAGCCCAATCCGCCCAATTTGCAGGAGCTCTATCTCGGCTCGCTCAAGGCGATCGGCGTCGATCCGCTGCTGCACGACATCCGCTTCGTCGAGGACGACTGGGCAAGCCCGACGCTGGGCGCTTGGGGGCTGGGCTGGGAGTGCTGGTGCGACGGCATGGAAGTGTCGCAGTTCACCTATTTCCAGCAGGTCTGCGGCATCGAATGCGCGCCGGTGGCGGGTGAGCTGACCTATGGGCTGGAGCGGCTGGCCATGTATGTGCAAGGCGTCGACAATGTCTACGACCTCAACTTCAACGGCCGCGAAGGCGCCGACAAGGTGACCTATGGCGACGTCTTCCTGCAGGCCGAGCAGGAATATTCGCGCCACAATTTCGAATTCGCCAACACGGCGATGCTGCTGCGCCATTTCGAAGACGCCGAAGCCGAGTGCAAAGCGCTGCTCGATGCCGGCGCGCCGGCTTCGAACGACAATCTGCCGATGCACCGCATGGTCTTTCCGGCCTACGACCAGTGCATCAAGGCCAGCCACGTCTTCAACCTGCTCGACGCGCGCGGCGTGATTTCCGTCACCGAACGGCAGAGCTACATCTTGCGGGTGCGCAATCTGGCGAAAGCCTGCGGCGAGGCGTTTTTGCTCACGCAGGCAGGCGGCCTGGCAGCCTAGCTTTTTGTTGAGAGGGTAAAGGTTTCCATCGTCTGCAAGGCGCGGCGAACGCCCGGCATAGCGAACGCACCATGAACCTGCGCCGTAAAGCAGGCGCTGAGTGCGAGGATCTGCAGCAATGTCGATAGCGTCTTCATGATCGTTCAGCCAATAGCTCTCTGCCTGAGCGTGGGTCGCTTCAGCGCGGCGTTCGGTTCATGGAAATCTTTGATTTAAGGACGCGCTGGCCGGCGGCGTCCCGACAGGGCATGGAAAATTTCCGGAAATCGGCGGAAGCCGACGATCGCTACGCGGAAAGGGTGACAGCGGCCAGCCGAGTTGCTATGCCCCGCCCGGACCATTGCCGCGTGAGCCCTATCCATGCCTGACTTGCTTCTAGAACTCCGCTCCGAGGAAATTCCCGCCCGCATGCAGCGCAAGGCGGCGGGCGATCTCAGGAAGATGCTGACCGACGGTCTGGTCGAGGCCGGGCTGACCTATGACGCCGCGCGCGAATACTGGACGCCGCGGCGCCTGGCGCTCGATGTCAGAGGCCTGACCGCGCGTTCGAAGGACATTCACGAGGAGATCAAGGGACCCTCGACGACGGCGCCCGAACAGGCGGTCCAGGGTTTCCTGCGCAAGGCCGGGCTGGCCTCGATCGCCGAGGCGCATGTCCACTCCGATCCGAAGAAGGGCGACTTCTATGTCGCCCATATCGCGAAGCCGGGCAGGGCGGCGGAAGAAATCATCGCCGAACTGGTGCCGGGCATCATCCGCAGCTTCCCCTGGCCGACATCGATGCGCTGGGGCCCGGCCTCGGCAAAGCCCGGCTCCTTGCGCTGGGTGCGGCCGCTGCAGTCGATTCTCTGCACTTTTGGTCCGGAGACCGAGGAACCGGTCGTGGTCGATTTCGAGATCGACGGTATCCGCGCAGGCAATGTCACCTACGGTCACCGCTTTCATGCGCCGGATGCCATCACCGTGCGTCGCTTTGATGACTATGTGACCAAGCTGGAAGCGGCGAAGGTCGTGCTCGATGGCGACCGGCGCAAGGAGATCATCCTCGCCGACGCCAGGAACCTCGCCTTCGCCAATGGGCTTGACCTGGTCGAGGACGAGGGGCTGCTGGAGGAAGTGTCAGGCCTGGTCGAATGGCCGGTCGTGCTGATGGGCGAGTTCGAGCAGGATTTTCTCGCCATTCCGGCCGAGGTGATCCGGCTCACCATCCGCGCCAACCAGAAGTGCTTTGTCACGCGGCCGCAAGGCACCAATGAAGGCCTTTCCAACCGCTTCATCCTCACCGCCAACATCGAGGCCAGGGATGGCGGCAAGGAGATCGCCCACGGCAACGGCAAGGTGGTGCGCGCCCGCCTGTCCGATGCGCTCTATTTCTGGAAGACCGACCAGGGCAACGTGCCTGATCTCGACCAGCTGCAAGCTTCGGCGGCAAAATTCGCCCTCGATCTGAACAAGCCGCTCGACCAGCGGATGGCCCGCCTCGACCATCTCGGCGTCACCTTCCACGCCAAGCTCGGCACTCAGGGCGAGCGGGTGGAGCGGATCAAGAAACTGGCCGGCGAGATTGCCGGCATCCTGTCGAAGCAGCCGAAATTTTTCGACGGTCGACTTCTGTCGGCCGACGATCTGAATGCCGAGCAGAAATACCTCCGCGAGCGCGCCGAGCGCGCAGCTGTGCTGGCGAAGGCCGATCTCACGACAGAAGTAGTCGGCGAGTTTCCGGAACTGCAGGGCGCGATGGGCCGCAAATATGCGCTGCTGCAAAGCGAGCATCCCTCAGTCGCCGCGGCCATCGAGGAGCACTACAAGCCGCAAGGTCCGTCCGATCGCGTGCCGACCGATCCGGTTTCGATTGCGGTAGCGCTCGCCGACAAGCTCGACACGCTGGTCGGCTTCTGGGCCATCGACGAAAAGCCGACGGGGTCGAAGGATCCTTACGCGCTGCGAAGAGCAGCGCTGGGGGTGGTCAGGATCGTGCTCGAAAACAGGATCAAGCTTTCCTTCGGCGTTGCCATAGCGGCGACGGTCTCATCGGCGCTCGCGGCATATGAACGTCTCGGTGAGGGCGCAGAAAGTCGTGGCGTGGTTGCCATGCTGGATTCTCGCATTCACGATTACAGAGGCACAAGCCGTCTCTTGCCGGAAGCGGGTCTTGTCGCGGATCTGGTGAAGAACGGTCTCGAGAAGGCAATTGCCGAAACCTTTGGCTCTTCCGATCCGGAGCGGGAGTTCTTCGACGGCCAGCGCACAATGGAGCTGCAAGCCTCGTTGGTCCCATTCATTGGCGACCTCCTCGCCTTCTTCCACGACCGCCTGAAGGTCTACCTCCGCGACCAGGGTGCGCGGCACGATCTCATCGATGCGGTGATCACGCCGCAATCCGACGACCTCCTGCAGATCGTTCGCCGGGTCGAAGCCCTCGCCTCCTTCCTCGACACCGAGGATGGCAGGAACCTGCTGGCCGGCACAAAGCGCGCGGCCAACATCCTGGCCGCCGAGGAGAAGAAGAAGACGGCGATTGCAAGCGCTGTTGAGCCGGCTCTTTTCAGGGAAGATGCCGAGAAATCGCTGTTTGCGGCGGTGAATCAGGCTGAGAGGCAAGCCGGCGAAGCGATTCAGAATGAAGACTTTTCCGCCGCCATGCTGGCGCTTAGCGTGTTGCGTGAACCGGTTGATTCATTCTTTGAGCAAGTGCTCGTAAATGACGAGGACCAGGCCGTGCGCGCCAACCGCCTGGCGCTGCTCGCCCGTATCCGCGCGGCGACCGATCAGGTCGCGGATTTCTCGAAGATCGCCGGTTAAGAGCATGATCCCGAAAAGTGGGAACCGGTTTTCGGATAAGATCATGCCCAACAAAAACCGCTGGAAAAAATTCGCCGGACGGCGTTCGAGCCGGCTTACAGTCATATGACGATGATCTCTCCGTGGCAAAAGGGACATGTTCCCCAACCCCACGGAGGCTCCATGAATTCCGCTCACGAAATCGAAGTGACAGAAGAAACCTCGGGCGACGCCGAGGCGCTTGAATCCGCTTCCGAAACCACCCTCGATCAAACCGCTGCCGCTGCGATCGAAGCTGCCGATCTGTCGGATGACGACGAGGATGGCGATGACGATGACAGCGAAGATACCGACGAGGAAGACGACAAGGCTGCCGTCCTCTCCGGCGACGACGAGGACGAAGAAGACGAAGAGAATGACGACGAGGACGACGACAGCGTGAAGGCCGAAGGCGACGACGCTGACGAGAAGGAAGAGTCCGACGAGGCCGCCGACGACAAGGATGAAGCGGCCTGAGATTTCTCGATCGACTGCAGTGACGAAACAGGGCGGCCTATGAGCCGCCCTGTTCTTTCAGTCCTCAGTCGTCCCGGATGCTGACTTCGTCAGTCCTCCCGAGGTTGACGAAGTCAATCCTCGAGAATGCTGACGTGCACGCTGTCTTCATAGACGTCGACCTGGATCAGTGGCTCGCCATTGACGATGGCGCGCTTGGTCGAGGAACTCATCGCGCCTCCGCGCTGCAGCATGCGCTGCAAATTCGAGCGGTCATCATTGCTCACGAACCAGTCGTCACCCTGATCGTCGGCGTCGCGCCGGTGAAACTTGTGCCAGTTGGCGCGGTCCTGCCGCACCATCTGCGCGGCACTGTCCAGTTCGTAGCCATCGCTGGCATGGTGGTCGCGGTCGGAAATGCGCGCGACATAGGACCCCAGCATGTCATCGGCACGGGCCGCTCCCGTGCCCAGCAATGATGCCAGCAACAGCCCGGCGACGGCAAATGATCTAGCCTTGTTCATGATAACCCCCATTGTCCTGAGCCGCGAAGCCCGGCGCGGCGCTATGGCATGATGGTGCGCCCGCCGGCGGATCGGCGTCAAGCCGAACGGTCTACATGAGTTTTTCTGCAGGGGGTCCCGGCGGTGTCGCCGGCCGAACCGTCGCTGCCGGTTGAGGCTGCGATTGTGTTCCAGGCTGTGGCTTGCCGTTCGCTGCGGTCGCTTCTCCTGCAGGCTTGGTGTCAGCCGCAGGTTTGTCGCCGGCTGCCGGCGCGGCGGCAGTCGCGGCCTTGGCCGGTGCGGCGGGCGACGCGAAGGCGCCGCCGACGACACCGCCACGAATGATCATCGGAGGCTGCGTGGAGCCGGATTTGTGTTCGCCCGGGATCGCCGCGACCTTTTCATAGGTGACATCGGGCTCAGGGTCGCCGAGCGCCACGATCGATGGCGTGGTGGAGGCAGCGATCTTCACCGGTTCAGGCGAGCCAAGCCTGACCACGGACGGCGTCGACGTCGATGCGCCGAGAACGAGAATTGAAGAGGCCTGCGCCCCGCCGGTTATCGCCGCCAGGGTGAAACCAAGCGCTCCAAGCATACGCACTGACACCATGATATTCCCCCTTGCCCATGAAGCCGACACCATAGCGTTAGGGAATTGATGCCGGCTTGCGAGGAAGCATAGCATTTTAGGGATTGATAATTCGCCAACGCCCGGACTTGCCCCATAGGCGCCACCGTACTACGCACCCGGCATCTGCGAGGTGATGACAGTGGCTGAGATAGTTGCCGCCGGCGAGGCGATGGAGCGGGCGCTGGCGTTGCTCGAAGGCGGCGACGTCGTCGCCATCCCCACCGAAACGGTCTATGGGCTGGCCGGCGATGCGACCAATGGCATCGGCGTGGCGCGCATTTTCGAGGCCAAGGGCCGCCCGCGCTTCAATCCGCTGATCGCCCACGTCGCCGATCTGGCGATGGCCGAGCGCATTGCGCTGTTCGATCCGCTGTCGAAAAGGCTGGCGCAGGCGTTCTGGCCGGGGCCGCTGACGCTGGTGCTGCCCCAGCGGGCCGGCAACGGCATCCATCCGCTGGTCACCGCCGGGCTGGACACGATCGCGCTGCGCATGCCGAAAGGTTTTGGCGGCGACCTGATTGCCAGGCTTGGCCGCCCGCTGGCGGCGCCCAGCGCCAATTCCTCGGGAAAAATCAGCGCCACGACAGCTGAGGCCGTGGCTGCCGATCTCGGTGCGAGGATCAGGCTGGTGGTCGACGGCGGCGCGACCCCGGTCGGGCTGGAATCGACCATCGTCAAGGTAGAAGGCGCAACGCTGCGGCTGCTGCGGCCGGGCGGCATCGCCGCCAGGGAGATCGAGGCGGTCGCGGGGACAAAACTGCTGCGCGGCGCGACAGCGGGCATCGAGGCACCCGGCATGCTCGCCTCGCACTATGCGCCGAGTGCCGCGGTGCGGCTCAACGCCGAAAAAATCGCCAAGGGCGAGGCTCTGCTGGCCTTTGGTGGCCGCCGTGCCGAAGGCTGGCAAGGTGCGGCCGCCGTGCTCAACCTGTCCGTATCAGGCGACCTGCGCGAAGCCGCCAGCAATCTCTTCGCGCAGCTTCAGGAGCTCGACCGCAGCGGCGCGACAAGCATTGCCGTCGAGCCGATCCCGTTCGACGGCTTGGGCGAAGCGATCAACGACCGGCTTGCGCGTGCCGCCGCCCCTCGTGACATCTCCGCGTCCGAGACATAGCTTTCAGCCATGACCGAAATTCTCGCAGACCTCGACCCCGTTCTCATCGATCGCTTCGCTTGCATCGTCGGGGACAAATATGCGTTGCGCGACCAGCAGGACATCGCGCCTTACCTCACCGAGCGGCGCGGACTTTGGCACGGCCGGACGGCGCTGGTGCTGAGGCCCGGCAGCGTCGACGAGGTCAGCCGTATCATGCGCCTGGCGAGCGAGACCGGAACGCCCATCGTGCCGCAAAGCGGCAACACCGGGCTGGTCGGCGCCCAGGTGCCGGACACATCCGGTCGCGAAATCGTGCTGTCGCTATCGCGGCTGAACCGCATCCGCGAGATCGATGTCCTCTCCAACACGGTGACCGTCGAGGCCGGCGTCATCCTGCAGACTTTGCAGGAAGCGGCCGATGCCGCCGACCGGCTGTTTCCGCTGTCGCTCGCCGCGCAAGGCTCCTGCCAGATCGGCGGCAATCTCTCCTCCAATGCCGGCGGCACCGGTGTGCTTGCCTACGGCAATGCGCGTGAACTCTGCCTCGGTGTCGAAGTGGTGTTGCCGACCGGCGAAGTGTTCGACGATTTGCGCAAGCTGAAGAAGGACAACACCGGCTACGATCTGAAGAACCTGTTTGTCGGCGCCGAAGGCACGCTCGGCGTCATCACCGCTGCAGTGCTAAAGCTGTTCCCCAAGCCCAAGGGTCGCGAGGTGGCCTTTGCCGGGCTGTCTTCGCCCGAGGCGGCACTTTCGCTGTTCAGCCTGGCGATGGGCCGGGCCGGCGCGTCGCTCACCGCTTTCGAGCTGATCGCCAAAAGGCCTTACGACTACACGCTGAAGCATGCGCAGGGCGTTACCCGTCCGCTGGCCGGGGACTGGCCCTGGTATGTGCTGATGCAGGTCTCCTCCGGCCGTTCGGAAGAGGACGGCAAGGCGCTGATCGAGGAGGTGCTGTCAGCCGGGCTGGAGCAAGGCATCGTCGGCGACGCGGTGATCGCAGCGAGCCTCGCCCAGGGCGACGCCTTCTGGAATTTCCGCGAGGTGCTACCCGAGTGCCAGAAACCCGAGGGCGCCTCGATCAAGCACGACATTTCCGTGCCGATATCATCGATCCCAGAATTCATTGGAAAAGCCGCCGGCGCCGTGGCTTCGGTCAGTGCCGGTGCGCGCGTGGTCTGCTTCGGCCACATGGGCGACGGCAATTTGCACTACAACATCTCCCGGCCCGTCGACGGCGATGATGAAGCCTTTCTCGGCCTCTATCACACCATGAACAAGGCCGTGCACGACGTCGTGCGCTCCTTTCACGGTTCTATCTCGGCCGAGCATGGCATCGGCCAGTTGAAGCGCGACGAATTGATCGCGACCGCGCCGCCGATGGCGATCGACCTGATGCGCAGAGTGAAGGCTGCTTTCGACCCCGCCGGGATCATGAATCCCGGTAAGGTTATCTGATCCTTTCAACATCTTGCGCTCAGTCTCATTCCGATAACCATCCCCTGAGATCAGCAAAATTTAACCGACTTTCTTAAGCCGGGCGGTAAGGAGCCCGCGCTACTGTTTCGCCATAACGAGGCTGGGAAAACCGGCCCGGTGGGATCCGTGAAAACGGCTCTCAGGAGAAACACAGGAAGGCAGTAGATGAACAGTGTACTGAAGCCCATCTGGGCTGGGCGCAATATGCGCCTCGACCCATTTCGCCTGCCGCAAGTGGTGAGCTATGCCACGCGCGACGACTATGGCGACGTGACTTTCACCATCGACCAGCGTGGTGCCGTTATCCGCCGCACGCTCGAGATGAGCGGCGTGCCGGCGATCATCGCTCTGCCCGCCAACGCGTTTCGCGGCGTCGCCGCCCGCGCGATGGAAGATCCGGAAGGCAATGTCACGGTGACGCTGGAACTTCTGCACAATGATCCGATGCTGTCGGTGCCGTTGCTGGTCGCCGACGATCTCGACGATGTCGCCGCCGACTGGCGCGCCTGGGCGGAAGCCTATCGCTTGCAGATGCTGCTGATCGAAGCCGACGGCATTGCCCGCACGCTGGAGGAATCGCTCGGCGCGGCCATCAAGGCGCTGCCGCCGCAGGACCGCCGCAAGGGCCGCGTCTCGACCACGCGCCGGCCGCGCTTCCTAGCCCGCCGCAGGGCCGGCGATCTCGGCCTCAGGCTGGTCGTCGACGGCCATGAGATTATTTCGCGGGAGTAGCTTGGCCAGCAATTGGCGAAACCGCCAATGACGGCCTTCTTCTCCCCGTCACTATACGGGGAGAAGTGCCCGGCAGGGCGATGAGGGGCGGCGCTGACCAAGCCGGTTGTCTATCTCAAAAAACCCTGATCTGACGCACGCGCTATCGCCGCCGTGCATTTCACTTTGCCTCAAAGGTTGGCGCTGCCCCTCATCCGGCTGCCGCCACCTTCTCCCCGTATAGTGACGGGGAGAAGGGAGCTTACACCAGCGGTTTCAGCGTCACCCACAGCGCGCCGCCGAGCAGGCCGAGAAAGATCAGCCAGCCGACCTGGTTGTTCGATTTGAACAGCCGCAAGCATTGGTCCGGATTGTTGATATCGAGCCTCGCTATCTGCCGCGCCATATGGGCGCCAGCGGCGATCAGCCCGGCCAGCGCTGGCACCGGTGCCTGCGCCGAGGCAAAGGCGATGGCAAAGCAGACCAGCGCGCCGCCATAGAGCCCGACGAGCCAGGTCTTGGTGTTGTCGCCGAACAGGCGCGCGGTCGAGCGCACGCCGACGATGGCGTCGTCTTCCTTGTCCTGATGCGCATAGATCGTGTCATAGCCGATCACCCAGAGGATCGAGCCGATATAGAGCATGACGGCCGGACCATCGAGATCGCCGAACTCCACCGCCCATCCCATCAGCGCGCCCCAGGAAAAGGCGAGGCCAAGCACCAGCTGCGGCCAGTTGGTGAACCGCTTCATGAACGGATAGACGGCGACGATGACCAGCGAACAAATGCCGAGCGGGATCGCGAAGTCGTTGAACTGCAAGAGCACCGCCAGGCCGACCAACGCCTGGATGACGAGGAATATCCAGGCCTGCCGGCGTGTCGCCTTGCCCGACGGCAGCGGCCGCGAGCGCGTGCGCTCGACCTGATTGTCGATGTCCTGGTCGACCAGGTCGTTGTAGGTGCAGCCGGCGCCGCGCATGGCGATGGCGCCGATCAGGAACAGCACGAGATACCATGGTGCCGGCAGCAGCGAGAGCAGCGGATCGCCGGGGCGGGGATAGGCGCTTGCGGCAAGGGCGGCTGACCACCAGCACGGCCACAACAGCAACTGCCAGCCGATCGGCCGGTCCCATCGGGCCAGCTGCGCAAAGGGCCATAGCCAGCGCGGCAGAACGCGGTAGACCCAATGGCCGCTCGGCGCGTCGGCGACGCGGCCCTGCGCTGCTTTCGATTGCACGGTTTCCATCCCGCTGGAGTGGCAGCAGCGGCGAAAGCCGTCAAGCACCCTGAGCATGATCCCGAAAGGTGGGAACCGGTTTTCGGAAAAGATCATGCGCAAGCAAGACAGGACCGGAGGTCCTCGTCAGGTGAAAATATCGTGGGCGGAGAACCAGCCTTTCGCCACATCGATGAAGGCCAGCGCTGCATTCGACAGGCGCTGGCGCGTGTCATGGGTAAGGATGATCCGCTGCATGGGCAGCGGATCGGAGAGCGGTTTGCAGATCAGCGGCAGTCCGTCATAGCTCAGGTCGCCATGCGGGCGGGTGTAGCTGACGGCGACGCCGAAACCATTGGCCACCATGCTGCGCTGCAGCTCGAACGAGCTTGTCCTGGTGTCGGCCACCGGCGAAAGGCCACGGCTGCGGAACAGGTCGAGCATATGCTGCCAGCTGTGCGGCTGGTCGGTGGTAATCAGCGGATAGGCCGCGAGGTCCGCCAGGCTGACGGTCGCACGGCTGGCCAGCGCGTGCCCCGCCGGCAGCAGCGCATGCGGCCTGAGCTCATGCAGCAGGATACGGGCAAAATGGCTGGGCAGGCCGAGATCATAGCTGAGGCCGAGATCGATCGCAGAGTCGCTCAGCCGCCGTCCCAGTGTCTCGAACGTCTCGTCGCGGACGACGATCTCGACGCCCGGACAGCGCTCCGAGAAGGCGCGGATGAGAGCCGGCGCGAAATAGGGCGCAAGATCCTCGAAGCATCCCAGCACCAGCTCGCCGGCGACAGCCGCCTCGCGCGATCCCAAGCCGGCAAGCTCATCCGCCTCGGCCAGCACCTGCTTCGCCTTCGCCACCGCTGTCCGGCCAAACGAGGTCAGCGAAATGCCGCTGCCGCGCTGGCGGACAAACAGTTTCTGGCCAAAATTCTTCTCGACATTGTCGATGGCCACCGAAATCGATGGCTGTGAGACGTTGAGTGTTCGCGCCGCCACGGTGACGCTGCCGTGACGCGCCACGGCGACGAGATAACGCAGCTGTACCAGGGTCAAATTCATAGTCTTCTTCTATGTGTTGCATGGGAAGTTATTATTTTACCTGATGGGCAGCTGCTGCGATAGTCGGTCATCCCCTGAGAGAAGGAAGCGAACCGATGGCTACCCAACACATCGATGCCGAGACAATTGCCGACTACCAGCGCGATGGCGCGGTTTGCATCCGCGGCGCGTTCAAGGACTGGGTCGACATCATCGCCGCCGGCATCGAGCGCAACATGCAGAACCGCAGCGCTGCGGCGTCGGATATCGCCAATGGCAAAGGCAGCTTCTTCGACGACTACTGCAACTGGGAGCGCATTCCCGAATTCGTCGACGTGGTGCGCAATTCGCCGGCTGCCGAACTGGCCGCGGCGGTGATGCAGTCGCGCAGCGCGCAGTTCTTCCACGACCATGTGCTGGTGAAGGAGCCCGGCACGCAGAAGCCGACGCCCTGGCACCAGGACATCCCGTATTACTTCGTCGATGGCAGCCAGACCGTCAGCTTCTGGATTCCGATCGATCCGGTCAAGGAGGCGACGCTGAGGCTGATCGCCGGCTCGCACAAATGGGAAAAGATGGTTCTGCCGGTGCGCTGGCTGAACGATGCCAATTTCTACGCCGGCGAGGGCGACTATCGGCCGGTGCCCGATCCCGACAACGATCCTTCCCTGAAGGTACTCGAATGGGAGATGGAACCGGGTGACGCCATCCTGTTCGACTTCAGGACCGCGCATGGCGCGCGCGGCAACATGACCGCGGCCCGGCGCCGGGCGCTGTCGCTGCGCTGGGTCGGCGACGATGCCCGCTATGTCGAGCGGCCAGGCCGCACCTCTCCGCCCTATCCCGGCCATGACATGAAGCCGGGACAGAAATTGCGCGAGGACTGGTTTCCCACCATCTTCAGCAGCTAAGCCGTCTTCCAGAGCTGACAGAACCGCCGGTTCGACGCATCGGGGACGTTGGTTGCCCAACGTTCCCGTGCGCAATCGGGCTTGAGGGCCGCAAAAGTCTTGACCCGTCGCCCGGCGGGCAATAGCGCAGTCCTTGTCTTGGAATGACAAGGGATGTTGGCATGCGCGTTTTACTGATCGGCTCCGGCGGCCGCGAACATGCCCTGGCCTGGAAGCTTGCCGCATCGCCGCTGCTGACCAAACTCTACGCCGCGCCCGGCAATCCGGGCATCGGCCGCGAAGCCGAGCTGGTGACGCTCGACATTGCCGATCATGCGGCGGTGACCGCCTTCTGCGCTGAGAAGAAAATAGACCTCGTCGTGGTCGGGCCGGAAGGGCCGCTGGTTGCCGGCATTGCCGACGACCTGCGCGCCGCAAACATCCGCGTCTTCGGCCCTCCGAAAGCTGCGGCGCGGCTGGAAGGCTCGAAAGGTTTCACCAAGGATCTTTGCGCGAAATACGATATCCCGACCGCTGCCTATGGCCGCTTCGGCGATCTGGCCTCGGCGAAAGCCTATGTCCAGAAGATGGGCGCCCCGATCGTCATCAAGGCCGATGGCCTGGCCGCCGGCAAGGGCGTCACCGTCGCCATGACGCTGGATGAAGCGCTGGCCGCACTCGATGCCTGTTTTGACGGCTCCTTCGGCCAGGCCGGAGCCGAGGTGGTGGTCGAGGAGTTCCTCACCGGCGAGGAAGCCAGCTTCTTCTGCCTGTGCGACGGCGTTACCGCCTTGCCCTTCGGCACCGCGCAGGACCACAAGCGCGTCGGCGATGGCGACACCGGCCCCAACACTGGCGGCATGGGCGCCTATTCGCCGGCGCCGGTGATGACGGCTGAGATGATCGAACGCACCATGCGCGAGATCATCGAGCCGACCATGCGCGGCATGGCTGAAACAGGCGCGCCGTTTTCAGGCGTGCTGTTTGCCGGGCTGATGATATCGGACAAGGGCCCAAAACTGATCGAATACAACACCCGCTTCGGCGACCCGGAATGCCAGGTGCTGATGATGCGGCTGAAGGACGATCTCCTGGTCCTGCTCAATGCTTCCGCCGATGGCCAGCTTGCCCATACGTCAGTGCGCTGGCGCGATGAGGCGGCACTGACTGTGGTGATGGCGGCGAGGGGCTATCCCGGCGCACCGGAAAAGGGCTCGGTCATCCGCGGCCTCGACGAAGCCGCAGGCGATGGCGTCGAGATATTTCACGCCGGCACCGCCGTCAACAGCGGCGCGCTGGTCGCCAATGGCGGTCGCGTGCTGAACGTGACCGCGACCGGCAAGACCGTCGGCGAGGCGCAGAAAAAAGCCTATGCCGCGCTCGACCGCATCGACTGGTCGCAGGGTTTTTGCCGCCGCGATATCGGCTGGCAGGCTGTGGCGCGCGAAAAGGTCGGCTGAACCTCTAAAACGGGCGAGACAGGCGTTTGCCGCTGTCGAGTTCGGTTGAAGCCGTGCTGACCGGGTCGGCCGCCGCGGTGAAGGCGGCCTCGAGCTGTGCTGGTGAACGCTGCTCTGTCCGTTTCCAGGCGACATACTCGGCAATACCGAAGCGCGAACGCCGCGGCACCGTCTTGACCACCGGCATGCTGAAGCCGTTGCGGAATTTCTGCCAGCGCGTTCCCAGCACCGCGACCATCTCCTCGACCGTCGGCGGTGTCGCCACTGAGGCGTAGGTGATGGTGACATTGCCGGCGAGTCCCGCCTCGCGCGAAACCGGCACCGGTATCGAGGCGAGATAGTCCGCCGGCACGTCGATCAGGCCGCCAAAGGCCCATTGTTGGCGCAGCGCAGCTGCATCCATCGGCGCCACACTGACATCGATATCGTTGGGCGTGCCCGCGACCCGGTAGGGGCAGCGCAACCGGCCGCAATTGGCTTGCGCCGAAAACTGCCAGAGCGCGTAGCCTTGCCAGTTGCCCATCGGAAAATGCACGTCGATGTCCGGCTTGTAGCGCGCATACCAGAGCGGCAGCCGCGACAAGAGCCGGTATTTGTAGCGGTTGTCTGCAATGTACTGGGCCGTCTTGCCGTTGGTGTAGAGCACCGGGAAGCGGCCAATGCGTCGATGCACCTGGCGCACGAACTCTTCGGCATCCTCGAGTGACATCCATTGCGTCGGATCGTTGCCCTCGACATCCAGGGCCATCAGATCGTCCGGCGCCGGTTCGGCGAAATCGATGAAACTGTTGGCCTGATCGATCGGGTTGCCGGGGCGGGCGAGGTGATAAGCACCCCATTTCAGCCCGAGCGCCTTGGCCACCACCTTGCGCGTCTGGAACAGTTCGCGCGTCACCGCATAGCGTTTCCACAGCGTCTTGCAGAGCCTGATTTCGGTCTCGTCGCCGGAACAGAAATAGGGTGGCGGCAGTCCGTCGGAGGCCTTGTTGATGAAGCCGACGACGCGCTTGTCCGTGGCCAGTTGTACCCAGTCGATGGAATTGTATTCGTAGGCGTCGATGACCAGCGCGCGGTCGGCACTCTTCCACGGCTCGGCGAAATCCGAGGCCTGTGTGGCCGGTGTCAGCGCTACCATCGCCGCGAGAGCGAGCACTGAGCGGCGAAAAAGATGCGCCGGCGTTTTCAAACAGGGAATCCCCGCTGACCAAACACCGATGCTGAACCGCTATGGTTAAGGAATTGCTTTTGGGGTCTGAGCCACAGCTGAGACGGCCTCAGGCGCGCCTCGCAGATTTTCAAAATCCGCGTGACAAAGTTTGACGTTTACGTAAAAAGAAGATGGGAGATCCCCCAAAGGCGGATGGTTTTGCGGCCGCGCTGGTCTTAGGGTCGGCCCGGAAAGTCAGGGAGGAGCAAGCGGCATGTACAAGGCACCGGTCGAGGACATTGCCTTCACGCTGAAGCACGTTGCCGGCCTCAAGCCTGCGCTCGATGCTGGCACCTTTGGCGATCTCGGCGAAGACCTTGTCGACGCCATCCTGGCCGAGGCCGGCCGCTTTGCCAGCGAAGAGGTGGCGCCGCTCTACAAGATCGGCGACGAGCAAGGTGCGGTGCTGAAGGACGCCGCCGTCACCATGCCGCTCGGCTGGAAAGCGCTTTATCGCCACTGGATCGACGGCGGCTGGAACGCGCTCTCAGGGCCTGAAGAGTTTGGCGGCCAGGCGTTGCCGACTATGCTCGGCGTCGCCGCGCTCGAAATGTGGAACTCCGCCGCCATGGCCTTCGGCATCGGGCCGACGCTGACCATGGGCGCGGTCGAAGCGCTGGACAAGCATGCCTCACCGGCGCTCAAGGCCAAATATCTGGCAAAGCTCGTCTCCGGCGAATGGATGGGGACGATGAACCTGACCGAGCCGCAGGCGGGTTCGGACCTCGCTGCCTTGCGCGCCCGCGCCGAGCCGGCCGGCGACGGCACCTATCGCATCTTCGGCCAGAAAATCTTCATCACCTATGGCGAGCACGATTTCACCGACAACATCATCCATCTGGTGTTGGCGCGGTTGCCCGATGCGCCGGCCGGCACGCGCGGCATATCGCTGTTCCTGGTGCCGAAATTGCTGGTCGGCGATGATGGGTCGCTCGGCGCCCGCAACGATGTCTTCTGCTCCGGGCTGGAGCACAAGCTGGGCATCCACGCTTCGCCGACCTGCACCATGATCTATGGCGACGGTTTTGAAGGTGCTGCACCCGGCGCCATCGGCTGGCTGATCGGTGAGGAGAACAAGGGCCTCGCCTGCATGTTCACCATGATGAACAATGCCCGGCTTTGCGTCGGCATGCAGGGCGTCGCAGTCGCCGAAGCCGCGACGCAAAAGGCGATCGCCTATGCCAATGACCGCCGACAAGGCAAGGCCGCAACGTACAACGGCGCCGGCATGGCGCCGATCGTCCACCACCCGGACGTGCAGCGCACGCTTTTGACCATGAAGGCGCTGACGCAGATCGCGCGCGCCATCAGCTATTCCTGCGCCCACGCCATCGACAGCGCGCGCGTGTCCACTGGTGACGCGGCGACGCATTGGCGCGACCGCGCCAATCTGTTGACGCCGCTGGCCAAGGCCTTTTCGACCGATGTCGGCGTCGACGTCGCTTCGCTTGGCGTTCAGGTGCATGGCGGCATGGGTTTCATCGAGGAGACCGGGGCTGCAGCGCTTTACCGCGACGCCCGAATCGCGCCGATCTATGAGGGCACCAACGGCATCCAGGCGATCGATCTGGTGGCGCGCAAACTGCCGCTCGGTGGCGGCGAGCATGTGCACGGCTACATCGCCGAACTTGCGGCCGTCGCCAATGCGGTGCGGACCTCCAACCTTGAGGGTTTCGGCCGCACCGCGGAGAACCTCGACCGGACGCTCGACGATCTGATCGAAGCGACGCGATTCCTGCAGAAATTGCTGGCCGACGGTCGCTCCGACGACGCGCTGGCCGGTGCCACGCCCTATCTGCGGCTGATCTCGCTTGCCGCCGGCGGCGCCTATCTGGCGCGCGGTGCGCTTGCCGACCAGAGCCGCATCGCCCTTTGCCGCTTCTTCGCCGAAAACCTGCTTGGCGAGGTGGGTGCATTGAAGGACCGCGTCATTGGCGGCGCTGAAAGCCTTGCCGCTGCCGGCAAGGCACTGATTTCCGCTTGACGTTCACCAGGGTAAAAAGACCGTGACAGACCATATTCTCGTCGAGCGCCAGGGCGCCATCCAGATCATCCGCATGAACCGTCCGGAAAAGAAGAATGCGCTGACGCGCGCCATGTACGCGACGATGTCGGCGGCCTTGGCCGCGGGCGACGCCGATCCGGCGATCCGCGTCCACGTCTTCCTCGGCGTTCCCGGCGCCTTTTCGGCCGGCAACGACCTTGCCGATTTCCTGATCGTCGCCACCGGCGGTGATGGCGGTACCGAGGTCTGGGATTTCCTGATGGCGTTGGCCAAGGTGGAAAAGCCGATGGTCTCCGGCGTCGACGGCATCGCCGTCGGCATCGGCACCACGCTCAATCTCCACTGCGACCTGACCTTCGCCACGCCGCGCACCGTGTTCCGCACGCCCTTTGTCGATCTCGGCCTGGTGCCCGAGGCGGGGTCCAGCCTGCTCGCGCCGCAGGTTCTGGGACGCCAGAGCGCCTTCGCGTTGCTTGGCCTCGGCGAGGGTTTTTCGGCCGAACGGGCAAAAGCCGCCGGGCTGATCTATGAAGTCGTCGAAGAAAACGCGCTCGAAGCCTCGGTGCTGGCCGCGGCCGGCCAGATCGCGGCCAAGCCGCCGCAGGCACTGAAGATCGCCCGCGACCTGATGCGCGGTTCGCGCGACGACCTCATCGCCCGCATTGGCAAGGAAAGCGAGCATTTCCGCGAGCGGCTGAAGTCGGCCGAGGCGCGCGCAGCGCTCACCGCGTTCATGACCAGAAAGAAGTAGCGCAGCCTTCTACCTCCCCTCGATGGGGAGGTCGGCCCGCAGGGTSGGGTGGGGTGAAGCGCCGATTTATCCCTTGAAGCTCCGTCGCGACCAGCTAGCCGGCCTACCGGTGCTCGGTCGCGATGCGGATGCCCAAGCCGATCAGTACGACGCCGGTCACACCTTCGATGCAACGGTGGATCGATGGGCGGCGCAGGAAATCTCCCGCCTTGGCGACCAGCGTTGCGTAGAGTGCCAGCCAGGTGAACGTCATGACGGCGAAGACCGCTCCGAGACCGAGCAACGCTGAAAAACTCTCCCCGCCCGACGGCACGAATTGTGGCAACAGGCTGGCGAAGAACACAGCCATCTTGGGATTGCCGAGATCGCTGATCAAACCCTGCCGATAGGCGTTCGCCGCCGTCAGCCGTCGTGCTTGTCCGACAATAGCGCCGGCACTCTGACGATGTGATGGCCGAACCGCTTCTTGCAACGCCTTGAAGCCGAGATAGACGAGATAGGCGGCACCTACATATTTGACCGCAAGGAACAGAGGTTCTGAAGCGACGAGCAGCGCGACAATGCCGGCGCTGGTGGCCAGAGCCCAGATTATCTGGCCACTGGAAATGCCAAGCGCGGTAAACACGCCGCCCATGCGTCCGCCGAGCAAGGTGTTGCGAATGGTGATGGCGGTGTCGGGGCCGGGCGTGGCAATCACGAAGAACGAGACACCGAGAAAGGCAAGGAACAGGTTCATGGGGACACCCTTTCAGCCGAGATGGCTTTTCGGAAACACCTATGGATAAAGCCTTGTCTTGTCCCAACCGCCCTTGGCGTTGCGCGAAAAGACGACGCGGTCGTGCAGCCGGAACGGCCGATCGTGCCAGAACTCGATCGTCTGCGGGACGATGCGAAAGCCCGACCAGTGTTTTGGCCTGGGGATTTCGCCGATCGGATAGCGCGCCGTGTATTCGGCAACGGCCTTTTCCAGGGCGAAGCGGCTTTCCAGTGGCCGCGACTGTTTCGAGGCCCACGCGCCGATGCGGCTGCCGCGCGGCCGTGTCGCATAATAGGCGTCCGCTTCCGCGTCGCTGACGATCTCAACCGGCCCGCGGATGCGCACCTGCCGGCGCAGCGATTTCCAGTGGAAACACATCGCCGCCTTCATGCTGCCAAGAATCTCGCGGCCCTTGGCGCTCTCGAAATTCGTGTAGAAGACAAATCCCTCCTCATCGAACCCCTTGAGCAGCACCATTCGTACATCCGGCATGCCATCGGCATCGACGGTCGCCAGCGCCACGCCGTTGGCATCGTTGATTTCGCTCTTCGTCGCATCGTTCAGCCACGTGGCAAAGAGGCGGAAAGGTTCGGCCGCCTCGGTAAAGTCACCGCTTGTTAACTCTGAGTCGCTCATAGTTTTCCCAAATTTGTCGCTGGCTGGGGGAGATTGCCGATTGTCGCGTATCGCGCAAGCTTTTGACAGCAGGCACTGGAGCGTTATCGCTTCGGCCAGCGTCAAAGCTGCGATCATGAGGGCTGCGATCGTGGCGACCGCTTTGCCGCTCGCCGCTTGCGGGGCAGGCGGCTTCAGCCTTGAAAAGGCCGAGGTCGATCGCTCAATCCTCACCGCAAGCGCGCCTGACCCGACCGCGCCGCTCGATCAGGATAGCGCCTCCGACCAGGCCACGATCCGCAACGCCGTGTCTTCCGCCGACATCGAGGAACTTGCCGGCCAGGCCGTGCCGTGGGCGAATGCCGACACCGGCTCGCGCGGCTCAATCACCGAACTGGTCGAACTCAAGGACAACGGCCAGACCTGCCGCCGCTTCAAAGCCTCGCGCGAAAGCTTCGATGGTGTCACGATGTTCCAGGGCGAAGTGTGCCTGGCCGGTGCCGGTGCCTGGCGTGTGCAGGACTTCAAGGCGCTCTGAGATTCGCGTCGATATCCGGTTCACGGCACTGGAATTTCTTCCTATACAGACGCATATGAAAGGCGACTGTAAATTCACCCTTCTTGCAGGCAGGAATCATGCGCGACCCCTATGAGGTGCTGGGCGTTGCCAAAAACGCATCGGCCAAGGACATAAAATCGGCGTACCGCAAACTCGCCAAGAAGCATCATCCGGACCAGAACCCGAATGATCCCAAGGCGAAGGACCGGTTTGCTGCTGCCAACCAGGCTTACGAGATCGTCGGCGACGAGAAGAACCGGGCCGCTTTCGATCGCGGTGAGATCGACGGCGACGGCAAGCCGCGTTTTCAGGGCTTTGAAGGTGCAGCGGGCGGTGGCGGCGATCCCTTCGGCGGCTTTCGTCGCCAGCAGGGTGGCGCGGGCGGCTCGCGATTCGAGTTTCGCTCGGGGCGTCCGGGCGGCGATCCGTTCGACGGCAACAGCGACATCTTCAGCCAGATCTTTGGCGATGCCTTCTCCGGGCAGCGCGGCGCCGGCGCGGGCGACCGCCGCCAGGCGCCGACCGGCGCCGACCTCAACGTGACGCTTGACGTCACCATCGAGGAAGCGGCGACCGCCGAGAAGGTGACGGCGATGTTCCCCGACGGGCGCAAGGTCGCGGTCAAGCTCCCCGTCTATGTCGAGGACGGCCAGACCATCCGGCTGAAGGGGCAAGGCGAACAAGGACCTGGGCAGCCGGGCGATGCGCTGGTCAAGATCCATATCCGCCGCCATCCACGCTACCGCGTCGAGGGCCGCGACCTGCATGCCGACCTGCCGGTGGCGCTGGCCGATGCGGTGTTGGGCGCCAAAGTGCCGGTCGAGACGCCGACCGGCAAGCTTGCGGTCAACATTCCCGCATGGTCCAGCTCGGACAAGGTTTTGCGGCTGAAAGGCCGCGGCCTGCCGGAAAAAGCCGGTGGTCATGGCGATCTCTACGCCCATGTTCGGCTGATGCTGCCGGAGGGCGGCGACAGCGAACTCGAGACGCTGATGCGCAGCCGAAAAGGCTAGAGCCGGCGTTTTGTCCCCCGAACTGTCGGTTTTGTGCGCTTGAAGGGACTCTGTGCCTGTGCGATAGGCTCTCCACAAAGCAGAAAATCTTGCGGAGAGCGCTCACATGGCGGGTGGACAGGGCATTATGGCCGGCAAGCGCGGGCTTATCCTTGGCGTCGCGAACAACAGGTCGATCGCCTATGGCATCGCCAAGGCCTGCGTCGACCATGGCGCCGAGATCGCGCTGACCTATCAGGGCGAGGCGTTCAAGAAGCGCGTCGAGCCGCTGGCCGCGGAATTGGGCGCGCATATCGCCGGCCATTGCGACGTGACCGATCCGGCGAGCCTCGATGCGGTGTTCGCCGACATTGCCAGGCACTGGGGCAAGCTCGACTTCCTCGTCCACGCCATCGCCTTTTCCGACAAGGACGAGCTGACCGGCCGCTATGTCGAGACGACGCGCGACAATTTCCTGCGCACCATGGATATCTCGGTGTTTTCCTTCACCACCATCGCCAAGCGCGCCGAGCCGCTGATGACCGATGGCGGCTCGCTGCTGACGCTGACCTACTACGGTGCCGAAAAAGTGATGCCGCACTACAACGTCATGGGCGTCGCCAAGGCGGCGCTCGAAGCCAGCGTGCGTTATCTCGCCGTCGACCTCGGGGCCAAGAAGATCCGCGTCAACGCCATCTCCGCCGGCCCGATCAAGACGCTTGCCGCATCCGGCATCGGCGACTTCCGCTACATCCTGAAGTGGAACGAGTACAATTCGCCGCTGAAGCAGACGGTGACGCAGGAGGAGGTCGGCGATTCCGGCGTCTATTTCCTGTCCGACCTGTCGCGCGGCGTCACCGGCGAGATCCACCATGTCGATTCCGGCTACCATGTCGTCGGCATGAAGGCGGTCGACGCACCTGACATTTCGACCGTCAAGGACTAGTCCCCGCGAATACCACCGCTCGCCCGCCTGCCACGACGTTCTTCCGGAAGACCTGATGTATCCGCTCGTCTACATCGTGCGCCACGGCCAGACGCAGTGGAACGCCGACTTCCGGCTACAAGGGCAGGCCGACACAGACATAAACGTGCTCGGCCGCGAGCAGGCGACTGAAAATGGCCGACATCTGGCTGAATTTATCCATAACCCCGAAGATTTCGACTTTGTCGCCAGCCCGATGCGCCGCACGCGCGAGACGATGGAGCGCATCCGCGCGGCGATGCAGCTCGATCCGCACGCCTACCGCACCGATCCGCGTCTGGTCGAGGTGCACTTTGGCGACTGGCAGGGTTTCACCTTTGCCGAAATCGAGGCCAGGGATCCCGGCTCGACCAAGGCGCGCCGCCGGAACAAATGGAATTTCCAGCCACCGGGCGAGGGCGCCGAGAGCTACCAGATGCTGCTCGAACGGATAAGGCCGTGGCTCGATGCGCTCGACCGCCAGACAGTCTGCGTCACCCATGGTGGCGTCATACGGACCTTGTTTCGTCTGGTGGAAGGTGTTTCCGAACGAGAGGCGGCGCGCCTGGAAGTGCCGCAGGATCGCGTGCTCCGGCTGGATGGCCGGAGCCTGGCGTGGCTGTAGCTGTCATTCGATGTAGGTCACCGTACCCGTTTGTAGGTCATAGATCGCCGCGACAATCTTCAGCGTCCCCGCCGCGGTGAGACCGGCCAACAGCTTGCTCGAAACGGTCAGGCGCCGCGCGGTTCTGCGCGCGCTCTCTTTGGCGGCGTTGTCGACGAAATCGCCTTTTTCGCTTCGCACGGCGATCGCCGCGGGCAGGATTGGTTCGATCATTGGGCCGATCGCGCCCGGATAAGTCGCGTTCTTGGCGACCACGTCACATGCCGCCTTGACGGCGCCGCAGCTTGTGTGCGCCAGGACGACGATCAACGGCGAGCCGAGCACCGCCGCGCCGTATTCGACCGTGCCGAGCGTGGCTGTGTCGACGAGATTGCCGGCATTGCGGGCGACGAACAATTCTCCAACGCCGTGGCCGCCGAAGATCAGCTCCGGCGGAACGCGACTGTCGGCGCAACTGATGATCGTGGCCCAGGGTGCCTGATGTGCGGCGACAGCGTTCCTCTGCGCGGCAAGGTCGATCGAGCAGAGTTCCGGGTGACTGACGTAGCGTTCGTTGCCGGATTTCAGCGCAGCAAGCGCTTCATCGGGGGGCAGCGCGGGCGCAGCCTCTGCGGCGCGTGCCGACCAGGAAACCCCACCAAAACCGATCGCGACCAGTCCCGCGCCGACCTTGAGAAAGCCCCTCCGGTCAACCCCTTTGCGCTTGCAGTCGCTGCACATTGTTCGGCTCCATCGCCGATCTTCTGATGGTGGTCGAAATCCACCGTGGCTTTATCTGCAGACTGAGATTGCGCCCAAGAAACGGTGCTGGCAAGGGCCAGCCTTTACCCAAAACACCTCAACGCCGGGAGTCGAAACGGGTGATGACAGACGACGGCTCAGCAGCCGTTCCAAAGTGGCGCAAGTGCCCTACAAAGGCTGGTGCCCGTCACTGGAGAGCCGGAAATCCTACTCGGTATCAGGCAGTTCCATATCGGTGACGACATTCTCGCCATTGCTCACATCATAGGCGATGACGATGTCCATGCCCGGCTTCAGCGCATCGAGATCGGTTTCGGCGTTCAGCTTGTAGGATTTGCCGTCCTCCAGCGTCAGCGTCAGCGCGTCCTTGTCGACCGTCTTGATCAGGCCTTCGGTCTGGCCGGCATAGGCGGCGGTGGAAATCAGCAACACGGCGGCAACAGCGCCAATCAGGCTACGCATCATCGTCCTCTTTGTCATTGCGCCGGCACGATGGCGGCGAGTGTCCAACGGGTGAATGGAACAGAGCAGAAACCAACCGAATGTGTCAAAACTAAATCCGCCAGATCACAGTTTGACCCCTGTGGAAAACGCCAATAGAACGCAGCCCATGGATCGACCTGAAGTCGGTCAGGGCTGGTTTCTATGTCTCACAACACGTTCGGCCATCTTTTCCGTGTCACCACCTGGGGCGAAAGCCATGGCCCGGCGCTCGGCTGCGTCGTCGACGGCTGTCCGCCCGGCATCCGCTTCACCCGGGCAGAAATCCAGGCCGATCTCGACAAGCGCCGCCCGGGCCAGTCGCGTTTCGTCACCCAGCGTCGCGAACCCGACGAGGTGAAAATCCTGTCCGGTTTCATCCTTGACGAGGATGGCGAGACGATGATCACCACCGGCACGCCGGTGTCGATGCAGATCGACAATGTCGACCAGCGCTCCAAGGACTATGGCGAGATCGCCCGCCAATACCGGCCGGGTCATGCCGATTACACCTACGAAACCAAATACGGCGTGCGCGATTATCGCGGCGGCGGCCGCTCCTCGGCCCGCGAGACGGCGGCGCGGGTAGCGGCAGGCGCGCTCGCTCGCAAGGTGGTACCCGGCATGGTGGTGCGCGGCGCGCTGGTGTCGATGGGCGTCAAATCCATCGATCGCGCCAACTGGAACTGGAATTTCATCGGCGACGCCGAGAACCCGTTCTTCACCCCCGATCCGGCCTCGGTCGCAGTCTTCACCCAATATCTCGACGGCATTCGCAAGGCTGGTTCCTCGGTCGGCGCGGTCATCGAGATCGTCGCCGACGGCGTGCCCGCAGGCCTCGGCGCGCCGATCTACGCCAAGCTTGACCAGGACATCGCGTCTGGCCTGATGTCGATCAACGCCGTCAAGGGCGTCGAGATCGGCAACGGTTTCGAAGCCGCCCGCATCACCGGAGAAGAGAATGCCGATGAGATGCGCATGGGCAATGACGGCAAGCCGGTTTTCCTGTCCAACAATGCCGGCGGCATTCTCGGCGGCATCTCGACCGGCCAGGCGATCATCGCGCGTTTCGCCGTCAAGCCGACCTCGTCGATCCTGACGCCGCGAAAGTCGATCGACAAGGACGGCAACGACGTCGATATCATGACCAAGGGCCGCCACGATCCCTGCGTCGGCATCCGCGCCGTGCCGATCGGCGAGGCGATGGTTGCCTGCGCTATTGCCGATCACTATCTGCGTCATCGCGGCCAGACCGGACGCGTCTGATCTTCAACCTTGCCATTCGAGCGGAAGCGGGACGACATGCCTTACGACCAGAAGAAAATCGTCGAGGCCCTGCGCGCCTTCGAGCGCGGCGAGATCGTCGTCGTCATGGACGATGACGGGCGCGAGAACGAGGGCGATCTGATCGTCGCCGCCGTCCACTGCACGCCGGAAAAGATGGCCTTCATCGTCCGCAACACCTCCGGCATCGTCTGCACGCCGATGCCGCGCGAGGAAGCCAAGCGGCTCAACCTGTCGCCGATGGTCGCCGACAATGATTCGGCCCACACCACCGCTTTTACCGTCAGCGTCGACTTCAAGCATGGCACCACGACCGGCATTTCGGCCGACGACCGCACGCTGACCGTGCGCAACCTTGCCAACGGCAATGTCGGCGCCTCCGACTTCGTCCGCCCCGGCCATATCTTCCCGCTGATCGCCCGCGAGGGCGGTGTGCTGATGCGTTCGGGCCATACCGAAGCCGCGGTCGACCTGTGCAAGCTCGCCGGCCTGCCGCCGATCGGCGTCATTTCCGAACTGGTCAACGATGACGGCACCGTCATGCGCGGCCCGCAGGTACAGGCCTTTGCCGAAAAGCACAGCTTGAAGCAGATTTCGGTCGCCGACCTCATCGCCTACCGCCAGCGCAAGGAAACGCTGGTCGAGCGCGTCGCCTGTTCCGACATCGACACGCCTGGTGGCAAGGCGCAGGTCTTCACCTACACGCTGCCCTGGGACTCGATGCACCACGTGGCGATCGTCTTCGGCGACATCCGCGACGGCGAGGATGTGCCGGTGCGGCTGCATTCCGAGGATGTGGTCAGTGACGTGTTCGGCACCAGCCACAAGCTCGACGGCATCATGCAAACGATGGGCGAGCGCAAGCGCGGCGTCATCGTCTATCTCAGAGAGGGTTCTGTCGGCGTTGCCCATCAGGAGCGCAAGCGTCCCGCTCCCACCGATCGCGAGGATCACGAAGAGGCACGCCGCCGCGAAAACGAATGGCGCGAGATCGGCCTCGGCGCGCAGATCCTCAAGGATCTCGGCATTTCCTCGATCAACCTGATCGCCTCGCGCGAGCGCCACTATGTCGGCCTCGAAGGCTTTGGCATCCATATCGCCAAGACCGAGATTTTGTAGTTCGTGCAAGAGTGACGCATCGGAAGGATTGCGGGCAGGTCGCATGCGTTGGCGATTGGCTGGAGCCTCCGTGCAGTCGTCATCCTATGGCGAAGCAAGGAGCGAAGCGACGCGGCGCAGACCATAGGATCCATGCCGTGAATTCGACACGCTGCGACGGTTCAGAATTCTGCTCCGCTGCACTTTAGGGCAAAAGTCGCGGCATGGATCCCAGGGTCTCCGCGACGGAGCTTCGCTCCTGCTTCGCCCTGGGATGACGACGTCCCGGAGGCCGCTGCCAATTCTGAACGTCCGCGTTCTCGACACAGACGGCTGGATGCTTGTCCACGTCACTCGGTCGGGATTGCAGCTGCGCACCCGTCCAGTTCGCAGTCATGGGTGGCCAGGCTGTGCATGCCGAGCAGCACGGTTGTCAGCGCCAGCCCACCCGACGCGACGGAAACCCAGAAGCCGTTCTGTGCACCGAACGCATCCACCACCGCGCCGGCGGCGAAGGAACCCAGCGCCATGCCGATGCCGATGCCGGTGGTGACCCAGGTGATGCCCTCGGTCAGCATAGCCTCCGGCACGCGCCGCTCGATCAGGCCGAATGCGGTGATGAAGGTCGGCGAGATCGCTAGGCCGCTGAGGAACACGGTCAGCGCCAGCAGCGGCACCGTGTCGGCAACCAGCAGCGGCAGCGTGGTGAGCGTGATGACGGCGATCGCGATGGCCAGCTGGTGTTGTAGCGGCGTTTTCAGGTTCAAGGTGCCGATGATGATGCCGACGACGAACGATCCCAGCGCATAGACGCCGATGACGAGGCTGGCAGCACCTGGCAGGCCAAGCTCCTTGGTGATCGCCACGGTGCTCACTTCCGTGGTCGCAAAAGTCGCGCCGATAAAGATCAGGGCGAAGGTGATGATCTGAACGGCGCGCAGGCGGATTGCCGAGCCGCGCGAACCGTGTCCCACCGGCCGCACCCGCGGCTCGGTCGTGCGCTGCAGGATGAAGGCCATCGAGCCGAAGGCGAGGAACAACGTGCTCGCCAGCATGCCCGCTTCCGGGAGCAGGGCGACGCTCAGGCCCACCGATAGCGACGCCCCGGCGACATAGACCAGCTCGTCAGCTGCCGATTCGAAGGCGAACGCGGTGTTCATCTCGGGGCGATCCCGAAAAATCTCGGTCCAGCGCGCGCGCACCATTGCCGGAATGCTGGGCATGGCGGCGGCCATCAGCGCCGACACGAACAGCGTCCATATCGGCCAGTGCTGATTGGCCGCCGCGATCAGGATCACGAAAGCCAGCACAGAAAGGACCGTGGTCGGCACGACGATGCGGGTCTGGCCAAGGCGGTCCACCAGCCTGGATATCTGCGGCGCTAGAAAGGCATTGGTCAATGCGTATGTCGCCGAGACAGCGCCGGCCAGCCAGTATTCGCCATGCGTCTGCGACAGCATGGCGACGATCCCGATCGGCGCCATGGCGATCGGCAGCCGGGCAACGAAGCCGGCGGCGGCGAAACCTTTGGCGCCAGGGGCGCGAAAGATTTCCGAATAGGGATTTCGCATGGTCTGGCTCCTCGACAAAGGCCGGTTCGACAATTACATACGTTGCGTATGAATGTCAAATAGAGCATACGCCGCGTATGTAAATTGGCATACGAGACGTATGTTAGTAGGGCCAGAACCATGCACAAACCCCGCAAGGAGATGATCGCCGAGACTCGTGCCAAGCTGGTGGCGGCTGCGCGCCACGCCTTTGGCACCGTCGGTTATGCCGAAGCCTCTATGGATGACTTCACCGCCTCGGCCGGGCTGACGCGCGGTGCGCTCTATCATCACTTCGGCGACAAGAAGGGGCTTCTTCAGGCGGTGATCGCAGAGATCGACGCCGAGATGTTTGCCCGGCTGAAAGTCGTTTCAGCCAAAGCGGACACGCTCTGGAGCGGCTTTGTCGATGAATGCACGGCCTATATCGAGATGGCGCTCGAGCGGGAGATTCAGCGCATCGTGTTGCGCGACGGGCCGGCGGTGCTTGGCGATCCTTCGCAATGGCCGAGCCAGAACGAATGCATCCGCTTGATGACGGAGAACCTTCAAAGGTTGAGCGACGAGGGCACCATCATCAGCGTCGATGCCGAAGCCGCGGCAAGGCTGGTCAGCGGCGCTTCGCTGCATGCGGCGCAGTGGATCGCAAATTCCGACGATCCCGAAGCCACGTCGAAAAAGGCGGTGAAGGCATTCAACGTCCTTCTCGAAGGGCTGCTCAAGCGAGCCGGCAATTTGCCGGGATAATCGGTGGTCGTCGGTCGGCTTGAGATTGACAATCGCCAGCCTGGGTTCATCCTCTGCCCCCATCTCTGAGCGGAGATTCGGGAGATGTGGGATTTCGAGATCGGCAGGTCGGTGTCCATCATGATGCGGACATGGCCCTTCATCGTCTTTCGCATGATCGTCTATTTCGGCATCACGCTGGCCTACATCGTGGCGACCGGCACCGGCGCCAGCGTTGGCTATGGCGTCGGCCATATCTCGACCGATCCTGACGGCCCAATGTCGTTTGCCCTATGGGGCGGCGTGGTCGGTATCGGGGTCGTTTCGATCGCCGTCTACTGGATCCGCGAATACATCCTCTACATCGTCAAGGCCGGCCACATCGCGGTGATGGTCCACCTGATCGACGGCCGCGACGTTCCCGGCGGCCAGAGCCAGATCGCCTATGCCAGGGATGTGGTGACCCAGCGTTTCGCCGAAGCCAACATCCTTTTCGTGCTCGACCAGCTGGTCAAGGGCGCTATCCGCGCCATTACCGGCCTGATCGGCGGCATTGCCGCCTTCTTGCCCATTCCCGGCTTGAGTGGCGTGGTCAGTTTCATCAACACCGTCATCCGCCTGTCGCTGACCTATGTCGACGAGATCATCCTCGGCTACAACATCCGCATCAATTCTGCCTCGCCCTTCGAGACGGCGCGGCAAGGCGTCGTGCTCTATGCGCAGAACGGCAAGACCATGGTCAAGAACGCCGTCTGGCTGGCGGTCATCATGTGGGGCGTGTCCCTGGTCATCTTCCTGCTGATGCTGGCACCAGCCGCCGCCATTCTCTACCTCATGCCGGGGCAGCTCGCAGGCTGGGCCTTCGTGCTCGCCATCGTCTTTGCCTGGGCCTTCAAGGCCGCCTTCATCGAACCCTTCGCCATCGCTTGCCTGATGCAGGTCTATTTCAAGACCATCCAGGGCCAGGTGCCAAATCCCGACTGGGACCGGCGGCTGGCCGAGGCTTCGTCGAAGTTCAGGGAGCTCAAGGAAAAGGCACTGGCCTCGTTCGGCGGCTCGCGCTGGACCCAGCCGACGCCCGGCACCTAAACTCTGTTGAACGTCGTCCTTTCCCAACGCGAAAACATGGTCAAAGCGGCCGGGCGCGCCTATATCGGGACATGGTCACAAGGCTCTACACCCACCCGATCTTCCTCGAACACCTGACGCCGCCCGGTCATCCAGAGCGGCCCGACCGCTTGCGCGCCATCGAGCGCGTGCTCGACGACGAGGCCTTTGCGGCACTCGATCGCGTCAAGGCGCCGGAAGGTGACGAGGCAACCATCCTCTATGCCCACCCGCAGGATTTCGTCGCCCGCGTTCGCGCCGCCATACCCGAGACCGGCATCGTCTCGATCGATGCCGACACCAGCGCCAGCCCGAAAAGCTGGCAGGCCGCGGTGACGGCGATCGGCGCCGCCAATGCTGCCGTCGACGATGTTTTTTCGGGCCGTGCCGACAACGTCTTTGTCGCCGCGCGGCCACCCGGCCATCACGCTGAAAAGACTACGGCCATGGGCTTTTGTCTCTTCAACACCGCGGCGATCGCCGCCCGTTACGCGCAAAACAAGCACGGCGTCGAGCGCGTCGCCGTCGTCGATTGGGACGTGCATCACGGCAACGGCACGCAGGACATTTTCTGGGACGATCCGTCGGTGCTCTATTGTTCGACGCACCAGATGCCGCTTTACCCCGGCACCGGCGCCAAGAGCGAGACCGGCGCCGGCAACATCGTCAACGCGCCGCTGGCGCCGGAGACCGGCTCGGAGCTGTTCCGCGATGCCTTCCTGTCCAGGGTTTTGCCGGCGCTCGACAATTTCGCGCCCGACCTGATCATAATTTCCGCCGGCTTCGACGCGCACCATCGCGACCCGCTGGCGCAGATCAACCTGACCGAGGACGATTTCGACTGGGCGACCGGCCAGTTGCTCGAGCGCGCCGCGCGCCACAGTGGCAACCGGCTCGTCAGCCTGCTCGAGGGCGGCTACGATCTGCAGGGACTGGCATTTTCGGTCGCCGCCCATGTCGGGCGACTGATGAAAGGATAGAGGATGGCTGGCGAAGTGAACGAAGACGTCAAGGCGATGAGCTTCGAGCAGGCACTCGACGCATTGGAAAAGATCGTCGATGATCTGGAACGCGGCGACGTGCCGCTTGACCAGTCGATCAAGATCTATGAGCGCGGCGAGGCGCTGAAGCTGCATTGCGACCGGCTGCTGAAGGCGGCCGAGGACAAGGTCGAGAAGATCAGGCTGTCACGCGACGGCAAGCCGGTCGGGACGGAGCCACTCGACGCGGAATAGGTTGCAAAACGGGGCGGGCAGAGAAAGCAGGTAAGGAGTTCAAGCATGTGCAGAAACATCAAGACCCTGTTCAATTTCGATCCGCCGGCAACCCATGACGAGATCCGCGACGCCGCGCTTCAGTTCGTGCGCAAATTGAGCGGAACGACGCGACCCTCGCAGCGCAATCAGGCGGCCTTCGACCGTGCCGTCGAGGCGATTGCCGCATCGGCGCACGAGCTGCTCCATTCCATGGAAACCCATCATCATCCGCGCAATCGCGAGGAGGTGGCGGCCAAGGCAAAGGCCAAATCCGCACTCCGCTTCGCCTGAGGACATCCGATGAGCTTCTTCCCCGGCAACGACCCGCAGCCTGGTGACGCCTTCGCCAGCGACCAGATCGAGCTGATGGTCATTCCGAACGCCAAGGATATTGGCGGTTTTCAGGTCCGGCGCGCGCTGCCGACTGCCAAACGCCGGCTGGTCGGGCCGTTCATCTTCTTCGACCGCATGGGGCCTGCCATTCTGCGCGCCGGCCAGGCGCTCGATGTGCGGCCGCATCCGCATATCGGCCTGTCCACCGTCACCTATCTGTTCGACGGCAAGATCAGGCATCGCGATTCGCTCGGTACCGAAATGGTCATCCAGCCCGGCGACGTGAATCTGATGACCGCCGGCCGCGGCATTGTCCATTCCGAGCGCACCCCGGAAGAATTGCGCGGCGCGCCGATGTCGGTCTCCGGCCTGCAGACCTGGCTGGCGCTGCCCGACGGCAAGGAGGAGGTCGACCCGGTCTTCGAGAACACCGCCGCCCTGCGCCTGCCCGAAATCGACGCCGAAGGCGTCAGTGGCCGCATTGTCATCGGTGCCTTTTCCGGGCTGCGGTCGCCCGTCGCCACCGCCTCGGACACGCTTTATGCCGACCTCAGGCTGGCGCCCGGCGCCAGCGTGAAAATCCCCGCCGATGCCGAGGAACGCGCCATCTATACGCTGGACGGCGTGGTTTCGATCTCAGGCGATCGCTTTCCGGCCGAGCGGCTATTGGTGTTCAAGCCGGGCGACGAGATCATCGTCTCGTCGGAAAGCGGTGCCCATTTCATGCTGTTCGGCGGCGCTTCGCTCGGCTCGCCGCGCTACATCTGGTGGAACTTCGTTTCGTCGTCGAAGGAACGTATCGAACAGGCCAAACAAGAATGGAAGACAGGCCGCTTCGATATCGTTCCTGGAGATGAGGAAGAGTTCATTCCGTTACCGGACAATTAACGTCAGAACCATCCGCGTCACTGACACGCATTTACATTCGCCGGTCGGAGGCATATTTCGCCCATGATCGACGCGCATGAACATCGTATCTGAGCAGGCCCCTTAACAAGTGAACGCAACGCTTAACACACCGCTTCTCGACAAGGTCCGCATTCCGGCCGACCTGCGCACGCTTGCCGAAAGCGAGCTCCCGCAGCTGGCTGCGGAGCTTCGTGCCGAGCTGATCGATGCGGTGTCCCACACCGGTGGACATCTCGGCGCCGGCCTTGGCGTGGTCGAACTGACGGTGGCGCTGCACTACGTCTTCAACACGCCGGACGACCGGCTGATCTGGGATGTCGGCCACCAGGCCTATCCGCACAAGATCCTGACCGGCCGCCGCGACCGCATCCGCACGCTGCGCCAGGAGGGTGGTCTGTCCGGCTTCACCCGGCGCGCCGAGAGCGAATACGATCCGTTTGGCGCCGCGCACTCCTCGACTTCGATTTCCGCCGGCCTCGGCATGGCGGCTGCGCGCGATCTCTCCGGCGGCCACAACAATGTCATTGCCGTCATCGGTGACGGCGCCATGTCGGCCGGCATGGCCTATGAGGCGATGAACAATGCCGGCGCGCTCGATGCGCGGCTGATCGTTATCCTCAACGACAACGACATGTCGATCGCCCCGCCGACCGGCGCCATGAGCGCCTATCTGGCGCGTCTGGCCTCCGGCAAGACTTATCTGGGCCTGCGCGATTTCGGCAAGAAGCTGACCTCCTATCTCGGCAAGCGTGCCGATCGCGCCATCACCCGGGCGGTCGAGCATGCCCGCGGCTACGTCACTGGCGGCACGCTGTTCGAGGAGCTTGGCTTCTATCACATCGGCCCGATCGACGGGCACAATCTCGAGCATCTGATCCCGGTGCTGAAGAACGTCCGCGACAATGGCGACGGCCCGGTGCTGATCCATGTCGTCACCCAGAAGGGCAAGGGCTACGGGCCGGCCGAGGCTGCCGCCGACAAATATCATGGCGTCAACAAGTTCGATGTCATCACCGGCGCGCAGGCCAAGGCGCCGGCCAACGCCCCGAGCTACACCAAGGTCTTTGCCGAAAGTCTGGTCCAGGAGGCCCGCGAGGACGATCGCATCGTCGCTGTCACCGCCGCCATGCCGAACGGCACCGGCCTCGACCTGTTCGGCGAAGCGTTCCCGACAAGGGTCTTCGACGTCGGCATCGCCGAGCAGCATGCGGTGACCTTTGCCGCCGGCCTCGCCACCGAAGGCTTCAAGCCTTTCGCCGCCATCTATTCGACCTTCCTGCAGCGCGCCTACGACCAGGTCGTCCACGATGTGGCGATCCAGAAATTGCCGGTGCGCTTTCCCATCGATCGCGCCGGTTTCGTCGGTGCCGATGGCGCCACCCATTGCGGCGCTTTCGACACCACCTTCCTGGCGACGCTGCCCGGCTTTGTCGTCATGGCGGCGGCCGACGAGGCCGAGCTTCGACACATGGTGCGCACGGCGGCAAGCTACGATGACGGCCCGATCGCCTTCCGCTATCCGCGCGGCAACGGCGTCGGTGTCGACATGCCGGAACGCGGCTCGGTGCTCGAAATCGGCAAGGGCCGCATCGTCAGGGAAGGCACCAAGGTTGCGCTGCTGTCCTTCGGCACGCGGCTGCAGGATTGCCTGGCTGCGGCCGAGGAGCTTGGCGCGGCCGGGCTTTCGACCACCGTTGCCGACGCCCGTTTCGCCAAGCCGCTCGACGAAGATCTGATCCGTCGGCTCGCCCGTTCGCACGAAGTGCTGGTGACGGTGGAAGAGGGCGCGGTCGGCGGCTTTGCCAGCCACGTGCTGCAGTTCCTCGCCCATGAAGGATTGCTGGAAAGCGGCCTGAAGGTACGCCCGCTGGTGTTGCCCGACGCGTTCACCGATCACGCCAAGCCCGAAAAAATGTATGCCGACGCCGGGCTGGACGCGGCCGGCATCGTGCGCACCGTCTTCGTCGCGCTTGGACATACGGCGCGCGCCCAGCGCGCCTGAATCAAAATCTCAAACCTCTGAATCAGTTTGTCGGCTATCGATCGTAACGCGCTGTTTACGTTGCCATTTGTTGTTTTGCTTACCGTGTCTCTTGGCCGTTTTTCAACGGCGCCCTGCTAGAACGTGCCCAAGGCAGGGAGTTAAGAACAATGAGAACGCTTCTGTGCGGCGTGGCCCTTGCGGCCGCTATCGCCGCGCCGGCCATGGCCGAAACGCGCTATGACCGCAATCTCGAAAAGGCGGTGATGGGCATCGTCGCCGGCAAGATCGGCGACATCCGCGGCGGCTTTTCCTACAAGCAAAGGCCACAATTCGTCGTCGTTCCGGACGCCGTATCGACGGCATCCGTTCCCGCGGAGCGCCCGCGCAAACAGGCTTCCGGCGACAGCAATGACGGTCTGGCGCCGGCCGTCGAACGGCAGGTTTCGCGCACGATTTTCTGACATCCGCGGATGGCCACTGCGGGTCGTTCAATGCCGATCGGCCGCAAGGTGCTTGCCATCATCGCCGGCTTTCGCCATGAAGGCCGATGAATTCCCCTCTGCCAGCCAGCACACGCCAGCGGCTCGACGAACTGCTCGTCGCACGCGGCCTGTTCGCCAGCCGCTCGCGCGCCCGTGATGCGGTCGAGCGCGGCACGGTGACGGTCGACGGCACCATCGCTCGCAAGCCCGGCCAGACCGTCTTGCCGCAATGCCTGATCGCCATCGACGACCCGGCGCAGGGCTATGTATCGCGCGCGGCACTGAAGCTGATCGCCGGGCTCGATCATTTCGGTCTCAATCCTGCCGGCAGCGAAGCGCTCGACATCGGCGCCTCGACCGGCGGCTTCACCCAGGTGCTGCTCGAACGCGGTGCGGCCCATGTCACCGCGATCGATGTCGGACATGGCCAGATGCATCCCGACATTTCCGGCGATCCGCGCGTAACAGCGATCGAAGGGCTGAATGCTCGCGAACTTTCCGTCGCGGATCTGGCCGGTCGCATTCCCGATTTCATCGTTTCCGATGTCAGCTTCATCTCACTGAAACTGGCGCTGCCGCCGGCGCTCGCTCTGGCCAGAAGTGGCGCGAAAGCCGTGTTCCTGGTCAAGCCGCAATTCGAGGCTGGCCGCGAGGCGATCGGCAAGGGTGGCCTGCTGAAAGACCCCTACGATGCCGCGCGCGTTGCCGGCCTGTTGCAGGAGTGGCTCGAAGGCGTCCCTGGCTGGCGCACGCTGGGGCTGCACCTGTCGCCGATCGAAGGCGGCGACGGCAATCGCGAGTTTCTGCTTGCCGGCATCAAGGACGCCAAGGGCAGCGATCCCAGGGGCAGCGATCCCAAGGGCAGCGATCCCAAGGGTGGCGCTCAATGAGCGCGCGCTTTACCATCGCAAGACTGGGCTCCCAAGGTGACGGCGTTGCCGAGGCCGAAACCGGCGAGGTGTTCATTCCGTTTGCGCTGCCCGGCGAAACCGTCACCGCGGCGCGCGAAAAGGACCGCGCCACGCTGATGGCGGTGCTGGAAACGTCGCCGCTGCGGATCGATCCCGCCTGCCGGCATTTCACCGAATGCGGCGGCTGCGCCCTCCAGCATCTGGAAGCCGAAGCCTATCACCAATGGAAGCGCGAAAAGGTCGTGCAGGCGCTGAAGAGCAAGGGCATTGCCACTGACATCGGTGCGCTGGTGCCGTGCGCGCCGCACACGCGCCGCCGCGTCGTCTTCACGGCCCGCCGCGGCGAGGCCGGCATGAAGCTGGGTTTCGTTCGCGCGCTGTCGTCGGAAATCATTCCCATCGAGGAATGTCCGATCTCATTGCCCGAGATCGTCGCCGCGCTCGATCGTCTGAGGGCACTCGCGGAACTCGTGTGCGCCACGACCAAATCGTTCCGCATGACGGTGACGGTGACCGGCTCCGGCCTCGACGTCGCTGTTCACGAGTCCGGCAAGCTCGGCGAGAACCAGCGCCGCGTCGCCTCCAACTTTGTCATTGCGCAAGGGCTGGCCAGGCTTTCGGTCGATGACGAGATCGTCGTCGAGCCGAAGAAGCCCGTGGTCATGTTTGGCGGTATCGCCGTCGCCGTGCCGCCAGGCGCCTTCCTGCAGGCGACGCAGGTCGCCGAGCAGGCGATGGCCGATATTGTTGGCGGACATCTGAAACGTGCCAAGAAGGTCGCTGATCTTTTTGCCGGCTGCGGTAGTTTTGCGCTGCGCCTGGCGGCGAAATCGGAAGTCCATGCGGTGGACGGCGATGCCGCAGCGCTTGCGGCGCTCGACCGGGGATTTCGTTTCGCCTCCGGCCTGAAGCGGGTGACCGCCGAACGCCGCGACCTGTTCCGCCGGCCGCTCACCTTCAAGGAGCTGAATGCCTTCGACGGTCTTGTCTTCGATCCGCCGCGCGCCGGCGCCGAGGACCAGTCGAAGCAGATCGCCCGTTCCGACGTGCCGCTGGTCGTCGCCGTCTCCTGCAATCCGGTGACGCTGGCGCGGGATCTGCGCATCCTCATCGACGGTGGCTATACGCTGAAGAGCGTCACCCCGATCGACCAGTTCCTGTGGTCGTCGCATGTCGAGGCGGTGGCGCTGCTGGAGAAGCCGAAACGACGGCGTTAGATCAGTAGCGAGTCTGGCAGGCACCCGAACACATCGTCTGGCCGCGTTGGGGGAAAGACCGGAGCAGGTTGTGTGACTTGATCATCGGTCGAACTGCTGTCCACGATTTTGTCTCCGACGGCCATCGCCTCAAACCCTGGTGCCGCCGACCGTCATCTGGTTCATCCTGAGATGCGGCTGGCCGACACCGACCGGCACGCCCTGGCCGGCCTTGCCGCACATGCCGATGCCATTGTCGAGCTTCATGTCGTTGCCGATCATCGACACGCGATGCATGGCGTCCGGCCCGTTGCCGATCAGCATGGCGCCCTTGATCGGCTGCGTCACCTTGCCGTTCTCGATCATGTAGGCCTCGGTGCAGCCGAACACGAATTTGCCCGAGGTGATGTCGACCTGGCCACCGCCGAAGGAAACGGCATAGATGCCGTTCTTGACCGAGGCGATGATCTCGTCCGGCTCCATGTCGCCCGAGGTCATGTAGGTGTTGGTCATGCGCGGCATCGGCTGGTGCGCGTAGCCTTCGCGCCTGCCATTGCCGGTCGCCTTCATGCCCATCAGCCGGGCGTTCTGGCGGTCCTGCATGTAGCCGACGAGCTTGCCGTCATCGATCAGCACATTGCGGGCCGAAGGCGTGCCTTCGTCGTCGACAGTCAGCGAGCCGCGGCGCTCGGGCATGGTGCCGTCGTCTACGACAGTGACGCCTTTGGCGGCGACCTGCTGGCCGAGCAGCCCGGCGAAGGCCGATGTCTTCTTGCGGTTGAAATCGCCTTCCAGCCCGTGGCCGACGGCCTCGTGCAGCATGACGCCCGGCCAGCCACTGGACAGCACGATGTCGAATGTGCCGGCGGGCGCCGGAATGGCTTCGAGATTGACCAGCGCTTGCCGCAGTGCCTCCTTGGCCGCGTGCTTCCAGCTGTCCTCGACCAGGAATTCACCAAAGGCCTTGCGTCCGCCCATGCCGTAGGAGCCGCTCTCCTGGCGGTCGCCATCGCCGACCACGACGGAGACGTTGATACGGACCAGCGGGCGAATGTCGCGCACCATCTGGCCGTCGGCGCGCACGATCTCGACATGCTGCCAGGACGCAGCGAGCGAGGCCGTCACCTGGCGCACGCGCGGGTCCTCGGCGCGCAACCAGGCATCGATTTCCTGCAGTAGCTTTGCCTTGACCTCGAAGGAAGGCGAGGGGATCGGGTTCTCGTCGCCGTAGAGATGGCGGTTGGTGCGCGCCGGCGCCGCGGCAAGCGTGCCGGAATAGCCGCCCTTGACCGTTGAAACGGCGTCCGCTGCACGCAGCAGCGAAGCTTCCGAGAGATCGCTGGAATGCGCATAGCCGCTGGCTTCGCCGGCGACAGCGCGCAGGCCAAAACCCTGGTCGGTGTTGAAATTGGCGGTCTTCAGCCGGCCATTGTCGAACATCAGCGCTTCGCTTTCGCTGTATTCGAGGAACAGCTCACCGTCGTCGGCGCCGTTGAGGGTCTCAGCGACGATCTGTTTGATGCGATCGTCGGAAATGTCGAATTGGCCGATCAGGCTGTTCATGGTGGGGTCCTTCAACAACGGTTTTACGGCATGTAGGCGCCAGGGCGCCGTTCGGCAATCTTCGCGGCCGAATACAGAAGCCCCTAAATCAGGCGGCGCGCCATCACGATTTCGTCGATCTCCCGGCCCTCGTGAAGAAAGCCGGCAGGGATGCGACCGATTTCATGAAAACCTTCGCGTTGATAAAATCGTATGGCGGCAGGATTTTCCGCGCTTACGGCGAGTTCCACCTGCCGGATATTCAATGCGCGGGCGTGTTCGAGCAAAAGATTGAGCATCGCGACGGCGCGTCCGTCGCCGCGCTCGGTGCCGCGCAAGTAAACCATGATGATGGTGGCGCGGTGCGCCATCTTGCTGGCCTGCTGCCGCATCAGGCCCATTATGCCCACAGGTTCATCGCCGCTAAAGCTGACGACAACGGGATTGTTCCTCAGGCGTTGTCGCCATTCCTCGTCCGGCAGACTTTCCCAATCCGCGAGGCTGCTGGCGAAGGCTTCGGGAACGGCGCGTAAGGCCTCCAGGCGAATTCGCTTGAAGATCTCGAAATCGTTGGGATCAAGCAGTTTCAGGGCCAAAACAGTCTCAGGGCCAAAACAGTCTCAGGGCAGGGCGGCAAAACCGTCGGCGAAACCCTTGAGGTCGACGGGAATGCCGATGCCTTCTTCCGGTGTCTGGAAGACGATGAAGGTTGCCGACGTGCCGGTCTTCAGCGTGTCGAGCAGCGGCTTTTCGAGAATGACCTCGGCATAGCAGCCATCCTGGAAGCAGCGCACGAAGTAGGCGCGACCGATGTCCTTGCCGTCGACATTGAGGCCAAGTCCGTTGGGCAAAAGCACGCCAAGCGGCGCCAGCACACGCAGGATCTCGGCCTTGTTGTCGGCGGTGCGCAGCACGACGACGGAAAGCCCCATCTCGGGACGGTCCTCGGCGACGACGTTCTGCATCATCACGCATTGTTCCGACGTGGCGCCGGCCGGTGTGTCGCAGATGATCGACCAAGCCCCATGCGTCGACCGCACCGTGCCGCTTGGCTGCGCGGCATTGGCCTGGCTGATGCCGGACAAGCCGACGCAAGAGAGGGCGGCGAGAACGATGACCTTCGCCCAGGTTCTCGAAAGCCGAGAGTTTCTCGAAAGCCCGAAGTTTGCCGAAAGCCAAGCGTTCATGACGGCTCCATTGCGAATCACGGCACTTTAAGCCGCGCCAAAGCCAAGTAAAGGATGAGACCGCCGCTGGTCTGCCCCGATAGCGGCCACGATTCGCTTTTCCCTAGCAAATTCGCCCGAATTGCGACCGTCCGGCGCATTCTGCCCGCATGCCTGCACCACCCGTCCGTCGCCGATCCGCGCAGGGCAAAAAAGCCGCTATCGCACTTGCGCGCAAAAATGCCGCACGGTTTCCTCCGCTCCTTTCTTGCGGAGGCAAATAGAGTATGGTTTGAACCAGCCTTGGGACTGCCGGGATTCCCATCCCGGCTTTGTTCGATATTCTTGCGCTCCGATCGCGAGGAACCGGGAGATGATGAGGGCGATGAGAAAATTCCTAGCTAGCGCCAATTTTCTAGCAAGCACGGGCGCCGCCACCGCCTTCGCCGGTGCGTCCGCCCATGCGGCCCAGCCCCAGCCGTGGGAGACCGGTTTTCAGCCTCCGGCGACCGACATGATGCGGCAGATTGAGTGGTTCGGGAACTACACGCTTTGGTTCATCGTCGTGATCACCGCCGTGGTGCTTTTCCTCCTTGCCTATTGCATCTGGAAGTTCCGTGCGAGCGTGAACCCCATCCCTTCCAAGACCAGCCACAACACGCTGATCGAAGTGATCTGGACCATCGGGCCTGTCATCGTCCTGCTTTTGATCGCCATACCGTCTTTCCAGCTGCTGACCGCGCAATACACGCCGCCGGAAGAAGCCAAGCTGACCATCAAGGCGACGGGAAACCAGTGGAACTGGGATTACGAATACCAGGTCGACAAGGCGCTTACCTTCAACTCGGCGATCCTCCAGGATGCTGACCGCGCCGCCGCCGGCAAGGACGATCGCAAGGTCTACCCGCGCCTGCTCGCCGTCGACAATGAGATGGTGGTGCCGGTCAACACCATGACCCGCGTGCTCGTCACCGCAACCGACGTCATCCACTCCTTTGCCATGCCTGCGTTTGGCATCAAGATGGACGCGGTTCCCGGACGCACCAACGAGACCTGGTTCAAGGCGGAAAAGGAAGGCCTCTATTACGGCCAGTGCTCGCAGCTCTGCGGCAAGGACCATGCCTTCATGCCGATCGCGATCCGCGTCGTCTCCGATGCGCAGTACACAACCTGGCTGGCAGCAGCCAAGACCGACCTGCCTGGCGCCAACAAGGCGCTGATGGCCGAGGTCGATGGCACAAACAAGGTAGCGGCCGCCGGCAACTGACGCCGCGACCATAAAGAGATCAGGGAACGGAGCGGAACATGGCAGACGCTGCAGCTCACGACGATCACGACCACAAGCCGTATCACGGCTGGGTCCGGTGGGTGTATTCGACCAACCACAAGGATATCGGTACGCTCTATCTGATCTTCGCGATCTTCGCGGGCATCGTCGGCGGCGCCCTTTCGGTCGTCATCCGCATGGAACTGCAGGAGCCGGGCATCCAGATATTCACCGGCCTGGCGCAGATGGTCTACGGCATGAACGGCGATGCGGCCATCGATGGCGGCAAGAGCATGTACAATGCCTTCGGCACCGCGCATGCCCTGATCATGATCTTCTTCATGGTCATGCCGGCGCTGATCGGCGGTTTTGCCAACTGGATGGTGCCGATCATGATCGGCGCGCCGGACATGGCGTTCCCGCGCATGAACAACATCTCGTTCTGGCTGCTGCCGCCGGCCTTCATCCTGCTGATCACTTCGGCCTTCATGCCGAGCGCGCCTGGCGCTTATGGCGTTGGTGGCGGCTGGACGCTTTATCCGCCGCTGTCGACCTCCGGCCAGCCCGGACCGGCGATGGATCTGGCGATCCTGTCGATCCACATTGCAGGCGCCTCGTCCATTCTCGGCGCGATCAACTTCATCACCACCATCTTCAACATGCGCGCGCCTGGCATGACCATGCACAAGATGCCGCTGTTTGCCTGGTCGGTGCTGATCACCGCCTTCCTGCTGCTTTTGTCGCTGCCGGTTCTGGCCGGTGGCATCACCATGCTGCTCACCGACCGCAACTTCGGCACCACCTTCTTTGCCCCCGATGGCGGCGGTGATCCGATCCTGTTCCAGCATCTGTTCTGGTTCTTCGGTCACCCGGAAGTCTACATCCTGATCCTGCCCGGCTTCGGCATCATCAGCCATATCGTTTCCACCTTCTCGAAGAAGCCGGTGTTCGGCTATCTCGGCATGGCCTATGCCATGGTGGCGATCGGCGCGGTCGGCTTCATCGTCTGGGCCCACCACATGTACACGACCGGCCTGTCGCTCGACACGCAGCGCTATTTCGTCTTCGCCACCATGGTCATCGCCGTGCCGACAGGCGTGAAGATCTTCTCGTGGATCGCGACGATGTGGGGCGGGTCGATCTCGCTGAAGCCGCCGATGCTGTGGGCGCTCGGCTTCATCTTCCTGTTCACGATTGGTGGCGTCACCGGCGTCCAGCTGGCCAATGCCGGCCTCGACCGGTCGCTGCACGACACCTATTTCGTCATCGCTCACTTCCACTACGTGCTGTCGCTCGGCGCGGTGTTCGCCATCTTCGCCGGCTGGTACTACTGGTTCCCGAAGATGACCGGCTACATGTATTCCTTTGCCATCGCCAACACCCACTTCTGGGTCACCTTCATCGGCGTCAACCTGATCTTCTTCCCGCAGCA
Source organism: Mesorhizobium sp. P3_A10 (assembly GCF_056403175.1). NCBI lineage: Bacteria > Pseudomonadati > Pseudomonadota > Alphaproteobacteria > Hyphomicrobiales > Phyllobacteriaceae > Mesorhizobium > Mesorhizobium sp. P3_A10. Next base: position 905,133 of record NZ_JBFUFZ010000002.1, on the reverse strand, counting down.
TTTCCTCGGCCTGGCCGGCATGCCGCGCCGCACCATCGACTATCCGGACGCATTTGCCGGCTGGAACATGGTGTCGTCCTACGGTTCGTATATTTCGGCCGTGGGTGTGGCGATCTTCCTCTACGGCGTGTTCGAGGCCTTCCAGAAGAAGCGGGTGGCCGGCGCCAATCCATGGGGCGAGGGTGCAACGACGCTTGAATGGCAGCTGCCTTCGCCGCCGCCTTTCCACCAGTGGGAACAGCTGCCGAAGATCAAGTAAGGCGGCTGCCCGCGAATACGAAACCGCCGGCGCGTCCGGCGGTTTTGGCCAACGGAATGATGGACTTAAGTACGCATGGCCCTGGTCGACGACCCAATGATTGACGAAGCGGGCTTTCGCATGTCGGAAGCCACGGCGGGCGATTTCTTCGCCCTGCTGAAGCCGCGCGTCATGTCGCTGGTGGTGTTCACCGCCTTTGTCGGCCTGGTCGCCGCGCCGGTGACCATCAATCCGTTGCTGGCGGTGATCTCCATCCTGGCCATTGCCATCGGCGCCGGCGCCTCGGGCGCGCTCAACATGTGGTACGACGCCGATATCGACGCGGTGATGACCAGAACCGCCGGTCGTCCGGTCCCCGCCGGCCGCATCCGGCCCGGCGAAGCCCTGAGTTTCGGCCTGGTGCTTTCGGTTCTGTCGGTGATGACGCTCGGTGTCCTGGTCAACTGGCTGTCGGCGACGCTGCTGGCCTTCACCATCTTCTTTTACGCCGTCGTCTACACGATGTGGCTGAAGCGCTCGACGCCGCAGAACATCGTCATCGGCGGCGCCGCAGGCGCTATTCCGCCGGTGATCGGCTGGGCCGCTGCGACCGGAGCGGTCAGCCTCGAAAGCCTCATCCTGTTCCTGATCATCTTCCTGTGGACGCCGCCGCATTTCTGGGCGCTCGCGCTGTTCAAGTCCGAGGACTATGCGAAAGCCGGCATCCCGATGATGCCGAACGTGGCCGGCCAGGCATCGACCCGGCGCCAGATCTTCGCCTACGCGCTGATCCTTGCACCGGTTGGCGTGCTGCCATGGATCCTCGGCTTCACCACATCGGCCTATGGCATCGCCGCACTGCTGCTTGGCGCCGGCTTCGTCTGGTATGCCTGGAAGGTGCTGCAGATGACCGACGACGACCGCGTCATGAAGCCGGCCAAGGCCTTGTTCGGCTACTCGCTGCTCTATCTGTTCGCCATCTTCGCCATCTACCTTGCCGACTGCGTCGTCGGTCGCGCGCTTGCCATCGGTGGAGCATGACCATGGTCGACAAGAAGCTTGACCTGGTCACGTTGACGGATCGCCAGCAGAAAGCCCGGCGCAACCGTTCGGCCGCCATCGGCCTGGCGCTGGCGGTGCTTGTCGTCATCTTCTACGTCGCGACCATCGTGAAGTTCGGTCATTCCGGGTCGATGTGAGGCTGACGATGAACCGCCAGACAGTCACCGATCCCAGGAAGAAGAACACCAACCGCATCGTCGCCGGCGTCTGCATCGCCTTTTTCGGCGGCATGATCGGCATGGCTTATGCCGCGGTGCCGCTCTATGCGATGTTCTGCAAGGCGACCGGCTATGGCGGCACCACACGGCGCGCCACGCAACAATATGCCGATCGTGTGCTCGACCGCGACGTCACCATTCGCTTCGACGCCAACACCGCCGGCGTTCCGTGGCAGTTCGAGCCCGTGGCCCGCTCCATCGTCATCAAGATCGGCGAGACGGTCCAGGCGCACTATAGCGCGACCAACAAGTTCGACCGCGCCGTCACCGGCCGCGCCACCTTCAACGTGCAGCCGGAACTGGCCGGCCCGTACTTCAACAAGGTCGAGTGTTTCTGCTTCACCGACACGACGCTGAAGCCCGGCGAGACGCTGGACATGCCGGTCATGTTCTATGTCGATCCCGACATCGTCAACGTGCCGGAACTGAAGGACTTGAAGACGATCACTCTATCCTACACGATGTTCCCGGTCGAAAAGAGCAAGCCGGTTGCGTCGTCGGCGCCGATCGAAGGCAGCAGCAACAAAGTTTCAGATACCGAAGCAAATCTCGGGGGTTGATATGGCAGACGCGCACGCAAAACCACAACATGACTACCATCTCGTCGACCCAAGCCCGTGGCCTTTCCTGGGTTCCATCGGCGCGCTGGTGACCGCGGTCGGCGGCGTCGCCTGGATGCAGTATCTCAAGGGCGGCGATTTTCCGCTTTTCGGCCACAACATTGCCAATCCGTGGCTGTTCTTCATCGGCCTGACGATCGTCCTCTACACCATGTTCGCCTGGTGGTCAGACACCATCAAGGAAGCGCATGAGGGGCACCACACCCGCGTCGTGTCGCTGCATCTGCGCTACGGCATGATCATGTTCATCGCCTCGGAAGTGATGTTCTTCGTCGCCTGGTTCTGGGCCTATTTCGACGCCAGTCTGTTTCCGGGCGAGGTCCAGAATTATGCGCGCACGGCGTTTACCGGTGGCGTCTGGCCGCCGAAGGGCCTCGAAGTCCTCGATCCCTTCCATCTGCCGCTCTACAATACCATCATCCTGCTTCTGTCGGGCACCACGGTCACCTGGGCGCACCATTCGCTGATCCATGGCGACCGCAAGGGGCTGATAAACGGCTTGGTGCTGACCGTCGGCCTCGGCATGCTGTTCACCATGGTGCAGGCCTATGAGTACATCCACGCGCCGTTCGGCTTCAAGGATTCCATCTACGGTGCCACCTTCTTCATGGCGACCGGCTTCCACGGTTTCCACGTCATCATCGGCACCATTTTCCTGCTGGTCTGCCTGATCCGCGCCATGAAGGGCGATTTCACCCCCAAGCAGCATTTCGGCTTCGAGGCCGCCGCCTGGTACTGGCACTTCGTCGACGTGGTCTGGTTGTTCCTGTTCAGCGCGATCTATGTCTGGGGATCGTCCGGCGCGATGATCGAAGGCCACTGACCGACTTCGTCGGGGAAAACCCGAGAAATCAGAAAGGCGGTTGCGACAACGCAGCCGCCTTTCTTCTTTTCGGCGCCATCTTCTTTCCGGCGCAATGATCGCCGATCGGTAGCCAATGCGGCTGACGATTTTCTGGACGATCTGCACATTTCTGTTTGCCGTCTTGCCGGCCTTTGCCATCGAACGCATCGACCTCGTGCGCGTCGACAAGTCGGAACGGCGGCTCCATCTGATCGGAGGAGGCAAGGTTCTCCACAGCTACGGCATTGCACTGGGTGGCGATCCCGTCGGGCAAAAACACCGGGAAGGCGACGAGCGCACGCCCGAGGGGCGCTACATCCTCGACTGGCGCAACCCTGACAGCGTCGCCTACAAGTCGATCCACATCTCCTATCCCAACGCAGCGCAAATGGAGGCCGCGAAGGGCGCCGGCGTCGATCCCGGCGGCATGATCATGATCCACGGCCAGCCCAACGGCTATGGCTGGTGGGGCTGGCTGCTTCAATTGGTCGACTGGACCGACGGCTGCATTGGGGTTACCGACTCGGACATGGATGAAATCTGGACCAGGGTGCCGGATGGAACGCCGATCGAAATCGAGCCGTAAAGCATGAGCGAAGACACTATCCATGAGTGAAGACAGGGCCATCTGGCCACCGATCGATCCGATTTCGGCCGGCCTGCACGGCCGCTGTCCGCGCTGCGGCGAGGGAAAGCTGTTTTCCGGATTCCTGACCGTCGGCAAGCGCTGCAGCAATTGCGGCCTCGACTATTCCTATGCCGATGCCGGCGATGGGCCGGCGGTGTTCGTCATCCTGATCATTGGCTTCATCGTCGTCGGGCTGGCGCTGTGGATGGAAGTGACGCTGAACCCGCCGCTCTGGCTGCATTTCCTGTTGTGGATACCGCTGGCGCTGGTTCTGTGCCTGACGGCGCTGAGGCTGATCAAGGGCGTGCTGTTGACGCTGCAATACGCCAACAAGGCGGCCGAGGGCCGGCTGGACCGCGGGCAATGAGCGAAGCTTCCGGTTTGGTCGCCGGCCGTTCGCGGCCAAAGACGGCATTGCTGCTCGGCCTTGGCCTGGTGCTGTTCGTCATCCTGCTGGGGCTCGGCACCTGGCAGATGCAGCGCCTGCACTGGAAGGAAGGCCTGCTGCAGACCATCGACCAGCGCACCCATTCAGCGCCGCGGCAGCTGGCCGATGTCGAGAAGGAATTCGACGCAAGCGGCGATGTCGACTACACGCCGGTCACGGTCAGCGGGACGTTCCTGCATTCCGGCGAGCGCCATTTCTACGCCACGTGGGACGGTGACGCCGGCTTCAATGTCTACACGCCGCTGGCCCTCGACGATGGCCGCTTCGTCCTGATCAATCGCGGCTTCGTGCCTTATGATCTCAAGGACGTCGCCAAGCGCCTGCGAGGCCAGGTTGCGGGGAGAGTGACGGTCACCGGGCTGGCCCGCAATCCGCTGCCGGCCAAGCCGTCGATCATGCTGCCCGACAATGATGTGGCCAAGAACATCTTCTACTGGAAAGACCGCGATGCCATGGCGGCAAGCGCCGGCCTGCCGGCCGGTGCCGTGCTGGTGCCGATCTTCATCGACGCCGACAAGACGCCGAACCCCGGCGGGCTGCCGGTCGGCGGCGTTACCATCATCGATCTGCCGAACTCTCATCTGCAATATGCCTTCACCTGGTATGGCCTGGCCGCCGCCCTTGCCGCGGTTCTGGTCATCCGGCTGCGCCGCCCGGCAAAAGCCGAATGATCCAGAGCATGATCCCGAAAAGTGGGAACCGGTTTTCGGACAAGATCATGCTCCAACAGAGAGTTAGATCAGGTTGACCGTTCAACCTGATCTACCTGCCCTTGACAGGGCAGGGGTGCACACCTCATTTCGGCTCTGAACAACGGCCCCGGATTCATGCTTCACACCAAGACCAAACCTCCTCTGACGATCCGGCTCTGCCAGCCGCGCGGCTTTTGTGCCGGCGTCGATCGCGCCATCCAGATCGTCGTGCTGGCGCTGAAGAAATACGGCGCGCCGGTCTATGTCCGCCATGAGATTGTGCACAACCGCTATGTCGTCGAGGGACTGCAAAGCCTCGGCGCGGTGTTCATCGAAGAACTGTCGGAGATCCCGCCCGAGCATCGCAAGTCGCCGGTGGTCTTCTCCGCCCACGGCGTGCCGAAATCGGTGCCGGCTGACGCTCAGGCGCGCGAACTGTTTTATCTCGACGCCACCTGCCCGCTGGTGTCGAAGGTCCACAAGCAGGCGATGCGCCATCAGCGCCTTGGCCGCCATGTGCTGCTCATCGGTCATGCCGGGCACCCCGAGGTGATCGGCACTATGGGCCAGTTGCCGGAGGGCGCCGTCACCCTGATCGAGACCGTGGCCGACGCCGCAACCTTTGTGCCGGCCGACCCGCAGGCCCTGGGCTTCGTCACCCAGACGACGCTGTCGGTCGAGGACACTGCCGGCATCATCCGCGCCTTGCAGGACCGGTTTCCCGGGTTGCATGCGGCTGCCGCGGAATCGATCTGCTATGCCACCACCAACCGCCAGGAGGCGGTCAAGGAAACCGCCGCCGGTGCCGATCTCTTCCTGATCGTCGGCGCGCCCAACTCCTCCAATTCGCGCCGTCTTGTCGAAGTGGCGGAGCGTGCCGGCGCGACCATGTCGCTTCTCGTACAGCGCGCCTCCGAGATTCCATGGAATGACATTGCCGGCATCTCGACGCTCGGCCTGTCCGCCGGCGCGTCGGCGCCGGAAATCATCGTCGATGAGATCATCGATGCGTTCCGGCAGCGCTTCGAGGTGACGATCGATCTGGCGATCACAGCGACCGAAACGGAAGATTTTCCAGTCATGCGGGTTCTGCGCGACGTCGAACTGACGGCAGCCGACATGGCCTTCGTCAACGGAGCCGCGTGAACAGCCCATGGCGGTCTACACCGATGTCAGCGAAGGCGAGCTCGGCGCGTTCCTTAGGGCTTATCCGGTCGGCGAATTGCTGTCCTACAAGGGCATTGCCGAAGGCACCGAGAATTCGAACTTTTTGCTGCACACGACGAGCGGCGCCTACATTCTGACGCTCTACGAAAAGCGCGTCGACAAGGCGGATCTGCCGTTCTTCCTCGGTCTGATGGGCCATCTCGCCAGGAAGGGCATCTCGTGCCCGTTGCCGGTGACCGCGCATGACGGCACCGTCATCGGCGAGCTGGCCGGCCGTCCCGCGGTCATCATCACCTTCCTTGAAGGCCTTTCGCTGCGGCGGCCGACATCAGGGCATTGCGGCGAGGTCGGCAAGGCGCTGGCCGCCCTGCATCTTGCCGGCCAGGACTTTTCCATGACCCGTCCCAACGCGTTGGCCATCGATGGCTGGCGCAAGCTGTGGAACGCGGCCCGCGACCGCGCCGACGAGGTCGAGCCGGGGCTGGCGGCCGAGGTCGATGCCGATTTCGCCGATTTCGAGCGGAACTGGCCGACGGGCCTGCCGGAAGGCATCATCCACGCCGACCTTTTCCCCGACAATGTCTTCTTCCTCGGCGAGAAACTGTCGGGGCTGATCGATTTCTATTTCGCCTGCGACGATCTCTACGCCTACGATGTCGCCACCTGCCTCAACGCCTGGTGTTTCGAGAAGGACTTTTCCTTCAACCTGACCAAGGGCACGGCGCTGCTTGCCGGCTATCAGAGCGTGCGTCCCTTGAGCGGCGACGAGAAAGCGGCGCTGCCGATGCTGGCGCGTGGCTCGGCGCTGCGCTTCATGCTGACCCGGCTTTATGACTGGCTGAACGTTCCCGATGGCGGGCTGGTGATGAAGCGCGATCCGACCGAATATATCCGCAGGATGCGATTCCACCGGGCGATCCAATCTCCCTCCGAATATGGACTGACATGAGCAAGCGCGTTGAAATCTTCACCGACGGTGCCTGTTCGGGCAATCCGGGTCCCGGCGGCTGGGGCGCGATCCTGCGCTTCAACGGCAAGACCAAGGAACTGTCGGGCGGCGAGGCCGAGACCACCAACAACCGCATGGAATTGCTCGCCGCCATTTCGGCGCTGAATGCGCTGAAGGAGCCTTGCGCGGTCGACCTGCACACCGACAGCAAATACGTCATGGATGGCATTTCCAAGTGGATCCACGGCTGGAAGAAGAATGGCTGGAAAACCGCCGACAAGAAGCCGGTCAAGAACGGCGAGCTTTGGCAGGCGCTGGACGAGGCCAACAGGCGCCATCAGGTGACCTGGAACTGGGTCAAGGGCCATGCCGGCCATCCCGAAAACGAACGCGCCGACGAGCTGGCACGCGAAGGCATGGCGCCGTTCAAGAAAGGCTCGGCGAAGCCCGCGCCGGCTGCTGCCGCGCCGAAGGAAAGCGCGCCGGCCGGGAAGCCTTCGCCAAAGACTGTCAGGCGTTCGACCCAGAGCTACTAGGCCGTCATGCCGGCTTTTGGGTCGCGCCATCTTGCTGAGAAGCATGCAAGTCTAGGCTTTGGCTTAAATCAATCTTACACCCTGCGTGATAGACCGCCCGCAATCGACCCGATATGAGGTATTGCGGCGATGTTTGGACGCAGGACTTTCGGCAAGAAGCAGCAAAGCTATGCTGAACTGAAGCAGATGATGCGTCCGACGCCGGATGCCGATGGCGTGACGCGCGTTTTCTCAAAGGAACTCTGGGACGATCCGAAGATCGGCTCCTTCCTGCGTGAAATCGGCTTTGCGCCGGACGATGCGCGCAACATCATGCGGACGGCAGACGACTACATCGCTCTTTTCGCCGCGGCCAAATACCGGCTTCAGCAGCGCACCGAGGGCTTCAACAGCGAGATGGCGGCGCGCCATGGCTATTGCCGTGCTGCGCCCTTCCTGGTCATCGACGGCACGATCTGGGATGGCGAGCATGGCGCGTTCCTCTATGCCCAGATGGATCTCGTCAGCTACGACGACTGGAATGTCGTCATGTTGGCGGCGGATGCGCGGACCACGCAATCGTGCGGCCTGCCGGCTCATCCTGGCTCGGTGCCGGCGCTCACCCAGGCAATGACCGGGCACGTGATCCGCTGGAAGGCGCGCTACGAATCCGCGCTGGAGGAATTCGGCGTCACCGCCACCGGCGGTCGGAGCATAACGCGGGAGCAATTCCAGGCGGAGGAAGACGCGCTGCGTCGGGAAATCATCGACACTGTCGCCTCGATGAAGCCACGCACAATCAGCGAATAGAGTTGTCCTCAGCGAATCAGCAGGGCCGTGCCGTAGAGGCCGAGCGCAAACACCGTGTGCGACACCAGGTTGAGCGCGCGGATCTGCATCGGATTGGGACGCTTCGAGGCGGCCCAGCCAGCGCCCATGCCAGGCGCCAGCAGGAACCAGCCGGCGCCGACGGTAACCATGCCGAGGATGAAGGCGGGCAGGAAGGTCGGTGCGGCCAGCCACGCCGTCCCGGCCAACGCCACCAGGATAATGCCGTAGACGATGCCGACGAAATAGTGGAAGGCCCAGCCAAGCGCCGATTCATGGGCGTATGGCGCGGCGTCACCGATGTCGTCGTGAAAAACCTTGCTCCTGAGATGCCAGACCCAGCGGCCAACCGGCGCCCAATTCGGCCGCGGCTGCGCGAACGCCAGGTGCAGGAGCATCGCCCAGATGTCCATCAGCGCCGTGGCGCCGATGCCGATCGCTATCGCGCGCCAAAGGACATCGACCATGTTTGATCTCTAGAGCTGCCCGAGAATGTGGGCCGCACCGGACTCGTCGACGCCGGGCTTGGTCTCGACGTTGACCGCGGTGACCTTGCCGTTGTCGACGATCATCGAGAAGCGCTTCGAACGCAGGCCCATATCGGCACTGATGTAATCGAGGCCGATCGCCTTGGCGAAATCGCCCGTGCCGTCGGCGAGGTAGAGGATCTTGCCTTCGCCACCGGAAAAGCGCGCCCAGGCGCCCATGACATGCACATCGTTGACCGAGACGACAGCGATGGTGTCGACGCCACGCGCCAGGATGGCATCATGGTTTTCGAGATAGCCAGGCAGATGGTTGTTGCTGCAGGTCGGCGTGAAAGCGCCGGGGACGCCGAACAGCACGACCTTCTTGCCCGAGAAAATTTCGGCGCTGGTGATGACCTTGGCGCCGTCGGCGGTCATTTCCTTGAAAGTCGCTTCGGGCAGTTTGTCGCCAACGGCAATCGTCATGAAATTCCTCGTTCGAAAAGCTGGAAGGACTTGGTCTTCGAGATAGCGAACTCGAGCGTTTCCCGCAACCGCCCAGAATGTCTGGATCAAGGGAAAGGCAAGAGGCCTTCGACAGCACCCTCAGCGCTTGTCAGCGTGTAGTGAAGGCCGCCATCCGTCGGCGTCGTCGACGGCCGGTCGAGGATCGGCACCGTAAACACCAGCCTGCCGTCCTTTTCGCTGCGCACCGGGGCGCCGAACATGTAGTCGCGCTCGCCGGCGACGAAGAAATCGGCAGCGTCCGGATTGCCCGGAAAACTCGCCTCGACAACCAGCGTCTCATGGTCGCCCGGCAGAACATTGATGCCGAAATCGGGCTTTGCCTGGGCGGGCAGGGCTGCGAACGCCGCCGCCACCAGCGCCGCATCCTCGGCATTGTCCGGATCGGATGCGGGATCGACGCTCAGCCTGGTCTGCACCGGAATGCAGATCGTCTCGCAAATGCCGAGAAAAATATCGGCGTCGATGACGGACGCTTCCTTCGGCGCCGACAGCGTGAACGTCACCGGCAGCGAAACCGGATGGTCGTAGCCGGCCCATTTGCCATAGCCGTCATCGTGGCGCTGGGGCGGCGGAAACGACAACGCGGCGTCGGCAATGTTGGTGCTGGCCGAGATATCGAGCTGCGGCGGCACGCCGGCGTCGCCCGGATCGCGCCAATAGGTCTTCCAGCCGGGCTTCAGCGCGATGTCGAGCACGCCATGGATGCGCCCGGCTTCGTCGGGTTTGCCGCTGGTCACCAGCCGCACCTTGCCGCCTTCGCTGTCGTACCAGGCCGACGAGGAGGCAGCGGCGGGCAAGCCGGTTCCGCATCCGATGACAGCAGCGAGCAGCGTGATCTTCAAGCGTTGCATGGCGGTGATTTGAGCGTCCGTTCGTGTCTGCGCAATGGCTTCATGGGATCGCCGGTATCATATTTGCGTGACCTCCGGCAGGGCGGCCAAATCCGAATCGCGCGTGTCGCATCTTTTCGGCGCTTTGGAAACGCGTTACGCTCCTGTCCATGGACTTGTTGCGGCACAAGAAGACAGCGGCCCAGCGCGGCTTTCTCGACGACCAGTTCCTGATTGCCATGCCCGGCATGAAGGACGACCGCTTCACGCGTTCCGTCATCTACATCTGCGCGCACAGCGACGAAGGCGCGATGGGCCTGATCATCAATCAGACGCAGCAGATGCTGTTTCCGGATCTCCTGGTGCAGCTCGGCATCATGAACGAGCAGGAGGCGATCCGCCTGCCGGCGCAGGCCCGCGATTTCGTCGTGCGCAATGGCGGCCCGGTGGACCGCAGCCGCGGCTTCGTCCTGCATTCGGGCGACTACCGGGTGGAATCGTCGCTCACCGTCTCCGACGATATCTGCCTGACGGCGACCGTCGACATATTGCGTGCCATCTCGTCGGGCCGCGGTCCCAGGCATGCGCTGATGGCGCTTGGCTATTCAGGCTGGGGCGCCGGTCAGCTGGAAACCGAGATCGCCGAGAATGGCTGGCTGACCTGCCCGGCAAATGCCGAGCTTCTGTTCGATACCGACATCGAGCGCAAATACGACCGCATCCTCGCCTCGATCGGCATCGATCTGGCGCATCTCAGCCTGGCTGCCGGTCACGCGTAATCGCCAGCAGTCGCGCGCAAACATTCTCAATTACCAGAAGCCGCTCCCACCTTCGTCATCCTAGGGCGAAGCAGGAGCGAAGCTCCGTCGCGGAGACCCTAGGATCCATTCCGTGAACTCGATCGCGGGTCGCAGCGGTACAGAATTCTGCACCGTTTTCAACGCCTTAACGCCACGGCATGGATCCTAGGGTCTGCGCTGCGTCGCTGCGCTCCTTGCTACGCCCTAGGATGACGAATTGACTGGTGTCTCCGCCAATCGCCGAGGCCACGCTGCCGCGTTTCTGCAAAGCGATGGAGGCTCTAGGCCTGCGTCATCGGATACTGTTCCTTCAGCGTCTTCAGCACCTGGTCGGCGGGCATCGGCGCGCCGAACATGAAGCTCTGCACGTACTCGCAGCCCATCTGCCGCAGCTCCAGCGCATCGCTCTCATCTGAAATGCCCTCGGCCACCACCGACAGACCCAGCTCATGCGCCATGTTGACCATGGATTTGAGCAGCACCGCGCGCTTCGGCGTCGCATCGTCGACGAAACTCTTGTCGATCTTGATGGTGTCGAAGGGGAAGCGCGTCAGATAGGCCAGCGACGAATAGCCGGTGCCGAAATCGTCCAGCGACAGGCCGATGCCGAGCTGCTTGAGCTTGGTCAGCACATGCGAGGTCTGCTCGGGATTGTCCATCACCAGCGATTCGGTGAGTTCGAGGCGGAAGCAGCGCGGTTTCAGATTGGCGCGCGCGATGACCGAGCGCACATCGCTGACCAGATCGCGGCGGATCAGCTGGCGGCTGGACAGATTGACCGAAACAGAAAGCGGCGTGTCGCCGATCTGTTTTTGCCAACCGGCGAGGTCTTCCGCCGCCTGCTGCATGGCAAACAGGCCAAGCTGCACGATCAGGCCGCAGCTCTCGGCGACCGGGATGAAATCGCCCGGCGGGATCATGCCGCGGCGCGGGTGGTCCCAGCGCAACAGCGCCTCGAAGCCAGCGGTGCTGCCATCCTCCAGCCGCACGATCGGCTGGTAGGCAAGCGTGAATTCGCGCCGCTCGATGGCGCGGCGCAGATCGGACTCGAATTGCAGCCGGTCGGTGCCGACGGTGCGGAAGGCCGGCCGGAACGGCTCGATCCTGTCGCCGCCGAACCGCTTGGCCTGGTGCATGGCAAGCTCGGCGTCCTTGACCATGTCTTCTGCCGAGGTCTGCGCCGAGGTCCAGGTGATCAGGCCGATCGAGGCGGTCAGCACGATCTCGCGCTTGGCGAAGGTGATCGGGTTGTTGATCGCATGCTTGATGGCGTCGGCGACGCCGGCGATGCGGGCAGGATCCTGTTCGGAAAGCAGCATCAGCGCGAACTGGTCGCCGGCAAAGCGCGACAGCGAATCCTTCGGCTTGAGCAGCCGGTGCAGCCGGCGCGCGATGGTCAAGAGGATGGTGTCGCCGGCCGAGATGCCGAGCCCGTCATTGACCTGCTTGAAGCGGTCGATGTCGATGACGAAGACGGTCGGCCGCACCTTCTCTTCGGTGCGGGCGATCGAGATGATCGCCTCCAGCCGGTTCATCAGAAGTTCGCGGTTGGGCAGGCCGGTCAAATTGTCGTGCACGGCGTCGTGCAGCAGCCGTTCCTCGGACTTCTTCTGCTCGGTCACGTCGATCATGGTGCCGACGCAGCGAATCACCTCGCCATCCGAGCCGATCACCGGCCGGGCGCGCAGCGAAAACCAGTGATAGTGGCCGTCGGCGCCACGCAGGCGAAAATTCTGCGACACCCGGCCGCGCCGGTGTTCGAGCACGACGTCGAGCGTCGTGCGGAACGTGTCGCGGTCGTCGGCATGCAGCACCGGCAGCCAGTTGCGGGCGGCACCGCCAAGGCTGTTGGGCGCCAGGCCAAGCTGGATGCTGACGTCGGGCTTGGTGACGACGCGGTCGCGCAGCACGTCCCAGTCCCACACCGTGTCGCCTGAGCCGGCAACGGCCAGCGCCTGCCGTTCGAGATCGGAGAACAGGCCCTGATGCAGCGCGCCGCCGGCAAAGGCGTGCTGCATGACGGTGAAGCCGATCAACAGGATGATCAGGATCAGTCCGCCGCCCAGCGCCGGCTGGGCGATGTCGTTGTCGAGCATGCCGGTGATCGCCATCCACGATCCGCATAGCCACAGCAGCACCATCACCCAACTGGGCACCAGCATGATGGCGCGGTCGTAGCCACGAATACCGAGGAAGATGATCAGGCCGAGCCCGGTCAGCGCGGTGGCGGCAAACGAGATGCGGGCGATGCCGGCGGCCACCGCCGGATCGACGATGGCCACGCCGGCGATCAGCACCAGTCCGAGGATCCAGACCAGCGCGCCGTAGCTGAAATGGCCGTGCCATCGGTTGAGGTTGAGATAGGCAAACAGGAACACCACAAAGGTCGCCGCCAGCGCCACTTCGGTGCCGGCCCGCCACATCTGCTCATTTCCGGGCGATATCTCTATGATCTTGTTTAGAAAGCCGAAATCGACACAGATATAGGCCAGCACCGCCCAGGCAAGGGCTGCCGTTGCCGGAAACATCGAGGTTCCCTTGACGACGAAAAGGATGGTCAGGAACAGCGCCAGCAGACCGGCGATGCCGATGACGATGCCGCGAAACAGCGTGTAGGAATTGACCGAGTCCTTGTACTTTTCCGGATCCCACAGATAGACCTGCGGCAGCTTGGGGGAGGCCAGTTCGGCAATGAAGGTGATCACCGTTCCGGGGTTCAGCGTCACCCGGAACACGTCGGCGTCGGGGCTGGTCTGGCGGTCGAGTGCGAAGCCTTCGCTGGGGGTGATCGCGGCAATGCGGGTCGAGCCGAGATCCGGCCAGAAGATGCCGGAATTCACCAGCCGGAAATGCGGCGCGACGATCAGCCGGTCGAGCTGCTGGTCGGTGGTGTTGGCCAGCGCGAACACCGCCCAGTCGCCGGTCGAGCGTGCGTCATTGGCCTCGACCTCGATGCGGCGCACGATGCCGTCCGGCCCCGGCGCGGTCGAGACCTGGAAGTTTTCGCCCTGGTTCCGGTAGATTTCGACGGCGCCCGAAAGGTCGAGCGCCACGTCGTCGCGGGCAATCTTGATCGGTTCGACGGCGAAGGCCGAGGCGGCCGCGCAGAGCGTGACGATTGCCGCCAGGACGAAGGCCAACAGCGACCTGTTTCGCAGGATATTCGTCAAAAATCAGCCCTTCGTTCCAGCGCCCGGCGGATCGTCCGCGATCCGGGCGTAGAGGTAGTGGTCCTGCCAGATGCCGTTGATCCTGAGATAGGATCGAAGAAGTCCTTCGCGCCGGAATCCGGCTTTTTCAAGCACGCGGATCGACCGGGCGTTGTCGGGAATACAGGCAGCTTCGATCCGGTGCAACCTCAGCGTATCGAAGGCGAAGCGCGACACCACCTTGACCGCATCAGTCATCAGGCCGCGACCGCCAAAGCGCTCGCCGATCCAGTAGCCGACATGGCCGCTTTGCGAGACGCCGTGGCGGATGTTGCCGAGGGTTATGCCGCCGGCCAGCTTGCCGCTGCTCTTCTCGAAGATGAAGAAGGCGATGGCCGTTCCCTGCGCATAATCTTCGCGGTAGCGGCTGATGCGAAGCCGCCATGCCGTGCGGTCGAGTTCGTCAGGCGTCCAGCGGGGCTCCCACGGCTCGAGGAAGCCGCGGCTTTCGCCGCGCAGCGCCGACCATTCGCGGTAGTCGTTGGTGAACGGCACGCGCAGCGTGACGTGGTCGCCCTTCAGCGCCGGCAGATCACGGCGAAAGAAAGGGAGCGCGAACACAACGCCTGGACTGATTTAGACGGCGAGCTTGCGGGCCGTGGTCTGCGTGCCCGAGAGCGAGTCGAGGATAGACTCATAGGGTGCAAGCGTACCAACCGGTCCGACAGCGGTAAGCGTCGGCTTGGTCGAAAACAGCCGCGACGACAGGTCGGTCAGCCGCTCGATGGTCAGCGCCGACAGCCGCTCCATCAGTTCCTCCTTGGCGATCGGCCGGCCGAATAGCAGCAGCTGCCGGGCGATCTGCGAAGCGCGGCTGGCCGGACTTTCGGCGGACATGATCAGCCCGGCGCGGTATTGCGCGCGTGCCCGGTCGAGTTCCTCCTGCAAGATGTTTTCACCGGCCTTCTGCAATTCGTCGATGATGACGGGCACCAGTTCGGCGATGTCGCTCTGCCCGGTCGCGGCGTGGACGCCGAATATGCCGGTATCGGAAAAGCCCCAATGGAAGGCATAGACCGAATAGCACAGGCCGCGTTTTTCGCGGACTTCCTGGAACAGCCTGGACGACATGCCGCCGCCAAGGATCATCGACAGAACCTGCGAGGCGTAGAAGTCGCGCACGTGATAGGCGCGGCCCTCGAAGCCGAGCACGATCTGCGCGTCCATCAGGTCGCGATCCTCGCGGAAATCGCCGCCGACATACTGCGCATATTGCGGCATCGTGCTGTCGGCCTTGCTGCGGAAGCCGCCCAGATGCTTCTCGACCTCGCGCACGAAATTGTCGTGCTTGATGTCGCCGGCGGCGACGACAACCATGCGCTCGGCGCCATATTGCCGTTCGATGAAGTCGTGCAACTGCTTGGACGTGAAGGATTTGACGGTTTCCGGTGTGCCGAGGATGGAGCGGCCGATCGTCTGGTGGCGGAAGGCAGTCTCGGTGAAACGGTCGAAGACGATGTCGTCGGGCGTGTCGTGCGCGGCGCCGATCTCCTGCAGGATCACATGCTGCTCGCGTTCCAGCTCCTGCGGGTCGAACTCGGACTCCTGCAGGATGTCTGAGAGGATATCGACCGCCAGCGGCACGTCGTCGGAGAGCACCCTGGCATAGTAGGAGGTGGTCTCGACGCTGGTCGCAGCATTGATCTCGCCGCCGACATCCTCGATTTCCGAGGCAATCTCGAAGGCGGTTCGCCGCTTCGTTCCCTTGAACGCCATGTGCTCGAGCAGATGGGCCATTCCGTGCTCGTCGTCACGCTCATTGCGTGCGCCTGACTTGACCCAGGCACCAAGGGCAACGGATTCGAGACTTGGAAGGGTTTCGGTGGCGACTGTCAGGCCGTTCGACAGACGGCTTACCTCAACACCCATATGGCTAGTACTCCCTAACGCGCCGCCCGCGTGTGGCGGCCGACATAATCTTCCACCATTTTCAGGTCGGATGGAAGTACCGTGTATTTTTCCTCCGCTGTCATCAACCCGCCTAGCCATGCGGGCAGGGCGGGCGATACACCGCAGGCGGCTTCGACGGCGGCCGGGAACTTGGCCGGATGGGCGGTGCCCAGCACCACCATCGGCACCGCGCCGTCGGCCTTGCCGACGGCAACATGCATGGCCGCGGCCGTGTGCGGGTCGAGCAGATAGTTGCTGGCGCCAAGCGTCGAGCGGATGGTGGCGGCGACTTCGTTCATGGTCGAGCGGCCGGCGTCGAATTCGGCGCGGATCTTTGCGATCTCGCCATCTTCGATGGTGAAGGCGCCGGACTGCTTGAGGCCGTTCATATAACGCCGCACCGTCGCCGCATCGCGGCCGGCGGCCTCGAACAGCAGCCGCTCGAAATTCGACGAGACCTGGATGTCCATCGACGGCGACGTGGTCGGGAACACACCTTTCATGCGGTATTCGCCGCTCGCAAGCGTGCGCGCCAATATGTCGTTGTCGTTGGTGGCGATGATCAGCCGCTCGATCGGCAGGCCCATCTGCTTGGCGGCATAGCCGGCGAAGATATCGCCGAAATTGCCGGTCGGTACGGTGAAGGAGACCGGCCGGTCGGGAGAGCCGAGCGACAGCGCCGACGAGAAATAATAGACGATCTGCGCCATGATGCGGGCCCAGTTGATCGAATTGACGCCGGACAGCGCCACCCGGTCGCGAAAGCCGTGATCGTTGAACATGTCCTTCAACAGGCCCTGGCAATCGTCGAAATTGCCCTCGATCGCCAGCGCATGGACGTTTGCGGCGGCTGACGTCGTCATCTGCCGCTGCTGCACCGGCGAGACGCGGCCATCCGGGAAAAGCACGAAGATGTCGGTGCGGTTGCGCCCGGCAAAGGCGTCGATGGCCGCCCCGCCGGTATCGCCCGATGTGGCGCCGACGATTGTGGCGCGCTGGTCGCGCTCGGCCAGCACATGGTCCAGCAGCCGCGCCAGAAGCTGCATCGCCACGTCCTTGAAGGCCAGCGTCGGGCCGTGGAAGAGTTCCAGGACGAAGATGTTGGGGCCGGTCTGCACCAGTGGACAGACGGCGTCATGACGGAAGGTCGCGTAGGCCTCGCGCACCAGGCGCTCGAACACCGGCATCTCGATCTCGCCGCCGAGAAACGGCGACAGCACGCGGATGGCGAGATCGGGATAGGCCAGGCCGCGCATGGCGCGGATTTCGGCGGCCGAGAACTGCGGCCACGTGCCGGGCACGTAAAGTCCGCCATCGCGCGCCAGTCCAGCCAGCACCGCGTCGGAAAATCCAAGCACGGGCGCTTCCCCACGGGTACTCACATATTGCATCGTCACATTCCATTGCTGCCGCGCGGTTTCGTTCACGGCAAGGTGGTTAATTTCTGTTCCGGCTCAGTCGCATTTTTGCCGCGCCGCTGATATAGGGCACCAGCTTTGCGAGAGGGAAGTGCAGTTTCATGGCGTTTTATTCGTTAAACAACCGCTTTGTCGCGGGTCTGGCGCTCACCGGCTTTATGCTTGCCGCCGCCGGCTGCCAATCGAGCGACAATGGCGTTCTCAACCTCGGCTTCGGCAAGAAGGACACGACG
This sequence comes from Mesorhizobium sp. P3_A10, assembly GCF_056403175.1. Classification (NCBI taxonomy): domain Bacteria; kingdom Pseudomonadati; phylum Pseudomonadota; class Alphaproteobacteria; order Hyphomicrobiales; family Phyllobacteriaceae; genus Mesorhizobium; species Mesorhizobium sp. P3_A10. The sequence continues at coordinate 887,549 of NZ_JBFUFZ010000002.1, read as the reverse complement.
CCACCTCCGCCGCAGGATCCCAAGGTTCTCTCCAGCCAGTTGCAAGCCTACTGCCCGAAAGTGACGTTGCGCGACGGTACGGCCTTCTTCAACACCTATGGCAAGGGTAGCCAGAAGCCGAAGAAGAAAACCGACGCTGCCGATGCGGATGCGCAAGCCGCCCAGCCGGCGCCGGACGGGACCATCGTTGATCCGAACAAAGACCCGACGAAGATCATCTACCAGGCCTCGATCACCGATGTGACCCGCGACTGCAGTCGCGCCAACGGCCAGCTGTCGATGAAGATTGCCGTCGCCGGCAAGGTCGTGCCGGGACCGATGTTTACCCCCGGCACCATCACCATGCCGATCCGTGTCGCCGTCATGCACGGCACCGAGGTTCTTTACTCGCAGATCCACCCGTATCAGATCCAGGTCAGTGACCCCTCGACGGCCACGCAGTTCGTCTTCACGGATTCCAATGTCGTCGTCCCCGAGCCCACCGCGCAGGACTACCAGGCCTTTGCCGGCTATGACGAAGTCACCCCGAAGGCGGTGACGGACAAGCCGAAGAAGAAGTCGGGCAGGAAGAAAGCCAAACCCGCTCCTCCTCCTGCTGCTCCTGCTGACGACAACACGACCCTGATCCCACGAGGCTAAATTTCGTGTCGCGCGCCGGTTGGGCGCGCGGCTCCTCAGGCGTCCGCCGACCATTCAGACAGGGCCGCAATCACGCTTTTCAGCTCGGCCCAGCGGCGAATGACGGTTTCGGCGCCGGCCTCGGTCAGTGTGTCGGCATGGCCAGGATAGCTGTGTGATGCGCCGGTAAAGCCGATCACCCGCATGCCTGCCGCCCTGGCGCCGGCAACGCCGTGCACGGAATCCTCGATGACGAAGGTGTTGGCTGGATCGGCGTTGAGCTTCTCTGCCGCAAGCAGAAACACGTCGGGCGCCGGTTTGGTTTTCTTGCCGGGTATTTCCAGCGCCGAAAAGATCCGGCCGGCAAAGAACGGCAGCAATTGCACCTTCTCCAGCATGAATTCGATCCGCTCGGAGCGCGAATTCGAACAGATGCAGCGCGGCACCGTTACCGCGGCGACCGCCTCGCGCACGCCGTCTATGGCGCGCACGTCGCTGCGCAATTTGCGGTCGACCAGCTCTTCGGCGCGGTCGATCAGCGACGCCTGGAACGGGATCGCCGACTTCGCCTCGACCCGCATCATGATGTCCTTGAAGGTCAGCCCGGCATAGGTTTCGGCAAGTTCCTCGGCCGATATTTCAAACCCGGCCGAGGTCAAAAGCTCGGCCTCGATCCGCGCGGCGATGATTTCGGAATCGACGAGCACGCCGTCGCAATCGAAGATGACAAGGTCAGGCTGGGGCATGGTGATCCGCAAGAAGGGAGGAGACAAAGGCCGCAAGGGGCCCGGGAAGGCTCAGGCGGCGCGGCATACACCAACAGGCCGGGCTGCGCAAATTAAGCGGGTTTCGATCGTCGCAACGATCCCCTTCACTGAATATTTACGCTGATCGGTAACCATAACGGGGAGTAAACAGTAACGCGTGCTTTGGGTGTATCAATGTCTGCCGTGCGTCTTCTCGACGACCTTTCCCACGCTCCCCAGCAATCCGAATGGCTGGACACGATCCTCAAGGGCGATTGCGTGGCAGCACTCGACCGGCTGCCCGAAAAATCCATCGACGTGATCTTTGCCGATCCACCCTACAATCTGCAGCTCGACGGCGATCTGCATCGGCCCGACCAGTCCAAGGTCGATGCCGTCGACGACGATTGGGACCAGTTCGAGAGTTTTGAGGCCTACGACGCCTTCACCCGCGCCTGGCTGCTGGCGGCGCGCCGGGTGCTGAAGCCCAACGGCACCATCTGGGTCATCGGCTCCTATCACAACATCTTCAGGGTCGGCGCCAAGATGCAGGATCTCGGCTTCTGGATCCTCAACGATGTCGTCTGGCGCAAGACCAATCCGATGCCGAATTTCCGCGGCCGCCGTTTCCAGAACGCCCATGAGACGATGATCTGGGCCTCGCGCGACCAGAAGGGCAAGGGCTACACCTTCAACTACGAGGCGATGAAAGCCTCGAACGACGACATTCAGATGCGGTCCGACTGGCTGTTTCCGATCTGCACCGGCGGCGAACGGCTGAAGAACGACAATGGCGACAAATTGCATCCGACGCAGAAGCCGGAAGCGCTGCTCGCCCGCATCATGATGGCCTCGACCAAGCCCGGCGATATCGTGCTCGATCCCTTCTTCGGCTCCGGCACCACCGGCGCGGTGGCAAAACGCCTCGGCCGCCACTTCGTCGGCATCGAGCGCGAGCAGGCCTATATCGACGCCGCCAACGAGCGCATCGATGCGGTGCGGCCGCTGGACGAGGCCGATCTGACGGTGCTGACCGGCAAGCGCGCCGAACCGCGCGTCGCCTTTGTCAGCCTTCTCGACACCGGGCTGATGCAGCCCGGCGCCACGCTTTACGATGCCAAGAAGCGCTGGGCCGCCAAGGTGCGCGCCGACGGCACGGTGGCGATCGGCGACAGCGCCGGCTCGATCCACAAGATCGGCGCCGAAGTGCAGGGGCTGGACGCCTGCAACGGCTGGACTTTCTGGCACTATGAGCGCTCGGGCGGCCTGACCCCGATCGACGAACTGCGCCGCATCGCGCGGCTCGGCATGGAGCGGGCAGGGGCCTGATGGCCCCTCTGCAAGCGCCTCAAATCAGACTTTGATCCCCAGACGCTCGAGGTCCGCCTCGAGCGTTTTGGCGTCGGTGAACAGCACCGCCTGCCAGCCGGCCGCCTTGGCGCCGTCGACGTTTTTCTGGCTGTCGTCGATGAACAAAGTGGCTCCGGGTTCGAGGCCGAACGCGGCGACGTGATGATCGTAGATGGCGCGGTCCGGCTTGATCTGGCCGATGTCGCCTGACACCGTCACCCCGCGCGGGCGGTCGAGAAAGTCGAAGCGTTCGCGGGCCTCGGCCAGCGTATCAGCGGCAAAGTTGGTCAGCATGGTCACGTCGTGGCCGGTCTCGATCAGGCCGACCATGATGGCGACGCTGTCGTCATAGGCATGCGGCACCATTTCGTGCCAGTGGCGGCGGAAATTGCGAATGTTTTCAGCGTGATCGGGGTGCTCGGCGATCAATAGCGCCTCAGCCTCTTCCCACTTGCGACCACGGTCCTGTTCGATGTTCCAGTCATGCGTGCAGACATTGTCGAAGAACCACTTGCGCTCGTCGGCATCGGGAATGAGGCGGCTGAACGGAATGTTTGGATCGTAGTGGATCAGCACGCGGCCAATGTCGAAAACGATGTGGCGGACTTCAGTCATGCAGGCCTCTTTGCACTGTGTGGCGACGGCTTTTTCGTCGCGCCGGGTATGGCTGCTTCAATTGCCTTTTTCATGACAGTCGGCAGCGCTTCCCCGGAAATTTCATGGGCCAGCGACCAGAAATGCCCCACTGGCGCGGCGCCGTTCACCTCGGCACGAAAAACCTCGAGCTCAAGCGCGAAATGGGTGAAGACATGCGCAATCTGGCCGGCACGCCGCCATTTGGCGGGGAAGGGCGCGGCTGCGTCGGTGGTGGCGCCGTCGATCCGCGCGGTCCAGCCGGTCGTCGGCACCTCGGTCATGCCGCCAAGCAGGCCCTTTTCCTGGCGCTTGCGCAACAGGATGGCGCCGTCGGCTCTCACCGCGACGAAGGCGGCGCCGCGCCGCAATGGTTTCTCGGCTTTGGGCAAGCGCACCGGGAAGTGTTCGGGATCGCCCGAGACAGTCGCGCTGCAATCCTCGCGCAACGGGCAAAGCATGCAGCGCGGCCGCCGCGGCGTGCAGATCGTCGCGCCCAGATCCATCATCGCCTGGGCAAAATCGCCCGGCCTTCCCTTGGGAACCATGCGTTCGACATAAGCGCGTATTTCGGCCTTGGCCTCGCTCAGCGGCGTGGCGATCGAAAACAGCCTGGTGATGACGCGCTCGACATTGCCGTCGACGACCGCGGCAGGATGGTCGAAGGCGATCGCGGCGATCGCCGCCGCCGTGTAGGCGCCGATGCCCGGCAGTTCCCGCAGCCCAGCTTCCGTTTCGGGAAATCGGCCGCCGCGAAGTGCCACGAGATCGGCGCAGGCCTTGAGATTGCGCGCCCTGGAATAGTAGCCGAGCCCCGCCCATGCCTTCATGACGTCTTCGGTCTCAGCCTCCGCAAGGGCGTTTACATCGGGCCATTTTTCGACAAAGGCGCGGAAATAGGCCTTTACCGCTTCGACCGTGGTCTGCTGCAGCATGACTTCGGACAGCCAGATGCGGTAGGGGTCGGGCCGCGCCCCGCCTGCATGGTCGCGGGGCGTGATACGCCACGGCAATTCGCGGTGATGCAAATCGTACCAGGCGAGGAGCCGGGACGCGATGCCGCCATCATCCGGTGTTGCAGCCTTGCGGGTCTGGTCGTGCAGTGCCATTGATCGAGAACGGACCCTAAGCTTGGTGAGGGGCGTGGCTGGAGAACGCACATGGCAGGGAAAAGGCCCTACGGCAATCCCGTTCCGGTGAGCGATCTGGCCACCGCGATCCTCGATCCGGTGCTTCGCAAGCGGGCCGGCATTTCGATCGGGCTGGTCCAGTCCTGGGAAGAGATCGCCGGGCCCCGGCTCGCCGGCCATTCGCGCCCTGAAAAGATCCAGTGGCCGCGCCGCATGCATGAGGATGATCCGTTCGAGCCGGCGGTGCTGGTCATCGCTTGCGAGGGCATGGCGGCACTGCATCTGCAGCACGAGACCGGCGAGATCATCAACCGGGTCAATGCTTTCCTCGGCTTCAACGCCGTTGGCCGTATCAGGATTGTGCAGAAGCCGGTGACGAAGGACAGGGGCCGACCCAAACCAAGCTTCCGGCCGCTGAGTGCGGCCGAGAAAACAAAGCTGTCTGATACCGTCGGGCTGATCGAGGACGACGGTTTGCGCGCCTCGCTGGAGCGGCTCGGCGCCACCATTCTTGGCGAAAAGAAGTGACAATCTCGCGCATTCGTGATCATGCGCATCAAGTTTGGCGATTGGAATGGGGACGGCGATGCCTTAATTCGCGCCAACTCTCGCCTTTTCTAGCCTTTGCATTGCAAAATCCAACCATAGTCAGGTGATTCGCATGAACCGTCCCCCGTTTGACAAAAGCTTGTCTCGCAGAACAATCCTGTCGTCGCTGGCCGCCGTCCCGGTGGTGGCTCTGCTCGCTGCCTGCAGCGATTCCGGCGAGGAAGCCAAGGCGGCGGATGTAAAGCCCGCGGCGCCGGCAACACCTGCGGCCCCTGCAAATCCGGCCACGCCGGCCGCCGTCAAGGCGCCGGAATCCACGGGCGCGGTGGATATGGCGACATTGCTGAAGCCGGGTGCGCTGCCCGACAAGCAGTTGGGCAAGGACGACGCCAAGATCACCATCGTCGAATATGCGTCGATGACTTGCCCGCATTGCGCGCATTTTGCCGCGACCACCTTCCCTGAGTTGAAGACGAAATACATCGACACCGGCAAGGCTCGCTACATCCTGCGCGAATTCCCGTTCGATCCGAGCGCCGAGGCCGGTTTCATGCTGGCGCGCTGCGCCAAGGACAACTATTTCCCGATGGTGGACGTGCTGTTCAAGCAGCAGCCGAACTGGGTGGGCGTCAACAACACCAAGGACGCGCTGCTGCAGATCTCGAAGCTTGCCGGTTTTACACAGGAGTCCTTCGAGGCCTGCTTGACGGACCAGAAACTTCTGGACGATGTGAGATCGGTCCAGAAACGCGGCGCCGATGAATTCAAGGTCGACTCGACGCCGACCTTCTTCATCAATGGAAAGACCTACAAAGGGGCGATGTCGATTGAGGAAATGTCGGCCATCCTCGACCCTCTGCTCTGACGTCCCGGCAGCGCCGAGGCGCCTGCGCTTCGGCGTGCCTGTTCCTATGGGGCGGCGCGAATGAAGTTTTCGCGCCTTCGCCTCCTCGGTTTCAAGTCCTTCGTCGAACCCGGCGAGTTCGTCATCGAGCGCGGGCTGACGGGCATTGTCGGCCCCAATGGCTGTGGCAAGTCGAACCTGGTCGAGGCGCTGCGCTGGGTGATGGGCGAAAGCTCCTACAAGAACATGCGCGCGTCCGGCATGGACGACGTCATCTTTTCCGGCTCGGGAACCCGCCCGGCCCGCAACACCGCCGAAGTCACGCTGTTCCTCGACAACAGCGACCGCACGGCGCCTGCCGCCTTCAACGATGCCGATGAATTGCAGGTATCGCGCCGCATCGAGCGCGAGGCCGGCTCGCTCTACCGCATCAACGGCAAAGAGGCCCGCGCCAAGGATGTGCAGCTGCTGTTCGCCGATCAGTCAACCGGCGCCCGTTCGCCATCCATGGTCGGTCAGGGCCGCATCGGCGAACTGATCCAGGCCAAGCCGCAGGCGCGCCGCGCGCTGCTCGAAGAAGCCGCCGGCATTTCCGGCCTGCACACACGCCGCCATGAAGCCGAGCTACGGCTCAAGGCGGCAGAACAGAATCTCGAACGGCTGGACGACGTTGTCGGCGAGCTGGAAAGCCAGATCGAAAGCCTGAAGCGCCAGGCGCGCCAGGCCTCACGCTTCAAGAACCTGTCGGCCGACATCCGCAAGGCGGAAGCCACACTGCTGCATCTGCGCTGGACGCTGGCCAAGACGCAGGAAGGCGAGGCACGCTCGGCGCTGGCCGTCGCCACCGCTTTGGTCGGCGACCGCGCCGCATCGCAGATGAATGCCGCCAAGGAGCAAGGCATCGGCGCGCACCGGCTGCCGGATTTGCGCGACGCCGAAGCCGCCGCCGCTGCCGCCTTCCAGCGGCTGTCGATCGCCAAGGCGCAGATCGAGGAGGAAGCCGGCCGCATCCGCGCCCGCCAGGCCGAACTCGACCGCCGACTGCAGCAGCTCGACGGCGACATCGCCCGCGAGGAACGCATGGTCCGCGACAATGCGGATATTCTCGAGCGCCTGCGCACGGAAGAAGCCACGCTCAATTCCGAAAATGCCGGCGCCGCCGAGCGCGAGGCCACCACGCGCGCGGCCTTCGAGCAGGCCGGTGCCACACTCGCCCAGAGTGAAGCAAAACTCGCCGCGCTGACCGCCGAACGGGCGGAGGCCGCCGCCTCGCGCAACCAGATCGAACGCACGCTGCGCGACACCGCCGAGCGTCGCGACCGCTTTGCCCGCCAACTGGCCGATGTCGACCGCGAATTGTCCGAGATCGTCTCCAAGGTTGCCGGCCTGCCCGACCCCGCCGAGAAGCGTGCTTTGGTCGAGGATGCGCTCGCCCGACTGGAGGAAAGCGAAGCCGGCGCGATATCGGCCGAACAGGCGGTCATTGAGGCGCGCGCGGCGGAAAGCGCCGCCCGTCCGCCGCTGCAGGACGCCCGGTCAGAACTCGCCGGGATCGAGACTGAAGCCCGCACGCTGACCAAGATCTTGAATGCCGCCAGCGGCGATCTTTTCCCATCAGTGCTGGAACAGCTCAGCGTCGAGCGCGGCTATGAAACAGCCCTTGGTGCGGCGCTCGGCGAAGACCTTGACGTGCCGCTCGACCGCAGCGCGCCGGTGCATTGGGGCGAAAGCCAGGTTCAGCCGGGCGATGCGGCTTTGCCTGCAGGCATCAAGAGCCTTGCTAGCGTGGTCAGCGCGCCTTCGCAGCTTGCCCGCAGGCTGGCGCAGATCGGCATTGTCGACGCCGCCGATGGCCGCCGCTTGCAGGCGCTGCTGGCACCCGGCCAGCGGCTGGTTAGCCGCGACGGTGCGCTGTGGCGCTGGGACGGGTTGACGGCAAGCGCTGACGCACCGACGGCGGCAGCGCAGCGGCTGGCGCAGAAAAACCGATTGGCAGAGCTCGATGCCGAGGCGGTGCAGGCAACACAGATCGTGCGCGAGGCGGAAGCCGCCCTTGCTCAGGCCGAACAGGCGCTGCGCCAGGCGAGCGAAGCCGAACGTAATGCCCGCCAGGCCGGCCGCGATGCCCAGCATGGCCTGGACGACGCCCGCAACGCGCTGGCCGAGGCCGAAAAGGCTGGCGGTGAGCTGGCAAGCCGGCGCGCCGCTTTGGACGAAGCGCGTGCGCGCGTCGTCGACAGCCATGAAGAGACGGCTGCCGCCTTTGCCGAAGCCGAAATGCTGCTGCAGGACGCGCCCGATCTCGGCGACCTGCAATTGCAGCTCGAACAGTCCGCAGCCAATGTCGGCAGGGACCGCGCCACCTTGGCCGACGCCCGCGCCGTCCATGAGGGGCTCAGGCGCGAAGCCGAGGCGCGCGTGCGCCGCCTCGATGCCATCGACGCCGAGCGCCGCAACTGGCTGGAGCGCGCCGAAAACGCTTCCACCCAGATCGCCTCGCTTGGCGAACGCAAGGCCGAGGCAGAAGCCGAGCGCGAAAGGCTGGCTGACGCCCCCGACGAGATCGATGCCAGGCGGCGTGCGCTGCTGTCGCAGCTTGCCGAGGCCGAGAGCCTGCGCCAGGCGGCCGCCGACCGCTTGCAGGAAGCGGAAAACCGCCAGTCCGAACTGGACAAGGCCGCCACCGGCGCCATCCAGTCGCTGGCCGAAGCCCGCGAAACCCGTGTGCGCGCCGAAGAGCGGCTGACCGCCGCCGACGAGCGCCGGCTGGAGGTTGAGGCGCGCATCCAGGAAACACTGAACACGCCGCCGCATCTGGTCATTCGCCACACCGGGCTGGAAGTCGACAGCCCGATGCCTGAGATGGCCGAGATCGAGCGCCAACTCGACCGGCTGAAGATCGAGCGCGAGCGGCTGGGCGCCGTCAATCTGCGCGCCGAGGAAGAGCAGAAGGAACTGTCCGACCGGCTGGAGACCATCGTTTCCGAGCGCGAGGACATCATCGAGGCCATTCGCAAGCTCCGGCAGGCGATCCAGAGCCTGAACCGCGAAGGCCGCGAGCGCTTGCTCGCCGCCTTCGACGTCGTCAACGGCCATTTCCAGCGGCTGTTCTCGCATCTGTTCGGCGGCGGCACCGCGGAACTGCAGCTGATCGAATCCGACGATCCGCTCGAAGCCGGGCTCGAAATCCTCGCCCGGCCGCCCGGCAAGAAGCCGCAGACGATGACGCTGCTGTCCGGTGGCGAGCAGGCGCTGACGGCGATGTCGCTGATCTTTGCCGTGTTCCTGACCAATCCGGCGCCGATCTGCGTGCTCGACGAAGTCGACGCCCCGCTCGACGATCACAATGTCGAGCGCTTCTGCAATCTGATGGACGAAATGGCCGCCACCACCGAGACGCGCTTCGTCATCATCACCCACAATCCCATCACCATGGCGCGCATGAACCGGCTGTTCGGCGTGACCATGGCCGAGCAAGGCGTCAGCCAGCTGGTGTCGGTCGACCTGCAGGCGGCAGAGGCGATGCGCGAGGCGAGCTGACGCAGCAGCGTGGCCAGTGGCCTCAATTTCGGCTTTCGACTATAGCACCAACTGAAAATCGTCGGCTCCGAAGGGCCGGCCTGACCGTGCCTATGGAGAACCCTGTTGCCTGTACTCGTCACCGGAGCCGCGGGGTTCATCGGAAGCCATGTCTGCCATCACCTCCTCGACAGGGGAGAAGCGGTCATCGGCGTCGACAACATGAACGACTACTACGATCTGGCGCTGAAGCAGGGGCGGCTCGCCCGCCTTAAGCCCAAAAAGGGCTTTTCATTTCATCAGCTCGACATCGCCGAACAGGGCGCGCTGAGCGCGGCTCTCGCCGGGCAAGGCATCACCAAAGTCGTCCACCTGGCAGCGCAGGCGGGGGTGCGCCATTCGCTCGAAAATCCCAGGCTCTATGTCCGATCCAACGTCGTCGGCCATCTCGAAGTGCTCGAATACTGTCGCGCCGCACCCGCCTTCGAACATCTGGTCTATGCCTCGTCGAGCTCGGTCTATGGCGGCAACACCAAGGTGCCGTTCTCGGAGACAGATCAGGTCGATCACCCTGTTTCGCTCTACGCCGCGACCAAGAAGGCCGATGAACTGATGAGCCATACCTACGCTCATCTGTTCGGCGTGCCGCAGACCGGCCTGCGGTTTTTCACCGTCTACGGCCCCTGGGGCCGGCCCGACATGGCCTATTGGATGTTCACCAAGGCGATGCTCGAGGGCAAGCCGATCCGGGTGTTCAACAACGGCGAGATGTGGCGCGATTTCACCTATGTCGACGATGTGGTGCGGGCGGTGGTTGCCGTGCTCGACAAGCCGCCCGCGGCTGAGGTTCCGCCAAGCCGGCTCTACAATGTCGGCAACAACAGCCCGGTGCGGCTCGCCGACTTCATCGACACGTTGGAAAAGCTGCTCGGCGTAAAGGCGATCCGCCAATATGAGCCGATGCAGGACAGCGATGTCGAGCGAACCTTTGCCGACATGACCGCGCTGGAGCGCGATTTCGGCTTCAGGCCGAGCGTCTCGATCGAAGACGGGCTAAAGAAGTTTGTCGACTGGTACCGCTGGGAATGGATGCCATCAGCACGTTAGTGGCAAACTGCCCGCTCCCACTAGTGATCCGCACGCGGGACGACGTAGGTCATAGCGACATCGCTTCTCACGCCGCGTGATACAATTACCGTCGTATAGCCAGCCGGCAATGACCCTGTCGCCGACGGATCAACCTTTCTGCACCGGCCGACGACACCCCCGTCGGCAGATGTTGCAAGACGATTCATCAGCGACGATCGGCACTCTTCAACCGAAGAGTAGATGGTGGGCGCAGTCTTGATCGGCTGGCATACCGAAGCAGGTCCGGGGCTGCACGAAAGCAAGATCATCACTGCTGCAACTGCGGCATCCATGTCTGAACGTCTCCATCTGCGTCAACGCGCAACGTTGGAGTTGAATACTATGGGACGCGTGGCGCCCCAACCCACACTTGCCGATTCCCACAGAGGCCGTGTTTATCGCAGGCCAAGGAAGCTCAGTATGGCAACCACGATGACGACCGCTCCGACGAGCCAAACTATGCTGTTCATGATATCTCTCCCAAAAATCTGTTGCTGGGAATGAACCGTTAGAGCCGACTAATGTTCCCAAATTTTCTGCTGTCGAAAGAATGGCTCGCCCACGCCTTTCGTCGGCCGGCGGACTAAGGTCCGAACAGGGTACGACTGAAGTCCTGGCATCGCAGCCATTGGTCTGAAGGCCGGCAACCTATGCCCTCCCAATACATTGGAGCCGGACTGCCGAGAATGAGTCCCTTCATCGGCGGTCAATCGGGTGTCCGCCATTCTGCAGAGACCGGCGGGCACCCGATTTTATTGGCACCGCCAGACGGCGGGGCGTTTTCGACAGCGAGGCTAATAGTGACCTTTGTCCAGAGATCAGTGCATGACGGCGCAGCGCGACCCGCAAACGACAATGATGGTCGAACTCCGGAAGTTTCTTCAGTCATTGACCTCATATCGTCGGCTGACGATGACAAGGTCGCTGACATTGTCAGGCGAACGGAGCGCCAGGCAATCGCAGTGGTTATCGGAATGGCGATTTTCCTGATCCTGGCGCCGGTGGTCTACCTCGCACTCACCTACGGGATCTGAGTGATTGGTCGTCCTCTCGGAAATCCTGAGAGGACGTACCGACGGTCTTCCGCGCAAGGCAGATGCTTCACTTTGAAGGGCGTGTCTTCACCGGAAGTTGCCAGCAAGACACAGACCTCGTGTCGTAATTTCCTCTTTCGACACATGCCTCGTTGCGCGGGAGAGGCCGTCACTGATCGCGCCGCGTGAACTGACGACGCCAGTCGGAACCAAAGGCATGGGACGCGGTTATCCCGCGAAGGGATAATTAGCAGATGGAGATATTGCAATGAAAACAATGATCGTGAGCGCTTTGGCGCTGTTTATGGCGATGCCGGCGATAGCTTCGGCAGCCGAAGCTGACATAATCATCACAACCCACCATCGGCACCATCACAACAACGTCAAGATCATCAATGACCAAGGTCAACGCCTTCATCACCGTAAACACGGCACGGTTGCCTTCTACGACCACGGCCGCCGCCATCATCGCCCGGATACCGTTATCGTGACCGGCTCGATCGAACGTCGCCATCATCGGCATCATCCCATCGTCATCCAGGACGACAGCGACTACTGATCCTCTTCGCACGACCCGGCTCTGCGGATGGAGTCGGGTCGCGCGCTGCTAAAAAAGAGTCAGATAGCCCTGACGCAGCCATTCATGGCGTCAGTAAATCATGGATTTCAAAAGGCATACGGGATTGGCTGGGGCGCCAGGATTCGAACCTGGGAATGTCGGTACCAAAAACCGATGCCTTACCACTTGGCGACGCCCCAATAGCCATAAGAGTCGCTTGCGCGGCGCGTTATTAGCAGAGCAGCCAAAAAGCACAATGGCAATGAACCGCGGTTTTTGGCCGCCTGATTTCGTGGTCGGCTCGGTCCGGCCAAGGGGCGTGCTACTCGCCCCAGACTGCCATTTCATTGCCGGCCGGGTCGACGAAATGGAACCGCCTGCCGCCGGGAAATGAAAAGATCGGCTTGACGATGGTGCCGCCCGCGCTTTCGACGGCGCTCACCGTTTCCTCCAGATCCTGGGAATAGAGCACCGGCAGCGGCTTGGCGGGGGCTTCTGCGGCATCGGCCTGAAAGCCGCCGTCCAGACCTTCGGCAAAGGCCGAATAGGTTGGCCCGTAATCGGTGAATGACCAGGAGAAGGCGGCGCTGTAGAAAGCTTTCAGCCTGTCCAGCGTGCCGCCGGTAGCCGGCAATTCGAGATAATCGAGCTTTCCGGTCAGTTTCATAACGTCACTCCACAAAATGTTCTTGGTATGTTCTATTCCGTTGCCTGCGATGTCGCAAGTCTTTTTGACGCAGCTTTTGCTTAATCGATTGTAGAAGGCAGCCGGCTTTGTCGACGCCTTGCCTTTCGCAGTGCAGCATCATATCGCTCGGTCTGGAAACGGGCGGACCTCGCCAATCTTTAGAATCTCCTGCAACCGGAGAGCAGGCATGACCAAGTGGGTTTACACCTTTGGCGATGGGGCGGCGGAAGGTCGCGCCGGCGACAAGAATCTGCTGGGCGGCAAAGGCGCCAACCTGGCTGAAATGTGTAGCCTGGGCCTGCCGGTGCCGCCTGGTTTCACCATCACCTCAGAGGTCTGCAACGCCTACTATGCCAATGCCCGCACCTATCCCGGCTCGTTGGAAGCGGACGTGGCGGTCGCTCTCGACCATATCGGCCGGCTGACCGGGCGCCGCTTCGGCGATCCGTCGAAACTGCTGCTGGTCTCGGTGCGTTCCGGCGCCCGCGCCTCGATGCCGGGCATGATGGACACCGTGCTCAATCTCGGCCTCAACGACGAGACCGTCGAAGCGCTGGCCGCCGATTCCGGCGATGCCCGCTTTGCCTATGACAGCTATCGCCGCTTCATCCAGATGTATTCCGATGTCGTCATGGGTCTCGACCACGAAGTGTTCGAGGAGATACTCGAGGACCAGAAGGGCGGGCTCGGCCATGAGCTCGACACCGAACTGACGGCCATCGAATGGCAGGGCGTCATCGCGCTCTACAAGGCCAAGGTCGAGGAAGAGCTCGGCAAGCCGTTTCCGCAGGATCCGCACGAGCAACTGTGGGGCGCCATTGGCGCTGTGTTTTCGAGTTGGATGAACAACCGCGCCATCACCTATCGGCGCTTGCATGACATTCCAGAGAGCTGGGGCACGGCGGTCAATGTCCAGGCCATGGTGTTCGGCAATATGGGCGAGACCTCGGCCACCGGCGTCGCCTTCACCCGCAATCCGTCGACCGGCGAAAAGATGCTCTATGGCGAGTTCCTGGTGAACGCGCAGGGCGAGGATGTCGTTGCCGGCATCCGCACGCCGCAAAACATCACCGAAGCCGCGCGCATTGCCGCCGGCTCCGACAAGCCGTCGCTGCAGAAATTGATGCCGGAAGCGTTCCAGTCCTTCGTCGCCATCTCCGACCGGCTGGAGCAGCACTACCGCGACATGCAGGATCTCGAATTCACCATCGAGCGCGGCAAACTGTGGATGCTGCAGACCCGCTCCGGCAAGCGCACCGCCAAGGCGGCGCTCAAGATCGCCGTCGAAATGGCGCGCGATGGACTGATCACCAAGGAGGAGGCGGTCGCCCGCATCGATCCCGCCTCGCTCGACCAGCTGCTGCACCCGACCATCGACCCCAAGGCCGCGCGCGATGTCATCGGCATCGGCCTGCCGGCCTCTCCGGGTGCCGCCACGGGTGAGATCGTCTTTTCCTCCGGCGATGCTGAGGAGCTGAAGACGCAAGGCCGCAAGGCGATCCTGGTGCGCATCGAAACCAGCCCCGAAGACATCCACGGCATGCATGCGTCGGAGGGCATCCTGACGACGCGCGGCGGCATGACCAGCCACGCCGCTGTGGTGGCGCGTGGCATGGGCAAGCCTTGCGTGTCGGGCGCCGGCTCGCTGCGTGTCGACTATAAGGCCGGCACGCTGATGGCGATGGGCTCGACCTTCCGCAAGGGCGACATCATCACCATCGACGGCAGCAATGGCCAGGTGCTTAAGGGCGCGGTGTCGATGTTGCAGCCGGAACTTTCCGGCGATTTCGCCGCCATCATGGAATGGGCCGACGCGGTGCGTCGCATGAAGGTGCGTACCAACGCCGAAACGCCGCTTGACGCACGCATGGCGCGTTCTTTCGGCGCCGAAGGCATCGGGCTTTGCCGCACCGAGCACATGTTCTTCGACGGCGAGCGCATCGTTGCCATGCGCGAGATGATCCTGGCCGACACTGAGAAGGAGCGGCGCACCGCGCTTGCCAAGCTGTTGCCGATGCAGCGCTCGGATTTCCTCGAACTGTTCGAGATCATGGCCGGCCTGCCGGTGACGATCCGCCTGCTCGATCCGCCGCTGCACGAATTCCTGCCCAAGACCGAGGAAGAGGTGGCCGAAGTTGCCGCCGCCATGAAGGTGTCGCCGGAGAAGCTCAGGCAGCGCACCGAAGCCTTGCACGAGTTCAACCCGATGCTCGGCCATCGCGGCTGCCGTCTCGCCGTCTCCTTTCCCGAGATCGCCGAGATGCAGGCGCGCGCCATTTTCGAGGCCGCTGTCGAGGCCGGCCACAAGGCCGGCGCGCTGGTGGTTCCCGAAATCATGGTGCCGCTGGTCGGCCTGAAGAAGGAGCTCGACTACGTCAAGGCGCGCATCGATGCCGTCGCCAAGAGCGTCATGGAGGAGACCGGCGTCAAGATCGAGTACCTCACCGGTACGATGATCGAACTGCCGCGCGCGGCGATCCGTGCCCATGTCATCGCAGAGTCGGCCGAATTCTTCTCCTTCGGCACCAACGACCTGACCCAGACCACTTTCGGCATCTCGCGTGACGACGCGGCGTCGTTCCTCGAGACCTATCGGCAGAAGGGCATCATCGAGCAGGATCCATTCGTGTCGCTCGATATCGAGGGCGTCGGCGAGCTGGTGCGCATGGCGGCGCAAAAGGGCCGGGCGACGCGACCCGACATCAAGCTCGGCATTTGCGGCGAACATGGCGGCGATCCGGCTTCGATCCGCTTCTGCGAAGAGGTCGGCCTCGACTACGTCTCCTGCTCGCCCTACCGCGTGCCGATCGCCAGACTAGCCGCCGCGCAAGCGGCGGTGCAGGTTGCAAAGGCTGGCCGGACGTAGCGATCCAGCCGTCCGGATCTCGGCTTACCGATTTGTAATGAAGCTCACGCGAAGTTGCGCGTGAGAGCGCGCAATCTCGACATCGTCTCTGCCCAGTTTTACGGCCCCGAACCCGCCCGGTGCCCAGAACAGATGTTACAGATTTCGCCCAAACCCTTCCGCTCGATCCTGATCCTGCAAACCAAGTTCATCGGCGATATCGTTCTCGCCTCCGCACTCGCCAGGAACCTGCAGCTCGAATACCCCGGCGTCAGGATTGTTTTTCTTTGCGAGGCCCATCTCGCCAAATTCGTCACCGCGCACGGCATCGCCTCTGAGGTTGTGACCTTCCGCCGTGCCAAAATGCGTGGCAGCCCGCTGGAGCGGGGGCGCGAGCTCTACGCAACGATACGCAAGCTGCGCGCATTGCGCTTCGACCTGACGATCGACCTGACCGATTCAAAGACGTCGCGCATCATCGTCGGCTTCATCAATGCCAGGACCCGGATCGGCTACAATCCGCCCGAAAGACCCTTGCGCTGGCTGGAGCGTCAGCCCGCCAATGTGTTTGCCAAGCCGTTCGGCTTCGGCGAACGGCACTTTCTCTACCGTTATCTTTCGCCGCTCGAAACGCTTGGCGTCGATCTGCGCGTGCGCGTGCCGTCGATCAGGCCGCTGCCCCTGGAAACGGCGAGGGCCCTGGCGTTGCTGGACAAATACCATCTCAGGCCAAAGGCCTTCATCGCGGTGCATGCGGGAGCGAGCTTCAAGGGGCGGCGATGGCAGCCGGAACGCTTTGCCGCCGCGACCGACATCATTTCGCGCGAGACCGGGTTGGATTTCGTGCTTGTCGGTGGTCTCGATGAGCGCGAGCTGGCCGAACAGATCGTTGCCGGGACCGCAGCGCCGGTCGTCAATCTCGTCGGCGCCTTGTCGCTCGAAACGCTGCTGGCGGTGCTGAAACAGGCGCGGCTGTTTCTCGGCAACGAGAGCGGCCCGATGCATATGGCAGCCGCCGCGGGAACTCCGGTTGTCGGTCTTTTCGGCCGCACCAACCCGTCAAAGTGGGGTCCGGTGGGCGTGCCCAGCATCACGCTGCAGCCTTCCATGCCTTGCGCCTGCGTGGCGAGCGACCTGTGCCGATCGCGGGACTCGAGCAAGACTTGCTGCGTCTGGCGCCTGGACGTCGAACCTGTCGTCAGTGCGATGCGCGAAATCCTGGCGCGAACACAGATGTCCACTGAACACACGCATTGACGTCACGCGCCGGTCAATTTGTCACGGCGGCTGCCTTGGCCATCATCCCGATTTCCGCCTTGTTGCGGGTCTTGGGATGACCGACTAAGACAGTGCCGATCCGGAAGCCAAACATGCGCCTGTTCCAAAAACATTTTTGCGCCATCGCGCTGTCGATGTGGGCTGCGTCCGCCGCCCATGCCGTACCGCTGGTCGAGCCGACGCTGCACATTAAGCCGGGTGCAAGCGGCGCTGGCCGCGTCGCGCTGACGCTCGATGCGTGCGGCGGCCAGACCGACACGCGCATTCTTTCGGCGCTTGTCGACAACAAGATTCCGGCCACCATTTTCGTCACCGGCATCTGGCTGAAGCGCAACGCCGCCGCCGTCGAGATCATGCGGGCGCATCCCGATCTGTTCGAACTGGAAAACCATGGCGGCCGTCACATCCCGGCCGTCGACACGCCGCAAAAGATCTACGGCATCCGCAGCGCCGGCAGTCCGGACGCGGTGCTGGCCGAAGTCGAATCGGGTGCGGCGGCTCTCGCCAGCACCGGCGAGCCGGCGCCGAAATGGTTTCGTGGCGCGACCGCCGAATACAGCCCTTCCGCCATCGCCATGATCCGCAAGCTTGGCTTCAAGATCGCCGGCTTCTCGATAAACGGCGACGGCGGTTCATTGCTGGGCGCCAGGGAAACCGCGCGGCGCATTGCCGCCGCCAAGGATGGCGACGTCATCATCGCTCACATCAACCAACCGACCCATGCGGCGGGCGAGGGCGTGGTGCAAGGTCTTCTGGCGCTCAAGGACAAGGGCCTGACCTTCGTGCGGCTTGACGACGCCGATGGGGTCGGCAACAACGGGACGACTGATTAGCCGCAACTTCGTCATCCTAGGGCGGAGCAGGAGCGAAGCTCCGTCGCGGAGACCCTAGGATCCATGCCGTGACATCGACCGAGAGCGCCACGGAGCAGGATCTGCACCGTAGCAACGCTTTGATGTCACGGCATGGATCCTCGGGTCTGCGCCGCGTCGCTGCGCTCCTGGCTCCGCCCGTGGATGACGAAGCGATGGGCGCCTGAGCCATCTGCTCAGCCTAGTGTGGCCTCGATCGTCACCTTGCTGGCATAGAACGCGCCGTGATTGCGGATTTCCGTCATCTCGTCGAAAGGCCGCTCATAGGCCCACATCGCATCCTTGCCTGCCTCGGCGGCGGGCAGCACGCTCCAATAGCTGGCATCGCCCTTGTAGGGGCAGTGGGTCGACAGTTCGGTCTTGCCGAGTTGGCTGAAATCGATGTCCTCGAAAGGAATGTAGAAAACCTCGGGGTAGGGGGTCTCTGACAGCAGTTTTGCCTTTGTCGACGAGGCGACAACCGTGTTGCCGGCGCGCACGACAACGGTGCCGCGGTAGGGCTCTACAGTGATGACCTTGCCCGGGTTGCGTTGAAAGCCGGGCGCCGGGTTTGCAATCTGATCCATGACGGGTTCTCCTTGTCCAGCATTAGGTGTGTCGGACAAGGGCGTTGTGCAAGGCACCACCCGTTAAGCCAGGCTTGGGCCTGGTCCTTCGTCAAACCTTGCGGGTGAGCCGTCAGGCGGCAGTCTTGAACACGTCCATGAGGCCGGCATAGGCAGCAGCGATACCGGCGACCGGATTGGTGCTTCTCGCCGCGGTCTCGACCTTCAGCGCACCACCGCCGGTCGGCAGAGTGAGCAGCAGGAACTGGCGGTTGCCGCCATTGCCGATGGATGCCGCAGCAACATGCTGGCCTTCGCCTTCGTTCTGGACGCACATCTTGAACAGCAGCGTACCGCCGACCGCCTCGAGGGCGCCGCCGACAACCTCGACGAATTCATCTTCGGAAACAGTTTTGGGATCCGGCGCTAAATCGGCCAGGCTTTCGGCAAGCGAATCTTCGAGAATCTTGTCGTCGAGCTGCGCGTCCATGCGAACCTCTTTCAGTCGCCAATCGCACCCTGCCCGTTAATGAAGATTAACGCCGACGATGGCCGGAATGTGGCGGTTTCCCCGGTGTTTTCGACGAATGCACCGCTTGTACGAGGGTATGGCTGGACAATCTGCCGGTTCGTCCCACAATGGAACGAAAACAACAGACGCAGAAAGCGTAGGGGAGGAACAAATGCTCGGACTGATGCAGGAATGGCCGCTGCTCTGCCACAAGCTTATCGACAACGCAGAAAGGCAGCATGGCAAACGCGAGATCGTGTCGCGCTCGATCGAAGGTCCGATCGTCCGTACCACCTACGCCGAAGTTCATCGCCGCGCGCTGAAAGTCGCCCAGCGGCTCGAGCGTGACGGGTTTGGGCTAGGCGACCGTATCGCCACGCTGGCCTGGAACAGCGCCCGCCACGTCGAGGCCTGGTACGGCATCATGGGTATCGGCGCGATCTATCACACGCTCAATCCGCGGCTGTTTCCCGAGCAGATCGTCTGGATCATGAACAACGCGCAGGACAAGGCGATCTTCGTCGACCTGACATTCATGCCGCTGCTTGAAAAGATCGCCAGCGCGGTCAAATCGCTGAAAAAAATCATCGTGCTGACCGACAGGGCGCACATGCCGCAAACGGCGCTGCCCAACGTCGTCGCCTATGAAGAATGGCTTGACGAAGCCGATGGCGACTTCGCCTGGAAGACCTTCGATGAAAACACCGCCGCCGGCATGTGCTACACCTCGGGCACCACGGGCGATCCCAAGGGCGTCCTTTACAGCCATCGCTCGAACGTGCTGCACGCCATGATCGCCGCCATGCCCGACGCCATGGGCATATCCGCGCGGGATACGATCCTCCCCGTCGTGCCGATGTTCCACGCCAACGCCTGGGGCCTAGGCCAGAGCGCGCCGATGATCGGCGCCAAGCTGGTCATGCCCGGCTGCAAGATGGACGGCGCCTCGATCTACGAATTGCTCGACACCGAGAAGGTGACCTTCAGTGCGGCGGTGCCGACGGTGTGGATGATGCTGCTGCAATATCTGGAGGAGAACGACAAGAAGCTCCCCCATCTGGGCAAGGTGGTTATCGGCGGCTCGTCCTGCCCGCGTGCCATCACCAAAAAATTCCAGGACAATTACGGTGTCCATGTCATCCATGCCTGGGGCATGACCGAGATGTCGCCGCTCGGCACGCTGTGCACCTTGAAGCCGGAATATACCGGGCTCGAGGGCGATACCCGGCTCGACCTCCAGCAGAAGCAGGGCTATCCGCCCTTCGGCGTCGAAATGAAGGTGACGGACGACGACAACAAGGCGCTGCCATGGGACGGCAAGACCTTCGGGCGGCTGAAGGTGCGCGGACCGGCGATCGCTCGCGCCTACTATGGTGGCGTCGGCTCCGAGCAGTTCGACGCCGACGGCTGGTTCGACACTGGCGATGTCGCCCACATCGATGCCGGCGGCTACATGCAGATCACCGATCGAGCCAAGGACGTCATCAAGTCGGGCGGCGAGTGGATCTCGACAATCGACCTCGAAAATCTTGCCGTCGGTCATCCTGATGTGGCCGAGGCTGCCGCCATCGGCGTTGCCCATTCCAAATGGGGCGAGCGGCCCTTGCTGGTCATCGTGCGCAAGCCAGGCAAGGAGCCGAGCAAAACCGATATATTGGCTTTCATGGACGGCAAGGTGGCCAAATGGTGGATGCCCGACGACATCGCCTTCGTTGGCGAAATTCCGCACACGGCGACCGGCAAGATCCAGAAGATCACCTTGCGCCAGCAGTTCAAGGACTATCGCCTGCCAACGGATTGACGGGGATGGCGTGCCTTTTCGCCCTTCAAGCCAGTCGCAAAAGGCTTTCGAGCCTGTTCCATCCCGATTGGATCGGGATGGGGCTCTATTCCTGTGTTGAGCATGATCTTTTCCGAACCGAAGGTCAGCGAAGCAAAAATCGGATTCCACTTTTCGGGATCATGCTCTAAGTCTCTGCACGGGTTGGGGTGGCACGGAACATAATGGAAATTCCTGAACGGCAAACGGCCAGGGCGGCCGGCTGGTCGCGGCGCATAGCTGCTTTTGCGGTTGTCCTGCTGCTGACCGTTCTTGTCGGCCATCGTTTCGACCTCGTCGAAACGCCGGCTTTCCTGTGGGTGCTGGCGATTGTCGCGCTGCTTGCCGCCTTGGCGCTGCTGTTGGCCGGATTGGCCTTCTCCAGGCTGTGGAATTTCGGCGATCGCGGCGGTCGCGACCTGACCGTCGGCGCCTTGCTGGCGCTTCTGGCGCTGGCGCCCTACGGCGTTGCCGCCTACTGGGCGGCAACGTACCCGCCGCTGCGCGACATCTCGACGGATTTCGACAACCCGCCGGCGCTCGACACGACTGAGCGCACGAGGGCCATGAACGTGCTGTCGCCGCCCACTCCAGGCGAGCAGCGCCTGCAGACCGAGGCCTATCCGCTGGTCACCGGTCGCAGCTACAATCTGCCTTTCGAAACCGTCGTCGACGCCGTCGAAACCGTGCTCGACCGGCGCGACTGGGAGCTTGCCGGACCATATCCGGCAACCGACGGGCAAAGCGAGGTGACGATCGACGCCGTGGCTAAGGGCTTCGTGCTCGGTCTTCCAGCCGATGTCGCCGTGCGGGTGACCGACGACGGCGATGCGGTCATCGTCGACATGCGCTCGGCCTCGCGCTACGGCCGCTACGATCTAGGCGACAACGCCGCCCGCATCGTCGAGTTTCTCGCCGAGCTCGATCAGGAAGTCGCCGGCCAGGTGGGTGCGGCACCGGCTGAGTGATATCCAGAGCATCTTGCAGCCAGTCGAAATCGCTTGATGCTGCAACAATGCGGCTCGAGTCCGCGGGCAGACTATTCGCCGGGGTCGAATTCACCCTTTAACAAGAATGTCTCCACCGGCCCGAGCGGATTGATGATCCGGCGCTCCAGAACCTCGATAAGTTTGCGTCCGACACCGGCCATGTCCACAAAATGAACTTCAATCTTCGCCGGCAGGAAGCGGGCAAGCCGCGTGCTGTCGCGAGTGACGATGTGGACGTCACGGCCAGGCTCAAGACCCCGCTTGCCGAGAGCGTGTAACGCTCCCAGAAGGCCCAGTTCGTTGGCACATGCCAAGCCCGTCGGCGGATCTGACGACGCCAGCAGGCGATCGAACCAGGCCGCGCTCGATTCCATGGTGAACATGCCATGACCGATCAGCGATTGGTCGATCGGAATGCCGGCCTCCGCCATTGCCCTTCCATACCCGGAAAGACGCATGGCGCTCGCCTGATCCTCCGGCACGAGAAGTTGCAGGGCAATGCGTCGACAGCCCTTGTCCATGAGCCGTCGGGTCGCCTCGTAGGCAATCTGTTCATTGTCGATATCGACATAAGGATACGCGGTATCCAGGTCGGTTCTTCCAAACGCGACGAACGGCATACGTTCATCCAGCAGCAGCTTGACGCGCGGATCACCCGACACCATGCGGGTGATGATCAGTCCGTCTGAGCTGCGCGCCTGAAGCTGCCGCTGCACACTCTCGACGGGATCGTCGTCGGGAGTGGTGGAATAAATGGACAGACTATAACCCGCTTGCCGCGCCGCCAGTGTCATGCCTTCGATCAAGGGAAGCTTCAACAGATCGGAAAGGTAGTCGCGCGTCTCCATCGGGAGCACTGCCGTCAGCGTCAGGGTCCGTCCGGTTTTCAGCGCGCGACCATGATGATTTGGGACATAGCCGAGCCGCTTCGCCACCTCCTTGACGCGGGCTATGGTCGAGGGCAGCACTTCCGGCCCATCCTTCAGAGCGCGGGACACCGTGGTCACCGAAAGGGAAAGTTCCGCCGCGATCTGTTTTAGATTGGCCATATCGCCCGACTTCATTTGCGAAAGCGCCGGCTGATCTTGCTGGGCATCGCAACGTTACCGGATTCGATCCGAGGGTCAAACCCAGGCTCGGCGAACCAAACGAACCTGCCTGGCACCGGCTTGACTTACTGACCGTTTTCGGCAATCGTAACGTTACGATTAACAAAAAAGCCGGTCTTATCGGCATTTTGATGAATCCGGAGGAGGAGAAACCATGTCCCGTTTACTACGCATTTCCCTGGCAGCGGTCGCGGTCTCGGCTGCCTTGCCCGTCTATGCCCAGACAGTCACCATCACCACCGCGGGCGGCGACTATGGCAACGCCATAAAGGAGGCCATGTGGGCCCCCGCTGCAAAGGAGCTCGGCTTTGATGTCCGTGAGGAGACGCAAAGCGACGGCCTGGCCGCGCTGAAGATGCAGGTCACCTCGGGTGCGGTCACCACCGACATCATCCATCTCGGCTCGCCGGAAGGCGCGCAGGCGGCCGCACAGTCGCTGCTGGAGCCGCTCGACTACAAGATCATCGATCCCAACTCCGTGCCCGCCGGCGCGAAGTCCGACTACTGCTACCCCTTCGACTCCTATGGCACTGTCATGTCGTGGAACACCAAGACCTATGGCGAGAATTCGCCGAAGACCTGGGCCGAGTTCTGGGATGTTGACAAATTCCCGGGCCGTCGCGCCCTGCGCGCCAATGCGCAGGACTTGATCGAGATCGCGCTGCTCTCCGATGGCGTGGCGCCGGCCGACGTTTATCCCGTGCTCAGCACGCCGGAGGGTCTGGAGCGCGCCATCAAGCGGCTTGAGGCGATCAAGCCGAATGTCTCGGTCTGGTGGACATCGGGAGCGCAGTCCGCGCAGTTGCTGAAAGACGGCGAGGCGGATTTGGTCGTTACCTGGAACGGTCGGGCGCAGACCGTGAAAGCAGATGGCGCCACGGTGGACTACACGTTCAAGGGTTCGGTCATTGGCACCGACTGTCTTGCGGTGCCGAAGGGGGCGCCGAACAAGGAAGCAGCTATGAAGCTCATCGCGGCGATGACGCAGCCCGCGCGCGTGGCGAAGCTGACCGACTTCATAGCCTATGGCCCGGTCAATCCTGCCGGCTATGCGGGTGGCCTTATTCCCGCGGATCGTCTGAAGACCCTGGCGACCGCGCCTGAAAATGCCGGCACTTCGGTGTTCTCGAATGCGGACTGGTGGGTCAAGAACGGCGAGGCCGCCCAAAAGGCCTTCGATGAAATGATGAACCGCTGAGTCTCGAATTCATCAGCTCCAAGGCTGAAGCACATGATGAAGTCGCTCCCGATCACCATCGACAGCGTGCGCAAGACCTATGGGTCCTACGTCGCGCTGGACGATGTCTCGCTTGACATTCAGGCTGGCGAATTCCTCACGCTGCTGGGGCCGTCCGGGTCGGGCAAGACCACGCTGCTCATGGCCCTGGCCGGTTTTGTCCGGCCCGATTCCGGCAAACTCCTGTTGGGCGATCGCGACATTACCCGCCTGGCGCCCAACAAGCGCGACATCGGCATAGTGTTCCAGAACTACGCCCTGTTTCCCCACATGAACGTTCTGGCAAATGTCGAGTATCCGTTGGCGCTGCGCAAGACGCCGAAAGCGGAGGCCCGTCAGCGGGCGCTTGACACCTTGGCCCGCGTGAAGCTGGACGGTCTGGCGGAACGCAACATTGCAGCATTGTCCGGCGGCCAGCGCCAGCGGGTGGCGCTGGCGCGGGCGATCGTCTTCGAGCCACGCGTGATGCTGATGGACGAGCCGTTGTCGGCGCTCGACAAGAATCTGCGCGAAACCATGCAGTACGAGATCCGGCGTCTGCACGATGATCTGGGGATCACCACGATCTATGTGACGCATGACCAGCGCGAAGCACTGACCATGTCCGACCGGGTCGCGGTGATGAATTCCGGCCGCATCCAGCAACTCGATACGCCGCAGCGGATTTATGATCGTCCATCGACCCGCTTCGTCGCGGAGTTCATGGGTGAGGCC
This sequence comes from Mesorhizobium sp. P3_A10, assembly GCF_056403175.1. Lineage (NCBI taxonomy): Bacteria > Pseudomonadati > Pseudomonadota > Alphaproteobacteria > Hyphomicrobiales > Phyllobacteriaceae > Mesorhizobium > Mesorhizobium sp. P3_A10. The sequence goes on along the minus strand of NZ_JBFUFZ010000002.1, from coordinate 862,832 downwards.
AACATCGTGGCCCCGGGCGCGGTGCGCAGAGTAGACGGCGCCGACGCGTCCAGCGAAGCGCTGATGATCCGCGCGGAAAGCTTTTATCTCGATGCCAAGCTCGTCGGACGAGACGGGGTGGCGCTCGAGGGAACGCTGCGCGCCAAGGCGTTTCGCGGCGAGAACTGGCTTTTGACGCTGGCGCTTGACGGCGGGCAGGAGATTCTCGTCTGCATTCCGGCGGCGCTGGCCAGTGGCTGCACCGAGCTTGCCAGCGGTCAGCGATTGACCGCCTATGCGCCGGCGGCGAAAGTTCATGCGATACCGGGAGCGGTAGCGTGACCGTCATCGCCGATCCCGCGCTCACCGCAGATGCACGACGCGAGCGGCGGTTCTTCCTCTCGCTTTCACTGCCTGCGCTTTTCATCGTAGGGCTGGCGGCGATCCTGCCCATCCTCTGGATCATCCGGCAATCCTTCCTGACCACAGGGAGCGAATACACCGTCGGCAACTACGAGAAGGTGCTTTCGAGCGGACTGACATGGTCGGCGCTCATCACGACCCTTGAGCTGTCCCTCGGCACGCTGGCGATCTGCATTCTTCTCGGTACCCCCCTGGCGCTCGCCCTTGCCAGCGCCAGGCCAAGGGTCGCCAATCTGCTGATGGCCTTCGTCATGCTGCCATTGTGGACTTCCATTCTGGTGCGCACCTATGGCTGGCTCGTACTCTTGCGGCGCGATGGGCTGATCAACGCGGCTTTGACAGGCTCAGGCCTGACAGCGGAGCCATTGCCGCTGGTCTACAACTTCACCGGAACGCTCATCGGCATGGTTCACTACATGCTGCCGCTCTTTCTGCTGCCCGTTTATGCCGCGATGCGCGATATCGACGCCAACCTCGTTCGCGCTTCGGCGAGCATGGGCGCCACGCTCGGGCAAGCGATCCGCACGGTCATTCTGCCTCTTTCGGCCGGCGGCATCTTCTCCGGTTCGATCATCGTCTTCATCTACACCATTGGTTTCTTCATCACGCCGGCGGTGCTTGGCGGCGGCAAGGTAAATCCGCTCTCCATCCGGATCGAGCGCACGCTATCGACCTTTCAGGATTGGGGGTCGGCGAGCGTCCTGGGTATTCTGCTCCTCGTCCTCATGGCGCTGATCTGTGTGATGTTCCTGGCGGCGCGGCGGCTGATTGCAGGGCACAAACTCGGTGCAGCCCATGCTTGAAGCCTATCCGGACAACAGGCTGGCCCGCATCCTTCTGTGGAGCTTCTGCGCGCTCGTAATGGCGTTTCTGATGCTGCCGACGCTCGTCGTCGTCCCGCTCTCCTTTTCGGCGTCCAATCTTCTCGAGTTCCCGCCGCGCGCATACTCATTGCGCTGGTACGAGACTTTCTTCGGTTCGGCGACATGGATGGCCGCACTCAGGACGAGTCTGATCCTTGGGACGTTGACGGCGATCGTCGCTGTGCCGCTGGGGCTTCTGGCCTGCATCTCGATGAACAGGCTCGGCGGAAAGGCCGCCGCGACCATTCAGGGCATTCTGCTTACGCCCTCCATCGTGCCGGGCATCCTTCTTGCCATCGGTCTCTTCTTTGTTCTGGCGGCGCAACGTCTGGTCGGAACACTGTTCGGTGTGCTGGTCGGACATGTGGTGCTGGCCATTCCGGTCGTGTGCATCGTGTTGTTGCCGGCTCTGGCCCGCTTTGACTGGAACCAGGTTCAGGCGGCGCGCAGCCTCGGCGCAAACTGGGCGAGAGCCATTGGCGGCATAATTGTCCCGCAACTCCGGATCAGTCTGTCGTCGGCCACGCTGATGGCCTTCCTGACCTCGCTCGACGAGTCTGTCATTTCGATCTTCGTCGCCAGCGGTCAAAACAGCACGCTGCCGAAGCTCATGTTCCTGTCGCTGCGCGATCAGATCGATCCGACCATTGCGGCGATCTCGACATTGTGGACCGCCATCGTCGTGGTCGCCGTCCTGATCGTGACCCTTCGCCAAAAATCCTGACCGAGACTGGAAACATGCCCACCAATCAGCACGCAGCCGACGATCTGACGGATCAACCGACGGACATACCCCAGGTGGGGTTGGCGATCATCACCGGCTCGGCAAACTGGGGGCTTGCCTTCCCGGAGGATGTCGAAGTCGACGGCGTGCGCACCTTGCAGCGGGATATGAGTTTTGAAACGCCCTTCGGTCGCACCGACAACTGGAAGCTGCTCGAATTCGATGCCTCGATCACCGCCGAAGGCAAATCGAAACAGGCCTTGTGCATGTATTCGCACGGCAATCCCCGCGACCATATCGATCATTCCTGCCACCGGCGCGCGTTCTGGGTGCTGATGCAAGCGGGTGTTAGGCAAGTCCTGTCCTGCTCGACCATTGGCGCCGTCAACAAGGCGATCAAGCCCGGCGACATGGTGGTGAACGCTGATATCATCGAACTGACGCAGACCCCGTTCTCACTGCTTCCCGGCCGCCAGAGCTTCGACTGCTCGGGCAAGCAGATCGTGTGTCCAAGATGCGCGGCGGTTCTGGTCGAAACTGCCCGCCGTCATTGGCCGGCCGGATGCCGCGTTCATGGCATCGAACAGCAGTTGGTCGCTGGCCACTGTTACGGGCCGCGGCTGACCACCCCGGCCGAAGCCCTGGCGTTTCGAAACCTGGGGGCGGATGTGCTCAACCATTCGATCGCCCCTGAAGCGACCTTGTCGCGCGAGATCGGCGCGTGTTTCGTCCCTCTTGCGTTCGTAACGGCTGGCTTCAACGACTATATGGACCGCAATCGCCAGGCATTGCTGCAGGAGGACGTGTTGCCGAACCTCTCCATGACAGCCTCGCGGGTCGCGCTGGAGACAGCGGCACGACTTCCGGCCAATCCGGAATGCTCCTGCCATGGCTTGAAGTCGCCTCAACCGGAAGAACGTTCCAGCCGGTTCTGAGTTGTCAGGAGTGTAGTGCGACTTGTCCTGAGGTCTTAACCCACCGGCACGAAAATGCCGTCGATGGCCGGGTCGCCGTCGGTGATGACCAGGCCGCGCGCCACCAGATCCTCCAGATGGGCAAGCACCGACAGGCCGGCGGCGCCATGCAGGCGCGGGTCGGTGTCGCGATAGATCGCCTCGACCATGTCCTTGATCGTCCGATCGCCGCCCCGGATCCGCTCCAGGATGGCTCGCTCGCGCATCTTGCGATGGGTTTTCAGGCCGCGCATGAAGCTGCGAGGCGCGCCGACCGGCCCGCCATGGCCGGGCAAGAGCAGGCGGTCGCCGCGCTCGATCAGCCGGTCCAGAGAAGCCATATAGTCGGCCATGGCGCCGTCCGGCGGCGCGACGATCGAGGTCGCCCACGCCATCACATGATCGGCCGGGAACAGGATACCGGTTCCTTCCAGCGCAAAGGCTGCATGATTGGCGGTATGACCTGGCGTCAGCACCGTTCTCAGCGCCCAGCCGTCGCCGTCAACCACCGTATCGTCGGCGAGTGCGACATCCGGAACAAAAGCGGTGTCGGCGCTGGCGTCGAGCGGATTGAGCTCGCCGATGCGCAACGGTCTTGCCGGGCGATGCGGGCCTTCGGCCAGCACAATGGCGCCGGTGTGCTGCTTCAGCCGCGCTGCCAGCGGAGAATGGTCGCGATGCGTGTGGCTGACGAAAATATGGCTGACCGGCCGGTTTGCGATCACTTCGATCAGGGTCCGAAGATGCGCGTCGTCATCCGGACCCGGATCGATCACGGCCAGCGTTTCGCGTCCGACGACGTAGCTGTTGGTGCCGTGAAAGGTGAAAGGGCTCGGATTTTTGGCGGTGATGCGCTGGACGTCAGGCGCAACGGCGACGCCATGGCCGTAGGAGGGATCGAAGCTCGTATCGAATTTGAGGGCCATGAGGACGTCGTTGAACCCTGTTTTAAGGTGGCGGCAAAACCGATTGCCGCATAGCACGGAAGCCAATATAGGAAAACGCGAGGCCGCAATCAGCGGCAATCCGGAATGAGGAAGACCATGGCAATTGCAACGACGATGCGTCCGCTTGTTTCTCTCGCCCTGCCGCAAGAGGGCGCGGCCCGCCTGGCAACGCTGCTTTTGCTGGCGATCGCTGGCACGCTGGTCCTGACCTTGTCGGCCAAGACGAAAGTTGTGCTCGGACCGGTCGACATCTCGATGCAGACGCTCGCCGTCCTGCTGATCGCTGCGGCGTTCGGCCTGCGCCTTGGCGTCGGCACGCTGCTTCTCTACATGGCCGAAGGCGCCATGGGCTTCCCGGTCTTCCAGAGCACGCCGGAAAAAGGCATCGGCATCGCCTATATGCTCGGCTCGACCGGCGGCTATCTCGCCGGCTTCGTGGTCATGGCGGCGATCGTCGGCTGGGCCGCCGATCGCGGTTGGGATCGCCATCCGGTCAAGCTCTTCAATGCGATGCTGGTGGCCGAAATCGTCATGATGGCGATGGGCTTCGCCTGGCTGGCGTTTTTGATCGGCCCGGAAAAGTCGTGGCAGTTCGGCGTCCTGCCCTTCATCGTTGGCGACCTGATCAAAGTTGCACTCGCCGCGAGCCTCGTGCCGGCCGCCTGGTCGCTGCTGCCGAAGCGTTCCTGAAGTCCGATCCAAGAAAAAAGCCGGCGGGCGCCAAGCCTGCCGGCTTTTTCATGCCGCCGCCTTGCTGAGCCCGTCGATCAAACGGGAGATGGTTCGGCTCGTGCGTGCGAGCTCCGGTCCAGGATGGCCGCCGACGCCCGTCTCGCAATCGCCATCATCTGGCGGATGATGGCCGGTCGAGATTGACAAGCCATGGCGCGAAACCTTAAGCACGAGCAACTTGATTTCCTGGCGGGGGCCTCGGCAATTCAAGGAGAGCTTTTTGAAAGGAATAATCCTTGCTGGAGGCAGTGGAACGCGTCTTTATCCGCTAACATTAGCGATCTCTAAGCAAATTCTTCCAATATATGACAAGCCGATGATCTATTACCCGCTGAGCGTATTGATGCTCGCGGGAATCCGCGAGATTCTGATTATCTCGACACCGCGAGACTTGCCGATTTTCCGGGAGTTGCTCGGCGACGGTTCGGAATTCGGGCTCGACCTGTCCTATGCCGCGCAGCCTCATCCCAACGGACTCGCAGAAGCCTTCATCATCGGCCGCGACTTCATCGGCAAGGACAGCGTGTCGATGATCCTTGGCGACAATATCTATTTCGGCGAGGGCCTGTCGCAGCTCTGCCGCGACGCGGCGGCGCGCGAAGGCGGTGCATCGGTATTCGCCTATCATGTCGACGACCCGCAGCGCTACGGCGTGGTCTCGTTCGACAAGGCCAGCGGCACGGCTTTGACGATCGAGGAAAAGCCACAGAAACCGAAGTCCAATTGGGCCGTCACCGGTCTCTATTTCTACGACAACCAGGTCGTCGACATCGCTTCGTCGATCCGCCCCTCGGAGCGCGGCGAACTCGAGATCACGGCGGTCAACAACGTCTACCTTGAACGCGGACAGCTGCATGTTCATCAGCTCGGCCGTGGTTATGCCTGGCTCGACACTGGCACGCATGACAGCTTGCATGAAGCCTCTTCCTTCGTGCGCACGATCGAGCACCGCCAGGGCATCAAGGTCGCCTGTCCGGAAGAAATCGCTTTCGAGCAAGGCTGGCTGACGGCGGACAAGGTTCTGCAGCGCGCTGAGCGGCTAGGGAAGAACGAATATGCCGCCTATCTGCGCAGGCGTGTCACCGAGTTGACGGAGAACTAGGGTGCTGGAGATCAGGCCACTCGGCCTCGACGGTGTGCTGGAGATCGTCCCCAAGCGACACGGCGACGCGCGCGGCTTCTTCATCGAAACCTGGAATGCCGAGCGCTTTGCGGAGGCCGGCATCGACTTGCGTTTCGTGCAGGACAATCATTCCTATTCCGCCGCCGCGGGTGTTTTGCGCGGACTGCACTACCAGCTTTCCCCTCGTGCCCAGGACAAGCTGCTGCGTGTTGTCAGAGGCAGCATCCTCGACGTTGCGGTCGACATCCGCCGCAGCTCGAAGAGCTTTGGAAAATGGGTCGCCCTCGAAATATCGGCCGAGAAGGGCAACCAGATTCTGGTGCCGAAGGGCTTTGCGCACGGCTTTGTCACGCTCGTGCCGGACACCGAGGTTCTGTATAAGGTGACCGATACCTATTCACCGGCGCATGACCGATCGATCCGTTTCGACGACCCTGCCATCGGCATCGAATGGCCTTCGATCCCTGGAGGGTTTCAGCTTTCGGACAAGGACCTCAAGGCGCCGGCGCTTGGCATGGCGGAGGTGTTTGTGTGAGACATGCTCGCATGAGGAGAGCAGCATGAATTTTCTGGTGACTGGCGGTGCCGGCTTCATCGGTTCGGCCGTGTGCCGGCATTTGTGCGCCAATCCGGCCTACCGGGTGACCAACCTCGACAAGCTTACCTATGCGGGAAACCTTGCCTCGCTGCGGCCGATCGAGAATGCGCACAACTACAAATTCGAGCAGGCCGACATTTGCGACGAGCGCACGGTGCTGGAGATCTTGCGCCGCGACGACATCGATATCGTCATGAATCTGGCCGCCGAAAGCCATGTCGACCGCTCGATCGACGGACCGGGCACCTTCATCGAGACCAACATCGTCGGAACCTATAGAATTCTGAATTCCGCCCTGGAATATTGGCGCAGCCTTCCGGAGGAAAGGAAGGATCGCTTTCGCTTCCATCATGTTTCGACGGACGAGGTGTTTGGCGATCTTCCTTTCGACAGCGGCATGTTTGTCGAGGAAACGCCCTACGCGCCGTCCTCGCCATACTCCGCCTCGAAGGCTGCCTCGGACCATCTGGTAAGGGCCTGGCACGAGACCTATGGCCTGCCGGTCGTGCTCTCCAATTGTTCGAACAATTACGGGCCCTATCATTTTCCCGAAAAGCTCATCCCGCTGGTGATCCTGAACGCGCTCGACGAGAAGCCGTTGCCGGTCTATGGCGCCGGCGCCAATGTGCGCGACTGGCTTTTCGTCGAGGACCATGCGCGCGCGCTGGAGCTTGTCGCGACCAAGGGAAGGCCTGGCGAAAGCTACAATGTCGGCGGCAATTCGGAGCGGACGAATTTGAGAGTCGTCGAGACCATCTGCGACCTGCTTGACATCAGGCGGCCTCGAAAAGGCGGCAAAAGCCATCGCGATCTGATCAATTTCGTCACCGACCGCCCCGGCCACGACCGCCGCTACGCGATCGACGCCTCCAAGATCAGCCGGGACCTCGGCTGGACGCCGGCTGAGAGTTTCGACAGCGGCCTGGCAAGAACGGTCGACTGGTTCCTCGACAACAAATGGTGGTGGGGGCCGATCCGCGAACAGCGCTATGCCGGCGAGCGCCTGGGCCACGGCCAGGCCGAAGGCAGGAAGGGCGCGGCGTGAGGCTGGCTGTCACCGGACGCGACGGCCAGGTCGCCACCAGCCTGCTGGAGGCCGGGCAGCGGCGCGATGGTGTCGAGATCGTCGCCATCGGCCGTCCGGCGCTCGACCTAGCGCGGCCAGACACGGTGTTCGACGCACTCGCCGCAGTGCGGCCGGACATCGTGGTGTCGGCTGCCGCCTACACCGCCGTCGACCAGGCTGAGGACGAGCCTGATCTCGCCTTTGCGGTGAACGCCGTCGGCGCCGGCAAGGTCGCCGAGGCTGCGGCCCGGCTTGGCGTGCCCGTCATCCATGTTTCGACTGACTATGTCTTCGACGGCTCGAAGGACGGCGCCTATGTCGAGACCGACGCCACCGCGCCACTCGGCGTCTACGGGGCGTCCAAGCTTGCCGGCGAACTGGCGGTCGCGGCCGCCAATCCGCGCCATCTGATCCTGCGAACGGCCTGGGTCTACAGCCCGTTCGGCAAGAATTTCGTCAAGACGATGCTGCGGCTCGCTGGCGACCGCGACGAGATAGCGGTGGTCGCCGACCAGTGGGGGAACCCCACCTCGGCGCTTGATATCGCGGAAGCGATCCTGCACGCGGCGGCACTGCTGCATGACCATAAGGGCTTTGAGGGTTACGGCATCTACCACCTTGCTGGCACCGGCGAGACCAACTGGAGCGGCTTTGCGCGCCACATATTCGAGATCAGTCGGACGCAAGGTGGCTCGCATGCACGGGCGCGCGACATCGCCACCAGCGACTATCCGACCAAGGCGAGGCGCCCGGCCAATTCACGGCTGTCGACGGCGAAATTCGCTGATACGTTTGGGTTCACCGCGCCGGACTGGCGGCAATCGACGGAGACCGTGGTGCGCCGGTTGATGCAAAACCTTGTTGATGATTGTCCTCCTCTTGTCGAGACCATCCGCTTGTCTGGCATCGTGAAACAGCGATGATCCCCTTCACTTCGACGACATTCCGGTTCCCTGACCTCGCAGCTCGGTCTGCCTGGATCGAACATGTTCCGTTCATGTTCTGGCTTGTCGATGCGCTGCGGCCACACCGGTTTGTCGAGCTTGGCACGCACTCCGGAGTCTCCTATTGCGCTGCGTGCCAGGCTATCGAACTGCTGCATCTTTCTTGCAGCAGCTACGCAATCGATACCTGGAAGGGTGACGAGCATGCGGGGTTCTATGGCGAGGAGATCTATTCTGTCCTAGCCGACTATCACGCGCAAAAATATGCAGCCTTTTCGTCTCTCATACGGTCGACTTTCGACGATGCAGTTGGACATTTCGAAGATGAAAGTATCGATCTGCTGCACATTGACGGTCTGCATAGCTACGACGCTGTCCGTCATGACTTCGAGACTTGGCGGCCGAAGCTGACACAAAACGCCATTGTGCTCTTTCACGACACGAATGTGCGTGAGCGCGATTTCGGCGTCTTTCGCCTTTGGAACGAGGTATCAGAAGGCCGGCCACATTTCGAATTCCTGCATGGACATCGCCTGGGCGTTCTGGCGCTTGGCAGGAGCTACCCGAAGGCGGTCGAGACGCTTTTCGCAGCTGGCAAACAGGAGAGCAGCACAGAGGCGATACGAGCTACCTTCGCCCATCTTGGCCAGGCAGTCGCCCAGCGCGAGCGTGATCAAGCCCGAACCGACAGGCAAGCATTGGAATTGGCCAATGCGGATCTAGCGGCAAGGGACAAAGACATCGTGGCGCTTGAACATAAGGTGCATGAGCACGAACATAAGGCGCAGGAACGCGAGCATAGGTTGCTGCAGCGCGATCAACAAATGACCGCGATGAAGCATGAAATCGAACTGATTCGCGGCAGTCGAACTTGGCGTTATGGATCATTCCTGCGGAGACTTGTGTCATTGCCGAATAGGGCAATTTTTTATGCCGGGCGGACCGTCGCGTTGCGCGCCCTCCATCATTTGGAAGGCGTACCATTGGGCAAGCGAGCTACGGAGTGGACAATAACGGGTGATGATCCACAGTTCGAACTCCTTTGGCCGGGTTCCATGCCGTTGCCTGCCGGGCATTACCGGCTCAGCGTGTGTGTGCCGACCGAAGCGGAGGTGTTGACTGACGCGCGCCTATATGTCGACAGCGGCAGGGGGTACAACGAAATCGAACGGATCGATCTGCGTTTTCGTTCGAACGGCAAAGGCCTGGTCGCTGCGACCTTCCCGCTTAACGTAGCAGCCTCGAAACTACGTTTCGATCCAAGCGACCGTTCCGCCCAGATCACGATTGGCAGCGTTCGTTTGCGTCGGCTGGCACGGGTTGAATTTTATGCTTGCCTCATCGGGAGAATCCTCGCCCGCCACGTGAAAAGCCCTGATTCCCTAGGACTGTCTGCCGCGCGTGCCATAAAACTCTTGAGGCAAAGCGGCCTTCGGGGATTTGCGGCCACTCTCCGATCAGCGGAGGCACGAGGTGCTCTGGGCAGCGTTACTTATGAAGGGTGGATTGCGCTCCGTGACACGCCGACGGAACAAGACGTTGCGAATTTGAGCCAACGGTTGGATCAACTCGACGAGAAGCCGCTCATTTCGGTGCTCATGCCAGTCTACAACACGCCTGAGAGGCTCCTGCGGGAAGCGATCGAAAGCGTCCGCGCCCAGATCTATGAGAATTGGGAACTGTGCATCGCGGACGATTGCTCGACGGAGCCGCATATGCGGCTCGTTTTGAACGAATTTACGAAACGCGATCCTCGTATCAAGGTCGTCTTTCGCGACAAGAACGGCCATATCTCGCGGGCATCCAATTCCGCCCTGGAGCTTGTCACTGGCGATTGGGTTGCGATGCTCGACCACGACGATGTTCTGCGCCCGCACGCGCTGGCCGAGATCGTCCTGGAAGCCGATCGCCATCCTGACGCCGAACTGATCTATAGCGATGAAGACAAGGTCGATTCGGAAGGCAGGCGCTATGATCCCTGCTTCAAGCCGGATTTCTCGCGGGAACTTTTCCGGTCACAGAACTATCTGAACCATCTGACCGCCCACCGGGCGGAAAATATCCGCGCCGTCGGCGGCTGGCGACCCGGCTTCGAGGGCAGCCAGGACTATGACCTCAATCTGCGCGTCATCGAGCGCATTGCCCCTGGGACAATTCGGCACATTCCGAAGGTGCTCTACCATTGGCGCGCGGTGGAAGGCTCGACGGCGCTTGACGGTTCTCAAAAGAGCTACGCCTATGCGGCTGGATTGCGGGCGCTGGAAGAACATGTCGAGCGCATGGGTATTCCGGCGAGAGCCGAGGAAGCTCCCGGCATACCCTGTTACCGTCTTCGGTTTTTCGTACCCGAGCCGCAGCCGCTTGTGAGCCTCATCGTTCCAACGCGCGACAAGGTCGAACTCCTGCGGCGCTGCGTGGAGTCCATCCGCGAAAAGACAACTTACAGGAACTACGAGATTCTAGTGGTCGACAACGGATCGGTGGAAGAGGAAACGCTTGACTATTTCAGCGAGCTGAAGAAAGCGAAGAATGTTCGTGTGCTCAGTTACGGCAAGCCGTTCAATTATTCTGCAATCAACAATTTCGCTGTAGGGGAAGCGAAGGGGTCGATCATTGGTTTGATCAATAACGATATCGAAGTGATCTCGCCGGATTGGCTGACGGAAATGGTCTCCTGGGCCGTTCAGCCGGATGTAGGCTGTGTCGGCGCAAAGCTCTATTATGGCAACGGTACGATTCAGCATGGCGGAGTGATTGTTGGCTTGGGTGGTGTCGCAAATCATTCGCACAAGCATTTCCCGCGCCATCATCCCGGGTATTTTTGCAGGCTGAAGGTCCTGCAGAATCTCTCCGCTGTCACAGCAGCCTGTCTCCTGATCCGCAAAAGCTTGTTCCAGGAAGTCGGTGGTCTCAATGAGGTCGACCTGACGGTCGCCTTCAACGATGTGGACCTTTGTCTGAAAGTACGGGAAGCCGGCTACTCAAACGTCTGGACGCCCTATGCCGAGCTTTATCACCTTGAAAGCGTCTCTCGCGGCGTTGAGGATGCTCCGGAAAAGATTGCGCGTTTCAACAGTGAAATTGCGTATATGCAAAGGCGGTGGAAAAAGATCATCGCGCGTGATCCTTTCTATTCGCCGAACTTGACAAAAGCGCGCGAAGATTTCTCGCTTGGGTGATACCCGGAAAACAGCGCTCGTCGCGAGACTCATGCGCTATCATCCGATTGAAGCCATGTCGCGAAGATGGAGAAATTTATCGACGCCGAGGTTACAGCTCTCGATGAGTGCGTGGTGGTGAGATAAAGTCAGATGCGATTATTCCAGAAGCCTCGCCCCGCGCTACCACCGCGCACGAAGAAAATCACTTCGGCGTTGAACCTTGCCGGAAAGGGTATCGAATACGGCCCCCTACAGGCGGCACTTTTGCAGAAACCCCATTATGACGTTTGCTATGTGGACTATGCCGACCGCGCTTACTTGGCCGAGCACCATGCCAACAATCCCAATGTCGACGTCAGCCTGATCCCCGAGATTGACGTCGTTACCGGCGGCAAGCTGATTTCTGGATTTCTCCCAAAGGAGTCCTTGGACTTTGTCGTCGCGTCGCATGTCATGGAACATGTGCCCGACCTGCTGGGTTGGCTCGAATCGAATCTGAATGTTCTCAAACCAGGCGGGCGGATCGCTGTCGCGTTTCCGGACAAACGCTACTGCTTTGATCTGAAACGGCAAAGTAGCACGGTTTCTGACGTTATGGCGGCGTACTTGGAGAAGCGTACAAAACCGAGCTTCCAGCAGATTTGTGATCACTTCTGGAATATTAGCAGGGCCAACCCGGTGGATTGTTGGGGAAAGACAACTACCCCTGACAATGCAGAATACATTCACGACAGAAGGACTGTCGTTGATACACTTCGCATGATGGAGACGAGAGGTGATTATATCGATTGCCACTGCTGGGTTTTTCCGGACCACCAATTTCTGGAAACAATGAACGAAATAAGGTCAATCCATAATATTGGATTCGAGGTCGTATCGTTTTATCCAACTCAACCAAACACGTTAGAGTTTTACGCAACTTTTGAGAAGGCATGAGAGCCGATGCAACAATATGACTAGATTTCTTGCGTATCCGAGAGGTCGGGGTGCTTAACTCAAAAGGCTCTGGAGGCAAGTGGCTAGATAAAGTATATGCGTGATATTGGAGTTGAGGGCGTATCGCTCTCGCCAAAATACGTTTGGATTTGACACGGGGGTGTAAGCTTAAATGCTGAAATATGACAAGATATTTTTTTTGCATGTCCCAAAGACTGCGGGAACCTCATTTAACAGCATATTCAAGCCGCTGTTCGCGCCAGATAGATACTTTGATCATATGGAGAGTCGTCCAGATCTATTTTGGTCAGTGCAAAATGACGGACTCCCTTTCTTTTTATCTGGTCATTTATACTTTGATTATGTAAGACCTTTGATTGACAAAGCAGATATTTTTACCACTACTATATTGAGAGAGCCGATTGCGCAGCTAATTTCGCACTTGAAATGGGTAAAATATGTCGGCAGTCCAAAGTACCCTGATCCAGCGGCAATAGATTCCGAAATTTTGGAATTTTCGCGAGAACTTTTTCAGGTGCCTCTCAACGATGTCGCTAGAATCGGCAGCTTATTGGATCATCCAGTCGGATTAAGGCTTTTTGATAATCTGCAAGTTCGATACATGTCCGACCCGTTCGTTCCGCAGGTTGGCCTCGAGCAGAGAAAAAAAGCGATAGAAAATATAGCAATGTTTAGATTTCTATTTGCGTTGGAAGATCTGGAAGTTGCGCTAAAGGATCTATCCCGTAAATTGCCTGGAGTTGCGGGAATAAGTTCACACAATGTTGCTCAAATCGAGGATGATATCGATTTGCATGACGCAGATGTGGTCAATTTTTACCTAGAGAAGACCGAGTTCGATCAAGATCTCTACCTATATGCTCGATCATTCTCGCAGGAGTTTCATCTATCGGAAGCGGTGGATGTTACCTGTTAGTGGGCCAACTACACTGATTTCCAAGAGCCCGAATGGGGTAGCCAACTCCGAAACGGCATCACTCAGAACGGGAATGCTCCTATTTTCGCGCCACTAGAGCCAGGGCCGGGCCATTCGGGTGTGTCGGATGGTCGAATTCGATTGCCTCCACTGTGAAGCCTGAATCGGCGATCGCCCGCATCAGGGAATCTCGGGAAAGCCAAAACGCCCATGGCTTTCCGCCGCCGCAGAAGCCGGCCCAGTTGAGCGCTTCCGCATAATTGCGCTTGGATACCGTGTATGACTTGCCGCCGACCTGGATCTCATGCGGCTTCTCGAACTGCTTCGCCAGATTTGAGCGGGTGCGCAGCGTGTCGTCGTAGTAGTGCGTCCAGAGGAAGACTGTATCGGACACGCGCGCAATATTGCGGAGAAATTCGATAGGGTGGGTCATATGATAGAGTATGCCTGACGCCACACACACATCGAAGCGTTCGCTTGTTTCCGACAAGTACGTCATTGCGTCGCCATAGAGAAAACGGGCACGGCTGAGATCGAAGATTTCCTTCACGCAGAGACATTTCAGATAGGATCGCGAATTGGCTTCGACGGCGACGATCGACTTTGCGCCCGCCTGATGCATCATGTAGGTATGCGCCGCCTCGAGCGGGCCGAGTTCGAGAATACTCTTGCCCGCGAAGCCGCCAATGGTGTTCGAGAGCCAATCGATTCTGGCATCCTCAAACAGGGCCGCGTTCCCGGGTGTCGCCGTGACTCCGGAGCTCAGCGGAAACTTGGACGACCACTCGTCTTTGAAGATATCAATTACATTCTGACTGCTTGGCGCCGTCGTCACGTACGCGTCTAAGATATCCATTTGGGCCCCTTTTTTCGAATGCTAGACGGACTGTAGCGACTTGCACAGACTGCCCGCCGGCTTCTGAAACGGCGCAGCGTTCGCCGAACCTTTTGTCTCATGCTGCAACTCATTGTTGCGCCGTGTTGGTGGCTCTTGCGACCGATTGCCGTTTCAAGTTTCCCCCCAACGCGAGCGGTGTGGCCTATCCCGCGACGCCAGGCTCTCTGAGAACACATGAAACATTCAGGTCTTTCACAAATGAGGGCTGGCTGTCAGAAACCGGGTCAAGTCGAAACAGGTTCCTGAACCCGTGTGGTTCTATCACAAGGAATCGCACCGTACTTCCCTTACTCGCAGCAATTTGCCTGGTGCGGCTGTTGGCCTGGGAGAAGGTCGAGGCGCCCCACGGAACATAGAAGAGCTGGGCAATTGTGGGGCTTTCAACACCCACGGTGCTATCTACGCTCACCGCCAAGCAGTGATGGAGGTCATCCGCCTGGCCGACCGAAAAGGTTATCTGAACATCATTGCCGGCGGACAGATTCAACTGATTGCCAGGGCCGGTCTCAGCTTTCGTGTTGATCACCGTAACGCCGCCAATTGGCTTGTCCAGCACGTTCCAGGTCGGGTTGCCGGGAGTGCGCTCAAGCAGGTCGGGCGGAAAGTAGCGTAGGAACGACGCGCCCATTTTTGCCGCGTTTGCGTACGCCAGCGTCATGTCGCGAGGGTAAAGCGTTGGACAATCGATGGGCCCTCCCGTGAGCAGCTTCGCACGTAAACATGCGCCGTTTCGAAGCGTTAGGTCAGATGTCTGCCGAAAATAGGAAGCGTGGGCAAAAACTCCTGCCGCCATGGTGAACACGACAACGCAACTCGCCGCCACCACCGCAACGACACGAATTGCGTTTGCCTTCCTCGGCCACAGCATCATCGCCATAACGATGGCGCCCGCAAACACCCAGGGCCAAATCAATGTTGCCCAAAAGAAGTGAAAGCGCGCGAAGCCAAACGCGAAGAGCTGCAAAGGAGTGGATATGTCGGCGGGGCGCAAATCGGTTCGACCGGCGGCGACCATCAAAAGGTAGAAAAATACCGAGGCGAACAAGAGAAGGCTGATCAATCCGGAACGAGCGGGAACCGAGTGTCGCGTCTCTGCCGTCATGACATTGCGCAGGCTGGCTACCGCGACCGTTATGGCGAGGGCCATGCAAAGCAGGACGACCAAAAGAGATCGCAACGGATGCGAACCCGCCAGCATAAGGCTGCGGCCTACCTTGCCGAACAAATAAAACCAGAACTCGGGGCTGTTCGGTAGGGACCACGGCGTTCCTGAATGTACCTGGCCATGTTGGACGAATACGAGGACGTACCCTTGCACGATGACGGTAGTGACGGACGCGCAAAACAGCGCAATTCCGTCAGGTATCAAATCACTATATGCCCGCCGATTAATCGCGATGCAGGCAATAAGTGTGGCGGCCAATGCGAGTAAGGAGAAAGCGCCCGAAGTGTAAGTCAATCCCGAAAGAATGCCCAAAACGAACAAAAATAACGAGCGAACGGGCCACGGCCAGGAGCTTATGACCAGAATGCAAACCGCGCCAAGAATGAATATCAGCGGTACAGCTTGGTGGTAAGCTATGTTTTGCTGCCCCCAATAACTGTCCGGCTGTAGCATTGGCAAAGTGAGTGAAAAGGCACAAGCCGTAAGCAATTGGTCATTTAGAGCAGACTTTAAAAGAAGCCATTGAAGTAAAAGAAGTAAACATAATACCATTGACATGGAAATTAGTTGATCGACAACAGAATTACCTTTGAATACAGTAAAAATGACAGAATCGAAAAATTTACCAACGGCGTATAAAGTGTCATTTGCTGGTGTAAAAAGGTACTTAAGGCTAAATGATCCTGTCGTTCCGTCAAAATAGTCTCGCCAGTCGTCAAAATACGGTAAGTCTACTCCATAATTAACCCATTGGATCATCATCCATGCAAGGCAACAAATCGGGACGGCGATGAAAAGAGCGATGATAATGCGCTCTGCCAATGTCGGCGTATGGTAAGGTGAGATCATAGTAGTGGGCGCGGCTACCAGCATGAGGTTCGCCGTTAGGGGCTCGACAGAACGTTTCATCATTGTCTGCGCAGTATCCATCGAGAAACCAGGAAGTTGAGAATTGTTGTGAAGGCGAGCGTTGAAAAGAACGCAAGCGCTCGGCTCTGCAGCGCTTGTTCAAGAAAATGAAGAGTCGCCAACCCGGCAACGAAGACGGCGGCGACCGAACCGCCGACCGTCAGTCGATCCGCTAGCCGAGTACGCCCCCCGGGAAACACCCGATCCGGATAGAACACCATCACGAATGCGAGGCCTATCAGCCAGGCAATCGCATAGGAAGCTGATGACGGGAGCAAAAGAAGGCCGACGAAGTAAACGACACTCGTCAGCGCGGTATTCAGTGCGCCCGCCACGAGAAAGCGGAGTGCGTCCCCGCCAATTCGATCACCGGCCATCCTGCCTGACCGTATCCAGGAAATGCGCATAGTCCCTGATGTAGTCGCCGGCATCGTAGGGATGTGAAGCCATGACCAGCAGCACAGTGTCCGGCTGGAACTTGTACTGAATTCCCCAGATTCCGGGTGGAAGGTAGAGGCCGATCGACGGTTCGGTCAATGAAACCTCCTTTCTGTCATGGCCGTTGTCTACGACAACCGAAAGACGGCCGTGAGCAGCGATAAGGAATTGATGGCACTCGCGATGCGCGTGCTCGCCCCTGACCTTATCGGATGGCACGCCATAGACCAGGAACGACCGGGCCGGCTTGAACGGCAGGTTCGAGCCGAACTCCAGCGGCGCGAGTTCGCCGCGCAGGTCGCCAAAATGCGGCAGTCGCCAGAGTTCGCTGCCGCCGACCCCAAGCGCCATTTTCTCGCCGACTGCGCCGGGGAAAGTTTGCGTCAGGGTCGGCACGATCTGCGGGCCGGTCTGGTAGCCGATGATGATCGCGGGATTTCCGACCACAACGGCATTAGCGGGGACGTTTTTGGTCACCACGGCGCCAGCGCCGATCATGGCCTGGCGGCCTATGACAATGCCCGGCAGGATCGTCGCGTTGGCGCCGATCGACGCCCCGTCCTCGACCGTCGTTAGCAGAAACGCCTCGGGATATTCCTTGGAGCGCGGAAAGCGATCATTGGTGAAGGTCGCGTTTGGACCGACAAACACGCTATTGCCCAGGCGTACGCCATCCCAGAGCTGGACGCCGCTTTTGATGGTGACGTCATCGCCAACGATCACGTCGTTCTCGATGAAGACGTGGTCGCAGATATTGCAGTTCGAGCCAATCACAGCACCAGGAAGGACATGGGCGAAAGCCCAGATGTGTGTTCCGTTACCAACTCGGGAGCTTTCGCAGATGCCGCGTTCATGGACGAAAAATGGCTTGTCGGTCATTTGGCTCTTCCGTCAATGACGCGGCTGATGATCCTGAGCGGGCGCGACTTGGTGTTTTCAACCGCCCGCCAGAGATAGCAGCCAAGAATGCCCTGAACCAGGAGACTGGCCGACCCGAAGCCTGTGATCAGCAGCACCAGTGTCGTGTAGCCGGCGGGGTCGATGTTGCCAAGCAGACGAGCAACCACGGTAACAACTGCAAACAGAAGGCTCAGCACGCAGCCTGCAAACCCCACCCAGAGTGTGAGCATGATCGGAAAATCGGAGAACGAGAGAATGCTGTCCATCATATATCGGAACCGTCGTGCCATGCCCCAGGCGCTTGTCCCGTGCTCTCGCTCGCGGCGGCGGTACGGCACGAATTCACGCCTGAAGCCGACCCAGAACAATTGCACGACAAGCGAGCTGTTGGGCTCCTCGATCGACAGGATCGCTTCTAGCACCTGGCGATTGCAGGCGAAGATATCCACCCCGCCACTCGGCATGCTGGGCAGGACGAGCCTGCGGTAGGCCGCCCAGAAGGTTTTCGACAGAAATTTGGTCAGGGGTGGATCGTTACGGCCGGTTCGCTGTCCGAACACCACATCGGCTTCATCCTTTTCCAGCCTTGAAAAGAATTCGACGATCAGTTCCGGCGGTTCCTGCAGGTCGGCGGCCATGGCGGCCACCTGGTCACCAGACGCATGTTCGAGCCCGGTTCGAATGGCGGTGAACGAGCCAAAGTTCCGGCTGTGGAAGATGATCTTGTAATCGTAGCCCGAGTCCTTCAATTCCTTGACCAACAGAGGGCCGCATTCATCAGGCGATCCGTCGACAACGAAGACGAATTCGATGTCACCCTGATATCTGGAATGGAAATTGGCGACCGCCTGCAGGAGGGTAGGGATGTTCTCCTGATTTCTATAGATCGGAAAAACGATCGAGCGTGTTGTCACATTGCCTCCCATTCGCGGAGGGCGAGGCACACCTGCAATATTTCGTCTTCCGTCATGTCAGGATAGCAGGGGATGGAACAGAGACGGCTGACGCTCGCTCTTGAAACGGCGAGATTTCCCATCCCTTTCATTGGCAGGTTCGCCCAGCCAACCTGGTCGCAATCCAGCACAGGATAGTGAATGTCGGTGTCGACGCCACGCTCTTTCGCGAACGCTCTGAATGCATCCCTATCGTCGCAGAGCGCGACGGCGAGGTGAGCGACAGCGCCATCGCCACTGCTCAGGAATTTCAGGCGAGCACCAGCTGCAGATTTGTACCGGCCCAGGATAGTGCGGCGAAGTTCATTGCGCTTGTCCACGTCAGGCAGCAGGACGTCCAGTATCGTGGCCTGCACCTCGTCCATGCGCGAATTTCGACCGCCGGCCAAGCCGACATGATATTTGGAGCTCCAGCCATATTGCTGCAACTGGCGCACCTGCCCGGCGAGCGTAGTGTCGGACGTCACAACGGCACCACCGTCGCCCATGGCCCCCAGATTCTTGGTCGGATAGAAGCTGAAGGTGGCGATGTCTCCGAGTGAACCGGCTACCTCGCCACCGATGTGCGCTCCATGCGCCTGCGCGCAGTCCTCGATGATCGGAATGTGCGACAGGCCGACTGCGGCAAGGCCGCGTTTTATGGCGCGGACATCGACGACGCCGCCATAGAGGTGGGTGACGACGATCGCGGCTGTGTCAGTGCCGGCAGCCGCCAACACCGATTCAGTCGAGACGAGTTGGCTCTCCGGTTCGATGTCGACGTAGTGCGGCACAAGGCCATTGTGCCAGCAGGCGCAGCTAGCATACCCCCCAGCATTGGCCGTCATGATCACTTCGCGTCGCCGTGCATCGCCAGGCCTGGCGACCGAGGCCAGGGCGAGCTCGAGAGCATCCGTTCCGTTGGCCACGAGAACGCAGTCTGAAACCCCTATGAACTTCGCAAAGTTCGCGGCGAACTTTTTCCCGGACGCCCCGTTGAGCCACCATCCCGAACGCAGCGTATCTGCTACCTCACGCTCGATTTCGACTTGATAGCGATGATACATGCGCTTCAGGTCATTCATCGGAACGGCATATGGTTTCGTCATCACAACTCAAGACTTAGCTTAATTCATTCCAACCCGTTCGGGCGGTGCAACATTCTGCACGTTCTGTAGTTGCTAACGTAGCACGTCCGAAAATCTTGTATTGCGGGCGTAGCGAATGCGCCAGAACAGTTATTGGGATTCTACCGTCGCCGCAACAGGCCAGAGCCTTATAGTCCCCAAAGCCATGAGCCTAACGTCTGGCAAGCGTTCCGGTCCGCTTGGTCGACTCTACCTTCAGCGATTCCACTCGACCGCCTCTAAGGGTCAGTCTTTTCGTGCACACGCTTTCGATGAGGCTTTCATTGTGGCTGGCTAGAACAATGATGCCGGCCTTTTCAGCAAGTTCGTCCATGCGTCTTTTGGCCTTGTCCTGGAAAGAGGCATCACCCGCTCCGATCCATTCATCCATAAGGAGAATCTCTGGATCGAGCGCAGTTGCCATCGAAAAGGCCAGCCGCGCCGCCATGCCCTGGCTGTAGGCCTTGAACGGCAGGTCGATGAAGTCGCCGAGTTCGCTGAAGGCAATGATACCCTCCATCTTCTCTTCGATCTCGGCTTCCGTCCATCCGTTGATCAATCCACGCAGAACGATGTTCCTGCGGCCTGTGGCCTCGCGACGGAAGCCGATGTTGATGTTGAACAGGGCGTCGACCTTGCCTTCTATAGCGATACTTCCCCCCGAAGGCTCGTAGATCCCATAGAGCACCTTGAGAAGTGTGGTCTTGCCGGCTCCGTTTGGGCCGACCAGGCCCAATCGGTCGCCCGCCTTGAGCTCGAAACTGATGCCGTCGAGAGCCTGCACGAATTGCTTTCTGCCTGAGCTTTCAATTCTGCCGCCTGGCCCGCCCACGCGCCGATCGGGCGCGGAAAGCGTCAGCTTCTCGTGCAGTTTGTAGACCAGGCTAATATTCTGCAGCTTGATGGAGACCATCGAAAACTCAAATGATGAAAATGACTTGCTTGCGATACCGGCCAAGCAGCAGCAACGCAACCGCCCACACCCCAAGCGATATGATGCCGGTTACAGCGAACGCGTGCACGGGCAATTCGCCGCCGATGATCGGAACACGTACAATCTCCAGAAAATAGGTGAACGGGTTCCAGTGGTAGGCGTATTTCTGAATGCCGTCTTGTCCGTTGTATACCCAGAAGACGGGCGTGAAAAACATGCCGACCCGCATCATGTTGCCGACAATGAACTCGCTGTCCGGGAAGAAAGCGCCGATAAAAGCGAAGGCTGTAATGACGGCCGGAGTGGCCAACAGGATTATGAAAAGCCCCGCGAGCGACCACAGCCACCCGGCATTTGGCGCGGAACCGCTCAGGACCAGAATGACTACGCAACCCACGATCGCATAGCCCGCACGGATAATAGACTGCAATGCCAGGCGCATCACATACACAAACAGCGGCAGCGTCGTGCCTTCGATGAAGCTCTCTTCGCGCTTGAAGAGCGACACGCTCAGGGTAATGACCTCCATCAGGTAGAACCACACCAGAAGGCCGATGGCGACATAGGCGGAATAGCCTTCAGCATCCTTGCCGGCCGGCTGGAACACGAAAACGAATGTGCCCACGAACGCGACATAGTTGACCAGCAGCCAAAGGGGGCCGAGTGTCGTGCGTCTGTGCTGATCACCGATATCTTCCCGGGCCAGCGCTACCCACACACGATGCAGCCTCATAGCCCTGTAAATGTCGTCGAGGGCGCTGTTCAGTGCCAAAATCATTGTTGGTGTCGCAATCCGTCCTTTGTCGCTTCATATGCCGACGGCGACATGAGCGAGGGGACACTTCATAGCGATTGCGACCGGCATATGGCAACTGACTGCGGCTTAGTGAAGCTCAGGGCAATATCTTGAGACCAATCATTAGCAATGTCTTTTGGACCTGTACAATTATCCTGAAAGGCCAACAGTTCAGCCAGTTGGGATTGGTTCGGAACAGCCGCATTCACCTTTGATCACATATTCGTCAAAAACATCTGGCGATAGCCCCGACTCCGCGCTATTGCGATAGCGGGGTAAGGGACTGGGGAATTGCAATCTGGAGTGGTGGCGGATGATGTTCCATCCGGCGCCTGTCTGGTATTGATGTACCCGCGCCTGGAGTTCAGTACTACCCAATGACATCCTACGTAGAAGTCGTGTCCGGACTTCGGCCGAAGTTGCGGCGCGCCATTATCATGATCCAGGACATCGTCATGGTCCTGGTCGCGGTGGCGCTCAGCCTGGTGCTGTCGCAGTCGAGGCTTTCGTTCGACCCATTCTCTTCTGCGGGCCTTGCATGCTGGGCGAGCATCATTCTTCTCAGCCATTTCCTGTTCAGATATAGCGGGCTCTACAACACCGTGTGGCGTTTCGCCTCGACGCCCGACTTCTTCAACATCCTGAAGAGCTGCGCGATCCTGACGCTCACGCTCTATTGTGTTTCACTCGTTGTTCGTTCCTTTCAGCCTGTCGCCGGCCTCAACGAGCGCCAGTTCATCGTCTTTTTCCTCGTCTCTTTCACCATCATCTCGGCGCCCCGGCTCTACTACCGGTTTCTTCGCGACGGTGCGAGCTGGCGAATCCTGAGCCGCAGCGCAGACAATGAGCTGATCAAGCAGGCGCTGTTTGTCGGCAGGCTGGGCGAGGCCGACGTGATCATCCGCTTCACGCGCACCACGCAGCCGGCGGAATACGCCATAGCCGGGATCATGGCGATCGAGAACGGGGCGCCGTTGGGTACCCGGATTCAAGGGGTGCCCGTGGTGGCCACCCGGCCGCGTCTGGTGGAAGTGCTGGAAGAGTATGCAAAAGGCACTAAAAGCGTCGACATGCTGAT
This sequence comes from Mesorhizobium sp. P3_A10, assembly GCF_056403175.1. Taxonomy (NCBI): domain Bacteria; kingdom Pseudomonadati; phylum Pseudomonadota; class Alphaproteobacteria; order Hyphomicrobiales; family Phyllobacteriaceae; genus Mesorhizobium; species Mesorhizobium sp. P3_A10. The sequence goes on along the minus strand of NZ_JBFUFZ010000002.1, from coordinate 840,269 downwards.
TTTCGGCAACGGGGCCGAGCGTGAGATCGAGGAATATTCCGAGCTGGTTCGTGTCGCCCGCCACAGCGGCATAGCCGTTGTGCAGTTTTCCGGCTTTTCCGAGCTCGGGCAAGGAGGAAAGCTGGTTCTCGACACCGTCGAGATGGAAACGATCCTGCGCCGCTCGACGGTTCCTTCCGACATCGAGCATATCGGCGCTTTTGTCAGTGGCAAGCGCGTCCTGGTGACGGGCGGCGCCGGCTCCATCGGCCGCATTCTGGTCAAACGCTCGCTGGAACTCGGCGCCGAGGCGGTTCTGGTTGCCGATATTTCGGAGTTCGGGATTTTCCAGCTCGACCAGTATATCGACGAAAAGGATCACGATCGTCTCAAGAGCCGCATCATCGATGTCACCGACCGGCGCCAGATGACCCGCTCCGTCAGCGAGTTCAAGCCTGACATCATCTTCCATGCCGCCGCCCTCAAGCACGTCCCGCTGCTCGAGGAAAACTGGGAATCGGCGATCCAGACCAACATTTTTGGCACGCTGGTCTGTGCCGAGGTCGCCGCCAAATGCGGGGTTCCGCAGTTCCTGCTCATTTCCAGCGACAAGGCGGTCGACCCGACCTCCGTGCTTGGCATGACAAAACGGGCGGCCGAGCAGATTGTCAGCTCGCTGCACGAAACGCACCCGACCGAGCCGAACGGGCATCGCTCCGGCACCAAGTTCATCGCCGTGCGGTTCGGCAATGTTTTTGGCTCCAATGGCTCGGTGGCAACCATATTCCAGGCGCAGATCGTGGCTGGAGGCCCCGTCACCATTACCGACCGGCGCATGACCCGCTATTTCATGACAGTGGCGGAAGCCGTTGACCTCGTCATCATGGCGGCAGCCGACGCCGAGACCCGCCAGGGCAAGGACGATTATGCCATCTATATGCTCGACATGGGCAAGCCGGTACCGATCCTCGAAGTTGCTGAAACGATGATCCGCATGGCTGGCAAGAGCCCCTACACCGACATTCCGATCCGTTTCACCGGCATAAGGCCGGGGGAGAAGCTGCATGAGGTGCTTCATGGCGAGAACGAGGAGGTCGTTGCTCTCGACATCTCGAAGATTTTTGGCCTGAGCACGGATGTCGTGGAATGGTCCAGGGTCCAGGCCGCGCTGACGGCTGTGCAAGCGGCAATGCGGGATCAGGACAAGGCGTTGGCACTCGCCGTCCTGGCAGGGCTCCATCAGGTAGAAACACCTGCGGGCGATGCGCTTCGGGAAACACGCGCGAAAACAGTCGGACAAGCAAGCTAGAGCATGATCCCGAAAAGTGGGAACCGGTTTTCGGAAAAGATCATGCTCAAACAAGAAGATAGAGCCCCATCCCGATTCCATCGGGATGGAACAGGCTCTAGAGCCTGTTGCGGGCGGCTGCGATTGGGTATTGAAACCAATCCGATAGCCGCTCGCGCGCATTGCAGGTGATTCGAAGCCGGTGAACAAACAAGATCAGCGCGTGGCCATATTGCTGGCCACGAAAGATGGCGCACCCTTCATCGGCGAGCAGTTGGACTCCCTGCTTGCGCAGTCGTATCCGCTTGTCGATTTGTGGGTTTCCGACGATGGCTCCGCCGACGGCACGGATGCCGTCATCGGCTCCTGGCAAACCCGTTGGCACAAGGGTCGATTGACCCTGGTGAAGGGGCCCCGCCAGGGGTTCGCCGCCAATTTTCGCTCGATGATCATCGACCCGCGCATCGAGGCCGACTACTACGCCTTCTGCGATCAGGACGACATCTGGGAGCCGGACAGGCTGGAGAGCGCGATTGCCTGGATGCAGGCGCAGGATGCCGTGATACCGCTGTTGTTTTGTTCCCGGACCGCAACCATGTCCGAAACCGGAGCAGCGCTAGGGCATTCGCCGCTTTTCCAAAGGCCACCGTCGTTTCGCAATGCGCTCGTGCAGAGCATTGCCGGCGGCAACACGATGATGATCAACCGCGCAGCGCGTCAGTTGCTGGCAAAGGCATCGGCAAGGACCGAGTTCGTCAGTCATGACTGGTGGACCTATCTCATCGTCACCGCCGCTGGCGGCGTTGTCCGCTATGATCCGCGACCGCTGGTGCGATACCGCCAGCACGAGGCAAATCTGGTCGGCGCCAACGTGTCGTGGAAGGCAAGGCTGTCGCGGCTCGGGCGCCTGTTCAGGGGCGAATTCGCCGGCTGGACCGACCACAATCTCAGCGGTCTGGCGGCCAATCGCGACATCCTCACCAAGGATGCAGCAGCCTGTCTTGGCCTGTTCATCAGGTCGCGAAAGGGCGGGGTCTTGCGTCGCCTGCACCTTCTCAGAAAAAGCGGCGTCTACCGGCAGACGCTGGCTGGTACGCTCGGGCTCTATTTGGCATTCATCTGGCGGCGAATCTAAAGCATGATCCTGCAGAGATGGCCATGAGCGGACCCAAGCGAGCCTTCGACCTGGTCGTGGCAGTGCTGCTGCTGCCGCTGACCGCGCCGATCATCCTGCTTGCCATGCTGGCAATCAGGCTGTCGTCGCCGGGCCCCGCTCTGTTTTCTCAAACCCGGGTCGGACAGGACGGGGTGCCGTTTCGCTGCCACAAGCTGCGGACGATGGTTGTGGAAACGCCTTCCTTGCCCTCCCACCAGGCGCCGGCAAACTCCGTCACTGCCGCCGGCAAAGTGTTGCGGAAGTTCAAGATCGACGAGCTGCCGCAGCTCTGGAACGTGCTGAGGGGCGAGATGAGCCTGGTAGGACCGCGCCCCTGCTTGCCCACGCAAACCGAGTTGATCGAACGCCGCAGGCAATTGGGTGTGCTCGAGGCGTTGCCGGGCATCACCGGCTTGGCGCAGATGAAAGGCATCGACATGTCCGACCCAAAACTCTGCGCCGAAACCGATGCCGAATATCTCAGGACGGCCTCGGTGGGTCTGGATATCCGCATCCTTGTCGGGACAATTTTCTACCGCGGTTGAGCAGCGCCTGATTTGGCGCGGCGCGCGAGTTCCACCAGCCGCTCGAGCGTATCGGTCTGCGGCGTCCAGCCTTCGGACACCAGCAGGGACGGATCGCAAATCTGCGTCGCCGTCATCGCGTCCCATGCCTTGCGTCTGCCCAGCGAGGTCAACGCTGCCCGCATCAGGCCGGCAGGCACCCCAGACAGCCGCAACGAGTACCCAAAGCCTTCCCGGAATGCCCTGATGATTGCCGAGACCGGGAGCTGCGGCAGGTCGCAGGCGACATAGGCGGGGCGAAGTGGCTGCGAACGGGTCAACAGGTGCAGCACCGTCTCCGCAGCGGTTTCGCGCGACATCAGCGAGCGCATGCCGGGTAGAGCGGCAACCGGCAGCGGGAGGGCAGTGTCGGCCATACGCATAAGCGTCGCCAGGTTTCCCTTCATGCCTTCGCCATAGATCGGCGGCAGGCGCAGGGTCGTGGCATCGGCGGGCCTGGATGCATAGGCTTCCAGCATCCTGATCTCGCCTTCACGTTTCGAGCGCCCATAGGCGCATTGCGGGGCAGGGGGCGTCGCCTCGTTGATTGTCCCGCTGAAGCCAGGACCGACCACCGCCCGGATCGAAGACAAATAGATGAAGCGTCCGCTTGTCCGCCATGCGGCCGCGCGCGCCAGCTGTGCTGTCAGTGTCCCATTGGCAGCAAGGAAGTCGGCCTCGCTTGCCTTGCGGTCATTGTTGAGAGCCGCGCAGTGGACGACATGGGTGATATCTCGCATCAGCGCCTGGAACGCCTTGGCCGGCGCGTCGAAGGCCGGCAACTGGACGGCATCGCTCGCGGGATCGAGCCGTTCCGGGTGGCGCGATGCCATGCGCACCTCGAACCCGGCCTCGCGAAGCTGGTTGACGACCTGGCGCCCGACGAAACCCGTGGCGCCTGTGACCAGCACTTTCACGGCGAGCTTGCCGGCGGCGTCATGGACGCCTGTTCCTCCGGCAATTGCATCTGACGGCCCGACGCAAGATATGTCCCGCACACCATGAAGACCATGAAGGTCGAATCGAGAATGTCGTGGCCGAGCAGGATGCCGGTCAGGCCGGCCGTGAGGTAGGTGACGACGGTGACGACGATCATCGTTGCGCCGAAGCGTTCGGTTGGATCGTCACTGACACGCAGGACCCTTGCCGCGTTCCGCGCGGCAACGACGAAGATCGCCGCGAGCGTGATTGCGCCCAACAGGCCGGCCTGCACCAGCGCGGTCAGGAAACCGTTGTGGAAATGGCTAAAACCCTGGTCCATGCCGAACTGGTCCTGGAATCCCTGATGCATGAGCGCCTGGCTGGCGGCGATGCCATGTCCAAAGATCGGAGCGTCCCGGAAGGCGCCGAGACCGATCTGCCACAGTGCCACGCGCAGCCCAAGCGCCGTCGAGTGGTCGCCCTTGGTGGCGAGCGCGTTCCAGTCGCTGAAGAGGAAATCGGCGCGTTCCGATATGATGGGGTATCCGACGGTGACGATCGCGATCAAGAGGGCGCCGGCGATCGGCAGCAGGCGAATCGAGTTCAGGCCGGCGAGTCTGCGCCGGTTGACCAGAAGAACCGCGATGCCGGCAATCAGCATGGCCAGCCAAATGATGCGCGTGCCCGAAAGAAGGATGGCGATTGTTCCAGCCAGCGCCGCCGAAATGAGCAGAACCCTGGCCTTTTCGATGCCCGACGGCGCGCCGGCCAGGCAGATCAGGACGCTAAGGCAGGCGACAGTCGCGAATGGGATCGCATTCCCGGCGCCGCCTTCGGCCCGCATGCCAAGCCAGTAATATTGCACGACGGCCAGCACGAGCGCACCAAAACATGCCGCCGCGCTGGCGACCACGACGATGCGGGCGAGAGTAGCCTTCGCAGTGATGCTCCATGTCGAATAGGAGATCGGGAAGAACAGGAAGGTGATCAGCGCCGCAAGATGCGGCGCATCCACCTTCAGCGCGTTGTTGGCGATCGACGCCAGGACATAGGCCGCGCAATAGGCATAGATCGCGACCGTCATCGCAAGCATCGGCCGGTCGAAATTGAAGCGCCGCCGCTTCAGGGCAAGCAGAAACACCGACCACAGGCCGCCGCCATTGAACGCGAAACTGACCGCCGATCCCAGGACAGGTGGAGAAAAAAAGCAGAGCACGGAGAAGTAGACATTGATCCGCGAAGGCGTGAAATGTTGTTTCAGGGACGACAGACGGTTCAATGCTCTAATTCACAATTTTCTGGGTCTTCAGGACGACGGATCTATTTGGCGGCAGCGAATGCGTGACTTCGAAATTCACTCGGGATCGGGACAAGTCTGATGCGTCGGAATTCCGGATCGGTATAGACGCTGGGTACGATTTTCGATAGTGCGGGCAGGGCAGGGCCGTCATCAAAAATCGACAGCGCGGCCGATGCGGCCGTGACGGCGCGCCGCTGCCGCCGGCCGACGAGCCTCTTTCCCGGTCCAGGCAATATTTTCCCAGCCATCGCCAGCGCATCCGCCTGTTGAGCAGAAATTTCCGAGTTCTGGTCGTTGTGTGGAAAATTCATTCCCGATCCACCCCGTGGCGGGCCTGTCTTGCGTTGTTATGAACAAGCACGATCTGCTAGAACGCCGGCACGAAAAATATTGTCCAGAAGTGAAGCTTGAACCGGGTGGCTGAAAAAACCGCGCCTGATGCATCGAGACAAGGTCTGGATGGCACGAGAGAACGCTCACAGTCCATGAATATCGCGCTTACGCACCTGCAGCGGCTTGAAGCCGAATCCATCCATATCTTCCGGGAGGTCGCGGCCTCGTTTTCCAAGCCGGTCATGCTCTATTCGGTCGGCAAGGATTCGTCAGTGCTGATGCATCTGGCGATGAAGGCGTTCTACCCCGCCAAGCCGCCGTTCCCGTTCCTGCATGTCGACACCACCTGGAAGTTCCGCGAGATGATCGCCTTTCGCGACCAGATGGCGCAAAAGCTCGGCTTCGATCTGCTTGTCCATGTCAACGAAGATGGCGTGCGCGACAACATCAATCCCTTCGACCACGGCTCGAACACTCATACCCATGTGATGAAGACCGTGGCGCTGCGTCAGGCACTCGACAAATACGGTTTTGACGCAGCCTTTGGCGGGGCGCGGCGCGACGAGGAGAAGTCACGCGCCAAGGAGCGCATCTTTTCCTTCCGCAATGCCCAGCATGTCTGGGATCCGAAGAACCAGCGGCCGGAGATGTGGAAGATTTTCAACACCCGCATCGCGTCGGGTGAATCGATCCGTGTCTTTCCGCTGTCGAACTGGACCGAACTCGACATCTGGCAGTACATTCTGCAGGAAAACATCCCGATCGTGCCGCTCTATTTCGCCAAGGAGCGGCCGGTGGTCGAACGCGACGGCATGCTTATCCTGAAGGACGATGACCGCATGGTATTGCGTCCCGGCGAGACGGTGGAGAACCGGCTGGTGCGCTTCCGCACGCTTGGCTGCTATCCGCTGACCGGCGCCATCGAATCCGACGCCGATACGCTCGAGGCCATCGTTGGCGAAATGCTAACCGCACGCACCTCCGAGCGGCAGGGCCGCCTGATCGACCGCGATGAAGCCGGATCGATGGAAAAGAAGAAGCGCGAGGGGTACTTCTGAGCATGCGCCACATCATGGCCAAAAGCCTCGCCCCCACCGACGGCGTTCGCGACTATCTGGCTGCGCAGGAGAAAAAGTCGCTGCTGCGCTTCCTGACCTGCGGTTCGGTCGACGACGGCAAGTCGACAATGATCGGCCGGCTGCTTTCGGACACCAAGCAGATTTTCGAGGACCAGCTTGCCGCGCTCGAGCGCGATTCGCGCAAGCACGGCACCACCGGCGACGACATCGATTTCGCATTGCTGGTCGACGGCCTCGAGGCCGAGCGTGAGCAAGGCATCACCATCGACGTCGCCTATCGCTTCTTCGCCACCCCGAAACGCAAATTCATCGTTGCCGACACGCCCGGCCATGAACAGTACACGCGCAACATGGCAACCGGCGCCTCGACGGCCGATCTCGCTATCGTGCTGATCGATGCCCGCCAGGGCGTGCTGCGCCAGACAAGGCGCCACTCGATTATCGCCTCGCTGCTTGGCATCCGCCACGTCGTTCTGGCCATCAACAAGTTCGACCTCGTCGGCTTCGACAAGGCGGTCTTCGAACGGATCATCGAAGATTACGGGCAGTTCTCGCAAAAACTCGGCTTCCAGACCATCGTGCCTATCCCGATGTCGGCCCGCTACGGCGACAACGTCAGCAGCCGTTCGGACAAGACGGAATGGTATTCCGGCCCGACGCTGATCGAGCATCTCGAAACCATCTCGGTCGACGAGGCCGCGGTCGAATTGCCGTTCCGCTTTCCGGTGCAATACGTCAACCGTCCCAATCTCGACTTTCGCGGCTTTGCCGGCACCATCGCGTCCGGCTCGGTCGCGCAAGGCGACGAGGTGGTGGTCGCCAAGTCGGGCAAGTCGTCGCGCGTCAAGCGCATCGTCGCCCATGGCGGCGACCTTAGCCAGGCAGTCGCCGGCCAGGCCATCACCCTTGTCCTCGACGACGAGGTCGAGGTTTCCAGAGGCAACATGCTGGTGTCGCCGGCAGCGCGGCCGCAGGTCGCCGACCAGTTCGCCGCCAACATCGTCTGGTTCGACGAGCATGCGCTGCTGCCGGGGCGCTCCTACATCCTGCGCACCGAGACCGACCAGACTAGCGCCACCGTCACCGACCTGAAATACCGGGTCAACGTCAACGACTTTGCCCATGAGGCGGCCAAGTCGCTGGAAATGAACGAAGTCGGCATCTGCAACATCTCGACGCGGGCGCCGATCGCCTTCGACACCTTTGCCGACAACCGCACCACCGGCGCCTTCATCCTGATCGACCGCATCACCAACGCCACAGTCGGCGCCGGCATGATCCTGCATTCGCTGCGCCGCGCCGAAAACATCCACTGGCAGTCGCTCGATGTTGACAAGCGGGTCCGCGCCGACATGAAGCACCAGCGGCCGGCCGTGTTCTGGTTCACCGGGCTTTCCGGCTCGGGCAAGTCGACCATCGCCAATCTGTTCGAAAAGAAGCTCTACGCCACCGGCCGCCATACCTACATCCTGGATGGCGACAACGTCCGCCACGGTCTCAACCGCGATCTCGGCTTCACCGATGCCGACCGCGTCGAGAACATTCGCCGCGTCGCCGAAGTGGCGCGCCTGATGGCGGATGCCGGACTGATCGTCATCGTCTCCTTCATTTCGCCGTTCAGCGCCGAGCGGCGCATGGCGCGCGAATTGATGGCCGACGGCGAGTTCGTCGAGGTGTTTGTCGACACGCCGTTCGAGGAATGCGCCAGGCGCGATCCGAAGGGTCTGTATGCGCGGGCGCTGAATGGCGAGATCAAGAATTTCACCGGCGTCGATTCACCCTATGAAGCTCCGGAAAAACCCGAAATTCATCTCAAGACACTCGGCAGATCGGCCGAGGAGATGGTAGAGGCCTTGGAACTCTGGCTGAACGAGCGCGACATTGCCGAAGACCAATATGACAACGGCGGCGGCATCTGACGACGAGGTGATGCTCGACGTGTTCGAGCGCCTGGCGCTCGCGGCCGGACGCGAAGTCATGCGCGTCTATCGCGACGGCTGCGCGGTCGACCGCAAATCCGACAGCTCGCCAGTGACGGAGGCCGACCGTGAAAGCGAGAAGATCATCCTCGCTGGCTTGCGCGCCGCATTCCCCGACATTCCTTGCGTGGCCGAGGAGGAAGCATCAGCCGGCATCGTGCCACCCGATCTCGACGGCGCCTTCTTTCTGATCGATCCGCTCGATGGCACAAAGGAATTCGTCAACCGCAGGACCGATTTCACCGTCAACATCGCGTTGATCCGCCACGGCGTGCCGGAGATCGGTGTCGTTTTTGCGCCTTGCACCGGACGCTTCTTTTCCGGCCGGCCGGGCAGGGCGGAATCTCTCAAGATCGATGGCGACTACCAGATCGTCGGTCGCCGGCCGGTCTCTGTAAGGACCGGTGTGACGCCGCTGACCATTGTCGCCAGCCGCTCGCACAACACGCCTGAGACCGACGCTTATATTCGCGATCTTGGCGTAGCCGAACTTGTCTCGGTCGGCTCGTCGCTGAAGTTCTGTCTCGTCGCCGCCGCCGAGGCCGACGTCTATCCGCGCTTCGGCCGCACCATGGAGTGGGACACCGCCGCAGGCGACGCCGTGCTGCGCGCCGCCGGCGGCATGACGCGCACGCTCGACGGCCAGCCGCTCGCCTACGGCAAGCGCAAGCAGAGCGATGACGAGGACTTCGCCAACCCGCATTTCATTGCCAGCGGCAAGGTGGCTCAGCCGGCGTGAAGCCTACGCCGCCGCCACATGCGCTGAATTCGACCCAATATAGTTGCGGATCGTCTCGATGATGCGGTCCTGGTCGGCTTCGCTGAGATAGGGGTGCATCGGCAGGCACAGGATGCGCTTCGGCAATTCCTCCGAGACGGCAAGGCCGGTCGGCGTGCGCGGGTAGTCGCGATAGGCAACCTGGGCATGCAGCGGCTTGACGTAGTAGATGACCGACGGAATGCCCTTTTCGCCAAGATGCGCCTTCAGCCCGTCGCGCTTCGGCGTCTCGATGGCGTATTGCGCCCAGGCCGAGCGGCTGCCATCCAGATTGCGAGCTGCGGTGACGATGTCGCCGAGACCTTCGGCATAACGATTGGCCACCACCTGGCGGGCGACCATCTCGTCTTCGAGAATGGCCAACTTCTCGATCAGGATCGCCGCCTGTATCGTGTCGAGCCGCGAATTGATGCCGACGCGGACATTGTCGTACTGCGTCTCACCCTTGCCGTGGAAGGCAAACGAACGAAGCTGTTCAGCCAGCGCGTCGTCATTGGTGAACATCGCGCCACCGTCGCCATAGCAGCCGAGCGGCTTGGCCGGATAGAAGCTGGTCGAGCCGACATGGCCGAAGGCACCGCACATCGTGCCGTCAAGCGACCCGCCCATCGACTGGGCGGCATCCTCGATCACCATCAGATTTTCACGATTGGCGATGGTCATGATCGCCTCGTAGTCGGCGGAAAGGCCGAACAGGTCGACCGGGATGATCGCCTTTGGCTTCAGCCGGCCTTCCTTCTTGATCATGGCGATCGCCGCTTCGAGGCTGGCGATATCGATGTTGTAGGTCGCCGGGTCGACATCGACAAAAACCGGCTCGGCCTTGGCAAGCGCCACCACTTCGGCCGTGGCGGCAAAGGTGAAGCTCGGCACGAACACCGCGTCGCCGGGGCCGATGCCGGCGGCAAACAGCGGCAACAGCAGCGCGTCGGTGCCGTTGGCGCAAGCGATGACATGCTTGGTGCCGACATAGGTGGCGAGCTTGTTTTCGAATTCGGTGACCTGAGGTCCGAGGATATAGCGGCCTTCCTCGACGACGCGGTCGATCGCCGCCTTCAGCCGGTCGCGGATTCGTTCGCGCTGCGCGCCAAGATCGATGAACTGCATGTCGGCCTCAAAACGGGTTAGCCAGATAATTGGCCGCTGGTACCAGACTTGGCGCGGCCGAGAAAGCCGCAGGAGCAAAACCGCGAATTGCCTAGGTGTCGCAGGCTGTTACCCCTGATTTGCGACCTATCCTCGCCGAATGCCGGAAATCAGGGGGTCGACACGCATCATCGGGCCTTTTTATCGCATTTGTCCCGCCCGGCGAAACATAAAGTGATCGGCTTGCGCAGCACAGCTCTGGGCGGATCGCGTTCCCGTCAGGCGATTTCGTGCCGCCAAGGCGGATTGGCGCCGGCCCGCGATACGGTCACCGCGGCGGCCTTGGCGCCGAGCGCAAGCGCCTTGTGGATGGCGTCTTTCGACAGGCCGGCGATCGCCGTCTTCGACAACAGGCCTTGCTCATGCAGCGAGGCGAGGATGCCGGCGTTGAACGTGTCGCCGGCGCCCACCGTGTCGACCACCTTGACCTTTTCCGGCATGACGGTGACGGCGTGATCCCTGGTGTAGCCGACGGCGCCTTCGCTGCCATGGGTGACGACGATCAGCTTCGGGCCGCGATCCAGCCAGTTGCGGATGACGTCCTCATGCGAGCCGGCTTCGCCGAACCAGTTCAGGTCCTCGTCCGACAGTTTGACGATATCGGCCATCGCCATCATCGAGCGGATGCGCCTCAGATGCTTGGCCTTGTCGGGGATGAAGTTCGGCCGGATGTTGGGGTCGAGCATCATCACGCGGCGCTCATGCTCGCGCTTCATGAATTCCTCATAGGCCCCTCCGGCCGGCTCCGAGATCAGGCTGATGGCACCGAACAGCATGGCCTCGATCTCTGCGCCGAGCTCCGGCAGGTCGTCGACGGTCAGCATGCGGCCGGCCGTGTTCTCGTCATAGAAGGTGTAGGTCGCCTGGCCGTTGTTCAGCCGCACGAAGGCAAGCGTGGTTGGCCGGGGCGAGGTGTGTGCGTAGGTGGAGCTGACCTTGCTCGCCCCCAGCGCGTCGCGGAACTGGCCGCCGAACAGATCCGACGACAGGCCGGAAAAGAACCCCGCTGGCGCGCCCAGCCGGCCAAGCGCAATGGCGCTGTTGAACACGGCGCCGCCGACATAGGGGGCAAAAGCCGGCTCGCCCTCAGTCGTGGTGCGCGGCAGCATGTCGATCAGGGCTTCGCCGCAGCAAAGGATCATGGCTTCTTGGTCTCCGGCGGATAGATCACGCCCTTGCGGATGATGATGTTGGCATAGAGACGAGGCTCGCTGGTGGCGACGATCGCGTGCGCCGACTTGACCCGTGCATAGAAGTCGGCACCGGCCAGCGCAACCACCTTGCGGCCCGGCGCACGCTTGGCGCAGATCGCCTCGATCTCATGATGGACTGGATCGGCAAGCGCGGGGTCACCCTTGACCGAGGCGCGAAACAACGCCTCCGGGACGGCGTCGTCGACGGGCAAGACGCTCAATATGGCATCGAGAACCGGGATAAGAGGATGACCGTCGGCCCGGATCAGGCGGGTTGCCTGTTCTTCGGCCGGGTAATTTCCGTCGACAAGGGCGATCTCGTCGCCATGGCCCATGGCGCGCAACGTCGCCAGAAGCTCCGGACCGAGCAGCGCCGGGATTCCGATCAGCATTCAGGTGCTCCTGGAAATGGTCGTCGAGCCGATGAGGAAACGTTCGGAGAGCGGCAGGCTGGCGCCGCCCAGTGCGCGCGCATGTATGCCGACGGTGCCTTCGCGAACGGTTGGCAATTTCAGGCCCTCGCCGTCGATCGTGGCGATGGCCTCGATGACGGCATCGACAAGCCGGCGGCGGACAGTGAGTGGCATCCATCCGTCGATCACCGCCGCCTCAAAATCGATGACCGATGATGCGGAGACGATCGCATAGGCCAGCGCTTGTGCGGCACCAACGATCCAGTCATCGAGCTCGACGCCGATCTCGCCCCAGTCCTGCGGCGAGGTCCACAAATGCGAGGCTTCGACGCCGCGCGCGTTGAGTGCCTTCTCCAGCATGGCGATCGACGCCACGTCGATCAATTGCGTTGGCTTGCCGTCGGGTCCCGGCACCGGCATCGAGCCCAGCGCGCCGGCATTGCCGGTCGGGCCGCCAAAAAGCCGGCCGTTCAGCACGATGCCGCCGCCGGCAAAGGCGCCGATGTAGAAGTAGACGAAGTCGCGCGCGCCCGCCTGGCCGAACACCAACTCGGCGCCGCAGGCCGAAGTGGCGTCGTTCTGCAGATAGACCGGGAATTCGCATTGCGCCTGGATGTCGGCACGGATGTCGCGATGGCGCCATTCATCCATGACGTCGCGCGGCGCGCCTGCCGTATCAGCCCAGTTCCAAAGTTCGAATGGCATGGCGATGCCAAGTCCGGCAATGCGCTTGTCCTGCGCCGCGGTCAGCTCGCCGCGCATCTTCTTCATGCCGGAGGTGACGAATTCCACTGTCTCGCGTGGCGCTGGATAGCGGTAGGAATGCTGCAGCATCGAGCGCACATGCCCAAGGAAATCGATGAGCACCAGCTCGGCGCTGCGGCGGCCGATCTTGAGGCCGATGAAATAGGCGCCATCGGGATTGAGCGCCATCGGGATGGAGGGTTGGCCGATCTTGCCGCGCAACGGCGCCTGCCGGACAAGCAGGCTGTCTTCCTCGAGCTCGCGCATGATCACCGAAACCGTCTGGGCCGAAAGCCCGGTCATGCGCGCAATGTCGGATTTGGCCAGACTGCCGTGCTGACGCACCAGCGACAGCACCAACCGCTCATTGTGGTCGCGCATGCCGCTCTGGTTGGTGCCGCGATGCAGATGGCTTTCAGCCGCCTCGGGCGAACCGTGCCTCGCAATGCCGGTCTCCACCCTTGTCTCCTCCCGTCGTTTCCCCTCAATGCTTTTGGGCCAGAATGAGTGAACGGGACAAGGGTGTCAATAATAAATAAGAGTGATTTAATTATTGACAGAGGTTTAGGACTGGTGTCTGTTGGAGACAGCGTCCACGCTGGGAGAACTTCGTTGGATGCGCTGCAAGATGCCGGTTGGCCGGCATCCGGAATGGTTCCACTGGGAGGAAAATCGTGACCAAGTCAAAACTTTTGAAGTCCACCGTGTTTGCCGCTGCCGGGTTGGGTTTGATGGCATTTGCATCGTCGGCATCGGCCGCCGGCGTCGGCGCCTGCCTGATCACCAAGACCGACACCAATCCCTTCTTCGTCAAGATGAAGGAAGGCGCCACCGCGAAAGCCAAGGAACTCGGCGTCGACCTCAAATCCTACGCAGGCAAGGTCGACGGCGACAGCGAGAGCCAGGTGGCGGCAATCGAGAGCTGCATTGCCGACGGCGCCAAGGGCATCCTGATCACCGCGTCCGACACCAAGGGCATCGTCCCAACGGTGAAGAAGGCGCGCGACGCCGGTCTGCTGGTGATCGCGCTCGACACGCCGCTTGACCCGATCGACGCTGCCGACGCAACCTTCGCGACGGACAATCTCGAAGCCGGCAAGCTGATCGGCGCATGGGCTGCGGCGACGCTCGGCGACAAGGCCAAGGATGCCAAGATCGGCTTCCTCGACCTGACTCCCTCGCAGCCGACAGTCGACGTGCTGCGCGACCAGGGCTTCATGATGGGCTACGGCATCGACGTGAAGGACCCCAACAAAATCGGCGACGAGGACGATGCACGCATCGTCGGCCATGACGTCACCAACGGCAACGAGGAAGGCGGCCGCAAGGCTATGGAGAACCTTCTCCAGAAGGACTCCGGCATCACCGTCATCCACACCATCAACGAGCCCGCCGCTGTCGGCGCCTATCAGGCGCTCAAGGCCGTCGGTCTTGAAAAGCAGGTGTTGATCGTGTCGGTTGACGGCGGCTGCCCCGGCGTGAAATCGGTTACCGAAGGCGTGATCGGTGCGACCTCGCAGCAATATCCGCTGCAGATGGCGGCACTCGGCATCGAGGCTATCGCCGCTTTCGCCAAGGACGGCACCAAGCCGAAGCCGACCGAAGGCAAGAATTTCTTCGACACCGGCGTCAACCTCGTGACCGACAAACCCGCCGCCGGCGTGAAGTCCATCGACACCAAGGAAGGCCTCGCCAAGTGCTGGGGCTGATGCTGGTCTGACCGGCAAAAAAGAACCGACCGGCCGGGGGCTTGATCCCCGGCCGTTTCGGGTGGACGATGTGTCACTGTAGACGCGAATAATCCCGGCGGCAGACCGGAAAGGCGTGGACGGGTCTCAGCGCGCGGCTGAGCCTTACGGGGAGGAAACATGGCTCAAGCTCAGGAATTCGAGAAGGTTCTCTCGAGCAGCGACACAAGCGTTGCCGCTTTTGACGAGCACAAATCGGCCGTCAAACGCATCCAGCATTTCCTGCATTCGACCCCGGCCGCGGTGCCGCTGATCGTGCTGGTTCTGGCGATCATCGTCTTCGGCATCACCATCGGCGGGCGGTTCTTTTCGTCCTACACGCTGACGCTGATCCTGCAGCAGATCGCCATTGTCGGCATTCTCGGCGCCGCGCAGACGCTGGTCATCCTGACCGCCGGCATCGACCTTTCGATTGGCGTGATCATGGTGATTTCAGCCGTGATCATGGGCAATTGCGCGGTCAGTTACGGCATGCCGGCCATTCTCGCCGTGCCAATCGGGCTTGCCGCCGGCGCGGCCTGCGGGCTGCTCAACGGGGTGCTGGTCGCCTACATGAAGCTGCCGCCCTTCATCGTGACGCTTGGCACCTGGAACATCGTCATGGCCACGAATTTCATCTATTCGGCCAATGAGACGATCCGCGACACCGACGTCGATGCCCAGGCGCCGCTACTGCATCTTTTTGCCATGAGCTTCAAGATCGGCTCGGCGGTACTGACGCTCGGCGTCATTGCCACGGTCGTGCTCGTTTTGATCCTCTGGTATGTGCTCAATCACACCGCATGGGGTCGCCATGTCTACGCCGTTGGCGATGACCAGGAGGCGGCGAAGCTGTCGGGCATCCAGACCAAGAAGGTGTTGATGACGGTCTACACCCTTGCCGGGCTGATTGCCGCTTTCGCTGCCTGGGTCTCCATCGGCCGCAACGGCTCGATTTCGCCGTCAGCCGCTGTCACCGACTACAATCTACAGGCCATCACCGCGACGGTGATCGGCGGTATTTCCCTGTTCGGCGGGCGCGGCTCGATCCTGGGTACGCTGTTTGGCGCCATGATCGTCGGCGTCGTCTCGATGGGCCTCAACATGCTGGGCGCCGATCCGCAATGGAAAGTGCTGCTCACCGGTATGCTGATCATCGGCGCCGTCGCGATCGACCAATGGATCAGAAAGGTTTCGGCATAGTCATGACCCAGGAACCCATCCTCACCGCGCGCGGTCTGATCAAACGCTATGGCCGCGTCACCGCCCTCGACAGTGCCGATTTCGACCTCTATCCGGGCGAAATCCTCGCTGTCATCGGCGACAATGGCGCCGGCAAGTCGTCGCTCATCAAGGCGATTTCCGGCGCGGCCTTGCCCGATGAAGGCGAGATCCGGCTCGAAGGCAAAGCCGTCGCCTTTAAATCGCCGATGGAAGCCCGCGAAGCTGGCATCGAGACCGTCTACCAGAACCTGGCGCTGTCGCCGGCGCTGTCGATCGCCGACAACATGTTCCTCGGCCGCGAAATCCGCAAACCGGGTTTTCTCGGCGACTGGCTGCGCATGCTCGACCGTCCGGCGATGGAAAAGCGCGCCCGTGACAAGCTGACCGAGCTGGGGCTGATGACCATCCAGAACATCAGCCAGGCGGTCGAAACGCTGTCGGGCGGCCAACGCCAGGGCGTGGCGGTGGCGCGTGCCGCCGCCTTCGGCTCAAAAGTGGTGATCATGGATGAGCCGACGGCAGCACTTGGCGTCAAGGAAAGCCGCCGCGTGCTCGAACTGATCCTCGATGTGAAGAAGCGCGGCCTGCCGATCGTGCTGATCTCGCACAACATGCCGCATGTCTTCGAAGTGGCGGACCGCATCCACATTCACCGGCTGGGCCGTCGCCTGTGCGTCATCGATCCCAAGCAATATACCATGTCCGACGCCGTCGCCTTCATGACCGGGGCGAAGGTTCCGCCGGAGGCGGCACTGGCGGCCTGAGGCACTGACCGCCTGGATTGCCAAATTGCCGCAGGGCCGGTCGGAGCCGTGGCAGGCTAAATCGATTGAATATATAATAAGATGCAGTAGCATGGGCTGGGAGGAATGGTGAAAGCCGGTATGATCATGGCAACCGCACGAGAGGCAGCATGACGCGCGCGATGACATCCCAAGCCAACAAGCCCATTCTTGAAAACCCAGATCCCAAGACGCTCGCTGACGAAGTCTTGCTGGCCCTCAAATACCGGGTCGGCAAGGGCACCAACGTCGCCACCCAGTACGATTGGCTCACCGCCTCAATCAAGGTCGTGCGCGACCGCATCGTCGATCACTGGATGCAGGCGACGCAGGAGGCCTACGCTCAGCAGGAAAAGCGCGTCTACTATCTGTCGCTGGAATTCCTCATCGGCCGCCTGATGCGCGATGCCTTCTCCAATCTCGGCCTGATGGACAATATGCGCGAGGCGCTCAAGTCGCTCGGCGTCGACCTCGACATCATCGCTGCGCTCGAACCGGATGCCGCCCTCGGCAATGGCGGTCTTGGCCGTCTCGCCGCCTGCTTCATGGAAAGCATGGCGACGGTCGACATTCCGGCACACGGCTACGGCATCCGTTATGCCAACGGCATGTTCCGGCAGGAGATCCATGACGGCTGGCAGGTCGAACTGCCCGAGACCTGGCTCGACCACGGCAACCCGTGGGAGTTCGAACGGCGCGAACGTGCCTTCGAGGTCGGTTTCGGTGGTTCGGTGGAATCGATCACCTCGAAGGACGGCCGGCTCGAGCGTCACGTCTGGAAGCCGACCGAACATATTCAGGCTGTCGCCTACGACACGCCCGTCGTCGGCTGGCGGGCCAATCGCGTCAACACGCTGCGGCTGTGGTCGGGCATGCCGATCGATCCGATCCTGCTCGACAAGTTCAACGCCGGCGATCACATCGGCGCGCTTGCCGAAAGCAACAAGGCCGATGCCTTGTCGCGCGTGCTTTACCCCGCCGATTCCCACAAGGCGGGCCAGGAACTGCGGCTGCGGCAGGAGTATTTCTTCTCCACCGCCTCGCTGCAGGATATCCTCCAGCGTCATCTCAGCCAGTATGGCAATTTGCAGTCGCTGCCTGACAAGGCGGCGATCCATCTCAACGACACCCACCCGGCCATTGCTGTGCCCGAGTTGATGCGGCTTTTGATGGATGTCCACGGCATGGATTTCGACCAGGCCTGGAGCATCACCAAGCGCACCTTCGGCTACACCAACCACACGCTGCTGCCCGAAGCGCTGGAAAGCTGGCCGGTGCCGCTGTTCGAACGGCTGTTGCCGCGCCACATGCAGATCGTCTACGCCATCAATGCCGAGGTGCTGCTCGAGGCGCGCGCGTCCAACCAGTTCTCGGACGAGCAGATCAGCCGCATCTCGCTGATTCAGGAAAATGGCGACCGCCGGGTGCGCATGGGCAATCTAGCCTTTGTCGGCTCGCATTCGATCAACGGCGTCTCGGCGCTGCATACCGAATTGATGAAGGAGACGGTGTTTGCCGACCTTCACAAGCTCTATCCCGATCGCATCAACAACAAGACCAACGGCATTACGCCGCGGCGCTGGCTGATCCAGTGCAATCCCGGCCTGACGGCGCTGACCCGCGAGACGATCGGCGACCGTTTCCTGGATGACATCGACGCCATCAAGGGCCTCGAGGCCTTCGCCGGCGACGCCGCCTTCCGCGACAAGTTCGCCGCCGTCAAGCGGACCAACAAGGCGCGGCTGGCCAATCTCGTCGCCGACCGGCTTGGCATCAAGGTCGATCCCTCGGCGCTGTTCGACATCCAGATCAAGCGCATCCACGAATACAAGCGCCAGCTGCTCAACATCCTCGAAGCGATCGCGCTGTATGACCAGATCCGCTCGCATCCGGAGCGCGACTGGATGCCTCGCGTAAAGTTCTTCGGCGGCAAGGCGGCGCCCAGCTACCACAACGCTAAACTGATCATCAAACTCGCCAACGACGTCGCCAAGGTCATCAACAGCGACCCGTCGGTTCGTGGCCTGCTGAAAGTGGTATTCCTGCCGAACTACAATGTCAGCCTGGCCGAAATCATGATGCCGGCCGCCGACCTTTCCGAGCAGATCTCGACCGCCGGCATGGAAGCGTCGGGCACCGGCAACATGAAGTTCGCCCTGAACGGCGCACTCACCATCGGCACGCTCGACGGCGCCAATGTCGAGATCAAGGAGTGCGTCGGCGACGACAACATCTTCATCTTCGGCCTGACCACAGCCGAGGTCGCCGAGCGGCGCGCCAATGGCTACAATCCGCGCGCCGTGATCGAGGCATCGCCGGAACTGGCGCAAGCGGTGTCGGCCGTTTCGTCGGGCGTCTTCTCACCTGACGATCCTGATCGTTATCGCGACCTGATCAACGGTCTCTACCAGAGCGACTGGTTCATGGTCGCCGCCGATTTCGACTCCTACACTGCTGCCCAGCGCGAGGTCGACGCCGTCTGGCGCAACAGTCCCGACTGGTACGCGAGAGCAATCCGCAATGTCGCCCGCGTCGGCTGGTTCTCTTCCGATCGCACGATCCGCCAATACGCGAAAGAAATCTGGAACGTGCCCGCCTGATATGATTGCATGAGGCCACGAACAATGTGGTCCGGTGCATGTCGCCCAAAAGTGCCCAGCGGTTTTGGGGCAACGACATGCACGACAACAAAGAGGTGCATGTCGCCCAAAAGTGCGTAGCGGTTTTGGGACAGCGACATGCATAAGAACAAGACCAGGTGCCCAGGGAGGGTCACTGCCTGATGAGGAAGCCGCGCGCGACCGCTACGACAAGCGGGCCGGACGGACTGGCACCAGCCAGCGATGTCACGGCGATTGTTGCCGGCACGCATGGCGATCCATTTGCAGTGCTCGGTGTGCACGAAGTGGGCAAGGGCTTCGTCGCCCGCTGTTTCGTCCCGCATGCCGAATTCGTCACCGCCTATACGCTGACCGGCAAGAATGCCGGCGAGCTGTCCAGGCGCGACGATCACGGCTTCTTCGAGGGCAAGCTCTCGCTGCGCAAACGCCAGCCGCTGCGCTATCACGCCAGGAACGCCACCGCCGACTGGTGGCTGACCGATCCCTATTCCTTCGGCCCGGTGCTCGGACCTCTCGACGATTACTACATCGCGCAAGGGTCGCATCTGAGGCTGTTCGACAAGCTCGGCGCCCATCTCATCGACCATGAGGGTGCGTCCGGCGTGCACTTCGCTGTCTGGGCGCCCAATGCCAAGCGGGTGTCGGTGGTCGGCGACTTCAACGAATGGGACGGCCGCCGGCACACGATGCGCGACCGCCGCGACACCGGCATCTGGGAACTGTTCATTCCTGATATTGGCGCCGGCCGGCCCTACAAATACGAGATCATCGGGCCCGATGGCGTCCGGCTGCCGCTGAAGGCCGATCCCTTCGCCTTCAAGTCAGAACTGCGCCCGGCCACCGCTTCGGTGACGGCGGTGCCGCCGGCGCATGAATGGGGCGACGACGCGCACCGAAATTTCTGGCGCAACGCCGACCACAGGCGCGAAGCGGTGTCGATCTACGAGGTCCATGCCGGCTCGTGGCAGCTACGCGACGACGGCAGTTTCCTGTCATGGGACGAACTCGCCGACCAGCTGATCCCCTATGTGGTCGAGACGGGTTTCACCCATATCGAATTCATGCCGATCTCCGAACATCCCTATGACCCGTCATGGGGTTACCAGACAACTGGCCTTTATGCGCCGTCGGCCCGCTTCGGCGATCCGGATGGGTTTGCCCGTTTCGTCGACGGCGCCCACCGCGCCGGCCTCGGCGTCATCCTCGACTGGGTGCCGGCGCATTTTCCGGTCGACGCGCACGGCCTAGCCAATTTCGACGGCACCGCGCTCTATGAGCATGCCGACCCGCGCAAGGGTTTTCATCCCGACTGGAACACCGCGATCTACAATTTCGGCCGCCGCGAGGTGGTCTCGTTCCTCGTCAACAACGCGCTGTTCTGGGCTGAGAAATACCATGTCGACGGTTTGCGCGTCGATGCGGTGGCGTCGATGCTCTACCTCGATTATTCGCGCAAGGCCGGCGAATGGATCCCCAACGAGAAGGGCGGGCGCGAAAACCTCGAGGCGGTCAGCTTCCTGCAGAAGATGAACAAGGAGGTCTACGGCCATCATCCCGGCGTGATGACGATCGCCGAGGAATCGACCTCATGGCCAAAAGTCTCGGCACCCGTCCATGAAGGCGGGCTGGGCTTCGGCTTCAAGTGGAACATGGGCTTCATGCACGACACGCTGGAGTACTTTTCCAAGGAGCCGATCTTTCGCAAGCACCACCACAAC
This sequence comes from Mesorhizobium sp. P3_A10, assembly GCF_056403175.1. Classification (NCBI taxonomy): domain Bacteria; kingdom Pseudomonadati; phylum Pseudomonadota; class Alphaproteobacteria; order Hyphomicrobiales; family Phyllobacteriaceae; genus Mesorhizobium; species Mesorhizobium sp. P3_A10. The sequence goes on along the minus strand of NZ_JBFUFZ010000002.1, from coordinate 819,325 downwards.
GACCTTACCTTTGGCCTGACCTACGCCTTCTCAGAGAATTTCGTGCTGCCGCTTTCCCATGACGAAGTCGTGCACGGCAAGGGCACGCTTCTCGGCAAGATGGCCGGCGACGACTGGCAGAAGTTCGCGACGCTGCGCGCCTACTACGCCTTCATGTGGGGCTACCCCGGCAAGAAGCTTTTGTTCATGGGCCAGGAATTCGCCCAGCGCCGCGAATGGAGCGAAGCGCGCGCGCTCGACTGGAACCTGCTCGAGTTCCGGCTGCACCGCGGCGTCTGGCAGACGGTGCGCGACCTCAACTATCTCTACCGCTCACGCCCGGCGCTGCATGCGCGCGATTGCGAGCCGGAGGGCTTCTCCTGGCTGATCGTCGACGACAGCGCCAACTCGGTCTTTGCCTGGCTGCGCAGCGCGCCGGGCGGCAACCCGGTCGCCGTCATTTCCAACTTCACGCCGGTGCCGCGCGACAATTACCGCGTGCCGTTGCCGCAGGCCGGCAAATGGCGCGAGATCATCAACACCGATGCATCGGACTATGGTGGTTCGGGCAAGGGCAATGGCGGCGTGGTCGAAGCCAGGGCGGAAGGAGGAGGCATTTCGGTGACGATGCTTTTGCCGCCGCTGTCGACGATCATGCTCGAATTTGTTCCGGACTGAGCGATGTTCCAGACTGAGTGATTTGGGAGGGTAAAAATGGCAGAAACGAAACGAACCCAGCCGCTGGCCCGCGACGCCATGGCCTATGTGCTGGCCGGCGGCCGCGGCAGTCGCCTCAAGGAATTGACCGACCGGCGCGCCAAGCCCGCGGTCTATTTCGGCGGCAAGACGCGCATCATCGATTTCGCGCTCTCCAACGCGCTCAATTCCGGCATTCGCCGCCTCGGCGTCGCCACCCAGTACAAGGCGCATTCGCTGATCCGCCATCTGCAGCGTGGCTGGAACTTCCTGCGGCCCGAACGAAACGAAAGTTTTGACATCCTGCCGGCCAGCCAGCGCGTTTCGGAAACGCAGTGGTATGAAGGCACGGCGGACGCGGTCTACCAGAACATCGATATCATCGAGGCCTATGGGCCCGAATACATGGTCATCCTCGCCGGCGACCACATCTACAAGATGGACTACGAGATGATGCTTCGCCAGCATGTCGATGCCGGCGCCGACGTCACCGTCGGCTGTCTCGAAGTGCCGCGCATGGAAGCCACCGGCTTCGGCGTCATGCATGTCGATGCCAAGGACAACATCATTGCCTTCGTCGAAAAGCCGGCCGATCCACCGGGCATTCCCGACAAGCCGGAATTCGCGCTGGCCTCGATGGGCATCTACGTCTTCAAGACCAAGTTCCTGATGGAGCAGTTGCGCCGCGATGCGGCCGAGCCGGGCTCAAGCCGCGACTTCGGCAAGGACATCATCCCCTATATCGTCCAGCACGGTAAGGCGATCGCGCATCGCTTCGCCAAATCCTGCGTCCGCTCGACGATGGAAAACGAGGCCTACTGGCGCGATGTCGGTACGGTCGACGCCTATTGGGAAGCCAATATCGACTTGACCGACGTCACGCCGGAGCTCGATCTCTACGACCGCGACTGGCCGATCTGGACTTACGCAGAATTGAAGCCGCCGGCAAAGTTCGTGCATGACGAGGATGGCCGCCGTGGTTCGGCCGTATCCTCGCTGGTGTCAGGCGATTGCATCGTGTCGGGCGCTTCGCTGAAGAAAAGCCTGATCTTCACCGGCGCGCGCATCAACTCCTATTCGACGCTCGAGGAAGTCGTCATGTTGCCCGACGTTCATGTCGGCCGGAACGCAAAGTTGAAGCGCTTGGTTATCGATCATGGCGTAAGGATACCGGAGGGGCTGGTGGTTGGCGAAGACCCGATCCTCGACGCCAAGCGCTTCCGCGTTTCTGAAAAAGGCATCTGCCTTGTCACGCAGGAAATGATCGACAAATTGAAGCTGTAGCGGATTAGGATTGTAGTGAATGCAGGTTCTGTCGGTTACGCCCGAGATTTTCCCGCTGATCAAGACCGGCGGACTGGCCGACGTAACCGGCGCCTTGCCCATCGCATTGGCGGCCAAGGGCGTGACCATGCGAACGCTCATCCCGGGCTTCCCCGTGGTGATGGACGCCTTCAAGAAAAAGAAGGCCGTGCACCAGTATCCGCTGCTGCAGGGCGGCAAGGCTTCGGTGCATGCCGTCCAGATCGCCGGGCTCGACCTGTTCGTGCTCGACGCGCCGCATCTGTTTGATCGTCCCGGCGGTCCCTATGGCAATGCGGCCGGCGCTGACTGGCCAGACAATTGGCGGCGCTTCGCGGCCTTGAGCCAGGTCGGCGGCGACATCGCCGGCGGCGCCATATCAGGCTACCAGCCCGACCTCGTCCACGCCCATGACTGGCAGTCGGCGATGACGCTCGCCTATATGCGCTACGGCAAGGCGGTCGGCGTCCCGTCGATGATCACCGTCCACAACCTTGCCTTCCAGGGCCAGTTCGGCGCCGGCATTTTTGGCGAGCTTGGCCTGCCGGCGGTTGCGATGGCGCTCGACGGCGTCGAATATTACGGTGGCGTCGGTTTCCTGAAAGCCGGCCTGCAGGCTGCCTGGGCGATCACCACGGTCAGCCCGACCTATGCCCAGGAAATCCGCGCGCCGGAATTCGGCATGGGCCTCGATGGCCTCATCAACATGCGCTCCACCGATCTCTACGGCATCGTCAACGGCATCGACACCGACATCTGGAATCCGGAGACCGACAAGCAGCTGGTGTCCACCTACACGGCCAAGACCCTGAAGGCGCGCGCACCCAACAGGGCCGCTGTCGAGGATCGTTTCAGCCTCGACCGCGACGACAGCCCGATCGTCTGCGTCATCAGCCGGCTGACCTGGCAAAAGGGCATGGACATACTGGCGGCGGTCGTCGACGGCATCGTCGCATCTGGTGCGCGGCTGGCGATCCTGGGCTCCGGCGATGCCGGCCTCGAAGGCGCGCTGCTTGCCGCCGCCGCCCGCCATCGCGGCCGCATCGGCGTCGTCGTCGGCTATGACGAGGTTCTGTCCCACACCATGCAGGGCGGCTGCGACGCCATCATCATCCCGTCGCGTTTCGAGCCATGCGGACTGACCCAGCTTTACGGGCTGCGCTATGGCTGCGTGCCGGTCGTCGCCCGCACCGGCGGTCTTGCCGACACGATCATCGACGCCAATGAAGCCGCTGTTTCGGCCGGCGTGGCAACCGGCTTCCAGTTTGCGCCCGCCAACGCCGGCGCCTTCCTGCACGCCATCCGCCGGCTGGTGGAGGCGCACGCCAATCCGGCGGTCTGGACGTCGATCCAGAGGCAAGGCATGAAGGCCGACGTGTCGTGGGATCGAAGTGCTGAAAAATACGTTGAACTCTATCGCTTGCTGCTTTCGAAAAGGGCTGCCTGAGGCATGATAAGAACCGTCGCCACCAAACCCTATTCCGACCAGAAGCCCGGCACTTCCGGGCTGCGCAAGAAGGTGCCGGTGTTCCAGCAGGAGCACTATGCCGAGAACTTCATCCAGTCGATCTTCGATGCGCTGGAAGGTTTCGAGGGCAAGACCCTGGTGATCGGCGGCGACGGCCGTTTCTACAATCGCGAGGTCATCCAGAAGGCCATCGCCATGGCGGCGGCCAACGGCTTCGGCAAGGTGATGGTCGGGCAGGGCGGCATCCTGTCGACGCCGGCGGCCTCGAATGTCATCCGCAAATACAAGACTTTCGGCGGCATCATCCTGTCGGCCAGCCACAATCCAGGCGGCCCGCATGAGGATTTCGGCATCAAGTACAATGCCGGCAATGGCGGGCCGGCGCCGGAAAAACTGACCGACGCGATGTTCGAAAAGACCAAGACGATTTCGAGCTTCAAGATCGCCGACATCGAACCGATCGACATCGACAAGATCGGCACGGTCAAGGCTGCCGGCATGACGGTCGAGATCATCGATCCGGTCACCGACTATGCCGAGCTGATGGAAAGCCTGTTCGACTTCGACGCCATCCGCGCCAATTTCAAATACGGCTTCCGCATGCGCTTCGACGCCATGCATGCGGTCACCGGCCCCTATGCCAAGGAGATCCTCGAACGGCGGCTTGGCGCGCCCAACGGCACCTGCCGCAACTTCAAGCCATTGGAGGATTTTGGCGGTCACCACCCCGATCCCAACCTCGTCCACGCCAAGCACCTATATGACGAGATGATGGGGCCGGACGCGCCGGACTTTGGCGCCGCCTCCGACGGCGACGGCGACCGCAATCTGATCATCGGCAAGGGCATTTTCGTCACCCCGTCGGATTCGGTCGCCATGCTCGCCGCCAACGCCCATCTGGCGCCCGGCTATAAGGCCGGCTTGAAGGGCATCGCCCGCTCGATGCCGACCAGCGGTGCTGCCGACCGCGTCGCCGAAAAGCTCGGCATTGGCATCTACGAGACGCCGACCGGCTGGAAGTTCTTCGGCAATCTGCTCGACGCCGATATGGCGACGATCTGCGGCGAGGAGAGTGCCGGGACCGGCTCCAACCATGTCCGCGAAAAGGACGGCCTTTGGGCGGTGCTGTTGTGGCTCAACATCCTGGCGGTGCGCGGCGAAAGCGCCAGAGAGATCGTCACCGAGCACTGGGCGAGCTATGGCCGCAACTACTATTCGCGCCATGACTACGAAGAGGTCGAGAGCGACCGCGCCAACGCCCTGGTCGACGAACTGCGCGCCAAGCTTGCCTCGCTGCCGGGTACCAGCGTGCGCGGCATGAAGATCGCCAGCGCCGACGATTTTGCCTATCACGATCCGGTCGATGGCTCGATCAGCAAGAACCAGGGCATCCGGGTGCTGTTCGAAGGCGGCTCACGCGTCGTCTTCCGCCTCTCCGGCACCGGCACCTCAGGCGCCACGCTGCGCGTCTATATCGAGCGCTACGAGCCGGACACAGCGAGGCATGATCTCGACACGCAAGAGGCGCTCGCCGACCTGATTACGGCGGCCGATGATATCGCCGGCATCAAGAGCCACACCGGCCGCAACAAGCCGAGCGTGATTACTTGAGGTTGGCGGTGGCTTCACCCTCCCCCTTGGGGGGAGGGTCGATCCGCGTAGCGGATCGGGGTGGGGGTGCTCGTGATGCGCTTGCCCTGCGCCGCCCCCCACCCCGCTCACTTCGTTCGCGACCCTCCCCACAAGGGGGAGGGTGGAGGACGCGCCTGTGACCCAACTCGGCGCCACCATCACCCCGGAAGGCATCCGCTTTGCCGCATGGTCGTCGGCGGCGCGGCGTCTCTGGGTGTCAATCTTCGACGACGCGGGAAGCCGCGAGATCGACCGGCTTGAACTTCAGCCGGAAGGCGAGGGCGTCTACGCACTGTTCGTTGCCGGTCTCGCCGCCGGCACCAGATACGGCTTTCGCGCCGATGGTGACTATGCGCCGGGGCGCGGGCTGTGGTTCGACCCTGACAAGCTGTTGGTCGATCCCTATGCGGTCGAGATCGACAGGCCCTACGCCTATGACTGGCGGCTGGCCCAGCGCCGCGGCGAAGGGGCCGACACCGCCCCGCTGCTGCCGAAGGCCATCGCCGGCGCCTTGCCCCGGCCTGCGCCTGCCTTGCCGCCACTGTTCCAGCCGGGCGGCCTTGTCTACGAAGTGCCGGTGCGCGCCTTCACCATGCTGCATCCTGATATCCCCCAGGAGCAGCGCGGCACGATTGCAGCGCTTGCCCACCCCGCCATCATCGAGCACCTGAAGAAACTTGGCGTCGGAGCGGTGGAACTGATGCCGGTGACGGCGTCGATCGACGAACGGCACCTGCCGCCGCTCGGGCTGCGCAACGCCTGGGGCTACAACCCCGTCACCTTCATGGCGCTCGATCCACGGCTTGCTCCGGGCGGCCTGGCCGAATTGCGCGAGACGGTCGCCGTGCTGCGCAAGGCCGGCATCGGCACCATCCTCGATCTCGTCTTCAACCACACCGGCGAAAGCGACAGGCTTGGCCCGACGCTGTCGCTGCGTGGGCTCGACAATCGCGCCTACTATCGGCACGAGGCCGACAACAGGCTGGTCAACGACACCGGCACCGGCAACACGGTCGCTTGCGATCATCCGGTCGTGCGGGAAATGGTCCTCGATACGCTTCGTCACTTTGTCAGTCATGCCGGCGTCGATGGGTTCCGGTTCGATCTCGCGCCCATTCTCGGCCGTGTCGAGGGAACATTCGACGCCGACGCGCCGTTGCTGCGGGCCATGCACAACGATCCGGTTCTGGGCGATCGCGTGCTGATCGCCGAGCCTTGGGATATCGGCCCGGACGGCTATCAGCTCGGCAATTTTCGCCCGCCCTTCCTCGAATGGAACGACAAGTTTCGCGACGACATCCGCCGCTTCTGGCGCGGCGATCGCGGCATGGTCGGCGCGCTGGCGACGAGGCTGGCCGGTTCGTCCGACGTCTTTGCCAAAGGTGACCAGCGGACCAGCCGCTCGGTCAATTTCATCGCTGCCCATGACGGCATGACGCTGGCCGACATCGTCGCCTATGAGCGCAAGCACAACCAGGCCAATGGCGAGCAGAACCGCGACGGCCACAACGACAATTTGTCGTGGAACAACGGCGTCGAAGGTGAGAGTGGCGACGAGGCAGTAGCAAAGGCTCGCCTCGATGATCAGCGCGCGCTGCTGGCGACGCTGTTCGCCTCGCGCGGCACGATCATGCTGACAGCAGGCGACGAATTTGGCCGCACGCAGCGCGGCAACAACAACGCCTATGCGCAGGACAACGACATCATCTGGCTCGACTGGGCCGGCCGCGATCAGGCGCTGGAACGCCATGCCTTTGCGCTTGCCGCGATGCGTCGTGCCGCCGCGGCGCTCTCGGACACGCGCTTTCTAAGCGGCCAGCCGGCTGCGGGGCCGACCATACCCGATGTTGCCTGGCTGACGGAAACTGGTGTGCCGCTCGAAGAAGCCAGCTGGCACGACCCGGATCGGCATCGCCTTGTCATGGTGCTCGGCGCCGCCAGCGACGGCGATGGCCGTCTTGCCGTCATCTTCAACGGTGATCGCCGGGCCTGCGTTTTCACCCTGCCTCAGCGGGACGGATTTTTGTGGGCTGCGGCGCCAACCGACGCTGCCGACATTGCACGGCCGGTGCCGGGGCGAACGGTGATTTTCAGGATCGAACGCAAAGCCGGGCAGGCTGGCGCGAAGGAGAGATCTTAGTGGCCGATAACAATGCGCAGTGGTGGCGCGGCTGCGTCATCTACCAGATCTACCCGCGCTCCTATCAGGACACGACAGGCGACGGCAGCGGCGATCTCAGCGGTATCACCTCGAGGCTGGCTCATGTCGCATCGCTTGGCGTCGACGCCATCTGGCTGTCGCCCTTCTTCAAGTCGCCGATGGCCGATATGGGCTACGACGTCTCCGATTATTGTGACGTCGATCCGATGTTCGGCACGATTGACGATTTCGACGCGCTGGTCGCCGAGGCGCACCGGCTCGGCCTGAAGATCATCATCGACCAGGTCCTGTCGCATTCCTCGGACAAGCACGAATGGTTCGTCGAAAGCCGCGCCAGCCGCGATAACCCTAAAGCGGACTGGTATGTCTGGGCCGACACCAGGCCTGACGGCAACGCACCCAACAACTGGCTGTCTGTGTTCGGCGGCCCTGCCTGGGAGTGGGATTCGACCCGCAGGCAGTTTTACATGCACAATTTCCTCGCCTCGCAGCCGGACCTGAATTTTCACAATCCCGAGGTCCAGGACGCGCTTCTGGAGACGGTGCGGTTCTGGCTCGAGCGCGGCGTCGACGGCTTCCGGCTGGATACGGTCAACTACTATGTCCATGACCGTTGGCTGCGCAGCAACCCCCCGCTCGCGGCAAGCGTCGCCGGCACCAACACCGAAACCAACACCTACCTCTATCAGGAACATCTGTTCGACAAGACGCGGCCGGAAAACCTTGCTTTCCTCCGGCGCTTCCGGGCGCTGCTCGATGAGTATGAAGGCCGCGCCGCCGTCGGCGAAATCGGCGACGAAGGCCGTTCGCTGCAGACGCTGGCCGCCTACACCTCCGGCGGCGACACGCTGCAAATGTGCTACACGTTCGACCTGCTCGGCCAGCAATTCTCGGCAGCCCATGTGCGCGGCTGCGTCGAGGCTTTCGAGACGGCAGTTGCCGATGGCTGGGTCTGCTGGGCGTTCTCCAACCACGATGTCGTGCGCCATGTCAGCCGCTGGACGCGGCCCGGCGGCGATCCGGACACCGTGGCGAAATTCTCCATCGCGCTTTTGTCCTGCCTGCGCGGATCGATCTGCCTCTATCAGGGCGAGGAGCTTGGGCTGGAGGAAGCGGAACTCGCCTTCGAGGATTTGCGCGATCCGTTCGGCATCCGCTTCTGGCCGGGAATCAAGGGCAGGGATGGTTGCCGCACGCCGATGGTCTGGGAGGCGGGCGCCGAAAATGCCGGCTTCTCCTCGGGCAGGCCGTGGCTTCCGGTGCCGGAAGCCCATCGCGCCCGTGCTGTCGATGTCGAGAATGGCGAGGAGGAGTCTGTGCTCGCCGCCTATCGGGCGATGCTTGCGCTGCGCAAGCGGCTTCCGGCGCTGGTGGACGGCTCGATCCGCTTTCTCGATGCGGAGGGCGATGTCCTTGCCTTCATCCGCGAAGGCGGCGGCGCGAAAATGCTCTGCGTTTTCAATTTCGCCGACGAGCCAGCCAACTGGCCATTGCCATCGGATCTGACTGCCATAGATATGATTGCTCTTGGCGGTGCCGGTGCGGTGTTGCAGGAGGACCGGCTGTCGCTGCCGCCGTTGGGATGCTTCCTCGGGCGGGTCAGATAGCGGCTTCCACAGCGATTTGCGGAACGTCGCTGTTTGCCTCGATCCATGTCGCGATACAACCATGCCGAGCAGAGGAGGTATCAAGAAGCAGCACCTGCAGGGTAAATTCGATCGCCGATGTCGCGGACGCTGTGTGCCCGCAAACGTCAACTCGAAGCAGGGTTTTTGGTGTTCGTGAGCGTGGTGCGGCTTTCGCCAAACCCTGGCTGCAAAACCAGAAAACCGGTGGAGCAACCGGAAGATGCAGCCAGTTGAAAGAGTGCTTTGAACTTTAATCTTTGCTGTTTTAGCGCGCAGCTACTCACTTTACGTCAAGCAGGGGGCGGTTGAAATAAGATTTCCGTCTGTCTAGTCTCCAGCCACCAGCTGCCGGAAAAGGGAACCGGCGGTGCGCTCAAAGGGGCCAGATATCGGTCTCGGGGCGTCAACACTCGAAAGGCGTGGCTGATGGCTGCGCCACAGGGAGAAACTTCATGCTGAAAAACATGCTGAAGGCGACGCTGGTCGCCACAACCATGACCTTTGCCGCCGGCACGTTCCTGACGCCGGCCCTTGCCGAGACTGTCTATAACAGAGGCAGCGCCGCCGAAGCGGAGACGGTCGATCCGCACAAGACCTCGACCGTCTATGAAGCCGATATCATCCGCGACCTGTTCCAGGGACTGGTCATGCACGATCAGAAGACGAACCTCATTCCGGGCGCCGCCGAAAGCTGGACCGTGTCCGATGACGGCACCGTCTACACCTTCAAGCTGCGCAAGGACGGCTTGTGGTCGGATGGCAGCCCGGTGACGGCGGACGACTTCGTCTATTCCTTCCGTCGGCTCGAGGATCCGGCGACCGCCGCCGAATACGCTTCCATGCTTTATCCCGTGAAGAACGCCGAGGAAGTCAACACCAAGAAAGGCAAGCCCGAGGATATGGGCGTCAAGGCGATCGACGCCAACACCCTGGAAGTGACGCTGAAGGCGCCGACTCCCTACTTCCTCGAGATGCTGACCCACCAGGCGACCTATCCGGTCAACAAGGCTTCGATTGACAAGCTCGGCGCCGAGTGGATCAAGCCGGGCAATCTGGTTTCGAACGGCGCTTATACGCTGGCGGAGTGGATTCCCAACGACCATATGAAGCTGGTCAAGAATTCGAAATTCTGGGACGCCGCGACCGTCAAGATGGACGTGGTCAACTACATCCCGACAGAAGACCGCTCATCGGCGATGAAGCGCTTCGAGGCCGGTGAACTCGACAGTTACGGCGATCTGCCGACCGAACAGCTTGCCGACCTCAAGACCAAGTTCGGCGATCAGGTCCGCGTCGGACCGTATCTCGGCACCTACTACTATGCGATCAAGACCGACAAGGCGCCGTGGGACAATCCCGAGCTGCGCACCGCCGTCTCGATGGCGATCGACCGCGACTTCCTTGCCGAGAAAGTCTGGCAGAACTCGATGCTGCCTGGCTATTCGATGGTCCCTCCCGGCATCGCGGGCTACACACCGGCAATGGCCAAATTTGCTGACATGCCGCAGATCGACCGTGAGGACGCCGCCAAGAAGATCCTCGAGAAACTCGGCTACACGCCCGAGCATCCGCTGAAGATGGAGATCCGCTACAACACCTCGGAGAACCACAAGAACACCGCGGTTGCCATCCAGGAACAGCTGAAGCCGCTTGGCGTCGAGGTGACGCTGCTCAACACCGACACCAAGACCCACTATTCCTTCCTCGAGCAGAAGGGCAACTATGACGTGGCGCGCGCCGCCTGGATCGCCGACTACAAGGATCCGGAAACCTTCCTCGGCATTTCCCGCAAGGCGAGCGGCAACAACTATTCGGACTATGTCAGCCCGGCATATGAAGCGGCCATGGACAAGGCTGCGGCTGCTGGCGGCAAGCCAGAAGACCGCATGAAGGACCTCACTGAGGCCGAGCGCATCCTCATCGACGATGTCGGCCAGATCCCGCTTCTCTACTACAGCTTCCACGATATCGTTTCCTCGAAGCTGCATGGCTTCGACGACAATGTGATGGACATCCATCCGTCCCGCTTCGTCTCCAAGGACTGAATCATCCCTGACTGGACCGCCGCGCCTCATCTGGGTGCGGCGGGCCGGTCGGTCATCGCACCGGTCCGAAAGTCGTGGTCGATTTTTGGCTAGCCCGGTGCGAAGATTGGAGGCGCCGGAGCGTGGCAATGCGTCTGCATGGACGTAATGTCGCTCTGGCCGAAGCGGGGCGCCGATGCTGCGATATATTCTCCGGCGGCTTCTGACCGCCATACCGACGCTATTTGTCATCGTGACCATGGCGTTCTTCCTGATACGCGTTGCACCGGGCGGCCCGTTTAATCAGGAGCGGGGCCTGAGCCCCGAGATCAGGGCCAATCTCGAGGCGCAGTTCGGTCTCGGCGATCCGCTCTGGCTGCAATATGCCCACTATCTCGGCAATCTGCTGCGCGGCAATTTCGGGCCGAGCTACAATTTGCCTGATTTCACCGTCACCGAACTCTTCGCCAAGGGCTTGCCTATTTCAGTCCAGCTCGGCACCTCCGCGCTGATTCTGGCGCTGCTGCTTGGTTCGGTGCTCGGCACCATTGCCGCGCTCAACCAGAACAAGCTTGGCGACTATACGGTGATTGCGCTGGCGACCGCCGGCAGCACCATCCCCACCTTCGTCATCGCGCCGGTGATCCAACTTGTGTTCGGGTTGACCTGGAAACTGTTGCCGATCGGCGGTTGGGGCGATGGCGCCTTCATCAACAAGGTCGGCCCAGTACTGACGCTCGCTCTGCCGCAGATCGCCATCGTTGCCCGCCTGATGCGTGGTTCGATGATTGAGAGCTTGCGCTCGCATCATATCCGAACGGCGCGTGCGCTTGGCCTGTCGGATTGGTCGGTGGTGGTCAAGCACGCGCTGCGCGGCGCCATCCTGCCGATCGTCTCCTTCACCGGGCCGGCAGCCGCGGCGCTGCTCACCGGTTCGGTCATCGTCGAGACCATCTTCTCCATTCCAGGCGTCGGCCGCTATTTCGTCGATGCCGCGCTCAACCGCGACTACACGCTGGTGATGGGAACCGTGGTGGTGATCGCGCTGTTCACCATCGTCTTCAACCTGATCGTCGATGTCATGTACGCGGTCGTCGACCCGAGGGTGCGCTATGACTGACATCGCAGCCACCGCCGCCCCGCCGGCCGTCGTCGGCCGCTCGCTCTGGGGCGATGCCTGGGCGCGGCTCAAGGCCAACCGCGCCGCCATGTTCAGCCTCTATTATCTGGCCTTCATTGGCGTCATCAGCGTGTTCGGGCCCTGGTTCGTGCCGCATCAATACACCACCATCTACGCCGACTATGTGCGCACGCCGCCAAGCTTTTCATCCTATCCGAAGCCCGACATGATCGAGACGGCGCTCAAGGATGCAATCAAGCGCATGCGCGTCGACATCAAGGAGTGGAAGCAGGAGGGCGATCGCGTCACCGTCACCGTCACCTCGACCAAGCCGATCGACGAGCGCAACATCCGCTATCTCGACCGCTCCGATGCCTTTGACGATACCAAGATAGAGAGCAAATCGCCCGACGGGCTCGAATTGACGATGACTGCGTCGGTCAAACAGCAGTATTTCCTGTTCGGCACCGACAACACCGGGCGCGATCTGTTGTCGCGCACGCTGATGGCAGGGCGCATCTCGCTGGCCATCGGTCTGCTTGCCGGTGTCGTCGCCGTGGTCATCGGCGTGCTTTACGGGGCCGCGGCCGGATTTTCCGGCGGCAAAATCGACGAGGTGATGATGCGCATCGTCGACGTGCTCTATTCCTTGCCGTTCATCTTCTTCGTCATCATGCTGGTGGTGTTTTTCGGCCGCAACTTCGTGCTGATGTTTTTGGCGGTCGGCGCCGTGCTGTGGCTCGATATGGCGCGCATCGTGCGCGGACAGGCGCTGTCGATCCGGCGCCAGGAATATGTCCAGGCGGCCGAAGCCATGGGCGTTGGCCAGCGCGGCATCCTGATCCGCCACGTCATCCCCAATCTGCTTGGCCCGGTGGTGATCTACATGACGCTGCTGGTGCCGCAGGTGATCATTCTGGAAAGCTTCCTGTCGTTCCTCGGGCTCGGCGTCCAGGAACCGATGACCAGCTGGGGTGTGCTGATTTCGGTCGGCGCCAAGAACATCGGCACCGCCAACTGGCTGCTGCTGTTTCCGGCCTTCTTCCTCGTCTCAACGCTGTTTGCGCTGAATTTCGTCGGCGACGGCCTGCGCGATGCGCTCGACCCGAGAGATCGATAAGGATGGGGACCGCCGAGATGAAAACTCCCGAAACGATCCTCAGCGTCAAGGACCTGCGCGTCCGGTTTCGCACGCTCGATGGCGCCGTCGAAGCGGTCAAGGGCATCAACATCCATGTCAAGGCGGGCGAGACCGTTGCCGTCGTCGGCGAATCCGGTTCCGGCAAGAGCCAGACGATGATGGCGGCGATGAGCCTGCTGGCCTCGAACGGTGAGGCCACTGGCAGTGTCGACTATCGCGGCCGCAACCTTCTGACGCTGAGCAAATCCGAATTGAACAAGGTCCGCGGCGCCAAGATCAGCATGATCTTCCAGGAGCCGATGACCTCGCTCGATCCGCTTTATTCGATCGGCAACCAGCTGATCGAGCCGATCCGCAAACATCGCGGGCTGAACGCGGCCGAAGCGCGCGAAGAGGCGCTCAAGCTTATGCGGCTGGTGCATATTCCCGATCCCGAGCGGCGGATGAAATCCTACCCGCACGAAATGTCGGGCGGCCAGCGCCAGCGCGTCATGATCGCCATGGCGCTGGCCAACGATCCCGACATATTGATCGCCGACGAACCGACGACGGCGCTCGACGTCACCATCCAGGCGCAGATTCTGATGCTGCTGGCCGAACTGCAGCGCAAGCTCGGCATGGCGATCGTCTTCATCACCCACGATCTCGGCATCGTCCGCCGCTTTGCCGACCGCGTCTATGTCATGCGCTATGGCGAGGTGGTCGAGGAAGGCGAGGCGCAAGCGCTGTTCGCCAACCCGCAGCATGCCTATACCAAGATGCTGATTGCCGCCGAACCGACCGGCACCAAGGCGCCGCCGCCGGCCAAGGCGCCTGTCCTGCTCGAAGGCAGGAACGTCGAGGTGACCTTCAAGATCGGCGGCGGTTTTCTCGCCGGCGAGCCGCTGCTGCTGCGCGCGGTCGACCACATTTCGATCCGGCTGCAACGCAACCAGACCATCGGCATAGTCGGTGAATCCGGTTCGGGAAAATCGACGCTCGGCCGCGCTCTGCTGCGGCTTTTGCCCAGCGACGGCGTCATCCGTTTCGGCGACCGCGATATTTCCGGCGCCGACCGTCAGGCGATGCGGCCGCTGCGGCGCGAATTGCAGCTGGTCTTCCAGGATCCGTTCGGCTCGCTGTCGCCGCGCATGACCATCGGCCAGGTCATCACCGAAGGGCTTCTGGTGCACGAGCCGAGCCTGTCGGGCAAGCAGCGCGATCTGCGCGCGGTCGAGGCCCTGCTCGAGGTCGGGCTCGATCCCAATTCGCGCAACCGCTACCCGCACGAATTCTCTGGTGGCCAGCGTCAGCGCATCGCCATTGCGCGCGCCATGATCCTCAAGCCCAAGGTGGTGGTGCTCGACGAACCGACCTCGGCGCTCGACCGCTCGGTGCAGAAGCAGATCGTCGAGCTGCTGCGCAAGCTGCAGGCCGACCACGAACTGTCCTATCTCTTCATCAGCCACGATCTCGCTGTGGTGCGGGCGATGGCCGACTACATCATCGTCATGAAGCAGGGCAAGATCGTCGAGGAGGGGCCGACCGAGGCGATCTTCAGCAATCCGCAGGACATCTACACGCAGACGCTGATGGCGGCGGCAATCGATGTCACGCGGTTCAGATTGAGTGCCTAAGGCGGACGGCGACAGCCAGGCATTCTGGCCGTGTCAGTTCATTCCTGCGATGCCTGGCACTTGCGGGCTCTGACGGCCGCAATCGCCTCTTCCTGCTGCTTCAGCCGGTCGATCCTGGCCGTTTCGCGATCGGCGACGGCAGTCTTGACGCGCGTGCCGCCCCACAGCCAGCTCGGCACGCTGGTATTAGCAACCTTGCCGCGACTGATGGCCGTTTGGGAGATCTCACGGGCGATGCTTCCCACGGCATTGTTGAGCTCGACGCAGGTCATCGTGTCGTATTTCGCCGGATTGACCGCTCCGCCCATCGACGTGCAGCCACCGACAACGAGCAGCAGGAGCAAAACAGGGAGCGGCAACCGTGCCGTCGAAATCAGCGTCATATCCGCAGCCTCACTCCAGCACTGCCACTTCGGCAACTGATCATAGTGTCGAGGTAGAGCAGGCTATCGTTTCGTCAAAAGCATCCTGCGCTGTCAAGTGCGTGCCCGAATGCGGCAGCAGCAGATGCTGCGCGGCCGGCCTTGGCCCGCCGCTATGAAACGCAGCATTTTCCGGGAGATCGTGCTTTTTCGGGAGAACAGCTAAGTCGCTGTTTTTTCTGGTCGGAGTGGCAGGATTTGAACCTGCGACCCCCTCGTCCCGAACGAGGTGCGCTACCAGGCTGCGCTACACTCCGTGACCAGACCGCGGGCTTATAGCCGCCGTACTTCGTTCCTGCAAGCACCAATGGCAGCGCTTCTGTCGCATTTCGTCCCCTTTCGTCGGACATCGCTGGCAAGCCGGGATTTTCAGGTCGGATAAACATGGCTTAATGGCTTGTGTGCTAAGCAGCCGCCCTGAAACGACGTGAATCCAGCCGCTTGGAGTTTGCTGCCTTGACCCTGAAGATCGTTGGCGACGCCCGGCACAACACCTTCGAGTTTGAAACCTCGGCGCTGATCAAGGCGTCCGGGTTTCGCGAATATGACGCCCGCTGGTGGTTCGGCCATCCGGGCTCGGAAGTGCCGCCGCAGCTCAATCTGATCGGCGTCCAGGCGCTCGGCATGGGGCTGGGCACGCTGATTCGGCGCCTCGGTGCTGGGCCCGACATCGTCACCGGACATGATTTCCGCTCCTATTCGCTTGGCATCAAGCTGGCGCTCATCTCCGGGCTGATGGCCGCCGGCGCGCGGGTCAGGGATGTCGGCCTGGCGCTGTCGCCGATGGCCTATTTCGCCCAGTTCGCGCTGGGGACCCAGTCGGTCGCCATGGTCACGGCCTCCCACAACGAGAACGGCTGGACCGGCGTCAAGATGGGCGCGGCACGTCCGCTGACCTTCGGCCCGGAAGAGATGGGCGCGCTGAAAAAGATCGTGCTTGCCGGCGACTTCGACCTTGTCGGCGGCGGCACCTATGATTTCGTTTCCGGCTTCCGCGAGACCTATCTCGACGATCTGACTGCGGGAAAGCGCATCTCGAGACCGCTGAAGGTGGTCGTCGCCTGTGGCAATGGCACCGCCGGCGCTTTTGCGCCGGAAGCGCTGGCGCGGATCGGCTGCGAGGTCATCCCACTCGATATCGAGCTCGATCACACCTTCCCGCGCTACAATCCCAATCCCGAAGACATGCGGATGCTGCACGCCATCCGCGACAAGGTGCTGGAAGCCGGGGCCGATGTCGGCCTCGGCTTCGACGGCGACGGCGACCGCTGCGGCGTCGTCGACAATGAAGGCGATGAGATCTTCGCCGACAAGGTGGGCGTCATGCTGGCGCGCGATATTTCGCGGCTCCACCCGGGCTCGACCTTCGTCGTCGACGTCAAGTCGACCGGGCTGTTCAACACCGACAGAGTTTTGCGGGAAAATGGCGCCGTCACCGACTACTGGAAAACCGGCCATTCCTACATAAAGCGCCGTGTGGCCGAACTCGGCGCCATCGCCGGCTTCGAAAAGTCCGGCCACTTCTTTTTCAATCCGCCGGTCGGGCGCGGCTATGACGATGGCATCATCACGGCGATCGCCATCTGCCAGATGCTGGATCGCAGCCCGGGCAGATCGATGGCCGATCTCTACCACGACCTTCCGCTGACTTTTGGCACGCCGACCATGTCGCCGCACTGCCCAGACGATGTGAAATATGGCGTTGTCGAGCGGGTGGTCTCCGACTTTCAGGCCATGCAGAAGGACGGCGCCATTTTCGCCGGCCAGAAGATCGCAGACCTCATCACCGTCAATGGCGTGCGGGTCGTGGCCGAGGACGGCACCTGGGGGCTGGTGCGTGCCTCGTCGAACGAACCGGCGCTTGTCGTGGTGGTGGAGAGCCCGGTATCGCCCGAGCGCCGCTGGCAGATGTTCGAAGCCGTCAATGCCGTGCTGCGCCGCAGCCCGGAAGTCGGTGCCTACAACCAGACTTTTTGAGGATCTCATCGCATCCTGAGAGGCCAACGAAATGGGGTAAGCGGATCCCGCGCCTTGCTTGCTGGTTCGCTTACCCAAGGATTTCATGGGCTACAGGCACTCACGCGGCGGAAGATGTCCGCCCAAGAGTGCTCCAGTCGAATTCTCGCGCCCAATCAGATAAACTATGCCAGCGGACCTCCGGGAAATCCCTGCGCAAGGCGGCGATGTCGACGTCGTAGCCAACGCGGTCGAACCATTCGAACATGAGCGCCGCATCCTCGCTCTGCTGACGGGCCGCGGCGATCGGGATTTCCTGGTAGCCGATCGGGCGGCCGATGGCCTCGGACAGGATCTTCGCCTGCGCTTCGCCGGACAATTCGTCGCCGGCGAAATCGAAGCGCTTGCCGAACACCCGCTCACGCCGCTCGACGAGGGCAGCGACGAAGGCGCCGATGTCGGCCAGGGCGACGAGCTGAAGGACACGCTTTGGAGGCATCGCAAAGGCATAGGTGCCCTGGCTGAGCGCGCCGATCGACCATGGCGCGACGATGTTCTCCATGAAGGCGACCGGCGCACTGATCGTGTAGGGGATGCCGAGCCCGACGATGTGTTTCTCGACGAGATACTTGCTTTCGAAATGCGGGATGCCGGTTTTCTTGTCAGCGTCGGCAACCGACGAATAGATCAGATGCCCGACGCCGGCAGACTTCGCAGCATCGGCGGCAAGAATCCCCTGGCGGGTTTCCTCTTCCATGCCGGCCTCGTAGCTGTTGCCCATGAGGAACATGGTGTCGACGTCGCTGGCGGCTCTTACGACGGAGGCTGTGTCAGCGAGATCGCCCGCCACGACTTCGGCGCCCGCTGATGCCAGCTGCCGCGCACTATCGCTGTCCGGCTTGCGCGTCAGCGCCTTGACGCGATGGCCCCTCGACAACAGGGCGCGCGCAACCGCGCCGCCTTGCTGGCCCGTGGCGCCGGTCACCAGAATGCTTCGTTTGGGGGTCATAGTGTCTGCTCCTTCTTGTTTCTGGAGCAAAGTTAGGATCTTTCACATTGATGCATAATTGGCTATAATTGGAAAGCTTCGTCCCGATTTTGGATACAATGCTCGATCTCAACGACATCGTCGTGTTTGCTCGCGTGGTCGAAGCCGGCAGCTTCACGGCTGCCGCGCGCCTGCTCGCCATGCCTAAGACAACAGTCAGCCGCCGCATAGCCGCGCTCGAGCGCGAAGTCGGCGTCCGCCTGCTGCAGCGCACGACACGCAGCCTCAACATGACCGACGCCGGTCGCCTCTACTATGAGCAGAGCAGCCAGGCGCTGCGGACGATCGAGGAGGCAAATCTGCGCCTTGCCGAGGCGAGGGCGGAACCATCCGGCACGATCCGCATTTCGGCGCCCGTCGGTTTCGGCGCCTATTTCCTCAACAGTGCCGTGGTCGCCTTTCTTGAGATCTATCCAAAGACCAAGGTCGAGCTCCGCCTGACTGACGACAGGCTCAATCTGGTCGAGGACGGCATCGATCTCGCTTTCCGCACCGGGGTACTGCAGGATTCGACGCTGATTGCCCGCAAGCTCGGCTCCACGCACAGGCTGCTCTGCGCCAGCCCGGACTATCTCGCGCGCAATGGGGTGCCGGAAGGCCCGGCGGACCTCACGCATCATCTGTGCGTCATCGCAGGTCCTTCGACCTCGGCCGCTCATTGGGTGTTGGACGGGCCAGGCGGCCAGGAAACGGTCATGGTGGCCGGGCGCTTCGCCGCCAATGAAATGCAGGCGGTCGTTGCGGCCGCGCTTGCGGGCTTCGGCGTCGCCCAATTGCCCCAGGCAATTGCCGAGGGGTTGATCAATGAGGGGCGGTTGCACCGCGTTCTTGGGGACTACACGACACCGGCCGGTGGCCTCCACGTTCTCTATCCGAGCAGCCGGCACCTTTCGCCTTTGGTCAAGGCTTTCATCGAGCTGGCGGCCGAGCGCATTTCCAATCGGCTAAACACAGCTTAAAGGCATGTGCAATAAGCAGTCGGCCACAACCAATTCCTGAGCGCGAGACCTGAATGACCGAGCGGATCGTCAGTTTTGTCATGAGCGGCGGCGTCGGCTCGCGGCTGTGGCCGCTGTCGCGCGAGGACAACCCGAAGCAATTCCATGACCTGTCGGGCGACGGCTCGATGCTGGTCAAGACGCTGCGCCGGCTGACGGACAGGCCCAGCGGCGAAACGCCGATCTTCCTGATCGCCTCGGAACGGCATGCCGAGCGCGTTCGTGCCGACCTCGCCGGTATCGACCTGTCCGGCGGCGGCCCGCTGTTCGAGCCGACCGGCCGCAACACCGCTGCAGCGGTAGCGCTGGCGACGCTGCGCACGCTGTCCGACTTCGGCGACAGCCTGGTGCTGGTGGTGCCGTCGGACCATGAGATCGCGACGGCGCGGCAATTCTGGCAGAGCGTCGAGGCCGGCAGCGCGGCGGCGCGTGCGGGCCGGTTGGTGGTGTTCGGCATCAAGCCGACCCAGCCCGAAACCGGTTACGGCTATATCGAGGTCGCTGGCGAGAAGGGTGGCGTCTTCGACGTGTCGCGTTTCGTCGAAAAGCCCGACCTTGCGACGGCGCAGAACTATCTCAAGGCTGGAAATTTCTACTGGAACACCGGCATCTTCCTGTTTCGCGCCAGCGCCATGCGCGACGCTTTCGCCGCTTTTCGGCCGGATATCTGGAACACGACAGAGGCCGCCTACAAGGCCGCGACATCTGACCTGTCCGGTCTCTACATGCCGCTGGAGCTCTATGGCGCCATTCCGTCGAACTCGATCGACTATGCGATCATGGAGCACGCCAAGGACATTGCGATGGTGCCGGCCGGCTTCCGCTGGAACGATCTCGGCTCCTGGCAGTCGCTGCTCGATGTCGGTCCGTCGGACAGCGCAGGCAATGTCATCGTCGGCGACGTCGTCGCCATCGATTGCGAAAACTCCTACATCCGCAGCGATGGCCGGCTGCTCTCGGCCATCGGCATGAAGGACGTCGCCATCGTCTCGACCGCCGACGCCACCTTCGTCGCCCCGGTCAGCCACAGCCAGCACGTCAAGAAAATCGTCGAGCAGCTGGAAAAATCCGGCCGGCTGGAGACACGATTCACGCCGGCGCATGACCGCGTCATCGAGAGTGGCGCCTGGCGCCGCCGCGTCCGTCACTGGCTGTTTCAGGAGACCTTGCCGCTATGGTCGACGGTTGGCGTCGACGAGCGCCATGGCGGGTTCCACGAGGCGCTGGGCTTCGACGCCACGCCGCTGATGAAGCCCAAGCGCATGCGGACCCAGGCCCGCCAGATCTATGCCTTCGCCGTTGCCAAGGCACACGGCTGGGACGGTCCCGCCGACCGGCTGATCGGCCACGGCATCGACTTCATCGCCGGCAAGGGCCGCACCGGCAGGGGCGGCTGGGTGCGCACGCTCAATGTCGATGGCAGCGTCGCCGACGCCACGGAAGATGCCTACGATCATTCCTGCGTGCTGCTGGCGCTGGCGCACGCCCATCTCTCTGGCAATCCGGATGCACTGCGGCTTGGTGAGGCAACCTTCGCCTTCCTCGACGCCCATCTGGAGGACAGCCGCATGACCGGTTTCCTCGAGACATCGAACGGGGAGGGCGAACGGCGCTCCAACCCGCATATGCACCTGCTCGAGGCCTTCCTGGCCTGGCATCAGGCGACCGGCGAGCGCACCTATCTGCGCCGCGCCGCCCGCATCATCGACCTGTTCCGCAGCCATTTCTTCGACCCGGAGAGCTGGACGCTCGGCGAATATTTCGACGCCGAATGGAAACCGGCGGCTGGCGAGAAAGGCTCATGGACGGAGCCCGGCCACCATTTCGAATGGGCCTCGCTGCTGGTCGATTTCGCCGCGCGCAGCGGCCAGAGCGAACTGACCGGCTTTGCCCGAAAGCTCTACGCCTCGGCCATCGCTAACGGCCTCAACCGCGCCACTGGCCTCGCCTATGGCGCTGTGTCGCGGCAAGCCCTGCCGCTCGACCTGCTATCGCGCAGCTGGCCGCAGGCCGAAGCGGTGAAGGCAGCGATTGCGCTGGACGGTTCGGGCGGACCTGACCTCAAGCCCGAGATCGAGGCGCGTGTCGGCCGGCTGTTCCGCTGGCACATCGACCCGGCGCCGCTCGGCCTGTGGATCGACCGCATCGACGAACGCGGCCGCTCGCTGGCGTCGGACGTGCCGGCCAGCATCTTTTATCACCTGGTCTGCGCGCTGACGCAGTATCTGGATAGGACGGCTGAGAAGGGGTGAGACGCACAAGCTGCTGCTCTTCCCCTCAAGTGGGGAGACTACGCGCTCGCTAGCTTTCGCCTCTCAGTAAGGCGACGCCACATCCCCGGTCTCGACATAGATCGACTTCAGCTGCGAATAGAGCGCCAGTGCTGCCAGTGAATTCTCGCGCCCGATGCCCGACTGTTTGAAGCCGCCGAACGGGATTTCAACCGGTGTGAGATTGTAGGCGTTGATCCAGCAGGTGCCGGCCTGCAGCTCGGCGATGACGCGGTGGGCACGCGGCAGGTCGCGCGTGAAAACGCCGGCAGCAAGGCCGAATTCGGTGTCGTTGGCGCGGTCGATCACCTCGTCCTCGCCGTCGAATTTCAGCACGCTCATCACCGGTCCGAAAATCTCCTCGCGGGCAATGCGCATACTGTCGGTGACGCCGGTGAACACCGTCGGCTCGACGAAGAAGCCGCCGCCAAAACCCTGCAGCGAAGGCAAATTGCCGCCGCAGGCAAGCGTCGCGCCGTCCTGCTTGCCGATCTCGATATAGCCAACCACCTTCTCATGCTGCGCCTTCGACACCAGCGGCCCCATCTGCGTCTCGGGATCGAGCGGATCGCCGATGCGGATCTTTTTCGTCCGCTCGACCAGCCGTTGGACGAAACGGTCGTGGATACCGCTCTGCACGAAGACGCGTGTGCCGTTGGAGCAGATCTGGCCGCTCGAATAGAAATTGCCGAGCATGGCGCCGCCGATGGCGTTTTCGAGATCGGCGTCGTCGAAGACGATCAGCGGCGACTTGCCGCCAAGCTCCATCGTGGCATGCTTCATCTTCGAACCGGCGAGCGACAGCACCTTGCGGCCGGTCGGCACCGAACCGGTCACCGAGACCTTGGCGACGACATCGTGACCGACAAGTCCGGCGCCGACATCGCCAAAACCCTGCACGACGTTGAACAGCCCATCGGGCAGGCCGGCTTCGGTGTAGATTTCGGCCAGAGCCAGCGCCGATAGCGGCGTGTTCTCCGACGGCTTGAACACCATGGCGTTGCCCATGGCGAGCGCCGGCGCCGATTTCCAGCCGGCGATCTGGATCGGGTAGTTCCAGGCGCCGATGCCGACGCAGACACCGAGTGCTTCGCGCCGCGTGTAGGCGAAGGGTCCGCCGAGGTCGACGGATTCGCCATTGTAGGCAGCGACCGCGCCGCCAAAATATTCGAGGCAATCCGCTGCCGACGGCGCATCCGCGACCAGCGTTTCCTGGATCGCCTTGCCGGTGTCGAGCGTCTCGATGCGCGCGAGGTCGGCATTGCGGGCGCGCAATATGTCGGCGGCGCGGCGCAGGATGCGTCCGCGTTCCACCGGCTTCAACCGCGCCCAGGCGGGCTGCGCTGCGCGCGCCGCCTCGATGGCCAGTTCCACCACGTTCGGGGTCGCCGAACGCAACATGGCGATGGTCTCGCCGGTCGCCGGATAGATGACCGGCAGCGGCGCACCGCCTTCGTCCTCGATATAGCGTCCATTGACATAGTGCGATGCCGTGGGCTGGGCGCGCATGGGAGGTCTCCAAGTCGTCTTCGCCCCAGATGGGCGGCTCAATCGGTTCAAACTGTTGGGTGGATCATGCTCTATCTGTCCGACGCCTGCCAGCGCGGATTGATCCATGGTTCCTGGTTGGACGGCGCCAGCGGTGTGCGGCCCAGAATGTGGTCGGCGGCCTTCTCGCCGGTCATGATCGACGGCGCATTGAGGTTGCCGTTGGTGACGCGCGGGAAGATCGAGGAGTCGGCGACCCGAAGCCCGTCGACGCCGATGACTCGGCATTCCGGATCGACGACGCTCATCATCTCGTCGGCACGGCCCATCTTGCAGGTGCCGCAAGGATGGTAGGCGCTTTCGGCGTGATCTCGGATGAAGACGTCGAGATCATCGTCCGACTGGACGTGCGAACCCGGCGAGATTTCCTTGCCGCGATAGGCATCGAATGCCTTCTGCCCGAAGATCTCGCGGGTCAGCCGAATGCAGTGGCGGAACTCCGTCCAGTCGTCTGGATGCGACATGTAGTTGAAGCGGATCACCGGCTTCGATTTCGGGTCGGGCGAGCGCAGTGTCACCGAGCCGCGCGACTTTGACCGCATCGGTCCGACATGCGCCTGGAACCCGTGCGACTTCGCCGCCGCCTTGCCGTCATAGCGCACTGCTGCCGGGATGAAATGATACTGGATATCAGGGTAGTCGACACCGGCCTGCGAGCGCACGAAGGCGGCCGCCTCGAAATGATTGGTGGCGCCGAGGCCTGACTTGAAGAACAGCCACTGTGCGCCGATCAACGCCTTGGAGAAGGGGTTGAGCACCGAGTTCAGCGTGATCGGCTTGGTCGATTCCTGCTGGATGTAGAGCTCCATATGGTCCTGCAGATTGCGGCCGACTCCAGGCCGGTCGGCCACCACGGCAATGCCGTTCTCCTGCAGATGCGCGCCCGGGCCGATGCCGGACAGCATCAGGATCTTGGGCGAATTGATCGACGATGCGGCGATGATCACTTCACGTCGCGCCTTAACGATTTGAATCTGTTTGTGAGCTTCGATCTCGACACCGGTGGCGCGTTGATTCTCGATGATCACCCGCCGGGCGAAGCCCTTGACCACACTGACATTCTTGCGTTTCAAAGCCGGCTTCAGATAGGCGCTCGCCGCCGACCAGCGGCGGCCGCCGCGAATGGTCTGCTCCATCGGCCCGAAGCCTTCCTGCTTCGATCCATTGTAGTCGTCGGTCAGTTCGAAACCGGCCTGGCGGCCTGCCTCGACGAAGGCTCCGTAGAGCGGATTTCTCCGCGGGCCGCGCTGCACATGCAGCGGCCCGCTTTTGCCCCGCCAGCCATCCTCGCCGCCGTCGCTGTCCTCCATGCGCTTGAAATAGGGAAGCACATCGGCAAAGCCCCAGCCGGTCGCCCCCTCTTCGGCCCAGTGGTCGAAGTCGCGCGCATGACCGCGCACATAGACCATGCCGTTGATCGAGGACGAGCCGCCGATGACCTTGCCGCGCGGCGTCGCCAGCACGCGGCCGCCGAGATGCGGCTCCGGCTCGCTGGCGAAGCCCCAGTCGTAAAGGCTCATGTTGAGTGGGATCGACAGCGCCGACGGCATCTGGATCAGCGGCCCGATATCGGTGCCGCCGAACTCAATGACGATGACCGAATGCTTGCCGTCTTCCGACAGCCGATAGGCCATGGCCGAGCCGGCCGAGCCGGAGCCGATGATGACGAAATCTGCTTCAAGCATGGTTCATATGCGCCATAAAATCGGCCAGCGAGACATTGCCGCCGGTAGCCACAACCAGGACTGTTTTGTCAGCCACATCCACCTTGCCGCCGAGCAGTGCCGCCAGCGACGCGGCGCCCGACGGCTCCAGCACAAGCTTCATCCGCTCGAAGGCGATCTTCATTGCCTGCCGCACCGAGGCGTCGTCGACAGTGATGCCGCGAACGCCGGCGGCTTTCACCGCGGCGAACGGTGCGTCGCCC
The DNA here is from genome assembly GCF_056403175.1 of Mesorhizobium sp. P3_A10. NCBI lineage: Bacteria > Pseudomonadati > Pseudomonadota > Alphaproteobacteria > Hyphomicrobiales > Phyllobacteriaceae > Mesorhizobium > Mesorhizobium sp. P3_A10. The sequence continues at coordinate 794,389 of NZ_JBFUFZ010000002.1, read as the reverse complement.
GGCCGTCGCGACATCAACCCGTCGCAGATCGATTTCGGCGCGATCGGCATGGTCTCGATGGCGCCATGCGCCAGCGACGAACCCATGCCGTTGAAACCTTCCGGCTCGACGCCGATGATTTGTGTCCTCGGCGACAGATAGTGGAAGGCAAGCGAAACGCCGCCGATCAGTCCGCCGCCGCCGACCGAGCAGAATAGCAGATCGGCGCTGGCGCCCTTGGCCCCGAGCTGCTCGAGCGCTTCCAGCCCGGCTCCGGCCTGGCCAGCGACGATCTCGGGATCGTCGAACGGATGCAGCAGCGCCAGGCCCTCGGTCTCGGCGATCTCGCGCGCCTTGGCGGCCGCGACCTCCTCACGCGCGCGCTCGCCATGATCGGTCAGCACGACACGGGCGCCATAGCCCGCCGTGGCATCGCGCTTGGCCGCCGGCGCATCGATCGGCATGACAATGGTGACAGGGATGCCGAGTGCCTGGCCGGCGGCGGCCAGCCCTTGCGCGAAATTGCCGGAGGAATAGGCGACGACACCCTTTTTGGCTTCGTCAGCCGACAGCTTCTTCAGCCGCCAATAGGCGCCGCGCACCTTGAACGATCCGGCCCATTGCAGCGATTCCGGCTTAATGAAGACGCGCGCCGCACCGGTCTCGCGGGCGAGTGCTGTCGATTCCAGCAGCGGCGTGATCTGCGTCGCCTTGGAGGTAACGGCATAGGCCTGCTTGAGGTGGTCGAGGGTGGGAACAAGATTTGTCATCATTCGCCTCGCGGATACCGTTTGCTCTCTTCGAGATTGTCGAGGTTCATGTGATTGCGCATGTAGCGCTCCGATGCCTTTTGCAGCGGCTGGAAATCCCAGGGGTAATAGGCGCCGTTGCGCAGCGCGGGATAGACGACCCAGCGGCGCGCCTGGCTTTCGCGCACGGCGGCGTCGAAGCCGGCCATGTCCCAGCGTGTCCGAACCTTGTCCATGAACGCGGCCACCAGAGATGCATGGGCTGGATCGGCTGCGAGGTTGTTGCGCTCGAGCGGATCGGCTTCGAGGTCGAACAGAAGCGGCGGGTCGAGCTCGCAATGGACGAATTTGTATTTGCCGTCGCGGATCGCCACCAGCGGCGCGGACGAGCCTTCCGCGGCATACTCGATCAACACCGGTGCCGTGCGCGGCCCGCCCGCGGTGAGCGGCAACAGCGACTGGCCGTCGGTCCACGCTGCGATCGCGCCGATGTCGATGCCGGCGAGGTCGCAAAGCGTCGGCGTCACGTCGAGATTGGAGACCGGCGCCTCGATCAGCCCGGCTGGAACACCCTTGCCGGCGATCATCAGCGGCACCCGCGCCGAGCCCTCGAAGAAGCTCATCTTGAACCACAGGCCGCGCTCGCCGAGCATGTCGCCGTGGTCCGAGCAGAACAGGATGATGGTGTCGTCGAGCATGCGCGTGCGCTTGAGAACGTCCACAAGCTCGCCGAGCTTGTCGTCGACATAGGAAATGTTGGCGAAATAGCCGCGCCGCGAGCGACGCACCCGCTCAGGGGTGATCTCGAAGGACGCATAGTCGCTGGCGCGGTACAGCCGCTGCGAATGCGTGTCCTGATCGTCATAGGCGATGAACCCGGTTTCCGGGTCCAGCGCCTGGCAATGCTCGTAGAGATCCCAATACTGCTTGCGCGCCACATAGGGATCGTGCGGATGCGACAGCGAGACCGTGAGGCACCAGGGTCGATGGCTCGCATCGTCCTGTTCGCGCGAAAGCTGATAGAGTTTTTGCGTGGCCAGGAACACGACCTCGTCGTCATACTCCATCTGGTTGGTGGTCTCGGCGACGCCGGCGCCGGTCACCGAACCGAGATTGTGATACCACCAGTCGATCCGCTCGTCGGGCTTGCGATAGTCCGGCGTCCAGCCGAAATCGGCGGGATAAATATCGGTGGTCAGCCGTTCCTCGAAACCGTGCAACTGGTCCGGCCCGACGAAATGCATCTTGCCCGACAGGCAGGTGTAGTAGCCGGCGGCGCGCAAATGATGGGCGAAGGTGGGGATTGAGGAGACGAATTCGGCGGCGTTGTCATAGACCCCGGTGCGCGACGGCAACTGCCCGCTCATGAACGAGGCGCGGCCCGGCGCACAAAGCGGCGACGCCGTATAGTTGTTCTTGAAACGCGCCGACCGGGCGGCCAGCGCCTTCAGATGCGGCGCATGCAGGAACTCCGCCGGCCCGTCCGGGAACAGCGTGCCGTTGAGCTGATCGACCATGACGATCAGGAAGTTGGGTTGCTTGGCTGTCACTGCTGCTGCCGCCCGCTAAGTTTGGTTTCCAGATAGTCCTCGATCAAGGCGATCGCCGTCGCGGCATCGGGCACGCCGTCCTTCAGCGCGCGCCTGATGTAGAGTCCGTCGATCATTGCCGCTGTCGCTTCGGCAACGCGGTCGGCCTCGCTGCGCGGCAGGATGCCGGTCAGCCCGCTCAACAAATTGGAGTGCAGGCGCCGCGCATAGACCTTGAGCAGCCGGCGCAGCGCCGACGATTTTTGCGCCTCGACATAGAAGGCGAGCCAGGCGGCAATCGTTTGCGGATGGAACTGGACCTCGGAGAAATTGACCGCGACCACCGCCGAGACACGCTCACGCGGCGTAGTGGCCGAACCCAGGGCGCGCAACGTGTCGGCGGTCAGCTCGGCCAGGATGTAGCGCATTGTCGCCAGCAAGAGTTCGTCCTTGGCGCCGAAATAGTGATGGGCAAGCGCCGACGACACACCGGCGCGGCCGGCGATTTCCGACATGGTCACGTCAAGCGAGCCGCGCTCGCCGATCGCCGAGATCGTCGCGTCGATAAGCGCCCGGCGGCGCAATGGCTCCATTCCGACTTTCGGCATTCTTGTTCCCGGCTCTTGCAGCCATGATTATTTTTTATTGACGGATCAATCAACAAAAATCCAGCACGTTTTCGATGCGCAGATCAGGTGGCCCAACGACAGGCGTTTCTGGCTCTTCACGCGACCCGAAAATCGGTTCATGATTGAACAATATTCGAAGCGCGGGCGCCGCAGGACGTGCTAGGCTGGCGTCGAGGATGGAGGTTGAGATGACAGCATGCATCGTCGGTTGGGCGCATTCGCGCTTCGGCAAGCTCGAAGGCGAGACGCTGGAGAGCCTGATCGTCAAGGTCGCAACGGACGCGCTCGACCATGCCGGCATTGGCCCGGACGAGGTCGACGAGATCGTGCTCGGCCACTTCAATGCCGGCTTTTCGGCCCAGGATTTTACTGCCAGCCTGGTTCTTCAGGCCGACGACCGGCTGCGCTTCAAGCCGGCGACGCGGGTCGAGAATGCTTGCGCCACCGGTTCGGCCGCGGTCCGGCAAGGCATCCGCGCCATCGATGCCAATGCCGCCCGCATCGTGCTGGTGGTCGGCGCCGAGCAGATGACGACGACGCCCGGTCCCGAGATCGGCAAGAACCTGCTCAAGGCCTCCTATCTGCCCGAGGACGGCGACACGCCGGCGGGTTTTGCCGGCGTCTTCGGCAAGATCGCGCAAGCCTATTTCCAGCGCTATGGCGACCAGTCGGATGCGCTCGCCATGATTGCCGCCAAGAACCACAAGAACGGCGTCGACAATCCCTATGCGCAGATGCGCAAGGATTTCGGCTACGAGTTCTGCCGCCAGGAGAGCGAGAAGAACCCCTTCGTTGCCGGTCCGCTGAAGCGCACCGACTGCTCGCTGGTCTCCGACGGCGCCGCCGCCCTTATCCTTGCCGACACCGCAACGGCGCTGAAGATGCGCCGCGCGGTTGCCTTCCGCGCCAACCAGCATGTACAGGATTTCCTGCCGATGTCGAAGCGCGACATCCTGACCTTCGAAGGCTGCGAGCAGGCCTGGAACCAGGCGCTGAAACAGGCCGGCGTCACGCTCGACGATCTGTCCTTCGTCGAGACGCATGATTGCTTCACCATCGCTGAGCTGATCGAGTATGAGGCGATGGGCCTGGCCAAACCGGGCGAGGGCGCGAAGCTGGCCATGAGTGGCGAGACCGCCAAGGACGGAAGGCTGCCGGTCAATCCCTCGGGCGGGCTGAAGGCCAAGGGCCACCCGATCGGTGCCACCGGTGTCTCCATGCATGTGCTGACCGCCATGCAGCTTGTCGGCGAGGCCGGCGGCATCCAGGTGCCGGGCGCAAAACTCGGCGGCATCTTCAACATGGGCGGTGCCGCCGTCGCCAACTACGTTTCCATTCTCGACCGGATCAGATAAACCGCCCGCATTTACGGGAGGTGACATGACAAATCCGGTTCTGGTCGAGGTTCTGCGCGGCGCGATCGTCGAGAGCGCGCATCGCGGCGCCGTCGCGGTCTTCGATGCCGATGGCAAGCCGTTCCTGGAGATCGGCGACACGGCGCGGCCGGTGTTCCCGCGCTCGGCGGTCAAGGCGATCCAGGCGCTGCCACTGATCGAAAGCGGCACGGCGGATGCCTACGGCTTCGGCAACCGCGAACTGGCGCTGGCTTGCGCCTCGCATTCCGGCGAGCCGGCGCATGTCGAACTGGCGCAGGCGATGCTGGCCAAGGCCGGTCTCGATAAAACAGCACTCGAGTGCGGCGCGCATTGGCCGTCGAGCCACGACGCCGAGATTGCGCTCGCCCGTGCTGGCGGCTCGCCCAACCCGCTGCACAACAACTGCTCCGGCAAGCATTCGGGCTTTCTCTGCACCTGCGTCCACACCGGCATCGAGCACCACGGCTACGTCAAGGCGGGCCATGCCTTGCAGGAGATGGTGCGCGACGCGATGCAAGCGGTGACCGGTGCCGCCCACGGTGCCGACGATTGGGCGACCGACGGCTGCTCGATCCCGACCTACGCCGTGCCGCTGCGCAGTTTTGCCCTCGGCTTTGCCCGCATGGCGACCGGCACGGGTTTTGGGCCGGCCCGCGCCAAGGCGGCAGAACGATTGCTGGCGGCATGCATGGCGGAGCCTTTTCTGGTCGCCGGCACCGGCAAGGCGGATGTCGCGCTGATGCAGGCCGCGCCTGGTCGGATTTTCGTTAAGACCGGCGCCGAAGGCGTCTATTGCGCAGCACTTCCCGAGCTTGGCCTCGGCATCGCGCTCAAATGCGATGACGGCGCCGGCCGCGCCGCCGAAGTCATGATCGCCGCCGTGCTGGCCAAGCTGCTAAGGACCGACACGGTTCTCGCCGCGACACTGACCGAACAGGCAAATCCAGCCATCGCAAGCCGGGTCGGCGCCAAGGTCGGCGCGCTCCGGCTGACGGAAGCCCTCAGCTGACGAATACACTCCTGCCGGTGAAAATTCGGGTCAGGCCGGCCTCACCCGAATTCCTAGCTGACGTGGTTGCGCTCGACAGTGAGATGCGCGTAGCCCGCATTGCCTAGCGAGGCGAGATCGCCAGTCACCGGTTCGGCCCAGCGCTGGCCGATGATGGCGCCGTTTTTCGCGCCGTCGATGACATTGTCGGAAATGACTGCCGTTCCAGCACCTTCGACCACGGTGACGGCGATGCCGGTTCCGGCCTTGCGGATGATGTTTCCGGTCGCCACAACGTTGCGCATATAGGCGCCCCAGCCGATCTGCATGCCGTAGAGCGGTGCGTTCTCGATGACATTGCCGGAAACCGTGGTGTCGGCCTCGACGCTGATGCCGACGCCGAAGCCGGGCGCATCGGCGAGGTAGGGGCCTGTCGTCGAGAGGTTGCGCACGATGTTGCCCTGGCACACGCCCATGCGTCCGCCTTCGTTGAAATTGACGATCGAGATGCCGTTGGCGGCGCCGTCGACGATGTTGTTGCTGAGGATCGCGCCTTCAAAGGCAAATTCGGAATAGAGCGCCGTCTCGCCCGACCGCGAGCAGGTGTTACCGGTGACCTGCAAATTGCTGGAGCTGTTGGCGCGGATCGCCGAAAACGCGCAGTCGGAGACGATGTTGCCCGATATCGAGACATTGCCGGCGCGGAAGGCGTTGATGCCGCTGCCGTTCTGGCCGGTTCCGCCGGTGCGCGCCTGGATGCGCTGCACGCGGTTGCCGGTGACGATGGTGCCGTCTTCAGCCACTTGCCAGCGATGCACGAGAATGCCGCCATTGCCGCAGTCGGACACGGTGTTATCAGAAATCTCCAGGCCGGCGGCCTCGACGGAGTAGATGCCGGCGTCCGCCGCCCCCGATATTTCGGAACGCTCGATGCGGCCCGACGCGTGCTCGAGCGCCAGCCCATGCTTGCCGCTGCCGGAGATCTGGCAATTGTCGACGACGAGGTGGGCGACGCGGCGCAGGTCGAGCAGGCCTTGCGCGTAGTCGGCGATCCAGCGATTGGCGCCGTCGAACACCAGCCCGCTGAATTCGACATGCTCTGCCTGTTCGGTCATAAGCAAATGGCCGTCGCCGCCATAGACGATGCGCGACGCGCCCGGCACACCGGAAAGCCTGACGCGGGCGGGCAAGGTGAGGTTGGACACGACATAGGCGCCCGGCGGCAGGAACACCGGCATGTCGCGCTCGCTGGCGTCGCGCAACAGCTTGGCGAAGGCCTTGCTCTGGTCGTCAAGCGCGCCCGGCTGCAGGCCGAGATCGGTCGCTCTCTCGATGCCGGGCAGGCTGGCAGCGGCTGCCTTGCCGAGCGAGAGGCCGATCACGGCAAAGCCGGCGGTCTGCGTCAGCAGCGTTCGTCTGTTCAACATCGGCACAGTATCCTGGCATCCGGTCGTGGAATCGCAGGATTCGTGCCAGGCGCCGCCAGCTTGCCGGCAATGGCTTGTACAGTCGCAACGACGCGCCTAAATTCGACGGATGAGCAGAGCTTTCACCCGCGAGGAAGACAGCGAAAGCGCCATTGCCGGCATCGGCGAGCGGCCCGTCAGCCAGCACCGCAATCTGGTGACCGAACACGGCCTGGTGCAGATCGAGCAGGAGTTGGCAGATCTGCGCGACGAACTGGCCAAGGCGGAGAAGCAGGCCGATCGGGAGCGCATCGCGCTGGTGTCGCGCGACCTGCGCTACTGGACCGCGCGGCGTGAGAGCGCCGAGCTTTCCGTACCGGAGCCGGGCAGCGATCTGGTGCGCTTCGGCATGGGCGTCACGCTGCAAGGCGATGACGATAGGAAGGTCCACTGGAAGATCGTCGGCGAAGACGAAGCCGACCCCGCCAAGGGTAGCATTTCCCACGTTTCGCCTATGGCCATCGCGCTATATGGTAAGAGGATCGGCGACGTGGCTGCCGTCAACGGCAAGGAATGGGAAATCGTCAAGCTCTCGGACGGCTAGTCTTCGAGCTTGACGACATGGTCGCGAAAGAAAGCCGCAGCACCCGCTTCATCGATTTCGCTGGCCGCCACCATCATAACCAACTGGATGACATCCGCCTGCTCGGCTTCAACGCTGAACCCGTTAAAGTAGAGAAACAAGTCTGCTGCGGCAAAAGCCGTGCGCTTGTTGCCGTCTACGAACGGATGGTTCTTCGCGATGCCGAAAAGATAGGCGGCCGCCAGTTCGCAAAGATCAGGCTCGCCGTAGGTCTCTTTCTGCCGGGGTCTGGCGAGCGCTGATTCCAGCATGCCTCCATCGCGGATATCCGGCGCCCCGCCGTGAAGGCGTAATTGTTCGGCATGCATCGCTTCCACGAATTCCCGCGAGTGATGTTCGATCATTTCGCGAGCGCGCGGTAGGCAACCTCGTATTTCTTCATCCGCTCATGTGCGATCTTCATCTTGCGCTCGAATTCCTCGGCGGAGTCCTCAAGGCGGCGCAGTCGAAGCTCCTCGCCTTCCCGAACGACAGCCACCTTATCGCCCGTCTTCAGATTCAGCTGCTCAAGAAGCTCCTTGGGCAGGATCAAGCCGTCGGAATTGCCGATCTTACGAATGGTGGTGTTCATGTTGAAATGTCCTGTTTCAACATCGATTATAACGCGGCATGCTAAATGTTACAACGAGATACAACAAGCTAGCCCGCCAGCAGGCGATCCATCAGCCGGTCCGCGGCTTCCGGAATGACCGTGCCCGGCGGGAAGATTTCCGCGGCACCCGCCTTCAGCACCGCGTCGTAGTCCTGCGGCGGGATGACGCCGCCCGCGACGATCAGCATATCGTCGCGACCGAGCTTCTTCAGCGCGTCCTTCAGCTGCGGAATGAGCGTCAGGTGACCCGCCGCCAGCGATGACGCCCCGATGATGTGGACATCATGTTGGACCGCGAGCTTTGCGATCTCTTCCGGTGTCTGGAACATCGCCCCGACGGTGACGTCGAAGCCGAGATCGGCAAAGGCGGTGGCGATCACCTTCTGGCCGCGATCGTGGCCGTCCTGTCCCATTTTGGCGACGAGGATGCGCGGCTTGCCGCCGGATGTCTTCTCGAAAGCCTCGATCTTTTCCTGCAGCCGGTCGACCACCGGGTTGTCGCCGAGTGCGTTGCGGTAGACACCCGAAATCGTCTGCACCGAGGCGACATGGCGGCCAAAAACCTTTTCCAGCGCCAGCGAAATTTCGCCGACCGTGGCATTGGCGCGCGCGGCGCGAATGGCGAATTCCAGCAGATTGTCGCCGCTCTCCGCCGCGCGGGTCAGGGCATCGAGCGCGCTCTCGGCGGCAGCGACATCGCGTGTGCCTTTCAGCCGCTGCAGCTTCGACAATTGCCGCGCCCTGACCTCGGCATTGTCGATCTTCAGCACATCGACGTCGATATCGGTCTCCGGTCGATGCGCGTTGACGCCAACCAGCATCTGCTCGCCGGAATCGATGCGTGCCTGCGTGCGCGCAGCCGCCTCTTCGATGCGCAGCTTGGGTATGCCCTTTTCGATTGCGGCGGCCATGCCGCCGAGACTTTCGACCTCCTCGATATGGGCAAGCGCGCGCGCCGCCAGATCATGCGTCAGCCGTTCGAGATAGGCCGAGCCGCCCCACGGGTCGACTATGCGCGTGGTGCCGGATTCTTTCTGCAGGATGAGCTGCGTGTTGCGGGCGATGCGGGCCGAATGGTCGGTCGGCAGCGCCATCGCCTCGTCGAAGGAGTTGGTGTGCAGCGACTGCGTATGGCCTTGCGTGGCGGCCATCGCCTCGATCATGGTGCGGATGATGTTGTTGTACGGATCCTGCGCCGTCAGCGACCAGCCCGACGTCTGGCAATGGGTGCGCAGCGATAGCGAGCGCTCGTCCTTCGGCGCAAAATTCTTCTGCATCAGGCTCGACCACAACAGGCGCGCTGCCCGTAGCTTGGCGACCTCCATGAAGAAGTTCATGCCGATCGCCCAGAAGAAGGACAGCCGCGGCGCGAAACGGTCGATGTCGAGGCCGGCGGCGACGCCGGCGCGGGCATATTCGATGCCGTCGGCGATCGTGTAGGCGAGCTCGAGGTCGGCCGTCGCGCCCGCTTCCTGCATGTGATAGCCGGAGATCGAAATCGAATTGAACTTCGGCATGTGCTTCGACGTGTAGGAAAAGATATCCGACACGATCCGCATCGATGGCTTTGGCGGATAGATGTAGGTGTTGCGCACCATGAACTCTTTCAGAATGTCGTTCTGAATGGTCCCAGCCAGATCCTTCTGCGCAACGCCCTGTTCTTCCGCCGCCACGATGAACAGCGCCATGATCGGCAGCACCGCGCCGTTCATGGTCATCGACACCGTCATCTCGTCGAGCGGGATACCGTCGAACAGTTGGCGCATGTCGAGGATGGAATCGATGGCGACACCTGCCATGCCGACATCGCCGGCAACGCGCGGATGGTCGCTGTCATAGCCACGATGCGTGGCGAGATCGAAGGCGACCGATAGGCCTTTCTGCCCCGCGGCAAGATTGCGCCGGTAGAAGGCGTTGGATTCTTCCGCGGTCGAGAAGCCGGCATATTGCCGGATCGTCCAGGGTTGCTGGACATACATGGTCGGATAGGGGCCGCGCACGAAGGGCGGCATACCAGGATAGGTGTCGAGGTTCGGCAAACCCTTGAGGTCGCTCTGATTGTACAGATGCTTGGCGATCAGCCCTTCCGGCGTCAGCCGCTGGCCCTTGATTTCGACCGGTGCGCGGCGTGGCGACACCCAGCCGATCTGGCTGAAGTCCGGGATCAAGGAGCGGCTCCGATCGATTGGTCGACACGAACAGGAAACAGCGGCTCGCACACCGCCACGCCGTCGGTGAAGGCGGGCCGCCGCTCTGCTGCCAGCGTCTCGACCGGACGTTCACTTGTTGGGGGATAAAGCGTCGTGCCGATGATCGCCCTTTCGCCGGTCAAATAGGCGGCGTTGCGGCGGGCGGCAGCCGCCTTGACCCGTTTCTGGATATGGCCTTGGCTCAGGCTGGACAGCACGCCGCCTTCCGCCTCAATCTTCTGGAACTCGTCCCAGGCGGCTTCGCAGAGGCCCAAAGTCAGCGCCTCGACGGCGCCCGAGCCATAGGCGGGGTCGGCGACATGGTCGATATGGCTTTCATTGGCCATGATCAGCTGCGCGTTGCGGGCGACGCGGCGGGCAAAGCCGGCCGGCAGGCCATGCGCGATCGTGTGCGGCAGGATAGAGATCGAATCCGCCCCGCCGGCCGCAGCCGCAAAAGCGGCGATCGCGGTACGCAGGATGTTGGTCTCCGGATCCGCCATCGTCATCATGCGGAACGACGTTTCGGCATGGATGTTGGCGGTCGAGGCCGGGATCGAGCAAGTCTCCTGGATCCGCGCCCACAACCGGCGCAGCGCCCGGACCTTGGCCATCGACAGCAACTGATCCTGGTCGACGCTCAGCGCAAAACCGATATGCGGGGCCGCATAGACCAGCGGCTGGCGCGCTTGCTCGAACATCCTGAGATAGGAGACCGCCGAAGCGAGCATGGTGCCGAGTTCCTGCGCCTCGGTGGCGCCGGCATTGTGGAACACCCGCCCGTCCGCCTCGAGCAGCACGCCGGGCACGCCCATCGAGAAGAAATGCGCCAGCGATTGCGGCATCGATGCCTGCAAGGCCTCGATCGACATGCGCAGCCGGCCGGTTCCGGCAAAGATCGCCGCCGGATCGATGCCGAAGGAGAGGTTGAGCTTGGCTGGGTCGGAGCGGCGCTTACCGAGGAACGCCACCAGCCAGTCGGCCACGGCGCGGCTCCACGGATGCGCGTCGATGCGCACCTGGACGCGGTTGAGCGGCACACCGTCCAGCACCGTTTCCAGCGCCTTCGCCGTCCGCGGCAGGCCGTAACCGAACGCGTTCGGCGCGCCCTCGAAGACCAGCGACAATCCCGTGGCGCCCTGTGCGACGTCGTCCATCGCCTGAGCTTTGGCACGGCCGACATCCGGATCGTCGATGCGCTGGCTGACGATCCACGGCGATCTTGGATTGGCCCGCACCAACGGCTCTGCCGTCGGCGAACGATCGTAGAGCGGCTCGATGCGGATGCCGTCGTCGGTATGGGAGACCAGGTTTTCCTCGAACGAGCCGCCGGCGAGCGCCTTCTCCGCCAGCGCCAGCCATCGCTGCCGGTCAGCGTTCGGAAGGTCGTCATCCCTGGTCAAGGCGCCGGCGCCCATCCGCATTCCTCATTTTGTCGGCCGCAACAGCCTGAAACGTCAGTCTACGGTCCCCGGTGCGATATCACAATGCAACATGCTTGCTGCGATGGCGAACCAGCAACCGATTGCCAAACATGCGCAAAATCCGCAAGCGGCAAAAGGCCATTTTCGATGATGGCCATTGTCGCTGCGCAATGGCCTCACTATAGCTGCGGCGAGCCCTATGCCCTCAAAAGATCGGGCCTTCAAAAGATCAGGGCATTCGATGCCATCAGCTTTGCGGAGACCGACATATGGCTGACGACACCAGCATTTTCCTCGGCGCCAGCCGCAAGCCCGATGACAGCTATCAGCGCGCCGAACAGCTGTTGCTGCAATATGGCAACCGCCATGGCCTTATCACCGGCGCCACCGGCACCGGCAAGACCGTGTCCCTGCAGATTCTGGCGGAGGGCTTCTCCAATGCCGGCGTGCCGGTGTTCTGCGCCGACATCAAGGGCGATCTGTCCGGTATCGCCATGATGGGCACGACCCAGGATTTCCTGGTCAAGCGCGCCGCGCAGGTCAAGCTCGAACCCTATGATTTCCAGGAATTCCCGGTCATCTTCTGGGACCTGTTCGGCGAGCAGGGTCATCCGATCCGCGCCACCGTCTCGGAAATGGGGCCGCTGCTTCTGTCGCGGCTGATGAACCTGTCCGAGGCGCAGGAAGGCATCATGAACATCGCCTTCCGCATCGCCGACGAGGACGGCCTGCTGCTGCTCGACATGAAGGATCTGCAGGCGCTGCTGGCCAACATCGCCGAGCGCGCCGACGAGATCAGCTCGCGTTACGGCAATGTCACCAAGCCCTCCGTCGGCGCCATCCAGCGCACCCTGCTGGTGCTGGAACAGCAGGGTGCTGCGCATTTCTTTGGCGAGCCGGCACTGCGCATCGCCGACATCATGCGCACCACCCGCGACGGCCGCGGCGCCATCAGCGTGCTGGCTGCCGACAAACTGATGATGAACCCCAGGCTCTATGCCACCTTCCTGCTCTGGCTGATGTCGGAACTGTTCGAGGAATTGCCCGAGGTCGGCGACCCCGACAGGCCGAAGCTGGTCTTCTTTTTCGACGAGGCGCACCTCCTGTTCGACGAGGCGCCGAAGGTGCTGATCGACCGCGTCGAGCAGGTCGTCCGCCTGATCCGCTCGAAAGGCGTCGGCGTCTATTTTGTCACGCAGAACCCCTTGGATATCCCTGAGAAGGTTCTGGCTCAGCTCGGTAATCGCGTCCAGCACGCGCTGCGCGCCTATACCCCGCGTGAGCAGCAGGCGGTGAAGACGGCCGCCGAAACGTTCAGGCCGAATCCCGACTTCGACTGCGCCACGGCCATCACGCAGCTCGGCACCGGCGAGGCGCTGGTCTCGACGCTGGAAGCCAAGGGCGTGCCGTCCATGGTGCAGCGGACGCTGATCCGGCCGCCGTCGTCCAGGCTTGGCCCGATTACGGCGGACGAGCGCCGCAAGCTGATCGACCAGAGCCCGGTCGCCGGCCAGTACGACCAGACCATCGATCGTGAATCGGCCTTTGAGATGCTGCAGAAGAAGGCCAAAGGAGCGCAGGAGGCTGAAGAGCAGGCACAGCAGGCCGACAGCGGCCGCTCGCGCTGGACCATCCCCGGCTTCGGCAATGACGATTCGCCGCCGCAATCCGGTGGCCGCCGCGCGCCGGCGCCAAGGCCTTCCAACCGCCAGACCGTCACTGAAGCCGCGATCAAAGCGGTGGTGCGTTCAGTCGGCTCGTCCGTCGGCCGCGCCATCGTTCGCGGAATATTGGGGAGCCTCTCACGAGGACGCTGAGAAAGCCGGAGCGGCGAAGGCCCGCCGCTCGCTACTTTCGCCCCATCAGAAAATCGAGTTCGCCGATCAGTTTACCGGGCCGAGCAGGATCGATCCTTCCGGCACGCCGGCATCGATCGGAATGGCTCTGCGGTTTGCCGTCGCCACCATGTCCTGACCGACATTGGCGGTGACGATCACCGGCGTCTTCGAGGGCACGCGGTCGAACAGATCGATGATGTCCTGGTTCATCAAGCGAACACAGCCGGAAGACACCGACTTGCCGATCGAATTCCATTCGGGCGAGCCGTGCAGGCGGTAGAGCGTGTCGGCATCGCCCTGGAATAGATAGAGCGCACGCGCACCGAGCGGGTTCTTCAGCCCGCCGGGCATGCCGCCATTCTTGGCGCTGTACTGCTCCAGCTCGGGCTGCCGGGCAACCATCTCGTCCGGCGGCGTCCATTTCGGCCATTTCTGCTTCCACTGGACAACGGCGTCTCCTGACCATTCGAAGCCGGCGCGACCGAGGCCGACGCCGTAACGGATGGCCTGGCCACCCTCACGCACCAGATAGAGGAAATGGTTGGTCGTATCGACGACGATAGTGCCGGGCCTCTGGCCGGTCGGGTCGGGAACGATCTGGCGCAGGAACTGCGGGTCCATCTTCTTGATCGGGATGGCCGGCAGGTCGAAGCCGCTGTCCGAAATCGGGCCGTACATTGTCGCATAGTCGCCGAGGGGCGGCTCTTCATAAACCGGCGGCGGCGGCTCAACCGGCGGCGCCACCGTGGCGCAGGCGGAAACCGCAACCGAGGCGGCGCCGAGCGCTGCGGCATTGAGAAAGCCGCGGCGGCTCAGACGATACGAATCGATTTTGGTTGTGAACATGGTTGCCTTTATGAAGTCTCAAGTCGAAACAAAGCGTGAATACGCTGATCGGTGCGGCGCTAGCCCTACCAATGCCTGGCGCGATAGGCGGTTCCGATTCTGGCCTGAGGGTGGGCAAACAAAGGCAAAGCTGTGGCGGCTCCGCCACTGTTGCCTAGGGGCAACAGGTGTTCAGCCGCCGGTCAAGAGCCCTTCCAGCGACGGCAGGATCAGTGCCGGCGGAAAATCCCGGTATTCCTCAGGCTGGTTTGAGCGGTTGATCCAGACTGTCCGGAAACCGAATTTGGTGGCGCCGGCAATATCCCAGCGATTGGATGACTGGAACGACACCGCGCTCGGATAGAGGCGCCAGCCCGTCGTCACCATCTCGTAGACAACAGGGTCGGTCTTGAAGCGCCTGACTGCGTCGACCGAGTAGATATCATCCAGAACCTGATCGAGCGCTGCGGATTTGACTGCCGCTTCCAGCATCTCGGGCGAGCCGTTGGACAGGATCGCCAGCCTGGCGCCCGAAGCCTTGAGTGCCTTGAGCACGGCCGGCACTTCCGGGTAGCAGTCCAGCCGCCAATAGGCCTCGAGCAGCTTGGCCCTGAGGCCCTTGTCCGCGGAGGGAACCTTGCGCAAGGCGAAGTCGAGCGCCTGTTCGGTGAGTTGCCAGAAATCGGCATAGGCGCCCATCAACGTCCGCACCCAGGAATACTCCAGCTGCTTGGCGCGCCAGATCTCCGACAGCAGCTGGCCGTCCGGTCCGATCTGGTCGGCGTGACGGCGCACGGCGGCGTGCACGTCGAACAGAGTGCCGTAGGCGTCGAAAACATAGGCTGCATGGTGCATGGCAACAGTCTTGAGGCGAGGCAAGGCAAGGTGCAAGCGCTGATTGTAGCTAAGCTCCGCTGGCCTCAACAAAATCTGGCTCAAGCCGGTTGACGGCGCCCGCCAAAGCATCTTCCAATGACCTGATGAGACAGGATCGGAACGGAACCCAGCAATGACACTGGCGGCAGCGGCGCTCTCAGCGACATGGACCTTCGTCGACGGCGACTGGTATGAAGGCAACGTCGCCATTCTGGGGCCGCGCAGCCATGCCATGTGGCTCGGCACCAGCGTCTTTGACGGCGCCCGCTGGTTCGAAGGTGTGGCGCCCGACCTCGATCTTCACGCCGCGCGGGTGAATTCCTCGGCCATCGCGCTTGGCCTCAAGCCAACCATGAGCCCTGACAAGATCGTCGGGCTGACCTGGGACGGGCTGAAGAAGTTCGACGGCAAGACGGCGGTCTACATCAGGCCGATGTATTGGGCCGAGCATGGCGGCTATATGGGCGTGCCGGCCGACCCGGCCTCGACCCGTTTCTGCCTCTGCCTCTACGAATCGCCGATGATCTCGCCGACCGGCTTTTCGGTCACGGTGTCGCCGTTCCGGCGGCCGACCATCGAAACCATGCCGACCAATGCCAAGGCCGGCTGCCTCTACCCCAACAATGGGCGGGCCATCCTCGAAGCCAAGATGCGCGGCTTCGACAATGCGCTGGTGCTCGACATGCTGGGCAATGTCGCCGAGACCGGAAGCTCCAACATTTTCCTGGTCAAGGACAGCCATGTGCTGACGCCGGCGCCGAACGGCACTTTCCTGTCCGGCATCACCCGCTCCAGGACGATGACGCTGCTTGGCGACTACGGCTTCAAGACCACCGAAAAGACGCTGTCGGTGCGCGATTTCCTCGAAGCGGACGAAATCTTCTCGACCGGAAACCATTCGAAAGTCGTGCCGATCACCCGGATCGAGGATCGCAACCTGCAGCCTGGGCCGGTGGCCAAGAAGGCGCGTGAACTTTATTGGGATTGGGCGCATTCGACTTCCGCTGGCTGACCCGCTAAAAAGGGAACCGGCGCTTCATCCCGGAGTTGTTCCAGATCAATCCAGACCTATGTTAATCCGGTATCGACACCGGATTTTTTCCACGAGGAGTATGACCGATGGCTTTTGAATTGCCCGCCTTGCCTTACGACTACGAGGCCCTGCAGCCTTACATGTCGAAGGAGACGCTGGAGTATCATCACGACAAGCACCACAAGGCCTATGTCGACAACGGCAACAAGCTGGCCGCGGAAGCGGGCCTCGGCGATCTCTCGGTCGAAGATGTGGTGAAGCAGTCATTCGGCAAGAATGCTGGCCTCTTCAACAATGCCGCCCAGCACTACAACCACATCCATTTCTGGAAGTGGATGAAAAAGGGCGGCGGCGGCACCAAGCTTCCGGGCGCGCTGCAGAAGGCTTTCGACAGCGACCTCGGTGGCTACGACAAGTTCAAGGCGGACTTCATTGCCGCCGGCACCACCCAGTTCGGCTCGGGCTGGGCCTGGGTTTCGGTCAAGGACGGCAAGCTGGCGATCTCGAAGACGCCGAACGGCGAGAACCCGCTCGTCCACGGCGCGTCGCCGATCCTGGGCGTCGATGTCTGGGAGCACTCCTATTACATCGACTATCGCAATGCCCGGCCGAAATACCTCGAAGCCTTCGTCGACAGTCTCATCAACTGGGACCATGTCCTCGAACTCTACGAAAAGGCCTGATCGCTCTTCTGAAAAGCCCCGGCACGACCGGGGCTTTTCTTTTGCGTGCCAAAGCGTCTGGCACTGAACAATCGCCGACCGGAATTACCCACGCATAAGGGGAATATTCGCACCATCCGCACCGTTATCGTTCTGTCTCGAAATATCTTCACCATGGAGCCAATTGAATGAGAAAGCTTGTCCTCGCCATCTCTATGCTCGCCCTCGTCGGCTCGGCGGCCTTTGCCGACCCCATCCTGGATCGGCAGCTTCTGATGAAGGAACGTGGCAAGATTGCCGGCGGCTTGTCGAAAGTGGTCAACGGCCAGGAACCCTTTGAGGCAGCGGCGGTGCTGACCGCGTTGCAGGCGCTGCAGGCCAATGCCGAGAAATTGGATATTGACGCTCTTTTCCCGGCTGGCAGCGACGCTGGCGACACCACGGCTGCTCCCAAGATCTGGGAAGATATGGCCGGCTTCAAGACGGTTCATGCCAAGTATCTCGCTGACGTCAAGGCAGCAGTCGCAGCCGCACCTGCGGATGTCGACGCCTTGAAGGCGCAGTTCAACACCATCGGCTCCGATTGCGGCACTTGCCATCAGACTTACAGGATCAAAAAGGGCTGATCGCGGGCAATGCCCTGGCTGAAAAAACTTGTCGGCGCCGCCCTTGTTCTGGGTGGCGTCGGCGCGGTTGGCGGTTGGCTCCTATCGGCGCCGGTCAGGCTGGACGCCGAGACCGTAGCAAAGCTCGGCCCCGGCGATGCCGCCAGGGGCAAGCGCATTTTCAATGCCGGCGGCTGCACATCCTGTCATTCGAAGCCGGGCTCGAAAGGCGATGCCCGTTTTCAACTGGTCGGCGGTCTCGAACTGAAGACGCCGTTCGGCACCTTCGTGCCGCCCAACATTTCGCAGGATGCCAAGGACGGCATCGGTGCCTGGTCGGTCGAAGACCTGGCCAACGCCATGCTGAAGGGCGTGTCACCGACCGGCGAGCATTTTTACCCGGCCTTTCCCTATGCCTCCTATGCGCGCATGAGACCTTCGGACATTGCCGATCTCTACGCCTTCCTGAAGACGCTGCCGGCGGTCGCCGGCAAGGCGCCGGACCATTCCTTGAGTTTTCCCTTCAACATCCGTCGCGGTCTCGGGCTTTGGAAACGCCTCTATCTGAGTGACCAGCCGGTTGTCCCCTTTCCCTATAGCACGCCGGATCCGGTGATGGCCGGCCGCTATCTGGTCGAGGGGCCGGGCCACTGCGGCGAATGCCATACGCCGCGCGCCTTCACCGGCGGCAGCAAGAAAAGCCAGTGGCTGGCCGGCGCCGCGGCTGTCGAAGGCAGTGGTATCGTGTCGAACATCACCTCCGGCGAGGGCGGCATCGGCAACTGGTCTGAAGCCGACATCGCCAACTATCTCGAAACCGGCTTTACGCCTGAGTTCGATTCCGCGAGCGGTGCCATGGTCGATGTACAGAAAAACATGGCCGAGCTGACGCCCGAGGACCGTGCGGCGATCGCAGCCTATCTGAAGGCAATACCGCCGCATCCCAACGGCTATCCGCCGCGTAAAAAGCCGGCGAGCTAGTCTGTATTGAGCAAGATCTTTTCCGAAAACCGGTTCCCACTTTTCGGGATCATGCTCTAGTTTTCCGGCGACAAATGGCGGTCGCCGAGAAAGTCGAAGCCGGTCTCGAAGAAATGATTGTAGTCACAAGTCAGTTCCTCGCCGGGCACGATATCGCGCAAGGCGTATGTTTCCTCAGGTGAGGAGACGTCGCAATTCGGCTCATCGGCATGGTTCATGAAGCGCGCGTCGTCGGCTTCAAAGACGATGTAGTTCGGGTCGCGCCGGTCGGGGTAGGAATAGCGGTCGAGATAACTCTTCACCGATCCGCTTTCGCTCTCATAAGTCTCCACGTCGATGATTCGATCGAATCTCGGGTCCAGCTTCCAGATCAGCGCGCCGCGCGGAATGTGACCCCTCGCAAACACACCGATGCCCTGGATGGACGATTTGTCGAGATAGACGTCAACGAGCAGCATGGCGGACCCTTGCGAGATGGCAACTGGCAGTCGCGGCATTGAAAAAGCCGGGCATTGGGTAGCGCGCGATGGTGGCAATTGCGAGCAGAAAATCGCGCCGCTGACCGCGAAATGAAGCCTCGGAAAAGATCATACGCAAATCAAAAATTTATGACCTTGGAAATCCGTCGAGAAACAGCGGAGCCTTCGGTTCGCGACCCGTCCCGCGGGCCGGCGACGGGGTTACTTTGTGCACGGATGAAAAGGTCAGCGCTGCTGCAGCGCGAGGCGGACACCCAAGGCGCAATAGATGCCGCCGACGACCTTGCCCTGCCATTTCTGCACGGCAGCATTGCGGCGCAGGAAAGTGCCGAGCCCACTCGCGCCCATCGCAAAAACCACCGTGCTGAAAAGGCCGAGCAGTACGAAAATTACGCCCAGTGTCGCGAGCTGGAACATCACCGATCCGTTTTCGGGCCGCACGAACTGCGGAAGGAACGCGAGAAAGAAAAGCGCGGTCTTGGGGTTGAGCATCTCCGTCAGCACGGCTTGGCGGAACGCCTTGCCGGCTGGGATCGCGAGCGCGCCGGCTGCCGGGTCGGTCGGTGTCTTCTCGATAATCGCGCGGATGCCGAGATAAACGAGATAGGCCGCGCCGATATACTTGATGATGCTGAACAGCATCGCCGATGTGGCGACGATCGCCGAGATGCCGACCATCGCCATGAATGTGTGAAACACGTCGCCGGCAGCTATCCCGGCGCCCGTCGCGATGCCGACCCTTGTTCCGGAACTCGTTGCCCTTGCCACTGTCAGCAGTGTGGCGGGGCCTGGAATGAACACAAAGCCGAGCACGACCGCGACATAGGTCATCAACGTGGTCAGATCGATCATCCCAGGAGCCTCCGTGGCTGTCGCCAATCAAAACCATGCCACTGTTCGCAACGCAATGGCTGCTTCAGCCGCTCTATGCCGGCGGGACAGTATCGGCCTTCCCCGTCACCTTGAGCGCGAAGGCATAGGTGAAGGCGATCTCTTCGAGTCTCGAAAACCGGCCCGATGCGCCGGCATGCCCTGAGTCCATGTTGATCTTGAACAGCACCGGATTGTCGCCACTCTTGCGCTCGCGCAGCCGCGCCACCCATTTCGCGGGCTCCCAGTAGGTAACGCGCGGATCGGTGAGGCCGGCCTGCGCCAGGATCGGCGGGTAATCGAGTGCTGCGACATTGTCATAGGGCGAGTACGCGGCGATCGTCCGGTAGTCCTCTTCCGAGGCGATCGGATTGCCCCATTCGGGCCATTCCGGCGGCGTCAGCGGCAAGGTGGCGTCCAGCATGGTGGTCAACACGTCGACGAAGGGAACCTCGGCAACGATGCCGCCAAAACACTCCGGCGCCATGTTGGCGACCGCGCCCATCAGCATGCCGCCGGCCGAGCCGCCTTGCGCCACGATGCGGTCATGGGTGGTGTAGCGCTCGGCGACGAGATGACGAGCGACCGCGATGAAATCGGTGAACGTGTTCATCTTCTGCGCCCGTTTGCCGTCGTCGTACCAGCCATAGCCCTTGTCCTTGCCGCCACGCACATGGGCAATCGCATAGACAAAGCCGCGGTCGACCAGCGACAGGCAGTTGGTGTTGAACGCGGCCGGCACGGTGATGCCGTAGGAACCATAGCCATAGAGCAGGCAAGGCGCCGATCCGTCGAGCGGCGTCTGCCGGTGATGGATAAGCGAGATCGGCACCAGTTCGCCGTCAGTGGCGGGCGCCATCAGCCGGCGCGTCACATAGTGGGTCGCATCGTGACCGCTAGGGACTTCCTGGGTTTTCAGCAGCACGCGTTCGCGGCTGCGCATGTTGTAGTCGAAGACCTGCGCCGGCGTCGTCATCGACGAATAGGAAAAGCGCATGATCTCGGTGTCGTATTCGTAGGACCCCGACAGGCCGAGCGAAAAGGCTTCCTCGTCGAGCGAGATGAGGTGCTCTTCGCCGCTCTTGCGGTCGTGCACGACGATGCGCGGCAGGCCTTCCTTGCGCTCGAGCCTGACCATGTGATCCCTGAAACCGATCACCGAGAGGATCAGCCGGCCCGGCTCGTGCGGCACCAGTTCCTGCCAGTTGGCGCGCACCGGGTCGCTGGCCGGCGCCGTCATGATCTTGAAGTCCTTGGCGCCGTCGGCATTGGTGAGGATGAAGAAGATGTCGCCGCCTTCCTCAAGGTCGTATTGCAGGCCGGTCTCGCGCGCTGCGACCAGCTTGGGTTCGGCGAACGGCTCGCTGGCGCGCATCAGCCGATACTCCGATGTTTCGTGATCGTTGATGCCGATCATGATCCATTCGTTCGAACGCGTGCCGCCGACACTCATGAAGAAGCCCGGATCGGTTTCCTCGTAGATCAGCCGATCGTTTTCAGGCTGGTCGCCAAGGCCATGGAACAGCACCTTGGACGGACGATGATTGGGATCAAGGCGTGTGTAGAAAAACCCGTCATTGCCGTCACTCCAGACGCCACCGCCACCGGTGTCCGTGATGATGTCGGCCAACTCTTCGCCGCTGGCGAGGTCGCGCACCCTGAGCGTGAAGAATTCGGAGCCCTTGTCGTCGAATGCCCACAACAGCCTGCCGTGATCGGTCGAATGGTCGACCTCGCCGAGGCGGAAATAGGGTTTGCCTTCGGCCTCGGCGTCGCCGTCAAGCAGGATCTGCTCGTCGCCGCCGTCGCGCGGCATGCGGAAATAGCGCGGCTGCTCGCCGCCAAGTTTGAAGGAGGAGCCGTAGGCGTATGGTCCATCCTTCATCGGCACCGTGGAGTCATCCTCCTTGATGCGCCCCTTCATCTCGGTGAAAAGCTGCTTCTGCAGCGGAACGGTGTCGGCCATCAGAGTCGCCTGGTAGGCGTTCTCGGCTTCGAGCTGGCCACGGATCTGGCCATCGAGCAGGGAAGGATCCCTGAACATCTCTTGCCAGTTGTCGGCCCTCAGCCAGGCGTAGTCGTCGCTGCGGGTGACGCCGTGATGCGTGTCGAAGACCGGCCGCTTCTCCGGCTGTGGCGGGCTGGCGGTCGGGAATGCTGGAGATTTGGTCATTGTGTCTCGCTGTGGCAGAAATCTTGAATGGCGAATGAACACGCCGATCAGCGCGGGTTCAAGAGCCGGGCTCTACTGGCATTGTCGGGCTCCAGGCAGAGGGGCGGGAGGAGGAAATGATGAAGTTCTATGTTGGCACCGCTGCGGCTTTGGCCGTCGCTTCGACAGTTTTGGCCTTCACTGGCCAGTCTCATGCAACTGCGTTCGCAGCTTGGCAAGTGACCGGCGTGCCGTTTGGCGATACGCTCAACGTGCGCAAATACCCGTCGGGCACATCCCAGAAGCAGGCCGCCTATCCCAACGGGACGGTTCTGCAGATGACCGGCAAGTGCACCGGCGGAACAAACCTGCTCGATATCGCCAGTCAGCCGCATTGGAAGCAGGAGCAGACAATCCGCTATCGCTGGTGCGAAGTCTGGCACGATCCGGCGCAGAACGGCAATTTCACGACCGGCTGGGTGTATGGAAAGTACATCACCCCTTACTGATGAGGCTCGCCTTGGTGGCCCCGGCATATCCGCTCATGAACATTCAGTAATGTTTTTCAACCTGTGATTTCATTAGAGCCTGATAGCCGGGTAGCCCGTGGCGCGGCCAAGCATAGCCGAAGCATTCAACCCATTTTACCTCGCGTCACCGATGTAAAGGTGGATGTGACGCAGCGTCAGCCGCTGCTGGTCTGACCAGAAAAATATCGCAAAGTTACACAGTGCACCGAAGGTTGAAGCTGAACGCGGAATGTTTGACTAATATCGTTGAATATAGCGCAACAAGCGAATTGACTTACTTGGTTGACTGGCTCATTAAGATGCCCCGACGCGAATCGTGGAGGTTCTTCCTGCCTGAAATTCGCGCGATGCCCGCTTCTAGAAAAGGGGCGCAGACAGAAACAACCTCGTTGGGGTCTTGAAACACTATGGATATCGCCGAAACGCCTGCCCGAAATAGCGATGCGCTGATCGAACTGACCGCCGATGTGGTGGCCGCCTATGTCAGCAACAATCCCGTGCCCGTCGGCGAACTGCCGAACCTTATCGCCGATGTCCATGCCGCTCTCGGGCGCGTGGGTGGGGCCGCCGAAGCGCCTCCTGCCGACAAGCAGAAGCCTGCGGTAAACCCGAAGCGCTCTGTTCATGACGACTACATCGTCTGTCTTGAAGACGGCAAGAAGTTCAAGTCGCTCAAGCGTCACTTGATGACCCACTATGGTCTGACGCCCGACGAATACCGTGAAAAATGGAACCTGGACGCAAGCTATCCCATGGTTGCGCCCAACTATGCAGCTGCACGCTCGCAGCTTGCCAAGAAGATGGGTCTTGGCCGCAAGCGCAAGGGGCGCTGATACCGGCTTCGTTTCCTCGAGGTTTCGACCATCGACGGCGCCTGTGGGCGCCGTTTTTGCTTTCTTTGGCGGACCATCATCCAGCTGATGCCCGGTTCTCCATGCCGACGGGCAATCGCGCGCCGATCATCCTTTGCGTCAGGGTCTGATCAGGCGGTCTGTTTCAGCGCCGCTTCGGCGTCGCGCTTGATGCGCTTGACCATCGAGCGCAGGCCATTGGCGCGCTGCGGTGAAAGGTGTTCGTCAAGGCCGAGTCCCTTCAGCGTGGCTTCCGCGTCGGTTTTCAGGATCTCGCTGGCCGGTTGTTCCGAAAACAGCGCCAGCATGATGGCGACCAGCCCGCGAACGATATGGGCGTCCGAATCGCCGGTGAAGGTGATGACCGGGTCGGCACCTGCTCCCTGTTCGGTGGTCAGCCAGACCTGGCTGACGCAGCCGGGCACCTTGTTGGCCGGATTGCGTTCCGCGTCGGGAAATGGCGGCAGGGCCTCGCCCAGTTCGATCACATAGCGATAGCGGTCTTCCCACTCGTCGAGCAGGGAAAAATCGTCGCGGATCGTCTGGATCGTCGTCGTCATCACGCCGGATATAGTCATCCAGCGTCGCCGCGTCACGGAAAAAGAAGAAAGCACCGCAGGCGCCGAGAGGTCTGTCGGGCCTGCGGTGTAGCCATAGACACGGCTGAAAGCTGTCTCAGTTTTTCGCCGGAATGTTGACTGTTGCGGGCAGGACGATCTGCTCGGTCACGCTGCCGGTGGAAACAGATGTGTCGGGTTCGGCGGCTGTCTTCTCGTCCAGCATGGCGGCCGCGATCTTGGCGGTCTCCTTGGCCCGGGCGGTGATTGTGTGCATCGCCGACTTGCCGGTCTCGCAGACATCGGGCTTGCGTTCGCAGATGCCGGCGATGTCGCCGACAGCTTCACGAGCCGCAAACAGAGCCTGGAGCGGGCCGACACTCTCGCGGCCTGCCTCGTCGGGACCGACGGTCAGCGGCAGCGCCAGAAGCACCAGCGAAAACCAGAAAGCCATTCTTATCAGAAAGCCCATATGTCTGCCCTCTCGTCGGTAACCGGATCATGCATCCATGCGGCACGACCTCTTTTATGGACACGATACTGACACAGACGCGCAAAGGACGGCTTGCGGAGACAGCGAGAATTTTCCGCAAATTTTAGGCAAATTCGAAACGTTACGTTTTGCATTCGATTTGCCTCAAAGACCGCCGGTTTTCTTTCAACAATCAGTAACCATCTATCTATCTGTTTTCTATATGTATTTCTGAAAATGGCGAAGCGCGAGCGCTGGCCGTTGCCAGCATCAGGGCGCTCCGCGCGGATAACGCTCCGTTTACTATGGCGGCATTTGCCTGGGATTTCATCGCACCGCGCCACAATATTTGCCGCAGGGCGGGCGTTGGTCGGTTCAGCCTTATCCATTCCTTAAACGCTGGATGCGAGTTTCAAATCAACAAAAGCCACCTGCGAAGCAGGGCAGTTCACGACCGGGTGCGAGTGCGTTGCATTGAGTTCGATTGCGGCCAAATACGTTGGATTGCCTGGCGCGCTGGCTGCCAGCTGTGAACGTATGGTTCATCCAACCATCATCGGGCAGGATGACCGCCTGCGCCAACAGCGCTTCATCGGCGTCATGCTGGCCGCGCCGTTCTTCACCGCCGGTGCCGCAGTCACATTGGTCACTTCGGGCATGGGCGCGGCCGTCACGGTCGCAACGATCTTTGCCGCTTTCGGTTTTTGCTGGTTCGCCGCCTTGCTGGTGGCGGCCTCGGGCAAGATGGCGCTCGCCAGCCAGGTTGCGCTTGGCCTGGGCGGTCTTGCGCTTGCCGCCGTCATTGCAGCCGCGGGCGGCTTGGCCTCGCCGGTCGCCCTGCTTGCCGTGGCGCTGCCATTCGAAGCTTGGTGGATCGGCGCCTCGCGGCGCGCCGTGCTTTGGGGAGGCGTCTGCGCGCTGCTCGCTGCGCTGCTGCAACCCTTTGCCGGCTCTGTCCTGCCGTTCGGTCCCGCGGAAATCAGTGCGTGGCACTGGTTGCTGCCGCTGGCCTGGGCGCTGACGCTGGTCTCCCGGCTTGCCGCCTTCGGCGATGCCGTACAGGCGCAGCCCGCGCTGGCTGCAAGCGACCGGCTCGAGGACACGATCGACGCCGTCGTTCTGCGCATCACCAGGCAAGGCGAGGTTGTCGACGTGTCGGCAAAGGCACGCACGATCCTGAAGCTGCCGCCGGAGCTGCTGTTCGGCACCGGCCTGTTCGATCGTATCCATCTGTCCGACCGCGTCGCCTATCTCAGCGCGCTCGCCGATATGCGCGATGGCGCGCCTTCGCGCCGGCTCGATCTTCGCGTCCGGCTACCGCAGAACGGCGACGGGCCGACGGCCGACAATTACCGGCCATTTTTTCTCGAACTGGTGCGGGGCGAACTGCAGCAGGACATCTTCACGCTGGTGCTGCGCGAGGATGGCGAAATTGCCCGGCTGCGCGAGGATCTCGCCGTTGCCAATGAGGCGGCCGCGTCGGCCGAGGTGGCGAAGGGACGGTTCCTGGCAATCGTCAGCCATGAGCTGCGCACGCCGCTCAACGCTATCATCGGTTTTTCCGACATGCTGCTGCATGAGATGTTCGGCGGCTTCAAGGATCCGCGCCAGAAGGAATATGTCGGCCTGGTCCGGGATTCCGGCCAGCATCTGCTTGCCGTCGTCACTTCGATCCTCGACGTGTCCAGGATCGAAGCCGGCGCCTACGCGACTGAGCCGGAGCCGTTCCGCTTCATTGATGCCGTCGAAATGTGCCAGTCGATGATGCAGCTGCAGGCCGAGGCAAAGCACATCGATCTGCAGGCGCAGATTGCGCCGGACGCCGGCGAGATCAACGCCGACCGCCGCGCCGTGCAGCAGATCCTCATCAACCTCGTCTCCAATGCGATCAAGTTCACCCCCGATGGCGGCGATGTCGTCGTCGGCGCCAAGCGCATCGGCTCGCGGCTGCATTTCTGGGTCAGGGACACCGGCATCGGCATCGCCGAAGAAGACTTTGCCAATCTCGGCAAGCCGTTCATGCAGATCCAGAACGACTATACGCGCCGCTTCGAGGGGACCGGGCTCGGCCTGTCGCTGGTCAAGGGGCTGGTGGCGCTGCACGAGGGCACGATGTCGATCGAGAGCATGCCGGGCGAGGGCACCACGGTAGCGATCAGCTTTCCGGTGAACGGACCGAAAGATCGCTCGGCCGACAAGACCGGCGTGTTGCCGATGCCCAAAGCCAGGACGAAGGGGGAAGCGAAAGGGGACAGGAATGGCTCGCTCCGCAAAACAGCTTAAGGCAGTCAAGCGCCGCAGCAACGCCTTCGAGGACGGGGCGATGGCTGTCGGCAGCCTGATCTCGCAGAACCCGGTCCTGGTTGGCGGCTCCACCGCATTCCTGGTGACGCTGTTCTATGTCTCAGCCAATGCGCTTTGGTACCAGCCTTTTCCGCATGCCGGCGCGTTCTTCGCCACCAGGAGCATCGAGAGCTTTTCGCGGGCGGGCAGCGACGAACCCGAAACCACCATCAACATCGTGCGGCCAGGCGCAGTCAAAAGCGACCCGGTCGTCGAACAGGTCCAGGGCATATTGAAGGACCTCGATTTCTATTCCGGCACTGTCGACGGCATTTCCGGCCCCAACACGCGCAAGGCCATCCAGGCCTATCAGCAGAAGGTGGGGCTGCCGGCGTCCGGTGAGATCGACGCCGTTCTGCTCGACCAGCTCGGCGCCAAGCAGACGACAGCGGGCATCCC
Source organism: Mesorhizobium sp. P3_A10 (assembly GCF_056403175.1). Lineage (NCBI taxonomy): Bacteria > Pseudomonadati > Pseudomonadota > Alphaproteobacteria > Hyphomicrobiales > Phyllobacteriaceae > Mesorhizobium > Mesorhizobium sp. P3_A10. The sequence goes on along the minus strand of NZ_JBFUFZ010000002.1, from coordinate 767,412 downwards.
GCATCCGATCCCGCGCCCAGTGGATATCGCCGCTGCTCCTGCCGCCGTGCCAGCGACTGCACCGGTTGCCATCCCGGTCTCGGCGTCCGCATCTGCTGAGGCGCCTGACGCCCGCATCGTCAAGATTCAGGCCGGGCTGAAGGCTTTCGGCAATGACGACATGCAGCTCGATGGCGTCGTCGGCGCCCGCACCAAGGCAGCGATCAAGGAATTCCAGTCGCTGTTCGGCCTGCCGCAGACCGGCGAGCCCGACGAAGTCGTCTACGTCAAGATGCGCGAGATCGGCCTGACCAACTGACGGTCGAAACGAGGCTCGCGGACCGGCGAAAATCCCGCTAAGACCCGTCGCATGTCGTCCGGAGCCCTGCCATGCGCGTGACCACCGATCTATGGGTGTCGGCTTTGCTGCGCCGGGTTTTCGGCGCCGGCGGTTTTGCCGCTGTCGTTAAGCGCGGCGCCACCGAGGCTGGCGCCGTCTTTGTGCTGGCGCGTGGCAGGCTTGGTGAAATTACCCTGTTCGGCCCGGCGCCGCAGACGAGCTACGATTCGGGCAAGCCCGACGACCGGTTTTTCAGCCTGCTCGGCACGGGTGATGACGCCGCTCTATTCGATGCCAGGCTGGAACGGGAAAAGAAATTCGATCCCGACATCTGGGTGGTCGAGATCGAGGCTGGCGCGGTTCCGGTGGAGGAGCTTCTCTCCGTCAAGACGCCTTGAGGCTGCCGGCAACGTCGCCGCTGTTGGACGCCTTGCGTGCGTCGGCGTTCGCGGCTGTGTGAACCGCCCTCGACAGCGTCTCGGCCTTCCAGTTGCGGACCTTGTCCAGTGCCGCCTCGTGATGCAGCAGATGGTAGCGGTCGAGGAAGGTGCGAATGGCCTGCGGGTGCGGAAACGCATTGGGATAGACGGCAACCGTGATCAGGAATGCCCTGTCTTCGCTGAGGTCGAGCGCCCGCAAGGCGGCAAGCAGTGAGGCATAGGTAGAGCTTTCCGTCAGCGATCGCGCCGTCGAAAAGTCGATTTCGAGCGCGTCGGCAAGCGCGGTCTGGAAGAAGGCCGCATTGCCGGTCAGCGCCGTCTCGCGCAGCCTGGCATAGGTGCTGGGGCCGACGAACGCATTGGCGGCAGCCCCTTCACTCACGGCATCAGTGCGCATCATCGAGCGCAGCCGCTGCCGGGCGTTTTCGGCGGCAGCGCCTGAAGTCTCCTGCCGGAAGGGCTCGACAGGCGCAGCTTCGGCGCTTTCGGCCTCCGGCTTCACGACCGCTTCCGGCGGCCGCACCCGCACCAGTGTCGGCTTTTCAAGCACCTTGATCAGCTGGACGATGGTCGGGTTGAGATCCTTGCGACGCGCAATGGCGCGCGCATGCGGCAGGCCGTGACGTCCGATCAGCGCGATGAGGTCGATGTCGCCGAGCGCGCGCGAGCGGATCAGCAAAGGGGCGGCAATGTCGACCGGTTCCTCGCAAAGCCGCCGCACCAATGCGGCCGGCGCATATTCGCATTCGGAAAGGGCGGCGGCGACGTAGCGGCGCGATTCGACCGACACATTGTCGAACAGCGGCAGCGTCAGATCCTCGAGTTGGGCGATTTCGCGGCGCGACGGACGGGTCAGGCAGCAGAACGCCGAGACCACCGCGCGGAACAGCCTTTCGGCCTTTCCCGATTCAGCCCGTATAGCGATTTGCCTGAAATCCGAAGCTGACACGAAGGATACGCCTGACACTCGACACAATCTGGACCACGCTCGACCGGGACTGTGTCGGTTTCGCGTTTGCCTAGAACAAAGATCAAGTTAGCGCTGATCCGTTAGCGCTCCGTTAACCCTCTGCCTGCCTTAATCACATTTGGAGGCGTTGCGTTGTGCTCCGGGGCAACCGAGAGGAATACGCGAACCATGGGCATGGTCCTGTCTTTCGTGCCGCGAACGGCGGCAACCAACAGAGCAAGTCAATCCACCGGCACGCCGGCGGCAGTCATCATTTTCCCCGGCGTTCGCTACGAACAGCCGCCGCTGACAGGCGAGGCAAGGCCTGGCGGCGTCGGTCCGGACAAGCCGGGCTCGCCGGGGGCGATGCCGGGTTCGCCGGGGACGATGCCGGTACCGCATCACTGAGCCGGCTTCGGGGTAGGCCTAGAAATCCTGCAGCTCGCAGGAGCTCTGCTCGAGAAACCGCGATACGACAGGCTTCCAGCTGTCGTCGGGCACGAACGAGCGGATAACGAATATGCCTTCGTCGATCGGGGCTTCGACGAAGATCGCGCCCTGCAGATCCTCGGGCAGTTCCTTGCGCACCTCGATCATCTGCGCCGGCGTCAGCACGACGGTATCGAGCACGCCGCCAGTCGCGGTATGGTCGTTGAAGGAATAGAAATTGTGACCATTGCGGTCATAGACGGACACCGACCAGAACGGCACGTTGCCCGGCGCCTTGACCCGCACCATCCCCTCGGCGAGATCGAAGCGGCAGGCCACCGCGTAGAATAGCGGATCGACGGACTTGACCACTGGCGCGCCGCCGGCCTCGGCATCGAGCCTGGTCATCTTGTAGAGGTCCGAGGCCATGGCCAGTCGCGACCAGGCGTCGCGTTCGGAAAACTCCGGCACCAACAGCAGCACCACAATATGGACAATGCCGGCGCCGACCAGGCCGAGCAGGATGGCATGCAGCAGCCTACGCATTGCAGTCGACCTTCACGATCTTCGGCAGCGTCACATCGGAAAGCCCGGTGCTTGAGGCGATCGGCGTGTCGTAGAAGGTGAGCACGAAATACATCCGGCCAAAACCATCGGTCAGCAGCCAGTTGCCCGGGGTGGGGCGGTTGCCGACGGAAATGATCACCGAATTGTCGGGCTGGCGCAGCACCTGGTAGGATTGCAGCGCCGCCAGCCTCGGCTTACCGGTCTCGACCACGCCAAGCGACTGGTCGGCGGCATAGAGGGTCCAGAAGCGGGCGGTGGGAAATCCGCCTTCGATCCTGTAGGCGCATTCCCGCTTCAACTGGTCGCCGCCGGCATCGCGCTCGGCGATGAAGGACAGCCCTTCGGCCTGTCCGAGCGCCAGCACGCCCTCGCGCGCCACGCGCGCCTTGGAATAGGGGTCCGCGCCTTGCGTGCCGATGTCGGGGAAGGCGGTCCACTGGCCGATCCTGATGGCGCCGACACCGTCCTGCACCTTCAGCGCATACCAGACGCTGCCGCCGCCACCACCGATGGCTATGGCAAGCGCGACGAGCGTCAGGAAGGCGTTCTTGAGCATGAAAGGCCGGGGACAAGCAGGATTGCCGTTCGGGGATATCGCGGCGCGGGGGCATGTGGCAAGCGGGCGGAGCGGAATTGCCTGGTCACAGCGCCGACAGGGTCTCCGGTGCCGCGGGGGGCTGGAGCACCGGCGCCGACTGGAACAGTCTGGTCATGTCGCGCAGCGTCTGCGTGGTGCGGCTGGACAGCACTGCCGGCCGCTCAGCGGCGGCGTCGGCTGCTGCCTGATCGACATTTTTCTTCTCCGCTTCCTCGGCCTTGGCCGCAATCTCGGCGTCGACGAAGGGGTGTTCGAGGCCGGGGATCGGCTTGATGTCGATGTTCTGGTGGGCGTAGACCATCAGCCGCTGCCAGACCATTGCCGGCAGCGAGCCGCCGGTCATCTTGTTGGTCGGCGTGAAGTCGTCATTGCCGAGCCAGACGGCGGCCGTGTAGTTGCCGGTGAAGCCGACAAACCAGGCATCGCGGTAGGACTGCGTGGTGCCGGTCTTGCCGGCGACGACGATGTTGGGAAGCTGGGCGCGCCGGGCCGTGCCGATCACCGGCACCGCCGCCAGCATGGTGTTCATGTAGATGAGCGCCTGTTCCGACAGCACGCGGTGCGGCGGCGGCGCATCCTTGGCGAAATCGTAGACCACCTCGCCGGTTCGGGTGACCAGCTGGGTGATGCCATGGCGCGAGCCGACAAAGCCGTCCTGCGCGAACACGCTGTAGCCGGTCGCCTGGTCCATCACCGTCATGCCCGACGTGCCGAGCACCATGGTCTTGTGCGATTCCAGCGGTGATTCGACGCCGAACGATTCGGCCATCGCCTTGATCGGACCGATGCCGAGATGGTCCTTGGCCAGCCGCACCGGCACGGTGTTGATCGATTTGGCGATCGCCGTGAGCAGCGTCACGTTGCCGGCCGATCCGCCACTGTAGTTTTTGGGAGACCAGCCGCCCCACGTGATCGGCCCGCCGGAGACAACGGAGTCCGGGGTGAAGCCGTGTTCCATCGCCGTGGCATAGACATACGGTTTGAACGAGGAGCCGGTCTGGCGCAGCGCCTTGGTGGCGCGGTTGAACTGGCTGGCGCCGTAGTCGCGGCCGCCGACGATGGCCCTCACCGCGCCATTGGTCTCGATGACGACCACCGCGCCCTCGGTGACGTTGTACTCCTTGCCGAACTGGCGCAGGTGGAATTCCATCGATTCCTCGGCCGCCTTCTGAATGTTGGCGTCGAAGGTGGTGTGAGCGACCAGCGAGTGCTGGCCGGTCTTGGCGGCGATCTTCTTGACCTCGTCGAAGGCCCAGTCGAGGTAATAGTCCGGGCTCTTCTGCTCGCCGCGGTCGACGATTTCGGCCGGATGCAGCCGCGCCTGCAGCACCTGGCCTTCGGTCATGAAGCCGGAATCGACGAGGTTCGACAGCACCACATTGGCGCGGGCGCGAGCCGCCGGCAGGTTGATGTGCGGCGCGTATTTGGTCGGCGCCTTGAACAGCCCGGCCAGCATCGCCGCCTCGGCGAGGTTGAGGTCCTTGACGCTCTTGCCGAAATAAAAATCGGCCGCCGCCTCGATGCCGAAAGTGCCGCCGCCCATATAGGCGCGGTCGAGATAGAGCTGCAGGATTTCCTTCTTCGACAGATTGGCTTCAAGCCACAGCGACAGGAAGGCTTCCTTGATCTTGCGCTGCAAGGTCCGCTCATTCGACAGGAACAGGTTCTTGGCCAACTGCTGGGTAATGCTGGAGCCGCCCTGGACGACGGAGTTGGCTCGCACATTCTCGAAGATAGCGCGCGACAGGCCGAGCACGTCGATGCCGTAATGCTCGAAGAAGCGCCGGTCCTCGGTCGCCAGCACCGCCTTGATGACATGGTCGGGCATCTCGTCGACAGGCACCGAATCGCGCTGGATGATGCCGCGCTGGCCGATCTCGTTGCCGTAGCGGTCGAGGAAGGTGACGGCGAAGTCGCCCTGCGTGCGCCAGTCGCCGGTGGTGATCTGGAAGGCCGGCATGGCCAGCGCCAAAAGGACGACGATGCCACCGGCGCCCATTGTAAAACCTTCGCTCAACACTTCGATGATGGCGCGGCGCCAGCCGGTCACGCGGAAGCGCCGGAAAAAGATGGTGGCTGTTTCCCAGAACTGACTGGCCTTGAAGCCGATCTCGTAGAGCGAGGAATCGAGCCACGCATCCACCGCCAGCAGTGCTGCGGCGATTGGGCCTCTTCTCTTGCGCGGTTCCAAAGGACTGGTCATTCCAGAATTCCGCCCCACGCCGCTACCTGAGAGCCGCATGCGGGCTATTTCAGGGCGGCGCACCAGGCAAGACTATTCGTCCATTTTAGCACCGCTCACAAGGGCGGCGAAGCCACACAGCACGGTTTGTTGACCGGGCAGAGATGGCTTCGATTCTGGTATCTTCAGGCAGATCTCACCGTGCCGCGATGAAGCGCATGAAATGCGCGACATCGGCCTCGCTGGGCTCCAGGCCGGTAAAGCTGCGCAAATAGGCCGCGAGATGACTGACCCGCGCCTCGACCGGCTCCTTGAGGTCAAGCACGTAATAGCCGATCTGCATGTAGTAGAGCACGCGCGCCCGGATGAAGGCGTCCTCCTCGTCATAGCCGTGGCGGCGATACATCTCGCGGATGGCGCCCAGCCGGTCATTGTCGGCCTTGTCGATGGCCCGGCGCACATCGTCGGAGCGGCGCGCCCATTCGCGGATGGCGAAGTCGAGCCTGGGGTCGAACAGCCGCTCGTCGGCCCAGCATTCGAACACATTCATGACGCCCATGATGATCGATTCCGCCGGCCGCTGCGCGCGTTCGACGATCGCCTTGGTGTTGGTGTCGTGCCAGTGGGCGAGCAGCTGGTCGAGCAGGTCCTGACGGCTCTGGAAATACCAGTAGAAGCTCGAACGCGAGACGCCGAGTTTCTGGCCGAGCGTCAGCACCCGCACACTCTCTATGCCGTCCGAGATCAGCGTCTGCAGCGCCAGATTGATCCAGTCGGAGCGGGTCGCCTTGATGTTGCCGGGCGCCAGTTCGTCCTGAGGAGCATTCATCACCATGGAACCACAAGTGGCATGGCGCGAAGCGTCGCGCAAGCTCTGGACATAAGTGTCTAGACACATGTGTACAGTCCATGTATCGTGAGGACGTCAAACGAGAGGGAGAGGCTCGTGAAGTCGCATTATCGCGCAGTCGTCATCGGGGGCGGGGTCGTCGGGGCCTCGGTGCTCTACCATCTGGCGCGGTTCGGCTGGAGCGATGTCGCGCTCATCGAGCGCGCCGAACTGACCGCCGGTTCGACCTGGCATGCGGCGGCCGGTTTCCATGCGCTCAACGCCGATCCCAATGTCGCGGCGCTGCAGGACTACACGATCAAGCTCTACCGCGAGATCGAGGCCGAATCCGGCCAGAATGCCGGCCTGCACATGACCGGCGGCGTCAATATGGCCAGCGATCCCGCCCGCTGGGAGTGGCTGAAATCGGCCTGGGCAGTGTTCCAGTCGGTGGGCATTGAGACCGCCAAGCTGGTGACCCCCGAAGAAATCAAGGAAATCTGCCCGATCGCCGATGTCAGCGACGTGCTCGGCGGCCTCTACGATTCCAACGAAGGCCATCTCGACCCCTATGGCACCACGCATGCCTATGCCGGAGCCGCCAAAAAGCGCGGCGCCGATGTCATCCTGCGCAACCGTGTTCTCGACCTCAAGCCGCGCGCCGACGGCGGCTGGGATGTGCTGACCGAGCAAGGCACGATCATTGCCGAGCATGTCGTCAATGCCGGTGGTCTCTGGGCCAAGCAGGTGGGCCGCATGGCCGGCGTCGAGCTGCCGGTGACGCCGATGGAGCACCATTATTTCATCACCGAGGACATTCCCGAGGTCGCCGCGCTCGACAAGGAGCTTGGCCTTGCCGTCGATCTCGACGGCTTCTCCTACCTCCGGCAGGAGCGAAAGGGCGTGCTGCTCGGCGTCTACGAGCAGAACCCCAAACTCGCGCCGATGCTCGGCCATGATGGCCGGCTGAAGGGCGATCTCACCGTCTTCAACTGGGGCGACGGGCAATACTGGATCATGGGCTCCTACTATCTCCGAGAATTCCATATGCGCTGGTTCGAGGCGAATGCCGCGGAGGGCGTGACCGTCACCGACCCCTCCGACATCATGACCGGGTTTCTCGTTACCGGGCCGAATGCGCGGGCCATCGTGGCGCGCACGACGCATCAGGATGTCTCCGGTGCGGCTTTGCCGTTCATGGCCTGCGGCGCGTTCGACATCGGCATGGTGCGCGCGCGGGTTGCCCGCCTCTCCATCGCCGGCGAAGTCGGCTTCGAGATCAACTGTCCCGCCACCATGCATGCCACTTTGCGCGAGACGCTGCTTGCCGCCGGCGAGGATCTCGGCCTGGCCGAGATCGGCTTCTATGCGCTGAACGCGCTCAGGCTGGAAAAGAGCTTTGGCATCTGGTCGCGCGAATTTACCCAGGCCTATACGCCTGGTCAGACCGGGCTCGACCGCTTCATCGCCTTCTCCAAGGGCGATTTCATCGGCCGCGAGGCCGCGTTGAAGCAACGAAATGTTCCCTCCCAACAATGCCTGGTGACGCTGGAAATCGACGCCGTCGACGCCGACGCCAGTGGTTTCGAACCGGTCTGGCACAACGGCCGGCGCGTTGGCTTCGTCACCTCCGGTGGTTATGGCTATGCGGTCGGCAAGAGCCTGGCGCTGGCGCTTGTCGATCGCGATTTCGCCGGCGAGGGCACGGCGCTGTCGGTGCATATTGTCGGCATCGAGCGGCCGGCGCGCGTCATCCCGGCCTCTCCCTATGATCCCCAGGGGGAGGCGATGCGGCAATGAGGAGGTTTGGCCATGGTCGATGATGCCGCACGTGACGTCAGGCGCGAGCGCCGGCGCGGACGAACCGGCGAGGCCGGCAGCGAGTCCAGCCGTCGGCCGGACTATCGTTCGCTGAAAAACCCGTTCCTGCCGCAGCCGGTGTTTTCGAACGACCAGGTCGCTGCCATCCATGACACGGCGCTGCGCGTGCTGGAGGAGCTTGGCATCAAGGTGCTGCTGCCCGAAGCGCGGCGCATCCTCGCCGGTGCCGGCGCGCTCGTCGACGAAGACAGCCAGATGGTGCGCATCGGGCGCGATATCGTGACGGCCGCACTCGCCTCCGCACCCAAGTCGATCCGGGCGCTGGCCGGCGACCGTTCCCGCGACCTCATGCTCGAACTGGGCTCGATGACGTTCCTGGCCGGCGCCGGCGCGCCCAACGTCACCGATCTCGAGCGCGGCCGGCGGCCGGGAACGCTGGCCGCTTTCGAGGATCTCATGCGGCTGGTGCAGCATTTCGACGTGCTGCATATGCTGGGGCCCTGCATCGAGCCACAGGACATCGACAATCGCGTCCGCCACTATGCCGTCAATCGTGCGCAGCTGACGCTGTCCGACAAGTTCCCGTTCGTCTTCGCCCGCGGCACCCCGCAGGTCGAGGACGGCTTCGAGATGCTGCGGCTGGCGCGCGGCCTGTCGGAGGACGCGTTTCGTTCTGGCGCCCATTGCTACACCATCATCAACACCAACTCACCGCGTCAGCTCGACATTCCGATGGCGCAAGGCATCATCGACTTTGCCAAAGCCGGGCAAGTGCTGATCATCACGCCGTTTTGCCTCGCCGGCGCCATGGCGCCGATCACCGTCGCCGGCGCGCTGACGCTCCAGCATGCCGAAGCGCTGGCCGGGCTGGCGCTGGCGCAGATCGTGCGACCAGGCGCGCCAGTGGTCTACGGCTCATTCTCGTCCAATGTCGACATGAAGTCGGGCGCGCCGGCCTTTGGCACGCCGGAGCATGTCAAGGCGACGCTGGGCGCCGGCCAACTGGCGCGCTTCACCGGCTTGCCCTGGCGCTCCGGCGGCGGCAGTGCCGCCAACATTTCGGATGTGCAGGCCGCGCATGAAACGCAGTTCGCGCTGTGGGGTTCGGTGCTGGCCGGTGCGACGGTGTGCATCCACGCCGCCGGCTGGCTGGAAGGCGGCCTCAGCGTCTCGTTTGAAAAGCTGATCACCGATATCGAGGCGGTGCAGACCGTCGCCGAACTGTGCGCCGCCACACCCGGCGACGAGGACGCAATCGGCTTCGAAGCCATCGCCGAGGTACAGCCGGGCGGGCATTTCTTCTCGGCCGGGCACACGATGGCGCGCTACCGCACCGCCTTCTATGAGCCGCTGGTGGCCGACTGGTCGAATTTCGGCAACTGGACACAAGCCGGGTCAAAGACCGCGACCGAGCGCGCCACCGGCATCTGGAAACGGATACTGGCCGACTTCCAGCCGCCAGCTTCGGCCACTGCCACCGCTGGCATTCTCGACGAATTCATCGCCCGGCGCACTGAACAGGGCGGCGCAGCACCGGTCTCGTGAGGTCGTGCGGCCGGCGCATCGCTCTCAGCGATCAGCGGAGCCCGCCGCTCACGCGCCGGGCCCCTCCTTTGTCGTCACCGATCACGCATGCGCGTGCGGGTGACGAACGTCCCAGACGGCCCAGGCCGATGCGACAACCACCAGCACGCCGAGGATCACATGCGTCGCCATCGCGTCAGCGTTGGCCATGAACCCCAGCAGCCAGGGTGAAACGATCAGCCAAAGTCCGAGAACAAGATTCACCCACTCTTCCCACTCGGCGAATACGGAGAGAGTCGCGACTGCCAGCGCACCGAGCACAACGCCGACAACCCAGGCGTTGTATGCGGGAGCGGTTTCAGCAGCGAAGCCGATTATCCAGGGTGAGATGAACAGGCAAACGGCAAGGATCAGATTGATCAGATCCTGGCCACGTTTTCCTTCCATGAGTTTATTGGCCATGACAACCTCCTTAGAGAAGCTTGACCAAACCACTACGTTTCGCGTGCACCGCACGCTTAGTCATTGATATAATTACGCTTCAAATGGCCTTCAAGGACCTGCGATGGGAGGGTCAGTGCAGGATGGCAACCGCCTTGCGCGAATAGGTGGTGTCGTCGAGCTGGCCGAGCATGAAGGCCGCCACATCGGCACGCGCCAATGTAGGCAGCAGGGACGTCGCCTGAATACCATTGCCGTGGCGGAATTCACCGGTTGCCGCACCGTTTGTGAGCTTGGGCGGCCGCACGATGGTCCAGTCGAGACTGGATTGGACGATAAGCTTTTCCTTTGCCTCGTGGTCGGCCACTTCACGACGCAGCACAAGCGGTACGATGACACCGCCGAGCAGCGGTCCCAATTGCCGCCGGCTGTCGCGCACGCCGAGGAACGAAAGATAGATGAGCCGGGCAGGGCCGGTCCGCTGCATGGCATCGACGATGAAGCCGATGCCGGCAACCACGGCCGGGTCGTGTTTCAGCGGCACTCCGACCCCGAGACAGCTGAAAACCGCTTCATGCCCGGCAACGGAGCGCTCCACTGCCTGTTGATCGGCGACATCTCCGACAATCACCCTCAGGTTTTCATGGCTTACGGCAAGCTTGCTCGGGGTGCGAACGAAGGCGGTCACCGCATGGCCTTTTGCCAGAGCAGCCGAGACGACGAGGCGCCCCGTCGCACCCGAGGCGCCAAAGATGAGTAGTTTCATCATCCTCTCCCCTGGGACAGCCCGCTACGCCCCCTCTGAGGGACGTGGCGCGCCTCACATCGGGCGCTTGTCGCCGGCCTTTTGCGGGTCGCGGCGTATCGTGCCGGTATCGGTTTGTCTGTGCTTGTCGGCGGCAATCCTGCGGATGCGGTCGAAGCGGCTTTCCTCGGCTGGCTTGGTCGCCGGAACGCCATTTGGCTTTGGTACGAAGGTAATCATGTGTCGATCTCCCTGTCGTTGCTGACTGATGGAAGTCTTCCTGACTGGCGGAAATCCTTGGCGCGCCGGGGAAGTGCCCCCGACGGCCGTTGTTCTGGTTTGGCCCGTCCGGCTTTGCCGGGCGGGCACTTCAGGCGACGGTCAGTAACCGCCCATGCCGCCGCCGGCCGAAGCCGCGGCATCCTTGGCCGGGATGTCGGTGATCATGGCTTCCGCTGTGATCAACAGCGCCGCGATCGAGCCGGCGTCCTGCAGCGCGGTGCGCACAACCTTTGCCGGATCGACGATGCCGGCCTTGATCATGTCGACATAGATCTCGTTCTGGGCATCAAAGCCCTGATTGTGATCCTTGCTGTCGGAGAGCTTGCCGACGACGATCGAGCCTTCGACACCGGAATTCTCGGCGATCTGACGGATCGGCGCTTCGAGTGCCCGCAGCACGATCGAGATGCCGGCATTGACATCGGCATTGGCGCCGGTCAGCCCGTTGAGCGCCGACCTGGCGCGCAGCAGGGCGACACCGCCGCCGGGGACGATGCCTTCTTCAACCGCCGCACGTGTGGCGTTCAGCGCATCGTCGATACGGTCCTTCTTTTCCTTGACTTCCGATTCGGTGGCGCCGCCGACGCGGATGACCGCAACGCCGCCCGACAGCTTGGCCAGACGCTCCTGCAGCTTTTCCTTGTCATAGTCGGAGGTTGTCTCCTCGATCTGCCCCTTGATCTGCGAGACGCGCGCCTGGATCGTCGCCTTCGGGCCGGCGCCGTCGATGATCGTCGTCGTGTCCTTCTCGATCAGCACGCGCTTGGCGCGGCCGAGCATGTCGATGGTGATGTTTTCAAGCTTGATGCCGAGATCCTCGGAAATCATCTGGCCGGCGGTGAGCACGGCGATGTCTTCCAGCATCGCCTTGCGGCGATCGCCGAAGCCTGGCGCCTTGACGGCCGCGACCTTGAGGCCGCCGCGCAGCTTGTTGACGACCAAAGTCGCCAGCGCTTCGCCTTCGACGTCCTCGGAGATGATCAGCAACGGCTTGCCGCTTTGCACGACCGCTTCGAGGATCGGCAGCAGCGCCTGCAGATTGCCGAGCTTCTTTTCGTGGATGAGGACGTAGGGATCCTCCAGCTCGACGCGCATCTTCTCGGCATTGGTGACGAAATAGGGCGAGAGATAGCCACGGTCGAACTGCATGCCCTCGACGACATCGAGTTCGGTGTCGGCCGTCTTGGCTTCCTCGACGGTGATGACGCCGTCATTGCCGACCTTGTCCATCGCCTTGGCGATCATGGCGCCGACGGTGGCGTCGCCATTGGCGGCGATGGTGCCGACCTGCGCGATTTCGGCGGAGGATTTGACCTTCTTGGCCCGCGCCTGGATTTCCTTGACCACGGCGGTCACGGCAAGGTCGATGCCGCGCTTGAGGTCCATCGGGTTCATGCCGGCGGCGACGAACTTGGCGCCTTCGCGCAGGATCGAAGCGGCCAGCACCGTGGCGGTGGTGGTGCCGTCACCGGCGAGGTCGTTGGTCTTCGAAGCCACTTCGCGCACCATCTGGGCGCCCATGTTCTCGAACTTGTCGGCAAGCTCGATTTCCTTGGCGACGGTGACGCCGTCCTTGGTGATGCGCGGCGCCCCATAGGCCTTGTCGATGATGACGTTGCGGCCCTTGGGACCGAGCGTCACCTTGACGGCGTTGTTGAGGATCTCGACGCCGCGCAGCATGCGATCACGGGCATCGGTGGAGAATTTGATTTCCTTGGCAGACATGATTTTTCATCCAGTTCGTTTGGAGAGCAGCAAGGCATGGACAGCGTCAGGCGGCTTTCTTGGTCGCCACGGTCTTGTCGATGGTCTCGCTCTTATCGATGATGCCCATAATGTCGGCTTCCTTCATGATCAGAAGGTCCTCGCCATCGAGCTTGACCTCGGTGCCGGACCATTTGCCGAACAGGATGAAGTCGCCGGCCTTGACGTCGAGCGCAATCAGCGCGCCGCTTTCGTCGCGCGCGCCCGGCCCAACGGCGATCACTTCGCCTTCCTGCGGCTTTTCCTTGGCGTTGTCGGGGATGATGATACCGCCCTTGGATTTGGTGTCGCTTTCCGCGCGCCTGATGACAACGCGGTCGTGGAGTGGCCGAAATTTCATGGGAACTTCTTTCTGGGGCCGGCATAGGCGGCCGCTACCTCCATATAGGCCCGTTGGCACTCGATAGATAGGAGTGCCAAAAATTAATCACGGGATGATCGAAATATTGGATAGTATTCTTCGACGAGTTCAATTCCGGGAATTCGAAGATCGTAAAATAATCCGAAAATTGAAATTTCGCTTGCGAGTGCCTATTTTAGCGGGGAAACGCATTTTCACATTCTCGCTCCAAAAAGGAGATTTCACATATGGCTGAAGTCGCTCAAAGCATCATGGAAAAAGCTGAGGCACGCTTCGTCGACAAGCAGAAGAAGACCGCCGAGCGCAACAAGGCGACTGCCGAGTATATGACCGAAGCCAAGCTTCGCGTCATCAAGACTGCCAGGCTGCGCGAATTGCGGCTGGCCAAGGAAGAGGCGGACCGGGTGGCGGAAGCCTTGAACCCGACGCCTAAGAAGAAGCGGGCGGCAGTCAAGAAAGCCGTCGCCGCGCCAAAGGGAGCAAAGTCATGAGCCTTACATTTCCCAATCGAAGCCGTAGCTATGACGAGGCGGGCAAGCGTATCCGCTTTGTCGGCCATGACGGCATGTTCCAGATTTCTTTCTCTGTCACCGCCGACGCCATCTCAAAGGCGCCATCGGGGACGGCAACCTCCGAGGCCACCTATCTGGCGGCCTTCGACACGGCGTCGAGCTCCATCCATGACATTGCCCGGAACGCCTATGCCCGCACCCGCAGGAGCATGTATGTGCTGACCGCTGCTGATTTCGGCTGATGCCCGTCGCCCAAAAGTGCGCAGCGGTTTTGGGATAACGACGTGCATAAAATCTAGGATCAGCCGGCGTCCATCTCCTCGACCATGGCCCGTATCTTCACGGCCCTTTCAAAATGGTCGAGCCGGTGGGTTCTGATCCACCATTCCGCAGCTTCCATGAGAAGTTCGGGATCGTCGTTCCTGTTTGCAAAGAACGCATAGAATGACAGGCCGACGCCGGCGCCTTTCTCCGAGATCTTGCGGTCGCAGACTTCCAGGACCTTCTGTTTCAGGCTCGGTCTCACGGCAATCCCCTATCTCTAAACATTCGGCCGACGCGCGCCCCGGATGGCAATCCGCCCGGTTGTGATCAGGTCCCGCGATCCGCCTTCGCCCGCCGCTTGACGTCTCGGCTGTTCAGTCGATCGACCATCGCCTCGGCATCGCGCATGTCCATGCCGACCATCACCTGGTGCTTGAGTTCGACGGGCTGGCCGGTGAAAATATCGAAAATGGTCCAGCTGCCAGGCTGCTCCATGCGCATTGCGTAGCGGTTTGCCATTCTGGCGTCCTTTGATTGCCATATACGACCGATGTCGCTGGCGTCAGGCCTTGGTAATGAAGAACACGGCCGCCAGCACAACGACCGTCCAGACCACCACGGACAGCTTCAAAACCAGGCCGCCATGTGCAGACAGGACCGCCCGCAGGCTGGTCATCGTCTTCTCCAGTCGCTTCGACGCGGTCGGCGCCGCAATCACCACCGGCGCTTTGACCCCAAGCCTTCCGAAGACAGGCAGCACCGATGGCTCGCGCACGAAAATGACCTCGACTGTTTTGGAGAAGACCGAGCGTCGTCATAGCACCGTTTTTCAAACGGCTTGCATACCAAATAAAAACCAGCTTGGCCGTACAGGGCACCGCTGCCGCCAAGGACGACACATGGGCTCCGGGTGATCTGGCGCCGGAACCTCAGCGCGGTTAGGCTGGAAGCAGAACGCGTTGACGGGTGCACAGCCGGTTCAACGGCGAAGGGCGAGGGGAACGAAAAATGACGGCGCCCGGCGATTTGCAGCAGGCCTTGTTCCAGAGATTGAAAAGCGATGCGCCGCTGTCGGCGCTGCTGGCCGGCGCCGGCCTGCTTGAGCAGGCAACCGACAACGTCGCCTTTCCCTACGTGACCTGCGGCCTGACCAGCGCTTTTGATTGGGACACTGGCGCCGATAACAACGCCGATCAGCTGGTGACATTGCATGTCTGGTCAAAGGCCCATGGCGAAGCTGAGACGCTTGCCATCATGGACCGCATCAAGGCACGCCTCGCCGACGCGGCGCTGGTCATCGGCCCGCGTGGCCAGACGCGGCTGTCGCTGGAATTCGCCGAGGCCCGTTATGACGAGGATCTGGCGGTCCATCATGGGCTGCTGCGCTTTCGCGCCATCACCCGGGAAAACGCCTGAGCGCTTTCAATATCGGTGAAACGGGGTCTAGACTGGACTTTCGCCGGTTTCACCGGGTTGGGCGGTGAAATCTCAGGTTGAATGTCTCGCGTTGCAGGGGTGTGGCGGGCATGTTTTCAGTGGCCTTCACCGTTCATTTCACGTTCAGCACCGATGCGTTACAACGCTGACCATGACAACGCTTCGCTCCCATTTCCGAACCGCGACACTGGCGCTCTGCGCGGCCGGACTGTTTGCGTCGCAGGCGACCGCGATGTCGGTCGCCGCTGCCGAGCAGGCCCAGCCGATCGTATTGGCCGCGTCCGACTGCTACGCGATCGGCCAGCAGGTTGCTGAGCAGAACGGTGGCACGCTGGCCAAGGCGTCGCAGTCGACGCGCGGTGGCCAGCCGGTCTGCGTCATCGTTGTGCTTGTCCCGGGCAAGGACGGACAGCGCCCGCGCCGTTCCGAAATCGTCGTTCCGCTGAACTGACCCGATCTTCATCTTACAGGCCTCCGTTTCCCAGGCCGCCGGAATCGGCCTATATCTGAGCCCAAACGCTTCAACAGGCCAACTCTTCAACAGGTATCGATCCCCGCATGCGCGTACTCGTCGTCGAAGATGACAAGGATCTCAACCGGCAGATATCGGATGCGCTGGTCGACGCCGGCTATGTCGTCGATCGCGCCTTTGACGGCGAGGAAGGCCATTTCCTCGGCGACACCGAGCCCTATGACGCCGTCGTGCTCGACATCGGCCTTCCGCAGATGGATGGCATCAGCGTGGTCGAGCGCTGGCGCCGCGGCGGCCGCAAGATGCCGGTGCTGATCCTGACGGCGCGCGACCGCTGGAGCGACAAGGTCTCCGGCATCGACGCCGGCGCCGACGACTACGTCACCAAGCCGTTCCATATCGAAGAGGTTCTGGCCAGGGTCAGGGCGTTGATCCGGCGTGCCGCCGGCCATGCCTCATCCGAATTGACCTGCGGGCCGCTGCGCCTCGACACCAAGGCTTCCAAGGCCGACGTCAACGGTGTGCCGCTGAAGCTGACTTCGCACGAGTTCCGCCTGCTCGCCTATCTGATGCACCATATGGGCGAGGTGGTCTCGCGCACCGAGCTGGTCGAGCATCTCTACGACCAGGATTTCGACCGCGATTCCAACACCATCGAGGTTTTTGTCGGCCGGCTTCGCAAGAAGATGGGCATCGACATGATCGAAACCGTGCGTGGCATGGGCTATCGCATGCGCGAGCCGGAGGCGTAAGGCGGAACCTCTTCCTACAAAGCTGGCCGCCTCAAAAGCGCTTTCAGTGCGGTTCTGGCCGCGTTCGCTGGCGTTTCGCGTCATCGGCTTTTCTACGATCTGGGCGATCCTGACGCTTGTCGTCATCTTCACGCTCATCACCACGCTTTATCGCCAGGCCAGCGAGCGTGGTTTTGACAGCCTGCTTTCGGCGCATCTGTTCAACCTGATCGGCTCCGTCGGTGTCTCCGAGGGCGGTCAGCTGACCGGCGCCCCCGACCTTGGCGATCTCCGCTTCTCTGAGCCCAATTCAGGCTGGTACTGGTCGGTGGAACCCGCCTCGGAAGGCGTCCATGGCGACCTGCATTCGTCCTCGATGACCAAGACCATCCCGTCGCCAAGCGTCGCCGAAGTTCCCTTCAATGCCAGCTTCCAGCGCAGCTATGCCAGCGAAGGCATCAAGGGCGAGGCGGTGGAAGTGTTCGAGAGCGAATTCGTCCTCGATTCGAAAAACCGCGCGGCGCGCTTCCGCGTCATGGGCAATCAGAGCGAGCTCGAACAAGAGATCGCCAGCTTCCAGCGCCGCCTGTTGACCTATCTTTCCCTGTTCGGCGTCGGCATGATCGCCATCAACGCTATCGCCATCCTGCTTGGCCTGCAGCCATTGCGCCGGGTTCGCAACGCGCTGGCCATGGTGCGCGAAGGAACCGCGCAAAGGCTGGACGGCCGCTTCCCGGCCGAGATCGAACCGCTCGCCAACGAAACCAATGCGCTGATCGAGAACAACAAGCGCATCGTCGAGCGCTCGCGCACGCAGGTCGGCAACCTTGCCCATTCGCTCAAGACACCGCTTGCGGTGCTCATCAACGAGGGCCGGGCGCTGGGCGGCGCCAAGGGCCAGCTCATCGCCGAGCAGGCGGCCTCGATGCAGAAGCAGGTCGACCACTATCTGCAGCGAGCCCGCGTGGCAGCGCAGCGCGACAGCGTCGTCTACCGCACGCCGGTGGCTCCGCTGGTCCAGCGCATGGTGCGCGTGCTGCAGAAGCTCAACCCGCAGACCAGCCTGTCGCTGTCGCTGCCGGCCGCCGACATCGTCTTTGCCGGCGAGCGCGAGGATCTGGAGGAATTGCTCGGCAACCTACTCGAAAACGCGATGAAATGGGCAAAAAGCGCCGTCGCCATCACCGTCAGGCCGGTCGCCGGCAAGGACGGCGCGGCCAACCTGTTCGAGATCGATATCGACGATGACGGTCCGGGCATTCCCGAAGACAAAGCGCGCGAGGCGGTGAAGCGCGGCCGGCGCCTCGACGAGACAAAGCCGGGGACGGGGTTGGGACTTGCCATTGTCGCCGACCTCGTCAACGAGTATGGAGGCGTTCTGGCGCTGGAACGCTCCGCCATGGGCGGATTGAAGGCGGTGGTTCGATTGCGGAGCCTTCAGTGATACAGGCCACGGCCAAATTTCCGACAAATATCAATACTATGGCCACGTCGACTTTCTCGATGACGCGGCCCCCAGCTCATCCTCAAGAAAAACTGGTTGTTGGCATGAAGATTCGCGTCGCGCTCGTTTCCGCCCTGCTTGCCGTTTCCGGCTGCGGGACGTTGAGCAAGGGCGGTGGCCCGGACATCACGGTCACCGAGCCGCCGGCTACGAACCCTCCGTCCGGCGCCAAGGTCACGGCGACGATCATCTCGGCCATGGCCGGCGGCCTGGTCGGCGGATCGATCGGCTCAGGCTTGAGCGACGCCGAAAAGCGCAGCGCGTTGGAGGCGGAATACAAGGCGCTTGAATATACGGCGAGCGGCCAAAAGGTGACGTGGAAGAGCGACCGGACCGCCCATTACGGCGAAGTCGTCGCCGCCCAGCCTTATCGCGTCGGTTCGCAGGACTGCCGACAGTACACGCACACCGTCTTTACCGGCACCGCCGGCGCCACCGCGCGCGGAACCGCCTGCCGCAACGCCGATGGCAGCTGGACGCCGCTGACTTGATCGATGCATGTCGCCCAAAAGCGCGCAGCGGTTTTGGGCGACATGCATGAAAACAAAGATCAGGCGGGGTCCACTTGAGATCGGGTCGGGTTGATACCGATCAAGGACATGCGGCGCGCCTGCCGTCAAAGCGTCGCAGTACGCCTGTGTTGGCAGGGCAGGGCGCTGCCGCTATTGGATGAAGCATGCTGTTCTGGGTCATAGCCGCAATCCTCACGCTGGGCGCAAGCCTGGCGGTGCTGCTGCCGCTGGCCGGCGGCGCCAAGGGTGCATCGACCAGCAGCGATCACGATCTGGAAGTCTATCGCGACCAATTGGCCGAACTTGACCGCGATGCGGCGCGCGGCCTGATCCAGCCGGCGGAAGCCGAAGAGGCGCGCGCTGAAATCGCCCGCCGCATCCTTCGCCTGGACAGTATAGGCCCGGCCGACAAGGCGGCGACGCGGCAGCCGTCAATGATGACACGGCTGGTCGCAACCGCTGCCGTGCTGGTGGTTCCCCTGGTCAGCTGGGGTCTCTACAGCCAGATAGGCTCGCCCGATCTGCCGTCGCAACCGCTCAGCGAACGGCTGGCCAAGAACCCCGCCGACAGCTCGGTGGACGAGCTGGTGGCGCGTGCCGAGGCGCACCTTGCCGCCAACCCCAGCGATGGCCGCGGCTGGGATGTGCTGGCGCCGGTCTATCTGCGCATGCAGCGGTTCGCCGACGCGGTGACGGCCTATCGCAATGCCATTCGCCTTGACGGCGACAGCGCCGCCCGCCAGGCCGGTCTCGGCGAGGCGATCGCCAACGCCGCCGGCGGCATCGTCTCGGCCGATGCGCAAGGTGCTTTCGAGGCGGCGCTGAAGCTCGATCCGGCAAATCCGAAGGCGGCTTTTTATCTGGCAATGGCGCTGGCGCAGGAAGGCCAGACCGACAAGGCCATAGCGGCCTGGCAAACCATGCTCGCCATGCTGCCGCCGGACTCCCCATGGCGCGGCGCGGTGCAGCAGGCCTTGGCGGAATCCGGCAATCGTGCCGTGGCATCCGGACAGCCGGCGAAGGGCCCTGACGCTGCGGATGTCGATGCCGCTTCCTCGATGTCGCCGCAGGACCGGGAGGCGATGATCAACACCATGGTCGCCGGCCTCGACGAGAAGCTGAAACAAAATCCACGCGACGCGGAAGGATGGATGAAGCTCGTTCGTTCCTATGTCGTGCTGGGCAAGGCCGACCAGGCGCGCGATGCGCTCAATCGCGGTATCGCCGTGTTTGGCGCCGACAGTGACGAAGCGAAGAAGTTCACCGCCTTTGCCGCTTCGCTCGGCGTGACGGCGACGGAGTAGACCATGACGCGCAAGCAGAAACGACTGTCGGTAATCGCCGGTGGGCTGGCGTTTCTCGCTGCCGCCACCGGTCTCACCTTCTATGCGCTCGGGCAGAAGGCCTCCTATTTCTACATGCCCGCCGATCTGACCACCGCCAGCCTGCAGCCGGGACAGCGGATCAGGCTCGGCGGCCTCGTCGAAAAGGGCACGATCGAGCGTGGCCAGGGCGCCACCGTCGCCTTTTCCGTCACCGACAAGCAGAAATCGGTCAAGGTCACCTACACCGGCATCCTGCCCGACCTGTTCCGTGAAGAGCAGGGCGTCATCACCGAAGGCGCCTTCGGTCCGGACGGCACCTTCGTCGCCGACAGCGTGCTGGCCAAGCATGACGAAAACTACATGCCCAAGGAAGTGGCCGACGGCCTCAAGGCCAAGGGCGTGTGGCAGGAGAGCAAGAGTGAATAACGGGTCTCGCCGCAATGGTTGAAACCGGACACTTCGCCCTAGTCCTGGCGTTCGCGCTTTCGTTGGTGCAGACGCTGGTGCCGCTGTTTGGCGCCCGCACCGGTAACCAGAAGATGATGGCTGTCGGCGGCCCGGCCGCTGTATCAGGCTTTGCCCTGACCGCGCTGTCTTTCGTCGCGCTGGCGACAGCCTATGCAAGCTCCGATTTTTCGGTGGCGAGTGTATGGGAAAACTCGCACTCGCTACAGCCGCTGATCTACAAGATCACCGGCACCTGGGGCAATCACGAAGGCTCGATGCTGCTCTGGGTGCTGATCCTGACCTTCTTCGGCGCGCTGGTCGCCGTCTTCGGCGCCAATCTTCCGGCGACGCTGCGGGCCAATGTGCTGGCCGTGCAGGGCGCCATCGGCGCCACCTTCTTCCTGTTCATCCTGACCACGTCCAATCCGTTCATCAGGCTCAATCCGGCGCCCATCGAAGGCCGCGACCTCAATCCGATCCTGCAGGACCTCGGCCTCGCCATCCATCCGCCGCTGCTCTATCTCGGCTATGTCGGATTCTCGATCTGCTTTTCCTTCTCGGTCGCCGCCCTTATCGAAGGCCGCATCGATGCGTCCTGGGCGCGCTGGGTGCGACCATGGACGCTGGTCGCCTGGATGTTCCTCACCGGCGGCATCGCCATGGGCTCTTACTGGGCCTATTACGAACTTGGCTGGGGCGGCTTCTGGTTCTGGGATCCGGTCGAGAACGCCTCCTTCATGCCGTGGCTGGCGGGCACGGCGCTGCTGCATTCGGCGATCGTCATGGAAAAGCGCTCGGCGCTGAAGATATGGACGCTGCTGCTGGCAATCCTGACCTTCTCGCTGTCGCTGCTCGGCACTTTCCTGGTGCGCTCCGGCGTGCTGACCTCAGTCCACGCCTTCGCCACCGATCCGACGCGTGGCGTCTTCATCCTTTGCATCCTGACGCTGTTCATCGGCGGCTCGCTGGCGCTGTTTGCCTTTCGCGCCTCGCGGCTGACGGCCGGCGGCCTCTTCCATCCGATCTCGCGCGAAGGCGCGCTGGTCCTCAACAATCTGTTCCTGACCACAGCGGCGGCGACCGTGCTCATCGGCACGCTCTATCCGCTGGCCGTCGAAGCCCTTTCCGCCGACAAGATCTCGGTCGGCGCGCCGTTCTTCAACCTGACCTTCGGCCCGCTGATGGTGCCGCTTCTGGTCATGGTTCCCTTCGGGCCGCTGCTCGCCTGGAAGCGCGGCGATATCCTCGCGGTTGCCCAGCGTCTGATGGCGGCTTTCGCAGCGGCCTTCCTGGCCGTTCTGGTGACCGGATTGTTCATCGACGGCGCGTCGGTGTTCGCCGCCCTTGGCGCGGGCCTTGCCTTCTGGCTGATCTGCGGCGCGCTCACCGATCTTGCCGTCAAATCCGGCTTTGGCAGCGTCGCGCCTGGCATCATGCTCAGGCGCTTTGCCGGCCTGCCGCGCTCGGTCTTCGGCACCACGCTCGCCCATCTCGGGCTCGGGCTGACGACGCTCGGCATCGTCGGCACGCTTTGCTTCGGCACCGAGAAGATCCTGTCGATGCATGCTGGCGAGACCGTGGAACTGTCCGGCCACACGCTGCGCTTCGAAGGCCTCTATCCAGCGCAAGGGCCTAACTACAGCGAGGATCGTGGCCGCTTCGTCCTGCTCGGCGCCGACGGCAGCAGCGCGGCCGAAATCACCTCGGCCAAGCGCTTCTACCCCGTGCGCCAGATGACGACGACCGAGTCCGGCATCAAGACGATCTGGTTCAGCCAGCTTTATCTGTCCCTTGGCGACGAGGGCACCGATGGCTCCGTCGTCGTGCGCCTGTGGTGGAAGCCGCTGGTGACGTTGATCTGGGGCGGCGGCCTGGTGATGATGGCCGGTGCTGCGATGTCGCTGCTCGACCGCCGGCTGCGCGTCGGCGCCCCCTCGCGCCGCCGCAAGCTCGTGGCATCGGCAAGCCTGCCATGACCGCACGGTTTTCGCTGGCCTCGCTCGTCCTGTTTTTGGCGCTGTTGTTTGCCGGCGCCGCGCAAGCGGTGAAGCCCGACGAAGTGCTGGCCGATCCGGCGCTCGAGGCGAGGGCGCGGCTGCTGTCCGAAGGCCTGCGCTGCATGGTCTGCCAGAACCAGTCGATCGACGAATCCGATGCCGACCTTGCGCGCGACCTGCGCATCCTGGTGCGCCAGCGCCTGGTCGCCGGCGACACCGACCAGCAGGTGATGGACTATATCGTGTCCCGCTATGGCGAGTTCGTGCTGCTGAAGCCGCGCTTCAACCTGCGCAATGCCTTGCTGTGGGGCACGCCTGTCGTGCTGCTTTTGGTCGGCGGGATCTTCATCGTGTTGACCGCGCGCTCGCGCCGCTCGCTGGCAACCAAGGCGTTGAGCGTCGAGGAACAGGCGGCGCTGGATAGTATTCTGCGCCGCGACTGACGGCGGCCGGCGTCTGCCAACATTACAAAAGTTTCATGCACCGGAAATGGCGCCGTAATGTGCGCCTCTCTATTTCTCTTCACCTGAGGATGCCCACCGCAGCGCATCCCTTGAAAGAGGATACGAGACCCATGAATATTGCCCCCAATTCATATTCCCGCACCCGCAACCGCCTCCTGGCTGCTGCCGCGTCGCTGGCCATTGCCGGTGCCATTGGCTTTGGCGCCGTCGCCACCAGCACGGCTCCCGTTCTGGCCGATGCCGTGCGGGTCGAGGCGCCGCAGGTGCAGGGCTTTGCCGATGTCGTCGAGCGCGTTTCGCCGGCTGTCGTCAGCGTCAAGGTCAAGGCCAAGATCGAGCCGGCGGCCGATGACGGCTCCGACCAGTCTGATGGCCCTGACGGCTTCAACAACCTGCCCGACAATCCGCAACTGCGTCAGTTCTTCAAGCAATTCCGCGGCTTCGGCGACCAGAACGGCCAGAACCGCCGCTTCAGCCACCGCGACCGCAACAACGACCAGCCCCGTCCGGTTGCGCAGGGTTCGGGCTTCTTCATCTCCGATGACGGCTATCTCGTCACCAACAACCACGTCGTCGAGGAAGGCTCGGCCTTCACCGTGGTGATGAATGACGGCAAGGAACTTGATGCCAAGCTGATCGGCACCGATCCGCGCACCGATCTCGCCGTGCTCAAGGTCGATGGCGTCGGCAAGTTCACCTATGTCGACTTCGCCGATGATTCCAAGGTTCGCGTCGGCGACTGGGTCGTGGCCGTCGGCAATCCGTTCGGCCTTGGCGGCACCGTCACCGCCGGCATCGTCTCGGCCCGTGGCCGCGATATCGGCGCCGGCCCCTATGACGACTTCCTGCAGATCGATGCCTCGGTCAACCGTGGCAATTCCGGTGGCCCGACCTTCAACCTCAACGGCCAGGTCGTCGGCATCAACACCGCGATCTTCTCGCCCTCGGGCGGCAGCGTCGGCATTGCCTTCGACATTCCGGCCTCGACCGCCAAGACGGTCGTGCAGGACCTGATGAAGAGCGGCAGCGTCGAACGCGGCTGGCTTGGCGTCGAGATTCAGCCGGTTACCTCCGACATCGCCGAATCGCTCGGCCTGAAGTCGCAGAAGGGTGCACTGGTTTCCAGCGCCCAGGACGGCGGCCCCGGCAAGAAGGCCGGCATCACCGCCGGTGACGTCATCACCCAGGTCGACGGCAAGGACGTCGATTCGCCGAAGGAACTCGCTCGCCTGATCGGCGCCTATTCGCCCGGCAAGCCGGTCGACGTCACGGTGTGGCGTGACGGCAAGAGCCAGTCGATCAAGATCGATCTCGGCAAGCTGCCATCGACCGACAAGCAGGCTTCGGCCGATCAGCCGGCCGCTCCGGCCAAGGCCGATACGCTGGCCGATCTCGGCCTCACCGTCACCAAGTCGGAAAACGGCAAGGGGCTGGTGGTGACCGATGTCGACCCCAACAGCGATGCCGCCGATCGTGGCATCCAGCCCGGCGATATCATCACTTCGGTCAATTCGACGGAGGTGAACGGCACCGAGGACGTCACCAAGGCGATGGCCGATGCGGTGAAATCCGGCCGCAAGGCGGTGTTGATGCAGATCACCCACGACGACTCGAACCGCTTCGTCGCGCTGCCCGTCGCCAAGGGCTGACACCCGTTTCGACTTTTCCCGTGCGGCGGTTTCAAACACCCCCGAGCCGCCGCATGGGGAAGCATGGAGCCCGAATACGTTAGTCAGTCATCGTGTTCCGCTCCGGCGGCAGCGGGCCTCCCATCGCCCGCTGCCGCATTCCCTCAGCCTGTCGCCCAGAAGTGTGAAGCGGTTTTGGGATAGCGACATGCCATCCAGTGAAGGCCACAATCCACATGCCGGCCACTCAATCTTCCAGCGAAATCGCGTATAACGGCCCGATGAAGATTCTCGTCATTGAAGACGATCGCGAGGCGGCCGACTACCTGCAGAAAGCCTTTGGCGAGGCCGGGCACACCGCTCATGTCGCCGGCGACGGCGAGACCGGCTTCGCGCTTGCCGATGCCGGCGACTACGACGTGATGGTCATCGACCGCATGATGCCGCGCCGCGACGGCCTGTCGGTCATCGCCGGCCTGCGCTCCAGGGGCAACACGACGCCGGTGTTGATCCTGTCGGCGCTCGGTGAAGTCGACGACCGGGTCACCGGCCTACGCGCCGGCGGCGACGATTATCTGACCAAACCCTATGCCTTCTCCGAGTTGCTCGCCCGCGTCGAGGTGCTGAACCGTCGCGCCAGCGCCAAGGAAGCCGAAACCATGTACCGGGTCGGCGATCTCGAACTCGACCGCCTGTCGCATTCGGTTCGCCGCGCGGCATCCGAGATCACCTTGCAGCCGCGCGAGTTCCGGCTGCTCGAATATCTGATGCGTCACGCCGGCCAGGTGGTGACGCGCACCATGCTGCTAGAAAATGTCTGGGATTATCATTTCGATCCGCAGACCAATGTCATCGACGTTCACATCTCGCGGCTGCGCGGCAAGATCGAAAAGGGCTTCGACAAGCCGATCCTGCACACGATTCGCGGCGCCGGCTATATGCTGAAGGGCGGCTAAAGCCCCATGGCGTTGTCCATGCCCGCCATCATGAAGACAACGGCAGCGCGGCTTTCGGCGCTCTACCTGCTGCTGTTCGCCCTTTGCGCGGTACTGCTCGTCTTCTACATGACCTCGCTCTCGGCGCGCATGCTGACCGCGCAGACGCAGGAGACCATCAACGACGAAGTGCTCGGTCTCGCCCATGCCTATCAGCGCGGCGGCCTGCCGGTGCTGGTGCGCGTGGTCGAGCAGCGCTCCCGCCAGCCCGGCGCCAACCTCTATCTGATCGCCGATGCCAACGGCCAGATCCTGACCGGCAACGTCCAGAGCCTGGAGCCGGGGGTCCTCGAGACCGACGGCTGGACAACCGAGCCCTTTTCTTACCGCCGCTTCGGCGAAGGCGAACTCGAGCGGCAACGTAACCCGGCGGCGGCTGACCAGAACGCAATGCCATCCGACCCGAACGACGTGCAGGTGGAAGGCGAGAAGGGCCACAACGCCATCGCACTGGTGCTGCGGCTGCCCAACCAGATGATCATGCTGGTCGGCCGCGATCTCGGCGAGCCGGAGCGGTTCCGCGCCGTCATCCGCCGCGCCCTGACACTGGCGCTCGGCATGATGGGGCTCGGCGGGCTGCTGATCTGGTTCTTTGTCGGCCGCGCGGCGCTGAAGCGCATCGACAGCGTGTCGGAGGCAAGCCGTCGCATCATGGGTGGTGACCTCACAGGCCGGCTGCCGGTCACCGGCGCCGGCGACGAGTTCGACCGTCTCTCCGAAAACCTCAATTCCATGCTGGCCAGGATCGCCACGCTGAACGAGGGGCTGAAGCAGGTTTCCGACAACATTGCCCATGATCTGAAGACGCCGCTGACCAGACTGCGCAACCGCGCCGAGGCGACGCTTTCCGGCAAGCACAAGACATCAGACTACAGGCAGGCGCTGGAAGGCACGATTACAGAGTCCGATCAGCTGATAAAGACTTTCAACGCCATCCTGATGATCTCGCGGCTGGAGGCAGGCTATTCCTCTGAAAGCACCAACCGCGTCGATCTGGCGGCCGCCGTGCGCGATGTCGTCGAGCTCTACGAGCCGGTGGCGGAGGAAGCTTGTGTAGTGATCGAGAGCTCAGTGGAGGGTGACTTCGCCGTCAACGGCAACCGCGAGCTGATCGGCCAGGCGCTGTCGAACATCGTCGACAACGCCATCAAATATTCGACCGACGCGACCGGCAAGCCTACCGTACGCGTGACGCTGGAGCGGGTCGGCGGAGAGATCAGGCTTGCCGTCACCGACAATGGCCAGGGCATTCCCGACGATGCCGACCGCGCCAGGGCGACCGAGCGTTTCGTGCGGCTGGAGAAAAGCCGTTCGCAGCCAGGCTCCGGCCTTGGCTTGAGCCTCGCCAAAGCGATCATGACATTCCACAACGGAAGGCTTGATCTTCTGCCTGTAAATCCCGGATTGTCCGTGATCATGAGTTTTCCCGAACGGGAGAACCATTGATGGCGGTGAGGGCGGTCGTGCAACGGATCCAAACGGACTGGCTGTTGAAGCCGGTGGCAAGGCTCGCGCCGCTGGACGAGAGCCGTGCCCGGCGCAAACAGTCGGAGATCGCGTCCGCCGCCCAGGAAGAGGACTTGCCGCGCCTGGCGAAATTCCTGGCCGGCAAGGGCACCGCCCAGGCTTTCCTTGCCGCCGTCTTCGATCTGTCGCCGTTCCTGCGCGACACGGTGCGCCGCCGCCCAAAAATCCTCGATGCGCTGTTCGACGAGACGGTCGAGGCCCGGCTGATTACGATCCTGGCCGCGATTGGCGAGGCGTCGCGCACTGAGACCCTCTCGGAATCGAGCCTGATGATGGAACTGCGCCAATGGAAGGCGGAAGCGCATGTCCTCATTGCGCTGGCCGATCTTGCCGGCGCGGCCGAGACGGCGCTGACGGTGCGGCGGCTGAGCGATCTCGCCGATGCCTGTACCCGCGCCGCCGTTGATTTCCTGCTGCGTGACGCGCATGGGCAAGGCAAGCTGAACCTGCCCGACCCCGAACGGCCTGCGGGGCAGTCGGGCTGGATCCTGCTCGGCATGGGCAAGCTTGGCGCCCATGAGCTGAATTATTCCTCCGATATCGACCTCGTCGTTTTCTTCGATCCAGACGCGCCGGCAATCGTCGACCCGCTCGATGCGACCGAGCTGTTTGCGCGCTTGACCCGGCGGCTGGTCCGCATCCTGCAGGACCGCACCGAACACGGCTATGTCTTCCGCACCGATCTCAGGCTGCGTCCCGATCCCGGTTCGACGCCGTTGGCGATTCCGGTCGAGGCGGCCCTGCGCTACTATGAGGCGCGCGGCCAGAACTGGGAGCGCGCCGCCATGATCAAGGCGCGGCCGGTGGCCGGCGATCGGGCTGCGGGTGAGGCCTTCCTGAGGGAATTGCAGCCCTATATCTGGCGCAAATACATGGACTACGCGGCGATTGCCGACGTCCATTCGATCAAGCGCCAGATCCATGCCCACAAGGGCCATGGCGAGATCGCGGTGAAGGGCCACAACGTCAAGCTCGGTCGCGGCGGCATTCGCGAGATCGAATTCTTCGTCCAGACCCAGCAGCTGATTGCCGGCGGCCGTTTTCCCGAGCTTCGCGGTCGCGAGACCGTGCCGATGCTGGGTGCTCTGGCGGCGCGCAACTGGATCACCGCCGATGCACGCGATACGCTCACCCGCCAATACTGGTTTCTGCGCCGCGTCGAACATGCCATTCAGATGGTCGCCGACGAGCAGACGCATATCCTGCCGGACGACGATGAGGGGCTCGAGCGCATCGCCCATATGCTGGGCTTTGCCGATGCCGCCAAATTTTCCGAAACTTTTCGCGCGGCTTTGCATGAAGTCGAGCGCCATTACGCGGCGCTGTTTGAAACCGCGCCGGAACTGTCGGCAGGCGTCGGAAATCTGGTCTTTACCGGCGATGTCGACGATCCCGACACGCTGCGGACCTTGCACGGCCTCGGCTTCAAGCGGCCGAGCGACATCTGCCGCGTCATCCGCGGCTGGCATTTCGGCCGCTACCGCGTCACCCAGTCGGCCGAGGCGCGCGAGCGGCTGACCGAACTGACACCGGCGCTGCTCAAAGCCTTCGGACAGACGCGCCGGGCCGACGAGGCGTTGGTGCGCTTCGACGAATTCCTCGCCGGTCTGCCGGCCGGCATCCAGCTGTTTTCGCTGCTGCAGTCCAACCCCGCTCTCCTGAAACTGATGGCGACCATCATGGGCGCCGCGCCCCGGCTGGCGGCGATCATCACAAAGCGTCCGCATGTCTTCGACGGCCTGCTCGATCCGGCGTTGCTGAACGAACTGCCCAATCGCGCCTATCTGTCCGCGCGGCTGGCGGCTTTCATCGAAGGTGACCGGGCCTATGAGGATGTGCTCGACCGTCTGCGCATCTTTGCCTCCGAGCAGAAGTTCCTGATCGGCGTGCGCCTGCTCGCCGGCTCGATCAGCCCGAGCCGTGCCGGCCGTGCCTTTTCCGACCTCGCCGACCTCACCATCGACGCCGCACTGCAGGCGGTGACAGCCGAATTCGCGTTGCGCCACGGCCGCATCGCCGGCGGCACGGTTTCGCTGCTCGGCATGGGCAAGCTCGGCAGCCGTGAGCTTACCGCCGGCTCGGACGTCGACCTCATCCTGCTCTACGACCACGACGCGGATGCCGAGGAATCCGACGGCCACAAGCCGCTGGCGCCGTCGCACTACTACACAAGGATGACACAGCGTCTGATCGCGGCTGTCTCGGCGCCGACCGCCGAGGGCGTTCTCTACGAGCTCGACCTGCGCTTGCGGCCATCCGGCAACAAGGGGCCGGTCGCCACCCATGTTGACGCCTTCAAGAAGTACCAGCGCCAGGAAGCCTGGACCTGGGAGCATATGGCGCTGGCCCGCGCCCGCGCCATCGGCGGCGAGGCCGCCCTTTGCGCCGAGGTCGAGGCCGAGGTGACGGCACTTTTGGCCCTGCCGCGCGACGCCGCCAAGGTGAAGGCCGAGGCATCCGAGATGCGCGCGCTGATCGAGAAGGAAAAATCGCCACGCGATCTCTGGGACATCAAGCTGACCCCAGGCGGCCTCATCGACCTCGAATTCATCGCGCAGGTGGCGGTCATCACCGGCCAGGTCGAAGCCGGCGGAAGGCTGACCGCCACCGGCGAAATCCTGTCGCACCTGGTCCCGGATTTTGCTGAGGCCGATGTCAGGCAAGAGCTTTGCGAAGCCTATCAACTCTATCTGGCGCTGACCCAGATGACGCGGCTTTGCCTTACCGGCGCATTCGAACGCGACGACGTTCCGCCGGGGCTTTCGGATCTGCTCCTGGCGGTCACCGACCTGCCGGACTTTGGTGTGCTGGAAGCACACCTCAAGGAGACGTCGCAAAAGGTCAGAAAGGAATTTGACCTTTTGCTTCGGGCGAAACGGCCGTGACGGCTAAGGCCTGAACGGATGTTTCGAGAGCATCGGACCCAAAGGTGGAAACCGATTTTGGGAAATTCAGATGCTCGAACAAAGAGATAGAGGGGCGGGATGAAAATCCGCCGCTCTAGCATCGGGGGTGACGATGCAACAGGAGAAGACCATGAGAACGACAACCAGACTTGCGCTTGCTTTCGTTGCCCTGGCCGGTGCCGCCGGCTCTGTGGCCTATGCCGACGAACACTATGGCGGCGGCGGGCCGCGTCACGGCATGATGATGCGTCTCGACAAGGCGATGAGGGATTCCAACGGCACCATCACCTTCGATCAGTTCTCCGACGCCATGAACGATCGGCTGAAGAAGATCGTTGCCGACAATGGCGGCAAACTGACCGTGGCGCAGCTTGCCGACGCGCTGGAGAAAGCGCGCTTCGAGCAGATGGCCAAGCGCATCATCGCCCGCTACGACTCGAAGGGCGACGGCACGCTGACGACCGACGACATCACCAGCCGCGAGAAGAAGGTCTTTGCCATGCTCGACAAGAACAATGACGGCAAGATCGAAAAGAGCGAGCTGCCGAAAGGCGGCCGCCGCGGCCACCGCCAATGGGACGGTGGCGACGACGGCGACGACAGCATGCAGTAAATCTTGACAAGAGTTCCGGCGGCGCGAGCCGCCGGAGACATGTCGGGATCAGGCGGCGGCCTTCACCAGCTGCGTCGACTTCTTGACCGGTATGCGCACCGACACGATCGTGCCGACGCCTTCGGTCGAGCGGATTTTGAGCGCGCCGCCCTGCAACTCGGCCAGCGAGCGCGAGATGGCAAGGCCAAGGCCAGAACCGGCATGGCTCTTGGAAAACTGGTTCTGCACCTGTTCGAACGGCCGGCCGAGCTTGCCGAGCGCCTCCTTCGGGATGCCGCAGCCATTGTCCTCGATGGTCAGCACCAGCGCGCCGGATGTGTTGCGGGCACGCACTGATATGTGGCCGCCCTGGCCGGTGAACTTCACCGCATTCGACAGGAGGTTGATGACGATCTGCTTGATCGCCCGGCGATCGGCGAACAGCGTCATCGCATCGGCGATGCGGGTTTCCACCGTGATCGATTTTTCCGCCGCTTGCAGCGAGACGACGCGCACCGTCTCCCGGATCAGCGGACAGAGATCGATTTCCTCGCGATCCATCGAGAACTGGCCGGCCTCGATCTTCGACATGTCGAGGATGTCGTTGATGACGCCCAGCAGATACTTGCCGCTGCCGTTGATGTCGGTGGCATATTCCTCGTAGCGCGATGAGCCGAGCGGCCCGAACAGACCCTGTTCCATCAGTTCCGAAAAGCCGATGATGGCATTCAGCGGCGTGCGCAATTCGTGCGACATGTTGGCCAGGAACTCGGATTTGGCCCGGTTCGCAGCTTCTGCGCGCTCTGTTTCCTTCATGTATTTGCGGTTGAGCTCGACCAGTTCGCGCGAGCGTTCTTCCTCTGCGCGCCGGGCAAGGCTGAGATCGTGGATGGTCGCCATCAGCCGGCGCTCGCTGTCGACCAGCTTTTCCTGGTGCAGCTTGATCTGGGTGATGTCGGAGCCGACCGAGACGGTGCCGCCATCGCGGGTGCGCAGTTCATTGACCTGCAGCCAGCGGCCATCGGCCAGCTGCCGCTCGAAGGTGGCGCCGCCTTGCGGGCCATTGCTGTTGGCAAGCCGCCGCTCCGAGGCAAAAGCCAGCATGCGTTCTTCCAGTACGGCGCGCGAGGCGCCTGGCATCACGTCGCGGTCCGACAGGCCGTTGTCCTGCTGGTATTTCGAATTGCACATGATCAGCCGCTGGGTGGCATCCCACAGCACGAAGGATTCGTTGATGTTCTCGATGGCGGTGCGCAGCCGCAGGTCCGCCGCCTCGGAGCGCAGCGCCAGGTGCCGTTGCTCGGTGACGTCGACGGCGATGCCGATCAGCTGGATCTCAGGCGCTTCCGGATCGATCACTTGCGCCCTGGCGCGCATCCACACCCATTGTCCGTCGGCATGACGCATGCGGAACACCTGGTCGATGTGATCGATCTCGCGTTCGACGATCCGGTTGGCGAGCTGGAACAGGTCGCCATCCTCGGGATGGATGATCTCATCGACCTCGCCGAACGACAGCATGGTGTCGCAGGGCTCATAGCCCAGCATGTCGTACATCGAGCGCGACCAGTACATCTTGCCGCGCACCATGTCCCAGTCCCACAGGCCGCAGCGGCCGCGAACCAGCGCCATGTCGATGCGCTGGTGCGCTTCGAGATAGATGCGGTCGGCCGTCTGGGCGCGCGATGCCTGGCCGAAATAGGCGTAGAGGATGATGATCAGCACGCCGGCCGTCAGCACGAACAGGGTGACGTTGAGCGAGACCGTCTTGCGCCAGGTATCGAAGACCGCTTCCTGCGGCACCAGCACTGCCCCGGCATTCTTCCGGTCCTTGGTCAGGCTGACGGCGGCAAACCAGTCCTGCCCGCCGATGCTGACATTCATGACCCCGGCGCGGTCGCCGAACATGAACAGCGGCTGGCCGCCCTGGACGAGGCCGTCGAGCGACCGTCCCTGCCAGCCTGTCGTCAGCGGCGACACCGCTATGATCTTGAAGGCGCCGTCGGTGATTGCAAGTACATGGCTGCGGCCCATCGCGCCCTGGCGGCTGGTGTTTTCCATCAGGTCCTGGAGGGCGCCGGATGCGGCATTCGGATCGGCGGCGATCGCGCTGGCCATTTGACCGGCGGCCAGCGACAGGATCGCCTTGGCGTCGCGCTCGACGTCGTCGCGCTCGTTCATCAGCGACAGGACCCGCAGCGCCGCTATGACGATCAGAAAGGTGATGATGAGAGCCGGTATCGATCGGCGCAGCAGCGGCTCGGCTGCCAGCAGCCGCCGGTAGGCAGGTTCGGCGATGAGCCGCGTGTTGCCGGCGAGACCGTCGCCTCGCGCCTCGCGCCGTTCAAAAGCCGTCCCTTCGGGCGCGCCCCACGCGTCCGCCTTGGCCATAAATGGCACTCCCCGAATTTCCGTACGCTTGACGACCCGGCAACACCGCACGTCCGAATCGTCTGTAAAGAATCAAAGGTGATTCGCCTTGTCCATAGGCGCGGCGAAAAAAGATTAAAAATTGATTGAAATAACGGCGTTTCCAGCTGCCGTGCTCGGCGCCAACCTAAGGTGTGTCGAGATTCAGGTCAGGCCGAGTCGAAAATGGCTGATACCGAGAACCGGAGCGGAGCGTACTCAAAGTACGTGAGCACCGGAAGCGCAGGAAGCCGCCATTTGCAGGCCGGCATCACCTGAATATCGACATACCTTAAGCCAGCGTCCGCTCGACGATATCCCGCAGATCGGCCGACAGGTTTTCACCCTTGGCGATCGACAGCAGCGCTTCCCTGGCCTTGGCTTGGCGGCCGGGCTCGAGCGCGCGCCATGATCTGAGAGCCGTCGCCAGCCGAGCTGCCACTTGCGGGTTGCGCTTTTCGACCTCGAGCACGGTTTGCGCAAAGAACCGGTAGCCTTCGCCGTCGGCGCGGTGGAAGCCGGTCTGGTTGGCGCTGGAAAACGTGCCGATGAGCGAGCGCACCCGGTTCGGATTGGCCATCGAGAAGGCCGGGTGAGTGGTCAGCGCCCGCACCGCGTCGACGGTTTGCGGACCCGGCACTGCGGCCTGGATCTGGAACCATTTGTCCATGACCAGTGCATCGGACCCGTATTTCGCCTCGAAATCCGCCAGCGCCTTGACCGCCTCGGGCGAACCGTGATGGCGTTGCGCCAGCACGGTGAGCGCGGCGGCGCGGTCCGTCATGTTGGTCGCGGCCCGGAAATGCTCGGCGGCAAGTGCTGCACCACCAGGAAGCAGCGCGAGATAGTCCAGCAAAATGTTGCGCAGCGCCCGTCGCCCGGCGCTTGCTGCGTCCGGGCTGAACGGGCCGTCGTCGGCAAGGCGATCGTAGAGGCTGGCGAAGCTTTCTCGGTTCGCCTTGGCGATCGCCAGCGCCAGCGCCTCGCGGCTTGAGAAAATGGCGTCGGGGTCGATGCTCTTGCCGATGTCGCGGGCAATGTCGGACTCGCCGGGAAGCGCCAGCGCCAGCGCCCGATAGGCCGGCTCCAGTGTCTCGTCGCCGGCGATCTTGCCGGCAAGCCCGGTCAGCTGGGCGGTGAATTCGGGTCGCTTGCCGCCAAGGATCTGGCGGAAAGCGGCGATCAGCGCATCGGTCAGCAGCGTGTTGAACGCCTGCCAGCGCGAGAAGGCATCGCTGTCATGGGCGGCCAGGAAAAACTGGTCGTCGGCCTTCTGCTCGACTGAAAGCGTTATCGGCGCCGAGAAGCCGCGGTTGAGCGACACTGCCGGACGCTCGGCCACGCCGGAAAAGCGCACCATGTGCCGGCGCTTGCGGATATGGATGACGCCGTCCTCGACAGCGGCGCCTTCGACACCACTATAGGCTACTGGCTCGCCGCCGGCGCCGACCAGACCGAAGGCGAGCGGGATGTGCATCAGCCGCTTGCGGCTTTCCGACGGTGTCGGCGGCACCGACTGTTCGATTTCGAGGGTGAATTCCTGCGCCGCTGCATTGTGCGTCGAACTGACGGTCAGATTGGGCGTGCCCGCCTGATGGTACCACAGCGAAAACTGCGACAGGTCGCGGCCGGAGACATCCTCGAACACCTTGACAAAATCCTCGATCGTCGCGGCTTCGCCGTCATGGCGCTCGAAATAGAGGTCCATGCCGGCGCGAAACGTTTCGGCGCCGAGGATGGTGCGGATCATGCGCACCACTTCCGATCCCTTTTCGTAGACCGTCGCCGTGTAGAAATTGTTGATCTCGCGGTAGCGGCGCGGCCGCACTGGATGCGCCAACGGCCCCTGGTCCTCGGGAAACTGGTGGGCGCGCAACGTCCGCACTTCGGCAATGCGCTTGACCGCGCGCGAGCGCTGGTCGGCGGAGAATTCGTGGTCGCGAAAGACCGTCAACCCTTCCTTCAGGCACAGCTGGAACCAGTCGCGGCAAGTGATTCTGTTGCCTGTCCAATTGTGGAAATACTCATGCGCGATGATCGCCTCGATATTGGCGAAATCCGCATCCGTCGCGGTCTCCTGGTCGGCCAGCACATATTTGTCGTTGAAAATGTTGAGGCCCTTGTTCTCCATCGCGCCCATGTTGAAGTCGGACACGGCGACGATGTTGAAGACGTCGAGGTCGTATTCGCGGCCGAACGCCTCCTCGTCCCATTGCATCGACCGCTTGAGCGCATCCATGGCGTAGCCGGCGAGCCGTTCCTTGCCCGGCTCGACATAGATGCCGAGCTCCACCGTGCGGCCGGACAGGGTGACGAAGCTGTCGGCGAGTTTGCCAAGAGCACCGGCCACCAGCGCGAACAGATAGGACGGCTTGGGGAAGGGGTCGTGCCATCTGGCATAGTGCCATCCGTCGGCAAGCGCACCGCTGTCCGCCGGGTTGCCGTTGGACAAAAGCAGCGGCGCTTCATCGCGCTTTGCCTCGATGCGCACCGTGTAGACGGACAGGATATCGGGGCGATCGAGGAAATAGGTGATGCGGCGAAAGCCTTCGGCCTCGCATTGCGTGCAATAGACGTTGCTCGAACGATAGAGGCCCATCAGCGCCTCGTTGCCTGCCGGCTGCAGCAGGGTTTCGATCAGCAGCTGGAACCGGGGTGCTGCCGGCGGCCTGACGATGGTCAGTTGATCCGGCGTGGCCAGATAGTCCGCCGGCGCGAGGTCATGGCCGTCGATGGCAATGCGCAGGAGCGTCAACCCGTCGCCGTCCAGCACCAGCGGCACTGAAGCCGCGACGCCGTCGCGGCGTTCGATTGTCAGCACGGCGGTGACGCGCGTAGCATCTGGCGAAAGGCGGAAAGTCAGGTTGGTTTCCGGAATGAGATAATCGTTGGGGCGGTAGTCCTCGAGCTTGAAGACCTGGCCGGTATCGGTACGCATTCCCTGGGTTTTCCTGTCGTTTCCGGGGCGGCAAATATGTCCGCTGGTCCAAAAAGTTTGAAGTTCGCGCTCTTTACACGAAACGGTCACTCGACAAAACTGCGGCAAAGCCTATTTCAGGCGTTCGCTTTCCCATCATCCTCGTGAGGCATGCATGACCGTCGTCACACCGAAATTCGGCATGGGCGCTTCTGTGCTGCGTCGTGAAGATGCAGCGTTCATTAGGGGTGAGGGCCGCTATACCGACGATATCCGGCCGGCAGGCCTGCTGCACGGCTATGTCCTGCGCTCGCCGGTGGCCAAGGCAAGCTTCACCATCGGTTCGCTGGATGCAGCCAAGGCTGCGCCCGGCGTCCATCTGGTGCTGACCGGTGCTGACCTCGCCCATCTCGGCAATCTGAAATCCGGCGTCATGCAGAGGCAGCCCGACGGCACCAGGGCGCCGACCCGCGACATCCCGATCCTGTGCCGCGACCGGGTCAATTATGTCGGCGACGCCGTTGCCTTCGTCGTCGCCGACAGCCGCGCGCTGGCGCAGGACGCGGCCGAACTGATCGAAGTCGACTATGATGGCGAAGATGCCGCGTCCGGCACCGCCACCGCTCTCGCCGAAGGCACGCCGTTGGTCTGGCCGGAGCTCGGCTCCAACCGCGCCTTCACCTACCACATGGGTGACAAGGCGAAGACAGAGGCGGCTTTCGCCAAGGCCGCCACCGTCAGCCGCGTCGAATTCATCAACAACCGGCTGGTCTGCAACTATATGGAGCCGCGCTCGGCGATCGGTGAGTGGAAGGCCGACGAGAACCGCTTCGTGCTGACCACGGGATCGCAGGGCGTGCATTCCATGCAGTACATCCTGGCCGACCTGTTCAAGATCAAGAAGGACCAGCTGCGCGTCATCACGCCGGACGTTGGGGGCGGCTTCGGGCCGAAAGCCTTTGTCTATCGTGAATATCCGCTGGTACTCGAGGCCGCAAAGCGTCTGGGCCGCCCGGTCAAATGGGCCAGCGACCGCACCGAGCATTTCCTCACCGATGCGCACGGCCGCGACAATGTCGTGGCCGCCGAAATGGCTCTGGACAAGGACGGCCGCTTTCTCGGCATGAAGGTCGATCTGCTCGCCAATATCGGCGCCTATGTCTCGCAATACGGCCCGTTCATCCCCTATATCGGCGTCACCATGTCGACCGGCGTCTACGACATTAGGGCGCTCGACGTTTCGGTGACCGGCCTCTACACCAACACTTGCCCGGTCGATGCCTATCGCGGCGCCGGCCGCCCGGAAGCGGCGTTCCTGCTGGAAAAGCTGGTCGACGCCTGCGCCCACGATCTCGGTCTTCCGGTCGAGGAGATCCGCCGGCGCAACTTCATCCGGCCCGAGCAGTTTCCCTACCGCACCCAGACCGGCCGCCTTTACGACACCGGCGAATTCGAAGGCCACATGAACCGCGCCATCGAGGAGGCTGAATGGAAAGCGTTTCCCGAACGGCTGGCGCAGTCGAAGGCGACTGGAAAGATCCGCGGCCTCGGCATGGCCACCTACATCGAGGCCTGCGCTTTCCCGGGGTCGGAGCCGGCGTTCGTCGAACTCAACGGCGACGGCACGGTGACGCTGAAGATCGGCACCCAGACCAACGGGCAGGGCCATGCCACCGCCTATGCGCAGTTCCTCTCGGAAAAGCTCAATCTCGACATCGACAAGATCCATGTCCGTCAGGGCGACACCGACGAGTTGAAGGCCGGCGGCGGCACCGGTGGCTCGCGCTCCATACCGCTGGGCGGTGTATCGGCGTCCCGCGCCGGCGAGGACTTGGCCAACAAGATCAAGCGCATCGCCGCCGACGAACTGGAAGCCTCGGCCGGCGACATCGAATTGTCCGATGGCGTTGCCCGCATTGTTGGCACCGACCGCACGATCGATTTTGCCAGCATCGCCAAGGCGGCAAAAACCCCTGACGATTTGAAGGGGTTTGGTGAATTCGTCCAGGACGAGTGCACCTATCCGAACGGCACCCATATCTGCGAGGTCGAGATCGATCCCGACACCGGCACCACCGACATCGTCCGCTACACGATCGTCGACGATTTCGGCGTCACGGTGAACCCGATCCTGCTGGCCGGCCAGGTGCATGGCGGCGTAGTCCAGGGCATCGGTCAGGCGCTGACCGAGGAGACCATCTATGGCGAGGACGGGCAGCTTTTGACGGCGAGCTTCATGGACTATGCCATGCCGCGCGCAGACGATTTTCCGTTCTTCCATTTCGAAACCCGCAACGTGCCCTCGACCACCAATGCGCTTGGCATCAAGGGCGCTGGCGAAGCCGGCACGATCGGCGCGACACCGGCAGCGCTCAACGCCGTGACCGACGCGCTGCATCGCGCCTATGGCATCAGGCACATCGACATGCCGGCAACGCCGGCGCGCATCTGGGCGACGATCCAGGAGGCAACAAGACAGTGACAGCGAGGCCGAGGGGCGAAGCGGCCGAGATACTGTCCGATCATCCCGGTCGGGTGCTGACCGGGATCATGCTCAAGGTCATGTCGGTCGCGGTCTTTGTGGGCATGCAAACCTGCATCAAGGTGGCCGGCACATTGCCTGCCGGCCAGATCGTCTTTTTCCGCTCCTTCTTCGCCATCTTCCCGATCATTGTTTTTCTGGCCTTCAAGCGAAAACTCGGCACGGCGTTTGTCACCAAACGTCCGCTCAACCACATTGCGCGCGGTGTCGTCGGCGTCAGCGCCATGGGGCTCGGCTTCTTTGCGCTGACCAGGCTGCCGCTGCCGGAGGCAATCACACTGAACTATGCGCAACCGCTGCTGGTGGTGGTGTTCAGCTCGCTCTTCCTCGGTGAAGCCATCCGCGTCTATCGTTGGAGCGCGGTCGCGGTTGGCCTCGTCGGCGTGCTGATCATCTCCTGGCCGGAACTGACACTGCTGAGCTCGGGAGCGGCACTCGGCGACCAGGAAGTGATCGGTGTCATCGCCGCGCTTGTCTCCGCGGCGATTTCCGCCAATGCCATCCTGCTGGTCCGCAACCTCGTCCAGACCGAACGAACGGCGACCATCGTGCTGTGGTTTTCGGCGACGGCAAGTGTGATGGCGCTGCTGTCGCTGCCCTTCGGCTGGCAGGCACTGACGCCGCTGCAGGCGGGTCTGCTCGTCACTGCGGGCTTTTGCGGCGGGCTGGCGCAGATCCTGATGACGGCAGCCTATCGCCATGCCGAAGCGTCGGTCGTGGCGCCGTTCGAATACACCTCGATGATCCTCGGCGTCGTCGTCGGCTATTTCGCCTTTGGCGATGTCGCCACCATCAACACGCTTGTCGGCGGCGTGATTGTCGTCGCCGCCGGCATCTTCATCATCTGGCGCGAGCGCCAGCTTGGCCTGGAGCGCACCCGCACGCGAAAGGCGGCACCGCCTCCGGAGTGATCAGGAGCGTTCGGCCCGCTCCTTCGCCAAGCGCACCAGCACGGCCCGCGTCTGTTCGTCGGCGGGAAAGAAAGACTCGATCGCCAGTTCCGACAGCGTCACGTCGAGCGGCGTGCCGAAGACTGTGATCGTGCTGATGAAGGACAGCACCGCATCGCCATGCGCTAGCCGCAGCGGGTGTACGATAGCATTCGGCTCGACCGGCACCGGCCGGCGGCCTTTCAAGCCGGACGGGTAGCCCCGCAACTCCTGCTCCAGTCCGACGAGGAACCGATCGCCGGAGGCATCGTTCTGGTGTTTCAGCCGCTCGAGCAGATGTGCGCGCCATTCGGCGAGGTTGACGATGCGGGGCGCGATGCCGCCAGGGTGCAGGCTGAGCCGCAGCACATTGACCGGTGGCGTGAGCAGCGAGGCTTCCGCCACGTCGGCGAGGAACGGACCGATGGCGGCGTTGGCCGACACCAGGTTCCAGTGGCGGTCGACGGCCAGCGCGGGGAACGGCTCATGCCCCTTGAGCACGATGTCGACGGCCGCCATCGCCGGCGCCAGCGTGGCATCGCCGAGCGATCGCTCGCCGAAGCTCGGCGCAAAGCCCGCAGCCAGCAGCAGCTGGTTGCGTTGCCTGAGCGGGATCGACAGCTGCTCGGCCAGATGCAGCACCATGTCGCGCGAAGGTGCGGCGCGCCCGCTCTCGACGAAGCTCAGATGTCGCTGCGAAATCTCGGCCTCCATGGCGAGGTCGAGCTGAGACATGCGACGGCGTGTGCGCCACTCGCGAATGAGGGTGCCGGCGGAGGTTTGGGGTGTTGTCATGGGAAATGACTAGGCCGGCGAGGGGCGTATTTCAATTACCTGGGAGGTTATGGCGCGCTACATCATCACCTTGGAGATTGGAGAAGCCCGTGGCGACATCCGATCTCCCCCCTTGTGGGGGAGATGCCTGGCAAGGCAGAGGGGGGCGCTGTCCCAATGACCTCCACTTATGTTTCGCTGGGCAAAAATAGGGGAAGATTGCGAAGCTGGCATTCCTTCGCGCCCCCTCTGTCCTGCCGGACATCTCCCCCACGAGGGGGAGATTGGCTATTCTCCCAGCGACCGCAGTTTCGCCTTCACCTCGAGAAAATCCCGCCACGCCAGCTTCTTGTGCGCTGGCGTCCTCAAGAGATACGCCGGGTGCAGTGTCGGCATGGCCGGGATGGCAATGCCGGATGCCGTGGTGTGGACGCGCCAGTTGCCGCGCAGCCGCAAGATGCCTTCGCTGGTGTTGAGCAAGGTTTTTGCCGAAGGGCCGCCGAGATTGACCAGCACCTTGGGATTGACCAGTTCGATCTGCCTTTCGATGAACGGGCGGCAGATCTCGGTTTCGTGCGGCGTCGGCGTGCGGTTGCCGGGTGGCCGCCAGGGGATGACATTGGCGATATAGGCCGATGTCCGGTCAAGGCCGATGGCGGCCAGCATGCGGTCGAGCAGCCGGCCCGAGCGGCCGACGAAGGGCAGGCCCTCAATGTCCTCGTCGCGGCCGGGCGCTTCGCCGACCAGCATCAGTTCCGCATTCGGGTTGCCGTCGGCGAACACCATGGTCTTGGCGGTGAATTTGAGGTTACAGCCGTCAAAGGCCGCCATGTGCTGGCGAAGCTCGTCGAGCGTCGATGCGCTTGCCGCCAGTTGCCGCGCCAGCGCGGCCTGTGCCTCGTCCGGCACCGTCGCCGTGGAAGGTGCACGCGCCGGCGGCGCGTCCGGCAGCCGGCTCATATCGGGACGTGGCGGCGACGGTAGCGGCTGCTGTTGGGTGGTTTCGCGGGCCGGCATGGCCGCCGCCGGCGCGCGCTCCGACGGCTTCGGAGCCGCCTCGGCAAACCGGTTCACCGGCTGCTCCTCAAGCGCCTCATCGACGCCGGCGCTGGCGTAGAAGGCCAGGAGGTCGGCAATGTCGGTCGGGCTGTTGGGGGAGGCGGCAGTCATGCCGCGCACATTCGTCCGGCGAGCGGCAATTTGCAAGTTCAGCCCGTTGGTATGCGCGGATCCTGCACCAGATAGAACGTCCAGCGCGGCGTATAGTCGGTGATCAGGAATTCGAAGCTGCCGGTCTTCAGCGGGTCGATCTTGCCGTCTTTGAACAGCAGCCGATCATAGGGTTCGAAATCGCGGTCGAATTCGGCGAAGTTGCTGGAGATGATGTTGTCGGGCGTCTTGTTGCGCTGATCGAACGACAGGCCGTCGCCGAACACGCTCGGCTGGTCGAGGATTTCCTGTAACTCGAACTGGAATTCCAC
Organism: Mesorhizobium sp. P3_A10; assembly: GCF_056403175.1. NCBI lineage: Bacteria > Pseudomonadati > Pseudomonadota > Alphaproteobacteria > Hyphomicrobiales > Phyllobacteriaceae > Mesorhizobium > Mesorhizobium sp. P3_A10. The sequence goes on along the minus strand of NZ_JBFUFZ010000002.1, from coordinate 725,796 downwards.
CCAGGCCTGGCCGCTGTTGTTGAGCACCTCGATGCGCATATACATGATGCCGTTGGCGAATTCGCCGGCCTTGCCGAAGGCCTCGATCGGCTTGGTGGTGCGGATGGTCAGCGTCACCGGTGTCGCCGAATTCAGCTCTTCGGTGATGACGATCGGATCCTCTTTCGTGCCGACGCCTGAGGCCCCGGTGATGCGGAAGCCGCCAAGTTCGTCGGAAAAGGAGTAGGCTCCGGTCGCCCACACTTTTACCTGCTCGGCATGAGCGTCTACGGGCGCCAGCGTCGAAAGGGCCAAAAGCAGCACGCGGCACATCCGGCCGGGCGTGGAAAAAAAGCGCGTCGATGAAAAGCCGGATGGCTCAGGAATGCGCATGGCGCGAAGTATGGCCGATATCCAAGCCGTCGAACAATTAAAATGTGGGAATTGCTTCCGGGCGGGGACAAAACGGATGTTATCCGCGACTTTTTGGCGAAATCGGCATTGTCACGTCAGCGCCGGTTTCCTGTCGCGGATTGATGCGCTATGCAGCGCATGAGCCAGCAAGATGCGTCAGTGCAGTAAGCCAGCGCGGAGGGGTTGATGAGCGATATCGAACGCGAAAGCATGGAATTCGACGTGGTCATCGTCGGCGCCGGCCCTGCGGGGCTGGCCGCAGCGATCCGTCTCAAGCAGGTCAACCCCGAGCTTTCCGTCGTCGTGCTGGAAAAGGGCGGCGAAGTCGGCGCCCACATCCTGTCCGGCGCCGTCGTCGATCCGATCGGCATCGACCGGCTATTGCCGGGCTGGCGCGAGGATGAGGGACATCCCTTCAAGACGCCTGTCACCGACGACCATTTCCTGGTGCTCGGCCCCGCCGGCTCGTTCCGTCTGCCCAATTTCCTGATGCCGCCGCTGATGAACAATCACGGCAACTACATCGTCTCGCTTGGCAATGTCTGCCGCTGGCTGGCGACCAAGGCCGAAGCGCTCGGCGTCGAGATCTACCCGGGGTTTGCCGCGGCCGGCCTCCTCTACAATGAAGCCGGCGCTGTCACCGGTGTCGTCACCGGCGACATGGGCGTCGAGAAGGACGGCACGCACGGTCCGGGCTTTGCGCCGGGCATGGCGCTGATGGGTAAATATGTGCTGATCGGCGAGGGCGCGCGCGGCTCGCTGGCCAAGCAGCTGATCGCCAAATACAAGCTTTCCGACGGCCGCGAGCCCGGCAAATACGGCATCGGCCTCAAGGAACTCTGGCAGGTCAAGCCGGAGAACCACAAGCCAGGCCTGGTGCAGCATTCCTTCGGCTGGCCGCTCGACATGAAGACCGGCGGCGGCTCGTTCCTCTATCATCTCGAGGACAACCAGGTGGCGGTCGGCTTCGTCCTCCACCTCAACTACAAGAACCCCTGGCTCTCGCCGTTCGAGGAGTTCCAGCGCTTCAAGACCCACCCGGCGATATCAGGCACCTTCGCCGGCGCCAAGCGGCTGGGCTATGGGGCGCGCGCCATCACCGAGGGCGGCTGGCAGTCGGTGCCGAAACTCTCCTTCCCCGGCGGCGCGCTGATGGGTTGCGCCGCGGGCTTCGTCAACGTGCCGCGCATCAAGGGCTCGCACAACGCCGTGCTGTCGGGAATGCTGGCGGCCGAGCATGTTGCCCAGGCCATCGGCGCCGGGCGCGCCAATGACGAGCTGGCCTCCTACGAAGCGGCATGGCGGGCGACCGATATCGGCAAGGACCTGAAAAAGGTGCGCAACGTCAAGCCGCTGTGGTCGCGCTTCGGCACCATCATCGGCGTCGGCATTGGCGGCCTCGACATGTGGCTGAACACGCTGTTCGGCTTCTCGCCCTTCGGTACGCTGAAGCACGGCAAAGCCGACTATGCGACGCTGGAGCCGGCCGCCAAGCACGAGAAGATCGTGTATCCCAAACCGGACGGCGTGCTGACTTTCGACCGGCTGTCCTCGGTGTTTCTGTCCAACACCAACCATGAGGAAAACGAGCCGGTGCATCTGCTGGTTGGCGATATGGCCCTGCAGCAGCGCTCCGAGCATGATGTCTTTGCCGGGCCCTCGACGCGCTATTGCCCGGCCGGCGTCTATGAATGGGTCGACAAGGACGGCAACGCTGCCGCCGACCCGGCAGCCAAGGATGTGCGCTTCGTCATCAACGCGCAGAACTGCGTCCACTGCAAGACGTGCGACATCAAGGATCCGAACCAGAACATCAACTGGGTACCGCCACAGGGCGGCGAAGGCCCGGTCTACCAGGGCATGTGAGCCACCAGGACTGTTGAAACTGCCGCCTGCATGTGTTTCCTTCTCTGCCGACACGGAGAGACGACCATGCGACGGGCAGTTCTGACGTGCCTTCTAGCGATCGGCGCCGTATGCGGCTTGGCGCCGGCAGCCTCCGCCGGCACGAAGGTGCTGGTCAAAACGCGGACTTACGACATCACCGGAACCACAGGTGCCGGGCTGGTCGTGGCCATGGACCGCAGGGGTCCGAAGCACGGCTTCATGACCCGCGCCATAGCGCAGACCGCCTACACAGTGGATTGGGATTTCGACGCCAGCCAGGTCAACGGCGTCTGCCAGCTGCACCAGGCCAATGGAACGCTCAACCTCACTTACACCTTCCCTCACGTCGCCTCGACCGCGACGCCGGCGCTGAAGAGGCGCTGGGACCGGTTCTTTGTCGGAGTTCGCGCCCATGAGGAGAGCCACGGCCGCATCGCCAGGGAGATGATGCGGGCCAGCGAGAAATCGGTTCGGGGCCTGAAATTTGCCGGCGATCCGTTCTGCAACAAGACACGCAGCGAGGCACGGCGGCGTATTGCGGCCGTCTATGCGGCCTACGAGGCGAAGCAGATTGCTTTCGACGTGCGCGAGCACCGCGACGGCGGCCATGTCGAGCATCTTATCGATGCTTTGGTGGGCTGGCCGGAGTAGCGCGGTTCCGCTTGCGCAAAAGGCTCTGATTCAACCGCGCGTCTGGCCGGGCAATGTCAGCGAGACGGTCGCGGTTTCGTCCTCGTCGACGGGCTTTTGCGCGTCCGACCGTAGCGAGAATTCCACCAGCACCGGCAGATGGTCGGAGCCGGTTTCCTCGAGCCTCGCGGCTGAATGGATGATGACCGCCCCTTTGCTGAACACCTGGTCGATCGGCAGCCCGACGAAGCGCCGCAGGAAATCCGGCAGCTTGATGTAGATCCAGGTCGGCCCCGCAGACGGCATGACGGTCAGCTGGCCGAGCGATGCGACGCGCCGCACCGCCGCGCTCCACGGCGCTGCATTGCAGTCACCCGCCATGATCGCCGTCTCGCCAAGCGAGGCCAGCGGCTCCGACAATTCGCCGATCTGCCAGGCCTGCTCGCGCGGCCATGGCCAGCTGAGATGGATGGCCGCGACATCGACGCCGATGCCACCGAAATCGACCTTCGCGATGGCCATCGCGCCGCGCCGCTCGCAAAACGGCTCGGTGCCGGCGGCAAACGGTCGTCTGGAAAGCAGGGCTACGCCGAACACGCCATTGGGGTAGGGGCACAGGATCCGGTACGGATACGCGCTGGTGATATAGCCAAGCTCGGTCGTCCACATCCCCGACACCTCGTCGAGGGTGATCACGTCGGGATTGGTCCGGCCGATCAGCGACAGCACCTTTTTCGGCGTCGGATTGTCGAAGCGCAAATTCATCTGCAGCAGCCGGTAGACCATCTGGTCGCCCGGCGTGGCTTCGTAGGCCGCCTGGACCGGCCACAGTCGCGGCAAGGCGTTCGACGTGGTGACGAACGCGGCCAAGGCAAACAGCAGGGCTACAGCCGCCTGCAGGCGAAACGAGGTGGCGAGCAGCGGCAGCGCGCAAAGCGCCATCAGCACGGCCAGATGGACGCGGAAATGCGCGAAGGAATCGAAGGCCGGATGCAGGAAACCGAAAAACCCGGCCACCAGCGCGACCGAGCAGCCGAGCATTGCGATGAATGCCAGCGATATCGCCATGTTCCAAGTCCGTGCCATCTTGTGTCGTTATCGGCAGAAATGCGGCTCAATCAAGATGACGAAATGTCCCTCGTCCTACTGGAACGCCGTCTCCGAAAAACTTCTGAGCTTGCGCGAGTGTAGTCGGTCCATCGGCATTCCGGCGAGCTTTTCCATCGCTCTGATGCCGATGGTCAGGTGCTGCGCCACCTGCCGCTTGTAGAATTCAGTCGCCATGCCCGGCAATTTCAGTTCGCCATGCAAGGGCTTGTCGGAGACGCACAGCAGCGTGCCGTAGGGTACCCGGAAGCGGAAGCCATTGGCGGCGATGGTCGCCGATTCCATGTCGAGCGCGATCGCCCGCGACTGCGACAGCCGCTGCACCGGCCCGCGCTGGTCTCGCAGCTCCCAGTTGCGGTTGTCGATGGTGGCGACAGTGCCGGTGCGCATGATGCGCTTGAGATCGTAGCCGGACAGGCCGGTAACCTCGGCGACCGCTTCCTGCAGCGCCACCTGGATCTCGGCCAGCGGCGGGATCGGCACCCAGACCGGAAGGTCGTCGTCGAGAACATGGTCCTCCCGGACATAGGCATGCGCCAGCACATAGTCGCCAAGCGCCTGGGTGTTGCGCAGGCCGGCGCAGTGGCCGAGCATCAGCCAGGCATGCGGCCGCAGCACGGCGATATGGTCGGTGATCGTCTTGGCGTTGGAAGGGCCGACGCCGATATTGACCATGGTGATGCCGCCATGGTTCGGCTTCTTCAGATGATAGGCCGGCATCTGCGGCAGGCGGGCCGCCGCGACACCTTCGCTGGGCGCGCTTTGCCCGGCCTTGGTGATGACGTTGCCCGGCTCGACGAATTCGGCATAGCCGTCGCCGCCCTTGGCCATCAGATCGCGGGCGCGGGCGACGAATTCGTCGATATAGAACTGGTAGTTGGTGAACAGCACGAAGTTCTGGAAATGCTGCGGCGTTGTCGCCGTATAATGCGACAGCCGGTGCAGCGAATAGTCGATGCGTTGCGCCGTGAACGGCGCCAGCGGCCTTGGCTCGCCGAAAGCCACTTCGAACGTGCCGTTGGCGATCTGGTCGTCGGTGCCGTCGAGATCCGGCACGTCGAACAGGTCGCGGATCGGCCGCTTGATACGCTCGGCAGCCGCGCCGTCGACATGGGTGCCTTCGAGGAAGGCAAAATGCAGCGGGATCGGCGTGGTCGATTCCGAAACCGTGACCGGAACGCCGTGGTTGCGCATGATCAGGCGAAGCTGTTCGGTGAGATAGCTTTCGAACAGGGCCGGCTGGGTGATGGTGGTGGAGAAATGCCCCGGCGTCGGCATATGGCCATAGGCCTGCCGCGAGTCGATCTGCGTGAACGAGTTCGTGGTGACGCCGATCTCGGGATAAAAGGCGCGGTAGCGCTTGCTCTCATCGCCGCCTGCGGCAAGTGCGGCAAACGAGTCACGCAGGAATTTGGTGTTGCGGTCGTAAAGCACCTGCAAGGCGGCGACGGCTTTTTTGGCGTCAGTGAAGCTTTGCCGGCCAAAAGGCTCCGGCAGGACGACCGATTCGATGGCTTGGGGATAGATTCGCTTTTCCATGGCTCAATATAGAGACTTGGACGTGCGGTTGGGAGGGGTGTGGTGGCCGAACCCGGCCAAAGCGTCGTTTTTCTTTTTTTCTGATGCACGTCGCCAAAGTCGCGACGGCTTTGGAAGAACGACATGCGCAACGGAAAAAACTGTTTATCCGCGCTGCAGGCTGACCAGCAGCACGAAGCCGACGCCGTGGTTCCTCTGCGCCGGCGCTTCGATTGTGGTGTTCGCATCGGAGCGCATCGTCGGCACGGCCAGAACCGGGGCTGAAAGCACCGTCAGGATGAGCGCCGCCCGCGGCAGGAGCCGAAGGGTCTTGATGGCGTTGGCGGCGATCCGGTTCATGGCTTTTGCTTTTTTCTCTCTAGGTCTTTGTCGTTTCAGCGACGAAAATGGTTCAGTTGCGTAGGTGGCTCGGGCAGCCGAACCGGCAGGAATTGGAACTGGCTACATCCCAGGAGCGAGCCGGACGGCCGGCCTCGGCGACGAGGATGGCGAAGAACATTCCGAACAGGCTCATCAGCAGGCAGACGATGGTGAAGCGGCGGGCGAGCATTTGCGTGGTGTCTCCTTCAACACGCATGAGAATGCCCCGATGCAACTGAACCGGCCCTGATGCCGGCGTTCATCTGCGGTTCAAATTGATTGACGGTGTTTTGGCGGCGCATCGGTTTTGGTTTCGATGCCGCGAGCGACGAAGCCCCGCCCATGGGGACAGTCGCCTGTGGAAACGAAAACGGGGCCCCCGAAGGCCCCGTCCTCATCTCGTCGAAATGCAGACGATCAGAGCTTGTGCCAGGTCTGGCTCTTGCAGATCAGGCCACCGAGCACGCAGCCGCTCATCTTGAGCGAGGTGCCTGAAAGGGTCGCCTTGCCGGAATAGGTCTTGTCGGTGTCCGGGTCGGTTATGGTGCCGGTGTATTTGTTGGCGCCTGCCGCCTTGAACGAGCCGATGTTCTTGCCGGCATGTTTGCCGGACTTGAGCGTGATGGAAAACGTACTGCTGCCGGCGATCTCCGCCGTCGAGCCGGCCTGCGTCTTCCAGTTGCCTTCGATCGGGTCGGCCCATGCCGCCCCGGCCATCATCACTGTGGCCGCGAGGGCCAAGCTCACTCTTCGAAACATATATGTCCTCCCTGTTGGGTCCGGGGGTGCTCCTCCGCCCCTTACGCAAACGTAAGCTAATCCACCTCCGGGCAAAACAAAAGCGGTGCCGCCACGGAAGGTTTCAGGATTTTCTGGCTGGCCCGACCGGCCATCCCAGTGAGGAAATGAAACGTTCGGCCCGCTGCCTTTGTCTGCCGTGGTTAGCGGAGTCTTGACCGGCGCCTCGCAAATTTTCTTCAAATTTGGCACGAAGCGGCGCGATTGCTGGCTTTGTATCCTTAACGAATTTCCGCGTTTACCTCTTGTTTTAGCTTTGTTTTCCTCAAATTAAGCACGCCATTTAACGACGGATTCAAGCCTCCGCTGCATTCTCGGAAGCATCGGAAGAGCAGCCGCCCCAAGGGATACCGAGGGACACAAGGAAGCAGCTCTCGGGAGCCAGAACAGGGGACTAAAATGGCACGTTTTGAAATGCTTGAAGCCGGCTTCGGCGCCATGGGGGCAACTGCCCAGGCCGACATTCTTTTCGAACTGGGCATGATGTATGCGACCGGCCGCGATTGCGAGACCGACGTCGTCGCCGCCCACAAATGGTTCAACATCGCCGCCATCAAGGGCTCGGCCCGCGCCGCGGAACTGCGCTCGGAACTGTCGGCCGCCATGTCGAAGGTCGAGATCGCCAGGGCGCTGCGCGAAGCCCGCGAATGGATGACCATGCACTGAATTTCTGGGTCCCTCCTCCAAGGGGGACTGGGATCGGGGGCAGGAACACTTAGGGTCAAGGCCGCGATAAGACGGCCGCCCGCCAGGGACAAGGCCGCGACAAGACAGCCGCTCTATCAAGACCAAGAACGAGGCAGGTTCCGTAAGGCCAAGCCGCGCGAAAAAACAGGGAAGCGATCGGGTTTCGGGCGCGGGGGCGTTTGGGGACAGCTCGATGGTCAAAAGCCGCGACCGGCCGGAACAAGGCTGGCGCGGCTTTTGACTTTCCAGGCCGTTACAAATCCCGGAGCACGGTCCAGCCGTCTCATTGCAGGCCCAATCGAGCGCCGCCGATGCGCCAAGACATATCCGGTGAAGGATGAAATTGTCCCGCCTTCTGAAAGAAGCGCGGCCGGAACGGCTGCGCGAGAGTGGGAGGATCACCATGAAAAAATTGAGTATTTTGAACGCCGCCATAGTCGGCCTGATGATGAGCACACCGGTTGCCTTCGCCGATGACATCACCGTTTCGGTGGTCGGTCCGATGACCGGTCAGCTGGCCACCATCGGCGACCAGTTCAAGCAAGGCGCGCAAGCCGCCGTCGACGCAATCAACGCCGCCGGCGGTGTCGAAGGCCGGCAGATCAAGCTCGACGTCCAGGACGACCAGTGCGATCCCAAGCAGGCGGTGTCGGTGGCCAACCGCATCGTCGCCAACGGCACCAAGTTCATCGACGGTCACGCCTGCTCCGGCTCGAGCATTCCGGCTTCCGCCGTCTACGCCGAAGCCGGCGCGCTGATGATGAGCCCGGCCTCTTCCAACCCGGTGCTTACCGATGCGGCCGCGAAAGCCGGCTGGCCGACCATCATGCGCCTCTATACGCGTGACGATGCGCAGGGCGCTTTCATCGGCCCGTGGATCGCCAAGAAATATGCCGGCAAAAACGTCGTCATCCTGCATGACAAGAGCGCCTACGGCCAGGGCGTGGCCGATGCCGTCAAGGCAACGATGAATGCCGGTGGCCTCAACGAGGTTCTCTACGAAGGCATCAATGCCGGCGACAAGGACTATTCGGCTCTCGTCACCAAGCTGAAGGACCTGAAGGCCGATGTCGTCTATTTCGGCGGCTATCACCCAGAGGCCGGCCTGATCCTGCGCCAGTCGGCGGAGCAGAGCGTCAAGTTCCAGCTGATCATGCCGGACTCGATCGCTTCGCCGGAATTCTGGCAGGTTGCCGGCCCAGCCGGTGAAGGCACGCTGTTCGTCTTCCCGTCGGATCCGCAGGCGAAACCCGAAGCCAAGGAAGCCATTGCCAAGATCAAGGCCGGCGGCTTCGTGCCCGAGGGCTTCACCCTGTTCTCCTATGCCGTGGTCCAGGCTTTCGCCGAGGGCATCAAGCGTGCCGGCAGCGACGACCCGGCAAAGGTCGCCGAGGCGCTGAAGAACGGCACGCCGATCAGCACCGTCGTCGGCTCGGTCACCTTCGACGAGAAGGGCGACTTGAAGAACGCCAGCTACGACATCAACCAGTGGCACGACGGCAAATACGCGCCGATCCAGCCCTGATAGAAGCCGTTGCCTGAAACGCCGCGCGTCCTCTCGGGCGCGCGGCGTTTTTATATGCGGAGGTAATTTAGTACGTCACGGTCACGACGACGGTGTCGGTGTAGAGGCCGGCCGAGGGTGTCGTTTGCGCGGGCACACGGCCGTAGACGGTCAGATTCTGCGCCGCACCGTTGCCGGTTCCCGCAACCGTACTGCCGGGCGTCGCTGCGTCGCCCCATATCTGGCTGCGTGCGTTATCCTTATAGAGGCCGTAGGTTACGGTTTCCGTGCCCTTTCTCATCTTGCGCGCGGCCGGGGCCGAACCGTTTGCTCCGTTGTTGAGCGATACCGTGTAGGGTGTGCCCGGGGTGCAGGTGATGGTAACCCCGCCGGTCGCATCGACATTGGCGCCCAGAATGCCGGTCGATCCGAAATCGATGTTCTGGATTGCCAGCAGACAATTGGCCGACACGGTCGCGTTGATCGTGAATGTGGGGCTGTCGACGGAGCCTGCGCTGGTGCTGCAATCGTTGCTGAGGACGCTGGCGCGATAGCGGAACTCGACGTGGGGGATTCCCGAAAATGTTGAGAGATAGGTCCCCGGCACCGCGGTCGCCTGTCCGCCCAATACCGTGCCATAGATAGTCCGGCTGGCGGAACCGCTGCCGAGTGCGTTCAGCACCAGCGCAAAGCCCGGTACAGTCGGCGCAGCCGGCCACGCATAGGAGCCCCACACCACCGACGAGGTCGGGGGATCCGAATAAAGCTGGTAGTCGAGAAGATTGGCGCCGCTCAGCATATGACGGGTCGCCCCCGTCGCGCCGCCGCTGCCGGTCCCCAGATTTGGACAGATGAGGATGCGGGTCAACAACAATCCAGTGCAGGATACGTTGAGTGTGGCCGTTGAATTGTTTGGCGAACCGGAAAGAGTATCGACCGAGCCGAAATTCATCGCCGATACGCCAAAGTTGCAGGTTTGAGCCCAGGCAACGGTGGGCAAGAGCAAGATGGCCAACAGCATAACGAAACGGCGCATTGTTTGTCCTCGCCTCAAAAACAGATGACGTCCTTGATGACCACCTGTTGGCCGGGTGCTGCTCGATAGGGGAATTCGGCTCGGCATGAGCCGCCATCCGGCAATTCAATGGCCACGGCGTTTTGTCGGTGCAGGGTGCGGATATAGGCTTCGCCATCATAACCGATCACAAATTCCTCGTCGGCGCCCTCGACACGGCCCTTGGCGCCGACGGCGATCGGCATGCCTTTGCTGTCGACCAGGGAGACAAGTGCCGCATCGGCGGCTTTTGAAACGCCGAAATCAAGCACGACGCCGCTGCGATCGGCCGGCATCACGATCTTGCGCGTCTCCGGCACGTCGGCATCGACCGGCAGGTTCGTTGGGTCGATGGAAATGGTGTTGTCTTCGTAGGAGTTCAGATCGGGAACAAGGATCTTTCCCTGCCGGTTGCTGACGCCGACCGGCCTGTTCTGGTGCTGGACTTCCACGCCGGCGACACCGACATCGACAACCGCGAAAGCGTCGTTGATGTGGTTGGTGGCAAAAACGCCGCCGCCGGCGACGGCAATTGCCCCGTCGACCCCCAGGGTTCCACGGAAGCTCTTGTCGAATTGCTGGATACCGGCCTCCGCGCGCGCCCATGGCGAACGGTAGCTGACCGCAGCCGAGCGGGTTGGCGTGCCGCCCTCGGAGGTCCGCGCACGCCAGCCGATGCTGCCGTTTTCCAGCCGTTCGGACTTGGCGATGTCGGCGACCACCGACACGCCATCGGGACCGTCGGCGACTCCGGTCGAGGCGGTGACATCGCCCCCGAGCGGCACCGAGATACCCGCAAACACGCCAAAGCTGTTTTTGTCGTCAAGGTCGGTGAATGCAGTGGCATAGAAGCTGCTGTCCTTGAACACCGTCTGGCTGTAGGAAACGCCGACGATCTGGCTGCTGTCTCCCTCGGTGCCCTTTATGTGCGCGTAGGAGAGGTTGAGGTTTGAAAAATCTAGCGGCATCGGCACGCTCAGTGTCACCTGCTCGAGCGCGCGGGGAACGCCGGCGCTGAAGGTCGGGAACTCCGGGTCTGGTGTCGGGTCGGCGGTGACCGAGGCAATGTCGGCATAGTCGCCGAACGCGCGCTGGATGCGGCCATAGAGCGACCATCCCTTGTAGCTCAGTTCAAGCGAAGCGTTGACGAGCGCGCCGGTCTGGCCGTCGTGACGGCTGCCTGCCGCGGCAATCGAGGCTGCGCCGAAATAGCTGAGCGGAAACGCCACGCCGGCGCCGCCATTCACAAGATCCTCGCCGCCTTCGGCATGGCCTTCCAGCGTTAGCCAGTTGGTCAGCCCATAGCGCGCGCTTGCCGAACCGTAGACGCCACCGTCATAGTCATTGGATTCGACACCGAAATTGCGCCGCGGAGTGCCGACCTCGGCGGAGAAATCGAGCAGGCCCCGCCGCAGCAGCATGCTGGAGTTGTAGAACGGCAACGTCACCGTGGTTTCGCGGCCGAGGCTGTCGCGCAGGACAATCTGGGCTTGGCCCGATCCGGTGAAGATTGGCAGGTTCGTCACCTGGAACGGCCCCGCCGGGACATCGCTGCTATAGGTTCGCACATTCTGTGTGTAGACCTCGAGCGTGGAGGGGACGGCAGCGGTTCCCGAGAAGCTCGGAAGCGGCAAGGTGACAAGGTCGGAACGCAGCGAAAAATTGCGCTGCACCTGAAAGCCGCCGAGATACACAGGCCTTGTCCACGCCAGCCCGCCCGAGACGAAGTCGCCCGCTTTGTAGGTCAGCAGCCGCTCGGGATCGGAATAGCTCCAGGTCGTGTTCAGCCGGGTGAAGCCGGCAAGATCGCCGTCGGACAGGCTGGCGATGAAGCCCTGGCTCAACGTTCCGTAAGGGCTGAAAAGCCGCGCGTCGAAACCGCCCGAGACGCCGCGAAAGAGCTGCGCGGTATGGTCCTTCAGATCGTTGGTGCTGGCGAACAAGGAGTAATTCAGCACGCCGCCAAAGCCGGATTGCGGCTTCAGCCTGTCCTGCTTTCCCTGCTGGCCGATATCGATGATGCGGGCGGAGCGTGCCGCATTGCTGGCCGTCACGTAAAGACGTTGCGTCGCTTCATCGATACGATAGGAGACGTCCGGGAGCCGATCGACCCGCACCAGGTGATCTCCACCCATCGCACTTTCGACCGGTTCCAGTCCAACCTGCCGCAATTCGTCCGGCGTGGAAGCCAGGCCGCCATCCGGCAGCTGCTTGAAAGCGCCGATCAATCCGGTCGAGACGTCGTTGACGAAGACCTCCAGATAGAGATCGCGGCCTTCGGTTGAAACCGCCGCGGCGTCCGCTATCGCGGGCGCCGGCGACACATCTTGGGCTTTGACCTGCATGGTTGAAAATGCGGCCACGACAATGGTGATAGCGACCCTATTGGCCTTTGATCGCAACTTTGGCATCGAAGGGTCCAAAATCGCTTTGGGCCGACAGCGAAACCGCCCCGCCTGAAAGCGCCTTCCCCGCGATCGGCCATTGCATGGTCGCACCGCCAAGCACGTAGCCGACAAGACCGATGCGGCTGCCGAGCTTCCGGCCACCTTGCGTCAGCGTCAAATCGGACAACCTCAAGCGGCTCTGGCCGGTGTTTCTTGCTGTCAGGAGCAGCCCGCGGCCTTTGCCCGAAAGGCTCCAGGAAACATTTGGCGCAGCCGCCTCGGCATTGCGAAAGAACACGGGAACCGAATAGCGCAACACCAGACTGACGGTGCCCGCCTTCTTCCGCGACGGATCGGGCAATTCGTCGATGATCACCCGGTAGCTTTCCTCGCTGGCAACGGGTGCTTTCGATACCCTGACAACCCGCACCAGATAGTTGGCGCCGGGGCCAAGCTTGGCAGCCGGGGGGCTGGCAACAACATCGCTGGTCGGTTCGAGCCGTTCGATGCCATCCTGTTGCGTCCAGCGAAACACTCTCATCTGGACGTTGATGGGCTTTTTGGCCTCATTGCGCAGGGTCAGGCTCGCCGCGCTGTCCGGCGCGATCAGTTCGATGTTGGTCGGCGCCACCCGAAGCGACGCTGCCTGCGCCAGACCAGGCGCGAGGAGCAAAAGCGCGATCGCGCCAATGCCTTTGAGCATGGAACGCATAGCGTCCTCCTTGTTTGACAGCACACAAGTCTGACAGAACGCTAGTAGGTGACAGTGATCGCAACCGAGTCTGTGTAGACACCTGCGCCAGGCGTTGTTTGCGGCGGCACCCGCCCATAGACCGTCAACGGTTGCAGGGCGCCATTGCCGGTGCCGGATACCGTATCGGTGCCGATGGTCGTGCCCCATACCTGGGTTCGCCCCACGTCGCGATAAAGCGAGTAATTGATGACCGCGGACGCCGGGCCGGTCATCTTGCGGACGGCGAGCGTCGCTCCGGAGCCGCCTCCGACGCCCAGGCCGACATTGTAGGGCGTGCTGTTGGTGCATTGCACTGAAATGGTGCTGGTCTGGTCGACATTGGCGTCAATGACACCTGTCGTGCCGAAATCCATATCGGTCGCGGTCTGAACCTTGCACTCCGCCTGGATGGTGATCCGGACCGTCATGTTGCCGGTGGCCGTCGCTCCCTGCGCCGGGCTGAACCAGAGCAGCGGCAATGCGACAGTCAAAGCGAGCGCTTTGATTGAAGTCTTCATGGGTTCTCCCTCGTAAGGCTGCGCAAGGAAATCCGCCTGATTCCGTTAACGATGAGCCCTAGTTTGCAGTTATCAAACCCTTAATAGAGCATAAGGTATTAATAATTCTTAAGCAAATAGCAGAACGATGCGCAGAAGGAAGGCCTTAGAGTAAAAGTTTATATGTGTATTTGCTATCGATATATTATCGTATCGTCGATAATAATCGATAAAATCGATATTACCCGCAAGATTTGCATTTTGCATATTATCGGCAGCCAACCGCCGGCTTGTCGTGATCTTGCCTATTTGGTTGGGTACATCCGATGCGCCGTGAAATGCCGCGCCAAAGCCTGCCGTAGTCCAGGACATGATCCGCGAACCAAAGGGTTCGCGCAGCGAAAAGCGGAAGCCAGTTTTCTCAGAAAGATTGCGCTCAAACGCTGCGACAGAGCCCATCTCGCATCGGGAGGGAACAAGCTCTAGGCGTTCGGCTCTTCGGCGAAGCGCACCAGCACCGTGCCGTCTGTGACTTGCGCACCTTCCGCGGCGATCTCGGCGATCACTCCGTCATGGCTGGCTGAAATCGTGTGCTCCATCTTCATCGCTTCCAGGATCAGCAGCGGCTGTCCCTTGGTCACGGCATCGCCCTTTGCCGCACGCACCAGCTTGACCAGGCCTGGCATCGGTGCCCGCAGGCTGCCGGAACTGGCAGCCGCCTCGTCGGTTCGCGCCAGCGGATCGGGCACGGTGAAGCTGTAGCCGACCGCGCCTTCGAACACGGTGACGTGGCCGGGCCAGCGGGCGAGGCGAGGGGCGGCGCGGAGTTCATGCGAATTGACGCTTTCATAGGGCGCATCCAGCGCCACCTCGAAGCGTCCGTCCGGCCGCACCGAAACCTTTGCCACGATATCGTCCTCGCCGAATCTCAGTCGCGTGCGCCGCGCTATCGCGTGGAAATGCGCGTAGCCGGCAAATGACGACCACGGATCGTCGGACCGCGCCTGCTCGCCCGCGCCGGAGGCGGCAAGCGCGGCAGCCGCAATGGTCTCGGCCGTTGGTGGCGGAATGGCGGTCAACGGCTGCTGATGCCTGACGATCAGGCCGGTATCGACATCGCCGGCGGAAAAATCCGCGTCGGCAGCAAGCGCCGCCAAAAAGGCGGTGTTGACGGTCGAGCCGGCGATCTCGGTTTGCGCCAACGCTGTGCCAAGCGCGTCGAGAGCGGCCTGCCTGTCCCTTGCGTGGACGACCAGCTTGGCGATCATCGGATCGTAGAAGGGTGAGATGGCATCGCCGGCCCGCACGCCGGTTTCGATGCGCATGGTGGCGCCTTCGGGTGCGGTGTCGGGAAACTTCAGATGGTGCAGCGTGCCGGTCGCCGGCAAAAAACCCTTTGCCGCGTCCTCAGCATAGATGCGCGCCTCGAAGGCGTGGCCGGAGAGCGCGATCTCGCCCTGCGTCTTCGGCAGCTTTTCGCCGGCGGCCACGCGCAATTGCCACTCGACCAGATCGGTGCTGGTGACCATTTCGGTGACCGGGTGTTCGACCTGCAGGCGGGTGTTCATTTCCATGAACCAGAAGCGGTCCGCCTTCAGCCCTTGCGAAGCATCGACGATGAACTCGATGGTGCCGGCGCCGGAATAGTTGATCGCCTTGGCGGCCTTGACCGCCGCGTCCGTCATCGCCTTGCGCAAGGCCGGCGTCATATCAGGCGCCGGCGCTTCCTCGATCACCTTCTGGTGACGGCGCTGCGCCGAGCAGTCGCGCTCGAAAAGATGCACGGCATTGCCGAAATTGTCGCCGAACACCTGCACCTCGATGTGGCGCGGCTTGTCGACATACTTCTCGACCAGCACGCGGTCGTCGCCGAAGGCGGCTTTCGCTTCGCGCCGCGCCCCCGACAGCGCTTCGGAAAAATCGTCGGGATGGTCGACCCGCCGCATGCCCTTGCCGCCGCCGCCGGCGCGCGCCTTGATCAATACAGGATAGCCGATCTCGCGCGCCTTCGAGGCGAGCAGCACGATCTCCTGCGCCTCGCCATGGTAGCCCGGCACCACCGGCACGCCGGCCTTCTCCATCAGCCGCTTGGCCGCATCCTTCAGCCCCATGGCGCGGATCGATGCCGCCGACGGACCAATGAAGATCAGCTCCGCTGCAACCACCTGGTCGACGAAGTCAGGATTTTCCGAGAGAAAGCCGTAGCCGGGATGGATGGCCTCGGCGCCGGTTGCTTTCGCCGCCGCTATGATCTTGTCGCCGCGCAGATAACTTTCACCGACCGGCGAGGGACCGATATGCACGGCTTCGTCGGCCATAGCGACATGCAGCGCCCTGGCGTCGGCGTCGGAATAGACCGCGACGGTGCGCACGCCCATCTTGCGCGCCGTGCGGATCACCCGGCAGGCGATTTCGCCGCGATTGGCAATCAGGATCTTGGCGAACATGGATGCTCCCGGAGCAGAGATTGGGCGCTGTCCAGCCGGCCTATCCGTGCAAGCTTTCTCATCGCCGCACCCTGCGATGCTGCCCGGCCGTTGTCAAAGCGTCGGGAAGGAAGGTGCCCTACTTGGAAGCGGCGACTTCGCAACCCGCCCCTGTAATGACCTTGTAATGGCTGCGGGCGGCCTCGCAGGATTTCATCGCCCGTTCTTCGGCAGCCTTCTGTGACGGCGCATTCAGGCCCGAGCCGCAGATGATGTACAATGAACGGATCCGGGCATAGGGGGTGGTCGCGTAGGCCGAATGACCGCCTGCGGCCACATAGGCATTGTAAGCCCTGGTGCACTGGTCTTTCCGGTTTCTCGGCAAATACGGATAAAATTGTGTGTCGCCCTTGCTTCCCGCCAACGATGCCGCGGCGCCGATGCCGGGCACCGAAAATATAAGAAAACATGCAAGTACCGACGCAGTCGTTTTCCCCGAATATTTCGGTCTCATCTTTACCCCATCCCCGTTGTCGAATGCGGGATGAGCAATAGCGTCTAATCTCTGGCGCCGCCAGCCCGATCACCAAAAATTGCTTTTGTGGGAGTGGATGTCTCGACTTGTCCATGTAGATTAAGCTCTATCAACAACAGCAACAGCCTGTCGGTATAGTTCAGCTGTTTGCTCGTCGAAGCAGCAGAAAATGACTGTTTCCGGCGTTGTGTTCCGTCCGACGAAGGTACTCGCGATGCCAACGGCAATCTGCGTCGCCTCATTCTTCGGATAGCGGTAGATGCCGGTCGAAATCGCCGGAAAGGCCACCGTCCGGCAATCTTTGGCAACTGCGATTTCAAGCGACCTGATATAGCAGGAGGCGAGCAGTTCTGCCTCGCCTTTGCCGCCGCCTTGCCAGACCGGCCCGACCGTGTGGATGATGTAGCGTGCCGGCAGCCTGTAGCCCTTGGTGAGTTTTGCTTCGCCGACCTTGCAGCCATTCAGCATCCGGCATTCGAATTCAAGCTCCGGGCCGGCCGCCCGGTGAATGGCGCCGTCGACGCCGCCGCCGCCCAGCAGCGAGGAATTGGCGGCATTGACGATGGCATCGACCGAAAGCTTGGTGATGTCACCGGTGTGGACGCGAATCCGGTCGCCGATCTCGCTCATCTCACATCCTGAACACGCCGAAGCGTGTTTCCTCGATTTCAGCATTGAGCGCGGCCGACAGGCTGAGCGCCAGCACCTCGCGCGTCCGCGCCGGATCGACGATGCCGTCATCCCACAGCCGTGCCGAGGAATAGAGCGGATGGCCTTCATGCTCGTACTTCATCAGGATCGGCTTCTTGAACTTTGCTTCCTCTTCTGACGACCATTCACCGCCCTTGCGCTCGATGCCCTCGCGCTTGACCACCGCCAGCACCGTTGCCGCCTGTTCGCCGCCCATCACTGAAATGCGCGCGTTCGGCCACATCCACAGGAAACGTGGCGAATAGGCGCGTCCGCACATGCCGTAATTGCCGGCGCCGAACGAGCCGCCGATGATCATCGTCACCTTCGGCACGCGTGCCGTGGCAACTGCCATCACCAGCTTGGCGCCGTCCTTGGCGATGCCGCCGGCCTCGTATTTTCGCCCGACCATGAAGCCGGTGATGTTCTGCAGGAAAATCAGCGGGATCTTGCGCTGGCAGCACAGCTCGATGAAATGCGCGCCCTTAAGCGCGCTTTCCGAAAACAGCACGCCATTGTTGGCGATGATGCCGACCGGCATGCCTTGCAGATGGGCAAAGCCGGTGACCAGCGTGGTGCCGTAATTCTGCTTGAACTCGTCGAACTCGGAGCCGTCGACGACGCGCGCGATCACCTCGCGCACGTCATACGGCTGGCGCAGGTCCGTCGGCACGATGCCGTAGATCTCCTGCGGGTCATGAAGCGGCGGCGCGGGCTTCTGTAAAGCCAGACTTACCGCTTTTCTCCGATTGAGGTTCCTGACGATGCGGCGTGCGATCGCCAGCGCATGCTCGTCGTCCAGCGCATAATGGTCGGCGACGCCGGATAGCCTTGTGTGCACATCCGCGCCACCCAGATCCTCGGCGCTGACATCCTCACCCGTCGCCGCTTTCACCAGCGGTGGGCCGCCAAGGAAGATGGTCGCCTGGTTGCGCACCATGATCGTCTCGTCCGACATCGCCGGCACATAGGCGCCGCCCGCCGTGCACGAACCCATGACGCAGGCGATCTGCGGAATGCCCGCCGCCGACATGTTGGCCTGGTTGTAGAAGATGCGGCCGAAATGCTCGCGGTCGGGAAACACCTCGTCCTGGTTGGGCAGATTGGCGCCACCGCTGTCGACCAGATAGACGCAAGGCAGATTGTTCTGCAGCGCGATCTCCTGCGCCCGCAAATGCTTTTTCACCGTCAGTGGATAATAGGTGCCGCCCTTCACCGTGGCGTCGTTGACGACGACCATGACTTCGGTGCCTTCGACGCGGCCGACTCCGGCGATGAGGCCGGCCGCGGCGATGTCCTCACCATACATCGACCATGCCGCGAACTGGCCGATCTCGAGGAAGGGCGAGCCGGTGTCGAGCAATTGTGCCAGCCGCTCGCGCGGCAACAGCTTGCCGCGGCCCTGATGGCGCTCGCGCGCCTCATCCGAGCCGCCGCGCTCGACGGTGGCGGCCTTCTCCGCAATGTCGGCGACCAGCGCCCGCATGCGCTCGGCATTGGCGCGGAAGGTCTCGGAGGAGGGAGAGATCTGAGAGGTGAGGACCGGCATCTCAGAGGCTCTCCGCCATGATTTCCCGGCCGATCAGCCAGCGGCGGATTTCGCTGGTGCCGGCACCGATCTCGTAGAGCTTGGCGTCGCGCAAAAGCCGGCCGGTCGGATAGTCGTTGATGTAGCCATTGCCGCCCAAGAGCTGCAGCGCGTCGAGCGCCATCTGCGTTGCTTTCTCGGCGGCAAACAGCACACAGCCGGCGGCGTCCTTGCGCGTCGTCTGGCCGCGATCGCAAGCGGCGGCGACGGCATAGACGTAGGCACGCGCGGCGTTCATCACCGTATACATGTCGGCCAGCTTGCCTTGCACCAGCTGGAATTCGCCGATCGGCTGGCCGAATTGCTTGCGCTCGTGCACGTAAGGGATCGCCACGTCGAGGCAGGCCGCCATCAGCCCGATCGGACCGCCGGCCAGCACTGTGCGCTCATAGTCGAGGCCCGACATCAGCACCTCGACGCCGCGCCCTTCCTCATGCAGCACATTGTCGAACGGCACTTCGACATTGTCGAAAACCAGCTCGCCGGTGTTGGAGCCGCGCATGCCGAGCTTGTCGAGCTTTTGCGCCACGGAAAAGCCGGCAAAAGCTTTTTCGATGATGAAGGCGGTGATGCCGCGCGAATGGCGTTCTGGGTCGGTCTTGGCGTAGACGACCAGTGTCTCGGCGTCCGGTCCGTTGGTGATCCACATCTTGGTGCCGTTCAGCACATAACGATCGTTGCGCTTTTCGGCGCGCAGCTTGAGCGACACCACGTCGGAGCCGGCGCCGGATTCCGACATCGCCAGCGCACCGACCTTCTCGCCCGAGCACAGAGCAGGGAGATACTTTTCCTTTTGCGCCGGCGTCGCCCAGCGATTGATCTGGTTGACGCAGAGATTGGAATGGGCGCCGTAGGAGAGACCAACCGAAGCCGAGGCGCGCGAAATTTCTTCGACCGCGATCACATGGGCGAGATAGCCCATGCCGGTGCCGCCAAAATCCGGGTCGGCGGTGATGCCGAGCAGGCCGAGTGCGCCCAGCTCCGCCCACAAATGCGCCGGGAATTCGTTCGAGCGGTCGATCTCGGCAGCAATCGGCGCGATTCTGTCCTGGGCAAAGCGGCGCACCAGGTCGCGCAGCGCCTCGATGTCTTCGTCATGCCCGAAGCTGAGCGTGTTCGTGTACATGCGGTTCCTCCCCGGTCATTGTTGCGCCCACCAGACGCATTGTCATCGAAAGATATGTCGCCGTCACTTCCGCGATCGACAGCCGCTCGCCCGGCCGGAACCAGACGATGACGCCCGTCATCATCTGGATCAGCGCCATGGCGGTCAGGCCGGTGTCGTCGATGTTGAAGGCGCCTATCTCTGCGCCGTCGCGCAATATGGCGCGCAATTCCTTTTCATAGGTCGTGCGCATCCGCAGGATTTGCGTCAGGCGGTCATGCGACAGGCTGCGCAATTCCATATTCGAGACATGGGTGGAATGGCGGCGCCCGATATGGAAGGCGATGTGGTTCTCGACATAGGCGGCAAGCCGCGCTGTCGGATCGGCCGTGTCGGGCCGTGCCGCGTCCCACGCCTCGCTCAGCCCCTCCATGTGTTCACGCATCAGCGTGAACAAAAGGTCTTCCTTGGTGGGAAAATAGCGATAGAGCGCTGCCGCCTGCACGCCCACCTCGGCAGCGAGCTGGCGCATCGACATCGCCTCGTAGCCAAAGCGTGCGATCAGGCTGACCGCTGCCTCGCGGACAGCGGCTTCAGTCCTTTCGCCATCGGAACCGGTGGTGCGCGCCATGATCGCCTCGCGAGAAGGTGCAATAATAAAACGAACGTTCAATTAATTCAAGAGGCGGCCAATCCGGGCATGTCTATGCGACGATCCGGAAACCAACAGGTGCGCTCCAGCCCTCGAGTAACTCGACATCGATCCGCGAAACCGAGGCACCCGGCGGGCCCTTTCGCAGACGTTCGATCATTGTCGAGACCGCCGCCTCGTCGCCGGCAAACCATGCCGTGACCGAGCCGTCCCTCTCGTTGCGCACCCAACCAGCAAGGCCCAGCTCCGTCGCCTCGCCTCGCACCCAGATCCTGTAGCCGACACCCTGCACCTTGCCGTGTACGCGCGCCTGCACTGCCCTTTGCTGGTCATCCATCGGACCCTCCCAACATATTCTCGTTTCGAGTCTGACGCCTGATCCAATGAATGCAACAGACTTGTTGTGATTGCCGATCAGGCTCTGAAGAATGGGTGACTGTTCTCCGATAGATAAGCGGCGGCGGACCGCGATCTCACTCGGCTGACGGCCAGCCTGGCTGATGATGAGGCTGCGAAGCTTTCAGGCGCCTTGAAACGGGCCATGCACCTGCCGGCGGCGGCGCCTAGAGTCGTGATTTGAGCGAAGTCGCTTCAGTTGCCGCGCGCGGCGGCGAGCGCGCCGGGCAGTTCCTCGGCAAAAATATCGAGCTCGTGGTCGAGGCCGACGCTGACGCGGATGCAGCGGTCGAGCACCGGCACCATCGGCTTGCGGATGAACACGTCGCGCGACAGCAAGCCCTGCAGCACTTTCAGCGCGAAGGCGCCATCATGGCCGCAATCGATGGTGACGAAATTGGTTGCTGATTGCAGCGGCTTTAGCCCATTCGCCTCAGCGATCCCGGCAATGCGCCTGCGCCCGGCCGCGACCCGCGCCACCACGGTCCCAAGATAATCCTGGTCGGCAAGCGCTTCGACTCCGGCGATCTGCGCCATGCGGCTGACGCCATAGTGGTTGCGGATTTTTTCGAAATCGCGGATCACCTGGGCCTCGGCCACCGCATAGCCGCAGCGTATGCCGGCCAGCCCGTAGGCCTTCGAGAAAGTGCGCATGCGAATGACGTTCGGCCGCGAAATATCGATTGGCGGCAGCGCGGTAGCGGGCCCCAACTCGCCATAGGCCTCGTCGAGCACCAGCATGGTGGTTTCGGGCAGCGCTTCGATGAAGCGGATAAGCTCGGCCGCTTCCCACCAGCTGCCCATCGGATTGTCGGGGTTGGAGAGGTAGACCAACGGCGCCTTGTCCTTGACGACTGCTGCCAGCAGGCTGTCCAGGCTCTCCCGGTCGCTTTCATAGGGGACAGTGACCAGCCGGCCGCCGACGCCGGCAATGTGGAAATTGAAGGTCGGATAGGCGCCGAGCGAGGTCACCACCGCGTCGCCGGGCGCCACATACATACGCGCCACCAGGCTGAGCAGCCCGTCTATGCCTTCGCCGACAACGACGTTTTCGACGCCGACGCCGAGATGGGCGGCGGCCGCAACCTTCAGGTCGAAATTGTCGGGGTCGCAATACATCCACTGGTCGCGCGCGACGCTTTCCATGCGGGCAATGACGCGCGGCGAAGGCCCAAAACTGCTCTCATTGGCGCCGATGCGGGCGCGAAACGCACGACCGCGATCGCGCTCCTGCGCCTCCGGGCCGACAAACGGCACCGTCGAAGGGAGCGCAGCGATGAGTGGCGTGAGGGGAGGGCGCTGGCGCATGGCAAAAGGGCTCGGTTGAAACGGGCCTTCTTGCTAGCGTGCCCTTTGAGGCTGCGCAAGTTGGCGCGAGTTCCGATCGACGGCGGCCCGGCTTGTGCTGGATTCTGCTTGTTCTTTTTGCTAGCGAGGCCCGATGAACAATCGTCTGCCGCCCGCCTGGGCCAAGCATCTAAAGGCTACGCCTGCGCCGATACGGGCTAAGCCTGTGCCGATAAAGGCCGCACCTGCACCAGCAGTACAGCCGAAAATGCAACCGTCGCGCGCGCAAGCCGACGACATGGTGCTGAGGCAGGCACTCGAGCTGCAGAAAGCCGACCGCTTCCCCGAAGCGGAGGAACTGTGCCATCGCGTTCTGGCGAGAACGCCAAATTACCCACTTGCTCTGTATATTCTCGGCACGCTGGGGCTCGGTTTCGACGATGAACTGGCTATCAGATATTTCGCGCGCGCGGCCGCCCAAGAGCCAGAAAATCCATACTATCAGCTCAGTCTGGGCGACGCCTATCTGACGGTCGGTGATTACCCGCTGGCGATCAAGCATTTGCAGCGCACTTGCGACCTAAAGCCCGATCTGATGGAGGCTCTTTGCGGACTTGGAAAGGCCTATGCCAAATTTGACAAGGCCGACATGGCTTTGGCTATCTACGAGAAAGGGCTGGAGATCAGTCCCGATCATCCGCTCGCTCGGATGGGCTTGGCGAATACGCTTGTGAGCCTCGGACGGATGGACGAGGCAACAGCCTACCTAAAAGAAACCATCGCCCGGCGTGTGGATGTGCCTGGGGCCTACTATGCCTTTGTGCACATCCGAAAATTTTCCGCCGAGCCGCCTGAACTTAAATCCATCCTGGACGAACTCCATAACCTGGCGGGTTCCGCCAACAAGCCGCCGCCCGAGCTTCACCTTGCGGCAGGCAAGGTCCTGAATGATCTTGGGCGCTACGATGACGCGATGGATCATTTCACGCAGGCCAAGAAACTCAAGCCTTATGACTTCGACATCGATACCTATCGCAAGCGGGTCGATTCCATCATCAGCCTGTTCGATGCGGAGTTTCTGGCGGCCAGGGCGGATTATGGAAGCCCGTCCGAGGTCCCCGTATTCGTGCTGGGAATGCCCCGTTCGGGTACGACCCTGACAGAACAGATTTGTGCAAGCCATCCCAGCGTTCACGGAGCTGGAGAACTTACCAAACTGGGACGCATAGCGGACGCAAACGATCTGAAGGGGGAGCCGGTACAAGGCTTTGGACAGTCGATCAAGTCGATGACGGCGCAGCAATCGCAAGCGTTGGCCGAAGAATATCTTGCTAACCTGCACCTGTATGCGTCTGCGGAATCGCATATTGTCGACAAGATGCCGCACAATTTCGAGCTGGTCGGCCTTATCGCAATTCTCTTCCCCAACGCTCGAATTATTCATTGCAGGCGCGACGCGATCGATAATTGCTTCTCGTGCTTCACTGCAAATCTCAAAAAAGGCCACAATTATTCCTCTGATCTTAGGCACCTTGGGTTGTACTATCGTGAATATGATCGTCTCATGCGTCATTGGCAGGCTATTTTCCCAGGCCGCATTTTCGAAAATCGCTACGAGGATCTCGTTTCGGACCAGGAAGGGCAATCACGCCGCTTGATAGACCACCTCGGCTTGACCTGGGACGATGCCTGCCTTCGTTTCTTCGACAGGGCCGGGTCTGTGAGAACGCTCAGCCGCTGGCAAGTTCGACAGCCGATCTATAAATCGGCTGTCAAGCACTGGAAGAATTATGAAACTAGACTGCAGCCGTTGATCGATGCCTTGGGCGATCTGGCTGAGCTTTGAACAGGTATCCACGCTGCGTGTGGCCAATGTCGAATGGTGCGGCGTCATAAGCCTGCAGAGGTAGCTCGATCGCGGCCTTTTGCCCTTACAGCGATGCTAGGAAGCTGGAAGTGTGGCGGTCCAGCCGGATAAATCATGGCGCCAGTGCCAAACCAGTTTTGTAGGGCCTGGGCGACGAAGAATCAAACTGTCGGCGATCCCTGTTTCGCGGTGGAAGGATGCGCGGCATCGCGGCATCGCGGCATAGCGCATGAAGTGGCAGTCATACCACCTTCGACAAAAACCCGGCGGTTGCCCGCCGGGTTCTATGGTGCTCAGATCAGGCGCTGATCAGAACGAGCGCTGGAAGCGGAGGAGGCCTCCGACGCTGTTTTTCTTGTCGGCATTGGTCCAGTTGGAGACGGTATCGTCGCCAAGGTGCAGGTAGTCGACTTCCGCCGTGACCGTGAAGCCGGGAACGATGTCGTAGGCAATGTTCGCCGCGGCGCCGAAGTTCTTGCCTTCGTCATAGGAGAGCTGGGTGTTGAACGAGGTCTTCTGGTTGATGGTGTAGGTGCCACCACCCCAGACTGCCCAGTTGCCGCTCCACTGCTTGTAGAAGCCGCGGCCGCCGGCCGGGGTTGCCCAGGTCGGATCCGTCAGATTGTCGTCGGTGCCGTAGCCGCCCATGATGAACAGCGACAGGTTCTGCATCGGGGTGATGTCCAGGCGAACCTTGCCGGCCACTTCCTCGTAGTTGCTGTCATAAGCGATGACGCCGGTGATGGCGCCCCAGCCCTGCGTGTACTTCACGCCGCCGACGACATGCGGAACGTAGCTGTCGATCGTGCCGACGACGCCCGAGCCTTCTTCGAGCGAGAGAACGGCCGAGAAGCCGTTGCCAGCGTCGAAATAGTACTGGATGACGTTGGTGTCGAAGTCGCCGTAGGGAACCAGCGTATCGTTGATGACGTTGCCGGCGTAGCCGATGAACGTATTGAAGGCCGATTCGTCCTTACCGACGCGCAGACCACCGAGCTGGATCCAGGCGAAGTTCAGCGAAACGCCGCTGTTGCCGGCTGCATTGGGGTTGAAGAAATCGTCAGTGGCATCAAGCGGAGTACCATTGTTATTGACGGTGGCGTAGTTTTGGCTGTTGCCGTAGTTGAAGCGGGTCTCGGTGTAGGTCTTCAAGGTGCCGAGTTCGGTTTCCTGGCCGGTCCAGGTCTTCAGCGTGAAGCGTGCATGCTTGTACCATGTGCTCTGCTCGTCGCCGTCCTCGTGGTCGCCGGACTTCGCACCGTCGAACGAGCCGACGTCGCCACCGCCGATGTCGTAACGGATATAGCCGCCGATGCGCAGGCAGGTTTCGGTGCCGGGGATGTAGAAGTAGCCCGAGCCGTAGACGTCGCAGATCTTGACGTATTCAGCGGGTTCCGGCTCGGCGACGACGACGGCGTCGGCGGCGCGCGCACCGGAAACTGCGATCAGGGCCGCAGCGGAGCCGAGAAGAAGGCTCTTGATGTTCATTTTCTGACCTCCAGTCAGAATCGGAGGCGGAGGTCGATGAAAAACAGTCCACTGTTCTGCTTTGCTGTTTTATTTCAAATAGATAAGCCTTATGAGCGGCCAGCTGGCTCTGTCGGCCAAAACCGCTTGCTCGCGAAGGCCTTGCCTGATCCGGTCTTGAAATATCGCTCGAGTTGCCGTGCGTTGGCCTTGGTTTCAATCCCAATGTAGGCCTTCAAGGTGACAGGCAGATAAGCCTTCGTCGACGTCACATGGCCCGATCGGTGCGATTCGAAACGGCGTCGAAGGTCATTTGTCGATCCGACATAGACATCGCCGTTATGGAGTTGCAGGAAATAGACGTACCACATGGTCCCCCTACGCTACATCGTAGCTTCGGGCGACACCCTACGCCCGCTTGYGGTTTCGGGTGGCCTGCCACCCGAAGCCCGCAGGCGTAGGGTGGCGGAGAGGATGGGATTCGAACCCACGAGAAGCTTTTGACCTCTACTCCCTTAGCAGGGGAGCGCCTTCGACCACTCGGCCACCTCTCCGTTGCGCCGCTGGATAAAGAAAAGCGTCGGCACAATCAACAAGCCGGCGCCATTATCATTGAAAAAACCGGCGTCTGCCGAAACCCCGCCTTCGCCATGCGGCGATTCTGCGGCAATTCCCTGGCCGGCGACTCGGAACCTGGCCGTAATTTTGGCGGCCCATCGCCGGATTCGGCCTGAAAGCAAGGGCTGCAAGGGGCCTGAAGGTTAATGAGAGCTTTCTGACTGAGGCCAAATCGTGTCATTTGTGCAACAACGCATGGGGATAGCGCCCGCACAGACCTTTCGCCGGTACGATCGTGGTTGAACGCCGCCGCCTCATGGGTAATGTCGAGTTCGAAGGAGCGGCGCGGTGCGCATCTTTTTCAGTAGTGGGGATGGGGCAGGGAACGCTGTCCTTCAGCAAAGAATACCCAGACCCGTTTTTTAACTTTTGACTGGAGGTCAGAAAATGAACATCAAGAGCCTTCTTCTCGGCTCCGCTGCGGCCCTGATCGCAGTTTCCGGTGCGCGCGCCGCCGACGCCGTCGTCGTCGCCGAGCCGGAACCCGCTGAATACGTCAAGATCTGCGACGTCTACGGCTCGGGCTACTTCTACATCCCCGGCACCGAGACCTGCCTGCGCATCGGCGGCTTTGTCCGTTACGACATCGGCGTGGGTGACCGCGAAGGCATCCAGGACGTTCCGGATCACCTGGGCGATGGTTTCCACGACACCTATCACAAGAATGCCCGCTTCACGCTGAAGACCTGGACCGGCCAGGAAACCGAACTCGGCACCTTGAAGACCTTCACCGAGACCCGCTTCAACTTCGGCAACAGCTCGGGCAGCTCGCAGTCGCTTTCGGATACCGACAACGATCCGCTCACGCCTGATGTGCTGGTCGACAATGGTGCATGGCGGGCGGTCAACAAGACACCCTCGCTGAACTTTGCCTGGATCCAGCTCGGTGGCCTGCGCGTCGGTAAGGACGAATCGGCCTTCAATACGTTCATCGGCTATGCCGGCAACGTCATCGACGATACGCTCGTCCCCTACGGCGATTTCGACACCAACGTCATCCAGTACTACTTCGACGCTGGCAACGGCTTCTCGGCCGTGGTTTCGCTCGAAGAGGGCGAAGGCGACTACTCCATCGACAGCTACGTTCCGCATGTCGTCGGCGGCGTGAAGTACACGCAGGGCTGGGGTGCAATCACCGCAGTTGCCGCCTATGACAGCAACTACGAAGCGTGGGCCGGCAAGGCTCGCTTGGACGTGACTCCGATGCAGAACCTGTCGCTGTTCATCATCGGCGGCTACGGCAGTGACTCCGACTTTGCCGATCCGAATAACGGCCACAACTTCTTCAAGAATTGGGACGGCAGCTGGGCAATCTGGGGTGGTGGCACTTACACCATCAACGAAAAGACCTCGTTCAATGTCCAGGCATCGTATGACGACGGCAAGACCTTTGGTCTGGCTGCCAACATTGCTTACGATGTTGTCCCGGGCTTCACTGTCACGGCCGAAGTTGACTACTTCAACAAGGCCGACAGCGACTGGCATGCCAGCGAAGATGGCGTCGGCGGCATCCTCCGCTTCCAGCGCTCGTTCTAAGGGCTGGTTCCTTACAGGTGAAATTCAGCCCGGGCGCATCAACGCCCGGGCTGTTTTGTTTTCGTGGCTTGGCCATGGCAGTGAGAAGGAGAAGGGGGTTCGGGTAGCTGAACAGTCCGCAGGCTGATTTCGTGGGATCCACCGATGGTGGATGAAATCACGACTGCGTGATCAAATCTCTTGAAAGGACGCTTCCAAGCGGATAGGTCTGATCTATCCACTCGGGGGTGTGGCGATTAATGACGAACGAAGCGATTCAAGAGGGAGAACCCTCCGATCAGTTTTCGATGTTTTCTTCTCAAAATTCGAAGATAAGATACAGCTACAACAAGATACGAGAAGTTAAGTCGCATAGGGTCGGAGAATTATTTTCAGCGTACCGTGACATACTTTGGGATGATGGGCGGCATAAATACAATGTCAGTTCTTTCATCGGCGAAATAGACGAGATTCTCCTCGGCGAGCGTTTCAGCGCCTTTGACCAAAGCACCCTCGATAACCTTATCGGAACCTTGCGCCAGCGCGGTAACAGCAACGCAACCATCAACCGGAAGATGGCTGCCCTCAGCAAACTGCTGCGCAAGGCTCACAAGATGGGAGATATCCACAGCCTGCCCGAGTTCCGCCGCCAGAAGGAGCGGGCGGGACGGATTCGTTTCCTGGAAAGGGACGAAGAGGCGCGGTTGTTCGCTGCCATCAAAAACCGCAGCGAGGATGCTTACCGTCTCTCCGTCTTCCTCGTCGACACCGGCTGCCGCCTCGGCGAGGCGCTCGGACTGATCTGGAACGACATCCAGGAACATCGCGTCTCCTTCTGGATCACCAAGTCCGGCCGCAGCCGCACCATTCCGATGACCGAACGGGTAAAAGAGGTCATCAAGCTGCCGGTCGCCGAAGGCCGCCGGCCCAAAGGTCCGTTCACCAAACTCAGCCAGGCGCAGTTCCGAGCCATCTGGAACGATGCGAAAGCCGAAGTCGGCCTTGGCGCCGACGATCAGGTGGTGCCGCATATTTTGCGCCACACTTGCGCCTCGCGTCTTGTCCAGGGCGGCATCGACATCAGGCGCGTGCAGATGTGGCTCGGCCACCAGACGCTGTCGATGACCATGCGCTACGCGCACCTGGCCACCAACGATCTCGACGGCTGCGTCGTCGTGCTGGAGACGCCGCGCGGCGAAGGGCTGACCTGCGACGCAAAAAGCTCGGCCTTCTCATCCCCGCTGACCACGCCTTCGGCGCCTGCGCAAAAGGGCGAAGCGGCCGAAGCCAAGGCTGCGAAGGCGCCCAGGAAAAGCTCGAAAGCCAAATAGTTCGGCAGGCCTTCTTATACTGTAATGGCGACCCCGGGATCGGTTTTGATCTTGGGGTTTACTTTGTTTGAGCTGCGTTTTCCGCACGGTCCAGAAAAGCCGCGATGGCGCCGGGCAGGCTGTCTGTCTCCAGGAATGGCGCGTGGCCCTGGCCGTAGACGGTGATCGCTTCCATACCGGAATGGCGCCTGCCCATCTCCCGGATCGTTTCGGCCGACAGCAGTCTCGAATTGGCGCCGCGTATGGCAAGCAGTGGTACGGCCGCCAGCGCCTCGAACTGCGGCCACAGATCCGGCAATGGCTTGCTGAGGTCAAGGCCCGCCAGTGTCTCGAGCAGCCGCGGGTCGAAATCCGGCATCAGCCCATGATCCGTCTCGCGGTAAAGCGCCGACACCATCCGCTCCCAATCCGCCTCGGTCAGCGCGGGAAAATCGCTGCCATGCGCGCCGCGCTGGGCGCTGACCGCCTCGGCACGCGTTTTCGGCTTTGGCGCCGGATCGAGATAGGAACGGATATGGGCAAGTCCATCCGCCTCGATCACCGGGCCGATGTCGTTGAGAACGATGGCCTTCAGCACGGCCGGCTGCATCGCGCCGAGCACATGGATGATCAGCCCGCCGCGCGACGTGCCGATGAAGGCCGCTTCCGCGATGTTGAGCGCCGCCAGCCCGGCGAGGATATCGCCCGCTTCGACACCGACATTGTAATGGCTGGTATCCGGGTCGTAGGCGGATTGGCCGCGGCCGCGGTAATCGAAGGCAACGATCTTTCGCGGTCTTTCCGATTGCGTCGAGAGGTACAGCGCCAGTTCGTGAAAGTCGCGAGCGTTGCGCGTCAGGCCAGGCAGGCAGACGACCGGCCAATGTCCGGAGTTCGCTTCGCCGTAGACGCGCGCATGGAGCCTAAGCCCATCGGGCGCAGCATAGAAGAAGTCGGAGAAACCTTCGTCGCCCGCCATCAGATTGCCGTCCCTCGCTGGATTGACGCAGACAGCTAGCGGGTGAGGGTGGGATCGTCAAATGGGCGAGGTTTTGCCTTCACCCGCAAGGGGTAAAGGAAGGGAAAGCCTCAGCTCCGGCCGTTCACCAGATCCCCGACGATGTCGTATTTGCCTGAAATACGCATCTTGTAGACCTCGTAATTCTCCATAACGCGCTGCACGTAACTTCTTGTTTCCGTGTAGGGAATCCGCTCGATCCAGTCGACGACCGCGTCGATGTCCTTGCCGCGCGGGTCGCCATATTTCGCCACCCACTGGCTGGCGCGGTTGGGGCCGGCATTGTAGCCGGCGAAGGTCAGCACATAGGAGCCATTGAAGCGATCGAGCTGCTCGCCGAGGAAGGCGGCGCCCAAAGTCGCGTTGTAGCCGGCGTCGGTGGTCAGCCGTGTCTGCGAAAAGGTCATTCCGGCCTGCTTGGCCAATTGCCTGGCGGTCCCCGGCATCAGTTGCAACAGCCCGCGCGCGCCGGCGCTGGAGACCGCGCCGATGTTGAACTCGCTTTCCTGGCGGGCGATCGCATAGGCCAGCGCCTTGCCCGAGCCGGAAATATTGGCCGAATCGGGAATGACGCCCAACGGATGCGACAGCGCGCCGACATCGATGCCGCGCGCGCCGGCGATCTTGCCGACTTTCAGCGCCAGGAAATGATTGCCCTGCTTTTCCGCCAGAACGGCGAGCAACGCCAGTTCTCCGGGACTGGTCAATTGCGCGGCGAGGTCGCGGTAGAGCGTATCGGCATAGCGGTCGTAGCCTGCCTCCTGCAGCCGTTTGATGGCGCTGACGGCCTCACGGTTGTCGAAATTCTGGCGATCGGCGGCACTGGGCGAGGGATAGGCGATATTGAGGGTGCGCAGGCCAACACGCTCGGCTGAGAGCTGACCATAAAAGGTCGTGCCGTAGGCGGCGGCACGGGTGAAATACGCCTTCGCATTGCCGGGACCGCCGACTTCGGCCGCGCGGCCAAGCCAGTAGTAGGCGCGCGACAGTGTCATCGGTCCCTGGGCGAGATCGGCGATCCGCGCGAAATGCGTGGCAGCGGTGTTGGCGTCGTTCAGCCCGCGCAGCGCATACCAGCCGGCATGGAACTCCGCCTCCGCGGCATTGGCGGCACTTTCAGCGGCGTGCGCGGCGACTATTCTGTAGGCGGTCTTCATGTCGCCCTGGTCGACCAGTTCGCGCGAAAGCACCCGGCGTTCCACCCACCAGGCGTCCGGATCGACCAGCGCTTCACGGTCCGTAGGCGCCTTCATCACCACCGCGGCGGCGTCGGAAAACTTGTCCTGCTTGCGCAGATATTCGGCCTGCGCGAAGAAATAGCCGGCCGAACGCTGTGCGGCCGGCACCGCCTTCAGCAATTTGGCCGCGTTCTTGTCGCCTTTGTCCGCCGCCGCCCAGGCATCGGCCAACGGCTGGGCGCCGGCGAGGCCCGCGACGCGCAGCGCCGAATTCACCCGGTCGGCATAGAACATGCGCTCCATGCGGAAACGGTGGTCGGCAACCGGGATCAGCTTGCCGAATTCCTTGATGACCGCCGTTTCATCACTGGCCTCCAGCAGCTCGGTGCGCCAGAACGGCGACAGCACCGAGCGCGCCGCCTTGGCGTTGCCGAGTGCCACATAGGAGCGGGCGAGGATCACCACACCCTCTAAAGTCAGCGGCTGGCTGCCGTCGAAGGCCTGCACTACGGTCTGCGGCGAGGGATTCTCGCGGTAGAGCGCGCGCTCGCTGTTCTTGCGCAAGGCGATCGTGCCTGGCCAGTTGGGCAGCATCTTTGCGGCGTCCGCAATATCGCCGCTCGGCACCTGGTTGCCGCCATAGAGCGCGATCGCCCAGGCCAGGATGTGGCGGTCGAGCGAATTGGCGGGCAAGGCCTCGCGCACCGCACGCGCGGCGGGAATGTCGTTTGCCGCCAGCGCGTCGAGACCACTCTTTAGTATCCCGACGCTGGGGGAAGGCGAGGCCGCCGCGTCCTGCGGGCCGCTATCCTGCAGGCCTGGCATCGGAATGGCCGACGTCACCTGCACATCGACGCCGCCGCCGTCCGCCATGCCCGGCATCAGCGCGAGCGTGGCGCCAAGCAGCGCGAAAAGGTGAGGCCGATTGACCGGCATGATCTTGACGTCTTCCCTATGCTGCCATTTTACCAGCAGGCCGAGATGCCTCGAAGCCTAAACTTAGGTCGTGAAGGGCTCGTAAACAAAAGGTTATCGAGGCCGTTCGAATTGCGCTTGCTGGCATCATTGCAATGCTTGCCGCGCAACCATGTCGAGACTATGGTGCGCCGCTTCGCTTTCGGCTAGAAGGCGCACGACAAAACACCGATGCATGTCGCCCAAAAAGTGGATACCGGTTTTGGGACAACGACATGCAAGAAACCAAGAAGTCCCAAGGAGTTGGACGACATGCTGAGAGGCTCGCTTACTGCGCTCGTGACACCGTTCGAAAAGAGCGGGCGTTTCGACGAGAAAGCCTTTCGCGCGTTTGTCGAATGGCAACTCGCCGAAGGCACGACCGGTCTTGTTCCGGTTGGCACCACCGGCGAGTCGCCGACGCTGTCGCATGACGAGCATCGCCAGGTCGTCAAGGTCTGCATCGAGGTGGCCAAGGGCCGGGTTCCGGTCGTCGCCGGCGCCGGCTCCAACAACACCGAAGAGGCGGTAGGGCTGGTCCAGTATGCCGAAAAGGCAGGCGCCGACGCCGCACTCGTCGTCACGCCCTACTACAACAAGCCGACGCAGCGTGGCCTCTATGCGCATTTCGCCGCGGTCGCCAAGGCGACCAGCCTGCCGATCATCATCTACAACATCCCGCCGCGCTCGGTGATCGACATGAGCCCGGAGACGATGGGCCAGCTGGCGCACGACTTCAAGAACATCGTCGGTGTCAAGGATGCCACCGGCAAGGTCGAGCGTGTGTCCGAACAGCGCGCCACTTGCGGCAAGGATTTCATCCAGCTTTCGGGCGAGGATGCTTCGGCGCTCGGCTTCAACGCCCATGGCGGCGTCGGCTGCATCTCGGTGACATCGAATGTCGCGCCGCGGCTCTGCGCCGAATTCCAGGAGGCGACGCTGTCCGGCGACAGCGTCAAGGCGCTGGAGTTGCAGGACCGTCTGCTGCCGCTGCACAAGGCGATTTTCATCGAGCCGGGCCTGTGTGGCGCCAAATATGCGCTGTCGAAGCTGGGCAAGGTCGAGAACGTGGTGCGCTCCCCGCTGGTGACGATCGAGGCATCGACTGCCGAGAAGATCGATGCGGCTTTGAAGCACGCCGGCTTGATAAATTAGGGATGAGGCGCCACCTCTCCACATCATGAATCAAGTCAGAAAAGCCGATCCCAACAACAAGACCGTTGCGGAAAACCGCAAGGCGCGGTTTTCCTATGAGGTGCTCGACACGATCGAGACCGGCCTGGTGCTGACCGGCACCGAGGTCAAGTCGCTGCGCCAGGGCCAGGCCAACATCCAGGACAGCTACGCCTCGGTTGAGGGCGGCGAGATCTGGCTGATCAATTCCTATCTGCCGGAATATCTGCAGGCCAACCGCTTCAACCATGAGCCTAGGCGGCGGCGCAAGCTGCTGCTCAACAAGCGCGAAATGGCAAAATTGGCGCAGAGCATCGAGCGCGAAGGCATGACGCTGGTGCCACTAAAGATCTATTTCAACGACCAGGGCCGCGCCAAGCTGCTGCTCGCCGTCGGCCGCGGCAAGAAACTGCACGACAAGCGCGAGTCCGAAAAGCAGCGCGACTGGTCGCGTGAGAAGGGCCGGCTTATGAAGGAACGCGGGTGAGGAGTGGTCCGCGAAGCGGACGAAAAGCCAACGATTTGGCTTTTCGAGCGACGAACGCCCGGAGCCATAGCGAAGGGCCGGGAGCCCTAAAGGGATAATCTTGAAGAAACGGTTGGTCCTCTGGGCTGCGGCCAGCCTGGTTTTCGCGGGTCTCGTCGCCGCAGGCGGCCTTCTTTACTTCCACTCCTTTTCTCCGGACCGCTACAGATATCCGATCAGGGGCATCGACGTTTCCCACCATCAGGGCGAGATCGACTGGCGGCGCGTCGCCGCCGACGATGTCGCCTTCGCCGTCATCAAGGCGACCGAGGGCGGCGACCATGTCGACGATGCCTTCGCCAAAAACCTACGTGAGGCGCGCGCCGCCGGCCTTGCGGTCGGCGCCTACCACTTCTTCACCTTCTGCCGGCCGGGCGCCGACCAGGCGCGCAATTTCATCGCGGTCGTGCCGCATGATCAGCCACTGCTGCCGCCGGTGGTCGACATTGAATTCGGCGGCAACTGCCCGCAACGGCCGTCGCCGCAACAGCTGAGCGCCGAACTGCAGGCCTTCCTCGGGCCGGTTGAAGCTGCGTTCGGCAAGCCGGCGATCATCTACCTGACCGACGAGGCCGAGGAGGCGTATCTTGGACAGATAGCTGTGCGTCAGCGCTGGCTGCGCTCGCTGGCGATCAAACCGAGCGAGGACGGCTGGATCTACTGGCAGTACCATAATATGGGCCGCGTCGACGGCATCGAGGGTGATGTCGATCTCAATGTCCTGCAGGGAGGCCAGCAAACGCTGGCCGAGCTGTTTGCCGCGCCCGGACAGGTCTCTCCGCAAACGCCTCCTTCGCCCTGAATCAGGCTGCTTTGGCCGCAGGTCTGGAAACAGCCGAAAAGGCCATCCCCGCAGCCATGATCAGGATGGCGGCGAACTGGGTCGCGGTCGGCGTTTCGCCAAGTACCGTCACGGCAATGATGACCGTTGCGATCGGCACGCATGGCATGAACAGCGATGCCGTCTGCGATCCCAGCTGTCGGACGACATAGGTATAGAGGAACATGGCGGCCGCACCGGCCAAAAACCCTTGAATGACGATCTGGCTGGCGATTTCGGCCACTGACGCTTCGCGGAGGCCGCTTGGGGCAAAGATATAGAGCAGAGGCAGCGGCACGCATGACAAGAGCACGACCGTTGTGGTCGCTGTGACCGGATCGACGCGCCAGCGCCGTACAAGAACGGCATAGGCTGCAAACATCATGCCTGATCCGATGAACAGAAGATCGCCGAAGAGGACATCCTTCATGGCGCTGTCGGTGCGTGCCGGCGCAATGAACAGGATCAGCCCGGCGATGATGGCGGCGACGCCGATGGTTCGCTGGCGTGAGGCCTTGTCCGTCGTGGCGATGTGTGACAGCACGAATGAGAAGAAAACGATTGACGCCGGGCATAGTGCTGCGCCATGCGCGGCAGGCGCATAGGTCAGGCCCCAGTTGATGATGATCGGGTAGGGCAGCCCTGCCAGTGCCGCCAGCGTCAGCGCGCGCCGCCAGCCCAACGCCTTGATATCAGCCAGGCCAATGCGCCAGACCACGGGCAGCATGACCATGCCGGCCCCGACAAAGCGCAAGGTCGCGAGATCCGTCGCCGTCAGATGCTCCCGCAGGCTGAAGCGGGCTGCGACGAACTGCACGGCGTAGATGCCGATCATGGCCATGCCGGCAAGGATTGCCGGCTTCGTGTTTCGGTTCTCTGTCGCGCGCATGCTCATCCCGCTCGATCCTGCCAGCGGAGGCTTTTTCTCCGGACGGCTTTCGTTGGAAGCGCACCCTATTGTTGAAAATGGTGTGACAAAATATGCTGTTTTCGCGATAGGAAAGTGAAATTCACACAACAGAGGCACCGCGAGCGTGAATCATGAATCCGATCAACTAGATGCCATCGACCGTAGCTTGCTGCGGCTGCTGCAGGAGGACGGGCGTCGCACCACGCTCGATCTCGCAGCCCGCGTCGGCCTGTCGCCGACCGGCACCAGCCAGCGGGTGAAGCGCCTGTTCCGGGACGGTTTCATCACCGCGGTCAGAGCTGTGCTCAATCCGCAAAAGATCGGCCGCGGCACGCTCGTCTTCATCGAAGTCAGGCTCGACCAGGCGGCGCCGCATGTGTTTGACCGTTTCGCTGAGGCGGTGGCGAAAGCCCCTGAAGTGCTGGAATGCCATATGGTCGTTGGCGGTTTTGACTATCTGGTCAAGGCGCGCATTTCCGAGATGGCCGCCTATCAGGATTTTTTGAAGCGCGTGATCCTGCCGCTGCCAGGTGTCAGGGAAACGCACACCTATGCGTCGATATCGGACGTGAAGCCCGACGCGCTGCTGCCGGTGTGAGACGGGTCGACTGAAGTCAGGCGGCTTGAGAAACCTCCGGCGCCAGCGTCACATTCGCGTCGCCCCAGACCTTCAGGGCAGTGATCACCGGCTCCAGGCTCCTGCCACGCGGCGTCAGGCTGTATTCCACCTTCGGCGGCACCTGTGCATAAACCTTGCGGCCGATGAGCCCATCCGTCTCCAGTTCGCGAAGCTGGTTGGTCAGCATGCGCTGCGTGCAGTTCGGGATGCGCCGGCGAATTTCGTTGAAGCGCATCGTGCCCTCGAACAGATGGTAAAGCACGACGCCTTTCCACTTTCCGTCGATATAGCGCAGCGTTCCCTCCACGGTGCAGCCGGGGCTGCAATCAAATCGCTCATGGCGAATGCGCGGCATGACGGTATCCTTTTCGACACTATGTGCTTTATATGTGCATTCTTGCGCATGGTGATCGTAGACGGCATCTCTATCCCAGACAACATGGAGAAGAAGATGCGCGCCGTCGGCTATCAAAACCCAGCCCCCATCACCGATGAGGCCTCCCTTGTCGATATCGACCTGCCCAAGCCGGAGCCGAAGGGCCGTCAACTGCTGGTCGAGGTGAAGGCGATCTCGGTCAATCCGGTCGACACCAAGATCCGGCGAAGCGCCAGACCCGAAGCCGGGAGCTGGCGCGTGCTCGGTTGGGACGCTGCCGGCCAGGTCGTCGGCACCGGTCCGGACGCCAGCCTGTTCAAGCGCGACGACGATGTCTTCTATTCCGGTGCGCTCACGCCGCAAGGCACCAATGCCGAATTCCACCTTGTCGACGAGCGCCTTGTCGGCCGCAAGCCCGGCTCGCTCGACTATGCGCAGGCGGCAGCACTGCCGCTGACGGCGATCACTGCCTTCGAGGCGCTGTTCGACCGCCTTGATGTGAAGAAGCCTGTTCCGGGCGCCACAAACGCCATCCTGATCATCGGCGGCGCCGGCGGCGTCGGTTCGATTGCGGTCCAGCTTGCGCGCCAGCTGGCCGATCTGACGGTGATTGCCACGGCTTCACGGCCGGAGACGCGCGACTGGGTGCTCGGGCTTGGCGCCCATCATGTCATCGACCATTCCAGACCGCTGGCTGCAGAAATCGCTGCCCTCGGCATCGGCGCACCGGCCTTTGTGTTCTCGACCACGAACACCGACAAGCACCTGGCCGCGATCGTCGAACTGATCGCGCCGCAGGGCCGTTTCGGCTTGATCGACGATCCCCAGACGCTCGATATCAATCCGTTCAAGCGCAAGAGCGTTTCGGTCCATTGGGAACTGATGTTCACCCGCTCGCTGTTCGAGACGCAGGATATGGCCGCGCAGGGTGAGCATCTGAACGAACTGGCACGGCTTGTCGACGCCGGTACCATCCGCACCACCTTGGGCGAGACATTCGGCCCAATCAACGCCGCCAATCTGAAGCGCGCCCATGCACTGATCGAGACCGGCAAGGCCAAGGGTAAGATTGTCCTCGAAGGCTTCTGACGCGAGGTCGCCAGCCCGACTTAGCTCTGCAGGAAAGCTTCTATCTGGCTAAAAACATTGACGAACATCGCTTCCGTCAGCACGCCGGTGTTGGTGTTGTAGCGGGAGCAGTGATAGCTGGAAAACAGCGTGATGCCGCCGGCTTGCAGCTGTCCGCCATGCTTGAACGGGTAGGCGGCGACGCGCCCACCCAGCGCCCTGACCGTCGACTGGTGAGCGATGGAGCCCAGCGCCAGCACGGCGCGCAGATTGGGAAAGCGTGCGATCGTCGGCACCAGGAACGTTCGGCAGGTGGCAATCTCCGCACCAACCGGCTTGTTCTCCGGCGGCACGCAGCGCACCGCATTGGTGATCGCCGTGCCGACAAGCTCAAGCCCGTCATCCGGCCGCGCCTTGAACTCGCCGCGCGCAAAACCGTGCGCGATCAATGTGGAGTAGAGCAGGTCGCCGGCATAGTCGCCGGTGAACGGGCGCCCGGTCCGGTTCGCACCGCGCAGGCCGGGCGCCAGCCCGACGATCAAAAGCTTGACGGCATCCTCGCCCTGGGGCGGCAGGAAGGTCGGTACCGGCGCATTGAACCAGGACGGTTCGCGCAGCCGCCAATCGGCGATGAAATCATGCAGCCGCGGGCAGAGCGGGCAGTCGCGGCCGGGTTCGGAGGCGGCAGGGGCGGTCAACGCCGCCGCCGTCAATAATCGTCCTCTTCGGCCTCGGCCGGCTCGGGCCGGCGCACCGGCCGTTCGGACGGATCGCGGCCAACCTCGTTCTTCAGCGTCATCAGGTCGATGAAATGGTCGGCCTGGCGGCGCAGATCGTCGGAGATCATTGGCGGCTGCGAGGCCATGGTCGAAACCACCGAAACCTTGCGCCCGCGCCGCTGCAGCGCCTCGACCAGCGTGCGGAAATCGCCATCGCCGGAGAAGATGACATAGTGGTCGACGACATCGGCAAGCTCCAGCGCATCGACGGTCAGCTCGATGTCCATATTGCCCTTGATCTTGCGGCGGCCGGTCGAGTCGGTGAATTCCTTGGCCGGCTTGGTCACCACCTTGAAGCCGTTATAGTCGAGCCAGTCGATCAGCGGCCGGATCGAGGAGTATTCCTGATCCTCGACCAGCGCCGTGTAGTAGTAGGCGCGCAGCAGATAGCCGCGCTTCTGGAAGCTCGACAGCAGCTTGCGGTAATCGATGTCGAAGCCGAGCGCTCGCGAGGTCGCGTAAAGATTGGCGCCGTCGATGAAAAGAGCGATTTTTTCACGGGGGTCGAACATGGAAAATATCCCTTTTTCGCAATAAGCGGCCGTCTAAACGAAAATGCGTGAGTGACTATCGCTCGGCTTTTAATAAACCGGCTGAGCTTTCTTCATCCGAGATAGCGCCAGTTTTACGGCAATCCAAGGTGTGTTGCCGCACTGCAAGCAATTGTGATCGACGCCGTATCGTCGCAGGAGACCGCACTGCCGGTGAGCTATCGACCCGGCAGCGGAGCCGGCATTGACCGGCTCCAGAGCCCTCCTCGCCATGAAGCTTGTATTTTGGCGGCGTTCAGGTTAAGGACCGCGCCTGTTTTCCATCAAATCCATCGCATGAAAGGGGCAATCCATGGCCCGCGTAACCGTTGAAGATTGCATCGACAAGGTCGACAACCGCTTCGAACTGGTGCTTTTGGCCGGTCATCGCGCCCGTCAGATCAGCCAGGGCGCGCCGATCACCGTGCCGCGTGACAACGACAAGAACCCGGTCGTGGCGCTGCGCGAGATCGCCGACGAGACACTGTCGCCGGACGACCTCAAGGAAGACCTGATCCACTCGCTGCAGAAGCATGTCGAGGTCGACGAGCCGGAAGCCGACGGCGAGGCGATTGCCGACCAGACCGGCGGCGCTGTTGCGGCAACCGACGCCGACGACGCCGAGGACAACGTCACCTTCGATCGCATGACCGAAGAGGATTTGCTGGCCGGCATCGAGGGCCTCGTCCCCCCGGAAAAGAGCGACGACTACTAAGAGCTTTCGATCTGGTCGCTGGAACAATCTCCGGCACTTCCGTATCGTCCGTTTCGTGGCTATCTATGACATGCGCCGTACACAAGTGCGGCGCATGTTCCATTTCAGCCCTGAGAGATCCTGCCCATGATGCGTCAGTATGAGCTTGTCGAGCGCGTCCAGCGCTACAAGCCTGACGTCAACGAGGCGCTGCTCAACAAGGCCTATGTCTATGCCATGCAGAAGCATGGCCACCAGAAACGCGCCTCCGGCGACCCCTATTTCTCGCATCCGCTCGAAGTCGCCGCCATCCTCACCGAAATGCACATGGACGAGGCGACGATCGCCGTTGCCTTGCTGCACGACACGATCGAGGACACCACGGCGACGCGAGCCGAGATCGACGATCTGTTCGGCCCGGAAATGGGCAAGCTGGTCGAAGGCCTGACCAAGCTGAAGAAGCTCGACCTTGTCTCTAAGAAGGCCGAGCAGGCGGAGAACCTGCGCAAGCTGTTGCTGGCGATCTCTGAGGATGTCCGCGTGCTGTTGGTCAAGCTCGCCGACCGCCTGCACAACATGCGCACCCTCGACCACATGCCCGAGGCCAAGCGCCTGCGCATCGCCGAGGAGACAATGGATATCTATGCGCCGCTGGCGGGGCGCATGGGCATGCAAGGCATGCGCGAGGAGCTGGAGGAGATCGCCTTCCGCTTCATCAATCCGGAAGCCTACCGCGCCGTCACTGCGCGGCTGGCCGAAATCTTCGAGCGCAACAAGGACGTGCTGTCCGAGATCGAGAAGTCACTGTCCACGCTGTTTGAAAAGCATGCGATCAAGGCCGGCGTGAAAAGCCGCCAGAAGAAGCCGTGGTCGGTGTTCCGCAAGATGGAGGCCAAGGCGCTGTCCTTCGAGCAGCTGTCCGACATCTTTGGCTTCCGCGTCGTCGTCGAGTCGACCGAGGACTGCTACCGCGCGCTCGGCGCCATCCACACCACCTGGTCGATGGTGCCAGGCCGCTTCAAGGACTACATCTCGACGCCGAAGCAGAACGACTACCGCTCGATCCACACCACCATCGTCGGCCCGTCGCGCCAGCGCGTCGAACTGCAGATCCGCACCCACCAGATGAACAAGATCGCCGAATACGGCGTCGCCGCGCATTCGATCTACAAGGACACCGGCGGTAAGACCAATGGCACTGCGCACGCGATCTCGAAGGAGACCAACGCCTATGCATGGCTGCGGCGCACCATCGAACAGCTCGCCGAAGGCGACAATCCCGAGGATTTCCTCGAAAACACCAAGCTGGAACTGTTCCAGGACCAGGTGTTCTGTTTTACGCCCAAGGGCCTGCTGATCGCGCTGCCGCGCGGCGCCACCCCAATCGACTTTGCCTATGCCGTGCACACCGATGTCGGCGACACCTGCGTCGGCGCTAAGGTCAATGGCCGCATCATGCCACTGATGACCGAACTGAAGAACGGCGACGAGGTCGAGATCATCCGCTCCAAGGCACAGGTGCCGCCGGCGGCGTGGGAATCGGTCGTCGTCACCGGCAAGGCGCGCTCGGCCATCCGCCGCGCCACCAAGAATGCCATCCGCAAGCAGTATTCGGGCCTCGGCGCCCGCATTCTGGAGCGCGCCTTCGAGCGGGCCGGCAAGACCTTCACCAAGGAAAACCTAAAGCCTGTGCTGCATCGGCTGGCGCGCAAGGATATCGAGGATGTGCTGGCCTCGGTCGGCCGCGGCGAACTTGCCTCCACCGATGTGATGAAGGCGGTCTTCCCAGACTTCAAGGACGAGCGCGTGACGCTGGCCGCGCCCAAGCAGCGCGAGGAGGGCTGGTCGAAGATCCGCAACGCCGCCGGCATGCTGTTCCAGATTCCGGGCCGTGCCGCGCGCAAGGATAAGGACCAGCCGAAGGACGGCGCCGTGCCGATTCGCGGCGTGCGCGGCGACCTGCCGGTGCGCTTCGCGCCGGAAGGAGCCGTGCCCGGCGACCGCATCGTCGGCATCGTGCAGCCGGGAACCGGCATCACCATCTATCCGATCCAGTCGCCGGCCCTGCAGGCCTTTGACGACCAGCCCGAGCGCTGGATCGACGTGCGCTGGGACATTGACGAGCGCACCAAGGAGCGGTTTCCGGCGCGCGTCTCGGTCACCGCCATCAATGC
This sequence comes from Mesorhizobium sp. P3_A10, assembly GCF_056403175.1. Lineage (NCBI taxonomy): Bacteria > Pseudomonadati > Pseudomonadota > Alphaproteobacteria > Hyphomicrobiales > Phyllobacteriaceae > Mesorhizobium > Mesorhizobium sp. P3_A10. Next base: position 683,945 of record NZ_JBFUFZ010000002.1, on the reverse strand, counting down.
GCCGGGTTCGCTGGCCGACATCGCCCAGGTCGTTGCCTCCAACGACGCCAACATCCATACATTGTCGATGGTGCGCACCGCGCCCGATTTCACCGAAATGCTGATCGATCTCGAAGTTTGGGATCTGAAGCACCTGAACCGGCTGCTGTCGCAGCTCAAGGACAATTCGAGCGTCAGCGATGCGCGGCGCGTCAACGGCTAGACCATGATCCCAAAAAGTGGGAACCGGTTTTTGGACAAGATCATGGTCAAACGAGACTAACGGCTTGGGGGACAAGGCAGCGATGAACACCGATGAAGTGCTGGGTATTTTCCGCGAGGCCGGCGCCGTTCTCGAGGGACATTTCATCTTGACGTCTGGTCTGCGCAGCCCGGTCTTCCTGCAGAAGGCGCGGGTATTCATGCATGCCGACAAGACCGAGCGCCTCTGCAAGGCGCTTGCCGCAAAGATCAGCGCCACCGTGCCCGGCAAGATCGACTATGTCGTCGGCCCGGCGATCGGCGGGCTGATCCCGGCTTACGAAACCTCACGCCATCTCGGCGTACCGGCGATCTGGGTCGAGCGGGAAGGGGGCGAGTTCAGGCTCCGCCGCTTCGAGATCGCCAGGGGCGCGCGCGTCGTCATCGTCGAGGACATCGTCACCACCGGCCTGTCGATCCGCGAGACCATCGAATGTCTGCGCGAGCTTGGCGCCGAGGTTGTGGCCGCCGCTTGCATCATCGACCGCTCGGCTGGCAAGACCAATGTCGGCGTGCCGCTGATCGCGCTTGCCGAATACGAGGTTCCGGCCTATCCGGCCGACAGGCTGCCGCCGGAACTCGCCGCCATACCGGCCATCAAGCCCGGCAGCCGCAACATCTGACCAACATGATCGCCGGCATCGACCATTTCGTGCTGACGGTCCGCTCCGTCGATGACAGCTGCGACTTCTACCGGCGTGTGCTCGGCCTCAAGCGCCTCGACGAGCCGAACCGACCGACAGCGTTGCTGTTTGGAGCGCAGAAGATCAATTTGCATGAGGTCGGGCGCACCTTCGAGCCAAAGGCCAAGGCACCGACGCCCGGCTCCGGGGATTTCTGCCTCGTCGCCGCCCGGCCGCTCTCCGAAATCTGCGCCAGCCTGGCGGTCAATGGCGTCGCCGTTGAAGTCGGCCCGGTCGAGCGGATCGGTGCGCGAGGCCCGATGATGTCGGTCTATTTTCGCGACCCCGACGGCAACCTTGTCGAGGTCGGCGAGTACCAACCTGGCAAGAGGTGAACGTTCCAATCGCCGATGGCGAGAGTGATGCCCACCTCAAATCCGCCGCGATTGCGTCGCTTTGGAGACGGCAACGCCCGGCTTTTGAAGGCAGCGGCAGCGCCTGTCGCGCCATGGTCCGCCGTTGTTCTTCGGTCTGCGCATAGCTATATCAAAGTCGTTGTTGCCTTCTGGCGACAGCAAAGCGCAAGATATGGCTGCCGTTGCGCCTAGCCCGAAATGGCTGGGTATGGTGGTGTTGGTAAACCGGGAACGGGAACAGAGTGCTTTTTCGACGCCGCAAGCCTGATGGTCTTTTCGAGCGGGTGCGTACCTATCTGTGGCCGCGCCGCTCGTTTTCGCGCTCGCTGCAGTATTTTTCCAAGCGCATCCTACGGCTGAAGGCCACGCCGCACGCCGTGGCGGCCGGTGTCGCGGCCGGCGTGTTCGCCTCGTTCTTTCCGGTGGGTTTCCATTTTGCCATTGCATTCGTGCTTTGCTGGATTATCGCAGGAAACCTGGTGGCGGCAGCCCTCGGCGCCGTGTTCTTCGGCAATCCGCTGACCTTCCCGCTGCTGTGGGGCGCGTCCTGGGAGACCGGCAAGCTGATCCTGCATGAGCGCCTGCCCAAGCACGGACCGCCCGAGCATCTTGGCGAAATGATGCACACGCTATCCTTCGCCAAGTTGTGGCATCCAGTGCTGGAGCCGATGCTGATCGGCGCGGTGCCGCTCGGACTGATCTTCGGGCTCATTTTCTACGGCATCACCCGTTGGGGCATGACCACCTTCCGCGAACAAAGGCGCAAGCGGCTGGCCGCAAAGGCCGAAAAGGCCGCCCAGACCGGACGGGAAGTTCCCGCGGAATGATCATCGGCATCGGCAGCGACCTGATCGATATCAGGCGCATCGAGAAGTCGCTGGAGCGTCATGGCCAGCGCTTCATCCAGCGCATCTACACCGAGGTCGAGCAAGCCCGCTCCGAGAACCGCAGGGCGCGCGCGGCCTCCTACGCCAAACGCTTCGCCGCCAAGGAGGCCTGTGCCAAGGCGCTTGGTACCGGTCTGGCGCAAGGCGTGTTCTGGCGCGACATGGGTGTCGTCAACCTGGCCAGCGGCAAGCCGACCATGGCGCTGACGGGTGGTGCCGCAGTACGGCTGGACAAGATCCTGCCGAAAGGGCACCGCGCGGCGATTCACCTGACAATCACCGACGATTTTCCGCTCGCTCAAGCCTTTGTGATCATCGAGGCGCTGCCCGTCGAAGAAGCGCCACATTGATTGCATCTGACGACCGGCGATAATAACTAACGCTGGCATGACGTTGCCCAGCGCGCGCCGAGACTCTATACCAACCAACGCACAATCGAGGACGACATGAGCGTGGCTGAAAAAACTGAGAAGAAAACCGGCGGACTTGGCGAAACCGTCAACGTCATCATCCAGGCGTTGCTGCTTGCGCTGGTCATCCGCACGCTGCTGTTCCAGCCGTTCTCGATCCCGTCGGGGTCGATGCGGCCGACCTTGCTTGAAGGCGATTACCTGTTCGTCACCAAATGGTCTTACGGCTTCTCCCGCTATTCGCTGCCGTTTGGGCCGGATCTGTTTTCGGGACGCATCTGGGCCTCTGAGCCGAAGCGCGGCGATGTTGTGGTGTTCAAGTTCCCGCCGGACCCGTCCATCGATTATATCAAGCGCGTCGTCGGCCTGCCGGGCGATAAGATCCAGGTCAAGAACGGCCAGCTGTTCATCAACGATGTCGGCGTGCCGCGCGTGAAAACAGGTCAGATCGACAACCCAGACATCACCGAAGAGAATCAGCCGATCGATGTCTACCGGGAAACACTGCCGAACGGCGTTAGCTACGACACGCTCGACCTGAATCCCAATTCGATCGGCGACAACACCCGCGAATGGAACGTGCCGGCCGGCCACTATTTCATGATGGGCGACAACCGCGACAATTCCTCGGACAGCCGCTTCACCGTCGGCTACGTGCCGGCCGAGAACCTGGTCGGCCGCGCCAATCTCGTTTTCTTCTCGATCGCCGGCAAGGCGAGCCCGCTCGAAATCTGGAAATGGCCGTCGCTGATCCGCGCCTCGCGCCTGTTCCATTTCGTCAATTAGGGTGATGGCAGCGACAAAACGCCTGACCGCCGATGCGCTCGCCGAAGCGCTCATGCAGCGCACCGGCCACGCTTTTGCCGACCGCCAGCGCCTGCAGCGCGCGCTGACCCATGCCAGTGCCCGCTCAAGCCATGCCGGCATCGACTATGAGCGTTTCGAATTCCTCGGCGATCGTGTTCTTGGCCTTGTCGTTGCCGACATGCTTTTGGCGGCATTTCCCGATGCTGCCGAGGGCGAACTGTCGCTGCGGCTCAATGCGCTGGTCAACGCCGAGGCCCTGGCGGAGATCGCCGAGGATATCGGCCTGCCGGACCTGATCCGCGCCGGCTCGGACGTGCGCGGCCTCGACGGGCGCAAGCGCGTCAATATGCGTGCCGACGCGCTGGAATCGCTGATTGCCGTGCTCTATCTCGACGGCGGGCTGGAGGCGGCGCGCGCCTTCATCCACAAATACTGGCAACCGCGCTCGCAGGCCACCGGCGCTGCCCGCCGCGATGCCAAGACCGAGCTGCAGGAATGGGCGCACCAGGCGGCAACCGCCGTGCCGAGCTACACGATAGACAGCCGCGAGGGACCCGACCACGATCCGCTGTTCACCGTCAGCGTCAAGGTCGGCGCCTACGCCCCGGCCACCGGCAGCGGACGTTCCAAGCGCGAGGCCGAGCAGGCCGCCGCCGCGGCACTCCTGCTGCGTGAGGGCGTCTGGCTCAATCAAGGGAGCGCGGCATGACCGCCACCACCGAAGACACTGTGCCGGCGACGCCCGCCGCTGCCACGCACTCCGGCTTCGTCGCGCTGATCGGCGCGCCGAATGCCGGCAAATCGACACTGGTCAACCAGCTGGTCGGCGCCAAGGTGTCGATCGTGACGCACAAGGTGCAGACCACCCGTGCCATCGTGCGCGGCATCGCCACGCATGACAACGCGCAGATCGTCTTTGTCGACACGCCGGGCATCTTCAAGCCGAAGCGCCGGCTGGACACGGCGATGGTGACGACCGCCTGGGGCGGTGCCAAGGACGCCGATATCGTGCTGCTTTTGATCGACGCCGAGCGCGGCATCCGCGGCGACGCCGACGCCATCCTCGAGCGGCTGAAGGATGTGCGCCAGCCGATGGTGCTGATCCTCAACAAAGTCGACCGGGTCAAGCACGAAGCGCTGTTGGCCCTGGCCGCGGCAGCGAATGAGAAAGTGCCGTTCAAGCGTACCTTCATGGTCTCGGCGCTGACCGGCTCCGGCTGCAAAGACCTGCTCGACTATCTTGCCGAAGCGCTTCCGGCCGGCCCCTGGTACTATCCCGAAGACCAGATCTCCGACTTGCCGATGCGCCAGCTAGCCGCCGAGATCACCCGCGAAAAGCTGTATCTCAGGCTGCACCAGGAATTGCCCTATTCCTCGCATATCGAGACCGAGAAATGGGAAGAGAAGAAGGACGGCTCGGTGCGCATCGACCAGACCATCTATGTCGAGCGCGACAGCCAGAAGAAAATCGTGCTCGGCCACAAGGGCGAGACGATCCGCGCCATCGGGCAGGCCGCTCGGATGGAGATCGCCGGCATTTTGGAACAGAAGGTGCACCTGTTCCTGTTCGTCAAGGTGCGCGAGAACTGGGGCGACGACCCCGAGCGCTACCGCGAGATGGGGCTCGAGTTTCCGCACTGAGAATTGACGCAGCGCCCGGGATAGGAGCGCCGCGCCTTTTGGCGGATTGGTTCAGGCGATTGCCAGTTGCTCCTTCGGCCGGCGGACAAAACTCTCGGTGCCGTAGTAGGCGACGATGGCAACCGCGATGACCGCCCAGATCGCAACACCGATCCACTGCTGCTGCGTATAGTCGGCGTCGACGAACACCTTGCCGAGGAAGCGCACGCTGTTCTGATGCGCGACATGCATGATGAAGGCGAGCAGCACGCTGCCGGTGTTCTGGTAGAGCCAGGTGAACACCACCGCAGCCAGCAGCACATTGATCGTGCCATAGACGCTGAGGTCGCCGACCAGACCGAGCGGGAAGTGCCAGATGGCCCAGATCACGCCGAGGATCAGGCTGCCCGTCAGTGCCGAGTGGCTGGCGAGCAGCCGCGGCACCGCAAAGCCGCGCCAGCCGGGCTCTTCGCCAAGCGGACCGCTGAAGACGGCATAGAGCGCGATGATCGGCAGCATCTCGCTCATCGCGGGAATGTTGCTCCAGGCGGGAGCTGCGGCGCCAAACAGTGGATTGATCAGGATCGAGGCCAAGTGCGTTCCAAATGGCAGGCCGAACGCCACTGCATACCACAGTGGGTGCACCCGCCACTTGACCATCGAGGCGAGGATGGCCTTGACCGAAGCCCAGCCGCCGGAAAGCGCCGCGACGATGAAGGCGGAGACCATCGGGCCGAACGTAAACCAGGGAATGCTGTCGCCGTTCGATAGCCAGAACGGGATGAACGCCAGCCAGGTCAGGCCCATCGCCAGCGAAAAGAAGGCAGTCAGCTGGTGCCTTCGCACCAGGCTCAGGAAGGAAGTCATGTCAGGTCCTCTCAGCGGGCAGATTGGTCATGAGAGGTCGCCGGGCTGCCCGATCGGTCGACTTTCGTCTGGAACTGAGCCGGCCGAAGGGTTTCGGCAGGCCGCGTCGACCGCGTCGGTCAACCCGTCTCTATTGGCACCTGCGCTGTTCAAAATCCCGAGCGGTTTCTGATGAATTTCCGATATTGACGGCGACGCCGGCGATTGCATTTCCTGCGCCAAGCTCTGCCAAACTTGATTTTGCCACCGAACCGGTGACAAGCTCTCGCCATGGAATGGCGCGACGAGGGAATCATTCTCGGCACCCGCAAGCATGGCGAAACCAGCGCCATTCTCGAGGTGATGACGCGTGCGCATGGCCGCCATCTCGGCCTCGTGCGCGGCGGCCGTTCGCGCAAGCAGCAGCCGGTCCTGCAGCCCGGCAACCGCGTCGACCTGTTGTGGCGGGCGCGGCTCGACGAGCATCTCGGCACCTTCCAGGCCGAGGCGATCGAGATGAACGCCGCCCGGCTGATGGACAGCGCCATTGCCGTCTACGGACTGCAAACCATGGCCCAGCATCTGCGCCTGTTGCCCGAGCGTGACGCCCATGGCGGCCTGTTTGAGACGCTTGCGGTGATGATCGTCCATCTCGACGATCCGGATGCCGCCGGCGAGCTGTTGGCGCGCTTCGAGCTGTTGATCCTCGACGAACTCGGCTTCGGCCTCGATCTCAGCCAGTGCGCGGCAACCGGCAGCAGGCAGGATCTCGCCTATGTCTCGCCAAAATCCGGCCGTGCCGTATCACGCGCCGCCGGCGCACCATGGCACGACAAGATGCTGGCGCTGCCGGCCTTCCTGCAGCGCGGCTCCGGCCTGCGCGCCGACCCTGCGGCGGTGGAAGACGCGTTTCGGCTGACCGGCTTCTTCTTTGCCCGCCATGTCTATGAGCCGCGCGGCATCGAGCCGCCCGACGCCCGTGTCGGCTTCCTCGCCGCCTTGCGCAAGCACCACGCGCGCAACAAGGCGATTGCCGGAGAAACCGCCGCATGAGCGAGTTGAACTCTATCCCGGCCGAGTTTCGCCCGAAGGATGCCAATGGCAAGCTGCTGGCTTTCGGCACTGAAACATGCTCGATCTTTCCAGCCGCCAATCTGGCGGCGCGTTGAATTTGGCTGGCCGCTTGGCCGCCGCATTTGAATGTCAGTGAAAACTGGCCTGGTTTGGGGGAACCGCCATGTTTGAGAGCCTGATCGGCCTTGTCGTCATCATCGCGATGTTTGTCATCGTCTCGCGCCAGCAGAGCCGCATCGGCCTGATCGAACGTGAGCTTGGCGCGCTGCGCAGCCTCGTCCTTTCAGGCGCGCATGCCGTGCTGCCTGAGATCAAACCGGCCGAGCCGGCGGCAGCCGCTGGCGAGCCGGCAGACGCGGCTCCGGCAGTTGCCGCCGTTGCCGACATGGCGCCGTCATCGGTGAGCGAAGCCGTCACGGCGCAAGCGTCGACCCCGGAAGCCGAAGCGGCAGCGGCCGTAGCCGAGCCTGCCAAACCGGCAGCAGCGGCGAAAGCCGCGCAAAAGCCCGACATCGAAACGGCGCTTGGCACCCGCTGGGCGGTCTGGGTCGGCGGCATCGCGCTGGCGTTGGGCGGCCTGTTCCTGATCCGCTACACCATCGAGGCTGGCATTTTTGGGCCCGAGGTGCGGCTGGCCATGGCCGCGGTGCTCGGGCTGGTGCTGATCGCCGGCGGCGAGTTTATCAGGCGAACCGGCTTCAAGGTGCCGGTGCAAGGGGCTGCCGGCGCCTATATTCCGGCGATCCTCACTGCGGCCGGCGCCTTCGTCCTGTTCGGAACGGTCTACGCTGCGCACGCCATTTACGGTTTCGTCGGCCCGGCCTTCGCCTTCACCGTGCTTGGCGCCATCGGCGTGGCGACGATTGTCGCCGCTCTCGTCCACGGCCAGGCCCTGGCCGGCATCGGCCTTGTCGGCTCGATGGCGACGCCGGCGCTTGTCTCCTCGCAGGCGCCAAATCCATGGGCGCTGTTCGTTTATCTCGCGATCGTGCTGGCCGCCACCGCGGTGATCGCCCGCATGCGCGACTGGAAATTCCTGATGGCGGCCGCCTTCTTCGGCACCGGCGCCTGGACCATCGCCTACATGACCAACGCGCCGGGTGCGAACCTCTCCGTCATCCTGTTCATCGACGCGGTGACGCTGGCGGTGCTTGCCTTCATCTGGCTAGGCAATCGTGTCGGCGAGGCGGAAACTGCAAAGAATGGCTTCGACTGGCCCTCGATCGTGCCGGGCGTTTTCGTTGCGTTTTCGGCGCTGGGCCTGTCCGTCGACTCCACCCTTGTCGCCGCCGGCGATGCCGTGCCGGGCGCGTTTGTCCTCGTCGCCCTTGTCGCCACCGCGCTTTATAGGCCGCGCGCTTTGCCGCTGCTGCATGCCGCCGGCGTGGTGAGCGTGATGATCTATCTCGGCATCATTCCGCCCACCACCATCGGCTCCGGTTTGTCCCAAGGCAATTTGGGCTTTGACGGCCTGCCGGTGACGGCCGGAAATGCCTGGACGCTGCACATCGGTCTCGGCCTCGGCCTGGTCTTCATCGGCGCAGGTTTCTGGGCCGCACGCCGCTTCGTCGCCTCGGCGCGGATCCGCGCGGCATGCTGGGCGGCATGGGGCGTGGTCGCGCCGCTGGTCATCCTGCTGGCGCTGTGGTTCACCTTCGGCAATCTCGATCGCGATCTTGGCTATGCAGCGGCCGCCGCACTTCTGGTCGCGGTCTTCGTCGCCGGTGGCGAGTGGATCGCTCGCGGTGAGGAGCCGCCGCTGCAGGGCGGACCTGCCGTGTCCTTTGCCCTCGGTGGCGCGGCAATCGCCGGACTGCTGATGCTGCACATGGCCTTCGGTTCCGGCTGGACCACCATTCTGCTTGGTGCCGCGGCCATCGTGCCGGCGCTGGCCACACGCTGGCGCAGCTATCCGATGCTCGGCTGGATTTCGGTCGGCGCGGTCATCGCCGTGCTCGGCCGTGTCGCCTTCGATCCGACCGTCGTCGGCGCCGAATTCCTGTCGACGACGCCGGTGTTCAACTGGCTGCTGCCGGGCTACGGCGTGCCGGCGCTCGCCTTCGGCTTTGCCGCCTGGCAGCTGGCCCGCACCACCAATGGCCGGCCGCGCCTTGCCATGGAGGCAGGCGCTGCACTTTTCGCGCTGCTCACAGTTGCCATGCTGGTGCGCCACGCCATGCATGGCGGCGTCATCGACACGGGTGTGATGACGCTCGCCGAACAGGCGATCTACACGCTGATCGCCATCGGCGCCGGCGCCATCCTGGTCGCCATCGACATGCGCTCGCCAAGCTCGGTGCTGCGCTACGGTTCGATGGCCGCCGGCGTGGTCTCGGTCGCCTTCATCGCCATCAGGCATTTCGCGGTGCTGAATCCGCTGTTCACGGATGAATCGACCGGCCGCATCCCGGTGTTCAACCTGTTGTTCCTCGCCTATCTCCTGCCGGCGATCGCGGCCGGGGGACTGGCGCTCTACGCCAGGGATAAGCGGCCGAAATGGTATGCGCAGATGCTGGCGCTGGTGGCGGCCGTGCTTGCCTTCGCCTATGCGACGCTCTCGGTCAGGCGGCTGTTCAAGGGTGAGTTCATCGGCCTGTGGAGCGGCCTCGGCCAGCTGGAGACCTACACCTATTCGGCTCTCTGGCTGGGCATCGGCGTGGCGCTGCTCACAGCCGGCGTCTGGCTGAAGTCGCAGGTGTTGCGCATTGCATCTGCCGTGCTGATCTCGGTCGCCGTGGCGAAGGTCTTCATCTTCGACATGTCTGAGCTGGAAGGCGTGCTGCGGGCGCTGTCCTTCATCGGCCTCGGTGCGGTGCTGATCGGCATCGGCCTGTTCTATCAGCGGCTGCTGACGCGGGCGGCGAAGGAGGGCAGCGCAGCGTCTTGATGGAATATGCAAGATAGGATATACGAATATCCATTGGAGGATATTCCATGCCGCTCTATATCCGTGACGACGAAGTGGATGCGCTAGCCGCCAGATTGCAGCGCGAGACGAACGCTCCGAGCAAAACGGAGGCGGTGAGGATCGCGCTGGTGCACGAACTTGAACGCCATCGCGCCACGGTGCCGCTGCGCGACCGGATTGCCAGACTTCAGAACGAAGCCAGGAAGCTTGGCTTGCCTAATCCCGATTTCGACATGAAGAAATTCACCGACGAGGCGTGGGAAGACTGATGTTTGTCGACGCATCGGTGATCGTTGGCATTCTCAACCAAGAACCGGGATGGGAGGAACTGGTCAAGCGGCTTTCCAGCTCCACCGGTCCGATCTACATATCCGCGCTGGTGCGTTTCGAGGCGACGCAGGCCGTGGCGCGTGCGGCCGCCGGAACCCGCAAGCCTGATGCTGAAGGTCTCCTCAAGGCTCGCGATCTGGTGGATCGGTTCATTGTGGAAACGGGCGCGGAAAGCGTGGTCATCAGCGAAGACATCGGGTCTCTGGCCATTGATGCCAGCGCGCGCTTTGGCAAGGCTGTCGGCCATCGAGCCGATCTGAATTTTGGCGACTGTTTCGCCTACGCCTGTGCCAAAAGTCTCGATGTTACGCTGCTCTACAAGGGCAATGATTTCGCACTGACCGATTTGGGATAATTCGGCTTTCTTGTTGATTGCCGGGAATAATTTGGCCAATCGTTTCGTTATCTCATTGCTTGGGTGACCGGGGCGGCAGACCGCTTCGCGCTGGCCGCTTGCGCCGCGCTTAGAACGCGCGTTCAATCGGGATCAACAAAGGCGACCTCAGAAACCAGCGGTCATGGACGAAAAGAAGGCAGCAATCCTTGGCGAAATACCGCGACTGCGCCGCTACGCACGCTCGCTTTTGCGCGACCGCGATTCTGCCGACGATCTCGTTCAGGACTGTCTCGAGCGGGCGCTTATGCGGCTCGACAACTGGCAGACAGGAGAAAGCCCCAGGAGGTGGCTGTTTACGATCATGCATCATTTGTTCATCGACCAGATGCGCAAGGTGAACCGACGCGGCGAGGCCGCGATGCTGCCACTGGAAGCGGGCGAGGCGCAGGCCGCCCCCGCCGAGCAGGTCGAGAGCATCGCCTCGCGCGAAATCATCGACGCCTTGCAGGCGATCAGCCCCGATCGTCGTGCCGCACTTGTCATGGTCGCCATCGAGGGCTTTTCCTATGCCGAAGCCGCCAACATTCTTGGCGTGCCCGCCGGCACGCTGATGTCGCGCATTGCGCGCGGGCGTGAAGAGTTGCGCGGGCTGCTGGACGACACGGCGCGCCGCCGCGCGATAAGGATCGTTGAGAAATGACCCGCCGCGATTTTTCCGAGCGCGACATCCACATGGCCCTCGACGGCGAACTGCCGGGCGACGAGCGCATGGCCTATGACGCCTGGCTCGACGCCAATCCCGAAATGAAGGCAAGGAGCGTCCGCTACACCGCCGACCGCGCCGCAATGCACGCGGCCTTCGCCGGCGTAGTCGACGAGCCAGTGCCGGCGCGGCTGAGGCAAATCGTGCTCGGCGATGCGCCTGCAAGAGTGGCTGTGCCGCGCTCGCGCTGGTGGCTTGCTGCCGCGGCCGCGGCGGTTCTCATCATTGGCGGTGTTGGCGGCTATTTCGCCGGCATCGATGGGATTGGCCGGGACGACGGCGCCGACGACCAGTTGGCCGAGGCGGCAATCGCTGCCCATGTCATCTATGCCGCCGAACAGCGGCATGCGGTGGAAGTGCCGGCCAGCGACAAGGATCACCTGCAGACCTGGCTGTCCAACCGGGTCGGCCTCAAACTGGTCGCGCCGGATCTGGTGGCTGAAGGCTTCCAGCTCGTCGGCGGCCGGCTGTTGCCTGCCGGCCAGGGTAAGGCGGCGATGCTGCTTTACGAGGACGCCAAGGGCGAGCGCATATCGCTGTTCGTCACCGCCGAATCGGCCGAGAAGACGAAGGGCACCTACATGGCCGACTCCGATGGCCCCGAGGCGGTCTACTGGCTGGACAAGGGCTATGGCTGCGCCGTCGTCGGCTCGTTGCCGCGCGAGCGGCTGGCCGCCGTGGCCAAGAGCGCCTACGGCCAGCTTCTGGCCGGCCTGGCCAGTTGAACCGTGCCGTTTTCCGAAGTCGGCGCCAGTATCGAAAGACGGATACTGTTCAGAGTATTTGCGCCGCCTGACCTATAGCGAAACTGTCACAATTCGGCCCTAATCGAGGTGCGATAGCGCATTGATGAATGCCGGTGTTTCGGCTGGTGTTTGCGACGTTTTCGACCAGGGCCTTTTCTACAACCCAATCGAGGTTTTCCGAGCCCGCATGCCTGCCGAGATTCGCACGGCCCGCGCGTCCGACGTCGATGACCTCGCCGCCATCGAGAAGGTCGTTTTTGACAGCGACCGCATTTCCCGCCGCTCCTTTCGCATGTTGATCGAGCGCGAGACTGCCGAAATGCTGGTCGCCGAAGACGACGGCCGCGTCGCCGGTTATGCGGTTGTGCTGTTTCGCAAGGGCAGCGGCGTCGCCCGGCTCTATTCCATCGCCACCAGTCCCTTTTTCAGCGGCCGCGGCATTGGCCGCATGCTGCTGGAAAAGGCGGAAGAGGCCGCCTTCGAGCACGATCGCATGATGCTTCGCCTCGAGGTGCGGGAGGACAACAGCCGCGCCATTCGCATCTACGAACAGAGCGGCTATCGCAAGATCGGCCGTGAGCCTGAATATTACGAGGACGGCGCCACGGCGCTGCGCTACGAAAAGACCTTGCGCGGCGACATTCCGGTCGCCACCAGGGTGCCGTTCTACCAGCAGACCTGCGAATTCACCTGCGGTCCTTGTTGTCTGATGATGGCGATGGCCAATTTCGATACCGGCTTCGTGCCCGATCCGGTCATGGAAATTCGCCTCTGGCGCGAATCGACCACCGTCTTCATGATGTCGGGGCCAGGCGGCTGTGAGCCGTTCGGCCTCGCCGTCTCCGGCTATGAAAGCGGGCTTTCGGCGGAAATCTACGTGTCCTTCTACGGCGCGCTGTTTCTGCAGTCGGTGCGCAGCGAAGACAAGCGCCGGGTGATGGAACTGGCGCAGGTAGACTTTCGCCGCCGGGCGGAACAATACGGCATCCCGGTGAATTACCGTTCGTTCGCCATTGACGATATCCGCAGCGCGATCGCGGAGGGAAAACTGGTGCTGGTGCTGATCAGCGGCTTCCTGATGTTCGGCAAGAAGGTTCCGCACTGGGTGCTGGCCATTGGCGACGATGGCGACCATATCCTGATCCACGATCCCTGGGTCGAGGACGAGAGGCAGGAGACCATCCTTGATGCCGCCAACATTCCCGTGCCTTACGGCATCTTCATGAACATGGCGCAGTTCGGCCGCGACGGATTGCGCGCCGCCATCACTCTTGGGAAACGCTGATAACAATGACCTGGGTCATCCTAACCGGCCGGCAGAGCGATCTCGACCAGGTGGCGACGCCGCACAAGATCATCACCAATCGCGAATATCTTGCCCATCCGTCGCTGTTCCGCGGCCAGCGGCCGAAGGTCATCAACCTGTCGAACAATTACGGCTACCAGAGCCGCGGCTACTATGCCTCGCTGCTTGCCGGTTCGCGCGGCCACAAGGTCATCCCGACAGTCGAGACGATGATCGACCTGTCGGAGCGCAAGCTCTACGAGCACGCGCTGCCGGAACTGGAACTGGCGCTCAACAAATGCCGCAAGGACCTCGGCGGCGCATTTCCGCAAAAAGTCTGCATCTTCTTCGGCATCGGCCCGTCCAAGATCTGGGACCGCTTCGCCAAACTGCTGTTCGACTGGTTTCGCGCTCCGGCGCTGGAAGTCCACATTAGGGATAGCGCCGAATGGGCGTCGATCCGCAAGATCGGCTTCCATCCGCTGGCCAGGATGACCGAGGAGGAAGAAAAGCACTTCATCCAGTGCCTGGAGACCTACACCAACCGCGAGTGGCGCGACACCAAGGGCCGCACGCCGGCGCGCTACACCTTCGCCACGCTGGTCGATCCGCACGAAGAACTGCCGCCGTCGGAGATTTCGTCGCTGCGCTACTGGGCCAAGATCGCTGAAAAGATGGGCGTCGAAATCGAGCCGATCACCCGCAAGGATCTGGCCAAGCTCGCCAACTACGACGCGCTGTTCATCCGCGAGACCACCTCGATCTCCAACCACACCTACCGCTTCGCCCGCCGCGCCCAGCAGGAAGGCATGCCGGTCATCGACGACCCGCTGTCAATGATCCGCTGCACCAACAAGGTCTATCTCAACGAACTGATGACCTACAACAAGGTGCCGGTGCCGCCGACGGTGATGATCGCCGGCATTTCCGACCTCGAAGTGGCGGCGCAGACGCTGGGCTTCCCGCTGGTGCTGAAGATCCCGGATTCCTCTTTCTCGCGCGGCGTCAAGAAATGCGAGAACCTGGAAGAGCTGAAGACGCTCGCCACCGAATGGCTGGAGGATTCCGACCTTCTGATCGCGCAGAAATTCATCCCGACCGAATACGACTGGCGCGTCGGCGTGCTGGGTGGCCAGCCGCTGTTTGCGGTGCATTATCTGATGGCCAAGAAGCATTGGCAGATCGTCAACCACAAGGCCAATGGCAAGCCCGACCAGGGCGGCATCAAGACCTTCACGCTGAAGGAGACGCCGCACCATGTCGTCGAGACGGCGGTCAAGGCGGCGCGCTGCATCGGCGATGGCCTCTACGGCGTCGACCTCAAGGAAACCAAGGACGGTGTCTTCGTCATCGAAGTCAACGACAATCCCAATCTCGACCATGGCTGGGAGGACTCTGGCGAAAAGGACGAGGTCTGGGTGCGGTTGACACAGTGGTTCCTGGAACGGCTCGACCGTCCCGGGCGGTAGTTCACCGAGGGGGAAAAGATGCAGTTCATCGTGATCGAGGATTTCACCGGCTGCGATCGCAAGGAGATCTACCGCCGCTTTCGCGACCGTGGCCGCCTGAAGCCGGACGAGCTTGTCGTGCACCACTCCTGGATCGCGGCGGATATGAGCCGCTGCTTCCTTTTGGTCGAAGCCGATGACGTCACACTGCTGCAGCGCTGGGTCATCGAATGGGCGGATCTGGTGGAATTCGAGATCATTCCCGTGGCGACGAGCAAGGACATGACAGCGGCATTGGCCAGCCATCTCTGAGTGGTCGACCGCCCATCTCTGAGTGGCCGCAAGCCATCAACGGAGCGCCGGCGAGCCCACCGAGCGCAGGCATTCATCGATCAGCCATGTGCGGAACGCCGTCACCACATCGCGCCTTAGGCTTCGCTCCCGGATCGTCAGGCAATAGGGTTGGCGCAGCTCGATCGACCGGGCGACCGGCCTGACCAGCCTGCCATCCTCCACCGCCTCGGCGCAGAACACGCCTTGCGCCAGCGCCACACCCAGCCCTGAGATGGCAAGGTCGAGTGCTGCCCGCGACGAGTTGGCCGAGAGGCCGCGCTGTATGGCCCGGCCGGGCGCAACGCCGCCCGCCTCGAACCAGTTGCGCCAGGATGGAAAGGACGCGCCGGTCGGCCCCCAATCCGTGTGGATCAGCGGCAGTCCGGCGAGGCCTTCGGGCTTGATCTCACCGACAAGTCCAGGCGCGCAGACGGGATAGACGGCGTCCCTGACGATGTCCTGCGTCGGCTGATCGCGATAATGCGGGCCGTAGGAGAGCCTGATGTCGATCAGCTCGCGGTCGAACGACACCGGGTCGTCGTCGCCTCGGAGCGATATGTCGACGGCGCCATGGCTGGCGACAAAGCGGGCCAGACGCCGGGAAAGCCAGCCCATCGCCATGGATGGCGGCACCGACACGACCAGCCGGGGGCGGAACGCATCGCCGCCGAGCTCACGCGAGACGCTGCCGATCTCCTGGAAGGCCATGCTCAGCCTGGGCAGCATCTCGACGCCGGCTTCGGTCAGCACGACGCGCCGGTTGACGCGATGGAACAGCTTGCGGCCCATCTGCTCTTCGACGGTGCGGATGAGCTGGCTGACCGCGGCCGCCGAGATCGAGAGTTCTTGCGCCGCCGCGGCAAAGCTGCCGGAGCGGGCGGCTACCTCGAAGGCTTGAAGTCCTTTCAGCGATGGAAGCATGGCCATTGTGTCCAATAGATAAGCTCAGCTTACCTATTTCGCAGAAATCATCGTTTTTCGAAAGGTTTCTTGTTGGAGTAGCTTGGCGCCATGAACACATCAGCCCAAAATGAACCCAGGGATCATCGCGACGTGATCGCGTCGCTGACGCAGCAGCAGCGCGACCGGCTGACCGCCAAGTCGGATCGCCTTGGACTGGTCCAGCTCGCCGCCCACTGGGGCGCAATCGTCGTCCTCGGCGTGCTGATCGCCGCCAAAGTGCCGTTCTGGCCGCTGCTGATGCTGCCGCAAGGCATACTGATCGTCTTCCTGTTCACGCTGCTGCACGAGACGATCCATCGCACCGCCTTCGAAACGCAGCGGCTGAACGATCTGGTGGCGCGCGCCTCCAGCCTCGCCATCGCACTGCCGGCCGACTGGTTCCGCTATTTCCATTTCGCGCACCATCGTTTCACCCAGGATCCAGAAAACGATCCGGAGCTGGCCTTTCCGAAGCCGCAGACATGGCGGCAGTATCTGATCCACGTCTCCGGCATTCCGCTGTGGTGGGGGCATTTGAGGACGCTCTACATCAACGCTACCGGACAATGCAGCGGCAGCTACGTGCCGCCAAAGGGCCACCCCAAGGTGCGCACCGAGGCCCGCGCCATGATCGCTTTTTACGTCGTCGTGCTGGTGCTCGCTGTCTGGTTCAAGGCGACGGTATTGCTCTATATCTGGATCCTGCCGGCGCTGCTGGGGCAGCCATTCCTGCGGCTCTATCTGCTGGCCGAGCATGGTCGTTGCCCGCTGGTCGCCAACATGCTGGAGAACACCAGGACCACGCTGACCAACTGGCTTGTCCGCAAGCTGGCCTGGAACATGCCGTTCCACGCCGAGCACCATGCCTATCCGGGCGTGCCCTTCCATCAATTGCCGCAGTTCCACGCCCTGATCGAGCGCCATCTCAAAGTGGTTGAGCCCGGCTATGTCAGCTTCCATGAAAAGTACATCGAGACGCTGCGCTGACTTCGGCGGTCACCTCGGCAGCGTCTGCTCGACGAGAGTGACGTAATAGCTGAGCACAATCGGAACGATCGCGTCGTTGAAGATGTAGCGGTCGCCGTGCAGCCCTTCGCCGGGCCCGACATTACCGGCCCCGATCCACGCATAGCAGCCGCCGGCTTCCCGAACCATATAGGCGAAGTCCTCACAGCCCAGGCTCGGGTTGAATTCGGTGGCGACCTGCTCGCGGCCGACGACCGAGGCAGCGGCCCGAACGGCCCGGGCTGTCGCTGCCGACGTGTTGATCACCGGCGGGTAGCCTTTCCTGTAGGTGAGCTTGCTCGCGAGAGAATGGGCGGCGGCGATCCCTTGCGCGATCTCGCCGATGAGCTTTTCACAATGGTCCGACAGCGCGGGCTCGAAGAAGCGGCAGGTTCCTTGCAGCCAGACCTTGCCCGGCACGATGTTGCCGACATTGCCGCCATGGATTTGCGTGATCGAGACAACCAGTGCGGTCTGCGGATCGACGGAGCGGCTGACGACGCGCTGGACAGCCTGGACGAAGGCTCCGGCTGCCAGGATCGGGTCATCGCCCAGTTGCGGCATGGCGGCATGCGCGCCGGTGCCTTCAAAACTCAGTTCGAAATTGTCGACGGCCGCCATCATCGGGCCAACGCGGGTGGCAATCGTCCCCAGCGGGACCCCTGGCCAGTTGTGGACGGCGTAGACGCCTTCCACCGGAAAACGCTCGAAAACCCCATCCTCGATCATCCGCATGCTGCCGCCTTCATTCTCCTCCGCAGGCTGGAAGACGAAATAGACGGTGCCGTCAAACGCGCGACTGTCGCTCAGCAGTTTTGCGGCGCCGAGCAGCATCGACGTGTGCCCGTCATGGCCGCAGGCATGCATCACGCCTGGCTTCTTGGAAGCATAGGGCAATCCTGTCTTCTCCAGGACAGGCAAGGCATCCAGTTCGGCCCTCAGCCCGATCGCACGCGAGCCTGATCCGCTCCTGAGAACGCCGACCACGCCGGTGCCGCCAATCCCTTCATGGACTTCGTCGAGCCCGAAGGCGCGCAGCCGGTCGGCAACGAAGCGCGCGGTCTCCTGCTCGTTGAAGCCGAGTTCGGGATTGGCGTGGATATGGTGCCGCCAGGCGATTACCTCCGGGGTGAGGGCAGCGACGGGGTCATTGTGCAGCATTTGCACTCTCCTTCCTGGTCGACGTAAACTCTGTCCGGTTTGTTCGTGCCGCCAAGGAAATAGAGGCTGGGATCGGCAGCGTCTTGAACAGGATTGACCGTGTCGAGAATTCCGGATCCCAAGGCAGAGACGACGCAGTTCTGGCGCCACCCGAGCTTTCGCGATCTAGGCATGCTCAAGGCGCGCTTCACCCGGCATCGCTATGACCTGCACACGCATCCGACCTATGTCATCGCCCTGATCACGCAAGGATGCGAGCGCGTCCGCATCGGCAGCCAGAGCGTGGTCGCGCCGGCCGGCACGGTGCTGATCGTCAATCCCGAGGTGTGGCATGACGGCGAGGCGGGTGCCGATGAGGGCTGGGCCTACCGGACCTTCTATCCCTCGGTTCCGCTGATGAGCGAGGTCGCCTCGGAACTGGGGCAAGATCGCCCGCCGCTGTTTTCACAGGCGATCATCGATGACAGAGATCTGGTCCAGGCGGTCGCCCTGGCGCATCAGGGTTCGACATCCGGTGACGCGACGAGCGCCGAGACATCCATGCTCGTCGCCTTGCGCAAACTCATCCTTCGCTATGGCGATTGGGGCGGCCGGCGGCGCGAGGCGGTCGAAAGCTTCGGGTCGCGGACAAGGCTCTCGATCTATGAGCAGGTCATCGAGGACAACCTCACCGCCGAACTCGACCTGCAAAAGCTCGCCCAAGCCGCCGGCGTGACCCGGTTCCAGGTCATCAGGGATTTCAGGAAAGTGGTGGGTCTCACGCCTGCGGCATTCATCCGCGATCGGAAATTGCGCCGCGCCAATCTGCTGATCCAGCAAGGTTCAAGTCTCGCCGACGCCGCCTTTGCAGCCGGCTTCTCCGACCAGAGCCATCTCTCGCGCATTTTCCGTGCGGCGCACGGAATGACGCCAGGGATGTTCAGGCGGGCTGGCTAGCGCTCAGCCGGATTGGCTGAGCACCACGCTGGTTTTCATCAGACGATTGAAGTCCGCCACCTTCGACGGCACGCCGATAAGGTAGCCCTGCGCCTCGACGCAGCCATATTTGCGCAGCGTGTCCAACTGGGCATCGGTCTCGACGCCTTCGGCGGTAACGGTGATGCCAAGCTCCTTGCCAAGCCCGATGATGGTGCGCACGATCGCTGCGGTCTCGTGGCTGTCGATGTCGCGGATGAAGGAGCGGTCGATCTTGATCTTGTCAACGGGGAAGCGCCGGAGATAGCCGAGTGAGGAATAGCCGGTACCGAAATCGTCGAGCGCGATGCGGATGCCGAGATCGCGCAGCTGCCCGAGCGTCTTCAGCACCGTGTCGCTTTCGTCCATCAGCACCGTCTCGGTGATTTCCAGTTCGAGCCGGCTGGCCGGCACGCCGGAAAATGCCAGCGCCGAGATGACGCTGCGGGCAAAGCCGCCGCTTTTGATCTGCACCGCCGAAACATTGACCGCGACACGCAGCCCGTGCGGCCAGCCCGCCGCCACCGTGCAGGCTTTGCGCAGCGCCCAGTCTCCCAGCTGCACGATCAGCCCGGTCTCTTCGGCGACCGCAATGAAATCGTCAGGGGCTATCAGGCCGCGTGTCGGCGAATGCCAGCGCATCAAGGCTTCGGCGCCGACGATGTCGCCGGAGGCGATGTTCATGATCGGCTGGAAATCCAGCACGAATTCGCGCCGCGGCAATGCCGCTTCGAGGTCGCTTTCCAGCGCCCGCCGTGCCCGCACCATCGCGTCCATGCCCGGCTCGAAGAAGCGGTAGACGTTGCGGCCTTCGCTCTTGCCCCGATAGAGCGCCATGTCGGCGTTCTTCAGCAGCGTGTCGGCATCCTCGCCGTCATTGGGGTAAAGCGCGATGCCGAGGCTGATGCCGACATGCATGTCGCGGCTTTTGTCGCGAAATGGTTTGCCGATGATGTCGACGATGCGCTTTGCCAGTTTCTCGGCATCGGCAGCGCCTTTGGGATTGAACTGGATGATGGCGAACTCGTCGCCGCCGAACCGGGCGACGACGTCGGTCTCGTTGCGCAGGCAGCGCTGCAGCCGTTCGGCCACGCATTTGAGCAGCCAGTCGCCGGCCGGGTGCCCCCAGGTGTCGTTGACGGCCTTGAAGCGATCGAGATCGAGCGAGAAGATCGCCAGCGGCGTGCCTTTGGCTTCGCTCAAGGCCCGATCGAGCCGTTCGCGGAACATCGAACGATTGGGCAGGTTGGTCAGCGTGTCGTGATGCGCAAGATGGGTCATGCGCTCTTCGACAAGCTGCCGCTCGGTGACGTCGTCGAAGGTCGCTACCCAGCCACTGCCGCTCATGGGCCGGCGCGTCACCAGAAGCGTCCTGCCATCCGTAAGATGACGATATGCCGAATGCGTTTTGGCCGCCTTCAGGCAGGCTTCGGTCTTGGAGACCTCGCTGTCGACGTCGATCTTGCTGTAGATGCCAAGTTCCAGCAGTTTTTCGAGTGCGTCGCGGTGGGTCGTTCCGAGCGGGAAGTCGGCGGCGGTGACTTGGTAAAGCTCCAGGAAACGCTCATTGCGCACGATCATCTTGCCGTCCGCATCATACATCAACAGGCCTTGCGACATGTTGCCGAGCGCCGCGTCGAAGCGGCGGTGCTGCTCCTTCAACTCCAGCTCGGCGCGCCGCTGCTCGGTGATGTCCTCATAGATCGACACCCAGCCGCCCTGCGCCAGCGGCCGGTGCGAAATGTCGATGATGCGCCCGTCCGACAGCTTCTCCTCATAGGTCGAGGGCCTGGCGCCGTCGATATAGGGTTTGCGGATGGCATAAAGCTCGCCAGCGCTGTGCGAGGCGACGCCGGTGTCGACGCTGTGCTGCAGAATATCGAAGAAGCGTATGCCGGGCCGCACGATCGCGGGGTCGAGGCAGAAGATGTCGAGGTAGTGGCGGTTGCAGATGATCATCCGCTCATCGGCATCGAACATGCACAGCCCGTGCGACATGTTCTCGACGGCGGCCGAAAAGCGCTCGTTTTGCTCGCGCAGCTCGTCTTCGATGGCTCGCGGCGTAGCCACACCTTCGGCCTCCTGTCCTGGGACAGGCGCATCAACCTCGATAGGAGCGACGGGCATGAGGCGAGCCTGCAGACCGTGATCAACACGGATAGTTGTCGCCATCGCCGGTTAATTTACCGTGTGTTCAGGGACCGGAATGCGCCGCAATGACCGCCTGGCGCCTGGTTTCAAGCGCCGCGAACCGCTTGAGGAAGGCCTTCTGCGCCCAGGTCACCGAGCGCGGGGTGAAATCGAAGCGCTCGGCGCTGAAGCCGCGCGGCCGGCCGAAGAACTCGGTCGCCTCGGCGGTTGAAAAACCGGCAAGCAGCGTCGCCTCGAAATAGGCGGCGATCTGGTCGGCGCGCTTGATCTCCTTGCGCAGCGCTGCACCAAGTTCCTGCGGCAGCGAAAAGCGCTGATGGATGGCGTGCTGCAGTCTCAACTCGCAATCCTTGTAGCTGCCGCCCATCACCGATTTGAACGGCGAGATCATGTCGCCGATGACATATTCCGGTGCGTCGTGCAGCAGCGCCGCCAGCATGGCATCGGGCGTGGCGTCGGGCACCAACTCGGAAAACAGCGCCTCGACCAGCAGCGAATGCTGGGCGACTGAAAAGGCATGCTCGCCGCGGGTCTGGCCGTTCCAGCGGGCGACGCGGGCGAGCCCGTGGGCGATATCGGAAATCTCGATGTCGAGCGGCGAGGGATCTAGCAGGTCGAGCCGCCGTCCCGACAGCATGCGCTGCCAGGCGCGCGGCGGCGCCCCGGCGCGGTCGGGCGCCATCAGGCCTCCTCCGCGCCGACGGCTTCTTGAGGAAAGCCGAACTTTGCCCAGGCCGGAATGGCAAGCGATACGGTGACGTCACCGGCCATGACAGGCTGGCCGGCATCGAGCGCCGCCTTGACCCGGTCGATGCGGGCGATGGCAAGGCCTGTCGTGCCGGCGGTCGAGCCGAGCGTGCCGACCGGCCGTCCGGCAACTGTCAGTTCGGTGCCCGGTGCGGGCAAGAGGCTTTGGCCCTGCACGATCAACACCCGTCGTCTGGCGGTGCCGCGATGCTGCATGCGCGAGACCACCTCCTGGCCGACATAGCAGCCCTTCTTGAAGCCGACGCCGCCGGTCTCGTCGAGCAGCACATCGTGCGGGAAGGCGTCGTTTAGCTGGAAGTCGCTGCCGCTTTCAGCAATGCCTTGGGCGATGCGCAGGGCCTGCCATGCGGCGAGGTCGCCCTTCTCGGCGCCGTCGCCGTAGACGCGCCTGACGGCCGCGTCGGCAAAGCGCGTGTCCGCGACATCAGTTGAATCAGATTGTGAGGCAGCTGAATCATCGCCCCAGGCGACAGTGACAAGTCCTTGATCGGTTTTGGCAATCTCGACCTTGGCGCGCAATTTGTAGAGCATGAGCCGGCGTATGAAATCGTCTGATATCTCGGCGCGGCATTCGAGGCGAAAACCATTGTCACCGGCGCGCGAGATCAGGAAATCGAACAGGATCTTGCCTTGCGGCGTCAGCAGTGCGCCCGGCTTTGCCTCGCCGAGGCGGAGCACGTCGAGGTCGGTGGTCAGAATGTTCTGCAAAAAATGCTCGGCATCCGGGCCTGACACGGAAATGAGGGCGCGGTCTCTCAGCAGGGCAAAGGGCATGGGTGAAAAGCAGCCTGATCTTGCAAAACGGTCGGCCTTTACGTAAGCCGCTGATACTCCCCCCGCAAGAGACCGGAGCCACATGGCCACGACCTACGACCTCATCCTGACAGGCGGCACGGTGGTCAACCATGACGGCGAGGGTTTTCGCGACATCGGCGTCAGCGGCGGCCGCGTCGCGGCAATAGGCGATCTCGGCCAGGCCTCGGCCGGCGAGATGATCGACTGCCGCGGCCTGCACATCCTTCCGGGTGTCGTCGACAGCCAGGTGCATTTCCGCGAGCCCGGGCTGGAGCACAAGGAAGATCTGGAGAGCGGTTCGCGCGCTGCGGTGCTCGGCGGCGTCACCGCCGTGTTCGAGATGCCCAACACCAACCCGCTGACCACCAGCGAGGCGGCGCTCGCCGACAAGCTGCGGCGCGCTTCCGGCCGCATGCATTGCGACTTTGCCTTCTGGGTCGGCGGCACCCGCGAGAATGCCAAAGACGTTGGCGAACTCGAACGGCTGCCGGGTGCGGCCGGCATAAAGGTGTTCATGGGTTCGTCCACCGGCGACCTGCTGGTCGAGGATGACGAGGGCGTCGCCTCGATCCTGAGGAACACCCGCCGCCGTGCCGCCTTTCACTCCGAGGACGAGTTCCGGCTGCGCGAGCGGCTTGGCGAGCGCATCGAGGGCGATCCGTCATCGCACCCTGTCTGGCGCGACGAGATCGCGGCCTTGCGCTGCACCGAGCGGCTCGTGCGCATCGCGCGACAGACCCGCGCCCGTATCCATGTGCTGCACATCTCGACCGCCGAAGAGATCGTGTTCCTCGAACAGCACAAGGATGTCGCCACCTGCGAGGCGACGCCGCACCATTTGACGCTGAGCGCCGACGATTACGCGCGGCTGGGCACGTTGATCCAGATGAATCCGCCGGTGCGTGAGGCGCGCCACCGCGACGGCGTCTGGCATGGCATTGGGCAAGGCATCGTCGATGTGCTGGGCTCCGACCACGCCCCGCACACGCTCGCTGAAAAGGCAAAGCCCTATCCGGCCTCGCCGTCGGGCATGACCGGTGTGCAGACGCTGGTTCCGATCATGCTCGACCACGTCAATGCCGGCCGGCTGACCTTGCAGCGTTTCGTCGACCTGTCCAGCCATGGCCCGCAGCGCATCTTCGGCATGGCGAGAAAAGGCCGCATCGCCGCCGGCTACGATGCCGATTTCACCATTGTCGATCTGAAGCGCCGCCAGACTATCACCAACGCCCAGGCCGGCTCGAAGGCCGGCTGGACGCCCTATGATGGCAAAGAGGTCACCGGTTGGCCAATCGGCACCGTCGTGCGTGGCCGACGCGTCATGTGGGACGGTGAGATCGTCACACCGGGCCAGGGCAGGGCAGTGGAGTTTTCCGAGGCGTTGCCGGGCTAGGTGTTTCCGCGCGTTGGATTTTTTAAGCAAAATCCACTACGTTAAGGGAATTATGAACGCAGATGTCGCGCCCATGATCGTCCCCGCTGAGTTTCCGGAACTCCAGGCAATCGCCTGGAGCCGCGACGCTACGCGCCCAATTCCGGCCGAAGAGGCATTTGCGCTATACGAGCGCAACTGGCGTTTTGTCGATCAGAAGCGCCTGACGGCGCGTGAAAAGCTGCTTATCCAGAATCTGGCCAACGAATTCGGTCATGGCATCCTTTTAACCACTGTCTGAAGTGCGCTCTCTCCTCCTGATCTTCCTTCTCGCAGCCAGAATATCAAACAGGACACACTGCGAGCAGAAGTCATGAAGGAATTCAAAAAGCCCGAACATCGGATCATTGCCGAAATCCTCGGATTGATGGATCGCGATTTCCTGACCGCAAACCAATGCTGGTTCGGCGGCGGAACGGCGATCGTCATGAAACTCGGCGAATATCGCCGGTCGCTGGATGTCGATTTCCTGTGTGCCGACGCGGATGGTTATCGCGAACTGCGAACAAGCGCCGCCGAACGTGGCGTCAGAGCGTTCTTTCCGGAACCTGTCGAAGCCGTTCGGGATTTCCAGATCGACCAGTATGGCTTGAGGACGGTTGTTCGGCTGAAGGGGCAATCGATCAAATTCGAAGTCATCCGCGAAGGCCGCATCCAATTGCGAGGCCATTTCGACAACGATCTGAATGTATCGGCCCTGGTTCCCGCAGACATGTTTGCCGAGAAGCTGTTGGCCAATGCTGATCGATGTCAGGATCGCGCAACCGCATATCGCGATGCCATCGATCTCGGAATGTTGGTCGGTGCCTATGAGGAAATCCCGATCGATGCCCTTGGCAAGGCGCAAACCGCCTACGGCCCGGATATCCAGCACAAGGTCGCATGGGTGGTGAACAGGCTTCGGGACAGGCAAGAGCTGCAAAACGCAGCCGAGGTCTTGCAAATGGATATCGACGCCGCCGTCGGTGCGATTTCAACCCTTCGAAATGAGGGCATTCGCATTTGGCCGGATGCGGGCATCGCCCGCGATCCTGCCAGCCCGCGCCAATAGCAGTCGGTTCGAGCAGGCGGCGGGTTTTGCGAGGCATTGAGATTCAAACTGTCGCCAGCTTGCCCCACAAGGGGAGCTTAATCCCCGGCGACGAAGAACGTCCATTGTCCGGCGGGTGTGATGCCGACGCGGTAGAAGATGTAGGCGCCGAACTGCTTCATGTCGTCATAGTCGCCGGCAGTGACGATCTTGAACAGTTCGACCCGCTGTTTCGCGTCGAGCTTGTCCAGCGGCAGCGCGAAGAAATACGGCCAGACATAGAGCTCCTGCGGCGTGCCTACGTCGATATGGACATAACCGGCATTGAGCACCTCTTCCATGATGGCGAGGATTTCCTGGCCTTCAGTGTCGCCGGAAAGGCCCTTGAGGAAGGCGATCGGGTCACCATCGATGTCGCCCAGCGACAACTGGGTCATGGTATCGCCCTTGCCGATCAGCGGCCTCAGCTTCTCGATGTCGCCGCTGACACAGGCTTCGACGATCAGATCGTGCATGCGCCTGACCGGCTCCGGCAGTTTGGAAAGGTCGTAGACGACTTCCGGCAAGGGCGCATCCGGATCGGCACGCGGGTTGGCCACGCCGCCGTCGTCGGTCGGCCCTTCCGGCTCGCTCTGTTCGGGATCGTCGGAAGGCTTCGGCTGACCGGCCGCCGGTGGCGTCGTGCCGAGTGGATCGGGCATCGGCACGGCAGTTCCGGGCGGCGACATGTCGTCGGCGGCGGGTGGCGCGACCGGCGAGGGAAGGTCGTCCCGCTTGATCTCGCTCAAGGCAAAAGCGGGGCTGCTGGTAAGACAGAGCGCCAGCGGTGTAGTGGCGCAGCAGGCGGCGAGCCAGATGCTGAGGATCAAGCCACGCGGCTTGCCTGACATCGAAAAATTCACCGACTGCTTCTCCTTGGTTCTCAGGCCCTTACAGGTGCCTCGGGCCTTTTCAGGTGCCCAGGCTCGTCCAGATGCCTTGGGCCGGGTGCCCAAGTGGCGCGCCGCCGTCGAAGAACCAGGTCTAGTGCTGCAATCGTCCTGGTTCGAAGGCGCCAGCGATTACCTTTTCACGCATGCGGTCGAGCAGGGCAAGGGCCGAGGTTTCGCCATTGGCGCGCAGCATCTCGCCGAATGCGGTTTCGAGTGCCGCCTCGGCGATGATTTCCGGCTCGATTCCAGCCGACAATCCTTCCGCCCAGGCCTCGCTGTGGCTTTCTACTGCGGTCAGGCGCTTTTCTTCCCTGACCAACGCGTCGATGTCGCTGACGCCATGTTCCATTGCGATGTCCACCCTTTGCAAGCGACGATCCGAAAGATGCGGATCAGGCTTGGGCTGTCCCTTTTATACGCAGTTCCAAGTAAGTGTTTGTAAATACGACATTTCTGGGGTCGATTTCCAAAACGTGCGTCGTCTTTAGCAAACCTGCGTTCGATCCGATTCAAACTTAGCCGATTAGGCCGGCCTACGGGGTGAAAACCTTCAGTTTGAGTTAATTCCATATCTGCGCGGTAACGTTTCGTTAATACCGTTGCAGAAGTGCAACACAAGGTTTGCACCAAGAGGGCATCGGACACAAGACGGGGAGGTTCGAAGGCGAATGGCGCCAAGGTGGGAAGCCGCCTTAAGCGCCTGTCAGTTACCGTAGCGCGAGGCGATGTCGCGCGACAGCGTCTCGCCTTCCTTCATGTAGCGGCTGATAGCTTCGGTCGCCGACGCCGTGCACCGGGTGTAGGTGCCGCCGAAGGAGCGGTAGCCGCGGTTGAAACTGGCGATGAAGCGGGCGCGCCGCTCCGGGTCCGGATTCTCCGAATCGATCAGCTTTTCCATCTCGCCACGCCACTGATCGCCCTTCTCGCCGCACAGATTGCGCAGGAAATGCAGTGATCCCAGAACCTCCGCCAGCCGCATCAGCCCGGGCTCGAACGGCGATTCGGCGGCCAGAGCCGGGCGTGCTGCGACAGCCGTGCTGGCGGCGAGGCATGCGGCAAGGAACAGCGAAGCGCGGGTCATAAGTCTTTCTGGCCAAACAATTTGTCGCCTGCAAGGCGATTCTCGGGGCTCAAGCTCCGGTGCTCTTGGAGCCAAGCAATTTTTCGGCCACGGCAAACACCGAACCGGCGAGGGGCAGTGCTGTCATTTCACCGAGCGTATAGAAGGCGGCGGTCTCGGCGTCGTCGCTGGCCACCGCCTCGCCGCCGACATAGGCGGCGCCAAACACCGTCAGCAGGTAGTCGACAGGATGGCCGTCGCTCCTGCCATCGATATGGATTTCGCGCAGCGGGCGATACGCGGCTGCACGCAGCCCGGTTTCCTCCAGCAATTCGCGTTGCACTGCCTGCTCCAGCGTCTCGCCGGTTTCGACCTTGCCGCCCGGAAAGGCATAAAGCCCCTGCGAGGGCTGCCGTGCCCGCTTGACCAGCAGCACCATGTCGCCGCGCACGACGGCGACCGAGACCGCCGGCAGTGTCTTTCGCATCTCGTCCATGGTCCTCGATCGTTCGGCTGCTGTGGTTGTGGACGGCCAGTGACAAACAGCTTTAGCGGTTGCGCAACGCCGGTTCCATCGCCACTTTCGCATCGGACCAATTCGCGAGTTCAGCCTCATGTGCGGACGCTTTGCCCTGACCGCCACGCCGGACCAGACCGCCGCCTTTCTCGGTCTGGCGGAGCTCGAGGATTTTCCGGCCCGCTACAACATCGCGCCGACGCAGCCGATCCTGATGGCGCTCTCCGGCCTGCCACAGGCGCCGGTTTCGAACCTGCCCGACCGGCAACCGATGCTGGTGCGTTGGGGCCTGATTCCGACCTGGGTCAAGGACACACGCGAGTTTCCGCTGCTGTTCAATGCCCGCTCGGAAGGGGCGGCCGAAAAGGCCTCGTTCAAAGCCGCCATGCGCCACCGCCGCGCTCTGGTGCCGGCCTCCGGCTTCTATGAATGGCGTCAAACCGGCGGCAAGAAGGGGCAACCCTATTGGATCCGGCCGAGGCATGGCGGGTTGGTAGCCTTCGCCGGGCTGATCGAGACCTATGCCGAGCCGGGCGGTTCGGAAATGGACACCGGCGCCATCCTGACCGTCAACGCCAATGCCGACATCGCCCACATCCATGACCGCATGCCGGTGGTGATCACGCCTGAGGATTTCGCCCGCTGGCTTGATTGCCGCGCGCTCGAGCCGCGTGACGTGGCCGACCTGCTGCGGCCGGCACAGCCGGATTTCTTCGAGGCGATTTCGGTTTCCGACCTCGTCAACAAGGTCGCAAACACCGGACCGGAGATTCAGGAGAGGGGTGTCGTCGGGCCGGAGCCGGAGAAGGTCAAGCGCCAGAAGCCTGGCGCGGACGACACTCAGATGACGCTGTTTTAGCAGAAGCTGCTTGTGCAGGCGCGCTTGGCGCCTCAGCCTTCATCGCCGGCGCATTGCGCCGGCTGAGCATCAATTCAGGCAGCGCGCGGCGATACGATCTTCGGTGCCGGCTTCTTCTTTTTCGCGGTGTGCAAAAGGGCGGCGACGATCGCGGCCGGGCCGATCGCCCGGTAGTGATTGGCCAGCGCCGGTTGCTGGGCGCGGCTGGTATCTTGCTTGCTTCGAGACATGCTTCTCTTCCCTGGTAACATTTTCGTGTCTGCGTTTGCCGGCCGAATCTGACCGAATCGTGACGTCAGGTGAACTAGTCGGCGAATGTTTCATGACTGTGCCGACATGTTTAATAAAATGTTTCAGCCCTCGATTACCTCTGGTCCAACGGCTCTTTTGCCGAAAGTTGCGACTTGACGGCAACACTGGGCGAGGCGATAAAGCCGCGCATGAAAACGTTTTTCGCCATTTGTGGCATTTGCATTATTGGCTAGCCTCGCGCTGGTCCGGACGTTTTCGCCTCATCTTCCTTCTAGAGTGGACAAACGCCCCGGCCAGCAGGCTGGAGCCTGATTTGCGCCTTGGCGCGAAGCTGGCTCCGAACCATGTTCGAACGAAGCAACCGACCCGGGACGGCACGAATGTCTGACGCATCGAAGGGCCTGCGCCTCTACAACACGCTAACGCGGAGCAAGGAAGATTTCTTCCCGATCGATCCGTTGAATGTGCGCATGTATGTCTGCGGCCCGACCGTCTACGACTTTGCCCATATCGGCAATGCGCGGCCAGTGATCGTCTTCGATGTGCTGTTCCGTTTGTTGCGCCATCTCTACGGCGAGGCGCATGTCACGTATGTGCGCAACATCACAGATGTCGACGACAAGATTAACGCCCGCGCGCTGCGCGATTTCGGCGGCGAGATTGCTTCGGGAAAACTGTCGCTCAACGAGGCGATCCGGCGGGTCACCGAAAAGACCGCCGACCAGTTCCATAGGGATGTCGCGACGCTTGGCTGCTTGGAGCCGACGGTCGAGCCGCGCGCCACCGAATTCGTCGCCCCGCGCGCCGACGGCAAGGCCGACATGATCACCCTGATCGAGCGCCTGATCGAACGCGGCCATGCCTATGTCGCTTCAGGCGAAGTGCTGTTCGACACCGCCTCGATGGCGGACTATGGCCAGCTGTCGAAGCGCAACCTCGATGAGCAGCAGGCCGGCGCCCGCGTCGCCGTCGACGCGCACAAGAAGAGCCCTGGCGACTTCGTCCTGTGGAAACTGTCGTCGCCGGAGGAGCCGGGCTGGGACAGCCCGTGGGGAAGGGGCCGGCCGGGCTGGCACATCGAGTGCTCGGCCATGTCGGCCGCCTATCTCGGCGAGGTCTTCGACATCCATGGCGGCGGCCTCGACCTGATCTTCCCGCACCACGAAAACGAGATCGCCCAGTCGCGCTGCGCGCACGGCACCGACGTCATGGCCAAGGTGTGGATGCACAACGGCTTCCTGCAGGTCGAGGGCCAGAAGATGTCCAAGAGCCTGGGCAATTTCTACTCGATCAACGAATTGCTGGAGACCGAGACCTTTGGCGGCCGCAAATGGCCGGGCGAGGTGCTCAGGCTGGCGATGCTGATGACGCATTACCGCGAGCCGATCGACTTTTCGGTGCGCAAGCTGGAAGAGGCGGAGAACACGTTGCGCAAATGGAAGCGGGCGGCGGACCTGGCGCCTGCGGCAAAGCCGCTGCCCGAACCCGTGGTCGAAGCCTTGTCGGACGATCTTGCCACCTATGCCGCGTTCCAGGTGCTGACGCAGCTGGCCGGCGAGGCCGCCGACGGCAATGATGCAGCTGCGTCGCTGAAGGCCGCCCTTCTGTTCCTCGGCTTCGATGTGGCGTCGGCTGTTGTCGATGAGGGCGGTGTCGCCAAGGTGATCGCCAACCGCCTTGCGCTGATCGCCGCGAAAAACTGGGCCGAGGCCGACCGCATCCGCGACGAGCTTTTGGCGCAAGGTGTACAGTTGAAGGACGGCAAGGACCCCGCCACCGGCGAACGCATCACCACCTGGGAGGTAAAAAGATGATCGACCATCTCGGCATCACCGTTTCCGATTTCGACGCGTCAAAGGCCTTCTACGACAAGGCGATGGCGCCGCTGGGCGCGTCGCTGCTCTATATGGTGCCAGTAGAATACACCGGCGGCGCCAAGGTCGGCGGTTATGGCCGCGACCGGCCGGTGTTCTGGCTGAGCACCGGCAAGGACAAACCGCGGGACCATCAGCACGTCGCCTTCACCGCGCGCAGCCGCGCCGAGGTCGATGCCTTCCATGTCGCGGCCCTTGCCGCCGGCGGCTGGGACAATGGCGGGCCGGGCCTGCGCCCGCACTATCACGCGAACTATTACGGCGCCTTCGTCTTCGATCCCGACGGCAACAATGTCGAAGCCGTCTGCCATGCCCCGGAGTGACGCATGATGAGCCTCGACAACCGGCCGATCTATACCGGCGGCTGCCAGTGCGGCGCGGTCCGCTTTCGCGTCGAAGGCACGCTGGGTGATGCCTCCATCTGCCATTGCCGCATGTGCCAGAAGGCCTTCGGCGCCTTCTATGCGCCGCTGGTCTCGGTCCGCGGCGCCAAACTCGACTGGACACGCGGCCAGCCGAAGTATTTCCAGTCGTCGAACCATGTCCAACGTGGCTTCTGCGCCGATTGCGGGACGCCGTTGACTTTTACCGCGCCGGACGGCGTCGGCCTCGCCATCGGTGCTTTCGACGAGCCGGCGGAAATCGTGCCGCTGATCCAGTGGGGCACCGAGGCAAAGCTGCCCTATGTCGACTCTATCCCGCAATTGCCGGGCGAGGACACTGAGGCCGATCTCTCGTCGGCGCCCTATCTTGCCGACCTCGTCTCCTATCAGCATCCCGACCACGACACCGAACAATGGCCGCCGAAGGAAAGATCATGACCGATGAAGTTCGAACCGGCGGCTGCCAGTGCGGCGCCGTGCGCTTTCGCATCCACGGCGCGCTCGGCCGCCCGTCCATCTGCCATTGCCGCATGTGCCAGAAACAGTTCGGCTCCTTCTTCGGCGCGCTGGTGACGGTGCCCAAGGACGGTGTCGAATGGGTGCGTGAGGAGCCGAGCTATTTCCAGTCCTCGATCAACATCGATCGCGGCTTCTGCGCCCGTTGCGGCACGCCGCTGACCTACCGCCAGCCCGGCGGGCTCGAGATCGCCATCGGCGCCTTCGACGACCGCTCGGACTTGGCGCCGCAGATTCAGGTCAACTACGCCGTCCGGCTGCCCTGGGTGGAGACGATCTTCGATCAGCCCGTGCATCAGGATCCGGATTTTTATACCCGCCAGGAGCAGATCATTTCCTTCCAGCATCCCGACCACGAAACCACGGACTGGCCGGCACATGGACTGCAATTGTGAGCGTTGAAATATGAGCAGTGACCTTCGTACCCTTTATCCCGAGATCGAGGCCTTTGAGTCCGGCATGCTCGATGTCGGCGATGGTCATCAGGTCTACTGGGAGCGCTCGGGCACCAAAGGCGCCAAGCCGGCGGTGTTTCTGCATGGCGGCCCCGGCGGCGGCATCTCGCCAAAACATCGGCGGCTGTTCGACCCGAAGCTCTACGACGTTATTCTGTTCGATCAGCGCGGCTGTGGAAAATCGACGCCGAATGCCGCGCTCGAGGCCAACACCACCTGGCATCTGGTCGCCGACATCGAGCGCTTGCGCACCATGTGCGGCTTCGACAAATGGCTGGTGTTCGGCGGCTCCTGGGGCTCGACGTTGGCGCTCGCCTATGCCGAAACGCATCCCGATCGCGTCAGCGAGCTTGTCGTGCGTGGCATCTACACGCTGACCCGTGCTGAGCTTGAATGGTATTATCAGTTCGGCGTCTCCGAAATGTTCCCCGACAAGTGGGAACGTTTCCAGGCGCCGATCCCTGAGGCTGAGCGCGGCGACATGATGGCCGCCTACCGCAAGCGGCTGGTCGGCTCCGACCGCAAGGCGCAGCTAGAAGCCGCCCTTGCCTGGAGCCTGTGGGAAGGCGAGACGATCACGCTGCTGCCGGAGCCGGAGACCAGCGACAAGTTCGGCGAGGACGACTTCGCCATTGCCTTCGCCCGCATCGAGAACCATTATTTCGTCCATGCCGGCTGGCTGGAGGAAGGACAGCTGCTGCGCGATGCGGGGAAGCTGAGCGATATCCCTGGCACCATCGTCCACGGCCGCTACGACATGCCGTGTCCGGCGCGCTATGCCTGGGCGCTGCACAAGGCTTGGCCGAAAGCCGATTTCCATCTGATCGAGGGCGCCGGCCATGCCTATTCGGAGCCGGGCATCCTCGACCGTCTGATCCGGACGACCGACCGGTTTGCGGGGAAATGACCATGGCTCGCGAGCGCCTCTACCTCTTCGACACCACACTGCGCGATGGCCAGCAGACGCCGGGCATCGACTTTTCCGTCGAGGACAAGATCGCCATCGCCAAACTGCTCGACGAGTTTGGCATCGACTATGTCGAAGGCGGCTATCCCGGCGCCAATCCGACCGACACCGCCTTCTTCCAGGAGAAGCGCACGGCGAATGCCAAATTCGTCGCCTTCGGCATGACCAAGCGGGCAGGGGTGTCAGCCTCCAACGATCCTGGTCTTGCCGCGCTAGTGCAGTCGAAGTCCGACGCCATCTGCTTCGTCGCCAAGAGCTGGGACTATCATGTGCGCGTCGCGCTCGGCTGCACCAACGAGGAGAACCTCGACTCCATAAAAGCCTCGGTTGAGGCGGCGATCGCTTCGGGCAAGGAGGCGCTGGTCGACTGCGAGCATTTCTTCGACGGCTTCAAGGCCAATCCCGACTATGCGCTGGCGTGTGCGAAGACCGCCTATGATGCCGGCGCGCGCTGGGTGGTGCTGTGCGATACCAATGGCGGCACGCAGCCGTCTGAGGTTCGCGCCATCGTCGAAAGGGTCACCACTTCCGGTATCCCCGGCGACCATCTCGGCATTCATGCCCACGACGATACCGGCCAGGCAGTCGCCAATTCGCTGGCCGCAGTCGAGGCAGGCGTGCGCCAGATCCAGGGCACGCTGAACGGCATCGGCGAGCGTTGCGGCAACGCCAATCTGATCTCCGTCGTGCCGACGCTGGCGCTGAAACCGGCCTTTTCCACGCGTTTCGAAACGGGCATCTCGGCCGAGGCCTTGACCGGGGTATCGCGCCTTTCGCGCGCCTTCGACGAGCTCTTGAACCGCGCCCCGGAAGCGCAGGCGCCTTATGTCGGTGCGTCCGCCTTCGCCACCAAGGCCGGCATCCATGCCTCGGCGCTGGCCAAGGAGCCGGCGACCTATGAGCATGTCGAGCCGCAAGCCGTTGGCAACCGCCGCCGCGTCATGGTCTCGGACCAGGGCGGCAAGGCCAATTTCCTCGCCGAGCTGAAGCGACGCGGCATCGACATGCCGAAGGACGACAATCGGCTCGACGCGCTGATTTCCGTGGTCAAGGAACGCGAAGCCGAGGGCTATGCCTATGAAGGTGCCGACGCCTCCTTCGAGCTGCTGGCGCGTAGGATGCTGCACGGCGTGCCGGAATTCTTCAACGTCACCTCGTTCCGCTGCATGGTCGAGCGCCGCTTCGACGCCAACGGCCAACTGAAGACGGTCTCCGAGGCGATCGTCAAGGTGGTGGTCGACGGCGAAGAGAAGATGTCGGTGGCCGAAGGGCATGGCCCGGTCAACGCGCTCGACATCGCGCTGCGCAAGGACCTCGGCAAATTCCAGAACGAGATCGCCGACCTCGAACTGGCCGACTTCAAGGTGCGTATCCTCAATGGCGGCACCGAGGCGATCACCCGGGTTTTGATCGAATCGCATGACGGCACCGGCGCCCGCTGGTGGACGGTCGGCGTCTCCGAAAACATCATCGACGCCTCGTTCCAGGCGCTGATGGATTCGATCGTCTACAAGCTGATGAAGAACCGCGACATGGCCGGGCTGATCGCGGCGGAGTGAGCTTGCAGGACTTGGGTTCCTCTCCCCACTTTGTGGGGCGAGGAACTTGCACCGCTTGAACCATCACCAAAAGTCCATTGATCCATCAGTAATTTGCGATGGTCTTGGCAGGGCGGCTGGGCCATAGCGTTGGGCCATGGTCACTGAAGCAATTCGCCTGGAAGCAGATGCCAAGGCCCGTCGCGGCTTCCTGTTGGCGCTCGCCGCCTATCTCTTGTGGGGGCTGCTGCCGTTCTACATGAAGGCGGTCGCGCATCTGCCGCTGGCGGAAGTCATCGCTCATCGCATCGTCTGGTCGGTGCCGATTGCCGCCGCCGTCCTGGTCTGGGCCGGCCGCACGGCGGATTTCAAGGCGGCGATTCGCTCGCCGCGCACAATTGCCATGGCGGCGCTGACGGCGGCGCTGATCTCGGTCAACTGGGGCATCTATGTCTGGGCGATCGCGGTGGATCGCACCGTCGAAACCGCCCTCGGCTATTACATCAACCCGTTGGTCAATGTCGTCGTCGGCGCGCTGCTGCTTGGCGAGCGGCTCGACCGGCTGCAGATCGCGGCGGTGGCGCTGGCGGCGATCGCGGTCACGGTGCTGACAATCGAGGGCGGCAAGCTGCCCTGGGTGTCGCTGGCGCTGGCCTTCTCCTTCGCGGCCTACGCCTTCTTCCGCAAGACGCTGCCGATCGGCCCGAGCCAGGGTTTCCTGCTCGAAGTGCTTTTGCTGTCGGTGCCGGCCCTTGGCTACATCGCCTTCCTGATCGCCACCGGGCAGGACCATTTCGTTTCCGGTACCGCGACCGACACCGCCTTGCTGATCGGCTGCGGCCCAATCACTTCGGTGCCGCTGCTGCTGTTTGCGTTCGGCGCCAGGCTGCTGCGGCTGTCCACCATCGGCATCATGCAGTACATCGCCCCAACCATTGTCTTCCTGATCGCCGTGCTGATCTTCCATGAGCCTTTTGGCACCGTCCAGGCCATCGCCTTCGGCCTGATCTGGGCGGCGCTGGCGATGTATTCCTGGTCGATGTTCCGTGGCCGCGAGATCCGGCCGCCGGTGGCGGCCGCAAGCTAGGGATCCCCAATGTACGTGCTGCATATCGCCAACAAGAACTATTCCTCATGGTCGCTGCGGCCATGGGTGCTGATGCGCACGCTCGACATCCCGTTCGAGGAGCAACTGACGCCATTTCCGACCGGATCGAGCTTTGATGTCTTTCGTTCGTTTTCGCCCAGCGGCCGCGTGCCGTGCCTGATCGACGACGGCTGGGCGGTTTGGGATTCGCTGGCCATCGCCGAATATCTCGCCGAGCGCCACCATGGTGTCTGGCCTGTCGAAGCCAAGGCGCGGTCCTGGGCACGCTCGGCCGCCGCCGAAATGCATTCGAGCTTCACCGCCTTGCGCGGCTCATGCCCGATGAGTTGCGGCCTGCGCGTGAAACCCTTTCCAATGTCGGATGCGCTCAAGCACGACCTGTTCCGCCTCGGCGATCTCTGGAACGACGGTCTTGCCCGCTTCGGCGGACCGTTCCTGGCCGGCGAGCACTTCACCGCCGTCGATGCCTTCTTTGCTCCGGTGGCATTTCGGGTGTTGTCCTATGCCTTGTCTTTCGAGGGCGCGGCCAACGCCTATCCCACGCAATTGCTCGACTTGCCGGCGATGCGCGACTGGTATGAAGCGGGTCTTGCCGAGACATGGCGCGAACCCGACCATGAGGCGGAAGTCCGTGCCGGCGGCACCATCATCGAAGATTTGCGCGCCACGGCTTGAAGGGCAGGGCCTAAAAGCCTTTTCCGAGCCGGCGGACGAAGAGATAGGTTATCCCCGCGATCACCAGCGACACCGCTGACACCACCCAAAACCCCATCGGCGTGTTGACCAAGGGCAGGCCGCCGACATTCATGCCGAACAGGCCCGAGATAATGGTCATCGGCAACAGCACCGCCGTCATCACCGACAGCACGTAAAGCAATTGGTTCGACTGGGTCGTCAGCTTGGCCATCAACTCGTCCTGCAACAGCCGGGCGCGCGCCTGTAGCTGCTCGCCGTCATAATGCAGCGTCTGCGCCCGGTGCGACAGCCGTGCCGCCATGTCGTTGATCGAGTCAGGCAGATCGTTGCGGTGCGAATGGTCGAGATGGCGAAACAGATTGGTCAGCGTCGCCATCTGCCGGTGGATCACCACCAGATGCCGGCGCGCATCGACCAGTGCCTGGCGCTCATTGTGCCATGCGTCGCAGACGATGCGGTCCTCGATGCCGTCGAGTGTATCGCCAAGGCCGGCGAGCTCTTTCGCCATGCCGTCGAACGATTGGCCTATGACAGCCTCGATCAATTCGGCCGGCGAGCGGAATTTGCGCGCTCCGTTCTCGATTGCCTTGCGCACATTGTCGACCGATTGCAGCGGCTGCTTGCGAGCGCCGATCAGCATCGTCTCGTTGAGGGCGAAGCGGAAATGGCCGAGCCCGCGCGCCTCCGCCGAATAGTCGTGGCGCAGGTCCGGCAGGTCGCCATAGAGCCAGTCGTCCTCGAGGTCGATGTGGCAGCCATGGTTCGAGGTCAGAAAGGCCTCGCGCACCGGTGGCGGCAGCGCCGGCTCGGTGGCGATTTCGTGGCGGGCGCGCATGTCGGAAAGCTGGTAGCTGCGCCATGTCCAGTGCGCGGCGGCGACGTCCTTGGTTCGAGCGCCCTCAGCGGTGAAATGATAGATGAAGAACAGCCCATGCTCGTCGGGCAAGAGGGACGATGGGCTTTCCGGATTGAGGGCGATGTTCATGGTCGCTGCGCCAGGGTCACGAATACTGCGCCGCGCGGCGGCGGCTGCAAATTTCCTAGCACGGGCGAGCCCGGTTTCGTGTGACGGTTTTTTGACAGCGAGAATCGGTAGGGCAGTAGGCAGTAGGAACAGCTGAGCTTCCTTGTTCCCTTAGTGCCTAGTGCCTATTCCCTACTGCCTCACATCTTGTCTATCACCGACTGCACACCCTCGGTCGGCGCGTCGACGGACGATCCCGCCACCATGATGGCGGCGACGATTGCTTCGGGGTCGGCGACCACCAGCGGCTTGACCCGCTGCGCGGTGTGGATGAAGCCTTCCGCCGTCATGTGGTCGAGCAGCGCCAGCATCGGGTCCCAGAAGCCCTTGACGTTGGCGAAGACGATCGGCTTGCGGTGATGGCCGAGCTGGCCCCAGGTCATGATCTCGACGATCTCCTCGACCGTGCCGATGCCGCCCGGCAGCGCCACAAAGGCGTCGGATTTCTCGAACATCTTATGTTTGCGTTCGTGCATGTTGTCGGTGATCACGAGTTCGTCGAGCCGGTCAAGCGCGGTTCCGGTTGCTTCCTTGTTGATGAGGAAGCGCGGAATGATGCCCGTAACCTTGCCGCCGGCCCGCAATGCGCCTTCGGCGACGGCGCCCATGATGCCTTTGGTGCCGCCGCCATAGATCAGCCGCAGGCCGGACCTGGCAATTGAACGGCCAAGCAGGTGTCCGGCCTTGGCATAGGTTTCATCGCGGCCCGGAGACGAGCCGCAATAGACACAGACGGATCGAATCGTGTTCATGCAAGTGATTGGTGATTGGGTCTGAAAGCGTGGTCAAGCCCGGGGCGGGCTTTTTCTTGTCGGTCCAGACAAAACGCGCTAGACCGGCATTAGGTGGCTAAGGGGTAAGCAAATACATGGCAATCAATCCATTGAAGGCGTTTTTGTTCGCGGCGGGTGGGACCGTTGCGGTCGCGGGAACGGCCTATGTGTCGGGTGCACTTGACCCGTATCTCAATCACACGCCGCCGGCGGAAGTCGCGGCGTTGACACCGCCGGCGCAAAAGCCGGCCGATCCGGGCACCGAGGGACGGCTGCCGCCAGCACCCGCCGCAGCCACCGATGCGACGGCGCCGGCTGCGCCCGCACCCGCGCCGGCTGCCGCGGCACCTGCAGCACCTGCTGCGGAGGCGACCCCGCATGCCGCAGCGCCGGCCACGACCGGTCCGATTGCGCCCAGCTTCGATGTCGTGCGCGTTGAAAGCAACGGCTCCATCGTCGTTGCCGGCAATGCGGCGCCCAACGCCAAGGTCGAGATCCTCGACGGCTCGACGGTACTAGGCTCGACAGTCGCCGG
Source organism: Mesorhizobium sp. P3_A10 (assembly GCF_056403175.1). Taxonomy (NCBI): domain Bacteria; kingdom Pseudomonadati; phylum Pseudomonadota; class Alphaproteobacteria; order Hyphomicrobiales; family Phyllobacteriaceae; genus Mesorhizobium; species Mesorhizobium sp. P3_A10. The sequence continues at coordinate 645,145 of NZ_JBFUFZ010000002.1, read as the reverse complement.
CCCCGATGGCGCCTTTGTCATCGTTCTCGACGATCCGCTGAAGCCCGGTGATTACACCATCGCGCTGCGCGCGACGACCGGCGATGTCATCACCCCATCGGTGCAGACCGCTGTCGTTTCGGTTCCCAAGGATGCCGCCGGCCAGGTGCTGGCGATGGTCGAGGAGCCGGGCAAACCGGCCGAGCTGCTGACCGTTCCGGCGCCCGAGACAAACCCTGCCGCGCCGGCTGCTGGCGATCAGGCCGCCGCTCCAGCGCCCGAAGCGCCCGCCGCTGCAGCGCCAGCGCCGGCTGCAGCCGCTGAACCTGCAGCCCCCGCGCCGGCCGTGGTGGAGGCAGCACCGGCGCCCGCCGCTCCGGCGACGCCGCCGGCAGCAGCTGTGGGCGAACCCAAGATCGTCGTCGAGGCGGTCGAGATCGACGGCAACAAGATCTTCGTCGCCGGCCTCGCCGATGCCGGCCGCAAGGTGCGCGCCTATGCCAACGACATCCTGCTCGGTGACGCGCTGACCTCGCCCGATGGCCACTTCCTGGTCGAGGCGACGCGCGACATTCCGGTCGGCAGCTACACCATCCATGTCGACGGCCTCGATGCCGACGGGGTGAAGGTGGTGGCCCGTGCCGCCGTGCCGTTCGAGCGTGAGCCGGGCGAGGCGGTTGCCGCCGTGGCGCCCGCCGAGGTCAAGCCGGCTGAAGTCAAGCCCGCCGCGCCGGCGACGGTGGCCGAAGCGCCTGCCGCACCCGCGGCAACCGAACCCGCCGCCCAGCCAGCACCGGCAGTGGTCGCGCCCGCGCCCGCAGCACCCGCCGCCGAGGCGCCGGCCGTTGCCGCCGCACCCGCCGAGACGGCACCGGCGACGACGCCGGCTCCTGCCGCCGAGGCTCCGGCCGTGGTGGCGGCAGCGACGCCTCCGGCCGAAGTGCCGGAGACCGTGGCGCCGAAGCTCGAGCACGCCGACGGCGCCGTCATCATCCGCCGCCACGACACGCTGTGGCGGATTTCGCGGCGCGTCTACGGCCATGGCGTGCGCTACTCGACCATCTATCTCGCCAACCAGGACCAGATCAGCGATCCCGACCGCATCTGGCCGGGGCAGGTGTTCAAGGTGCCGGAAAAGTCGAAGGAAGGCGAAGCCGCCGACCTCAAGGCGATGGGCGACCAGATGACGACGCCGCCCGTCAAGACCAACTAGACGTCCAATACCAATTTGAAGCCATAGCGCCCGCCTCCGTCACGAGGCGGGCGTTATTTCTTCCAAGGGGAGTCTATCCGGTCTGCCGGGCGCCTCGGCCAGGCGTTCGACAGAACAGGGGCCTCGGAGAACAAATAGCTGAGGACGGGCATGCTGATTGGGCGCTATAATCGGCGCTTGGTTAGAAACGGTGCTTATAAATGAGAAAAGGCGACTTCAGCGAACTGGCCATGTTCATCGCGGTCGCTGAGGAGGGAAGCTTTACACGAGCGGCGGCAAAGCTTGGGCTTTCCCAGTCGGCACTCAGCTATGCCGTCCGCATGCTCGAGGAGCGGCTCAAAGTCAGGCTCATCTCGCGAACGACGCGCAGCCTGTCGCTCACCGATGCAGGAGAAAAGTTGCTTCACAGCCTGCGTCCGGCATTCGACCATATCGACAGTGAAATCGCCCAGCTCACCGCCCTGCGCGACAAGCCCGCGGGCACGATCCGCATCACCACCTTCCGCCACGCCGCGCGAATGGTGCTCTTGCCTGCCCTGTTGAAGCTGCTGCCGGACTATCCGGACATCGCTGTCGAAATCAATGTCGATGAAGGGCTTACCGACATAGTCGCCGGCCGATTCGACGCCGGCATCCGCGTCGGCGAGCAGGTCCAGAAGGATATGATTGCGGTTCGGGTGAGCTCGGATATCCGCATGGCGGTAGTCGGCTCCCCATCCTACTTTGCCAATCGGGAGACCCCGCTAACGCCGCGCGACTTGAGCAACCACAGTTGCGTAAGCTACCGCCAGAGCGCCGGGGGCGGGCTCTATGCCTGGGAGTTCGAGCGCGATGGCGTCGAGCTTGAGGTCCGGGTCAACGGGCCGCTCGTCATCAACGACAACGAGATGCTGGTAAGCGCCGCCCTTGGCGGGCTGGGGCTGGTCTACACCTTCGAAGCTCAGGTTACCCAGCATGTTGCTGAAGGACGTCTGATCCGTGTGCTGGAAGACTGGTGCCCGCCATTCTCCGGCTATCACCTCTACTATCCAAGCAGACGGCAACAGACCCCCGCCTTCGCCCTCCTGCTCGAAGCGCTCCGCTACAAAGGGTAAGTGCGACGGGTGAGGCGCTTCTAGAGGCGGCCTTCCATTTATCTATCCCATTTCTAAGTTCATGCGGATAATAGCGTCTAATCAGATTGATTGGCGCGATCTATCTCCTGTTCATCGAAACAGGAGACAAACATGAGCAAGGTCTGGTTCATCACGGGTGCCGGCAGCGGCATCGGCGCCGCCACTGCCAGGGCGGCCCTGAAGGCAGGCGATCGGGTGGTCGCGACTGGCCGCAATCTCGACAAGGTCCACAATGCCCTGAGCGATGTCGGGGGCGACAGGCTTGGGCTCGTCCAGCTGGACGTCGCCAGCGAAGCACAGGCGAAGGCTGCGGTCGACGAGGCGATGCAGGCGTTCGGCCGCATCGACGTCCTGGTCAACAATGCCGGCTACAGCCTGCTCGGCAATTTCGAGGAGTTGAGCAGCGCTCAGATCGAAGGGCTGATCTCGACCAATCTGTACGGCGTGATCCATGTCATGCGCGCGGTGCTTCCGGTGATGCGCAAGCAACGGTCAGGCCGGATCATCAACATCAGTTCGCTTGCCGGCATCATGGGCTTCAAGCACTGCGGCGCCTACAGCGCCGCCAAGTTCGCGGTCGAAGGCCTTTCGCTTTCGGTGGCCCAGGAGGTCGAACAGTTCGGCATCAAAATCGTCGTGGTTGCACCGGGCTTCTTCCGCACGGACCTCCTCGATGCGCAGAACGCCAGGTACAGCGCCAGCACCATCGATGACTACGCCGCTGAAGGCGCAGCCGAGGACATGTGGTCGGGCTATGACGGCAAGCAGCAAGGCGATCCCGCCAGGCTCGGCGAGGTCTTCGTGGAGCTCGCCGGGATGGAAAATCCGCCACGGCAGTTCCTGGCTGGCAGCGACGCCCTGGCGGCCTACCAGCCGGTCCTCGAAGGACGCCTCGAGGAACTGCGCGCTTACGAGAACCTGTCCAGGTCGACAGACGGCTCTTTCTGATCACTCCAACTCAAAACTGAAGGGACCAATACAATGAAGAAACTCGTCATCGGCGTGGCCGCTGCCGCTGCCCTCACCATCGCTCTTGCCGCAACCGGCTTTGCCCAGGATACGCAGCCGCCTGGCTACATGATCGCCAACTACACGATCAAGGATCAGGCCGGCTACAACAAGTACATGCAGGAGGCAGGTCCGCTGGCGCCGAAATTCGGTGGCAAGATCATCGTCTTCAACCTGAATGCGACCGCTGTGGAAGGCCAGCCGAAAAAGGTCATGGCCATCGCCGAGTTCCCGAGTCTCGCCGACGCGCAGCGCTTCTACAACTCGCCGGAATATACAGCCGCGCGGAAGTTCCGCGTCGCCTCGACCGAAGGCTCGGTCATCATCACCGAAGGCTTTGTTCCCCGGAAGCAGTGACCCCGCAGATATCGACGTTTCAACAACATCCTAGGAGACCCACATGGGCAACCAGCGCGACACCAACGTTCAGCAGGAAGGCGCCCCCTCGAATAGCCGCCGACAGCTTCTGAAAGCCGGCGCGGCGCTCGCCGCTCTCCCCATCATCGCCGCCTCATCTGCAGTTGCAACGGCTGCGGACAACCAAACGACAACGGGTGCAACAATGACCGACGCAAAATCCCAAGACTTCATCAATGGCATGGCCGATTTGATGGCGCATTCGACCCGCACGCCGATCCTACGGTGGCCGAACGAGTACGGCCTGGACTACGAGGAGATTTTCTTCCCGGCGCTGGATGGCGTGACGATCGAAGGCTGGTTCATTCCTGCCGATTCGGACCGGTTGCTCATCTTCAATCACCCCATGCCCTGCAACCGCTACGGTTATCCCGGACATCTGGAGCCGTGGACGAATTTCGGCGGCTTCGAGGTCAATTTCCTGCCGGAATACAAGATCCTGCACGATGCCGGCTACAACATCATCACCTACGACATGCGCAATCACGGCCGCAGCGGCACGGGCAGCGGCGGCATCAATGGCCATGGCGTGTTGGAATATCGAGACGTGATCGGATCGTTGCGCTACGCAAAATCCCGGCCCGATACCCAGGACATGAAGACGGCCCTTTACAGCCGTTGCCTGGGCGCCAATGCCACGATCGTGGGCATGAAGAAGCACCCGGAAGAATTCGCCCACATCAAAGCGATGATCGCCTTGCAGCCGGTGTCGCCGGCGGTGTTCGTCCAGACGGCGATGGAGAACCAGAAAATCGCCAATGGTGTCGAACTGTTCGACATGGCCTTTCACAAGCAGACGGGCTTTCACCTCGCAGACGTCTGGCCGATGGACTATGCCAGGGCAGTGACGATCCCGGTACTCGTCGCGCAGGTTCACAAAGATTTCCTGACCAAGCCCTCCAATGTGCAGGAAATCTACGACACCATCTCTTCCAAGGACAAGAAACTGTTCTGGATCGAAGGCACGGACCAGCGGTTCGAAGGCTACAACTACTTCGGCAGGAACCCACAGCTGGTGCTGGATTGGTTCGACAGCCGCGTTTCGTGATGGAACAGCCGATCTGCCCATAAGGGCAGCTTGCCCTGGATACGGTCATCGTTTATCGCCGATGGACGATGACCTTATCCCCCCTTGAGACGAACGGACGCCGCGCCGCGGAACACTGCGGCCCGGCCAATTGCGCCCCGGACAGCCGCGCCGTCGCCGCCCGGCTTGCCGCGCTGTCGCATCCAGCGCGCATCGAAATCCTGAAGCATCTGTCGGCCAGCAATTCCTGCTGCTGCCGTGAGGTCGTCGACCATCTCGACCTGGCGCAATCCACCGTTTCCCAACATCTGAAGATCCTCGTCGAAGCCGGGCTGGTCCGCTTCGAGCCCGACCGCCAGCGCTCGCGCTACGAGGTCGACCGTGCGGCGCTCGCCGATGTCTCGGCATCGCTGACCGCGCTCGTCAATTCCTGCTGCTCCGGCCGCTAGAGAGATAAGAAGAAGGCACCAAAAATGGCCGAAAAAACCGTCTCCGCCGACTCCGGCTCGACCTTCAAGACCTTGCGCAATCTGTGGCCGTATATGTGGCCGGCCGACCGCGCCGACCTCAGGGCGCGGGTGGTGTGGGCAACCGTGCTTTTGGTCGTCGCCAAGCTGACGCTGGTCGCCGGCCCCTATTTCTTCAAATGGGCGACCGATGCGCTGGCCGGCGACGCCAAATCGGTGCCGCCGCTGCCGTCCTTCCTGCTGGCGCCGGTCATGCTGGTCGTCGCCTACAATGTCGTGCGGCTGGTGCAGCTCGGTTTCAACCAGCTGCGCGACGCGCTGTTTGCCCGCGTCGGCCAATATGCGGTGCGCCAGCTTGCCTTCCGCACCTTCGTCCACATGCACGAACTGTCGCTGCGCTTCCATCTTGAACGCCGCACCGGCGGCCTGTCGCGCATCATCGAGCGCGGCACCAAGGGCATCGAGACGATCGTGCGCTTCACCGTGCTCAACACCTTGCCAACCATCCTCGAATTCGGGCTGACTGCCGGCATCTTCGCCGTCACCTATGGCTGGAAATACGTGGCGGTCGTTGCGGTCACGGTGATGCTCTACATCTGGTTCACCGTCCGGGCCAGCGACTGGCGCATCGTCATCCGTCGCGACATGAACGACAGCGACACCGATGCCAGCACCAAGGCGATTGACTCGCTGCTCAACTACGAGACGGTCAAGTATTTCAACAATGAAGGCATGGAGGCCGAGCGTTTCGACCGCTCGATGGCGCGCTACGAGATTGCCGCCACCAGGATCTGGACCTCGCTCGGCTGGCTGAATTTTGGCCAGGGCATCATCTTCGGCCTCGGCACGGTCGTCGTCATGTGCATGTCGGCGCTGGAAGTGCAGGCCGGCACGCAGACGGTCGGCGATTTCGTCTTCATCAACGCCATGCTGGTGCAGCTTTCGGTTCCGCTCAACTTCATCGGCTTCATCTACCGCGAAATCCGCCAGGGGCTGACCGACATCGAGCAGATGTTCGACCTGCTCGATGTGCCGCAGGAGATCCTCGACAAGCCCGGCGCCAGGCCTTTGGCCGTCGGCGCCGGCAAGGTCGAGTTCCGCGACGTGCATTTTTCCTACGACCCCAACCGCAAGATCCTGAAAGGCATCAGCTTCGAGGTGCCGGCCGGCAAGACGGTCGCCATCGTTGGGCCCTCGGGCGCCGGCAAGTCGACAATTTCCAGGCTTTTGTTCCGCTTCTACGACATCCAGGGCGGCCAGGTGCTGATCGACGGCCAGGATGTGCGCGACGTGACGCAAGAGAGCCTGCGCGGCGCGATCGGCATGGTGCCGCAGGACACCGTGCTGTTCAACGACACCATCGCCTACAACATCCGCTACGGCCGCGTCGGCGCCAGCGAGGAGGATGTCCGCAAGGCGGCCGAGCTCGCCCAGATCGGACCGTTCATCGAACGGCTGCCCGACGGCTACAAATCGATGGTCGGCGAGCGCGGGCTGAAACTGTCGGGTGGCGAGAAGCAGCGCGTGGCGATCGCCCGCACCATTTTGAAGGCGCCGCCGATCCTGATGCTCGACGAGGCGACCTCGGCGCTGGACAGCCACACCGAACAGGAGATCCAGGCCGCGCTCGATCTGGTCAGCCAGGGCCGTACCACCATCGTCATCGCGCACCGCTTGTCGACGGTGATCACCGCCGACGAGATCATCGTGCTCCAGGACGGCCAGATCGCCGAGCGCGGCACCCATGCCGCCCTGATGCGCAAGCGCGGCCTCTACGCCTCGATGTGGGATCGCCAGCGCGAGGCGACGGAAGCCGAGGAACGGCTGCGCATTGCGCGCGAAAGCGACGAGCTGGGTGTTGTGGTGCGCCGACGTACATCCGAGGTGAACTGACGGTTATTTCTGCTCTTCGGTCAGGAAGAAATTTCCGTCGACATGGCCGTTGGCGCCGCAGGACGGCGGCTCCGACATGTCGTCCTTGCCGCTCCCGCTCTGCTCGACGATGAGCTGATCGCCATCGCGGCGGAAGGTGAAGACAAAGCCGGTCGGCTTCTCGTTGTCATCGGTGTCGACAAGCTGCAGTTGCTTGCGGACCGGCACCATGCCGCCGATTTCGCATGACCCGCTGCCTGACACCGGGTTGTTGACGGTATCCGCCGACACCTCAAGCGTGACGGCGCCGGCAGTCTTGATCTCGACCCCGCCGCGGACGTTGCTCCACGTCCCGACAAAATCCTTGGACGCTGGCGCCTTGATGCTGGCGAGAAAGGCGGCGCGGTCACGCAGGAATTCGCCGAGGTCGAAAGTCTGCTTATTCTTGGGCGTGTTCTCGTTGAACGCGGCGATATCGTCGCGATACTGCGTGAAATCGCGCTGGTCGTCCCGCAAGGCCTTGCCGGCACGAGGGTCGAGCGCCTTCAGTGCCGCAGCGTAGCTTTGCGCAACGGCTGCATCGGCCTCCGCAAGGGAAGGATCCGCGCAAATGGCTTTCTCGGCCACGCTGCTCGCCTGGGCGCAGTCGAAGGAGGGCTTGCCTTGCGCGCTGGCGCTGCCGTGCGCCGCGACCAGAAAGATCAGAACCGCAATGGCGGTAGCGCCGGCCGAGTTCCCGAACAGTCGCTTCGTCATCAAGGCATCGTCCCCGCCCGAATTTTCCGCCGACAACAATTCGCACAAACAGCCAGGATCGTCACTTGCACATGTCGGTGATCGACAAACGATCATGGGCTTAAGGGCAGTTGCGACGGACCCGAGAGAATTTCGGAAGGCGTCTCCAAATTTTCCGCTTGACCTCAACTTAGGTTGAGATCGTAGACCGCCGATCGAAGGTGCATGACGCGCCTGTTTGCGATTGGAGATACGAGAAATGGATCAGGTAAATCAACAGCATGGCAATGGCAGCGTGTTCCGGGTCGACAAGTTTGTCGTGCCGGCCGCCGCCCGCGAGGAGATCCTCACCAAAGTCAGGACGACACATGAATTGCTGCGCCAGCAGCAAGGCTTCGTCCAGGATTTCCTGCTTGAGCAGTTCTCCGGTCCGGGCGAGTTCAACCTCGTCACCATCGTCGAATGGGAAAGCCAGGCGGCGGTCGACAAGGACGTGCCGATCGTCAAGGCCGCGCATGAGCGCATCGCCTTCAACCCGCAGGAGACGATCGCCCGGCTCGGTGTCCGGGCCGACATCGCCAATTATCAGCGCTTGCCCGAGCTGTAGGAGGGCCAGCCGGCACCCGGTGCCGGCGCCTCGGCGCTGAGCACCTGGCCGGTGCGGGCATCGCTGATCATATGTTCGAAGCCGCGCCACTCGGCGGCGACGATGAACAGCGTCTTGCCGTCGGGACCGCCGAGCATGCAGGCAAAGCAGCCGCGATCGACGTCGACGGTTTGCAGCACGTCGCCGCCTTCGCGCACCCGCACGCAATGCCGGTTGGGCACGTCGGCATACCAGACAGCGCCCTCGGCATCGATACAGATGCCATCGGGAAAGCCGTCGCCGAGATCGGCCCAGACCCGCCGGTTGGCCAGGCTGCCATCGGCACCGATATCGAAGGCCGTCAGCCGGTTGGCGTGCGATTCGGCGACGATCAGCGTCTTGTTGTCAGGCGTGACCGCCATGCCGTTGGCGAAGGCGATGTCCTCCGCCATCTGTCGAATCGTCCCGTCAGGCGTGATCAGCACGATGGTGCCCGGTCCGAAATGCTCGCCCGGAGCAGGCGACGGGCCACCGCCATCGACATAGATGTTGCCGCGCCCGTCGACGACGATTTCGTTCCACGGGCTCTTTGAAAGCCCTCTCAGATCGGCATGGGTGACCAACGTCCCGTCAGGCTCCTGCCGCAGCAGCAGACCATCGCGCCCCGAAACAACCAGCAGCCGCCCGTCCGGCAGCCAGTCGATCGAATAGGGCAGGACGGCCGGCACGGTCAGCACGATCTCGCTGTTGCCTTCGGCATCGACAGCGACGATCTCGCCGGTGCCCCAGTTGCAGAGCCAAAGGCGTCCGTCATGCCAGCGCGGCGACTCGCCGAAGGCGAGGCCAGTCATCACGATATGCGCTTTACGGACTGCTGATTTCTGCGACGGCATTGCGGGCTCCATGGTTGGTTCGGCAGCGCTTCGAAGGAGCGCTATCTCCCAAGGACGAGCGAGCGAGGTTCGCCCCGACAATAGCGTTGGTTTTTTCTCGGCCAACCAGAACGCATATGTCCGATGCCCGGGGCTCCCCATTGTTGCGTTGCGACGACGGGGGCTTTCCGCTATTGAGGCCGAACCTGAAACAAGGGTTGCCCCGATCCCATGAGCCTCGTCGACGCGGTCAAGAATGCGCTCGTTCCGATCCATCGCGAGGGCTATCCGTTCATCGCCGCCTTTGGCGCGGGCACGCTTTTCCTTGGTTATTTCTCCTCGATCCTGTTCTGGATCGGCCTCATCCTGACGGCCTGGTGCGTCTATTTCTTCCGTGACCCGGAGCGCGTCACCCCGGTCGACGACCGGCTGGTGGTCAGCCCCGCCGACGGCATCGTCTCGGCCGTCGGTCCGGCCGTGCCGCCGCGCGAACTTGGCCTTGGCGGCACCGAAATGACCCGCATCTCGGTGTTCATGAATGTCTTTTCCTGCCATGTGAACCGCGCCCCGGTGCGCGGCCGTATCTCCCGGATCGAGCATCGGCCGGGCAAATTCCTCAATGCCGAACTCGACAAGGCCAGCACCGAAAACGAGCGCAACGGCCTGATCATCGATAGCCCCAACGGCACCGTTGTCGCGGTGCAGATTGCCGGTCTGGTGGCGCGCCGCATCGTCTGCTGGGCCGAGACCGGCGGTTCGATCGCGATCGGCGAGCGTTTTGGGCTGATCCGCTTCGGCTCGCGCGTCGACGTGTTCCTGCCCTTGACCGCCGTGCCGCGCGTCGCTGTCGGCCAGACGGCTGTCGGCGGCGAAACCGTGATCGCCGAATTCGGCGGCGTTGCCGCAACGCCTTTGGTCAGGATTTCGTAGGCGATGGGCGCGCCATTCAAGAAATTCGAGGCGCATGGCAGCGGCGGCCCGCGCATCCGCGAAATCCCGATGCGCATGGTGCTGCCCAACCTGGTCACCGTGCTTGCCATCTGCGCCGGCCTGTCCGGCATCCGCTTCGGCTTCGAAGGCCGCTTCGAGCCGGCGGTGGTGATGGTGCTGCTGGCCGCCTTTCTCGACGGCATTGACGGGCGCCTGGCGCGGATGCTGAAGGCGACCTCGAAATTCGGCGCGCAGATGGATTCGCTGGCCGACATCGTCAATTTCGGCGTCGCGCCTGCTTTGGTGCTCTATGCCTTCCTGCTCGACCGGGCGGGATCGCCGGGCTGGATCGCGGTGCTGCTGTTCGCCATCGCCTGCGGGCTGAGGCTTGCCCGCTTCAACGTTCTCGACGAGGATCACGATCGCCCGATCTGGCAGAGCGAATATTTCGTCGGCGTGCCGGCGCCGGCGGGCGCCGTGCTGGTCATGCTGCCGCTCTATCTGTCGTTCCTCAGGGTTGGCGTCGAGCCCAGCCGCCCCGCCGCCTTTGTCGCCACCGGCTTCACCATCCTGGTCGCCTTCCTGCTGGTCAGCCGGCTGCCGGTCTATTCCGGCAAGAGCCTGAAAGTGCCGGGCGACAAGGTTCTGCCGATCATCCTCGCCGTCGTGCTCTACATCCTGCTTTTGATGACCTATCCCTGGTACACGCTGACCGCGTCGGTCGCCGGTTATTTGCTGTTCCTGCCGTTCAGCGTCCGCGCCTACACGAAACGCGCCAAGCGCGAGGGCGAGAAGGTTCCGCCTTCGGATATAGGGTGAGCTGGATCATCGCCCGCTCTACGTTTCGAGCTTGCTAAGCCGCTACACCCAGCCCCAGCTTCTCGATCGCCAGCTTCCGCGTCGAGACATAGTCGGTCTTGCCCGAGCCCAGCACCGGGATTTCCTCGACCTTGACGATGTCGTTGGGCACCATCAGCTCTGCCGCACCCGCCTGCTTGCCGAACTTGCGCAGTTCTTCCGGGTTGGCGTCGTCGGCGGTGGTGACCAGCACGATGCGCTCGCCGCGCCTTTTGTCCGGCACCGCCACTGCCGCATGGCGCTCTTCCGGCCACAGCGACTGCACCAGCATCTCGACTGCGCCCAGCGACACCATCTCGCCGGCGATTTTGGCAAAGCGCTTGGCGCGGCCGCGAATGGTGATGAAGCCTTCGCGGTCGACCGCGACGATGTCGCCGGTGTCGTGCCAGCCCTCGAGCGGCTGCAATTCGCCGGGCCGGTCCGATGTCATGTAGCCCATCATCAGGTTGGGTCCGTCGAGCCACAGCCGGCCGGCATCCTCGATGCCCTCGACCGGTTCGAGCTTCATGCGCATCGCCGGCAAGAGCCGCCCGACCGTGCCGTCGCGGCCATGGATGGCGGTGTTGACGGCAACCACGGGTGCCGCCTCGGTCAACCCGAACCCTTCGATGATCTCGGCCTGGAAGCGCTCGCGGTAGACGCGGCGCGTCTCCGGCTTCACCGCCTCGGCGCCGGCGACGACGAAGCGCAGGCTGGAGAAGTCGCCATCCTTGGCGGTGCGCGCGTAATTGGCGAGGAACGTGTCGGTGCCGAACATGATCGTCGGCTTCACCTTGCGGGCGATCTCGGGGATGATCTTGTAGTGCAGCGGCGAGGGGTAGAGGAACAGTTTTACCCCGGTCACCAGCGGCAGGATGGTGCCGCCGGTCAGCCCGAACGAGTGGAACACCGGCAGCACGTTGAGCAGGATGTCGACCGGTGAGATGGTGATGCGCGCCTCTGCCTGCATGGCATTGGCCACAAGGTTCTTGTGCGACAGCACCACTGCCTTGGGCGTGCCTTCCGAACCCGAGGTGAACAGGATCACTGCCGGCTTGGCCGCATCCTGCGGCTGCAGCGGGAAACGCCAGAGCGCCGCTGCCGCAAGCTTGTCCAGCGTTGTCACGCTGGCGCGCACATCCTCCAGCCACAGCATTTTCGCGCCGCCCGCCTCGACCGCGGCGACGATATCGTCGATGCCGGCCTTCTCGATGAAGGCGCGGGAGGACACGACGGTGCGGATGACGGCCGTGCGCACCGCCGCTGTGACGCTCGCCGGCCCGGCGGTGTAGTTGATCATCGCCGCAACCCGCCCGGCCGACAACAGGCCAACGAAGGACAGCACCACGCCATTGGCGTTGGGCAGCAAGATACCCACCGCTTCGCCCGGCGCCGTCACCGCTTCGAAGCGGCGGCCCAGCACCCGCGCGCCGATAAACATCTTCCGGTAGCTCAGCGCGCCTGAAATGACGTCCTCGATGATCGGATGCGAGGCGCCGACACGGTCGGCGGCATCGCGCATGGCCAGGAACAGGCCGCGATCGAGATTCGTGCCGAAAAGCCGGGCCTCGGCGACGCGATCGAACAGCGCATTGGTGTTCGAGGACTGGTCGGGGTTTTGCGCCAAAAGCTCGGCGATGGTCATAGGCTCTAGCACACTGATCGACAGGTGTGGAAACCAGTGCCGCGGTGCCTTGTCGGCCGGCGTCAGCGACACCGGCAGGCTGCGCGCGCCACCAACGAAGATCGGCACAATGCGGGCATCCGCCTGCATGGCGATGCGGGTGACGGCGCGAAACAGCCGAAACGTTTTGACGTCAGGCTCGACCGCATCCGGCAGATAGACGGCGAGCCGGCCTTTGCCCTTCAGCACCCGCACCAGCCGGCGGCTGACGAAGAGATGCTCGGCATTGAAGGCGATCGTGCGGCCAAGCTCGCGCCACGGCTCGAGCCACGGCGACCGCGCCGAGACCTCGTCGAGAATGTGCAGCGTGTCCTCCGGCAGCAGCGACAGCATCAGCGCCGGCTCGAAGCGCGACTGGTGCGAGATGACATAGATGACCGGCGCCGGTGCCGCGCGCGCGATCTTCATCCGATCGTTGTCGATCCGGTAGGCGAGCTTGAACGGCACGTAGAGCAGCGCCTGGGTGAAGCGCAGGCCGAGGCGGAATTTTTCCACCACGCCGATCAGCAGCCAGGCCACAACCAGACCCGCAAGCAGCGCCAGTGTCAGGAACATGCCGCATCTCTCCCAGCGTTTTCACGCTGCGGCTCTTTTCCGGCCGCTTCGGGGCAGAGCCTAGCCGAAGTGCGGGCAAGGTCAATGCGCAGCTTTTTCCTTCTCCCCGTTCACGGGGAGAAGGTGCCCGAAGGGCGGATGAGGGGCGGCACCGATGTCTCAAGCCGCCTTCAACCGCCCGCTGATAAACCGGAACTCCTGCGTCTTGCCGCCATAGCCATAGGCTGCGGCCGGCACTTCATGCACGAAGGCGTAGCTCTCCTCGTGCACCGCGCCCAGCAAACGGCCGAAGGCGGCGAAGATCGCCTTCAGATAGGCTTCCAGCTCAAGCTTGGTGTTGGTGCCGTCGACCACCTTGATGTCGAGCCAGAACGTGTTGGCGCCGTGCTCGGCCAGCGACTTGCCGCCGGCGAACCAGTGCTGCGGGTCGAGATAGGATATGGCAACCGCGGTGATGGTTGGATCCTTGCGCAGATGCGTCGCGGTCAGTTCGGTAACTTCCTTGGCAATTGCTGCGGAAAGGGTGGCGTTGGGCTTGCCGGTGACGCTCACATTGATGATCGGCATGTTCTCGTCTCCTTGGTTTCTCGCGGCGTCTGTTCGCCGTTGAGGAGACCATGTCACAACCCATAGATCAGAAAAATCGAATTGTTTTTAATTTATGATTCGATAATGTCGAATTATGCAAACGCTTGATCCCGACCTTCTGAAAACCTTCCTCGCCTTCGTTGACGGCGGCTCGCTGGCGCAGGCGGCATCGACCGTCGGCCGTTCACCCTCGGCGGTGACGACGCAGATGCAGCGGCTGGAGGAGATAGTCGGCGAACCGCTGCTTCTCGCCCAGGGGCGGGGGCGCGGCCTGACGCCGGCCGGCGAGGACCTTGTAGGACACGCCCGGCGCATCCTTGCCGTGCACAGCGAAGCGTGGCTGGCGCTGAAGGGCGCGCGTGCCGATGGCCGCGTCGCCATCGGCACGACGCAGGATTTCGCCGACAGCGGCCTGCCTGACCTACTCAGGGCCTTTGCCGTCAGCCATCCGCGCGTACGCGTCGAATTGCGCGTCGGCCGCTCCGCCGAACTTGGGCAGGGGCTGCAATCCGGCTCGCTCGATCTGGCGATCGCCATGCGCCAGGCCGCTTCGGCGGACGAAGTCGGCGTGCTGCGCGAGCCGATGGTCTGGCTCTGTTCGCAAAAAGGGTTGGTCTCGCGCCAGGACGAGGTGCCACTGGCGCTGCTCGATCCGTATTGCGGCTTTCGCGAAGCAGCAATTGCGGCCCTCGACGCCGCCGGCCGCCGCTACCGCATCGCCGCCGGCAGCGCGAGCCTGGCCGGCTTGCGCACCGCGGTGGTTGCCGGCATTGCGCTGACGTTGCGGACGACGCGCTTTGCCCATTCCGGCATTGTCGAAGCGCCGCGCGAGCTTGGCCTGCCGCCGGTTCCGGTTGCCGAATTCGCCATCCGGCTGCGTGAGGGCGCTGACCGTCCGGCGCAGGATCTGGCGGCGCTGCTCAGCGGCAACCTTGCTCTGTCGGTTGCTCCGGCCTGAACGCAAAGAAAAAGCCGACCTTGCGGTCGGCTTCTAAGTAGGACGGGCCGAGGGGTTTGGGGGGACTTGGGGGTGGCCCGTCGCACCAACAATGCGTGAGTCCGATGATGGTTCCGTGACATCGAAAATTCTTTTTCAGGCAACAGGCGCGCTCTGCGTGTCGACCACGCTTTGTCTGGCCACCAGCCAGTCGCGGCCGGCATGCGCAAACACCGCGCACAGCACGATGGCGCCGCCGATCAGGCTGGCAGCAGGCGCGATCTCGCCCAGGAACAGGAAGGCGAACAGGATCGCGAACGGCACTTCGGCCGAGCCGAGCAGGCCGGATTCGGCCGCCGGGATGAGCCGCGCGCCTTCCGTCCACAGGATCGAGGACAGCGCGAAGGAGGCGCCAAACGTGGCAAGCAGCAGGGCGTCCCTGGCCGACACCGCCAGCGGATCGGTGACGAACCAGCCGAGTACGAACAAAAGGAATGCCGACACCGCACCCGCCCACACCACCGGCGTGTCGCGGAAGGCGCGCACCATGATCATGTAGAGCGCACTGCCGATCGTCATCAGCAGCGCCAGCCCGTCGCCGAACAGGTGGCCAGTGCCGAATCCGGACCACACCATGATTGCCACGCCGCAAAGCGACACGGTGGCGGCGACCATTGTCTGCAATCGGAATGGTTCACGCGTCAGAACCCAGGCCAGCAGCGCGGTGACGAAGGGCGCGGTGGCGTAGATGATGGCGACATTGGCGACGAAGGTGAATTTGAACGCCGAGATGAAGGCAATGCTGGCCAGCGCCCCTTCCACCGCCAGCAGCCAGCCCCGCCATCCCAGCCGCAGGCTTTCGCGGCCGCCGGAACGGTGTCGTCGCCACAGCACGTAGAGTGCGACCAGGATCGAGCCGACAAAGCCGCGCCAGCAGATGATGGTCAGCGGGTCGGTATGGATCGACTTGGTCAAGACGCCGGTCAGGCCAAAGACGGCCGCCGACGACGAAACCAGGATAATGCCAAGGGTGCGCTCGGCGGCGAGGTCGGGCGCGCCTTGCACCTGCGTCTCAGGTCGATCGAGAGAGTCAGCCATGTCACCAGACTACGCTTCCTGTCCTGACACCTTGCTGTCAGCAGCAGCTACGATCCCATGGCAAGGGCTGATGCAGCTAAGCCAACTTCGGGCTTGTGTTGGGGCAGGGACTGGCGGCCTTTCATTCGGCCGATGCTTGCGCTGACAAAACCACTCCGCAGTGATCGCTGATGCTGTTATGCGAGGCGGCGGACGCGCGTTCTCGGCGTGTTGCAATGCTGGACGGCTACAGCTTAATCAGGTAATTTCGAGGCCACGAATGGCATGGCGCGTCCCGGACCACGGAGAGGGCTGGCCGGCGCGTGCGCTGTATAAGTCCGGGAGTTTCGATGACCGAGGTGATCGATCGACTGGTGATGGCGATGAACGCGCATCACCTCGATGCCGTCACGGCTCTCATCCACGAGAACTATAGGAGCGTTCAGCCGGCGCACCCGAGCAGGGCCTTCGTCGGGCGGGACCAGATGCGCGCCAACTGGGAGGCCATGTTCTCTGGAATACCTGACTTCCATGCGGCGGTCACGCGCTCGGTCCAAGACGGTGACACGACGTGGAGCGAATGGCATTGGTCAGGCACTCGCAGCGACGGGCAAACCTTCGAGGTGCGCGGGGTCACGCTGTTCGAAATCATCGAGGGTCAGATTGTGGCCGGGCGCCTGTATCTGGAGGACGTCGAGCGGCAGGTTGTCGGCATCGAAGAGGCGGTTGAAGCCCTCTCCGGGCGCCGTCCGCCAACAGCCAGCAGTGGAACCGGTTCCTGAACTCATCACCGCGCCGCGGCGGAGACAGCTTCGCTGGGCTATGCGCCCAAGGGGTATTTGGGCCTTGAAGGGGGAAGGTCCGTTCGGCTCAGGCTCGCGAAATCTGGCATGTAGTTGTTCCCGAACCTGGCCGTTGGTCTTGGCCGGCCGAACCTGCATCAGCATGTGGTCGCCATGAACGGCAGACATGGACGCAACCGCGCGCAATCACTTCGTTCCAAACCCTGGCGGGCGCCATGGCGCCAAAGGACTATCGAAAAGGATCGGAAATGGACGCCACCGCACTGAAGGCCATGCAGGCACCGCTTAAGGAGGCCTATCGCGACGATGCCTCGCGGGCGCTGATCACGCTTCGCGCCAAGGGCTCGATCGACGACCAGTCGATCGCCTGCAAGGTGGAGACGGGCAGAGCGCTGGCGGTGGCCGGCCTGCATCCGGCAACCGGCGGCTCCGGGCTCGAACTGTGCTCGGGCGACATGCTGCTGGAGGCGCTCGTGGCTTGCGCCGGAGTGACGCTGAAGGCGGTGGCGACGGCGCTGGAATTCAAGCTGGGCGCTGCCACGGTCGAGGCCGAAGGCGATCTCGACTTTCGCGGCACGCTGGGCGTGGCAAGGGATGCGTCGGTCGGCTTTCGCGCCATCCGGCTGAGTTTCAGCCTCGACACCGACGAGCCGCAGGAGCGCATCGACGCGCTCATCAAGCTGACCGAACGCTACTGCGTAGTGTTCCAGACGATCAGTAGCAAGCCGGAACTGACGGTGATTGCACGGCGTTGAAACTGCCAATCTCCCCCCTCGTGGGGGAGATGCCCGGCAGGGCAGAGGGGGGCGCTGTCCCGCCGTCCTCTCAAATCAAACTCTGTGACTTTCAAATCAGCGGATAGGCAAAGTGGCTAAGGTCGGCGATCCTTCGCGCCCCCCTCTGGCCTGCCGGCCATCTCCCCCACGGGTGGGGAGATTACGCTCTCTATTGCGCCGCCGGCTCTTCCGCATCGCCCTCGTCGGTGAACGGCGAGGCGCTCGGAACACAGTTCACCGCCCAGCCGGCCGGCGACGGCTGTTTCTGATATTCGGTGACGGCGTTGGTGCATTGTTCGCGGGTGTCGAAGGTGCTGGGTAGCACCACCATGCCGCCTTGCGGCCCGGCGATCACCAGATACCAGACCAACGCTACGCTCGGAGCAGCCATGGGAATTCCTCGTTCTGCTTGTTGTGGGAGTCGGGTGATCCTATCAACTTCGCACCGATGGCGAAAGCGTGGCCGTCGCGCAGCCTTCCACGATGACATCACAGCCCCGTGATGTCTGGCTCCCCAAGGCAGGCCTATTCCGGCTGCCGGTAGGCGACGAAACGGTTGTGCTTGGCCTGGAAGATCAGCCCGGTCTCTTTCAGGTCCGGGCTTGCCAGCGGCACGATGCGTTTGGCGATTTCGGACGGATGCGGCAACGTCTCCGGATCTTCGCCGGGCAGGGCCTGCGCCCGCATGGCGGTGCGCGTGGCGCCAGGGTCGGCGGCATTGATCCTCAGCGGCAGGCTTTGCGTCTCATGCGCCCACGAGCGCATCATGGTCTCGACCGCCGCTTTCGAGGCCGCATAAGGCCCCCAGAAGGCGCGCGCCGAATGCGCGACGCTGGAGGACAGCAAGATGGCGCGGCCGGCATCGGAAAGCCTGAGCAGCGGGTCGACCGAGCGGATCAGCCGCCAGGTCGAGGTGACGTTGATGGTCATCACCTTCTCGAAGGTTTTGGCTTCGATGTGACCGATTGGTGAAATGACGCCAAGCACGCTGGCGTTGGCAACGAGGATGTCGAGCTTGCCCCAGCGCTCATGGATGGCGCCGCCCAGCCGGTCGATGCCGGCCATGTCGGCGAGGTCGAGCGGCACCAGCGTCGCTTCGCCCTTGCCGGTTTTGGCGTGTTCGGCCTTGATCTGGTCGTCGAGCTCCTCCAGCCCGCCAACCGTGCGGGCAACGGCGATGACATGCGCACCGGCAGCGGCAAGCTCCTTGGCGATGAAGTAGCCGATGCCGCGCGAGGCGCCGGTGACGACCGCAACGCGGCCGGAAAGGTCGAGGGTAGAGGTCACCGGGCAACTCCAAAGGTTAGCGCTCTATGTCGCCCCCCTCTGTCCTGCCGGACATCTCCCCCACAAGGGGGGAGATTGGCCTGCCGCGCCGATGGCGCTCGACCTGCAAGGCTGGAGATTGGCGAAAGCGGAAATGAAAGCCGATCTCCCCCCAAGTGGGGGAGATGTCCGGCAGGACAGAGGGGGGCGCGACAAAGCGATCGCTCTGAAATTTGCAACCCGTCGAAACTCACGGTGACTGCAAAACCCTATGCCCCGCTCGTCGCCAGCAGCGACAGCGTGCGCACATTGTCGTGGCCTTCGAAGTCGAGCAGGCGGGTCGGGTACTGGCCGGTGAAGCAGGCGTCGCAGAATTGCGGCTGCTCATTGTCGCGGCCCGTCTCGCCGACGGCGCGATAGAGCCCGTCGATCGAGAGGAAACCGAGCGAATCGACGCGGATGAACTCGGCCATCTCCTCAACCGACATGCGCGAGGCCAGAAGCTTCGACTTCTCCGGCGTGTCGACGCCATAGAAGCAGGAAGCGCGTGTCGGCGGCGAGGCAATGCGCATATGCACTTCCTTGGCGCCGGCATCGCGCACCATCTGCACGATCTTCTGGCTTGTGGTGCCGCGCACGATGGAATCGTCGACCAGCACCACGCGCTTGCCCTCGATCATGCGCCGGTTGGCGTTGTGCTTGAGCTTGACGCCCATATGGCGGATCGAATCGCCCGGCTGGATGAAGGTGCGGCCGACATAGTGGTTGCGGATGATGCCGAGTTCGAAGGGAATGCCCGCGGCCTGGGAAAAACCGATCGCCGCCGGCGTGCCCGAATCCGGCACCGGCACGACGATGTCGGCCTCCACAGGGCTTTCCTGCGCCAGTTCGGCGCCGATGCGCTTGCGCACCTCATAGACATTGCGGCCTTCGACCGATGAATCGGGTCGGGCGAAATAGACATATTCGAAGACGCAGAAGCGGGTCTTCTGCGGCTCAAACGGGAACAGGCTCTCGATGCCCTTGCTGGTGACGACGACCATTTCGCCGGGCTTCAGGTCGCGCACGAAGCGCGCGCCGATGATGTCGAGCGCGCAGGTTTCGGAGGCCAGGATCCAGGCGCCGTCGAGATCGCCGAGCACCAGCGGGCGGATGCCGAGCGGATCGCGGCAGCCGATCATCTTCTTGGACGTCATCGCCACCAGCGAGAAGGCGCCTTCGACCTGCCGCACCGCATCGATGAAGCGCGAATTCAGATCGCGCTCCTTGCTGGTGGCGACCAGATGCAGCAGCGTCTCGGTGTCGGAGGTCGACGAGAAGATCGCGCCCTGTTTCTGCAGCGCACGCTGCACGGTCATGGCGTTGGTGAGATTGCCGTTATGGGCGACGGCGAAACCGCCATCGGCAAGCTCGGCGAAGAACGGCTGGATGTTGCGAACGCCGGCGCCGCCGGTGGTGGCGTAGCGGGTGTGGCCGATGGCGCGGTTGCCTTGCAGGCTGTCGATCACACGCTGCTTGGTAAAGGTGTCGCCGATCAGGCCGACATGGCGTTCAACATGGAACTGGGTGCCGTCATAGGACACGATGCCGGCGGCTTCCTGGCCGCGATGCTGCAGTGCATGCAGGCCGAGCGTGACGATTGCCGCTGCATCCTGCCGGCCAAAAATGCCGAACACACCGCATTCGTCGTGGAAATGATCGTCGGCCTCGGCGGAAAGCACGTCGTCTGCGTCTGCCATGTGGGGCTCAAGCTCCGCTAAAATCGCCATATAAGGTGATAGCGCGTCGAAAGCAACGCATGCCGCGCGGCGTTCACATCATCGTCAGTTCGAAGATGGCGCCGTCTGGCGGGCGCCATCCTGCCAAAAGTCAGTTTGCCGGCGCAGCCGGGGCCGGAGTGGCCGGCGCATTGTCGGCCGGCGGCGCGTCGGTCTCGCTGTCGTCGGGCGCCGGCGCATCGGCATCGTCGCCGGTTGCAGGCGCATCCGCGGCCGGCGCGTCGGCTGCCGGGGGCGCCTCGGGCGCGGCCGGCTGATTCGGATTGAGCTTCTTGAGGATGGCGTTTTCCGGATCCTCGGGCAGCAGGCTTTCGAGCTTGGCGCCGATCGATTCCAGAAGCGGCTTCGACTTGGCGTTGGCGATCCACGCCGGTGCCTTGGCGCCAGCCAGCCAATTGAAAAACAACAGCGCCACTGCAACCACCAGGATGCCGCGCGCCGCGCCGTAAAGGAAGCCGAGCGTGCGGTCGAGCGCGCCGATCCTGGAATCGATGATCCAGTCGGCGAGCTTCATGGTGATGACGGAAACGACGATCAGCGCGATGATGAAGACGACGCCGGCGGCAGCCGCCATGGCGATCTTGTCGTTTTCGACATAGGGCTGGATGTAGGGCAGCACCGGCTTGTAGAAGAAGAACGCCGCCGCTGCCGCCGCTGCCCAGGAGACGACGGACAGGATCTCGCGTGAAAAGCCGCGAACCATGGCGAGCATCGCCGAAACCAGGGTGAAGCCGACAAGAATTCCGTCAAGCAGCGTAATCGGCATGTTTTTCGCCCCACTCCGATTTTCTTTTCACGGCTCGGCGAGCCGCGTCACTCTTCCTCGTCGGCGCGACTGCGCCGTGAGCCGGCTATGCGCGCCACGAGGTCGGCAAGCTCGGTGGGCTGGAAAGCGCCGGCCCCTATCCCCCCGGCAAGTTCCTCGCTGCCCAAGGGCAGAACCGCACTTGCAAAACCCAGCTTTTCGGCTTCCTTGAGGCGCTGCAGCGCATGCGCCACCGGTCTCACGGCCCCCGAAAGGCTGATTTCGCCGAAATAGACGCAATCGGCGGGAAGGGCAAGACCGGTGAGCGAGGAAACCAGCGCTGCCGCGACCGCGAGATCTGCGGCGGGCTCGCTAATCCGGTAGCCGCCGGCGACGTTGAGATAGACGTCATGGGTGCCAAAACGCACCCCGCAATGGGCCTCGAGCACCGCCAGGATCATCGACAGCCGGGCGCCGTCCCAGCCGACGACGGCGCGGCGCGGCGTGCCGAGCGACGACGGCGCCACCAGCGCCTGGATCTCGACCAGCACAGGCCTGGTGCCTTCCATGCCGGCAAAAACCGCGGCCCCCGGCGATTTCGCGTGGCGTTCGCCGAGGAAAAGCTCGGACGGGTTGGCGACCTCGCGCAGGCCCTTGTCCGACATTTCGAAGACGCCGATCTCGTCGGTCGGCCCGAACCGATTCTTCACCGTGCGCAGGATGCGGTAGTGGTGGCCGCCTTCGCCCTCGAAATAGAGCACCGCGTCGACCATGTGCTCGACGACGCGCGGGCCGGCGATCTGGCCTTCCTTGGTGACATGGCCGACCAGCACGATCGCCGCCCCTGTGGATTTCGCATAGCGGATCATCGCCTGGGCGGAGGCGCGCACCTGGGTGACGGTGCCGGGTGCCGAATCGGCCATGTCGGTCCACAGCGTCTGGATCGAATCGAGGATCACCAGGTCAGGCCGCTTGCCATCGGCGATTGTCGCCAGGATGTCCTCGACATTGGTCTCGGCCGCAAGTTCGACCGGCGTGTCGGCGACGCCAAGCCGCTGCGCGCGCAGCCTGATCTGGGCGACCGCTTCTTCGCCCGAGACATAGACGATGCGGTGGCCTTTGGCCGCGAGCGCTGCCGCAGCCTGGGTCAAAAGCGTCGATTTGCCGATACCGGGATCGCCGCCGACCAGAAGTGCGGAGCCGCGCACGAACCCGCCGCCTGTGGCGCGGTCGAGTTCGCCGATGCCGGAGATGATGCGCGGCGCATCCTCGATGTCGCCCGACAGCGTGGTCAGCACCACGGCGCGGCCCTTGCGGGCGTTGCGCGTGTTGGCCGGACCCGAACCGATGCCGCCCGACGTGCCTTCCTCGACCAGCGTGTTCCACTCGCCACAGGCATCGCATTTGCCGGCCCAGCGCTGATGCACCGATCCGCAATTCTGGCAGATGAACTGGACGCGGGATTTGGCCACGCTGTTACCTTCCCGCCAATTGGCGAGCGTGGTGATCCTTCGCGCCCCCCTCTGTCCTGCCCGACATCTCCCCCACCAGGGGGGAGATCGGATTGCGCGAAAGGTTTCGCCAATTTTCAACGTTGCAACGAAGAGCGCCGCAGTGGGCGACAGCCAATCTCCCCACTTGTGGGGGAGATGTCCGGCAGGACAGAGGGGGGCGCCGTAGAGCGCCAAGATCCCCCATCTTTGCTTCGATTTCGGACAAGCTACTCAAACCGATCTGGCAAATGATGCTCTTCGGCCAGGTCAGAGAATCGCGTGAACTCGCCGTGGAAGGCGAGGCTGACCGAGCCGGTCGGGCCGTGGCGTTGCTTGGCGACGATGACCTCGGCCTTCCCGCGCATCTCTTCCATCTCGTTCTGCCACTTCATGTATTCGTCGGTGCCGGGCTTCGGCTCGCGGTTCTTCAGATAGTATTCCTCGCGATAGACGAACATCACCACGTCGGCGTCCTGCTCGATTGAGCCGGATTCACGAAGGTCGGAGAGCTGTGGACGCTTGTCTTCGCGGCTTTCGACCTGACGCGACAGCTGCGACAGCGCGATGATCGGCACGGCCAGTTCCTTGGCCAACGCCTTGAGGCCAGTGGTGATCTCGGTGATTTCCTGCACGCGGTTCTGCGAGGACTTGGCGGACGAACCCTGCATCAGCTGGATATAGTCGATGACGATGAGGTCGAGGCCGCGCTGGCGCTTCAGGCGGCGCGCGCGGGCCGACAGCTGGGCGATCGAAATGCCGCCGGTCTGGTCGATGAACAGCGGGATCTTCTGCATGGTCTGCGAGCAGGCGACCAGCTTTTCGAAATCCATCTCGGAAATCTCGCCGCGGCGGATTTTCGAGGACGAGATTTCCGTCTGTTCGGAAATGATGCGGGTGGCGAGCTGTTCGGACGACATTTCCAGCGAGAAGAAGCCGACGACGCCGCCATTGGCCGCCTTGAACGAGCCATCCGCCTGCTGCGCCGGCTCATACATCTCGGCAATGTTGAAGGCGATGTTGGTGGCCAAAGATGTCTTGCCCATGCCCGGGCGTCCGGCGATGATGATCAGATCGGATGACTGCAGGCCACCCATGCGGCGGTCGAGGTCCCGCATGCCGGTGGCAAGGCCCGACAGATGGCCGTCGCGCATATAGGCGGCATTGGCCATGTCGACGGCGGTCTTGACCGCATCGGTAAAGCTTTCGAAGCCGCCATCGTAGCGCCCGGTCTCGGCCAGTTCGAACAGGCGCCGCTCGGCATCCTCGATCTGCTCGGACGGCGACATGTCGACCGGCGCGTCATAGGCGATGTTGACCATGTCCTCGCCGACGGTGATCAGCGCGCGCCGCGTCGCCAGATCGTAGATGGCGCGGCCATAGTCGGTGGCGTTGACGACGGTGACGGCTTCGACCGCCAGCCGCACGACATATTGCGCCACCGTCATGTCGCCGACCTTCTCATCGGCCGGCAGGAAGGTTTTCAGCGTGATCGGCGTCGCCACCTTGCCCATGCGGATGAGCTCGGCCGCGACCTCGAAGATCTTGCGATGCAGCGGCTCGTAGAAATGGCCGGACTTCAGAAAGTCGGAGACGCGGTAGAAGGCATCATTGTTGACGAGGATGGCGCCGAGCAGCGCCTGCTCGGCCTCGATGTTGTTTGGTGCCTCGCGATAGAGCGGTGTTTCCGCCACGCCGAATTTGCGCGCTGCCTCAGCCATGATGTCCCCGATTTCGATCCCGGCTTCTCGATATCAGAACGAGCAAAAGCCGGTGCTGACTTATCTGCAACAGTGTCTGTCCAACCAGCTTTGATGCCCACTGTTCACAGGACCGACTCGCCGTCCACAGGACAAAATCCCCGTGCTCCGATTCCGGTTGACTCGCCAGTTGGTGATTCTAAGGGAGCGTCAGGAACGAAGCAAGAACAATCGACGGAACCTCGTGGGTTAAGGTGACCTGCCGTTCGCTTCATCACATAGGTGAATCCGACCGCGCTCGATTGTCCGCTGAGGATGTGTGGATAACGATGTTGAAGCCTTCGTCGGGCTGCGGACGGACAAAGTAGCTTGTGAACAGATCGTAGTCCGCTTCACTGACCTGGAACGGATGTTCGCCACGTCTGTTTCGCTCCAGGAGCCTTTGCTTGCAGACCGTATCGGGCAGCTCGAGCAGATGCAGTTCGTGGGCCACACCGGCCTGGGCGATCAGCGAACGCATCCAGTCGCGATGGCTGACAGTGTTCGCCGGAAAGTCCAGAACCACCGAAAGGCCTTGCTGCAAGATATCGACAATGTGCGGTGCCATGGCAGCACGCAGCCGCGCCGAAAGACGGTCGTAATCGTCGATTGTCTTCAACTCATCGGAGAACAGATGTGAGGTCCAGTGATCTTCGCTGATCAGCAAGGTCGCCGGTCGCGCTGCAATGCGTCTCGCAAGCGTCGACTTCCCTGCGGCGATCTTTCCGCAAAGGAGGTGCAAAACCGGTGGGTGACCCTGTTCCATATCGTGAGAATAGCCGGCCCGGTGTTTCCCTGCCAGCACGCTCACGATTTCTCCGCCGGATCAGCCGTCAGCGCCGAGTGTGTTGCCCCAGTCCAGCCGCCGCGCAGCCTTGAACAGCTCGCCGTCACGCTTGGTGAACAGCTTCTCGCCGGCGCTGCCGTCCGGTTCGCAAAGTTTCAGCAACACCTTGCCGGAACCCGATTTCGGCGGCGCGATTACCCGCGCGGGGTGTGAGGACGCGGCCTGCCGCGAGGCGGCGACGTAGATGAACTTCTCGTCCTCCCACGGCACGTCGGCGTCCTTGGCCAGCCGGTGCAGGCGCGAGCGGGCGACACGGCGGGCGAAATGGCACCAGTCGGGCGGGCTGACAGGGCAAGGCGCGTCATGCGGGCATGGGGCAAGCACATGCGCGCCGGCCTCGATCAACTGCCGGCGCACGGCGAGGATGCGCTGCCAGCCGGCTGGCGTGCCGGGTTCGACGATCAGCAGCGTATCGCCGGTCAATTGCCACAGCCGGTCGACCAGTTTTGGCAGCGATGCCGGCGCGATCTCGTCAAGCACATAGGCGCAGGTGACGAGATCGGCCGGTTTGAGATCGCCAAGATCGATGGTGACGTCGCCGGCGCGCCAGTCTGTCGTGGCGGAGATGGCATCAACAGCGAGCGACTGGCCGATCTTGCGCACTGCGGCACTGGCTTCCAGCAGCACCGCCTGTTCGAGGTCTGGCCAGAGGTCGGTCGTGGCCCAAAGCACCGTGCCGGGGCCGGCGCCGACGTCGAGCAAGGTCTTTGGCACATAGTCCGGCCGGGCCGCATTCAGTTGGTCGAGGCTGGCGCGGACGGCGGCATAGGTCGCCGGCAGCCGCGTCGCCAGATAGGCTTTGACCGCCATATCTTCGGCCATGTGCAGGCGGCCGTCCCGCAATTCGGCGCGGTAGCGGTCCGAAAGCGTTTTCGCCGCTTGCTTGAGCACCGGCAGCGGCACCGTTTCGAGGATACGCTCGACGCCCTGTCGCAGTGGGGCAGGCAGTTCCATCGTTCAGGCACTCATGAAAAAGGTCTCGCGATAACGAGACCTTTTTCATGGTTGGGCAGGCAATGGCAAGAACAATGGCCGATTGGTAGCTTCGGCGGTCTATTCCTAATCCGCCACCTTGCGGCGTCGAGCCGGCTTGGCCGCCGGCTGCTCGTGGCGATGCCCGATCTCGCGCATTTCCAGCGCCTTCTCGCATTTGGCGATGTAGTCGCGGGCCACCGGCAGCGTATCGTTCTTCTTCGCGATCTGGATCTGGAAGATCACCAGATCCTGCCAGCGGAAGGCGGCTTCCGAGGCGGCCAGATAAAACTCCCACATGCGGCAGAAGCGCTCGTCATAGATCGCCTTGGCCTTGTCGCGGTTGGCGGCAAAGCGCTGGCTCCAGTGCTTCAGCGTATCGGCATAGTGCAGCCGCAGAATCTCGACATCGGTGACGACGAGGCCCGACTTCTCAATCGCCGGCATCACTTCGGAGAGCGAGGGGATGTAGCCGCCCGGGAAAATGTATTTGCGGATGAAGGCACTGGTTGCCCACGGCACGCCGGAGCGGCCGATCGTGTGCAGCAGCATGACGCCGTCCGGCTTCAAGAGCGTCGCCGACTTGTCGAAGAAGGTGCGGTAGTGGTTGACGCCGACATGTTCGAACATGCCGACCGAAACGATGCGGTCAAAGCGCTCGTTGAGCTCGCGGTAGTCCTTCAGTTCGAAATGCACACGGTTTTCCAGGCCCTGCGCGTGCGCACGGTCGGTGGCGACGCCATGCTGCTCGGTCGACAGCGTCACACCTTGCACGTCGACGTCGAAGGATTTTGCCAGAAACAGACCAAGCCCGCCCCAGCCGGAGCCGATGTCGAGCACCGTCTGGCCGGCCTTCAGTCTCAGCTTGGCGGCGATGTGGCGCTTCTTGGCCGCCTGCGCCTCGTCCAGCGTCATATCAGGCTGTTCGAAATAGGCGCAGGAATACTGCATGTCCTCGTCGAGGAAGAGCCGGTAGAGATCCCCCGACAGATCATAGTGGCGCTGCACGTTGCGGCGCGCACGCGTTGCGGTGTTGATCTGCTGCAGGCGGCGGAAGGCGTGGCGCAGGCCCTCGATCGCCTTCGCCCAGGTGGCGTCGATGCCGCCGCTGCCCATGTTCTGGAAGGCGATGCGCATCACGCCCAGCGCGCCGCCCTCGATTATGTCAAGTTCGCCGTCCATGTAGGCTTCCGGCACCGCCAGCATCGGGTCGAAGGTGATGGCGCGCTCGGCATGCGCGGTCTTGATGTGCATGTGCACCATCTCGCCGCTTCCGTCGCCGAACACCACTGTCGCGCCCTTGGGTCCGGTAACCTTGAGACTGCCCGTGCGCACTAGGCGGTCGAGAACCCGTTTGAGCAGAATATTCATGACCAATTGTCCCCTTTCGGTCAGACAGCCTGTCCAATTCTGCAACAATATATAGGGTTTCGAAAAGTTCCGCTTGGCACAAAAATGCCCGGGCAAGAGGCCCGGGCATTGGTCCACAAAGGCTGGATGCTGACAAAGTGATGAGAACGCCGCTCTGGCGCTCCCTCATGCTTGATCAGGCGTTCTCTTCGCCGCCTTCGAACTCGGTGTTCGGGTCGAAGAAGTTTTCCGGGCGAGCGTTGTCGTTGATGTCGTCGCCATAGATGGCTTCGGCGGTGGTCAGCGTCTCGCCCTTGGCCTGACGCTCGGCTTCGTCGGCCGTGCGAGCGATGTTGAGGGTGATGGTGACCTCGACTTCCGGATGCAGCGCGATCGCCACATTGGTCAGGCCGATGGTCTTGATCGGCTGATTGAGCAGGATCTGGTTGCGGTTGACCGAGAAACCACCGGCCGTCAGCAGATCGGCGATGTCGCGGGTCGACACCGAACCGTAGAGCTGGCCGGTTTCACCAGCCGAACGCACGGCGATGAAGCTCTTGCCGTCGAGCTTTTCGGCAACCTCTGAGGCTTCCGACTTGCGCTCGAGGTTGCGGGCTTCGAGCTGGGCGCGCTGTCCCTCGAACTTCTTCTTGTTGGCTTCATTGGCGCGCAGCGCCTTGCCCTGCGGCAGCAGGAAATTGCGGGCGAACCCGTCCTTGACCTTGACGGTGTCGCCCATCTGGCCGAGGCGGGAAACGCGTTCGAGAAGAATGACTTCCATGGTTTTGTTCCTTTGGTTTGGGTGCCAATCCATGGGATCGGCTCCGAATTATCTGGAACAGGTCAGGAAGCTTGAGCGCCCTGGGCGCTGGTGTCGCTGTCCTGCCTGTCGCGGCAGTTAGAGGTTTTCACCTCAACCCGGGATTTGAAGCAAACCCTGCGGCGCCCGTCGCCGTGGGGAGAAAAAAGCGGGCGGCGAACCGCCCGCTCGAAAGTCTTAGCGAACCACGTAGGGCAGCAGGCCGAGGAAGCGGGCGCGCTTGATCGCCTTGGCGAGCTCGCGCTGCTTCTTCTGGCTGACGGCGGTGATGCGCGACGGCACGATCTTGCCGCGCTCGGAAATGTAGCGCTGCAGCAGACGCACGTCCTTGTAATCGATCTTGGGCGCGTTTGCGCCGGAGAACGGGCAGGTCTTGCGGCGGCGGTGGAACGGGCGCCGGGTCGGGATCTGATTGATGTCGACCATTATTCTGCACCCCCTTCAAAGCCTTCGCGCGGACGGCGCGGACCACGATCGGCACCAGCGTCGCCAAACGAGCGCGGCGGACGATCGCCACGGTCGCCGCGATCACGGTCGCCGAACGAGCGCGGGCCACGATCGCCACGGTCGCGGTCGCCGAAGCCGCCGCGTTCCGAGCGCTCTTCGCGCTTCTGCATCATGGCCGACGGGCCTTCCTCATGCGCCTCGACCTTGACGGTCAGGAAACGCAGCACGTCCTCGGACAGACCCATCTGGCGCTCCATCTCGTTGAGCGCTGCCGGCGGGCAGGTGAGGTCCATAAGCGTGTAGTATGCCTTCCGGTTCTTGTTGACCCGGTAGGTGAGGGACTTCAATCCCCAGTTCTCGACCCGGCCGACGGACCCGCCATTCGCGGAGATGACACCCTTGTACTGTTCGACAAGCGCATCGACCTGCTGCTGCGAGAGGTCCTGCCGGGCAAGAAACACATGTTCGTATAGAGCCATAGTGGTTCAGTGCCTTTCTTCGTTTCTCTCCCGGTTCTCGCGGCAAAAGCCTCTGCAACTTCTCTGACCCGCTGATCCCTTGAGGGGGCGGGGAAGAAAGGAGCATTTCGAGACGGTCGAGAGCGGAGACACGGGAGGCGGAAGCGCTTCTGGCTTCACACGAAGGTTTTGGATAAAACCGCCGGCCCTCCGTTCAGCCCCCAGCAAGGACCGGCAGATTGCGGGCGTCTATACAGCAATCCGGCTGGAAGGCAAGCGCAAGCCGCATCCCGGACAGCGTCCTTGGCGTCGCAGGGCCGAAATGCCGGCGTTCAACTCGTATGGGCGACGAGCTTGTCGACCGTTTCGGGGAAGAAGTCGGGCGCTGCGTGGCGCTTGCCGAACATCATGTCGTATTGCAGCAGGCGGAAATCGTTGATCGCCGGATCGATCGTCTTCTGCCGTGCCCAGTCGGGCGTGGCGTCGCCCGCCGGCGTCAAAAGCAGATTGCGGTCGACGACACGGTAGTGTTCGCGCAAGGCGCCCAGGAAGCCGGTGTAATAGGGGTGGCTGATGCCGGCCATGGTCAGGATATGATAGGGCAGGAAGGCCGGGCTGACCGCGCCCATGTCCTCGGCCGGACCCGTCCGGTTCGACCACAGGATCAGCGGCGTCTGGTGATGCTCGAGCGCCGCCTCGGCCGACGGTTCCTTGCGCGGCGCGACATTATCCTTCAGGAAACCGGTCTCGACATAGACCGGTCCGAGCGGCGGCAGATGGTCGCCGAAAAAGGCGATGACCGTCGGCCGGTCGCGCTTCTTCGCCCATTCGATCAGCCGCTCGAGGCCGCGGTCGGCATCGGCGGAGCCTTCGGCATAGCTCAACAGCGATTCACGCGCCCACGGGCTGATCCGCGCGTCGACCTTGTGGGTCGGATTGTAATAGCGATGCGGCTCGTAGGGGCCATGGTTCTGCAGGCTGACGGCGAAGAAGAACACCGGATCGTCGCTGGCGTCGGCCTCGCGGATGATCTCGTCGGTCATCGCCGCGTCCGAGGCCAGGGGTCCGCGCTTTTCCAGATAGGGCAGGTTTTCTTCCGACTTGAAGTCGTTGAAGCCAAAATCGGCATAGACCGCGCCGCGGTTCCAGAACCAGTTGGTGCCGGGATGGATGGCGCGCGCCCTGTAGCCCTCGCTTTTCAGGAACGTCGCCAGCGAAGGCGTCGGCGTGCGCACATACTGCTGGTAAGGGATGCTGCCGGCCGGCAGGAAGGCATTGGAAAAGCCGGTCAGCGCCTCGAATTCGATGTTGGCGGTCATGCCGCCGAATTCGGGCGAAAACATATAGCCTGAGCGCAGCGCCCGCACATTGGGGATCGGGTCGGGCGTGATGGTGACGCCCGGCAGTTTGGTCGCATCCCAGAAGGATTCGCTCATAACGATGATGATGTCGGGCTTCTCTGCCGGCACCGAGGCCGTCACATCGGACCTGTCGATCGCCGCGATCGCCTTTTCGGAGTAGCCCGCCGGCGCCGAGACATGGGCCATCGGCACGTTGAGCGCGAAGGCGAGCGCAAAGCCGTTTGAGGCGTAGTTTTCCTTCTGGTCCCACATGATCGGGATGATCTGCAGCCGATCCCGGGTCCACGAGAAGGTGGCATAGTCCATGATCGAGACGACGAAGGCGAGCAGCGGCACGGTCAGCGTCAGCCGGGCGAGCCGGCCTTTGTGGCTGAGCGCCGGCACCCGGCGGCGCCATAGGCGCCAGCCATAGACGAGCAGCGACAGCCCGCCGACGATGCCAACCGCCATCATGATGGCGGTTCCCGGGCGATCGCGCACCAGAAGCGGCATCAGCGCCACGATCTGGCGGGAGTAGAGGAAGTCGGTGGGATAGAGCGGGTCGCCGAGATAGAGTGACTTCTGGTGGCCGACAAACGCCAGCGCCAGGGTCAGCGGCGCGACGATCATCAGGCTCTGGTGGCTGCGGCCGAGCACGGCATCGAGGCCGATCAGGATCAGCGCGAAGATAATGATGGTGGTCCAGCCCGGCTTGAACGGCTGCAGGAAGAAGCCGACAGTGCCCATGAAGTCGCCGCGCACGATCAGTTCGATTGCGAAAACCAGGATCGCGGACGCGAGCAGGCTGAGCAGGCCATAGCGGATAACAGGCCATTTCCGGCCCGGCAGATAGCCGGTGGACGGATCGCCTTCCAGAAACTGCGGCGCGGCCTTGCCAGCGCGCTTCAAACGGTTTGCCACCTTAAAATCCCCGGCCCGCAACAAATGCGTCATCGAATTGTCATCGAACTGTCACGCAAAGCTAGCGCCTGTGGCGAAAATGAGAAGAGCCAGCAAACGAATCGTGTTCGGTTTTCATCATGAGTGATCGCCAAAAAGCCTTTTGGATCAGACACTCGCCCAGTGAAGCCGTGCCGAAACCGGTCGCGATTGGCCCCCGGTGGACTTGACTTGGCCGCCCGCCTTGCGTCACAGGCAGGGAAAAACCAGCCTCTGGAGCCTCACATGGCCGTCGCATTCACCTTTCCGGGACAGGGCAGCCAGGCTGTCGGCATGGGCAAGGACCTTGCCGACGCCTTTCCAGAAGCGCGCCGGATCTTCGAGGAGGTCGACGAAGCGCTCGGCGAAAACCTGTCGAAGCTGATCTGGGAAGGGCCGGAGGAGACGCTGACGCTGACCGCCAATGCCCAGCCGGCGCTGATGGCGGTGTCGCTGGCGGCGATCCGGGCACTGGAAGCGCGCGGCTTTTCGCTGAAGGACAAGGTCGCCTATGTCGCCGGCCATTCGCTCGGCGAATATTCGGCACTTGCCGCCGCCGGTTTTGTGTCCGTCGCCGATGCCGCCCGGCTGTTGCGCATTCGCGGCAACGCCATGCAGGCGGCGGTGCCGGCCGGCGAGGGCGCCATGGCGGCGATCATCGGGCTGGAGCAGGCCGATGTTGAAGCCGCCTGCGCGGAAGCCGCCCAAGGCTCCGTCTGCCAGGTTGCCAACGACAATGGCGGCGGCCAGCTGGTGATTTCCGGCGCCAAAGCCGCGGTCGAGCTGGCGGCGAAGCTGTGCACCGAAAAGGGCGCCAAGCGGGCCTTGATGCTGCAGGTCTCCGCCCCCTTCCATTCGGCGCTGATGGCGCCCGCGGCCAATGTTATGCGCGAGGCGCTGGCCGGCGTGACGAAGAACGCACCGGTCGTGCCTGTCGTCTCCAACGTGTCGGTGACCCCGACCAGCGATCAGGACGCCATCGCCAGCCGCCTGGTCGAACAGGTGACTGGCCGCGTGCGCTGGCGCGAAACGGTGGAGTGGTTTGGCCAAAACGGTGTTACCACACTCTACGAAGTGGGCGCCGGCAAGGTGCTGTCGGGGCTGGCGCGGCGCATCAACCGCGACATCGCCACCGGCGCCATCGGCACGGCGGCCGATGTCGAGGCGGCGCTGGCGGGGCTTGCATAATCAACTGTGATTGACTGTGATTGACCCTACCCCTGTGAAGGGGGCTCGCTTGGATCAGGAGACAAAAATGTTCGAATTGACCGGCCGCAAGGCGCTCGTCACCGGCGCATCGGGGGGCATTGGCGAGGCGATCGCACGGGTGCTGCATGCGCAAGGCGCCATCGTCGGCCTGCATGGCACGCGCGTCGAGAAACTGGAGACGCTGGCCGCCGAGCTCGGAGACCGGGTCAAGCTGTTTCCGGCCAACCTGTCGAACCGCGACGAGGTCAAGGCGCTCGGCCAGAAGGCGGAGGCCGATCTCGAAGGCGTCGACATTCTGGTCAACAATGCCGGCATCACCAAGGACGGGCTGTTCGTGCGCATGGCGGACGCCGACTGGGACAGTGTGATGGAGGTCAATCTTACCGCCGTGTTCCGGCTGACCCGCGAACTCACCCATCCAATGATGCGGCGCCGGCACGGCCGCATCATCAACATCACCTCAGTGGTCGGTGTCACCGGCAATCCCGGCCAGACCAACTATTGCGCCACCAAGGCCGGCATGATCGGCTTTTCCAAGTCGTTGGCGCAGGAGATCGCCACCCGCAACATCACCGTCAACTGCGTCGCTCCGGGCTTCATCGAATCGGCAATGACCGACAAGCTCAACGACAAGCAGAAAGAGGCGATCATGGCAGCGATCCCGACCCGGCGCATGGGCACCAGCGCCGAAGTCGCCTCCGCCGTCGCCTATCTCGCTTCCAACGAGGCGGCCTATGTTACCGGCCAGACCATTCATGTGAATGGCGGCATGGCAATGATCTAACAGTTGCGGGAAAACACCCCATTTCGGCTTGGACGCGCGCTATTTTTCGTGTAATGCGGCCCGCAACCCGGCGGTTCGGGCAAAAACCGGTCCGTCGCCGTTGCGTTTCCGGCAGGACCATCTTTCAGCTTGATTAGCGGCATTCTGCCCGCTAACGAAGACAGACAAACAAAAGACGAGGATGCCCCAAATGAGTGACACCGCAGAGCGCGTCAAGAAGATCGTCATCGAACACCTTGGCGTCGAAGCCGACAAGGTGACGGAGCAGGCGAGCTTCATCGATGATCTGGGCGCAGACAGCCTCGACACGGTCGAACTCGTCATGGCGTTCGAAGAAGAGTTCGGCGTCGAGATTCCGGACGATGCGGCCGAGACCATCCTCACCGTCGGCGACGCTGTGAAGTACATCGACAAGGCCTCGGCCTGAGGCTTTTCGCAGGCATCACCGGGGAGGACCTGCGATGAGGCGTGTCGTCGTCACGGGCCTTGGCCTGGTTTCGCCTTTCGGCATGGGCTTCGAGCACAGCTGGAAGGAACTTCTGACCGGCCGCAGTGCGGCGAAGCGCGTCACCGAGTTTGAAGTGGAAGATCTTGCCTGCAAGATCGCCCACGTCATTCCTCGCGGTGACGGCTCCAACGGTACGCTCAATCCCGAAGCCGTGCTCGAGCCCAAGGAACTGCGCAAGATCGGCGACTTCATCCTTTACGGGATCGCGGCCGCCGACGAAGCGCTGAAGGATTCCGGCTGGGAGCCTGCGAACGAGCAGGAGCGCTGCGCCACCGGCGTCATGATCGGCTCCGGCATTGGCGGCCTAGAAGGCATCGCCGAAAACGCCATCATCCTGAAGGAACGCGGCCCGCGCCGCATCAGCCCATTCTTCATTCCTGGCAACATCATCAACCTGGTGTCCGGGCAAGTGTCGATCCGGCACGGGCTGAAAGGCCCCAACCACGCCGTCGTCACCGCTTGTTCGACCGGCGCGCACGCCATTGGCGATGCCGCCCGGCTGATCATCTTCGGCGACGCCGACGTGATGCTGGCCGGCGGTGCCGAATCGCCGGTGACGCGGCTTTCGCTTGCCGGCTTCGCCGCTTGCCGGGCGCTGTCCACCGAGCGCAACGACACGCCGGAAAAAGCCTCGCGTCCCTATGACCGCGACCGCGACGGCTTCGTCATGGGTGAGGGCGCCGGCGTTGTCGTGCTGGAAGAACTCGAACACGCCAAGGCGCGTGGCGCAAAAATCTATGCCGAGGTCACTGGCTACGGCCTGACCGGCGACGCCTATCATATCACCGCGCCTGCCGAAGACGGCGACGGCGCTTTCCGCTGCATGACCGCGGCGTTGAACCGGGCCAAGCTCACCCCGTCCGATCTGGACTACATCAACGCCCACGGCACCTCGACCATGGCCGACACCATCGAGCTCGGCGCCGTCGAGCGGCTGGTCGGCAATGCCGCGTCGAAGATTTCGATGTCGTCGACCAAGTCGTCGATCGGCCATCTTCTGGGGGCGGCGGGTGCGGCCGAGGCGATCTTCTCGATCCTTGCCATTCGCAACAACATCGCGCCGGCGACCATCAATCTCGACAACCCGGAGCGCGAGACGGCGATCGACCTAGTGGCGAACACGCCGCGGGCTCGCCAGATCGATGTGGCGCTGTCCAATTCCTTCGGCTTTGGCGGCACCAATGCCTCGCTCGTCTTCCAGCGCTACAATGGCTGACCGGCCCGTCAACACGCTGTCGTCAATTTTGCCATATTCGCCCCTACTCTGCCCGAGGGGATTCGTTGAGAGATCAAACGGCAGGGCACAATGAACACAAATCCGGCAGGCAACGGAGAATTCGGGCAGCGACAGGCTGCTCCCGGTCCGATCGTGCCGAAGACGGCCAGCGAGGCATTGCGGCCTGAAGCCGGCACACCACCGCCGCGGCGTTCGCGCGCCTCGCGCAGCCAGGTCGTCGTGTTCATGAACTTCGTCATCTCCTCTGTGATGCTGATGGTTCTGGCGGCCGGCATCACGCTTTATTTTGGCAAGCAGGCATTCAACGAGGCGGGCCCTTCGGCCAATGGTGACACGTTCCTGGTCAAGTCGAACTCGGGCGTCCAGGATATCGCCGACCAGCTCGAGCGGCGCGGACTGATCAGCGACGCCCGCATCTTCCGCCTTGGCGTGCGCGCCTACGGCAACGATTCCGCGCTGAAGGCCGGCGAATACGAGATCAAGCCCAAGGCCTCGATGCGCGAGATCATGGAACTCTTGAAGAGCGGCAAGTCGGTGATGTATTCGCTGACCATTCCCGAAGGGCTGACCGTCGAGCAGGCGATGCAGCGCATCGCCGATCAGGTAGCGTTGACCGGCGACATGCCGGCGGCCATGCCGCTGGAGGGCAGCCTCGCTACCGACACGTTGCGCTTCACCCGTGGCGCCACGCGCCAGCAGATGGTCGACAAGCTTCTGGCCGACCAGAAGAAGCTGGTCGACGACGTCTGGCAGCGGCGCGCGCCCGACCTGCCGCTCGCCAACGTCGAGGACTTCGTGACGCTGGCTTCGATCGTCGAGAAGGAGACGGGCAGGGGTGACGAGCGCTCGCGCGTGGCTGCCGTCTTCCTCAACCGGCTGGCCAAGGGCATGCGGTTGCAATCCGACCCGACCATTATCTACGGCCTGTTCGGCGGCAAGGGCAAACCGGCCGACCGCCCGATCTACCAGTCCGACATCCAGAAGCCGACGCCCTACAACACCTATCTGATCAACGGCCTGCCGCCGACGCCGATTGCCAATCCCGGCCGCGCCGCGCTCGAAGCCGTCGCCAATCCGTCGAAGACCGGTGATCTCTATTTCGTCGCTGACGGCACCGGCGGCCATGTCTTTGCGGCGACGCTCGAAGAGCACAATGAGAACGTTGCCCGTTACCGGGCGCTGCAGAAGAAGCAGGCCGAAGATGCCGCCAAAACCGGCGCCGACCAGACTGGCGCCGACAAGCCGGCCGAAACCGGCGATGACGGTGACGGCAGCGATACCGGTGACAATGGCGACGCCGGCGGCGATGCCGGAGCCGCCCAGTAGCGCCGATTTTTGAAATCGCCCCTCGCGTTCCATTTGAACGCGCCAGGGACGCTCTAAGACTTTATAAGAGCGCCCAGCGTCGGCTTGAACACGCATGGGACGCTCCGGCATTTTGAAGCCAGGCATGATCCGGAGCGCTTTCGGGGCAAGCCGCCAGGGGGACATACGGAAACCATGAGTTTGCAGAGCATGACCGGTTTTGCGCGCGCTGTCGCCGAACAGGACGGCACGTCGATCGCCTGGGAGGTCAAGTCGGTCAACGGCAAGAGCGTCGAGGTCAGGCTGCGGCTGCCGCAAGGTTTTGAGCGGCTGGAGCCGGCGGTCAGGCAGACGTTGCAGAAGCGCTTTTCACGCGGCAATTTCCAGGCGACGCTGACCATCGGTCGCGCCGCCGGCACACAAGCCCAGCCGGTGGTCAACGAAGCCTTCCTGCAGGATCTGGCCGGACTGGCCACGCGGCTGCAGGAACAGTTCGGTGTGGCACCCGCGACGGCCGACGGACTGCTGGCCCTGCGCGGCGTGCTCGACATTCCCGAAAGCACTGAAACCGAGGAGGCGCGGGCAGCCCTCGATACGGCGATAGTGTCGGCGCTGGAAGTGGCGCTGGGCGGGCTGGAGCTGGCGCGCCAGGGCGAGGGCGCCGCACTTGCAGCGCTGCTGTCCGGCCACATCGACGCCATCGAGGCGCTGACGCTCAGCGCCGAGGCCGATCCGTCGCGCGAAGCGGCGGCGATCCGCGAACGCATCGCCGAGCAGGTCCGGCTGCTGATGGACGCATCGGCCAATCTAGACGCCAGCCGCCTGCACATGGAAGCGGCGTTTCTCGCCACCAAGGCTGACATCCGCGAAGAGATCGACCGGCTGAAGACGCATGTGGCGTCGGGCCGGGCACTGCTGGCAAATGGCGGCGCCATTGGCCGCAAGCTCGATTTTCTGGCGCAGGAATTCAACCGCGAATCGAATACGCTGTGCTCGAAGTCGAACGCTGCTGCGGTGACCGCCATCGGGTTGGAGCTGAAGGCAGTGGTCGACCAATTTCGCGAACAGGTCCAGAATCTGGAGTAACCCCGATGGCCGCCAAGGATGTAGGTTCCCGCATTCGCCGTCGGGGGCTGATGCTGGTCTTGTCGTCGCCGTCCGGCGCCGGCAAATCGACGATCGCGCGCAATCTGCTGGAAAGCGATTCAAGCCTCGAACTGTCGGTCTCCGTCACCACACGGCCGCGCCGCGGCTCAGAGATCGAGGGTGTCCACTACCACTTCCGCACCATGCGCGAGTTCGAGCGGCTGCGCGATTCCGACGCGCTGCTCGAATGGGCGGAGGTGCACGGCAATTGCTACGCGACGCCGCGCGAGCCGGCCGAACTGGCGCTGGCGCAAGGCCGCGACATGCTGTTCGACATCGACTGGCAAGGCGCCCAGCAGCTCAAGGAAAAGATGCGCGCCGACATCGTCTCGATCTTCATCCTGCCGCCGTCGATGAAGGAATTGAAGGCACGGCTGAAGCGCCGCGCCGAGGACCAGGAATCGGTGATCGAGATGCGGTTGAAAAACGCCCGCAACGAGATCGAGCACTGGAAGGAATATGATTTCGTCATCATCAACGACGATCTCGACCGCGCCTTCGCCGAGGTGCGCGGCATCGTCACCGCAGAGCGGCTAAGGCGCGACCGCCGACCGGGCCTGTTCGATTTCGTCTCAGGCCTGCTCGACGAGAAGACGGATTAGACCGCCTACCCGAGACCTAAGCGCGCGCATAGGCCGCCAGGCCTCTCGATAGGGCGTCGAACACCAGACGCACCCTGCGCACCGCCTTCAGACCTTCATGCATGACGACCCAGGCCTTTCATCGTGCTCCTGGCCCGAGATCGAGCGGGCCAGAGCATTGGCGGTGGCGGCCATGGTCTGCGCGAAAGGATATGCCGCGTGAGCAGCCTCCGTGGGCACCAGGCCTGCCTTGGATCGGGTGAACAACACGCAGCCCAGGGCGGCTTCGAGCTCGGCAATTTGTTTCCTGACCTTGGGCTGCGCGCTGTCAAGCGCGCGTGCGGCCGCAGACAGGCTGCGATTGTGCATCACGGACAAAAAGGTCACGTACAGATCCCAGTTGGGAGAAGCCGTCATGGTCATTTTCATTCGAAGCGCTGGTTATGTTGCGACGATAGACTCGAAGCTGAATGCCAGGCAATGTTCGTGTGTCATTGATTTTTTTGAGGTATTTGAACTGTGACCAGCAACGCCATTCTACCCGGCTCGCGCTCCTCCTCGTCGCCGTTCGCGGTCACCGGCGTCCCACGCATTCTGCTTCGCCTTGAGGGATTGGCCGCTGTCGCCGCGGCGGTGTGGGCCTATCAGCTGTCCGGCGGCAGCTGGGGCTGGTTTGCCGTATTGCTGCTGGTACCCGACCTTTCGATGTTTGCTTTTCTTGCTGGTCCGCGCGCCGGTGCCATCGCTTACAACGCAGTACATACCTATGTCGGACCTGGTCTGGTGGCCGCATTGGCTTGGGTGGCGCATGCGCCCTGGTTCGTCAGCCTGGCACTGATCTGGGTCGCGCATATCGGCATAGATCGTGCGCTGGGCTATGGCCTCAAATATGCGACTGCGTTTTCCGACACGCATCTTGGCCGCATCGGCCGGGCGACGCCGAACAGCGCCACGTGACGGCAACGGTTCGGCTTACACCGCGTTGGTCAGCCGCACGAATTCCTCGACGCTCAAGGTTTCCGCACGCCGTGTCGGATCGATGCCGGCGCGGGTCAGCAGGGCTTCGCCGCCGAGGCTCTTGACGCTCTGCCGCAGCATCTTGCGGCGCTGGCCGAAGGCCGCTTCGGTGACGCGGCCGAGCTTCTTCACCTCGGTGGGCAAGGGGCTGGCACGCGGCACCAGATGCACCACCGATGACGTCACTTTGGGTGGCGGCGTGAACGCTTGCGGCGGCACGTCGAAGGCGATCCTCGCCTCCGTCCGCCAGCCGGCCAGCACGCCCAGCCGGCCATAGGCGTCGCTGCCGGGGTTGGCCGCGATGCGCTCGGCCACCTCGCGCTGGAACATCAGCGTCATCGAGGCATAGAAGGGCGGCCACTCGGCAATTGTCAGCCAGCGGATCAGAAGTTCGGTGCCGATATTGTAAGGCAGGTTGGCGACGATCTTCACCGGCCCCCCGCTCCCAGGCATGCCGCCTCCTGACCACTCCTGGGCAAGGGCGGCGAAATCCGTCTTCATCGCATCGCCGGCAATGATCTCGAGCCGGCCGGGATAGTGGTCCGACACCTCGGCCAGCGCCGCCAGGCAGCGCTCGTCGCGCTCGATGGCGACGACGCGGCGGGCGCCGGCAAGCAGCAGCGCCCGGGTCAGCCCGCCGGGACCGGGGCCGACCTCGATCACCGTGCAGTTTGTCAGCTCGCCGGCGGTACGCGCGATCTTGCCGGTGAGGTTGAGGTCGAGCAGGAAATTCTGGCCGAGCGCCTTCTTCGCCTGCAGCCCATGGCGCTCGATCACCTCGCGCAGCGGCGGCAGCCCGTCGATGCTCATGTCCGAGGGCTCATGCGGCTGCGACCTTCGTTCCGGTATTGGCCAGCCTGCGGGCGAGGACCAGCGCCACGATCAGGCTGTCGGCGCGCGCTATGCCCTTGCCAGCGATGTCGAAGGCGGTGCCATGGTCGGGCGAGGTGCGGATGAAGGGCAGGCCGAGCGTCACGTTGACCGCCTCGTCAAAGGCCAGTGCCTTGGCCGGGATCAGCGCCTGGTCGTGATACATGCAGATCGCCACATCGTAGCCCGCGCGGGCGCGCGCATGAAACATCGTATCGGCCGGCAGCGGCCCGAAGGCGTCGATGCCAAGCGCGCGCAACATGTCGATCGCCGGGCGGATGATGCGCTCGTCCTCGCTGCCCATCGCACCGTCTTCGCCGGCATGCGGGTTGAGCCCGGCAATGGCGAGCCTTGGCCTGGCGATGCCGAAACGACTTGCAAGATCGGCGGCGGTGATGCGGCAGGTGGTGACGATCAGCTCTGCCGTCAGCGCCTTCGGCACCTCGGCCAGCGCGATGTGGATGGTCACCGGAACGGTGCGCAACTCAGGCCCGGCCAGCAGCATCACCGGCGTCACCTCGACGCCGCTGTGAAGCGACGCCAGATGCGCCAGATATTCGGTGTGGCCGGGGAAGCCGAAGCCGGCATCGTAGAGCGGCTTCTTGGCGATCGGACAGGTGACGACGGCCGCGGCCCGGCTGGCAAGGCAGTCGGCCACGGCGCGGTCGATGGCCTCGATGGTGCCGGCGGCATTGGCCGGGTCCGGCCGGCCGGGACTGTCGATGAAGCGGGCAACCAGCGGCACGACGGGCAGGGCGCGGCGAAAGACGCGTGCCGCTTGCACCGGCGTCGTCTCAACGATCGTCACATTGGCGCCGAGCCGATGCGCGCGCGCGGCAATCAGCGACGGGTCTGCGAGCAGGTAGAACGGCGGTACACCGGCGGTGTCGCGCGCCTGCCACGCGGCAATGGCGATCTCCGGCCCGACGCCGGAAGGATCGCCGACGCTCAGCGCCAGCGGAAGCTCTGCGTCAAGCACGGCCAAGCCAGGTCAGCGCTGGACGATGCGGGCTTTCTTCCGCAGCTCCTCGACATACTTCACGCTGAGCTCGTCGGCGTTCTTGTCGGTGCTGCCTTCGGCCTGGAACACCATCTGGGCGACCTTGTCGTCGGAGACTTCGCGCGACGAACAGATGCCGATGAACTCGACGCCACGATCCGTCTCGCGCGTGGTGGTGGCGCCGCCGACCTTGGTGGCCTTGATCTGCTCGGCCCAGTCCGGTGGCAATTGCGGCGCCAGCACCCGGCCAAGATCGCGCACGGTGACGTCGATCAGGCCCTTGGCGAATTCTCGCGTGGTGTTGCAGCCGTTGAAGCGGGCGCGCATGGCGTCGGCCTCGCGCTTGCGCTTGGCCAGCGTGGCGCCCCGCTCGGCCGCCGGCACCACGAAGATGACCTGCTGCAGCATGTATTCGGTGGCGCTTGGCTTGGTGCCGCCTTTCTCGAGCATCTTCTTGACGAGATCCTGTTCGCTGACTGCCCCGCCGCCGCTGTCCGCGCGGTAACGCGCGCTGAGTGCCTGGTTCCAGGCCATCTGGGCGCGGATGAACTCCTTGAAATGCTCCTTGCTGACGCCGGACTGCGCCATGACGCCGTCAAGCTGCTTGAGCTGCATCTTGTTGGTCGAGGCAAAGCGCTGATAGGCGGCCTCGACCTGGGCGTCGGTGACGCGGATGCCGAGGCGCCTGGCCTCGGTGACGCGCAGCGTCTGGTCGACCATTTCCTTGGCGGCGTCGCCCTTCTTGTGCTGCAGGCGCAGGAACGCGGCCCGGTGCGCGATGTCGCCGGTGGTGATCGGTACGTCGTTGACGACGTATTTGATCTCGCTGGCGAAAGCCGGCGGCGTCATCATGGTGATCGAGACCGAAGTCGCCGCCACAAGCAGCGCGAAACCTGCCGAAAAGAGGTATTTCCTCATCGAAAGCATCCCAAATCTATCCTGGTTCCCGACCAACCCCATGCCAAGGGGCCAAACCCGTGCCTGCTTTATGCGGCAAAACGATGTCGCTGGCGCCGCGTGCGTCCACTCCGGGACGCACAAAATACGCTCTAACATTTTGAAACCAAACACCGCGCTTTTCCTGACCGCAAGGTCAGCGCAGCAAAATCAATTTTCGAACTTCGGACGATTCGTTAGCCGGTCGTTACTGGATCGTGTCGACGGCGCTGGTGGACGAACCGAAATCGCCCAGCGTGCGGAACGACAGGTTGAAGCCGACATTCTGCGACACTTCCTTGGTGACCGAGTCGCGCGATTCCGAGAACGTCATCAAATAGGTGAAGCAGGAATCATTGTAGGCAAAGCCGACCCCGTCCTTGACCAGCACGCTTTGCTGCAGGTCATAGGTTCCGGTGCCGAAGATGCGCCAGTTCTCGGCAAGGTGCGTCGAGGCGCCAAGTGTGACCTCGTGACGGTCGGTGGTGAAGCCGTAGAGCGGCTGCGCCTGGATGAAGGCGTATTTTGCACTCAGCGAAATCGGCAGGCCGGAATAGGCCGCCTTCACCTCGGCGCGGCGAACCTCGAAGCTCTGCTCGTCGAAACGGCCGCTGAGCGAACCGGAGAAGCCGCTGGGGCTGTTGAAGCCGACGAGGCCGACATAGTCGGAGGTAGGCTTGTCGAGGCCCGAAGCAACACCAGCATTGACCAGGTCTGGCGCGGTGAACGAATTCTGGCCGGCCAGCTGGTAGGACTGGCCGAAGATCGCATTGGTGCTCCAGCCATTGTCGTAGGCGCCGGAGTAGCGAAAGCCGACATTGGCGCGGGTGCCGCCTTCCATGCGGTCGTAGCCGGAGAACTTGTCGCGTTCGAACAGCGTCGTGGCATCGAAGACGAAGCTCTGTGCGTCCTCATTGGGAACGCTGAGGCCGCCAACATATTGCTCGTTCGGGCGCATGAAGACTTGTGCCATCGGTTCGACGATATGGCTGGAGCCGGGCATCGAGAACAGCACCGGCCAGCGCATTTCAAGCCCGGCGGTCGCCATATAGCGAGCCAGCGACGACCGCATGTCGTCGTCGACGTTGATCCGAGGATCTGTGGCCATGGCGTTGACAGCGGCCAGCGAGGCCGAGGATGCGGTGAGGTAGTTGGCGTCGCCGCGTAGCGCCAGCAGCGGCGTCAGCTGCAGGCCGCCATCGGTGGTGAAGGTGCGCTTCCACTCGGCCTCGGCTGTGAGGCGGCCGGATTCGCCCTCGATGCCACGCACGCGCTGGGTGCCCGAAGCCGGCACATAGGGGGTGAAATAGGCTTCATCGAGATCGTCGCGGCGGATGACCCGGGCGTTGACGTTGAACGACAACTGCCCGCCGGCCACCGACATGTCGGGGATGTAGGCATAGTCGAGCGATGGCAGCACCCATGGCTGCTTGTCGGCGCGTGCGGTGATGTTGCTGTCGAGGGTGTTTTCCTGGACCTGGAACCGCATGGCGCGCACGTCGAAATAATTGCGGCCGTTGAGGCCGGTCAGGTAGACCGTCGACTGATGGACGGCGTCGTTGTAGCCTTCGATGGCATAGGTGCGCGAGAAGTTCTTGTCGGAC
The DNA here is from genome assembly GCF_056403175.1 of Mesorhizobium sp. P3_A10. Classification (NCBI taxonomy): domain Bacteria; kingdom Pseudomonadati; phylum Pseudomonadota; class Alphaproteobacteria; order Hyphomicrobiales; family Phyllobacteriaceae; genus Mesorhizobium; species Mesorhizobium sp. P3_A10. The sequence continues at coordinate 601,279 of NZ_JBFUFZ010000002.1, read as the reverse complement.
TGCAGCATCACATCCCAGCCGAAATCCCAGCGCGGGTTGATGGCGAACTGGCCCTTGGTGCCCATCATCCCGCGGAACTTGTTCGGGTCGCCGACGGCACCGGAATTGACGTTGTTGCCACTGCTGTCGATGAATTCGTCGGGATTTTCTTGCCGGATGCCGGCGATCTTCAGGCTGTACTCGCCATTGTTGAAGCGCTGGCGCCACTCGGCCTCGCCGAGGAAACCCTGCTTGGTATAGCCGCTGCCGGTGACGGTGAGATCATAAGTTGGCGACAGCGCGAAATAGTAGGGGATCTTGACGCCGATGCCGAGGTCGCTCTTGTAGACGATGCCGGGGATCAGGAAGCCGCTCTTGCGCTTGACCGTCGGGTCGGCGATCTCGAACGCCGGCAGGTAGGCCAGCGGAAAGCCGAAGAACTCGAAATTCGCGTTCTCGAAGCGGACCGTCTTCTTCTCGCCGTTCCAGATGATCTTCCTGGCCTTGACGCGCCAGGTCGGCGCTTTGTCCGGCTTGTCCTCGCACGGTTCGCAGGCGGTGTAGACGCCGTTGTGGAAGGTCGTCAGCACGCCGCCCATGCGCTCAGCGCTCTCGGCGGCGAAATAGGCCTTTTCCGGGGTTTCGACGCGCAGCGCGTTGACGAAGCCGTCGGCGAAATCGTCGGTGATGTCGATATGGTCCGAATTGATCTTGGTGCCGTCGCTGTTGACGATTTCAACAGCACCGCTGGCAACCAGGCGCTTGGTGTTGCGGTCGTACACGACCCGCTGGGCGACCAGGCGATTGCCGCCATAGTCGATCTGGACGGCGCCAACGGCGGTCACGGTCTGGTTGTCGTTGTTGTAGACAAGCGTATCCGCGGCCAAAAGCATCTGCGTGCCGGCCGGAACCTTCGACGCCATGTCGGTGACGTCCTGCGCCAGGGCAGGGGTCATCGGCACGGCGCATGCGAGCAGGCATGCCAAGGCGCTCGCCCCATAAAGGCGCGCCAAACCGGCCTGCCTATGGCTGCGCAAAACCGCCTCCCTCACTAGCCGTCTTCCTTGTATAGCAGGAATGTCACCCCGAAGAACATAGCCACGACAACCGGAACCCATGCAGCCACGGCTGTGGGCACGAATCCCGCAACGCCGAATGCCTTGACCAGCACCGAAACGACATAAAGCAGAAAGCCGGCCAGGACGCCACCCAGAATCATCGTTGCCGACTGCCCCATCCTCGCAAATCGCATTGATACTGTTGCCGCAATCAGCGTCATGGCGACAAGCAGGAACGGCAAAGCCACCAACGAATCAAACTGCATGGCGAAGGCATTTGCCTTCAGGCCGAAGGAACGGGCAACCTCAATCTTACCCGGCAGCTCGTAGAAAGGGATGGTTTCCGGGCGCGCCAGCCGCTCCTGCACGAATTCCGGCTTGAGATTGGTCACCACCCGGTCGCTGGGCAGCGACTGGACGGTGCCGTTCTTGAACACCTTGACGTCCTGCAGCTCCCAGTAGCCGTCGCGCAGGAAGGCCCGCGCCGCATCCTTGCGTTCGACGATGTCGCCTTGCGGAGACAGGACGAAGAAGACGGCGTCGGACATCTCGAGGCCCTGGTTGAGAATGGCGCGGGCGCCGATGATGGTGTCGCCGGAGCTGGTTTTCTGCCGGATCCAGGGCGTCGCGTCGGGCGAAACAGCGTTCGATTTGCCGGAGCGGAGCTGGGTTTCGATCTGTTCGGACCAGGAGAAGGCGTGCGCGGCAATCGGATTGATGATGCCGACCGACAACACCCCGAACAAGAGCGCGCCGATGCAGCACGGCAACAGGAACTGCCAGGCCGAAACACCGGCCGAGCGCGCGATGACCAGCTCGTACTTGCGGTTCAGCGAGACCAGCGTCGCCATGGCCGAGAACAGGCCGACGAACGGCACCGTCTGCAGCATGATCATCGGCATCCGCAGCGCTGAAATGGCGAATGCCGAGCCATAGGTGAAACCCGGCAAGCCGACGATGCGGCCGGAAAGCTCGGTGAAATCGATCAGGAACACCAGCGCCAGCAGGCCGATGAAGAACCACACCGTGATCGCCACATAGCGGAAGAAGAAGTAGCGGCCCAGAGTCCAGCCCATCAGCTTGTCCAGCCCATCAGCCGATTCCCTGCCCGGACGCGCCGCGCCTGGCGAAGCGCAGCTTGACGGCGGTCCAGCCGTCGCTGACGCGGGTGGCGAAATTGGTCATCCAGTCGGCCCAGGCGCCGGGGAGTTCCATGGCCCGGTTGGAGACGATGAACCAGATGGCCACCAATGAAGCCACGATCGGCACGCCGTAGACCATATAGGCGTATTGCGGGATCTTGTCGGCCTTGCCGGCGGCGAAGAAGCCGAGCCAGCGCACGAACAGTGCAATCGCAATGGCCGTGATCAGCGGATGGATGCGCGCCTCACGGTGCGAGCGCGCGTCACCGGCCACCGCCAGCGCAATCAGCGCGAACACCAGCGAGTACGACCATTCGGAAAAACGCTGGTTGACTTCGGCGCTGTAGCGACCCGGCTGGCGCTGGAACATCTTGTCGTTGGGACTCGGATTGAGCAGGTACTGCGTCGTGCGGTCCTTGGGCAAAAGCGTGACCTCGTTCGCCGCCGACATGAACGCCGAGAGGTCGAAGGCATAGGAGGAAAAGCGGATGACCGAGAGGTCGCCGGTCAGTGTCTTGCGATGGATGACGCCGTCATTCATCATCAGCACCTTCTCGTTGCCGCGTTCGACGACGCTGCCGGTCTTGGCGTAGTAGACCAGATCTGCGCCTTCCTCGCGCGAATCGGCGACGAAGATGCCGCCCAGCCGGTTGTCGGGAAGCCGTTCGCCGATCTGCAGGAACAGGCCCTCATCGATCTTGCGGAAAGTGCCTTCCTGGATGATCAGCGACAACAGATCGGCGCGCGACGACGCCACCAGCTCGCGGTTCTTCTGCCGCGCATAGGGCTCGACGCCATTGTCGACCGAGAAGGAAAAGACCGCCGCGCCCAGCGCCAAAAGCATGATCGGCCGCACGATGGTCCAGCGCGAGGAACCGGCGGCGTTGATGACGGCCAGTTCCGAATCGGAATTCATGACGCTGAGCGTCTGCGCGACCGCCACCACCAGGGCGAACGGCACCACGATCGGAACGATCGTCGGGATGATCAGCGCCGCGACCTCGAAGAAGGTCAGCGCCGACTGGCCGCTGTCGGTGACGAGGTCGATCTTGGCAAGCACCTGCGTCGTCCACACAATGGCCAGCGTCCAGACCAGCGCAGCCAGGAACACCGCCAAAGCGCGACGCATGATGTAGCGTTCAACGACCTTCATCTAAGGCTTTTCTCGATTTTGCCGAACGGCATCATGCCTGCCGACAAGGTAGTCGTCCGCAGGCGCCTGTACAACTGCTTCCATCTGGCGGTTCGATTCGGTCCCGTTCCACATCGCCGTCCCGCATGCCGGAGTGTCGGCGGCAATGGATAAGAAAGGGCGAACATCAATGGTTAACAACAGGTTGCGGCAAGAAGCGGGGCCGTGCCGCGACGAATCGCCATCGATTCAACCGCGCATATGGGATGCAATTTCGGCAAAGTCTTGCCAAATGCCGGAAAACGACCAAATGTCGCGCACACTTCCCCGAAAGCCTAGCCGTTCCCCGAAAGCAGGACCTGATGAATTCGAGACCTTCGATCGCCTTCGCCAAATTTGCCGCGCCCAAAAAGGGTAGCGTCTTCGTGCTGGCGGCCGACGATGGCGGCCTTGGCGAGCCGGCAAAGGCCTGCGATCCGGCCAAAACCCTCGACCGGGCGTTCCCGGTGGCCGATTTCACCGGCAAGTTCGCCAGTCTCGTCGAAGTGCTGGCGCCGGAGGGGACGGCGCTCGACCGGCTGGTGGCGATCGGCGCCGGCAAGGTGTCCAGCCTCGACGACTATGCATGGCTGAAGCTTGGCGGCACCATCGCCGCCTCCTTGCGCAAGGCGGCCGAAGTGGCCGTCGTGCTCGACGTGCCGGGCGCCACCATTGCCGGCAGCCAAGCGGCGAGCGTTGCCGCGGGCATCCTTCTGCGTGCCTATGCCTTCGACAAGTACAAGACCAAGAAGGACAAGGATAACGGCAAGAACGAACCGAAGAAGCCGGTCAAGGTGACCATCCACACCGCCGACCCTGCCGCAGCGAAAAAGGCTTTTGCCGACGAGGTGGCGGTGATCGACGGCGTGCTTCTCGCTCGCGATCTTGTCAATGAACCGGCCAATGCGCTGGGACCGGTGGAATTCGCCGCCCGTGCCAAGGAGTTGGAGGCGCTCGGCGTCAAGGTCGAGATCCTGGCCGAGAAGGAGATGAAGAAGCTCGGCATGGGCTCCCTGCTCGGCGTCGCCCAGGGCTCGCCCCGCGGCGCCCGCATGGCCGTCATGCAATGGAATGGCGGCAAGGCCAAGGACGCACCCGTGGCCTTTGTCGGCAAGGGCGTCACCTTCGACACCGGCGGCAATTCGATGAAGCCGGCCTCCGGCATGGAAGACATGAAGGGCGACATGGGCGGTGCCGCCGCCGTCACCGGGCTGATGCACGCGCTTGCCGCGCGCAAGGCGAAAACCAATGTCGTCGGCATCATCGGGCTGGTCGAAAATGCCGTCGACGGCCATGCGCAGCGCCCCGGCGACATTGTCACCTCAATGTCGGGCCAGACCATCGAGGTGCTCAACACCGACGCCGAAGGTCGTCTCGTGCTGGCCGACGCGCTGTGGTACTGCAACGACCGCTTCCAGCCGAAATTCATGGTCAACCTGGCGACGCTGACCGGCGCCATCATGGTCGCGCTCGGCCAACATTATGCCGGCCTGTTTTCCAACAATGACGAACTGTCGGAAAAGTTGACGGCGGCCGGGCAGGCGACCCAGGAGCGGCTGTGGCGCATGCCGCTCGGGCCTGAATACGACAAGCTGATCGATTCCAAGAATGCCGACATGAAGAACATCGGCGGTCGCTATGGCGGCGCCATCATCGCCGCGCAGTTCCTGCAGCGCTTCGTCAAGGAGACGCCGTGGGCGCATCTCGACATCGCCGGCACCGCCATGGGTTCGCCGCCGAGCGAGATCAACCAGTCATGGGGTTCCGGCTTCGGCGTCAGGCTGCTCGACCGGCTGGTGCGTGACAACTACGAGGGATAGGCTTTCAAGGCGCAATCATGGCCGACGTCCTGTTCTACCACCTGACTGAATCGACGCTGGAGGACGCGCTTCCCGGCCTCTTGGAGCGCAGCGTCGATCGCGGCTGGCGCGCCGTGGTGCAGACGGGCACCGAAGAGCGGCGCGATGCGCTCGACCAGCACCTTTGGACTTTTCGCGACGATTCGTTCCTGGCCCATGCAACGGATCGCGAAGCCTTTCCGGCGGAGCAGCCGATTCTGCTGACCACCGGCCAGGAGAATCCGAACGAGGCAAAGATACGCTTCCTGGTCGACGGCGCGATGCCGCCGGAACTTGCCGGCTACGAACGCGCGGTATTCATGTTCGACGGCCACGACGCCGTCCAGGTCGAGGCGGCGCGGGGGCACTGGAAGACGATGAAGGGCGCCGGCCACGCCGTGACCTACTGGCAGCAGACGCCGGACCGGCGCTGGGAGCGCAAGGCTTAGCAAGACCCTGGCGGGTGGCGTCTCATCTCAATTTGTGCAAAGCGTGGATTGAGAATTTTCCCGACCGATCGAGCTGTGCGTTGCATCTTGTAGCCCAGCTCTACCTGGTTCTCAGGCCGCCGCACGGTGTTCTTCACGGGCGGCTTCCCACACTTCGCGGGCCGCATCGGCGTTCATTACCGCGATCCCTAAACCCACTATCAAATCGGGCCAGGCGGAGTGCCAGAGCAAAGCCGTGACCAGCCCGGCGACAATAATGGCGATGTTGGCAAAGGCGTCATTGCGGGCCGACAGGAAGGCGGCCTTTGTGAGGCTACCACCACGATGACGGTACGCGGCGAGCATGTAGGCACAGGAGAGGTTGACGGCCAAAGCGCCCAGTCCCGCCAGGGTCAAGGCGTTCGGCTGCGGCGGCACCGGCACGTTGAATTTCTCCCAGGCCGTCCAGAGCGTGGCCAGACCGGGCACGAGCAGGATGAGTGCCAGAGCCATCCCCACACGTGCGCGAGAGCGTACCGACCAGCCAAGTGCCAGCAGGATAAGGAGATTTACAGAGGCATCTTCCAGAAAGTCGATGCTGTCGGCAAACAGGGACACTGACCCTATGGCTAGCGCCACAGCGAACTCGATCCCGAAATAGGCGAGATTGAGCAGCGCGACGATAAGGACGATGCGACGGAGGGGGAGGTTCATCTTCTGAAAGTAAACGAGACCGCTGCATTGGGCCATCAGCTTCGCGAAACAGACCCCCCCTGGCCGGATTGACTGGACCGTCGCCTTCCGACCTTCGGGCGCTGCCTGTCATCCATCTGTCATATCGCGGCGATAAGCATCCTTAATTCCGGATTTATGGATGCATGGACAAGACAAAAGCACTTCTCGCACTCGCTGCCCTCGGCCAGGACACCAGACTTGAGGTTTTTCGCCTGCTGGTGCGAGCCGGCGCCGATGGCGTGGCCGCCGGCGAGATCGCCGCGCGGCTGAATATCGTCCAGAACACCATGTCGGCGCATCTGAAGGTCCTCGACCATGCCGGGCTGGTTCGGGCCGAGCGCGAGGGGCGCACCATCCGCTACGTCGCCGACATGACCGGTTTTCGCGACCTGCTTGCTTACCTCATGGAGGATTGCTGCAACGGCGCGCCGGAGCTTTGCCAACCGATCATCCAGGCCGTGACCTGCAAGTGTTAAGCCGGGCAATTGTTAAGCCGGGCAAGTGTTAGGGGAGGAAGCCATGAGCGATCAGATCTATAACGTGTTGTTTTTGTGCACCGGCAATTCCGCCCGATCGATTCTCGCCGAGGCGATACTGAACCGCGTCGGCGCCGGCAGGTTCAAGGCGTTTTCGGCGGGATCGCACCCGAAGGGCGTGGTTCATCCTTACTCTCTGCAACTTTTGAAAAACCTCAACTACGACACGTCCTTTGCCCGTTCGAAGGACTGGGAAGAATTTGCGGTGCCCGGTGCGCCAGAAATGAATTTCGTTTTTACCGTCTGCGACAATGCCGCCAATGAATCCTGCCCCGTATGGCCCGGTCAGCCGATGACGGCGCATTGGGGCGTGCCCGACCCTGCCGCCGTCGAGGGCACGGATGCGGAGAAGCATCTGGCGTTCGCCGATGCCTACCGCATGCTCAACAACCGGATTTCGATCTTCGTCAGTCTGCCGATGAATACGGTCGACAAGCTCGCTTTGCAGAAACGGCTGGATGAGATCGGTCGCAATCGTCCAACGCAGGCTGAACAGCATGACCACTGATCTGTCCCGCCGCCTCGTCGCCGAAGCCCTCGGCACCGCCATGCTGGTTGCCGCGGTCGTCGGCTCGGGGATCATGGCCGACCGGCTGACCGACGACGTGGCGCTGGCGCTGCTCGGTAACACCATTCCGACCGGCGCGATGCTGGTGGTGCTGATCACCATTCTCGGGCCAATCTCCGGCGCGCATTTCAATCCGGCGGTGACGCTGGTCTTTGCGTTGCGCCGGGACATCGAGATCAATGCGGCGCTAGGCTATATCGCCGCCCAGATCGTCGGTGGCATAGCAGGGGCGTTTCTGGCGCATGCCATGTTCGAATTGCCGATCCTGCAGATTTCCCAGACGGTGCGGAGCGGAAACGGCCAATGGCTTGCCGAACTGGTGGCCGCCTTCGGTCTGGTGTTCACCATCCTGGCTGGCTTGCGCTTTCGCGGTGACGCCATTCCCTGGCTGGTCGGGCTCTACATCACATCAGCCTACTGGTTCACCGCCTCGACCTCGTTTGCCAATCCGGCCGTTGCCATTGCGCGCGCCTTCTCCAATACGTTTGCCGGCATCAGGCCGCTCGATGTCCCGGCCTTCGTCGTCGCCGAACTGGCCGGCGCGTTGCTCGCCATGGCGCTGGCCGGCTGGCTGCTCGCTGAACCCAAAACCATGCCAACAACGAAAGCTGCGCGATGACTATCACCATCTATCACAACCCTTCCTGTGGCACCTCGCGCAACACGCTGGCGATGATCAGGCAGTCCGGCGAGGAGCCGGAGGTGATCGAATATCTGAAGACGCCGCCATCGCGCGAAAAGCTGGTCGAGCTGATTGCGGCGATGGGCATGACGCCGCGCGAACTGCTGCGCGAGAAGGGCACGCCTTACGTCGAGCTCAACCTTGGCGATCCCAAATGGAGCGACGACGAGATTCTCGATTTCATGCTGGCGCATCCGATCCTGATCAACCGCCCGATCGTGGTGACGCCGCGCGGCGTCATGCTGGCGCGGCCGTCGGAAGCGGTGCTCGACATCCTGCCCAATCCCGACATCGGCCCCTTCACCAAGGAAGATGGCGAAGTCATCATCGATGATGGCGGCAGGCGGGTTGTCTGAAGCTTATTTCGATATTCATCGAAATAGTGCTTGACCGCCGCAATCGCCGGCCTATGCTATTTCGATGAAACTCGAACAAGCAGCAAAGCAGCTTGAAGCGCTCGGAAATCCGACGCGGCTCAACCTCTATCGCATTCTGGTCCGGGCCGGTGCAGCGGGCAGGCCGGTCGGCACTCTGCAGGAAAGCCTCGGAATCGCCGCCTCGACGTTGTCGCATCATCTGCACCGGCTGATCCTCACAGGCCTGGTGACGCAGGAGCGGCAGGCGACGACGCTGATCTGCCGCGCCAACTATCCCATCATGAACGACCTCATCGGCTTCCTCGCCGACGAATGCTGCGCCGACGCCGCCTGCAATTCGCCAGCGGAAGACGCCGCCGCCTGATCTCTTTTTTGTCTAGTATTTCGGTAATCCCGGAAATATGGAAGGTGTAAAATGGCCATGCGAAGTGATCTCCCTGTCGCCGTCATCGGTGCCGGCCCTGTCGGTCTGGCGGCGGCCGTCCATCTGCTGAGCCAGGGCCTGCCGGTGAAACTCTACGAGGCTGGCAGCAGCGTTGCCTCCAACCTCAGGGATTGGGGCCATGTCCGAGTGTTCACGCCCTGGCGCTATTGCGTCGATCGGGCGGCCCGAGCACTGCTGGAGGCGCACGGCTGGCAGATGCCGGAGCCCGAGGCATTTCCAACCGCCAATGAGCTCGTCGCACGCTATCTCGAGCCGCTTGCAAACCTTCCGGCGCTGGCGCCATCGATCGAAACCGGCGCCCGCGTCGTCGGCATCTCGCGCTGGGGCGCCGACAAGGTTGTGAGCAAGGCACGTGAGACGCGGCCCTTCATGCTGGTGGTCGAGACCGCCGATGGCACAAGGCGCGACTGGGCGCGCGCCGTCATCGATGCCTCGGGCACATGGCGGACGCCCAATCCGCTCGGCGCCGGCGGCCTTGCTGCCGAAGGCGAGGCGGAATGTGCCGATCGCATCGCCTATGGCATACCCGATATTCTCGGCCACGACCGCCAGCTTTATGCAGGCCGCACGACCTTGGTTGCAGGTTCCGGCCATTCGGCCGCCAACGCCTTGCTCGATCTTGCCAGACTGGCCGATGTCGAGCCGGACACGGCGTTCATCTGGGCGACGCGCGGCACCGACCTTGTGCGCATCTATGGCGGCGGCGATGCCGACCAGCTGCCGGCGCGCGGCGAGCTTGGCGCCGAAGTGCGCGACCTCGCCGAAAGCGGCCGCGTCGCGCTGGTGACCGGCTTTGCCACTACGGCCATCCGCATGGTCGACGGCCGCCTGATTGTCGAAGGGGAGACGAAGGATGGCTTGCGGCAGGTCGGTCCCGTCGACCGCATCATCGCCGCGACCGGACAGCGGCCAGATCTCACGCTGACACGGGAGCTTCGATTGGATCTCGATCCGTGGCTCGAAAGCGTCAAGGCGCTCGGCCCGCTGATCGATCCCAACGAGCATTCCTGTGGCGACGTGCCGCCGCATGGTCACCGCGAACTCAGCCATCCCGAGCCCGGTTACTACACCGCCGGCATCAAGAGCTATGGCCGCGCGCCGACCTTCCTGCTTTTGACCGGCTATGAGCAAGTCCGCTCGGTCGCAGCAGCGATCGCCGGCGACATCGCTTCCGCCGACACCGTGCAATTGGTTTTGCCGGAAACCGGCGTCTGCACGGTGCCTTCGTCGACAGTCGGCGCGGCGTTCAAAGGCTGCTGCGGCGGTCCGGCGCCAAGCGAGGTCGATGCCTGCTGCGTCGCCGATGCCGAGGCAAAAGCCGACGGCAAGGCTGGCTGCGGCTGCGGTGTGGCAAAGTCGAGCGCGATGGAAGCCGCGGAGTGACCGACCGCAAGGTTCCCGCTTCGGCGATCTGGGCGCTCGGCGTCACCCAGATCATTGGTTACGGCACGCTCTATTACAGCTACAGCATCCTTGCGCCGGCCATCGCCACGGAGTTGGCATGGTCACCGAAATGGGTGTTCGCCGTGCTTTCGGCATCGCTGCTGGCAAGTGCTGTTCTGGCACCCATTGCCGGCAGCCTGGCGGACAAGCATGGCGCCGTCCGCCTTATGGTGCCTGGATCACTGGCCGCGGCCGGCGCGCTGCTGCTGTGTGCACTGGCGCCCGGACGTATCGGTTTTGCCGCCGGGGTGCTGGCGATGGAACTTGCCTCATGCTTCGTGCTCTACAGCACCGCGTTCGTCGCCATCGTGCAACTGGGCGGTCGCGGTCGCGGTATCACTCATCTCACCTTGATCGCCGGCTTTGCCTCGACACTGTTCTGGCCGCTGACGACGGTGCTGCACAACCATCTCGGCTGGCGCGAGGTTCTCGCCATCTTCGCCGCGCTCAATGTCGGCGTCTGCCTGCCGGTCCACTGGTGGCTTGCACGGTTTTCGCGCCGCATTGGCGAAGAGTACAGGATCATTCCCGCCACATCAGGTATCTCGGCGTCCACGCAACGCCATGGCTGGTCACCGATCTTCGTCCTGATGCTGGTCGGCTTTGCCATCGAAGGGTTCATGCTGTCGGCGATCCTTGTCCAGATGGTGCCGTTGCTGACGATGGTAGGGCTTGGCGGAGCAGCTGTGATTGTCGCTAGCCTGTTTGGCCCCTCGCAGGTGGCGAGCCGCCTGGTCAACATGCTGTTCGGCCATGGCCTGTCCCAGACATGGCTGGCGCTCGGCGCCACAGCGGCTTTGGCTGGCGGTCTTGCGGTGCTGCTTGTCGCGGCGCCGTCAGTGTCGGGCGCCATCCTTTTTGCCGTGCTGTTCGGTTTCGGTTCGGGCCTGATGAGCATCGTCTCGGGCACGCTGCCGCTCGAATTGTTCGGCCACGCCCGCTACGGCTCCTATGTCGGCTGGATCACGGCAGCGCGTCAGTTCTGTTCGGCCTTCGCGCCGTTCGGTCTGACCGTCATGATCGCCGGCGTTGGCGTGTTTCCGGCGCTGTGGCTCAACGTGCTGGTCGGGCTGTGTGGAATTGCGGCGTTTGCCGGAATTGCCTTGCTCAGTCGGAGCCGGAACAAATCACGCAAGACTGCGGATGAGACCGCAGCACTTGGTGCGGAGATCGTCTGACGAGCGTCCTTGTCAGACAGGCGGTGGCCCGCAGGTACGAGCCATCGCTTCCCTGTCTTCAAAACCTTTACTGCCCGCCCATTTCCTTCTTGAACGTGTCGAAATCGATCTGCATGCCGTTGAAGACGGTGCTCCAGTGGCGGGTCAGCGCCGACACGGCCACGGCCTCCTGGATCTCTTCGTCGGTAGCGCCGGCGCGCTTGGCGTCCTGCGTGTCCGACCAGATGCAGTAGGTGCACGGGATCTGCGCTGCGACGGCCAGCGAGATCAGCGCCTTGACCTTCGGCGGCAGCGCCGTCTGGTCACTCAACTGCAAAGCCTTGACCTCGGCCCAGGCGCCGGGCAGACCGGCTTTCGGAAATTGCTTCACGAAGCTTGGCACACCGCCCATCGTCGCCTGCATGTCCTTGATGGCTGCGTCATAATCGTCGGCGTGGGCAGGCGCCGGCAGCGCAAGCGCGCAGGCGGCAACGGCGAGCAGGGACGCGCGGCGGATTGAAGACGGCACGGGTGAAAGGATGCGGTAGGCGGACATGATTTTCTCCTCTGGCGTTTGTTAGCCTTACGATGTAAGGTGATGTGAAAAATGAACCTTACAGTGTAAGTTGTCAAGCAACGCCATGGACTCATCGATCAAAAAAACGCGAACACGTGGCCGGCTCTCCCGACAGATGATCGAGGATGCCGCCTTCGAGGTGATCGAGCGGGAAGGGCTTGCCGGCTTTTCCATGCGCAAGCTGGCGGCAGCACTCGGCTGCGAGGCGATGAGCATCTACCATCACTTTCCCTCGCTGGCGCATCTGCACGAGGCGCTGGTCGACCGGCTGGTCGGCGCGCTCGAAATGCCCGACGCCAGCCTCCTGTGGCGGCAAAGGATGCGCATGGCCATGCAGGATTTCCGCCGCGTCGGGCGTGAGCATCCGGCATTCGCGCCGTTCCTCGTTACCTACCGGATGAATTCGCCGACCTGCCTCGCCTGGCTGAACAGCATTCTCGGTCTGTTCGAAGCCGGTGGCTTCAGCGCCGAGCTGGGGGCGCGGCTGTTCCGCACTGCCGGATACTACCTTATGGGCGCCATCCTCGACGAGACATCAGGCTATGCCAAGGGTCCGTCGGCGGTCAGCACGGTCAGCGACGAGCAACTGGCGCGCGATTTTCCCAATGTCATGGCCGCCGGCCGCTTCTTCGGCACCGCCGAATTCGATGCGACATTCGAGCTCGGCCTCGACATGCTGCTGGATGAGATGGAGCGTCTGCGCGACAGCGCCGACACAAGGTAATTGTCAGGCGCTTGATGCCGAGATCGTCTGATCCCGTCCGCAGGGCGAGCCGTTACATCAGCGACGCGGTCGCCAGACGACTGCGAACGACGTTCGGCTTCTGGTCGCCAACATACTCGACTTTTGTGTCCACCAGACGGTCACTGTCGATCCCGGCCGCGGTCAAGATATCCTCGATCGCCTTCAAGCGCTGCTTGGCCAGTTCCTTGTTCGTCTTTGCAGCGTCGGCGCCGGTGAATTCCGTGGCCGCGAAAGCTGTCAGTGCGACATTGCAGCGTGAGTCTCGAATGCTGGCGGCGAACCTCTCAAGTTCGTCCTTGACCCGCGCTGAAATCACATACGACTGGTTGTCAAAAAACAGGACGACCTGCACCGGGCTGCGCTTCTCATATTGCCGGCACGATATTCCTTGTTTTGGCAGAGTGTACAGGATCGCGCTGCGCGCCGTGTTGGTGTCGGCGGCGCCGTCGTCAACCCAATGCGAAAGCGCCAGCACCATTTCGGGCTTGACGCCCTGGGCCTTGAGGAAGTCGCCGGTTGCGTTGAGCCTGCGACCAGCAATGTCGAACGCCTTGTTGAAATTGCCTTCCTTGCTGGCCGTTGCATAAAGCCTGTAGCCGCAATCGCGCCCCGCTTCCTTGATGAAAGCCGTCAACGCGTTCGCGGAATCCTTCGATATCGTGCCGTCACCTTTCTTGAAGAGGACGCGATGCGCATTCCACTGCACGCATTTAGGCCCCACGTCGCGTTCCTGGGCGGCCGCGCCGAAAGACATTGCGCTTCCGGCAATAACAATAAATGCCAGGACAAGACCCAGTGATTTCTTCATTGTCTTGGTGCCTCCACGCAGGCTTAATCTACTGCCGCACCTATGCCTCGACAAGTGTGCGACCGCGCCCTGACGACGCACCTGTCAGTCCCACAGCAACAACAACTTGCGCCAGAAAGCATTGGACGGCATCGGTTTCGAGCCGCGTGGTAGCCGGATTGCCAGATAGATCGTCAGCCACTTGCGATCTATCTCCCGGATCGAAACTTTCAAGTCATGCAGTTCGAAAGGTCTCGAAACGCGCGTCCATCCGGAGAATGCCAAGGCGCCCACCGGAGCATCGTGTTTCCACGCGAGTTTTTCTTCCTCCCTGCCCAGCGCCATGGCGAACTCGAATGGGGACGCGTCATCGTGAGCGATCTCCACCGTTGCCATGACACTTCTGGCAAAGGCGGGGAAAGCGGAATTGAGGGCGGCAACAACGATGCCATGCGTGCTCGGCCGCAGGAAGATGCCGCCATTGTCGCCGGCAACGAGCAGTGTTGGCAGCTCGGAGGGATAATCGGTCACAAGCGTCGCACGCTTCAGTTCATCATCGGTCATCCGGCGGGTACGTTGGCGCTGTTGCGGCGCGTTGAGGCGCGGGCGCGTTGCACCGACCGAAACGGCATGGCGGATCTGGATGCCTGAAAAGCCGCCAAGTACGCGCCCGCCCGGACTGCTGCCGCCGCACCTCACCGCCAGCAACAGATCGCGCCTGCCTGATGCCGGCGAACTGACTGTCGCCCTTATTTCGCGCGCCTCGCGCGCTCGGCGGAGATCGGCCCAGCCGCTCCCGTTGCCGCTTTCAAGGAGCTGGGCGAGATCGCTGACGGCCTGGTTTTCCGCGTCTACGACGACGAGCTGAAATTGAGCCGGGTCCGCCAACTCCTCGTCGAGGTAAACCCAGCAGCTCGCGCTGGTGACGCCCGGTGGGCAGACGCCCTTCAGCAGTGCCATGGTGACATTGCTGCCCTTGGCTTCGAGAAACAGCTGGTCCGGCGATTGTTCGACATAGCTCAGCAGGTCTGGATCGGTATCCGGATGCGAACTGATGTGAGCCAGACGCAGGGGCTCGGCGGAGAGATACTGCTCGCGGTAAAGCGAAGAGTGTAGCTCCGGCACGGTCTCGTCGGCCGCCGCGTTGAGCATTTCAACCACACCCAAGGCGAAGTCGATTCGCCCTGTATGAGCGAGAAGCGAAATCGCCGTATCGGCCCTGCCTTCGCGCGCCGCGATCTCGGCCAGCAACTGCATTGCATCATCGGTGTTGGCGGAGCCCGTGCTTAGCTTGAGATACCGTTCGTCGTTGACCCGCAGCTCCAAATTCCGGAGGTTGAGATCCTTTTCATAGTAGGCGGTGTTCGTACTGATGCCGAGTTGCACGAACATGTCCGTATGCGCGAACTTGTGCTTTCGGAAGGCATCGATGATAGGCTTGCGGTTCCTCACCCACTCGGCATTCAGGTTCATGCCCGTCGGCGCCGACCGATACCAGTAGATCGGCTCCGGGATAGGGACGATCTCGAGGCCTGCCAGGTCCGCGCGAACGAAAAATTCCCAATCGCTCGCGGAAAAGCCTCGCTGCTCGTTCAGGTAGCCTATCTTGTCGAACACCTCGCGCCGGAACATCGCATTGGCATCACCATACGGGTTGGTGAGCATAGCGATGTCCGTAGGTCCGCCGACCGGGAAATAGCGTATATAACCGCTCTTGATATCCGGTGGCACAAACGGCTCGTTGAACCACTTGGCGAAGGTCGTGCAGATATCGGCGCCGGACTTTTGCATGCCGGCGACGAACGTACTGACGGCATTCGGGAAGAGTGCGTTGTCGTCGTCCAGGAACAGGATCAACGAGCCCTTGGCGGCGCGGATTCCCGTGTTGCGCGCCTTGCCGAGGAAGCCGTTCTTCTGCCGGATGATCCGCCAGCCTCGCTGCTCGAACTCCGGCTCGAGCTGCGCCAACAGCTGGATCGCGTCTGGATCGGTGCTGCCGTCATCGACGACGATCAATTCGATGTTGGAATAATCCTGGTAGCGAACCGAGGCAATCGCATTTGGCAACAGGCGTGCCCGATTGTAGTGCGCCGTTATGATCGAAACGAGCGGTGGTCGGCTCCGGCTACGGCTGGAGACCTTGTTGGGACCGCTGGAAAATTTTGCGTGCAGCTTGTTCCAGACCCTCTCGCGCGCTTCCCGTTTTTGCTGCGGCTTCGCCGGGCCGAACGATCGGCTTTCCAGCACCGACGCGATCTTGGCGGCGATGGAGGAAGCTGAAGCCTCCATCATGACGGCGTCAGCCGACTTCGGATGAAGCATGTCGCGTATGCTGCCGACGTCGGTCGCGACGAACGGGATCTCCTCGTTCAGGCAGGTGACCACATCCAGCGGAAGTTGGGCAGCCGAGTGCGTGATCGCCACCAGCGCATGGCTCTGCCGCAGATATCGGAAAATGTCGGGCTCGTCTCGAATGGGCAGGAGCTTCAGTTTGAACGGCCACTGCCGCGCCCGCCGAACGATCATGCCGCCCGAATGCTCGCCCAGGACATGACCAAACGCGCCGACAACCGTCACTGCCAAATCTGTTACGCCGCTGTCGGCCAGACGATCGAGCGCGTCACAAAACAGCGTCAGTCCGCCACGCTCCTCCGTGCCTGAGAAATGAACCACTTCGGCGGTTGGCCGCCCTCGCGGCCTGTAGTGATCGACAGCGAAGTTCGAACGCCATTCCTCCGGCTCGAGGGGCGTAGCAATGTGACAGCTTGCGGGCAGCTTCCATGCCGCCTTGGCCATCCAGTCGAGCAGCGACTGGCCGACAACGACGAGATGGTCGCACGTCTCAGCCGACATCTTTTCCATGTGCGCGACGGTCATCTGTTCCTTGCGTTCGACCGTCCGGGCATTGGCCTCCAGCCTCCACATAAGTGGTTCATGCGCGAGCACGACGATCGAGGGAGGATTGGGAAAGACCCCCGTGCGCTTGGCGAGGGCAGGGAAATGCGCCAGTCCGCCCTCAAGCGCAAAATAGACGACGTCGAAAGCGTTCTGCCTGAGATAGTGGTAGACAGCCAATGAGTTCTTGTCGCTCGACTCCAGGCCCCGCAGCAACTCGGGTGACGGCGGCAACAATTCCAGCCTCACCAGGAAATTGTCGAAACACCATTTGGCTACCTTGGCGATCTCCTGCTCATCGGGCTGGGCACCCAGCGGGCTTGGCGCCCAAAGCAGCGTCACGGTGTCACCGGCTCTCGCCATATGCTGCGCCAGCGCGTAGGTTGCAGACCCGGAATCCGTGGTCATCGTCGACCCGAACTCGATCTCGGAAACGATACACACACTGCGGGCCGTCTTGCTTGCCTGTCGCCTATCCCCGGACGTCGCGCCTGTCTTGGAACCAACGCTCAATCAGCCCTCCTTTTTCAGCCCGCCTCGCTGGAACAGTCTTGCCAACTGTAGGATAATACTTTGATAACTATCACGCGGAGCTCACCATACCGCACTTGCCTTTCGCGCGAACGGACTTAATGAGTTTCGGATGGTTCGATCCCCAAAACATCTCGCGCGACTGGACGACCGGCCGATCGACGTGACCGATGGCGAGATCCTGTGCTTCATCGGACTGCGCGATGAAGCAACGTTGCTGCCGCAGCTTCTCGACCATTACCGTGGCCTCGGCGTCGATCGTTTTTTCTTCCTGGACAACGGCTCCACGGACGGGACGCGTGAGCTGATCCTGGAGCAGCCGGACAGCCACTGCTTCCACACGGAAGGATCGCATTTCGCTGAAAACATCGATCCGCCGCGGTGGAACAACACGCTCATAAATGTCTTCGGCAGCGGCCATTGGTGCCTTTCGGTCGACGCCGACGAGCTTCTCGTCTACCCCGACTATGAGCGGGCAGACCTGCGGCAGCTTTGCAGCTATCTGGACGCCACCGGCGCCGAAGCTGTAATCGGATCCCTGGTTGACATGTATGCTGACGGCCCGTTGGCCGAATGCAGCTATGACGGCACGATCCCGCTTCTTGAGGCTTCACCGTACTTCGATCCGGAGCCAGGCTGGCTGCGCGCCCGCGACGGTAGGTATCCACCGGAGCAGATGTTCGGTGGCGTCAGGGAACGGGCCTTCTGGCACGGCCGGTTCAAGCAAACGCTTCCTCCATGCCTGACAAAGGTGCCGATCGTACGATGGAGACGAGGCAGGCACTACCACGTGGCACAGCATGCAATCAGCGAGGTCCGATTCAGTGAGCTGCGGATCGCGTTGCTCCACTTCAAATTCGTCTGGGGCTTCCGCCAGAAATCAGCGTCGTCTCTGAGTGAAAATGCGCAACTCAAGGAAAAGACGCTTGAGGAACGCGCCGCCTACATGGAAGCCCTGGAGCGCGATCCGAAACTGGCGCTCCGTAACCATAGGTCCGTCCGCTATCGCGGTGACGCCGCGCAGCTCGTGGAACTCGGCTGGATGAAAACCTCGGATCGCTATGCCGGATTCGTGTCAACCCTGCCCATGCCGCACCAGCGCACCGACGCGGCCACCTGATGTGCCCGAAACTATTGAAGGCAAAAATCCGGCTGACGCTTATCCGCCGTAGCGGTGGCCACCGTCACCCTTGTTGGTGTCCCCACCACCTGGCCCAAACTGGGACAGACTGTTGAGAGCAAGCGCCTTGCAGGCGGACGGAGCATTCGGGTAACGGTGCAGATAATCCTCAAGCGCCTCGATGGTGCCGGTTTTAAGAGCTTGCTCGCAGGCAAGCTCGGCTTCCTTGACACCAACGTTCATTCTCGCCTGCGCCGCCCCGGAGAAAGCGACGCTCAACCCCAGCAGACTAAGGCCGCCCAAAAGCAGTGATTGAACCTTGCGCATAATACACCCCACACACTAAATAACCCACTGGAAATATTAGCATCTGTTAACGTTTTGTCAACCATTTTGGCAACGTTGAGCCAACATGGTTAACGCGCGCCATTGAACTGCGCGTGGGCCTCACCAGCCTTGTCGGATCGCCGCTAATCACCGAACAGTGTCAGCTTCCGAAAGAAGGCATTGGTCGCGGAACCATTGGGCGTTTCAGCGAAGCGAACGGCGAGAACGATCGAAAGCGGCATCTTCCGTCGTGTGCGAATCACTGCCACCAAGGGATGGCGCACGAATTTGTCTTTGACGCTCATCCAGCCTGAAAAGGCGATCGTTTGCGCGGCGATGTCCTGTTGCCAATCTATGGTCTGATCGGGGCGAGCAAGGGCGAGACCGAAATCCATTGCCGGCGCGTCGGCATGAGCGATTTCGACGATTGCCTCCACCTTCCGGAAGAAGGTTGGAAATTGGTGATCAAGCGATGCGGCGACCGGGCCGTCCGTATGCGGGCGCAAGAAGACCCCGCCGTCATCCGATGCGACAAGCAACAGCGGCAGAGCCGAGACGCGCGGTGTAAGCAGCCGTGCGCTCCTCAGCATGTCGTGGCCGAGGGTGATCGAACCGCCGTCGACATCAGGACGGTCCGGGGCATCGCTAGATATGGCGGCGGCGGGGCGTCCAAGCAGGGTGGCAGCCGTATCGGGGCGGCCGATCGATTCAGCAATGCTCGCAAGTTTCTCTATGGCTGCATCGCTGTTCGGTTCGATGTCGCACAGTTCCAGATATTTTCGATTGCCGGGGGTATATTTCAGGTTTTCGCGGACACTTTCAATTTCGGACCGCTGCGTGTTCTGGGCGATGGCCAAATGATACAGCAGGCGGAAATCATCGGATTGGCTCGACCTGAACGCCTCAAGCACGGGAAGCCGGTTGTCGTACCAATTCGACGTCCGAAACATTCCATCCGGTCTCGAGCGATACCAGTATAGCGGCTTTGGTATGGTCCTGATCTTGAGTCCGGCGAGGGAGGCTCGCGCAAAGAATTCCCAGTCGTGCATGGCGTAGCCGGGTTTTTCGATCAAGAACCCGATCTGCGAGAAGACAGATC
Organism: Mesorhizobium sp. P3_A10; assembly: GCF_056403175.1. Classification (NCBI taxonomy): domain Bacteria; kingdom Pseudomonadati; phylum Pseudomonadota; class Alphaproteobacteria; order Hyphomicrobiales; family Phyllobacteriaceae; genus Mesorhizobium; species Mesorhizobium sp. P3_A10. The sequence goes on along the minus strand of NZ_JBFUFZ010000002.1, from coordinate 581,639 downwards.
GGCGCATCATGGCATTCGCGTCACCATAGACGTTATGGATCAGGCCGAGCGTGTCGGGACCACCCAGGGGCAGGTACTGGATCAGCCCGTCGGCACGATCCTCGGGCACGAAATCCTCGTAGAAGATCAGTTGGAACGCAGTGCAGATGTCAGCGCCCGATGCTGCCATGGCACGCACGAAATGATCGACGGCCTCCGCAAACAGCGCGTTGTCATCGTCGACGAACAGGATCAGCTCGCCGTGCGAAGCGCGGATGCCGGCATTTCGCGCCGCGCCGAGATGCTTGTGCGGTCGGCGCAGGATCTTCCAACCGCGCTGACGGAAGGTCGGTTCCAGCGCATCCAGCAATCGCCTGGCTTCGTCCAGATCGCTTCCGTCGTCGACCAGAACCAGTTCCAGATGATCGTAGGTTTGTGCCTCGATCGCCGCGATTGCCTGTTTCAGATAGAGTGGCCGGTTGCGATGGGCCATGACGATAGAGACCAGCGGTGACGACCCGGCACTTTTATCGACGCGCCTGCGCTTGGTTGGCGTCGGCAAATTGCGCGTATCCAGCCAGGATTGCCGACATTGGCGCAGGCTGTCGACAGGCAGTGGGCGAGGCGGGTCCTTGAGCGCCGCCGAAATCGCCAGCGCCAACGCGGCAGCGTCAGGATCGACCAGCCCCGGCTGCCTCGCCTGCGCATTCCAGGTCTCGGCGTTCGCGTCAACATTGGTCGCAACGAAAGGCAATCCCGCCCCGACACATGCGGCAACAGTGCTGCCCGTCGATGCGGCGCGGGCGGGAATGACAGCAAGCGCGCCGGTCCGCGCGACATAGTCGACCTTTGCGGCGAAGCTTGCGCGCGCCAACAGGTTGAGTTTGAACGGCCACCGCTCGGCGCGTCTCAGAAGCAGTCCACCGCTGTGCTCGCCCATGATCTTTCCGAATGGACCGAATGCGGTGACCGTCAGCCCTTTTGGCGCCGTTGGCGCGATGATGTCGAGCGCGTCGCAAAACAGCGTCAGGCCATCGCGGAAGTGCCACCCGGCCAGGGCGACAAGTTCTTTTGCGCTTCTCGTCGCAATCGACGGTCGCGCTCCGGCAGGGCCAAGGCGATCCTGCAACGGCAACATCGGCGTCACTGTCGCCTTCTTCACCTTCCAGCCCTTCGACAGCATCCACTGTCGCAACGCGGCTGATACACAGATCGTCCTGTTCGCCATCTCGGCGCAGTATTTCTCCATGTAGGCGACGGCAATCGCCTCGGTGCTGCCCATGAACGCCTTGTCGGCTTCTTGCTCCCATTCTTCCGGAGCATGGGCGACGACCACGATCGGCGGCGCGGCAAAGGCAGCAGTTTCGACCGCCAGCAGCGTGTAGTAAGGCAATCCGCCCTCAAGCGGCGCGTAGACCAGGTCGTGGCCGGACCGTTCGAGATAATGCAGCACCGCGGCGGACCGGCTCTCGGGCGTCGCCAGCGAAGGAAGCAACTGATCGGACTTGTCGAGAATCTCCAGGTGCACGGAGACCGCCTCCAGGTCGCGGCGGCGCGCCTCCTCCTCCCCTGGAGATGATGCATTCCTGCCAGGAACCCATGCCAGGGTGACGTCGTCGCCATCTTCGGCGAAAAGCCTGGCCAGTTCGACCATGCTAGCGTCTTCGCCACCCTGGTCGATAGCGTTTGTCACGACGCAGACGCGGCGGGGCTTGCCTTCCGATCTTGACGGCGTCTGCTCCTTGCCACCAACGGCCATCCAAATTCCTCTGATCCAATCCCGCCGAGTGTGCTTCCGTGCAGTCGATCGGCAAGGACGCCCGCGCCGGGTTTACTTTTCAGTGATCATCCTGCTGCGCCATTAGTAAACCAAATCGTCAAGCAGGTCCTAAAACGGCTGTACAATCAACCGACTGATACAACTTTAGCGACGCGGAATATTCAATCTTTACGCCTCCCAGCTAGTCATTGACGGCATAGCAGGAGGCACGAATGAAAACGATAATGAAGTTTCTCGGTGCGCTCGGTTTGATGGGCGCAATGGTCTCGGCGAGCTCCGCAGGTGAACTGCTGCGACCGCGCATCAGCCTCGGCACTGCCAACGTCAAGACGGTCAGTGGCGATCGCGGCGGCTATGTGATCGACTACGCCATCCGTGCGCTGAAAATGCGCCGCAGCGGCACCTTTGTGCGGTTCAACGGTGCGTGCGACTCCGCCTGCACGCTGTATCTGTCGATGCCCAAGAGCAAGGTGTGCGTCACCCACAACGCATCGTTCGGCTTTCACTTGCCCTATGGCGCTGGGGCGCGGGGCAATCAGGTCGCTGCGAATTTCATGATGAAAAACTACCCCGGCTGGGTTCGCGGCTGGATCGCCAAGCGTGGTGGGTTGAAGGGTTCCATCGCGACCATGACATACGCGGATGCGAGCCGCTTTCTGCCGACGTGCCCTTCCGAACAGCGGAGCATGACAATCGCCAGCCTGAGCCCGACGCGGCTGCGTGGCGGCTGATTGTTGGAGCCAGTATTGAAACGTCACGACGGCGGGTGCTCGACAGCGCCCGCCGTTGCCGATTCCTATGGCGGGTGCACACTCGGTTGAGCAGGTCACTTGGCCAAACGCATCGCGTTCAATGCGTCAGGTTAACCAGTTCTCAAGAGACGTGGTTAACCCAAACTTGATTTTGTTGACTCTTTTTTAGCGCAAGCCGATTTTGCGGGTAGGGGTTTGAAGACTATCGGCTGTGGTTGGGGCCGAAGCGCAAACTGGCGGCAGGTAGTTGTATGAACATCGGCGGCAGTATGGGGTCGGCTGGCCGACCTGAGGGCGGCCTGACGGAATCGAAGACGAGTATCGCTTTGTCGCAGGACATGCGCTTCGGCCGCATGAGCCTGCGGATCATTTGCACGGGACTGTTGTCATGGCTGCTTCTGGGTGTCTACCGCAGCGCTATCGTTGATCCGCAGACGACGTTTCCAGGCATTTTGAGGGCCATCCCCAAGGGATTGGCATCAAGCTACTACGACCTGATTGTCGTTGCGTTCCTGACCGTGATGGCTCTGATGCTGCTGTTCCTGGCAAAGGCCAACCGCATCGGTTCCGCCATCGTCGTCTTCCTTTTCCATCTCACCATCCTGATTTCGCTGGCCTGGGGATTTGCCAACATCAATCTCGTCAAGATGCTGGGCGAACCGTTCACGTTCCAGTGGCTGGTCTATGGCGATTTCCTGCAGAATGCCGATGCCAGGAATGCGATGGGCGACGCGCTCAACATCCGGGACTTCGCGACCCTTTCCGGGTCTGTCATTCTGGTGTTCATCCTTGGCCATGCCGCGGCCAGTCTGTGCCGGCGGCTGAGCGCCACTGGTTACAGGGCGTTGCTGGGCGTGCTCGTTCTGGGTGTCGGCGCGGCGTTCGTCGGTACCGGATACCACGTGCGTGCGGAGGCGCTGCCGGCGGCCAAGATCGACAATCCGATCCTGTATTTTGTTGAATCGGCCTTGCTCAGCCCGACGCCGGTCGTGCTGACCATGAATGCCAGCACCAATGACCCGGATGTCGCGAGCGTCGGCGAGCGTCCGCCGGAAACGTCGAGCTTCAAGGCGCCGACGCCAAACCCGATCAAGAACGTGCTGGTTTTCATGATGGAGTCGGTGCCATCCAAATACATCGAGACGTTTGGCGGCAAGTATCCGATCACACCAAACATCAAGCGCTATGCAAGCGATTCCATACGATTCGACAACATATACGCGCACGCTCCTTCCACGCATTACTCGGTATTTTCTCTGCTCACATCGATGTATAACGACATTTCATACTATGGCATGACCACCAGGTATCCATATCTGCCTCTGGACTCGATCTCGAACACCCTGTCGAAGGACAATTTCCGCACAGGGTTTTTCTGGAGCGCGGATTCGCGATTTCAGCGGGTCGACGAGTTTCTGCTCAACAAGGGACTGGATGTGATCCAGGACTACCGGGGCCAGAAATGTGGCACCCCGACTTTCAAGCTCAGCTCCGAGCAGTGGAAGAACATGGACTACAACAGCGATCTTTGCACGGCGCAGTCGATCATCGACTGGATGGACAAGGACGCGGAAAAACCCTTCTTCGGCATCATGTTCACGGCGATGACCCACTATCCCTACATCACCGACAGCCCGATGTTTTCGAAGATGGCGCCTTCCTCCGATGGCAACACGCTGGTCCACTACTCGGATGACCAGAAATTCAATGCCTATCTCAACGCGCTGAAGGTCGGCGATGCGGCGCTTGGCGAGATCCTGGAATCGCTCAAGCAGTCCGGCAAGCTCGATTCGACGCTCGTGGTCATATTGGGCGATCATGGCGAGGCGTTCGGGGAGCATGGCGACTACATCCATGCCAGCGCGATCTACGAGGAAAACATCCACATCCCGCTCATCATGATCAACAAGCATCTCTTTCATGACGAGGTGGCGCACCCGGTCGGCGGCATTATCGATATCGCCCCGACGATTTTCGACATACTCGGGCTTCCGCTGCCGAAGCAATGGCAGGGGCGCAGCCTGTTCAGCGAACAACGGCCAAACAAGACCTTCTTCTTCAATCCCTGGGCCGGTTTCCTGTTCGGCTATCGCGAGAACGATCGAAAAATCATCTTCAACGCTACCACCGGCAAGGTCGAGGAATATGACCTCAAGGCCGATTCCGGTGAACGAACCAACCTCTTCAAGGTCGATGCCGGCGACCGAGACGCGCTGCTGCAGCCCATCGCCGGATGGGTGCAATCGCAGAGACAGCGCGTGGCAGACCTGGTGGCCGCCGCAGCGAAAGACACAGGACGCTGCACCCTCACCAGTCTGGAGGTCGACGCTGCCGGCATTAATCTTCAGGGCGCGCCTCGGTTCGACGTCCTGGTCGACGGAAAGACCGTCGCCGAGATCGACGTCCCGGGCAAGGAAAGCGCCGCATCGACGCCCGAAGCCGCCGTGGCGGAGCTTATGCAGGCGTCGACCGAAGCCCAGCCGTTCCACATCGATCTCAGCAGCGTGCCGAATCCGAAGACGATCGAGCTTCGCTATGTCAACGACCTGTGGGGCGGAGAGGGCAAGCCAGGTGATCGCAACCTGTTCATCAAGAGCGTCAAGGTCAACGGTCAGCTGGTGCCAAACGCCAGGCTGCGTGTCGACGAGCAGTCTCATGGCTACACCGACGACAATGGGACCGCCATGTACAGCAACGGCTCGCTATGGGTTAGCGGCCCCTTCGTCGAGGGATGTGTGTGAGCGCCGCGTGCCTGGGCGGGTCGCTTCATTTCCCCATTTCCAGCGGCACGGCATTGGACCCCACCGACGGTGCGTCGAGCACATCGTCGTCCCTGATTTACAGCCCGGATTTACAGCTGGTGAGCGTCGCGACAGACACTGTCGGCTCTCTGGTTGACATCTTCGCGCGGCAGTCAATAGCATGTGAAATACTGACGGCTGTGGTGTGGCGCCAATCCCGAACACTTGTCAGCGCAGGACGGACCGGGCCCGTTCTTGCGGTATGCTTGGCTGGTCGACGCCCGCTTGGGAAAACGAACATCGAAATGCGATCGCTCAGCATGACGACCCGGACCGGATTGCCATCTGAATCAGCGAGCCGGGCGAGGCGCCATCGATTTGCCAGGCCTGTCTCGCTTGCGCCCCTCCTGGCCATTTGGTGCCAGATGGCGCTTTGCGGAGCCGCGCACGCAGCTGCCGCCAAAGACAGCGCACCTGCGGATGCCGTTACCGTCCCGACGGCTTTCGAGCTTCAGCTTCTTTATGCCGACCGCACATGGATATGGAATGACGGAGCGGCCTATTTCGGACAGAAGGATCGACCGGTCCGGGCCTGGACCTCCGTACAGGAGACGGCTTCGGTCGGCGAAGGCAGATGGCATCTGACCAACGATGGCAAGATGTGCATGGATCTCGTCTGGCGGTCCAAGACCTACGCCGCAGCGCCGATTCGCACCTGCTTCAGCCACCGCATCCAGGGTGGGATACTCGAGCAGCGCAAGGATCCGGACGGCGCCTGGTACAGTTTCAGGCACGCCGCGGAAGACCCTTCCGACGAGCAACGCAAATTCGAGGCAGGCGATACGAAGGGCGTGGAGTTCGAAAGGATCCGTAGCCTGATCGATTCCAAAAATTGATGCAAAGGCTCGCTGAGAAGCCCCACCCACCTCAGCGAGCCCACGTCCCCGGCACACTACAAACAGGGACGACTACCAGCCTTGCGAGCTGGTATTGCTTTCCGATGCATTTGACATGCCTGGCGCAGTTGGCCGGCGGCGCGTCGCCGTCGGCATCGGCATTGTGGACGCGGTGGTCGCCAATCCGAAGAATGGGGCGGCTGTCCTGACGATCGTATCGATGTCGGAAAATTCCGGTGCAAAGCCGAGATGTTTGAGTGCATTGGCCGGGTCGGCGTAGAGTTCTGCCGGGTCTCCCGGGCGCCGGGGCCTGAAGACGGCCGGGACTGATTTTGATGTCACCCGGGTGACCGCCTGGAGAATCTCCTTGATGGACACCCCACGGCCGGTGCCGAGATTGATCGCCAGGTTTTCGCCATCCAACTCCAGATGCATGAGCGCCCTCAGATGCGCGCTCGCCAGATCGCTGACATGGATGTAGTCGCGCACGCAGGTTCCATCAGACGTGTCATAGTCCGTGCCGAAAACCTCGATCTCGTCGATCATGCCGGACGCGGCCATGAGCACGCGCGGGATCAGGTGCGTTTCAGGCGAGTGCCACTCACCGAGCTCGCCGTCGGGATCGGCGCCACAGGCGTTGAAATAGCGCAGGATCGCATATTTCATTCCGTAGGCGCAGGCATAGTCCCTGATCATCTGCTCGCCCATCAGCTTGGTCCGCCCATAGGGGCTGATGGGATTTTGCGCCGAGGTCTCGCGAATGGGCAGTGTTTCGGGCACACCGTATGTCGCGCAGCTGCTGGAAAAGATGATGTTTTCGATCGAGCTCGCGCGCGCCGCGTCAAGCACCGCGATGGTACCCGACACATTGGTCGAATAGTATTCCGCGGGCTCATGAACAGACTCGCCGACATAGGCCAGCGCCGCAAAGTGGATTATCGCTTTCGGCTGATGCGTCCTGATCGCCTGCTGCAGCGCCTTCCGGTCCCGGATGTCGCCGACGACAAGCGGCCCCCAGGCAACGGATTTCTCGTTGCCGCGGCTCAGATTGTCGAAAACGACGGGCAGGTAGCCGGCAGCCGACAACAGCTTGCAGGTGTGGCTGCCAATGTAACCGGCCCCACCCGTCACCAGGATTGCCGGGCGGTTCATTTACATCGCAGCCTCTTTGACGGGCCGGCGCGCGTAGAGCAGGGCGTCAAAATACGCCGTAGTATGCGCGAGCCCCTCGCTCAGGCTGATTTTTGGCTCCCAACCGAGATTGTCCCTGGCAAAGGAGATGTCCGGCTTGCGCTGTTTGGGATCGTCCACGGGCAGCGGCCGATGCACGATCTTCGACCGCGAGTTGGTGTATTCGATCACCAGTGTCGCCAGCTCCAGAATGGTGAATTCGGCAGGGTTGCCGAGATTGACCGGGTGCTGCGGTGCGCTTGGTGCATTCATCAGCCGGATGAAGCCTTCGATCAGGTCGTCCGCGTAGCAGAATGAACGTGTCTGCTGGCCGCTGCCGTAGACGGTCAGGTCGTCACCGTGCAAAGCCTGGACGATGAAGTTCGACACGACGCGGCCGTCGTCCGGCTGCATGCGGCGGCCATAGGTGTTGAAAATCCGAGCGACGCGGATATCGAGGCCGAACATTCGCGAATAGTCGAAGAACAGCGTCTCGGCCGAACGCTTGCCCTCGTCATAGCAGGATCGCGGACCATGCGGGTTGACGTTGCCGAAGTAGCCCTCCGGCTGCGGATGCACCAGGGGGTCGCCATAGACCTCGGACGTCGAAGCCTGAAATATCTTGGCATTGTTCCGCCGCGCGAGTTCCAGCAGGTTCAGCGAGCCAAGCACGCTTGTCTTGAACGTATGGATCGGATCTGCCTGGTAATGCGGCGGGGAGGCCGGGCAGGCGAGATTGTAGATTTCATCGACCTGAAGATCCAAAGGCAGTGCATCGACAATGTCGTGCTCGATGCAGCTAAATCGCGGATCACGCAGGAGGGCATTGAGATTGTATCTTTTGCCGGTGTGGAAATTGTCCAGCGCGACAACCTCGTATCCATCCAACAAGAGACGTTCGCACAGATGCGAACCCAGAAATCCTGCCCCGCCGGCAACAAGGGCGCGGCCCCGATTGATGTTGCCGCGCCTTCGGCTGTTCCTAGACTCGAGTTTTAGAACGTTGACATTTCTACCCATATGCCCACCCCTTCGCCCTTACGCACTGCGCACGCTCCGCCCAGACCGGGCCATAGCGTTGCCCGGCCACGTCCTTGCGGACGTCACCAACCTTCCGCCTCTGCGGAATCGTCACTCCTGATGTCTGTTGATTGCTTTCTGAGTTCGCTGCGCGACGCTATGCGGCTATTGGCTGCCGTTCAGCATTCGATACGCCCCGAAATCACGGTTACGCGTCTGGTACCGCCATCGCCCATTGCTCGCCCAAATTGCACATCCCAACGCATCAAAAATATACCTGTGGAGAGCATAGTCAACTAAATTAGCGAATCCTTAACCGTAATCGTTTGGGAGTGGTTAATCATGAGGTCGGTAGCGTCTGCCGCCGCCGCTCGAGCATTAAACGCACAATTGGCAATATGCCAGTAGAAAATAAGAATATGTATGGGGTTTTTCGATGGCCGTGACCGAAGATACGACGAAGTATTTTCGAATTCGGAGCGGAACGAGTCAGCCAAAGGCCTATACCGACCTTGTATGTCACATCATATATTTGAGGTTGTTCCGATTTGTAAAATATCAAAATATCCTAGCGCCGCGTTTCGTCCATAAATTCTTGGAAAACGATGCGATCGGCGCCCGAGGCGGCTCGAGGTAAAAATGTTCGCAGCATTCCCAATGTAGGGGTTTAGATTCGCCCCGCCGATTGGAGCAGGCGCGTTCGTGCTCTTTATTGCCTGACATATATTCAGGTTGTCCATGTAAGATTCTAAGATAATATGCGGATTTAACAGTACGGATTCGTCATTGGCAGGGGTTATGTGGTTAATTGCAGTTAAGATAGAAATAATTACTGGCATTCTATGCATGAATGTCCGTATCGAAGAAATTTCGGATCGAAATATGTGCCATCATTCTTCTTGTAGACTTTGGGGCTTAAATTTACCTCGGGCACAATATGCCTCTCGACAATCAAAATCGCGGAACGGTCCCGGCTCCCATCCATTTATGTAGATGTTTTTAATTTAGCGATGGCTTTTGAGCGCATAGGTAGAAATTCATGATCGTTGTGACGCAGCCGTGGCGCCGAAGCAGTCGGGCGGCGGGCAACTCGATTTGGCGGAATCCGCGCAAACATCGATCTGGCGATTATCTTTGTTTTGGAAAGACGAGGCCTGCCGAGCAGGCCATCGCCTTTTGATCCTTAGAGCGCTATTGGCAAGCTGGTCGAACACTCGGGTGATCCTCAATGCGCTTTCTGTTTGTCCTGATCCTGCTTGCCGGCGCCGGCATCGGCATCGTCTATCCCTGGGCGATGAGCAATTTCTCCGGCCATGAGATCGGCACCTGGCGGGTTTACGAGCAGGGCCGCTTCAAGCCGGTGACGGTGCCGCTGGGCGCGCGCGACGCGCCGGTGCGCGTGCTGGTCGATCTCACCGCAAAAGCCGAGCGCATTGTGTCGCAGCAGCGCACCGTGCTGACGCTGACCGCCGCGACAGGTGGCAAGACGGTGCTGGCCTCGACGTTGCAGTTCAACCATGCCGACAATCCGCGCCAGGCGAGCCCGCAATTGCCCGACAAGATTTTTCGCGACGAGGCCGGCGTGATCGCTCCCGTCAGCCCTGGCCCGTATCTTTTCACCGTCGGCCCGGGCGATGCCGACGGCATCGAGATGCGGGCGGTGGATCTCGTGCTGCGCTCGGGCGCCGGCGCGATCGACAACAGAGCCCGGCCGGTCGGTTTTTCGCTGATGGCTGCCGGCCTGATCGGGCTGCTGCTGGCCAGGCGCTTTCGTGGTGGCGGTAGCGGCCGGCCGGAAAATCCGAATTCGCAGCCGCCACCGCCGCGCTGGGGCAGGGGCGCCAATTGAATTACCGCCACGCCTATCACGCCGGAAATTTTGCCGATGTCGTCAAGCATGTCGTGCTGGTGCGGCTGCTCGACTATCTCAAGCAGAAGGACAAGGCGTTTCGCGTCATCGACACCCATGCCGGCATCGGCCGCTACGATTTGTCGTCGGTCGAAGCGCAGAAGACCGGCGAGTGGCAGGGTGGCATCGGAAGACTGATCGATGCCGCGGCCGGCGGCCCGGCAGCGGCCCTGCTGGCGCCTTATCTCGATGCGGTGCGTTCGCTCAATCCCGAGGGCGGCGTCGAGAAATATCCCGGCTCGCCGCTGATCGCGCGCCACCTCATGCGCAAGCAGGACCGGCTGTCGGCGATCGAGCTGCACCCCAAGGACGTCGCCAGGCTGAAGACGCTGTTCGCCGGCGATTTCCAGACCCGCGTGATCGAGCTCGACGGCTGGCTGGCGCTCGGCGCGCATCTGCCGCCAAAGGAAAAGCGCGGCCTTGTGCTCATCGATCCACCGTTCGAGGAGGAGGGCGAGTTCGAGCGCCTCGTCGACGGGCTGCATAGAGCGCACAAGCGCTGGCCGGGCGGCATCTATGCGCTGTGGTATCCGATCAAGGACCGCAAGGCGGTCATCGCCTTCAGGAAGGCGCTGAAGCAATCCGGCATCCCGAAGCTGCTCGACATCGAATTCGAGATCAGGCCGGCGTCGCGAGAGCCCAGCCTCGACGGCAGCGGCATGCTGGTGGTCAACCCGCCATTCACACTGGAAGGCGAACTGCGAACCGTGCTGCCGGCCTTGCACAAATTGCTTGTCGTGGAAAAGCCGGCGCATTGGTCGCTGGAGTGGCTGGCCGGCGAGTAGCCGCTCGACCGCTGGTGCTCATGTGCTGACCGCTTTCACAGCTGGCGAGCCCGCGGCAGCGAAGCAAAGTCGCTAAAGAATTTGACAGCCGGGTGCCCTTCGCAAGTGCTCCTCTGTGTCCATCGAACCGAACGCCACGGAGATGGACAGCATGACCGAGAAAATTTTTGCGGCCTGCGATTGCAAACTGGATGCCGACGCACCGGTTTCGGCAACCAGCCTTGGTGAGGGCTGACCGATGCGCGCGGATCATGTCGCGACGGCGCAATGCCGGGCGGCGGCTCGTCCCTCAAACCTGCTGACAATCTGGAAATTCTTCTCGGCGCCAGCCATAGCGGTGGCGAGCTGGATCAACCGTCAGATGGTGAGGCGCAGAAGCCGGCTCGCCTTGCTCGAAATGACCGACGAACAGCTCAAGGACATAGGCCTGTCGCGTAGCGATGCCTATTCAACGGCGTTGACGATCATTCCAAAATCAGATAGGCAAATATTCTGATAATAAGATTTTCGAACTAAATGCCAAGAATGAGCAAAAGCGAACTGGTCAATGCGATAGGGTTCGCGATTTCGCGTTGGCAGGATGCCGTTGAGACGTTCGATGGGACGGTCGCGGAAATCTATATGCTGAGCGCTGCCGAGCACCGCTGTCTCGGCGCGATCAGTCGCGGCCCGCAGCCTGCAAGCGCGATCGCCAGGGAAACAAACCTTACGCCGGCGGCGGTCACGTCCCTGATCGACCGGCTGGAAAAGCGTGGCTTCGTTCGTCGCCAGCCGGACCCTGACGACCGGCGCAAGGTGATGGTAGCCGCGGGCAAGAAGACTGAAGAGCTGGTCAAGCGGGCGTACCACCCGATCTTCGAGGCGGGGGCCGCCCTGCTGGCAAGGTACTCGGCGGCCGAGATGCAGCTGCTGCTCGGCTTCATCGAAGAGGTTTGCGTGATGCAGTCGTCGCAGACCGAAATCCTGCGCCGCAAAAACAAGGCCAGTGCCTTGAAGTGACGGCAGGCGCGAAAAAGCCCGCTTTCCTGAGGGGTCGGGAAGGCGGGCTCTTTAACGACCCAAGTCTTTGGGGTCTCGGATCTGGATATCAACGCGCCAATGCGCTTCCGGTTCCATGCCTCAGGCCGGATTTACCAAAAGCAATTGCGAACTGGAAACCATCGTCAGTGCAACCGCTTGACCGCGGGTGAGCGAATCCGCACAGTGCGCGCAATCGACCATAAGAGGCTGCCATGACTCGCTTCGCCAAATCCTGTCTTGTCGCACTGATCGCCTTTTGCACGCCGCTCGGTACCTCGCTTGGCCTCACCCAGGCGGTGCAGGCGGCTGACCTTGGTGTCTATTCCGACGATGATGGCAGTGTCTGCGGCCAGGCCTGGGTGCTGAACAAGATCACCAACCGCTTCTCCTATCAGGTGCATCACGTGCCGCATCTGCCCGATGTCGCGATCACCGATTTCCGCCGCATCCACCAGCATCGTTATCTGCCGGCCAACGACACCTGGCCGATCGGCCGCCGCTATTGCGGCGCCACCGTCAGCCTCTCCGACGGTCGCGCTCGCACCATCTGGTACCTGATCGAGGAAGGCCAGGGCTTTGCCTCGATCGGCGACAATGTCGAATTCTGCGTTTCCGGATTCGATCGCTGGATGGTCTATAACGGCCGCTGCCGCGTCCTGCGCTAGAAACGCCAGCCAGGCTCTAATCGATCGCCGCGCTATTTTCGGCGCTGCGCCGGCTCGACCTGATCGACTATCTTGCGAAGAAAGGCGACGTGACCGCGGAAGGCGCGCCGTCCGCTCGTTGTCGCCTTGATGCGGGTCTGCGGCCGGCGTCCGACAAACAGCTTTTCGACATCGACATAACCGGCCCTGGCGAGCGTATCGAGATGGGCTCCGAGATTGCCGTCGGTGGCATCGACAATGGCCTTCAGCCGGGTGAATTCCAGCGCATCCCTTCGGTCGAGGCTGTTCAGTGTCGCCATGATCCTGAGCCGCGTGCTTTGGTGGATGATCTCGTCCGCGCTCATCGGCGGGCTCGCGCGAAGGCGGCTGCCGCGGCACGGTTCTGGAGGACTGGAACGGCGCAGCCCGCATCGCGTGCCCGCGGTGTCCGGCTTTTGGCGGCTGGCGCCACTTGCTCCCGAGTCATCGACATTGACACCCTTTGCATCTTGCGCAGATGACTCTGCATAGCAGAGTTATCTGCCTTTGTCGCGATCGACTTCTTTCCAAAGATCAAACCTGCACTCCCGGATGCATTGCGAGCGCATTCATGCGGGCGCATCTTGCGGGCAGATTCAAAATGGATTTCGCTGCCGCAGAAATTCTGCACATCACGAGCAGAGAGCGCGCGATAGAGGGCGTTGAATTGCAGCGCAAAGCTCGCGCTCGAGGGCGCAAGATTGGCGGTGGGTCTTTGAGCGGATCGCGATCTTTGCTTCCAGTTAATCTCTAAAATCTAAACTGCAAAAACAGTGCATTGCTTCGCTGGCTAGCAAGCCGCGAGTCAGATATGCATTGCGCGCCGGGTCATTAACGGCCATCGGCACAACTAAAGGGGCATCGCATGGCTAAGCAGTTATCCAAAGCGCCGGCGTCCAAGGCACCGGCAAAGAAAGCACCCGCAAAAGCAGTGGCGGCCAAGGCTGCGACTGCAGTGAAGAAAGCAGCACCCGCTGCCAAGCCGAAGGCCGCGGCGGCCAAGGCAAAAGCAGCACCGGCCAAGAAGCCGGCTGCAAAGGCTGCGGCGAAACCCGCAGTGAAGAAGGCAGCGCCTGCCAAGAAACCGGCTGCCAAGGCGGCACCCGCCAAGAAGCCGGCTGCAAAGGCTGCGGCGAAACCAGCCGCGAAGAAAGCAGCACCTGCCAAGAAGCCGGCTGCGAAGGCTGCACCGGCAATGAAGGCAGCGGCAGCGAAGTCTTCGGCGCCGGTGAAGAAAGCAGCACCTGCGGCCAAGAAGGCAGCGCCAGCGAAGGCCGGCAAGAAGTAACGTTTCCTCCCTCGCCGGGGGACGGTGCCAGGACAGGTGAGGGCGGGTGCCGGACGGGCGCTCCGCTCGCTCAGTGGCTTGGTATTCGGAAGGCGAGAACAGAGGCGGACGGAGGATATCTTTTCGCAGCTCCCAGGACTTCGCCGTCAGGCGAAGTCCGGTGGGGTTTTTTTGTTTTCAAGGATTTGAAATTATTCTCTCGCTGCGGGCCGGCATCACCGTCGCCGCTTCTGGCGGCTGGGTTTTTCGCTTCTGGCCATTGCTCGGCTGTGCTTGATCGGTCAACACTGGCGCACCGGCAAACAGGAAACCCGACCATGCCCAAGCTGCTCTACGCGTCATCCTCTCCCTACAGTTCCAAGGTGCGCATGGCGGCAGCCTATGCCGGCATCGCCATCGATCTGGTGCCGCTGAGGACCGAGGACAAGCCAGCCGAATTGATGGCCGCCAATCCGCTTGGCAAAATCCCGGTGCTGGTGCTCGACGACGGCCGCTCGATCCACGACAGCCGTGCCATCACCCAGCATCTCAACCGTGTGTCGAAGGGCGCGCTGTTTCCGCGCAATGCCGACAAGCGCCTCGAGGCGGAGGTGCTGGAGGCGCTGGCCGATGGCATCTGCGACTGCGCGCTGTCGATGGTCTATGAACGGCGTGTGCGGCCGGAAGACATGGTCTACCAGCCGTGGCTGGACAAGCAGTGGTCGAAGATCACCGCGGCACTTGATCTGCTCAACGCCAATCCGCCGAAACTGCCGAAGAAGATCACCGCCGGCCAGATGGCGCTGCGCGCCTGCCTTGGCTATCTGTCGCTACGCTTTGCCGGAAAATGGGAAAAGGGCCGCGGCCGGCTGACGCGCTGGGCGGCGCGCTTCGACGAGAAGTTTCCGGAGCTGAAGCCGGCGGTACCAGCGTAGTCACTCCTCCTTCTCGAGCAAGGGGAGAAGGGGCTGCCGCTGGCTACACCCTCACTTCCTTGTTGAACCTCCGCCTGCTTCCGTGCTTGCCTGACGCTACGCAAATCGCGCACAGGTGGCGAAGATGCAGAAATCAGCCAGCACAGCAGACCCCATGATCGAGCGCCTGCGTGCCGCACTTGGTCAGCGCGCCTTCACCGAACAGAGGATGTTCGGCGGTACCTGCTTCATGCTGAACGGCAACATGCTGATCGGCACCTCGAAGCGCGGACTGCTGGTGCGTGTCGGCAAGGCAGCGCATGAGACGGCCGCCGCGCGTCCGCACGCACGTCCGATGGAGATGGGCGGGCGGGCAATGGAAGGCTATGTCCATATCGCGCCGGAAGGCACGGCGACCGACGCCGATCTCGCCGGCTGGCTTGATCTCGCGCTGGCCTTCGTCAAGACGCTGCCGCCGAAATCGAAACCCACCAAGGTCGCAAAGCGACAAGCCTGAGCCGATCGCGCTGGCTATCCTGCGCCGGTCGGTTGTTGCAGCCCGGCTCCGGGGCGCAGCCGGCAAGGAGGTAGCAATGGCATTTCTAGTAGGGCATTGCATGTGTCGGGCAGTCGCCTGGACATATTCCGGGCAAGTCACACGCAACCTGGTCTGTCACTGCACCGATTGCCAGCGCGCCACGTCCGCTCCCTTCACGGCCTTCCTGGGGCTGAGGCCGGAGCAGCTGAGCTGGACCGGCGACATTGTGCATTACGAGAGCAGCCCCAACACATTTCGCGGGTTCTGCCCGTCCTGCGGCTCAAGGCTCTATTTCCGCTCAGACAGATGGCCCACCGAGGTTCATGTTCACGCTGCCACGATGACCGATCCGGGTGACTACCGGCCGGGCGCGCAGGTCGTCATGCGCTCGCGGGCGAAGTGGCTCGACCAGCTGCCGTCGATCCCCACCCATGACGGTTTCCAGCAACAGCCGTCGGGTCACCCACACAGCTTGTGATCCGGATGAGTTGGTGACAGCTCCCATTCCGGGAAACCGCCCATAAAAAAGCCGGGCACGAGGCCCGGCTTTTTCGTGTCGTGGCTTGAACGACTTAGAACTTCATACCGACGCCGAAGGTGACGCGGTTGTCGGTGGCCTTGACGTTACCGATGCCGCCGCCGAAGTCCTTGTCGCCATAGTCAGTGTAGCGATACTCGACACGGCCGAACACATTGTCGGTGATCTTGATGTCGGTGCCGACACCGGCGGTCCAGCCAAGCATGGTAGCGCTATCGCTGGTGCCAAGCACCGTATCTTCTACCTTCAGGCTCCTGCCGGCGAGACCGCCGGTACCATAGAGCAGGATTTCCGGGGTCACGGCGTAGCCGAGGCGGGCACGCAGCGAACCATCGAAGCCGGCCTTGGAATTCACACCGGCTTCATCGCCTTTGACGCCGTTGTAGCCGAGTTCGGCTTCAGCGCCGTAGACGAAGTTCTCCTGCTGCCACTGGTAGCCGCCGAAGACACTGCCGACGAAACCCTTGGTGCCGACGTCCACGTCGAAATCCCTTTCCTTGGTATGGCCGCTAAAGCCATAGCCAACGTTGAGACCGGCATAGGGACCAGCCCAGGACGCGACGGGGAGCTCGGCGATCGGGGCGGGTGCCGGCGGCTCTTCCGAGACGACGTCCGCGGCGTAGGCAGTTCCACTGAGGGCGAAGAGCCCGAGCGCCACCGCAAGAGGTCGCGCAAATTTAAGATTGGCTTGCATTGTTCTTTACTCCTTAAGCCACAGGACACAGGCTTGTTTGTCATGAGCGCCATCGACCCATCCGGGGGGTGAAACGGATCTGGCGTTCAACAGTTCCAAATGTCGTGTCAAAATGCGGCTGAAGCGAACCTGAACTTGGGTCATTCCCCGGCGCGAATGAGGCTGAACCTTGACGTTGCATCTTCGCAACAGCGAGATGTCAGCAAGCTTGTCATGCTGCGCTGCACACGGCTTGGTGCAAGGAGTCCAGCGCCCTATATTGCGGTTCGGCCCACCCCGAGTCTTGGCAGGCTCGGAGAGCCGATAGGGCCGTTCGCCACAATCCCGCCCCAGGTGGAAACGGCATTTAACCCCCTGGCGGGCCATATTTGCCGGCAGACCGGAATCGAGGCCGCAATTTGAGGATTGACAGATGAATGAAGCGGCCGGGACCGCACTGGTAACGGGCGGCGCCAAGCGGATCGGCAAGGCGATCGTCGAAGATCTTGCCGCGCATGGTTTTGCCGTCGCCATCCACGCCAACAATTCGCTGGCCGAGGCGGAAGCGCTGGCTGCCCTGATCAGGGATGCCGGTGGCCGCGCCGCGGCACTTGCGGCCGACCTCACCGACATGGACGCCGTCGGCGATCTGGTCGGCCGCGCCGAGGCAGCGCTCGGCCCCGTGACGCTTCTGGTCAACAACGCCTCGCTGTTCGTCGACGACAGTGTCCAGGATTTCGACTGGCAGGCCTGGGATCGCCACTTCGCCGTCCATATCAAGGCACCGGCGCTGCTGGCGCAGGCCTTCGCCCGCGCCCTGCCGGAGGGGAAGGAGGGGCTGATCGTCAACATCATCGACCAGCGTGTCTGGCGGCCAACCCCGCGCTATTTCTCCTACGCGCTGTCGAAGTCGACGCTGTGGACGGCGACGCAGATGATGGCGCAGGCGCTGGGTCCGCGCATCCGCGTCAACGCCATTGGTCCCGGCCCGACCTTGAAGAACACCCGCCAGGACGACGACGATTTTGCCGCGCAGGTCGACGGCCTGATCCTGAAGCGTGCACCGGACCTGTCGGAATTCGGCGCCACCATCCGCTATTTCTGGGCGGCGCGCTCGGTTACCGGCCAGATGATTGCCCTCGATGGCGGCCAGCATCTTGCATGGCAGACGCCGGATGTGACAGGCATGACGGAATGAGTCCTGTAGAGCAGAAACACAAGACGCGCGGCGGCGCCGACGACCTGCCTCCCGAAATCGACATCGAGGACGAGGCGGTAGAAGAGATCGTCACGCCGGCCGGCCCGGACGTCGCCTTCACGGCCATCGACTGGACGCCGCATGCCGGTGACGCCGACGGCATGGTCGGCGCCGAGGTCATCCAGACGCTGGTCAAGCGGCTGCCCAACGCACCCGGCGTCTACCGTATGATGAACGCCGCCGGCGACGTGCTCTATGTCGGCAAGGCGCGCAGCCTGAAGAAGCGGGTGACCAGCTACGCGCAAGGCCGGTTCCACACCAGCCGCATCGGCCGCATGGTGCGCGAGACCTCGACGATGGAGTTCGTCGTTACCCGCACCGAGATCGAAGCGCTGCTGCTCGAAGCCAATCTTATCAAGCGCTTGCGGCCAAGATTCAATGTGCTGATGCGGGACGACAAGTCGTTCCCCTATATCCTGCTGACCGGCGATCATGTGTCGCCGGGCATTTACAAGCATCGCGGCGCGCGCTCGCGCAAAGGCGACTATTTCGGCCCCTTCGCCTCGGCCGGCGCCGTTGGCCGCACCATCAATTCGTTGCAGCGCGCCTTCCTCTTGAGGAGCTGCACCAACTCCTTCTACGAGAACCGTACTCGGCCGTGCCTGCTCTATCAGATCAAGCGCTGCGCCGGCCCATGCACCGGCGAGATCTCGCATACCGACTATGCCGAGCTGGTCGGCGAGGCCAAGGATTTTCTGTCGGGCCGCAGCCAGAAGGTGAAGACGGAAATCTCATCCGCCATGCAGCTGGCCTCGGAAAGCCTCGATTTCGAGCGCGCCGCCATCTATCGCGACCGGCTGGCGGCCCTCTCGCATGTGCAGAGCCACCAGGGCATCAACCCGGCGACCGTCGACGAGGCCGACGTCTTTGCCATCCACCAGGAAGGCGGCCAGGTCTGCATCCAGGTGTTCTTCTTCCGCACCGGCCAGAACTGGGGCAACCGCGCCTATTTCCCCAAGGCCGATCCGGCACTGGAGGCGGCGGAGGTGCTGGGCTCGTTCCTGGCCCAGTTCTATGACGACAAGCCGACGCCGCGCGCCATCCTGTTGTCGCATGGCGTAGAGGACCAGGAATTGCTCGCCGAGGCTCTCTCCACCCGCGCCGGCCGCAAGGTGGCGATCTCGGTGCCGCAGCGTGGCGAGAAGAAGGATTTGACCGACAACGCGCTGCAGAACGCCCGTGAGGCGCTCGGTCGCCGGTTGGCCGAAACCTCGACGCAAGGGCGGCTGCTCGCCGGTTTCGCCGAGACTTTCGGCCTGGCAAAGCCGCCGGTGCGCATCGAGGTCTACGACAACTCACACATCATGGGCACCAATGCGGTCGGCGCCATGGTTGTCGCCGGGCCGGAAGGTTTCGTGAAGAACCAGTACCGGAAATTCAACATCCGCTCGACCGAGATCACCCCGGGCGACGATTTCGGCATGATGCGCGAAGTGATGGAGCGGCGTTTTTCGCGACTGCTGAAGGAACATGGCGATGTCCCGGTGGGCGATGCGGCTGCGGAAGCCACGGCAGATGACATTGAAGACGACATTTCCGGCAGTTTCCCGGCCTGGCCCGACGTCATCCTGATCGATGGCGGCCAGGGCCAGATGTCGGCGGTGCGCAAAATCCTCGCCGATCTCGGCATCGAGGACCGCGTCGTGGCAATCGGCATCGCCAAGGGCCAGGACCGCGATGCCGGCCGCGAGCGCTTCTTCGTCAGGGGCAGGGACTCGTTCTCGCTGCCCGTGCGTGATCCGGTGCTGTATTTCGTCCAGCGGCTGCGCGACGAGGTCCACCGCTTTGCCATCGGCTCGCACCGTGCGCGGCGCAAAAAGGAGATGGTCAAGAGCCCGCTCGACGAGATCAGCGGCATCGGTCCCGGCCGCAAGCGCGCGCTGCTGATGCATTTCGGCACCGCCAAGGCGGTCAGCCGCGCCGCGATGGAGGATCTGATGGTGGTTGACGGCATTTCCGAGCAGGTGGCCAAACTGGTCTACAATCATTTTCACGAGAGTTGATGCATGTCGCTCAAAGTGTGAAGCGGTTTGGGACAACGACATGCATGAAAACAAGGATTGTCGGCTATTTTCGCTTGGTCCATCGACACTCGCCAGTTGACCCCCCACATTCGCTTCTGATTTGAGTACGCAGGAAGAAAGAGTCCCCCCGCACATGGCCAAGCGCGCGTTCAACCTGCCCAACATGCTCACCTACGCCCGCATTATCGCGGTGCCGCTGGTGGTCCTGTGCTTTTTTCTCGAAGGGCACCTGAAATCGAGCGACTTCGCCCGCTGGTCGGCGCTGATCATTTTCCTGCTGGCGTCGATCACCGATTATCTCGACGGCTATCTGGCGCGCGCCTGGCAGCAGACATCCAACATCGGCAAGATGCTCGATCCAATCGCCGACAAACTGCTGGTCGCCACCTGCCTGCTGCTGCTGGCGGCCGACACCGACCGCCATGCCGGCATCGCCGGCTGGTCGCTGTGGGCGGCGATCATCATCCTGTGCCGTGAAATCCTGGTCTCGGGCCTGCGAGAATATCTGGCGGCACTAAAGGTTTCGGTGCCGGTGACGCAGCTGGCAAAATGGAAGACTGCGATCCAGATGGTCGCCATCGCCTTCCTGCTGGCCGGGCCGGCCGGCGACAAGATTTTTCCGCTGACCACGCAGACCGGCCTGGTGCTGCTTTGGATCGCTGCCCTGGTCACGCTCTACACCGGCTATGATTATTTCCGCGCCGGCCTCAAGCACATCATGGACGAGTGAGATGACGAAGCTCATCTATTTCGCCTGGGTGCGCGAGCGGATCGGCAAGCCGGAAGAGGATGTCGAACTGCCCGCCGGCATCGAGACGGTCGCCGACCTGTTGCGCTGGCTGAAATCGCGCGGCGAGGAATACGAGCACGCGCTGCAATATCCCGATGTGATCCGTGTCGCCATCAACCAGGAACATGTCGAGCACCGCGAAAAGCTATCGGGCGCGCGCGAGATCGCGCTGTTCCCGCCGATGACCGGTGGCTGACATGCCGTCCCCGGTGGTGCCTGTCGTGCGCATCCAGGCGCAGGATTTCGATATCGCCGCCGAGATCGCCAGGCTGACCGCCGGTCGCGCCGATATCGGCGCCGTGGTGACTTTTTCGGGCCTCTGCCGCGACGAGCAGGGCGCGCTGTCTGCACTCGAACTCGAGCATTATCCCGGCATGGCCGAGGCCGAAATCGCCCGCATCGCGGCAGAAGCGATACAGCGCTGGCCGCTGCAGGGGCTCACCGCCATCCATCGCCATGGCAAAATAGCGCCCGGCGAAAACATCGTGCTGGTCGTGGCCGCCTCGGCGCACCGGCAGGCGGCATTCGAAGCGGCGAATTTCCTCATGGATTATCTGAAATCACGGGCGCCGTTCTGGAAGAAGGAACATCGTGCCGACGGTTCCGAAGGCGGCTGGGTCGACGCCAAGGAAACCGACAACACGGCGGCACGCCGCTGGAAGGCGAAGCCGACCGAATAAAATCGCGCCGCAGCCATGCATTGACCGCAATCCCTTGGCCAAATCGCGCTTGGCAAAGGGAGCAAGGTCATGCTGGACAGGATCGCCGAATTCTTCATCTTCGGCTTCGTGCCGCTGGTCGTCGGCGTGCTTGCGGTGCCCGATCTGTCGGTCGCTGCCGAGAAAACCCTGAAGGGCGAGGTGATGTATCGCGAGCGCATCGCGCTGCCACCCAACGCCGTGCTGTCCGTGCAGCTTGCCGATGTGTCGCTGGCCGACGCGCCGGCCGCAATCATCGGCGAACGCAAGGTGGCGCCGGCCGGCCAGGTGCCGATCAAGTTCGAAATCAGCTTCGACCCGGCCGTGATCCGGCCTGAGATGACCTACGCGCTGCAGGCGCGCATCACCGCCGATGACAGGCTGCTGTTCATCACCGATGTCAGCTATCAGGTCGACCCGCTGAGCGATGCGCCGCAGGCCATCGTGCTGAAAATGGTGGCGCCTCGCGACACGCCGACGGCGGCCGCGTTGATCGGGCAGAGCTGGCTGGTTGAATATATTGACGGCATCGGCGTCATCGCCGAGCCGCAGGCGACGTTCCGGATCAGCGAGGCCGGCAAGGCTGGCGGCAGCGGCCCGTGCAATGTCTACTTCGCCACCGCCAAGGTCGATGGTTCTACGATCGCCATCAGCGACATCGGCTCGACCTTCAAGGCCTGTGCGCCGGAGATCATGGCCGAGGAAAAGGCGCTGTTCGAGGCGCTCGCCAAGGCCGCCACGTACCATGTCGACGCCGGCAAGCTTACCATCGTCGACAAGGACGGCCGCGATATCCTGCGCTTCAACGCAGCGAGCTAGAATGTGCTGATCTTCAGGTGGTGCCGGCCTGCCGGTTCCCAGAAGACACTCAAACTGTCGTTTTTTCGAACACTGCGCTGTAGTGATAAGGCGGCACGTCGACCAGTTCGGCAAACTTGAGGCCAGCCGTTTCGACGGCCGCGATGGTCTGTCGCGGGGACAGTCTCAACTCGGTCTTAGGACCGCGCGGCTCACCCAGCACTGTGGTGTTCTCGCGCGGATGCTGGTGCCAGTTGACTATGGCGAAGCGGCCGCCCGGGCCAAGCGTCGCGCCCACCGTACCTGCCAGCCGCGGCCGATCCGGAACGCCATGAAAGGCGTTGGCCATGAAGACGAAGTCGACGGGTGAAGACACCAGCTTGGCCAGCTCGCAGGCATCGCCCGCCACAAAATCGCAATTCGCCACGCCGCTTTCGGTCAGCCGGTGCCGTGCGGCTTCGAGCAGATCGGGATCGATGTCTATGGCTATGACATGCCGGGCGACCCTGGCGATCGGCAGCGTGAACCAACCGTCGCCACAGCAGAGATCGACTACGACCATGCCCGGCCTGATCCCCGTTGCCGCGAGCACGCCGGCCGGGTCGGGCCACAGCGCTTCCCACCAGCCGCTGTTTGGCATCTCTGTGCCCTGGAAGAAGCCGGGAATGGTGCTGGTCATGCTCGGCTCGGCTCCACTGTCGGCAATGCCGGGACCTTGACCTTAGCGCAGGTCTAACCGATCGAGGAGCCTGCCGG
The DNA here is from genome assembly GCF_056403175.1 of Mesorhizobium sp. P3_A10. Classification (NCBI taxonomy): domain Bacteria; kingdom Pseudomonadati; phylum Pseudomonadota; class Alphaproteobacteria; order Hyphomicrobiales; family Phyllobacteriaceae; genus Mesorhizobium; species Mesorhizobium sp. P3_A10. The sequence continues at coordinate 558,650 of NZ_JBFUFZ010000002.1, read as the reverse complement.
CTATCTGCAAACGAAAAAAGGCCGGCGAAACGCCGGCCTTTTTGATCAGAGCGGGTGATTTCTGCTCAGCCGACGATCTCGGTGTCCGAGAACCAGTATTTGATCTCTTCGGCGGCGGTCTCCGGCGCGTCCGAGCCGTGCACCGAATTCTCGCCGATCGACAGCGCGTGCACCTTGCGGATGGTGCCTTCGGCGGCATTGGCCGGGTTGGTGGCGCCCATCACTTCGCGGTTGCGGGCAATGGCGTTCTCGCCTTCCAGCACCTGAACGATGGTCGGCGCCGACGACATGAACTCCACCAGCTCGCCGAAGAACGGACGCTCCTTGTGAACGGCATAAAAACCTTCGGCTTCGCGGCGGCTCATCCACACCCGGCGTGAGGCGATGACGCGCAGGCCGGCCGCTTCCAGCATCTGGGTGATGGCGCCGGTGAGATTGCGCCGGGTCGCGTCCGGCTTGATCATGGAAAAGGTGCGTTCGAGCGCCATGGGGTCGTCCTTGTTTAAGAGAATGGAATTGAGGGTGGCGGGCTCTATACAAGCCGCCCGGCCTATTGCCAAGGGGCGCGGGCGTTCTGGTCAAGCACCGGTCTTTGCGAGAAAATGGAAGCGGTTGCACGCGGGTCGAAACGTCGGCCCGGCGAAAAGGCGGCCTGAGAGGAGAGACCGGACAGCGCAAGCGCCGGACACGATGCCCTGGCCCTGGCTGAAACACGGCGACGTCGCCGGCATCCTGCTGATTGCCGTGGCTCTTGGTATTGTGGTCCTTGTTCTGGTTTTCCATCCGGGGTTGGGGCAAAGACAGAATTTCGGCCTCAGTCCGGACTGGCAATGCGCCCGCATAGAAAAAGGCGAGCCGATCTGCGTGCGCCTGCTCAACCCCGATGGCTCGAAGTGACCGGGTTCCCGCTCCGGCCTGTCGACCCATGCAGGCCGCTCTACCGCCTTATCACCATCGAGGGCCGCCGAAACTCCCAGCCTTCGCGCTCCAGCGTCGGCGTGATGTGCTCCTCCGAGGGATAGCCGACGCAGAAATAGCCGATCAGCGTCCATTGCGGCGGCGCGTCGAGGATCGTCGCCATCTCGACTGGGTCGAGGATCGACACCCAGCCCATGCCGATGCCCTCGGCGCGCGCCGCCAGCCACAGCGTGTGGACCGCCATCACCGCCGAATATTCGATTGTCGCCGGCATCGTCAGGCGGCCAAGTCCGTGCCCTTGCTCCGTCGTGCGGTCGGCGAAAACCGCGAATTGACAAGGCGCCTCGTTCAAGCCGGCGAGCTTCAGCCGGGCATAGAGGGCGGCGCGCTCGCCGCAGAACGATGTCAGCGCTTCCGCATTGCAGCGTTCAAAGCACGCTTTGACGGCGTCACGGCAATTGGCACTCTCGACCACGACAAACCGCCAGGGCTGGCTAAGTCCGACGGACGGCGCGACGCTGGCAAGGTCGAGCAGCCGCTCCAGCGCCCCTTCGGGCAGCGGCGTCGGCCTGAATCGCCTGACGTCCCGGCGCCACAGGAAGAGATTGACGAGTTCGGCGCGAAAATCGTCGCGGAATTCCGGGCCTGACGTCATGGCGTCGCGCTGCCTTGTTTCGATTGCCCGGTCACGGGATTTTTCGTCTTCTTTGCCCGGATCAGGGCAACGGTGAGGCGTGTGAAGCGACGCTTGTGCATCCACATTGTCGCATTTCGTTGGCGATTGGCGAAAAACCGCTGAGATCCGCTCCCTTTTTTCGGGAGACGTGCCGTCCTAGGCTGCCGCCGCCACCTTGCGGCCGAGGCCGCCGTGCAAATCGAGGCAGCGTTCGAACCACTGCGCCACCACGTCGCCATCGTCGAGCAACCGATAGGGCGTCGCGATGCGTGCCCACTGCAGTGCGCCGAAGACGATGTAGTCGGCAAACAGCGGTGATGGACCGCCGATGAACGGCTGATACGTAAGCATCGAGCGCAATGGCTCCAGCGAGGCGCGAAAAGCCCCAAGCCCGGCGTCGCGGGCCGCCATCACCTCTTCCAGCCGCTTGCCGAAGCGCTGCTCGCGATTCTGCCGGAAATAGGCGGCATTGGCCCCGTCCTGCATGGCGTGAAGATCCATGATCGCGGCCGTGGTGACAAAGGGATGGATAGCCAGCTGCGACCAGCGCTCGATGAAGCGCGCCGCAGCCTTGCCGCCGTCGCCGCCAAACAGCGTCGGCCGCTCAGGATAGGCCTCCTCGAGATAGAGCGCGATGGCGAAGGAATCGGCGACCACATGATCGCCGTCGCGGATCACCGGAACGAGTTTCGAGACGCCGCCTTCGACGGCAGGCACTTCGAGAAAGCGCGTCGGCACGCTGGAGATGTCGAGCCCCTTGTGGGCAAGCGCCATCGCCGCCTTCCAGCAATGCGGGCTGAAGGGACGCGCGGCATCGCGTCCAACGAGCTCATAGAGCAGAATGGTCATTGGCGGGGTCGCCCCTGCGGTTTAGGTAGGCTCGGGATTCGATGCGAGGCGGGTAGAAAAGATGAAACAGCATTTCATGATGTTTGCGGCCTACAATCAATGGGCCAATGGCCGCATCTACGATGCCGCCGGCGAAATCAACGACGATGAATTCAACCGCAATGTCGGCGCCTTCTCCGGCTCGATGATGGGCACGCTCAATCATCTGCTCACCGCCGATCGCATCTGGATGAAACGCTTCACTGGCGAAGGCGACGCACCGGCCAGTCTCGACGCCATCATGCACCGCGCTTTGCCCGTATTGCGGATGGCGCGGGAGTCCGAAGACAGGCGTATCATCGACTGGGTCGGCGGCCTCAGTGACAAGGCGCTGTCGGGCCGCTTCACCTACATGACCGTCTCCGACATGCGCACCGTCTCGCAGCGGCTGGCGCCGGCGCTGGCTCACGTCTTCAACCACCAGACCCATCATCGTGGCCAGGCGCACGCGATCCTGACGATCCTGGGCCGGCCTTCGGTGCCGCTCGACCTGATGCTGTTCCAGCGCACCGAAGAAGGGCGCGTCTACGCCTGACGAAGGGTGCTTGCGCAGCTGTCATCCCTAGCGAGAACTTTTCACAAGGCCTGGACTGGCCCCTTCCGCGGGAAAAGCTATCGGCGGCATTGGCGCTCTCCTCGCTAGCCTGACCAAGACCACTTTTCGCTTCACTAAGGCGCCGCAAACGGTGCGGTCCAGCGCCGACATTCCGGATTTTTGCACGGACCTGGAACTCGGTCATTGACCACTTCCGGGCCGCCCACAGGTGCCGTTCGGCCATCGTGCTAAATTAGGGTGAACTTATACTTAATCTTTGGTTGAAATTTTGTTGGCCGATTCGATAAAATTTAGACCTTTAAGAAAAATTGTATAGTTTTTTAGAATAGAGATGAAATGGTTACAAACTAAAATTTCTGATCACAGAAAAAATTAAGAAACTAAAAGGAGATCGCGTACGTATCCTTAGATGCACAAGCAAAGAGGCGGGGCCTGATTCCAGGCTGTTGCAGTGCAGCAAATAGAAGGACCACAAAGGAGAGTGTCATGCATAGTATCGGCAAGAAAATCGCTAGAACACTTGCGAGTGGCGTGATTATCGTTATTTTTGCCATGCCCGCAAACGCCCAAAGTATTGGCCTTGGTGGCGTCGGCGGCGCTTCCGTCGGCAATGGCGGAGCCAGCGCGAATGTGGGCGGCGCCAACGGGGCCAATGCCAGTGTGTCGTTGGGTGGTAACCGCACCAGTGCCAACGTTTCGATCGGCGGCGCTGGCGGCGCAGATGCGAACGCCACCATTGGCGGTGGCGGTGCCACGGCATCTATCGGCACAAATGGCACCACTGCAAACGTAACCGTTGGCACCAACAATGGCACCACTGCCAACGTATCCGTTGGTACCAACAATGGCGTCAATGTCGGTGTCGGAGTCGGCGTTGGAACGCCCGGCACTCCAGGCACGCCTGGCACCCCGGGTACGCCCGGCACGCCTGGCCTCCCTGGCGTCGTCGCCAGCATGTCGAACAGCCAGATCGCACACATGAAGAAGCGCTGCGTCGACGTGCTCGCCAGCGAAGGCACCTATGATAGTGACCTGCGGCAGCTCTGCCTGCTGATCTCACGCCGCTAACGCATGAGGGTGCTACAGCGCCCGGCGCATCCAGAGCGGACGCGCCGCACTGCAGGGCCGGTTAACTCCGGCAAAAAGTGTCGAACCAGCCGGGAGGCTTCGACGGCACACTCCTGGCCTCCGGCCAGTCGGAAAGCCCGCCACTCAGGTGGCGGGCTTTTTGCTGCACATGGGGGCTGCGCAGGCGCTTCAGTACCTTTGACGCGCGGTTAACCACATTCGAGTTGGAAGCAAGGTCTTAGGATTTCGTTTGCCTTGCCGCTGCAAAATGGCTGACGTAGCGGGAGTAACGGCATGCGGATCGATTTGTCCCCAACGAGCTGGGGCAGGGTCATAGCTGTAACCATCGCCGGCACGGCGGTTTGCATTGCCGCCGCCTTCTTCGTCGACTCCTTCAATTTTCCGTCTCTGTCGCCTGACGCATTGCGCTGGGCGAAGCTCACCGACCTGCTGCTGCCGCTGGTGCTGGGGGGGTCGTTTTTCTTTTTCCTGATGCACAAGATGCGCCAGCTGGCCATCGCTCAAAGGGAACTGAGCATTGTCGCGGCAACCGACAGCCTGACTGCGGTGTTCAACCGCGGCGCGTTTTCCATGCTTGTCGAGGCATATCTCGACCAGGCGGGCAGCCATTCCGTCGTCAATGCCGGCGCCTTGTTGATCGTCGACGCCGACCATTTCAAGACCATCAACGATCGCCTGGGCCACGATTGCGGCGATCAGGCGCTGAAGCTGATTGCCAAGACGATCCAGGGGCAGTTGCGCGGTGCCGACATCGTCGGACGAATTGGCGGCGAGGAATTCGCGGTTTTCCTTCCCGGCGCCGACTCCTCGCAGTCATGGCTGGTCGCCGAGGGTATCCGGCGGCGAATCCGCGAAGCCGAGTTTGCCCCGGGCGGGCGGCCTTGCCCGCTTTCGGTAAGCATTGGCGGCATCGCCTTCAGCGGCCCCACCACCTATGCCGAAATGTTCGTGGTGGCGGACAGGCATCTCTACAAGGCCAAGTCGAACGGCCGCGACCAGGTCAGCTTTGAAATAACAGGACCGCGCAGCCAGATGGCCGGCGACCCGACAGTAATCCACTAGACGGCGAGCTTGACGAAGCTACGGTTGGGGATCGGCCTGGCCAGGATCGGTGAACCGCGGCCGTCAAGGTCGCGTGCTCGAACGAGAGCCTTCAGCACCTCCCCAATTTCGGCGTCGCGCCACCCCCCAACGGCGCCGCGCGCCATTGGGGGGTGATTATGCACAGGGCTTCATCAACAGGAGCCAGAGATTCAGAAATAAGTATTTACAGATTAGACGGGCCGTCTACTATCCCAAAGCGGGAGGTGATCGAGCAGTTCCGGTGGTGATGTTAGGACGCTTTTCGTGTTCTGACTGTCGAGTCGACTCTTCAAACCTTAAAAACTCGTGGAATACGACTGAGGGATGGATGGTATTTTCGGCGAGTAACTTCCTATTTTTCTTTCTTCCGGTCGCCCTTTCCATCGCCTTTTTTGCCAGACCGTCGGCCTTCAGGCCAAGCCTTCTTGTTTTGAGCCTGGTGTTCTACTACTGGTCCTCCGGGTCATATGTCATAATACTCGTCGCAGACCTGATGGTCGCCTATGTCGGGGCGCTCACCCTGGATTTCTGCAAGGGGGCTCGATCGAGAAAGGCAATTGCCGCGGTAGCAATAGCTCTCCCCGTCAGCTTGCTTGTGTTCTTCAAATATCTCGGCTTTGTCGCGGCCAACGTCGATTCAGTTGCCGGCAGCGGCCTTGCGATGAAATTCGCTGGCGTCGTTCTCCCAATCGGCATATCCTTTTTTACCTTCCAGGCATTGTCCTACCTGATCGACGTCTATCGTCGCGCAATTCCGGCCGAGCCCAATGTCGTGCTTTTTGGCACGTACTTTACGTTTTTTCCGCATTTGATCGCTGGCCCGATTGTACGGTATCGCGACGTTATCGAGGACTTTCGAGCGCCGAAGGTATCCCTGTCGAACTTCTCCGCCGGAGCCACCCGCTTCGCTCATGGCCTGATGAAAAAGGTGATAATAGCCGACGGCGTCGCGCCTATTCCGGATGCCATTTTTGCTGCCCCGCACGATTCCATCACCTTCATCTCAGCCTGGCTGGCGGCCTCCGCCTATGGCATCCAGTTGTACTTCGACTTCTCCGGCTATTCGGACATGGCCATCGGCCTTGCCCGCATGTTCGGCATCCGCTTTGCCGAAAACTTTGAGAGGCCTTACGCCAGCCGTTCGATCGCCGAATTCTGGCGACGTTGGCACATCTCGCTGTCGAGCTGGTTTCGCGACTATCTGTATATACCCTTGGGGGGAAATCGGCATGGCAGGATCGCGACCTATCGAAACCTGTTGTTCGTTTTCGCGGTGACAGGTCTCTGGCATGGCGCCTCGTGGACGTTCTTTTGCTGGGGGCTGTTCCACGGGGTTTTCATCCTGGGCGAACGCGTCGCGACCGGCGCATGGCCCAAAGTGCTCGAGAAGGAATGGCTGCGATATGCCTACTTCCTGCCCGTTGTAACGCTGAGCTGGCCGCTGTTCCGTTCGACGTCGCTCGAGCAGGCAATTTCATTGTGGAAGGCGATGGCTTTGCCGGCCGCCGCCGGCGCATTCAGCCTTGATGCCGCAGCCCCGATAGCCACGACCAGCCTAATCGCCCTAGCGGCCGGTGCGGCGATCTATGTTCTGCCCGGCCGGCTCTCGTTCGGCCAGTTGCTGACAAGCGAGACCAGAGGCGATAGGCTCTATGTCGCCGGCGCCTGCTACACAGTTGTTGCCCTGCTGGTCTGTCAGGTGTTGGCGCTGAGCGGTGGCTACACCCCGTTTTTGTATTTCCAATTCTGATGACCACAGCAAAAAAAATATGCGACGCCATTGTCACCGCGGCTTTCGCGGCGGTGGTCGCGTCTCCGCTGCTGGTGCTTGCCGTGCGGGGGGCTGTTGAGCCCTATGGCCAGAGAGAATTTACGCCCTTTCCCCCTATGGAAGTGCTTTCTACCGGCTCGAGCGGCGCATTCGATCAGATGGCTTCCGCTCTTCTGGAGCGTTCCCAGCTAAAGAAATCGGCCATTTCGATTCGGAATACCGTTTTGCTGAAGATCGTTCACCAATACGACCACAACAACGTCGTTACCGGAAAGGACGGCTGGCTCTATTGGAAGGGCGATTGGTTCGAGGGCCAATGTCAAAAGAAATATGACGTGGAAATGGCCGTCTCCCGCATGGACGCCATGCTCGACGTTGCCGGCGCGTCCGGAATTGAGATGTACTTTGCGATTCCGCCCGACAAATCAACGGTCTATCCAGAATTTCTCGACCCTCATTTTGAAAAGTTATGGGCCTGCAAACAGCAGAGCGCCGACCTTTTGCGATCGACGATCAGGACCGAAGCGCCTCGCGTCATTGACCACCTGACCTCACAGCTGGATGCAAAAAGAAATTCAACGGGAGACAGGCTGTATAGCAAGGTGGACACCCACTGGACCTATGTTGGCGCTGCCATCGCCCTTCGCCAATTGCTGGTTGCGGTTTTTCCGGAGGCAAAAGAGATACAGCCGCCCGCACTGACCGGGAAAATGACGTTGCGCCCGGCAGATCTTGAAACACTGATGCTGTTGGTCGGCAACGGTGAAGCGGAAAGCGAGATCGACCGCCCGGCGGAAACAAAAGCGCTATCTTCGGTCAAGCAGTTCGATCAGGCGAGTTCCACCGTCATCCTGCATGATTCATTCTATAAAAAAATCGTAGGCTTGACGGACCCTTTCCGACACGCGTTCGCAGTTGGTCTGGGTGCCGGTCAACAAGAGATCACGAACGCAATACTCGCCAGCAACCGGCTGATCGTCAGCCGTGTCGAGCGAGCGGTGGTTGAGTCGGCGCTGACCGGCCCTCTTTCATGGCCCAGCCCGCTGGGTCAGGCTCTGGTCGCACGCAACGAACTGGCTGCCAGGGAATGCGGGGATTTTGCTCCTGCCTCCGGCGCGCCGAGGCTCCAGGCCATGGTTGCGGACGCAAACGGCTATCTCACCACTGCCCCCGATCCCCAAATGGTCACCACCGTGCCCGTCTCGGCTGGTGGTGGAAGAACCCCCTGCGTTAGGCTGCATCTGATGTTGAAAGTTCCCGATACATTCGAGATCTATTTTTCACCCCATGATGGCCCGGATGGAGCTTTTGTTGCCGGTCGCTCGATTCAACTGCCTCTCGACGCCGGCGACCACGCGATTGCGCTGGTTCTTCCTGACTATCTGGCGGGGCGTTCCATTCGTATCGATCCAGGCGATTCCGGGCAGCAGACGACCATGAGGGATGTAGAGTTTGGCTGGCGTTCCTCCGCTGGCGAAGCAATCCGATGATCCTGTTTCGGTGTCGGAGCCGCTCCGTCGCGCGCACTGCCGCGGGCGTCGCCGCTGCGGTGAACGGGAGCGGTCGCAAAGCAAACTAAGGGATCAATGTTGAATGTTGTGCACGGTATGCGGCGGAACCGAGTTCACGGCACACACGGTCCTGTGGCCACAGCTGATCGATCAATGGCAACTCTCGCCCGCGGAAGTAAGTTATGTAGACCGTCAGCAAGGCGAAATTTGCGCAAGCTGCGGTGCAAATCTGAGATCGATAGCACTTGCCAATGCGCTGCGCGCCGTTTGCGGAACGACGCATATGCTACGGGATTTTGTCGTTTCTGCCGATGCTGCGCATGTTCGCATTCTGGAATTGAACGACGCCGGCACGCTCAATCCAGTTCTGTCCAAAATGCCGGAGCATGTTTTCGGTGCCTATCCGCAGGTCGATTTGCACGCCTTGCCCTGGCCTGATGATACTTTCGACATAATTGTCCATTCCGATACACTTGAGCATGTCGCCAATCCCGTCCACGCGCTGGCAGAGTGCCGCCGAGTTCTCAAGCCGCGGGGTGCGCTCTGCTTGACCGTCCCGATCATCGTCGGGCGAATGAGCAGGGGGCGAACGGGCCTTCCGAAAAGTCATCACGGCAGCCCGCAAGAGAGCGGCGATGACTATGTGGTCCATACGGAATTCGGTGCCGATGCTTGGTGCTTCCTCATGGAGGCGGGTTATTCCGAGTTGACAATTTTTCCGGTGGATTATCCCGCGGCACTCGCAATGGTGGCGCGCAGATAGCTCAGGCATGTGGTTCGTCGAGGCGTACGGCCGGAGGACTATCTCGAGCATGCACACAGAACTGGTGCTCCGGTTTCAGAGCGATATGATGCGAAGGTGGCGCAATCTGACGAGACGCCTCTGCTGGCGCAATTCATCGGTGGCGTTTGGTGAGGACCATGAAGAATACCAGGAAATCCGCGCTGAACTACACCGGCGAGCGTTATCATCCGGAGCTGCTGGACGAAATTCGCCAGGAGCATATGCATCGCTATGCGTGGGCGCGTGGCCTGGTTGACGGACTTGATGTAATCGACCTTGCTTGCGGGGAGGGCTTTGGTTCGGCCATGCTCGCCGCGTCTGCCCGACGGGTGATTGGCATCGACATTTCAGACAGCGCTGTCAGGCATGCCGAGTCACGATATCAGGTTCAGAACCTTTCTTTCCTATGTGCCGACGCAGTCAACCTGCCGTTGGCCGATCACTGCGCTGATGTGGTCGTTTCCTTTGAGACCATTGAGCATCTGGCCAATCAAGCCGGCATGATGGCCGAAATTCGTCGCGTTCTCAGACCTGCCGGGTTTCTTATCATATCCTCGCCCAACACTGAGGTCTATTCACACCGACAGGGTCACGTTAACGAATTTCATATCAGCGAACTGACCGGCCAGCAGTTCGAGAATTTGTTGAGAGAGCAATTTCCTGCACTTCGGCTGTTTGGTCAGCGGTTGACCGTGGCATCGTCGATCCTGTCCTGTCAGGGTGACGCGGGCGGGATAGCCAGCGTTTTTCGCGACGGAAGCAGTGTCGAGAGGACCGCAGGCGAAATCCCTGATACCATGTACTACATCGGTGTTGCCGCCGCGAACGAGGCCAGCCTGCCAGCGCTGGAAGCCTCATTTCTGGTCAGCGCAAGCTATGATGTCTACTGGAAAATCTTCGACCAGATAGCAGCGACCGGAGCGGAGAACGACCAGTTCGCAAAGGAAGTTCAAGCCTTGAGAGGCGAAAGGGTCGAGCTCGTGGCGAGGACCGAACATCTGAGCCAGCAGCGAGACAGGGTCGCAACTGAAAACTTGTCGTTGGATGAAGCTCTGACATTTGCTGTCGAACATTTTGCCCATGGCGATAGGGAGGAGCACGGTACCATGCCGTTTTTCGATTCAGAATATTACCTCAGAAACAACCCCGATGTTGCGAGCGCAGGTGTGAATCCGCTCCTGCACTATCTGCGTTCTGGGCGGCGTGAGGGTCGCCTGCCGAGAGCCGCGGCACAAAACAACCAGGCGCAAGTCCAACAAGCCCCGGTCAAAGAGAATACAAGGGAGAGCGCCGTGGGAACCGTTGCCGTTGAGGAGATGGAGGCTGCGGCAAAACGATATGCCGCGATCTATCGGGTAAGTCCGGCGCTTCACTCCGAAGATCATATGTTGGCGCACTTCCTGAAGATGAACGCCGAGGGCGGTTTGAAATTCTATTTCAAGGGTGGGCTGGCCGACGCGGAACAATTGATGACGACGATCGAAGGCCTCGGCGTCGACATGGACAATCTGAGGGTTCTCGAATTTGCCGCCGGCTATGGGCGGCTCACCCGTCACCTGCAGAAATTATGCGACCTGACGGTAAGCGATATCCACCCAGAAGCGGTGGAGTTCGTGAGTAAACATTGCGGATGCCCGACCTATGTGTCGTCAAAAGACCCCGACCAGCTTAAGATTCCGGGTCAGTTCAATGTCGTCGCCGTCATATCGCTTTTTTCCCATCTGCCGGATCGCACTTTTGGCAGATGGCTGTCGGCACTCTATGCGCTCGTGGCGCCAGGCGGTTATCTGATCTTTACGACGATCGGCGAATCCGCTCGTGCCATCAACCCAAAAATACCAACGCCAGGGCCCGATAGCATGGCCTTCGAACCCATGTCGGAACAGAAAGACCTGGACACGCAGGACTACGGCAATGCGACGGTTCATCCGCACTATGTCGGCGTTCAGGTCGGCAGGCTTCCGGGAGCACGGCTGATATCCTACAAGGCCGGCGTGTGGTGGAAGTATCAGGACCAGTACGTTGTACAAAAACCTGCTTGACGCTTTCGCCGCATCGCGGTGGTTAAAAGGCAAGGGGGAGGACTCAACGATGGAGCCAGTGAATGAACCGAGCCGCAACAGCGAGCCGGTCCGGTCGTCACAGGCGTTTGAAACGAGCGATTTCCTGCGGGCCCTCGCCAAAGTATGGGCAGACAGATATTCGGTTAGTCCCGAGCTTCATGAGTATGACCACATTTTCGGCCATCTGGTCGCCCGGTTGTCGGCGGGCGAGGAGATGAAGATATTCGAGGCGCTGAAGCACTATTTCGAGAACGGAGCTGCCAACGCGCAACAGGTGCGCGAACTCATGGCATCACTGGGCTTGGCCAAGGACGCGAGGGTGCTGGAGTTCGCAAGCGGCTATGGACGCGTGACGCGCCATTTGAAGGACTTGAATTTCGTCGCATGCGACATCCACCCCGAAGCGGTGTCTTTCTGTGCGGATGTGTTGGGGGTCCCGGCGATTCCCTCCGCCAGTATCCCCGAAAATTGGCAGCCAGGCGAAAAGTACGATTTCATCTTCGCGATTTCGCTGTGGTCCCACCTGCCGGATGGCTTGTTCCAGCGCTGGTTGTCCTCAGTATGCGACGCGCTCAAACCGGGCGGCTATCTGATGTTCTCCACGCACGGGGCGCATGCAGCAACCGTCGTTCCCCAGCTTGCCGAAGTCATCAAGGATGGTCAGCAATACGGCTATCTGGATGGATCGGATCAGAAGGATCTCGATTCGTCGATCTACGGCTCCACCATCGTGTTGCCGCCCTATGTGCTCAAGGCGATCTACGACGCAACGAAGGCGCGCGTCGTTTCGTTCAAGCCGGCCGGATGGTGGGGCTTGCAGGATGAATGGATCATCCGGGTTCCCTAACTTGTTTGTCCCTTTGGCGTAAGGCTTTGGCGGCCGGCTGAGACAGGCCTGCCGGCAGCCTGAGCGCCATGCGCCCGGTTCCGGGGCGTATGCACCTGGTTCCGCGGCGAGTGGGCAGCAACGGAAAGGGCAGGCCGATCGGACAGGAAGTCGACGATCTTCTTCATGGTTGCCCCGGAGAAAGAGTCGTCCCAGTTGGTCGGCCAATCGAGGTGCGAGCCTTGCAGTCGCCGGTCGTATTGATCAACACGCGAGATGGCGTCCTTGAGCCCGGCGATCACGCCTTCCAGCGTCGGCTCCACGGCGATGAGGTTGGTCGATATATTCCGCAGGCTCTTCGCCGTCTTGTTCTCGAACGTGTTGGTCACGGTCCACATTCCCGCCGAGGCCATTTCCAGCGGCACCAGACTGGGATGCGGCGTCAGCATGAGCGAGAGGCCGATATCATGGTGCGGCAGCCGTTCGGTATAGGTTTGCAGATCGGTCTTAGGCATCATCTCCATGACCACGTCGCGAGCCAGCCTGACCTTGCTGGCGCCGCCGATCGAACCCATGCCGTAGAATTTCCACTTGTCGGCGTCGAAATCGGGGGACCTGGCCAGTTCGGCGAGCGCCTTCAAGCCGAGTTCGAACAGGTTGCGCGATGCATGCGCTTCCGGGCGGGCATAAAAAAGAATGCGCCGTTCATGATGGCGCATGTCGTTTAGCGAGGGCGTGAATTTCTGGATCGCGTTGCGGAACACAGCATGGTGTTTTTCCGCGTCAGGCTGCGAGAATATGCCGATCTTGTTCAGCTTGAAAAAGTCGCGCAGCAAGGGCGTCGAGAAAAGCTGGAACTGCGGGAAGCCGTAGGACTGCCGGAACAACGCGGCGATCGTGTTCATGGGCAGGAAATAGGGTTCGTATTCCTGGACCATGAACATGAAACGGTCCTGTCCCAATTGGCGGCTGGCATGGTGCGCGATATGCGCGCCCCAGCCATTGGTAGCGATGAAGCGGTCTCCGGGATTGACGGACAATTCCTCCTTGCGGTCGTGCCGATGCTCGATTTCAATCTCGTCAAACAAGTGCTCGACGCAAGGGTAGCCTTTGATGCGCTCGCGAGCGACCGCCATGTCCAGCTCCGTATATTCCAGCGTCACGATCCGGACGAGAAAACCTTCCCGACGGAGCCGAAGCGCCAGACTGAACATGCCGATATAACCGCCGAAGATGTATTTGAAATCTATCGTGGCCAGGAGGATGTTGACGCGCTTTGGCTCGCGGCTCGACACCCGCAGCGTCAGCGGCTGAATGTTGTGAAAAATCCAGTTTGCCTCCATATCCTCAACGCGGGGTATTCCGCCGGGGATGGCGACATTCGGCGCGGTTGCAGATCCTGTAGCGACCCTGCGGGCATGCTGCAGGTATCGGGCTTTCTTTAATCGATAGGCGAGATTCCTTGCTCTGGCGCCGAAGGCGGCATTCATCAACAGTCCCTCGACGTTCAATGTCGAATGCCGCCGCAACATGCCTGAAAATTTCAGGCGAATCGGTTCGATCACACTGGTCGTCAGACGTAGGATTTGGTTGGTCGTCTTTTTCAGGCTTCCCGGCATTCCAGGATTTCGCAGCCGAAGTGTCTCTGCGAATACGGCCTTTTCCTGCGCCCCCGAGAAGTCCACGCGTGCTTGCTGCAGCAAGGTGCGACCGGCATCAAGCAAGGCGTGCTTGTTTCCTGCGCCTTTGAGGATGGCCCCTATTGAATGGGAAACGCCGTGGTAGCGTTTGACCACTTGCCCTACAACGTTCGCTCCATGCTGATGATAGTCGTACAAAGGTTCGTCGACATAGGAAATTCCGCCCGCAGCCTCGGCCGTAAGTGCAATCCATTGATCATGGTAGGCATCCATCAGCCGTTGCGGAAACGGCAGAATCCGATCGAGAATGTCGCTGCGAAACAGGCTCGCGGCACCGGTCACAGAATTGGCCAGGAACAGCGAGAGGAAATCCGCGTATTCATTTTTGCGGTGGTTCCAATATGTCTCGGAGACAACCTCATTGTCTGTGACGATGCGGCAGTCGCTAAACACGAGTTTCTTATTCGCCGGCAAAGCTTGAAGGAGCTTCGTGAGTTTGTCGGGGTGCCAATTATCATCCTGATCCGCCAGCGCAACGAAGTCCGCATCGCTTGGTACTAAAGAAAGGCACTCTTCGAAGTTATTGTAGAAGCCCTTGCGTGCCTTGTTTCGCACATAGATAAAGCGGCTGTCGTTTTCGATCATATCAAGAATATCGTCGCGACAGGCAGCAATAGAACTGTCATCTGTGATAATGCAGATCCAGTTCTCATGATCCTGCGCGCATATCGATCCGATCTGCTGCTTCAGAAGTTGCAAAGGCGGATTGTACGCTGCCATGCAGATGGCAACCTTGGGGCCGTTCGCCGGCCATTCCACCGCCAGCGGGCGTCGATTGCTCTCCGGCTGAAACTCGAAGACCCCCAGGGGTTGCTCGATGATCTTTCCCGACTTCAACTCGGCACGAAGTCGCAGGTCGCGTGTCTCTGGCGTCGCAATTTCATCGATCGGCAGTATCGTGATGAACTCGGAAAACAGGCTGCCGCCACTCGGATCCTGCGCGGGATAAAAGTAATGCAAAACGTCCGGTCGGGCCCAGGAATGGTTTCGGATTTCATGCTGCCTGGTTCCGTCCAGGACATACAGTCGCCTGATCGGATTGCCGGGACAAAAAGCCCAGCCCTGCAGATACAGCGCAAGCCCCTTGCCGACGTGGAACGTGCGACCGGAAGGAACGTCAATCCCGCACAGAAGCCTGGGTCCTGCCGGATCTCCGGAGGAGCGTGTTCTGGAAGGCAGTGCTTTGGGAGGCAGCGAACTGGCCTGGTCAATGGCAGGCTCTTTTCGAAAAGCAAAAAAATCAAAAAACTGCTGAATACCGAAACGTCCTGCCGCCGTGAGCAGAGAGCCAAGATTGATTCTATTCGACGGATGACCGGCCTTGACCGTCAATATACCTCGTGTATTTCCCAAGGATTCACCCATCTATACGATAATGTTCTATTTCAGGTCTCGCTAGGAGATGTGCGGCTTACGCAAACCCTTGGTCATCCTCCATGCTGGTTCGAAGCAGGCTAACTCTCAAAGCTTCATACCACAATATGCTATCATCAAATATCTACAGATGTTACCTTCTACTTATAGTAGAATCTATATCAATGTCGTGTACTCGGGGAATTTCGCGGGTTTTCCTCCAGAGTTACCCAAAAAATCGGGTTTTACGAACCTTATGAATTTCACCGCATCTAGGCGTAACCTTGGAATTTGTACGAGATTACGTATATCATTCAGTAAATATCGTTTTTCTGGCGGCTCGCTGCCGTCAACAATCTGCCCGCGCCTTCGCTGTTGATCGGCGACGAGCCATTCGTCGGCCAGACGCAAGACCACGCCGCCACGATCTCATCGAACTCAGGGCGATTCTGATCGTCGCGCTCATTTCGGTGGAGCGGCTTTGCCGTTGCACGAGGAGCAATCGCCGGCGCGGCGGCGCGGTCTCGCCAGCAGCAGGCCGCCAGTCGGAGTGATCTCTCTCGCTAACTCGATTTTGGAAGCCTGCGACGCGGCGGAAAACCCGTCGCGCCAAGACTATGTCGGGCAGGGCTATTCCATGTCGGGTACGTCGCCGCTGGCGAAAGGCACGGTCGGTGGTCCGTAGTCACCAAGCGCCGGGTCGGCATCGCGGCTCCAGGCAATCACGCCGACATGCTTGCGGCGAGCCCCTTGGCCGCTCGGACGGCGCGGTCCTCGCTCTGCTGGTGGGCCGGCCCGAAGGCCGCGAACAGCTCGCCGTCCTCACCGCGGTCAAAGGCGACGACAACGATCAGCTTCGGGTTCTTTTGGCCGTCAGACATGTTGGGAACCCAGGGTCTGTTGAGTGCCGAGGCACGAGGCTGCGGCGCGGTGTGACGATGTCAACAGATCCCTATCATAATATCGCGAATTGAGTCGCGTTCGGCTTCAGCTTCTGGTGAGATGACGCCATGCGGGATCAGCATTTCGACGAGCCTGTTCGGGTCGCGCTCGGCCGATCGGGAAACATCATCTTTACCGTCGAGCGCGTCGCCCAAGCGGCCGACATCTTGCTCAATCGCTGGCCGGCCAAGACGGGCCGCTTTCACATTGCCGCCCGCAAGGCCTGCCTCGCAGCCCTGGAAGGGCTGAAGGAGGCCCGCTACGCCCGTGCGGCGTTCATCAATGCGGCAATCGAGGCCGACATCCTGGTCGAGCGCGACAGGGTCGTCTAGCGCTGTAGTGAGATTGGCCTAGCTCGCTATTCCTCCGGTTGTTGAAAAACGGCCCGCACCAACGCGGGCCGTTCAAAATAGCGCAGTGGTTTGCGTCCTGATGTCAGGCGGCGTAGCCGCCATAGCCACGAGCGACCGGCTTGACCGAGATGATCGGCGCGGCGGCAGGCCACAGCACACCTGCCGTGACGGCAAAGGTGATCAGGGCATCCCGCGCGGCTTCGGTCGAGATCTCGCCGGCACTTGCCGCCTCACAGGCATTCACGGCCGCGCCATAGCTCAGGCGCCGGCGCGACGGCGGAAATTCGGTCAGGAACTCATGCATTTCAAAGAGCGAAGCGAGCATGCGCTTGTGGCCGGCGCCAACGGTCACGGCAACCGGGGTGAAGAACATCCTGTCGTTCATTCTGGCCTCTCGAGTTGGGCGGAGGTGACGGCGGTCGCCGCTCTCCGATCAGGGTCGGACGCCGGGAAACGCAGATTGCGGCCTGAGGTTCCAAAAATATCGAGATTTTTTCGCTGGCGACATTCACGTCAAACGGCATTCGTAGGTGGGCGCCAACAAGACTACTTCCACATGCCGCGCATGCGGGCGCCGAGGTCGACACGCACCTGCGGTTGCCGGCGCGGATCGTCCGTGGCTCGCACACTGGCCCATGACGTCTGTTCGAAGGCGCCAAGGATCGAGGCCGGGATGAAGCGGGTGCGCGAGGCATAGACGTGGCGGTCGCCGCGCGCCGCCTGGCCGTGGGTGAAAAAACGCTGCGGCGTCACCAGGTGCAGGCCATCCTTGGCCCGCGTCATCGCCACATAGAGCAGCCGGCGCTCTTCATCGATATCTTCCTTGGTGCCGACGCCGAGATCGGCCGGGATGCAGCCATCGACGGTGTTGAGCACGAAGACGTTCTTCCACTCCTGGCCCTTGGCCGAATGGATGGTCGACAGGATCAGATAGTCCTCGTCGCGATGCGGCGGCCCGGCCTGGTCGCTGGTCGCATCCGGCGGGTCGAGCGTCAGTTCGGTGAGGAAGCGCTCGCGCGAAAAATAGCCGGCGCCGATCTGTTCGAGTTGCAAAAGATCAGCCCGGCGCGTCGTTGCGTCCTCGTGCATGCGCTCGAGATGCGGCTCGTACCACAGCCTGACCAGTTCAAGATCGCCCGGCCATTTCGCGCCGGCGCGCAGGCCGGAAAACAAGGCGACGAATGCCGGCCAGTCTTCGACCGCGCGTTGCGGCGGCCGATAGCGCGCAAGGCCCATCGCCTCGTCGAGCGACGTCGCCATGGTCTCGACGATCTGCGACGCCGCCGAAGGGCCGATGCCGGGCAGGAGCTGCAGCACGCGAAACCCGGCGACGCGGTCGCGCGGGTTCTCGGCAAAGCGCAGCACCGCCAGCACGTCCTTGACATGGGCGGCATCGAGGAATTTCAGCCCGCCGAACTTGACGAACGGGATGTTGCGGCGCGTCAGCTCGATCTCCAGCGGGCCGCTGTGGTGCGAGGTGCGAAACAGTACCGCTTGCGTGATAAGCGCCGTGCCGGCCTCGCGCTCGGCCAGGATCGCCTGGCAGACATAATTCGCCTGTTCGGCCTCGTCGCGGACGCTGACCAGCTTCGGCTTTTGCGACGATTTGCGCTCCGACCAGAGATTCTTGGTGAAGCGCTCCGAAGCCTCGGAGATGACCGCATTGGCGGCGGCCAGGATCGTCTCGGTCGAGCGGTAGTTGCGCTCCAGCATGATGACATCGGCGGGCTGCGCGAACTGTTTTGGGAAATCGAGAATGTTGCGCACTTCGGCGGCGCGAAACGAATAGATCGACTGCGCGTCATCGCCGACCACCGTCAGCCCGGCGCCGTCCGGCTTCAGCGCTGTGAGGATCGAGGCCTGCAGCCGGTTGGTGTCCTGATATTCGTCGACCAGCACATGGTCGAAGCGCTGGCCAAGATGGGCTGATATCTCCGGCTCCGCCGCCATCTGCGCCCAGTAGAGCAACAGATCGTCGTAATCGAGCACGTTCTGCGCCTGCTTGGCCTCAACGTAGCGGGCGAACAGCGCCTTTAGCTGGTCGGCCCAGCCGGCACACCACGGGAACGCCGACCCCAGCACCTCGCCAAGCGGCGCCTGCGCGTTGACGGCACGCGAATAGATCGCAAGGCAAGTCCCCTTGGTCGGAAAACGGCTCTCCGTCTTTGAAAAACCGAGCTCGTGGCGGGCTAGGTTCATCAGGTCGGCGGAATCCTCGCGGTCGTGGATGGTGAAGGCCGGATCGAGGCCGATCTCCAGCGCGTAGTCGCGCAGCAACCGGGCGCCGATGCCGTGAAAGGTGCCGGCCCATGTCAGCGCATCGGTGATGATGGAAGCATCGCGGCCCAGCACCTCGCCGGCGATACGCTGGACCCGTTTGGCCATTTCCGATGCGGCCCGGCGCGAAAACGTCATCAACAGGATGCGCCTTGGATCAGCGCCTTTGACGATCAGATGCGCGACGCGATGCGCAAGCGTGTTGGTCTTGCCGGAACCCGCACCCGCGATCACCAGAAGCGGCCCGGCAATCTGGCCGTCGCCATGCTCAACGGCCAGCCGCTGCTGGTCGTTCAGCTTGGCGAGATAGGCCGGCTGGAAACTCGAATCACGTGCGACGATGGTCATCGCCCATCAAGCATCGTTTCCGCTTTTGTTGGCAACGGGGCAGCGTTCGCAGAGCGGGAGCGCCGGGGAACGACGCGGCGGGCTAACGCAGAGGGTCGACACCCATTGCCGCCGACTGTCGCCTCAGCGCCTCGCGATTGGCCTGCGACGGCATCAGCAGCGGGTCGACATTGCCCGGCACGTCGTCGATCACCTGTTTGGTGACGCGATAGGCGAGATAAGCGATGGTTCCGGCTATGAGCAGACGGATCATGATTGCACCTCCGTTGGTCTAGACCAACCGGGGAGGCGGCTTTTGGTTCCGCGATTGTCCTGCAACATTGAGTCCGCGCAACCAAATCGGGCACCGCCTCGTTGTCCAACGAGAGGAGGTTGCTATGAAAAAGCTCCCGATCTTGCTCATACTGGCGGCGGCGCTGGCTGTCGCGGGTTGCGACAACAATGTTCCACCAACCAACGCCACTGGTGGCGATCAGGTCGCTCCCACGCTCTAGCCGGCAACAGGCGCTGAACCGGCTACGCCAACCGCGCAATGACGATCGGGGCAGGGTGGGGAAAGGAGGCCGGCGCCGCTTGGGAGGTTGCCTGATAGCGCCGGCCAGGCGGATATCAGGTCCGCCGCGCGGCGGAGGATAGCTGAGTCTTTCCCTTGCGTCATGGTGCGATTGCGGACGGCGCTCTGACCACTCGCAGAAGGGTCAAGGCGCGAGAAAGCCGGGCAACGCGGCGGCCTGCTTCACCCAGCTCGCCATCTGCGCCTCGTCGAGCTCGTCGCCTTCGCGGATGTCGAGGTAGCGCGTGTCCTTGCCCTTGCTGGCGCCGGGCGGGACCGGTCGCAGCGACATGCCGCGGAAGAAGGTCACTTTGACGTAGCGCGTGAAGCAATGGATGCCAAGGAACCAGCCTTGGCCCTCCATGCCGTACAATGGCGAGTTCCATTTGACCGCCTTGCGCACGTCGGGGAGGGTACGCACGATGAGCGCGTCGAGGCGGTGCCCGACCTGCCGTTTCCAGCCTGGCATTGCCGCGATGTAGGCTTGGACCGGCGCGTCGCCGTCTGCCTTCGCGATCTGAGGGTTGCCGCCCGAGAGGAGCTTCATAGGTTCGGCCTTCGCGCTTGCCTTCGCCAGCGCAGTGGCCTTGCTCGTCTTGGCCGCTTCCCCAACACGCTTCATGTCGTCTGCTTCTGTACCTTCGCTCGCGTGCCCGCTGACGTTTTCTTCTTCGATTTGGCCTGATTGTAATCAATAGCGGCGCGGATGAGATTTTTCAGAGCCTGCTCATCAATCTCATCGTCTTCGAAAAGATCGATGGCTCGCCACACCTTGCCGCCAAAACCGGCGTTGAAGAGCTTATCGGGATCCGCGAGGCTCGCGCCATGGGAAAAGGTAAGCTTCACCTTGTCCTTGTGGGCGTTGCCGACCGCGATCATTCCGTCGCGAGACCACACCGGGCTTCCCATCCACTTCCATTCCTCGATGATACCAGGGTCGGTTTCAAGGATGCTCTTGCGGATGCTGGCGAGCTTTTTGCCACGCCAGTCTGGGAGCCCAGCGATCAGCTGATCGATTTGTTGTGATGGGTTCATTGTATGCCTCGAAGTCTTGTCTCTCGATGCGATTTGCCTGCGGCGGTCTTCGCGATCACCGCAGCCTCGCCGTGGGCCTTCCTGGGCGCCTTGCTTGCCATTGCGTTCAGGCGCCGGCGCGCCGTTCGCCACGCCATTTGGTGGCATAGGGTAGCACGAACATATAGAGCCCCGTGAACAGCAGCAGGAAGAGTGGCAAGAGCGGCGCGTAGACCACCCAGGCGGGAGGCTGCCCCAATCCCATGGCGACGAAGTTGGCGATGACGGTCACCGTAAAGGCGATGGACAACCAACGGTGGCTCTGCCGGATCCAATTGTTCCAGTTCAATGCAACCTCCTTTGAAAAACGAACAAGGCCCGCCCTACCAGCGCGCCAGCTGGGTGATTTGGATGAGGTTGCCGCAGTTGTCGTTCAGCTGCGCGATGGTCGAGCCGGTCACCTCGGTCGGCGGCATGGCAAACTCGGCGCCGCGCGCCTTGATGCGCTCGTAGTCGCCGTTGACGTCGTCGGTGAAGAACATGACCGCGGGCTGACCCTGCTGGAATATGGCTTGCTGGTAGGCCTTGGCTGCCGGGTTGTCGTTGAGCGCGAGTTGCAGCTCGGTCCCATCAGGCTCGTCGGGTGAGGCCACGGTCAGCCAACGATAGGGCCCGTTGCTGAAATCGGCCTTCTTGGTAAGGCCCAGCACGTCGGTGTAGAAGCGCAGGGCGTTTTCCTGGTTGTCCACGTACACGCTGGTCAACTTGATCTTCATTGCTATTGCTCCGTTGTTGCGTTTGGGTGTGCCGCTCTGGAGACAGGGCCTGGCTCTGATTTGCGCGGGCAGACTTCACTCTGTCCGCGCCAGGACCTGCTCCAGATTTGCAAAGAACTGCCGCCACCCGGCATGGGCGCCGCCAAAGGCCTGCTTCTGATCCGGCCGGAAGCCCGACTGCTCCATGCGCAGGTGAGTCCCCGCGCTCGTTGGCGTGAGCGCAAAGGTCACCACGCTCTCTAGATTGTAGGCGGCATCGTCGTGCGCAAAATTCCAGGTGTAGGAGAGCGTCTTGTTCGGCTCGACGGCGAGGACCTCGCAGTCCAACACACCGCCCCAGTCTCCGCTCAGATTGAAACTATGGCCTACGACAGCTTTGAAATCGTTCTTCATCAGCCACTCCGCGATGAGGTGCGGTTGTGTCAGCGCGCGCCAGATCTTTTCCGGCGGGTAGGGGATTTCACGTTCGACAATGACCGAGCGCCTTTGCGTCGCGGTATTGCTCATTGGTCCATCCTTTTTAGCAGATCTTCGAGGTCGTCGAACCGGCTTTCCCAAAACCCGGCCATCTCACTTGTCCAGTCGAGCAGCGGTGCAAGCGCGTTGAGCTGTGCGCTATAGTGGGTCTGTCGTCCTTCATGGCGGTCGCGCACCAGCCCGGCCTGCCTAAGCACGCCGAGATGCTTTGAAACGGCCGGTTGTGAGACCCCGGACTGCGCTGTCAGCGCCCCCACTGTCTGTTCGCCTTGGCGGCACAGGCGCTCGAAAATTCCCCGACGCGTGGGATCGGCCAATGTTCTGAAGAGCATATCGTGAGCGTTCGTCATGTGAGATCGATAACCCGCTGGCTATTGATTTACGTATAACCGCCGAGATATATGTGAGTCAAGCGGGACCATGGAACGGCACATGGTTCTTGTCGGATGCGGGGGGCGTGTCGGCGGGCAATCAATCCGATGCTGGCTTAAGCAGATGGCTGCCGAAGGCCGCCGCCGTTCAGCCGCTGGTCTCGAGATCCAACTGGCTCTGCGTCATCGCCGCCTCGGTCATTACCCAGTGCTTGAACAGCGCCACCTTGCGTGCGGCAAGCGCCTTGTCCGGGCAGACGAAATACCACCCGGCCGTATTCGGGTGGTGGATGGCAAACGGAGCGACCAGCCTTTCGGCGCGGATGTCGCTGGCCATGTAGGCACGGTTGGCCACAGCAAATCCCAGCCCGGCATTGGCCGCCTCGTAGGACATCATGCACGAGTCAAAGAAGATGCTCTTGGCTTCTTCGAGTACGGAACTGGCGCCGGCGAAGCCGAGCCAGGATTCCCAGTTCTGGGTGCAGGTGTCGGAATGCAGCAGCGTGAAGTATCTGAGATCGTCCGGCGTCACTCTCGACAGCGGCTTGTGGCCGAGAACCTGATGGAAGAGTTTGCGGCTGCACACCGGCGTCAGGTCTTCTCTGAACAGCAGTTCGGATTGCAGATCGGGAAAGCTGCCGTCGCCATAGCGGATTTCGACATCGTATTCGGACGTCGGGAATTCGTGCGTCGCGTAGGAGGTTGCAACGTGCATCTCGATCTCGGGATGTTGCTGCTGGAACAGTGGCAGGCGCGGAAACAGCCAGCGCGCCGCAAATGTCGGCAGCACCGATATTTTCAGCACATGCTCCTGCGACTGCCCGGTCGCTTCCATGCTCGCCGCGACGATGCGCTCGAGCGCTTCGCGAACCCGCGACACATAGGTCTCGCCCTCGGGCGTCAACGAAACGGCATTGCCGCCGCGCAGGAAAATCTTGAAGCGCAGCTGGTCCTCAAGGCTTTTGACGCGCTGGCTGACCGCCGAAGCGGTTATGAATTGCTCTTCTCCGGCGCGCGTAAAATTCTTATGCCGCGCAGCACTCTCCACGATTTTCAGCGAATTGAGGTTGACCTGACTGAGCAGACGCACGGGTTTCGACCTTAAGCTTGGCTTACGGTAGCACCAGCATTCCTAATTTTACAGGGGGGGCTAATTTAATCAACTGTCATTTAAGTCCCGCCCCCATCCTGGAGAAGTAACATGAACGCACATAGCATTCCCGAACTGCGTTACGCGATGAGTCGCGAAGCCATCATCGGTCACGAAACGGCGTGGAAGATCTCGAGCTTCGGTGTCGCGCAGTATCGCCATGGCTATGATCCGGCACTGCTTGCCGCGATCGAGGAGGCTGCGCTGAAGCTCAAGGGCAGCCACGCCGTTCACAAACATCTCGATCTCACCTTCATCACCGGCGCCGACCGCTTCATTCCGGAGATCAAGGAACTCCTGCATGACAAGCTGCGTCTGGACCGGCTGTCCGACATGATGGGCACCAAGCTGGAGCCGTATCCGCTGTCGATCGTCGGCTCGACCGTCACCTTCATGAATCCTAAGGATGGCGCCGTCGACTGGCATTGCGACGGCGTTCCGGTCACCGAACTCATTCCGCTGTCGATCAGCGACCCGCTGGTCGGTGGCCATCTCGAAATCTACTGCGACGATTCCGAGACCGGCCGTGCCATCCTCGAAACCGGCCGCGAGATCCCGCGCAACCGCGTCATGCGCATCGACCACAAGATGAACTACGCCACGCTTGGCCAGTTCCTTGGCGTCCTGCATCGCACAGCCCCTATCCAACTTGGCGAGCGCGTTACGCTGGTGCTGAACCAGCGCTCGGTGGCCAAGCCCTATGTCGATGACAACCGCATGTTCTATCTTGCCGCCGACAACGATCATGACCGCGAATGGGTCAACGAACTGGCCGAGGATGTCTGGACCAACCAGCTGCCGGCTTATCGCCGGTTCGAAGAGGAACGTCCGGTGCCGGTAGCTACGGATGCGCCGGTTTCGGGCGGGGCAAGGGACACATGGTAGCCAAATCCGCGCTGGTCTTTGCCGCCGGCGCGGTCGCCTTGTGGTCGACCAACGCGCTGGTCGGCAAATCCTTGCTGGCAAACTATCCGGTATCGCTGGTGCAGTTTCTGCAATTCGTCGGAGCGGCACTGGTCTTCGTCATTATCCGATTGATGTCTAGCGAGAACGTCCGGCCGGAAAATGCCCTGCCGGAAAACGCCGTGCCAAAGGACATCATCACGGCAGCGAAGGCCGCACTGGTACCGGTCGCGGTCGGCTTTATCGGTCTGGTCGGCACGATGGTGCTGCAATACATCGCTTTCGCCTCGATGCCGGTGATCGAAGCCAATCTTGTCGCCTACACCTGGCCATTGATGGTCGCGGCGGCGGTGATCGTCCTGGAACACCCGCGACGCCCGGTGCTGCTCGGGCTGACCGCCGCGCTCGGCTTTGTCGGCGTGGCGCTGGTCATTTCCGGCGGCCGCGAAGCTTCCTGGTTCCAGGGCAATCTCATCGGCTACCTCGCAGCCTTCGGATCGGCGCTGTGCATGGCTTTCTACTCGATCGTCGTCGGTCGCCTTGCCGCCTCGCCGGACCGTCTGCTTTTGCCGTCGGCCCTGATCGGTGTGGTTCTGACGCTGCTGTGGTGCGTTCATGACGGCATCGTCTGGCCAGCCGGTGCGGACCTGCTTCTGGGGCTCTATCTCGGGGCCGGTCCGATGGGGCTCGGCTACTACTTCTGGTCGCGCGCCCTCAAGCTCGAAGGCGGTGGCAAGGTTGCGATCGTCGCCTATCTTACGCCGATCGCCTCGACACTTCTGCTGACCCTCTCCGGCGAAAGGCTGACGATGACGGCGATTGCCGGTGCCGTCCTCGTCATCGGCAGCTGCATTGCGGTGGGCGTCGAACGCTCGGAGGCTGGAAACCATGCTTGATGACGATGAACGTCTCGCCAGACAGGAAGCGTACTGGCTGATCAGGGAGTTCGGCGCCGAAGCGCCACTTTACGCCGCGATGAAGGCGGAAAAGGCGATCGAGCACAGAGATTTCGGTCGCTGCGCCCATTGGAAGCGTATTCTGGAGATACTGGCCGACTCCAGTCCCGCCAAGTCTGCGGATTCAAAGTCTGCCGCTGCCAAGTATTAGATTTTCTAATTTGCACGGTCCGAGTCTTCGGTAGAAACATCATCTCGTTCCGAGTCTTGATGGTTTACTGAGATTTGGGCGTCCCGTTGGGGGGATGAATTTAAATCGATACATCAAGAAAACTCTAGAAAAAGTCGGCAAATTACAACCGACGGGAGAAAAAGAATGTCCAGTATCGACAACAAGACAGCTATCGAACTAACCGCCGACATCGTCTCTGCCTATGTCGGCAACAATCCGCTTCCAGCATCCGGCCTGCCGGATTTGATCGCCAGCGTCAGCGCATCGGTTCGCAAGCTGGGCAGCATTGCCGAAGCGGAAAGCGTCACCCTCACTCCAGCCGTCAACCCGAAGCGGTCGGTGTTTCCCGACCACATCGTCTGCCTGGAGGATGGCAAGAAGTTCAAGTCGCTGAAGCGACACCTCAGCACCGACCATCATCTCAGCCCGGACGAATACCGGGCCAAGTGGGGTCTGCCGCCGGATTACCCGATGGTGGCGCCAAACTACTCGGCCACCCGCTCGGCGCTGGCAAAATCCTCGGGGCTTGGCCGCAAGCCGGCCACGCCTGCCGCCGCAGCCAAGGTGACGAAGCGCAAGGCAAAAACCTGAGCGCAGGCCGACCGCTGAAAAGCGGTCGTCGCTTGCAGTATCAGTCATAAAACGGCGCGCTGTCGGCGCGCCGTTTTATGCGCTTTGTGCGGTCAAGGCCGGGCTTGTCGGCCGCACGGCACCGGCCGGCAGCTCTTACTCTTCATCGCCTTATCTGGGGTTGGTCATGCAGGACCACGCTCAGCAACGAACTATGCACCACAAGCTTTCCATTGTAGTCGATGAATCCAAGTTCGCGGAACTTGTTCATGAAGTAGCTGACTCTCGGTCGCGTTGTGCCAATCATTTCGGCAAGCGTTTCCTGGTTGACCTTGCCGAGAATGGGTTCGGGCTTCCCTTCTTTGCCGAAATTTGCCAGCAATAGAAGTGCACGTGCCAGGCGCTTTTCGCTCGAATTGAAAAGCTGATCGACCAGATCCTCTTCCACGCGGATGGTTCGCGCCAGAAGGTGGGCGATGAACATTTCCGAAAAGGCCGGCTCGTCGTGAAGGACGCCCATGATCGCCTTCCTGTCGAGCCGCATGATCTCGCAATCCGTCATCGCATTTGCCGTGGCCATGCGACGTGTCTGGCCAGCCAGGCAGCCTTCGCCGAAGAAATCGTCGGTGCTCATTATGGCGACGACGGCTTCCTTTCCCTGTTTGGAGAGGACA
The DNA here is from genome assembly GCF_056403175.1 of Mesorhizobium sp. P3_A10. Classification (NCBI taxonomy): domain Bacteria; kingdom Pseudomonadati; phylum Pseudomonadota; class Alphaproteobacteria; order Hyphomicrobiales; family Phyllobacteriaceae; genus Mesorhizobium; species Mesorhizobium sp. P3_A10. Next base: position 531,896 of record NZ_JBFUFZ010000002.1, on the reverse strand, counting down.
CTGACTTTGACCTGGCCCTCGTTGATGTAGAAGACCGAATCCGCGACATCGCCTTGCGAGAATATCTTCTGGTTGGGTTCATGCCGTGTGATCGTTCGCCCAAGATCGGCTTTCGCCAAAAATGCCTTCGGATCGAATGGCTGATCTGATTTGCCTTCCATCGGTTGCCTCATCCAGCGACCAGATTGGTTTGTAAGCGGATAATATCATGATGTTGGCCAGGCATCAGCTTCGATGAAACAAAATCCGGTCAATATTGACCAAACGCGGCGCGCCGCGAAGGCTATCCAGTTGCGGTCGGCGTCATTCGGGTTGTTCCTCCCTCCCGATTGTCTGGCGTCTTGACGAGTCTCCGGCCGGGGCTTTTTCGCCAGGCAAGGCATGCCCGGCAGCCTGATGTCGACGAGTAGCGGGAAGCAGAACGCCAGGCGCAACACTAGCGTTACCCAAGCGCTGTTGCGGCCAAGGTTTGCTGGGATGCGATCTCCTCTCGCAGCGTGTCGGCAATCTCCGCCAGGCTGTGGCCGGCCTCGGGATGGGCGTCGTGCAACAGGCCGGCAACGGTTGCGACGTCCAGCCTGTGTTGACGCCGCTCGGCATCGGCAACGGCATCTGCGATCTTGAGCGCCAGGGGAAGCGCAGGCATCCTCGAACCTCCAATGCCACTCTGGTTCATTCGAGTCCGACCGGGAGTTTGTGAGCGCCTCCCGGTTTTCCGATTCAGGCCAAGCTGCTTCCGCCGCCACGTTGAAAATCCCCGGCCGGGGTTTCTGCTGGCGTAACCAATCGCGGGCGGGGGGCTGGGGCGCTATTGGATTTTCGTCAGCCATACAAGGTTTAGGCCGCACGCCGGGCGCCAGTCTGTTCAATATTGACCACCGGGTGCAGACAGCCGAGCCGATAAACATTGACTTCCAAGCCATCCTTATGCGGCCAACCCAGAGCGAACTTGTTCGTCTCTTGGCTCGCAAGGCCTTGCGAAGCGCCGGTCTCCCGTGCAAAAGCGCCGCTATGCTTGTTATTTCAGACCTTTCGCTCCGCATGGCCGGACGCCTGCTTCTCGACCATGCCTCGCTGACCTTGCCGGCCGGCACCAAGGCCGGGCTTGTCGGCCGCAACGGCACCGGCAAGACGACGCTGTTCAAGGCCATCACCGGCGACCTCGCTTCCGAGACCGGTTCGATTAGCCTGCCCAAGAACACCCGCATCGGCCAGGTGGCGCAGGAAGCGCCCGGCACCGAGGATGCGCTGATCGAGATCGTGCTCAAGGCCGACCTTGAACGCTCGGCTCTGCTCGAAGAGGAAAAGACCGCCACCGATCCGCACCGCATCGCCGACATCCACATGCGATTGGCCGACATCGATGCGCATTCGGCCGAGTCGCGCGCGGCCACCATTCTCGCCGGCCTCGGCTTTGACGATGCCGCGCAGCGGCGCCCGGCCTCGTCCTTTTCCGGCGGCTGGCGCATGCGCGTGGCGCTCGCCGCCGTGCTGTTTTCCGAACCTGACCTTTTGCTGCTCGACGAACCGACCAACTATCTCGATCTCGAAGGCACGCTGTGGCTGGAGAATTATGTCTCCAAATATCCGCACACCGTGCTCCTGATCTCGCACGACCGCGACCTGCTCAACCGTGCCGTCAACTCGATCGTCCATCTCGACCAGAAGAAGCTGACCTTCTGGCGCGGCGGCTACGACCAGTTCGAGCGCCAGTACACCGAGCAGAAGGAGTTGCAGGAAAAGGGCCGCGTCAAGCAGGAAGCCGCGCGCAAGCACATGGAATCCTTCGTCGAGCGCTTCCGCGCCAAGGCCTCCAAGGCCAGGCAGGCGCAATCGCGCATCAAGGCGCTGGAGAAGATGAAGCCGATCGCGGCCATCGTGAACGACACGGTGCGGCCGTTCTCCTTCCCCGAGCCGGTGAAGACGGTGGCCTCACCCATTGTCGCGCTGAACAACGTCAATGTCGGCTATACCGAGGGACAGCCGATCCTGAAGAAGATGACACTGCGCATCGATGCCGACGACCGCATCGCGTTGCTCGGCGCCAACGGCAACGGCAAGTCGACCTTCGCCAAGCTTCTGTCCGGCCGCTTGAAACAGGAGAGCGGCACCATGACGGTGGCGCCCGGGCTGAAGGTGGCGATCTTCGCCCAGCACCAGCTCGACGATCTGCGGCCTGAGGAGAACGCCTATGAGCATGTGCGCCGGCTGATGCCGGAGGCGCCGGAATCCAAGGTGCGCGGCCGCGTTGCCCAGTTCGGCCTGACCACCGAGAAGATGAACACCGCCGCCAAGGACCTTTCGGGCGGCGAGAAGGCGCGGCTGTTGATGGGCCTGTCAGCCTTCGAGGGGCCGAACCTGTTCATCCTCGACGAGCCGACCAACCATCTCGACATCGACAGCCGCGAATCGCTGATCCATGCCCTGAACGAGTTTCCCGGCGCCGTCATCCTGATCTCGCACGACCGCCATCTGCTCGAAGCGACTGCCGACAGGCTGTGGCTGGTCAAGGACGGCGCGGTCAATCCCTATGATGGCGATCTCGAAGACTACAAGACGCTGGTCACCGGTGTATCAGGCGACCGTCGCGGCAAGCGCGAGGCCGACAAGGCGTCAAAAGCCGACCGCCGCCGCGATGCGGCCGCGCGCCGCGCCGCCTTCGAGCCGCTGGCCAAGGAAATCCGCGCCACCGAGGCGCTGATGGACCGCATCCGCAAACGCATCGACGGCATCGAGGACGAGCTGGCCAATCCGGCGATCTATGAGAAGGATCCATCGACGGCCACCAGGCTGGCCAAGGAGCGTTCGCAACTGGCCCAGACCCTTGCCAGCCACGAGGAAAAATGGCTGTCGATGTCGGCGGAGTATGAAGAAGGCACGGCGGAGTGAGTGCGTAATCTCCCCCCTCGTGGGGGAGATGCCCGGTAGGGCAGAGGGGGGCGCTGTCCCGCCAACCTGTCAGCCTTTTTTGCAATCTCTCACCGCTGGCTTCCGTGACGAATAGATAGGCTGCGATCCTTCGCGCCCCCCTCTGTCCTGCCGGACATCTCCCCCACAAGTGGGGAGATTGGCTAATCATCTGGCCCTACACGCTGCCGCCGAAACCCGCTAGACACCCCCCATGAACCAACACGCCAAGCTCAGAATCGGCCATTCGGCCTGTCCGCATGACTGCCCGTCGACCTGCGCGCTCGAAGTCGAGCTGCTCGACGATAAGCGCATCGGCCGCGTCCATGGCGCCAAGGCCAACAGCTACACATCAGGCGTCATCTGCGCCAAGGTCGCCCGCTATGCCGACCGCGTCCATCATCCCGACCGGCTGCTGAAGCCGCTGATCCGCGCCGGCGCCAAAGGCGAGGGCGCCTGGAAGGAAGCGAGCTGGGAGGCAGCACTCGATCTCGTCGCCGAGAAATTCATAGCGGCCGAGGCAAAGTACGGCTCGGAGACGGTGTGGCCCTACTACTATGCCGGCACGATGGGGCTGGTGCAGCGTGACGGCATCGACCGGTTGCGCCATGCCAAGAAATACTCCGGCTTTTTCGGTTCGATCTGCACCAACCTGGCTTGGACCGGCTGGATGGTGGGCGCGGGTGCGCTACGTGGTCCCGACCCGCGCGAGATGGCCAAATCCGACTGCGTGGTGATCTGGGGCACCAATGCCGTGGTCACGCAGGTCAATGTCATGACCCACGCCATCAAGGCGCGCAAGGAACGCGGCGCCAGGATCGTCGTCATCGACGTCTATGAGAATGCGACGATGAAGCAGGCCGATCTCGGCCTGGTGCTGAAGCCCGGCACCGACGGCGCGCTGGCCTGCGCGGTCATGCATGTGCTGTTCAGGGAGGGGATGGCCGACCGCGCTTACCTCGAAAAATACACCGACGACCCGAAGGGGTTGGAAACGCATCTCAGGACAAAGACGCCCGAATGGGCCGCCGACATCACCGGACTATCGGTCGCCGAGATCGAGGCCTTCGCCCGCCTCGTCGGCACGACAAAGAAAACCTATTTTCGTCTCGGCTATGGCTTTGCGCGCCAGCGCAACGGCTCGGTCAACATGCACGCCGCGTCCTGCATCGCCGCGGTCACCGGCAGCTGGCAGTATGAAGGCGGCGGCGCCTTCCATTCCAATTCGGGTATCTTCAAACTCAACCAGGATGTGCTGGAAGGCACGAAGATGCGCGATTCCAGTATCCGCTATCTCGACCATTCGCGCATCGGCCCGGTGCTGACGGGTGCGAGCGACGCGCTCTATGGCGGCCCGCCGGTGACGGCGATGCTGATCCAGAACACCAATCCGGCCAATGTCGCGCCGGAGCAGCGGCTGGTGAGGCAAGGTTTCCTACGCGACGACCTTTTCACCTGCGTGCACGAGCAGTTCATCACCGACACAGCCAAGCTCGCCGATGTCGTGCTGCCGGCGACGATGTTTTTGGAGCATGACGACGTCTACAAGGGCGGCGGCAACCAGCACATCACGCTCGGGCCGAAACTGATCGACCCGCCGGAAGGGCCGCGCACCAACCATTTCGTCATCGAGGAACTGGGAAAACGCCTCGGCGTCGCCGACCGGCCAGGTTTCGGCCTGACCGAGCAGCAGCACATCGACATCATTCTCGGTAAGCGCGGGTTGGGCAGCTTCGACAGCTTGAAGGAAGAGAAGTGGGTCGACCTGCAGCCGGATTTCGACACCGCGCATTTCATCAACGGTTTTGGCCATGCGGACGGAAAATTCCGCTTCCGTGCCGACTGGAGCGGGCAGGCCGCCCCCAACCGGCCGCCGAAAAGCATGGGCCTGTTCGGGCCGGTGGAGCGCCTGCCGGAATTTCCTGATCACGTCGATCTGATCGAGGTTGCGGATGAGGCGCACCCGTTCCGGCTGACGACATCGCCGGCGCGCAACTTCCTCAACTCGACCTTTGCCGAAACGCCGGTGTCGAAGGCCAAGGAGGGCCGGCCGGAATTGTTGCTGCATCCTGAGGATGCGGCAGCCCTTGGGCTCGCCGATGGCGGCCGCGTCGAGGTCGGCAACACGCGCGGCGAAGTGGTGCTGCACGCCAAATTCTTCGACGGCATCAAGCGTGGTGTCGTCGTCGCCGAAGGCATCTGGCCAAACAGCGCCCATGAGCGCGGCGAGGGCATCAACGTTCTGACCGGCGCCGATGCCCCGGCGCCCTATGGCGGTGCGGCCCTGCACGACAACAAGGTCTGGCTGCGCAAGCCTCAGGATCTGGGCGCGTAGAGCAATTCCAGGAGAAGTGTGAGCGGTTTTCCGTCCGGAATTGCGTAAAAACAAAGACATAGAGCAGTTCGGCGTTTCCGTGAAACGATGAACTGCTCTAGCCTCGCAATCCGCATCTGGCCCAAGCCCCAGCCGTCGCACGCGCCAGCTCGCGCAGCTATAGAGGCACCCTGTCTGCAGCAACTGGAGGATGCCATGGCCAAGGTTTCGCTTCTGGGCATCCCGCATGACGAGAACTCATCCTATCTGCATGGCGCAGCCGCGGCGCCGCCGCTGATCCGGCGCGAATTGCACAGCGACGCCCACAGCTCGTGGAGCGAAACCGGCTTCGACCTCACCGACCGCTTCGTCGATCATGGTGACATCGACTTCGCCGGCGCCGGCGACCTATGGCAGCGGATCGAGGCCGAGGTTGGCCGTGCGCTGGATGTCGGTCATCCGTTGATCAGCCTCGGCGGCGATCACGCGATCGCATGGCCGGTTCTGCGCGCCGTGCGTCGCCGCCAGCCCAGCCTGACAATCGTCCAGATCGACGCCCACCCCGACATGTATCATGCCTATCAGGGCAATCTGCGATCGCACACCTCGTCCTTCGCCCGCATCATGGAGGAGCGGCTCGCCGACCGGCTGATCCAGATCGGCTTGCGCACCCTCAACGACGAACTTCGCGACCAGGCCAAGCGCTTTGGCGTCGAGGTGATCGAGGCGCGTCACTTCGGCGAGGATCTGCGGCTGGACCTCAAGACGCCCGTCTACCTCTCGGTGGATCTCGACGGCCTCGATCCGGCGTTTGCGCCCGGCGTCTCCCACCGCGAGCCCGGAGGTCTCACGACCCGCCAGGTGATCAGCCTGATCCAGGGGATCGACCAACGAATCGTCGCCGCCGATGTCGTTGAATACAATGCGAGCCAGGATGTCTCCAACCTGACAGCGCTGGTCGCCGCCAAGCTGGTGAAGGAGATCGCCGGCATGATGCTGAAAACGAATGGTGCTGGATGATTTAATTTGGCAAGGCGGCGTATTAGACGATTGTTCCGACTTAGCCTTTCACAGGATCGCCATGCCGCAGCCGCTCAAGATAGCCATAGCTGGCGCGCTCGGCCGCATGGGGCGGCAGATGGCGGAAGCCGTCGCGTCCGATCCCCGGCTGGCGCTCGTCGCCCGCTTCCATCGGCCGGGCAGCACCAGTGAGGGCATGGTCGATCGCGACGAGGCGCTGGCGCTTGCCGATGTCGTTGTCGATTTCACCACGCCGGCGGCCTCCGTCGAACTGGCAAGGGCCTGCGCCGCTCGTGGCGGTCCAGCGCTGGTCATCGGCTCGACCGGCTTTGAACTGGCCGAGCTTGCCGCAATCGCCGAGGTGGCGAAGTCTATCGCCATCGTGCGATCCGGCAGCTACTCGCTCGGGCTCAATATGCTGATCGGACTGGTCGAGCAGGCCGCGTGGGCGCTTGGCACCGACGACTGCGATATCGAGATCCTAGAAGCGCATCACCGCATGAAGGTCGATGCGCCATCGGGCACGGCACTGATGCTGGGCGAGGCGGCCGCGCGCGGACGCGGCATCGAATTGGACGGTGTTGCAAGGCGCACCCGCGACGGCATTACCGGGGCACGCGTGCAAGGCGAGATCGGCTTTGCAGTGATGCGGGGTGGCGGCATCGTTGGCGAACACAGCGTCAGCTTGCTGGCCGAGGGCGAGACGCTCACGCTCACGCATTCAGCCGACGACCGCTCGATGTTCGCCCACGGCGCAATCGCCGCAGCCCTTTGGGTGGTGGGACGTCCGCCCGGCCAATACGACATGCGCGACGTGCTCGGGCTCGACAAAAAGACAGGACGCTGACTCGCTAATCCCTCGCGGGGCTACCATAGTCGCACTGTATCGTGATCGGTGAACGCCGGCCCTGCGATTGGTCGCGTCATATAGCCAGTGCTATAACTTAACTACATGATATTACGACAGAAAATTGTTTCCACAGTGTCATTTAGCAGATTTCAAGATCGAACCGAACGGTTCGGTTCGCACATTTTCGTGATTGGTAATGGCACCAAGGCAGGCCCATCTCGGAGTGGTCCGAGCGACGCGAATTCCTCCCAAGGCACGCCACTTGACGGACAGAACATTAGAAATACTGGAGTACTCAAGATGACCAAGATCTCTCTTACCGCCGCCGCCATCCTCGTCGCCACGGGCACCGCTTTTGCTCAAGGCAGCGACCACTATGGCGACAACAATGCCAACCAGCCGGTTGCCAACCAGTCGGCTTCCGATATCGACACCTTTCACACCGGCTCGATTGTGAGGTCTGAAAAGGCACAGGGTGACGCCAATGCCAATGTCCCGGCTCAGTCCGGCCGAGGCATCTGGGGCCGTTGATTCCACTAAATCTTCGACCACAAAGAGCGGCGGGCTTGGCCCGCCGCTCTTGTTTTTTCGGGGCCGAAATTCTCCCAGCCAGAACTTGAGTCACTCCGGCGGCAACCGGTTCCATCTTTTTGTTTGGCCATGATCCTTGCGCACCGGGATTAGGGATAGTCGCCCACGCCAGGCCGAGCCGCGGTCCTCCGCATTCCGCCAAATATCCGCGCATCGGGGAATAAAGTCGGGCCGCTCGGGGTCTTGCTACTAGCGGGGCCATCCTCCCAAGGCGCCGCTTGACCGACAAACAAGGAAACATCGAAATGACCAGGATCACTCTTATCGCCGCTGCGATGCTCGTTGCCTGTGGCAGCGCCTTTGCCGGTAGCGATCACTACGGTTCCGATAATGCCAACCAGCCAGTTGCCGCTGTTGACACCATGGCCACCGGTTCGTTCCGCAAGCCGGACATGGTCGAACACGACGGCCTCAAAAAACCCAAGGTGCCGACCTCACCCGGCGCAACCCAAAACTGGCCGGAGCCCGGCCAGGGCATCTGGGGCAATTGATCGCTCAGACCTCCAGGAGCGGCGGGCATGGCTCGTCGCTCCTGTCGTCCTGCCAGCCATCCAATCCGGCTGTTACGCCAGATCCTTCGGCCTGAGGCAATGCGTCAGCCGCGCCGCGCCGAAGGCGAGATCGGTCCAGTTGGTGTCAAGGACGAAACGGGCCAGCGCCGCGGTCGGGAATTTTTCCTCAAGCCGGCTCAGCGCCGAGCCATCCGATTGCGAACCGGCAAGGCGCCGCGCGAATTCTTCCAGCCCGGGATTGTGGCCGAGCACCAGAACGCTGTTGGTCGCGGCACTTGCCTTGCCCACCGCGGCGAGAATGTCCGCCGCCGTCGCTTCGTAGAGCGCCTCGGTAAATTCGACTGGCACGCCAATGGGCAATTCGGCAGCCACCAGCCGCCATGTGTCGCGCGTGCGCAGCGCCGGCGACACCAGCGCCAGATCGGGCAGCCAGCCGCGCCTCGCCAGTTCGCGTCCGACCAGCGGTGCTGCCTTTAGTCCGCGCCCGGATAGTGGCCGGTCGAAATCGGCAAGCCGGGGATCGTCCCAACTCGACTTGGCATGGCGCAGGAGGAGGAGCTGTTTCATCGATAAAACTCAGGACCAGGGGATGTCGGGTTGGAGGTCTCTGCCATACCCACCACCATACTTCATACCCGTCGCCGTATCGAAAGCCGCCCAGAGCGCATCAAAGATGAACAGCCCTACACGCCGTTCATCCTTATCCCATCTGACGGAAATGTCCGCTTCGGTGATGGTCCAAGGGCCCGATCGAATGTGGATTGCGTCGATGACCGGGCCTGCCGGATTTTGGTAGAGGTAGAAATATGCCGTGGCGTTTTGCGAGTCACCTGCCTCGTCATACTCGAACACGCCTGCCAGATCGCCTTTTGTCCGGATTGCGCTATCGAAAACGTCTATGGGCATGTTTTCTACCATGCGCCTTAAACCGCCTCAGGGCGTGATCCGCGCCAGCTGCTCGAGATCGCGCTCCTCGCGCAGCGGGTCGGGCGCCATCACCACCGAGGTGCCGTTGTCGGCGTCGTCGGCGAAGTGGGCGAGCACGGTGCGGCCGCCTTCCATGCGCGCCTTGCCCTCGGCGACCAGCCCCAGCGCCAGGGGATAGAGCCGGTGCTCGGCCTTCAGCACGCGCGCGGCCAGCGTGTCCTCATTGTCGCCGACCATCACCGGCACCGCCGCCTGGGCGATGATCGGCCCGTCGTCCATGTCCAGCGTAACGAAATGCACCGTGCAGCCATGAATGCGAATGCCGGCGCGCAGTGCCCGCGCATGCGTATCCAGACCCTTGAAGGCCGGCAGCAGGGCAGGGTGGATGTTGACCATCCGTCCCAGCCACTTCTCGACGAAACGCGCTCCCAAAATGCGCATATAGCCGGCCAGCGCCACGATCTCGGCACCGAACCCGACGAGCGCAGCGTCGATCGCCCCGTCATGGGCTTCCTTGCTGGCATAGTCGGAGCGCTGGATGACCTTGGTGGTGATGCCGCGGGCCGCGGCAATTCCAAGGCCGGCGGCATTGGCCCGGTCGGAAATGACGCCGACGATCTCTGCCGGATAGGCCGGGTCGCTGGCCGCCGCGATCAGCGCCGTCATGTTGGAACCGCGTCCCGAAATCAGCACAACGGTGCGTTTCTTGTTCATAGGCCGATCGAACCCCGATAGATGACGCCGGCATCACGGCGCGGCACGATGCGGCCGATCGGCGTCACCGTTTCACCGGCCTCCTGCAGCACGGCGGCGACTTGTGCCGCCTGGCCAGAGGTGACGACGAGGATCATGCCGACGCCGCAGTTGAAGGTGCGCATCATCTCTTCCGGCGCCACGCCGCCGGTCTTGGCCAGCCACGAGAACACCGCCGGCACCTCGATGGCGTCGAGGTCGAGTTCGGCCGAAAAGTCCTTGGGCAACACGCGCGGAATGTTTTCGGGAAAGCCGCCACCGGTGATATGGGCCAGCGCCTTGATGCCGTGCGTGTTGCGGATCGCCTTGAGGATCGACTTGACGTAGATGCGGGTCGGCTCGAGCAGCGCCTCGGCCAATGTCGCCTCGTCGTTGAACGGCGCCGGATCGCTCCAGGCCAGGCCGCTGGCGGCGACGATGCGGCGGACCAGCGAAAATCCGTTGGAATGCAGGCCGGACGAGGCGAGGCCGAGCAGCACGTCGCCTTCGACGATGTCGTCGGTCGGCAGCAACTGACCGCGTTCGGCGGCGCCCACGGCAAAGCCGGCAAGGTCGTAGTCCTTGCCATGATACATGCCGGGCATTTCCGCCGTCTCGCCGCCGATCAGCGCGCAGCCGGCCTGCCTGCAGCCTTCGGCGATGCCGCCGACGATCGAAGCCCCCTGGTCGGGGTCGAGCTTGCCGGTGGCGAAATAGTCGAGGAAGAACAGTGGCTCGGCGCCTTGCACGACGATGTCGTTGACGCACATGGCGACGAGGTCGATGCCGATCGTGTCGTGTTTGCCGGCATCGATGGCGATCTTCAGCTTGGTGCCGACGCCGTCATTGGCGGCAACCAGCACCGGATCGGTGAAGCCGGCGGCCTTGAGGTCGAACAGCCCGCCAAAACCACCGATCTCGCCATCGGCGCCCGGCCGGCGCGTCGCGCGCACCAGCGGCTTGATCTTCTCGACCATGAGATTGCCGGCATCGATGTCGACACCTGCTTCGGCATAAGTGAGCCCGTTCTTGCGCTTGGCTGTATCGCGCTTCGTCATGTCCGGCTCGTCGCTGTTTCCCTTGCGGGCTCTTCGCATGAACAGTTTCGGTCTGCAAGGATAACGGCCAAATGCCGGCTTTTGCCCTCGATAAAACCGTGGACAGCCTGCCTTTCGTCCTTGGTCCTTGCACGCACCCCCAGTCTCCATCATGTATCAGCAAAACAAAAGCGACGGGACATGCGTTTGACCATCCCCAACATGATCACGATCATGCGCTTCGTGCTGGTGCCGGCGGTGGTGTTGGCCATGCTGAACATGCGCTGGGACTGGGCCTTTGCCGGCTTTCTCGTCGCCGGCATTTCCGACGGCGTCGACGGTTTCATCGCCCGCCGTTTCAACCAGCATTCGAAGCTTGGCGCCTATCTCGACCCGATGGCCGACAAGCTCCTGCTGGTCTCTGTGTTTGTGGTCATGGGCTTCATCGGCGAGCTGCCGCTGTGGCTGGTCGTCACCATGGTGTCGCGCGATGGCCTGATCGTCTGCGCCGTCGTCCTGTCCACCGTCATGGCCCACCCGGTGGAGGTGAAGCCGCTGTTCGTATCGAAGGCCAACACCGCCATCCAGATCGTGCTGGCGGCAGTGGTGCTGGGCGAACTGGCGTTTTCCATCCACCTCGACCCGCTCAGGCCGGCACTCATAATCCTGTCCGGGGTCTTGACCGTGGCTTCGGCCGCGGCCTATCTCGTGGCTTGGCTGAGGCATATGAGCGGCTATGGCGAAGGCTCCACCCCGGGCACCTGACCAAGGGTCCATCGAAGCGGCTGCCGAAGCGGCGGTGGCCAGCGAAGCTGCGTCTCTGGCGTTTCGGCGTCAGATCTTCTTCTGGCTTGCCAGCGCCGTCCTGCTGGCGCTGTTCCTCTATGTCTTCTCCAGCATCCTGTTGCCCTTCGTCGCCGGCATGGTGCTGGCCTATTTCCTCGATCCCGTCGCCGACCGGCTGCAGCGGCTCGGCCTGTCCCGGCTGATGGCGACGGTGGTCATCCTCATCGCCTTCATCGTCATCCTGGTGCTCGCCTTCGTCATCCTGATCCCGGTGCTGGCGACGCAGATGGCCGATTTCGCCAACAAGCTGCCGGAATATCTGACCCGGCTGCAGAGCCTGATCACCTCTTTCGATCCGAAATGGATCGAGCAGAAATTCGGCGTCAACGCCAACGGCCTGCGCGACGGGCTGAACTCGCTGCTCACCTCCGGCTTCGGCCTGTTGACCACCGTGTTCACCTCGATCTGGAGCTCCGGCGTGGCGCTGGTCTCTGTGGTCAGCCTGTTTGTGGTCACGCCGGTCGTTGCCTTCTACATGCTGCTCGACTGGGACCGCATGGTGGCGATCGTCGACAGCTGGGTGCCGCGCGACTATGTCGAGACCGTCAGGGCCATCGCCAAGGACATCAACACCGCCACCGCCGGCTTCGTGCGCGGCCAGGGCACGCTCTGCCTGGTGCTGGGCGCCATGTACGGCACTGGGCTCACGCTGACGGGTCTCAATTTCGGCATCCTCATCGGCCTGTTCGCCGGGTTGATCTCCTTCATCCCCTATGTCGGCTCGCTGACCGGGCTGGTGCTGGCGGTCGGCGTCGCCTTCGTCCAGTTCTGGCCGGACTGGACCATGGTGGTGGCGGTCGCTTGCGTGTTCTTCGTCGGCCAGTTCATCGAGGGCAATATTTTGCAGCCCAGGCTGGTCGGTAAAAGCGTCGGCCTGCATCCGGTGTGGCTGATGTTTGCGCTGTTTGCCTTCGGCGCGCTGTTCGGCTTCGTCGGCCTTTTGATCGCCGTCCCGGCCGCCGCCGCCATTGCCGTGCTGGTCCGCTTTGCCATTGCCCGCTATCTCGAATCGCCGCTCTACAAGGGCCACGGCACCGAGCCTGTTGCGCCGCTGCCGGCCAGCCGCCGCAGGGGCGGGCCGCGCGGTTGAGCCTGATGGCGGACCAATCCGAAACGCCGCGCCAGTTGCCGCTCGATCTCGGCCATGGCACCGGCTATTCGCGCGACGATCTCGTCGTCTCCGGCACCAATGAACAAGCAGTCGCGCTGGTCGACCGCTGGCCGGACTGGCCCTCGCCGGTGGTCGTGCTGGCCGGCCCGGCCGGCTCCGGCAAAACCCATCTGGCCTCGATCTGGTGCGCCCGCGCCAGCGCAATAAGGGTTGACGCCCGGCGCATCGGCGACTGCATTGGAAATCTCGGCGCGCAGCCGGCCTTGATCGACGATGTCGATGCCGGCCCGGTCGATGAAGCCGGATTGTTCCATCTGATCAATGCGGTGCGTGGCGCCGGCTCGCAGCTTTTGTTGACCGCGCGGCGCTTTCCCGCCGCCTGGGGTGTTGCGCTGCCCGACCTCGCCTCACGGCTGAAGGCCGCGGCGACGGTCGAGATCCACGAGCCCGACGATCTCTTGCTGGCCGGCGTCATCACCAAGCTGTTCGCCGACCGCCAGGTCGAAGTCGAGCCGCATGTCGTGCAATATCTGGTGCGCCGCATCGAGCGCTCACTGGCCACTGCCATGCGCGTGGTCGAGCGGCTGGACCGCACGGCGCTGGAGCGCAAGACGCCAATCACCAGGGCGCTGGCCGCCGAGACCGTCAACGCCATGGATGAAGGGCAGGGCGAGTTCGAGATTTAGACGTCGCGCTCTTCCTTCTGTTCCAGTTTGGCGCCGACTTACCCCTTACCTCCCCACAACGGGCGAGGCGTCGGCTCACTGTCCCATTTCAGGACGCAATTGCTGGCACCCGTCTTGCAGCTGTCATCTTGCCGGCTAACCCCGGTCCTGATTGCGTTCCAAATCAGGTTAGTAGGCTCGTCGGGAATGAGGCTGTTGGGGTTCTCGCCCGGCGAGCTTGCCTTCAGATCGAGTGGTCACCAGAGCGTCCTGTAAAAAGGGCGCTCCTTTCACGCCCACAGCCCGGCCAGATGCCGGACCACCAGATAAACCGCCGTATGCGCCGCTACATAGCAGGCGGCGACGACGACAAAAAACATTAGGCTGGCAAACCGTGACCGGGCGGCGCTGCCGTCCTGCCTCTTGCTTGGCCGGTTGTTCCACATCCACAGGGCGGCGCAGAGAATTGCCCAGACGACCATGACCGGAATCGTGAAACCGTAATAAGCGAAGTAGGCAGGGCCAATCAGCGACAGCCACGCTTCAAGACCAGGCATCCGGCACCCTCAACTTTTGCCGAAGTCTAGACCGGCTGCAGCGCTGGAAGCGAGGGGATTGTCGGTCCCACAGGGTGCGCTCGGCGTCATATGGCCAAGACGACACGACCGAATGGCCGCTCCTGAGAAAAAGAATGGTCGGAGTGGAGAGATTCGAACTCCCGACCCTCTGGTCCCAAACCAGATGCGCTACCAGGCTGCGCTACACTCCGAGCTTTGCGGCGTATAAGGTTCCGGGCGCGGCTGTGCAACCCCTAAACCGCGAAACCGCAACGAACGCGACGCGCTTTAGCCAGTCGCGCGCCATCGCCGTGAGCGCACAAACCCCTTGAGTGTCTCCACATCCATGGCAGCGCCGAAAGCGTAGCCCTGCAGCATGTCGCAGCCGAGCGTCTGCAGGATGCGGACATGCTCCATGGTTTCGACGCCTTCCGCGATGACCTCGATGCCGAGCGACCTGCCGATCTCGATGATCGATGCGACAAGCTGCCTTTGCTGTTCGGATTCGACAATCGGGCTGATCAGCTGGCGGTCGATTTTCAGGCGCCGTGGCCGCAGCTTGAGCAGGCTGACGATGGAGGCATAGCCGGTGCCGAAATCGTCGATCTCGATGTCGATGCCGAGATGCTTGATCTGCTCGATGTTCCAGGTCACCAGATCGTCGCTCTCATCGAGGAAGATCGATTCGACGAGTTCGAAGGAGACAGTTCCGGTCCTGATGTTGAGGTCGCGCAGGCCCTTGATCAGTTCCTTGTCCTGAAGCCGCCGTGCCGACACGTTGACCGATACGCGCGGAATCCTGAGGCCCTCGCGCGCCCACTCGTCGAAGCTGGCCAGCGCCTGCTCCAGCACCGTCCTGTCGATCGTCGAGACGACGTTCAGTTCCTCGGCGATGCTCAGGAAGTTGTCCGGGGCGAGAATTCCCCTTGTCGGGTGTTTCCAGCGCGCCAACGCCTCGACGCCTGCGATCTCGAGCGTCCTTGCGTCGAACTGCAGCTGGTAATAGGCGACGAATTCGTGGCGTTCCAGGCCGCCCAGAATCTCGTCCGCGACCCGCTTCGTGTTGACGATCTTTTCTTGCAGGGCGTTGGAGAAGAACTCATAGCGGTTGCGGCCATTGCTCTTGGCCCGATAGAGCGCGATGTCGGCATTGACCAGTATGTCCTTGCCGACGAAGTTTGGGCCGTCGTCGGTGGCAATGCCGACGCTGACGCCGAAGCGGCATTGGTGCCCCTGATAGTAAACCGGCCGACGCATCTCGGCGATGATGCGCTCGGCGAGCCGGGCGAGCTCCTTGTCGTCGCAATTCCAGCAGACCACCACGAACTCGTCGCCGCCGATACGGGCGACAAAATCATGATCGCGAACATTGGCGCTCAGCACTTCGGCGGCATGGATCAGCATTGCGTCGCCGGCGGCATGGCCAAGCGTGTCGTTGATCTGCTTGAAGCGGTCGAGGTCGATGTGCAGCAGCGCGATACGGCCATCACCCGGCTTGCGGGAGAAGCTCTCCAGCATCTCGTCCAGAAATCGCCGATTCGGCAGCCCAGTCAGCGAATCGTGCATCGCATTGTGCTCGATGCGCGACTTGGCGAGTTCGAGCTCGGAATTGCGCGTCTCCGCCAGTTGCCTCGCTCGTTCCAGGTCTTGGTTCAACAGCACATCGGCAGTTACGTCCCACTCGGCGCCGATCATCTTTGGCGTGTCGTTGCCGTCCTGGAAGAATGCTGCCCTGGTGCGCAGATAGCGGATTTCGCCATTGGGAAGAACGATCCGGTAATCCGACGAGTAAGGTCCCTTGGTGGAGGCCGAGCGATCGAAATCCTCCAGAGCCCGGGGCAGATCGAGCGGATGGATGGCTCCGGCCCAGTCCTCATAGCCGCGCGGCTTGCCGTCTGGTTCCTTGCCGTAGATCTCGTTGACCCGGTCGTCCCACACCAGCGAGCCGCTGGCGATATCGTGCTCCCAGACGCCGATCGAAGACGCTTCCATCGCCAGTTCCAGGCGTCGCGACAGCCGCCGCAGTTCGGAGTAGTTGCGCTGCCGCTCGCCGACCAGCCGGCCCGCCACCAGGATCGGTATCACCATCGCAGCCGCAGCAGCGGCCATCACAGCGCGCAGCCACCAGACCTCGCTATCCGTCGACGTCCAGCCGCCCTTGGGGATCGCCGCGATCTGCCAGGAGCCGGACGGAAGCACGACATCGACCGTCACCGGATTGTTCTTGCCGACAGTGTCGTCGCCGTAGAACCGGGCGCCGGCAACGCCCATCGCATCCTTGCCGGTGATGGTGATGTCGAGGCCAAGATCGGGGTCGAGCAAGCCGCTGGCCTCGTAAAGCCGGTCGACATCGATGACCGCCGAAACGATGCCCCAGAAACGGTCGCTGTTGGCGGGTCCTTTGACGAAGACGGGAAAGCGCCCGATGAAGCCCTTGCCGCCCTGCTTGAGGTCGACCGGCCCGGCCAGGATCAGTTTTTTCTCGTCGCGCGCCCTGAGCGCGGCTTCGCGCTGCTTTGGATCAATGCGGTAGTCGAGACCTATGGCCTTTTCGTTGCCGGTCATCGGGTACATCAGGGAAACCACAAGATCCGGAGCGCCGGCGATGTTGCGCAACAACGTGTCCTCACTGAGCACATTGCCAGCCAGCTGGGCGAAGCGCTGCTGGCCCATGTAAGGTTCGGTAACGATCGTCGCGACCAGACCCCTGACCAGGTGCAGGCTGCCGCTGATATTGCCTTCGAGCTTGGTTCGCACAAGGTTGACCTGCGCCAACACTTCGGCCCGCGCCGCCTGATCGGCGACAAGTCGGTTTTGATGGTCAGCAAACGCAGCGCAGATCGCGATGACGACAACAGCAATCATCGCCGGAATGTTGGCCGGCGAGAACACGGCCTGCCGAATGCGGCCGAAGCTGGTGTTGAAAGAAGTCAATTGCGCGTCGACCTGTTTTGCCTCCAGGCCCGAACGGGGCCGCAGTCACGTTAGCCCGAACTACTTAACTTTGACTTGCCATAGCGCCTGGAAAATTTCGAAACCTGCCGCACAAACATGCAATTATCGATGTTTTTCATGCATCCGCTGGGGTTTGAGCCTAATTGCCGGTACCTTGTCCTTAAAGGATCGGCGATGTCGCGTTTGGCCCAAGAAGCGCTGCGACAAGGTCGGCGACCAGGAGCGGCAGCACTTCGAAAGCATAGCCGGCATGCAGCCGCTCGAGCGGCGTGTGATAGTCGCGCCCCCATGGGCCGGCATTGATTGTTGGAATGTTGCCGACGCCGTGCTTGTCCGGCCAGCGCACGGCGGCCTGCCACATCGGCGTGTTGCGGGCGACGACCGCGATATCGCCTTCGTCCGCCTCGCCAAGGAAGCTTATGTCGGAAATGCCGGCGAAATAGTCGGTGCAGCCGACCGCGACGCCATAGCGGGCCTGCGCGCCGGCGGCGGTCGCCAACGCAATGGCCCGCAGCCTTGCGGCGGCCGGGCTGTCTGACAAATTGGTCGGCAGATAAGGGATCGAGCCGAAACCGGTGACAACAGCCGGGCCGGGCAGCCGGCTGAGGCGCCACGCCTGCTCGGTCATCTCTAGGCATTGTTCGGGCAGCGACAATTCGCTGGCGGCGAGGGAAACGCCGGTCGCCTGTAATTCTGCCCGGTTGCCGGGATTGACCCGCACCGCCTCTGCTTCCACCTGTTCGTAGCGATGGATCGGGATCGCCGTGCCCAGCGCGTTGGCGGAACCGGCTTGGCCGGACTGGGCGATCCGCTGGCGCAACTGGTCGACATGGGATGACGCTGCCTCCCGGCAAAGCCGGTCGAAACGCTCCAGCACGTCGGCCGGCGTGCGGCGATAATTCAGCACGTTGAAGGTAACGAACGCCGTCGCCGGTGTCGTTACGTCATAGCCGGACTTGCCGTCGCGCATGCTGAGCAGGCTTGGCGGCGTGCCCGGTAGGGAGGCTTGCGCATCGGTCAATTCCCATGCCCATTCGACGCGCGCCGCGATTGCCGCAGCCAGCGTTGCCGCGTTGATGCCGTTCAGCGGAAAGCCGCTATGGGCCGGAATGCCGACAACGTAAGCCGTCGGCAGCACCTTGCCGACGGTGCCGAGCGCGATAATGCGGCCCTGGCGGCCGTCGCCGTCATCGGCGATGGCATCGAGATTGATCGCGGCGACGAAATCGAGGTCGCGTTCCCCGGCAATCCGCGGCAGTTCCTGTGCTGCACGCCGCGCGCCGGCGGAATTGTTCTCTTCATCCGGGACGGCAAGGAACAAGAGGTTGCCGGTCTTGGCGACGGCTTCGCAGAAAGCCGCACTTGCCGCCAGCCCGGCGGCGAGACCAGCCTTCATGTCGAGCAGGCCGCGCCCCGGCAGGAAATCCTGCGTCGAAAAGTCGGCCTTGGCCCGCATGGCAGCCGGTGTATCGGCACGTTCAGCCAGTCTTTTGCGCAAGCCGTCCAGCAGCCGCTCGGGATCGGTCGCCACCGGCCGCAGATCGCCATAGTCGTCGATCGACACCGTGTCGTAGTGGCCGGTGAGAATGACGGTGCCGCGACCGCTGCCGCGCATCAACATTGCCACGCATTGCCGCGGATCGCCGTCGGCTACCGGGATCGTCCAGATCTCGGCGCCGTCAAAGACCGGATCGCCGCGCAACCTCTCTGCAAGCCATGGTCCGAACGCAGCTTCGCCGGGCGTCCCGGTGACGCTCGACTGCAGGGTCAATGTCGTGGCCCAGTTCCTGGCGCGGCTGGACAATCGTTGGGCCCGGTCGATGCTGCGTCTCCAGCCTGAATGTCTTTTCGCGAAGTTTGAAGTCAAAGCCGCGAAAGTTCAAGGCGTCCGATCCCGTCAGCGATCGCCTTCGCCTGGATGCGGGCGTTGGCGAAACAGCCGCGAATGCTCGGCCGCATGCCGGTGAACCACAGGCCGGGCAGTTTCGGGTCGTTGCCGGCGCCGTTGAACAGCGGCACGCCCTTGCCGTCGAGCACGCCGAGCTTGCCGACCATGGTCTCGAGCCCGGTGCGGTAGCCGGTCGCGGCGATGACGATATCGGGTTGGATCAGCATGCCGTTGTCGAGGATAACGCCGTCGCGGGTGAATTCCCGAATTTGTGGCACGACGATGATCTTGCCGGCCTTGATGGCGTCAACGGCGCCGTCGTCGGAGGCGATCGCCGTATAGTCCGAGGTGAGCCGGCTTGCCCCGCCCGAAAGCGCTGGCGGCAAGCCGAATTTGCTGAGATCACCGAAGACCAGCCGCTGCGTCGCCGCCATCACGGCATCGGCGAGCCTGAGCGGCAGGCGCGCCAGGAGTGGCGAGAACCGGTGGACGGCGATCTGGCCGATGCGCTTGGGCAACAAAGCGGGGCCGTGTCGCGCCGACAGCCAGATCTGTGCGGTGTTGGCGCCCGCCAGGTGATTGAGCGCGTCGAAGCCGGAGTTGCCGGCGCCGACCACCAGCACTCGTCTGCCGGCATAGTCCTCGGCCGCGCCGAAATCGGTCGAATGGATGATCCGCCCGGCAAAATCCTTCATGCCTTTCCACTGCGGAACGAACGGCTCCCGGTCGCGCCCGGTGGCGATCACCACGTGGCGTGCCAGTCGCGGTCCGCCGCTGGTCCGCACCAGCCAGTGGTCGCCGTCGAAGGCGACCTCCTCGACCGCGACGCCGAACTCGACCGGCAGCTGGTGCATTGCGCTGAACATGTTCAGATGGCGAATGACGGCGGTCCTGTGTGGGAAGGCCGGGGTGTCGGCGGGAAAGGTGACGCCGGGCAGTGCCGAGAGATCGCGATGCGTGTTGAGGTGAAGGTTTTCGTGCCGCCGGTGCCAGGGCTCGGCAAGCCGGTTTTCCCGCTCGAGCACGATCGTCGGCAGGCCGGCCTTGATCAGTGCCTGGGCCGCAGTCAGTCCGGCTGCGCCGGCGCCGATCACGATCACGCCATCAAAAATCGCTTGCTGGTCGGTTAGGGCGTGCAAGATACCCGCTTCCAGGCCTGTGTTTGTCGCCGCCATCACCATAGCCTTGATTGGCACGCCAGTGTATCTGGCCGATGCCGCTTGGCGAAGGTGCGGGATGCGCCGCCGTTGCAAAGCCTTGCCGCCGGGATCATTGCACAGTATTGACGGAAACAAGGTGGCGTAGCCGCCTTGACCCAGCAACGAGGTGCCCATGTCCGCGCGCATTTTCAGCCCAGCCAAAACCGCGATGCAGTCCGGCAAGGCCAAGACCGGCCACTGGGTGCTGGAATTCGATCCGGAATCGCGCAAGAAGATCGACCCGCTGATGGGCTATACGACCTCCGGCGACATGAGAAGCCAGATCAGGCTGACCTTCGACACCAGGGAAGAAGCGGTGGCTTATGCCGAGAAGGAAGGGCTCGCCTTCCGCGTCGAAGAGCCGAAGGAAACCAAGCGCCGCCAGATTTCCTATGCGGAGAATTTCCGCTATGACCGCAGGACGCCCTGGACGCATTGACCGGCATCGCCGGGCGGCGCCAGCGCCAATGGAAAGATCAGCCGGTCCTTGGGCCGGCCCCAGCGGTCCCGTAGCTCAGCTGGATAGAGCACCGGCCTTCTAAGCCGATGGTCACAGGTTCGAATCCTGTCGGGATCGCCATATTTTTCAATGGCTTGGCTTGGGCGCCGTCCAAAAAGGCCAACGTCTTCCCTTTCTTTCCGCGGAGCGCGAAGTGGACGTCTGCGCGATTCCTGCGTGCTGGCCTGAAACGCAAGTCGCCGGCGGAAATCGTTATGGTCTTGTAGAAAGAACGCAGCGCTGGTAGACTTTGGTCTGATACTTGCTACGACTTTAGTCTGATTGGTTGGTTCTTTGGCTTGGTACCGGCGGCCGAGACACGACGAAACCATCGCAACGGTTCATCCATAGGTCTGCTGGCGCCATCGCGTAAATGGCGTCGCGCGAGCGCGAAAGCATAGGAAATCGATGATCTCGAAAGAACTGGTCGCCAATGCCGATACTGCCGCAACCTTTCTCAACTTGATGGGAAACGAGAAGCGGCTCTTGATCATGAACCATCTGGCCGCCGGCGAACGTTCGGTCGGCGTTCTTGCCGAGCAAGTCCAGCTCAGCCAGTCGGCCTTGTCGCAGCATCTTGCCAAGCTCCGGGCCTTCGGCCTTGTCGACGCCCGTCGCGACGGCCAGATGGTCTATTATTCCTCCTCGTCCGGTGCGGCGCGCGAACTGCTTGCGATGCTGGATGGCTTCCTGGTGACGGAAACCCCGCTCTGGGGGCAGGCCCCGCGCTACGTCGCCGAAAGGCTACGTCGGGTGCAAGCAGCCTGACGGCAGGCATCGGCCTGGATTGGTTGGCCAGCCTCATGGCCGGGCTTCATTGCCGCTAATGCACGAAGCCGGCGCCATAGCGGCGCTGATCGCCGGTATTTTCATCGATTTTGCGTCCCTCCAGCGCTGGGTCGTCCAGGCAGCGCAGACCGCGCATCGTTGGGCGTCAACATGGGCGCAACACCGGCCAGCGCCGAACTTGCGCGATATCTAATATAAGCGCACAGTTCAAAGGCGGGCGGAGGGAGAACGGCTCATAAGCAAATCGGGAGGAAACCATGAACAGCATGAGCCTCACCACGCTTGACCGCGGCAAGACGCCCGTCGACGCCGCAGCCCTTGAAGCGCTTTCGGCGCAATTGCGCGGCACAGTCCTTCAGCAGAGCGACGCCGCTTACGACGAAGCCCGCACCGTCTGGAATGCCACGGTCGACCGGCGGCCAGGGCTGATTGTGTGTTGCGTCGGCGCTTCCGACGTCATCAGTGCCGTGAATTTCGCCCGGGAAAACAGGCTTCTCGTTTCCGTACGCGGCGGCGGCCACAACATTGCCGGCAGTGCCGTTTGCGATGGCGGCCTGATGATCGACCTTTCGGCGATGAAGTCGGTGCGGGTCGATGTCGCCGCGCGGCGGGCATGGGTCGGACCCGGCGCCACGCTGGTCGATGTCGACCGGGAAACACAGGCCTTTGGCCTGGTGGTGCCGACGGGTATCAACTCGACCACCGGCATATCAGGCTTGACGCTGGGAGGCGGCTTCGGCTGGATCACCCGCAAATTCGGCCTGACCATTGACAATCTTGTTTCAGCCGATGTGGTCACCGCCGATGGCAATTTGCTGCGCGCCAGCCAGAAGGACAATCCGGACCTGTTCTGGGCGCTGCGCGGCGGCGGCGGCAATTTCGGCATCGTCACCGCGTTCGAGTTCCAGCTCCACCAGATGGGTCCGCAGGTTCTGTCGGGGCTCGTCGTCCATCCCTTCGCCGACGCCGAAAAGGTGCTGCGCGACTATCGCAAGGCGCTTGAAACCGCGCCCGACGAACTGACCTGCTGGGTGGTCATGCGGCAGGCGCCGCCGCTGCCCTTCCTGCCGGCCGAGTGGCATGGCAAGGAGGTGCTGGTTCTGGCCATGTGCTATTGCGGCGACATCCAGGCGGGCGAAAAGGCGACGCAGAAGCTTCGCGCCATCGGCACGCCGATTGCCGACGTCGTCGGCCCCAACCCGTTCACCGGCTGGCAGCAGGCCTTCGACCCGCTACTGGCGCCCGGCGCCCGCAACTATTGGAAGAGCCATGACCTGACCGAGCTTTCCGACGGCGCGATTGGCGTCACCACCGCGGCGATCGCCAGGCTTCCCGGCCCCGAATGCGAAATATTCTTCGGCCACGTCGGTGGTGCGGCAGGCCGCGTCAAAGCAGATGCTACGGCGTTTCCGCAGCGCAGCTCGCATTTCGTCATGAATGTCCACGCCCGCTGGCGCGAACCGGCTATGGACAAGGCCTGCATCGATTGGGCTCGTGGTATCTACGAGGCCACCAAGCCCTATGCCGCCGGCACGGCTTACGTGAACTTCATGCCGGAGGATGAGGTCGACCGGGTCGAGGCGGCCTATGGCGGCAACTATCGCAGGCTTCTGGAAATCAAGCAGCGCTACGACCCGCTGAACCTGTTCCGCATGAACCAGAATCTGCGGCCGAAAGAAAGCCAGCGCGCCGCTTGAGGCGGCAGCGCATGATCCCAAACCGAAGATCCGCGCCAGCGCATTGACCCTCGGTTCGAAACGGCTCGAGGCCGGCATGGGAAGGACCCGCCGGCCTCGATCCTTGCGTCGTCGGCACGACTGGCGTTCCGCAGCTGGCTTGACAGCGGCATAGGCTTTCCAAGCCGATTGTCACAGCATCGAATCCTATCTGGATCGCCGTTAACTCCCGGACAGATTTTTGCCTTGAACGAGGCCTGTTTCATTGGCACCCTTGGCTGATGCGAGCAGGGGGCGGGCCCCAATGCCAGATAGCCAGTTCAACATCGACGCTTGGTTTTCCCGTATCGGATACGATGGGTCGCGTGAGCCGACGTTGAGAACGCTCAAGGCGGTGGTGACCGCGCACGCGACAGCCATTGCCTACGAGAGCATCGACGTTCTTCTGGATATCCCTCCCGCTCTCGATCCCGTCTCGCTGCAGGCCAAGATAATTTCTGGCGGACGAGGCGGCTACTGTTTTGAACAGAACATGCTGTTTCGCGCCGGCTTGCTGGCGCTCGGATACAAGGTGACAAGCCTTCAGGCTCGCGTGGTGCGCGGATTGGAGATCAATGCGCCTCGACCCATGCTGCACATGGTTTTGCGGGTGGAGCTACCGGAGGGCCCGTTCCTCGCGGACGTCGGATTTGGAAATCTTGCGCCGACAACCGCTCTGAAGCTCTTTGCGCAGGAAGAGCAGGAGACTCCCCACGAGATCATGCGGTTTTTGGAGATGGGGGATGAGCTGGTGCTGCAGTCCAGGCTGGGCACCGGATGGGAGCATATCTACAGGGTTGTCTTCCTGCCTCGTGTCGATGCCGAGTACGAGATTTGCAACTGGTTCACCGCCAGTCATCCGCAGAGCCCATACCTCAACAACCTGATCGCTGCGCGTCCCGGACCAAACCGAACGCGACTGACCCTGTTTAATTCGCGCTTCAATAGGCGATACCCGTCAGGTGAGGTAGAACGGCGTACCATAACCGGCGTCGAGGGGTTTCGCGATGTGCTTGCGAACGAGTTTGGTCTCCATCTTTCCGAAACCAATTTGCAAACGGCGCTCGCTCATATGGAACAACGAGGGACGCGCGGCGCGCCCCATCCGTTCTTCGCCTAGCGTGGCGCATCTCGACGGCATCATTCACCCCACGGATTTCCGGAACTGACGATGCTCGATTCAGAAAAAGCCAAAGCCGCGTCGCAGTTGTTGGTTGGTCACTGGGACAACGGTACCCGTCTCGACGCCATACCCCAGGAGTTGCGGCCGCAAACGCGGATCGAAGGTTACGCTATCCAGTCGCATGTGATGCATCGCTCAGTGGCGCCGCTTTTCGGCTGGAAGATTGCCGCAACCAGTCTGGCCGGACAAAGACACATCAACGTCGACGGCCCGATGGCCGGGCGTCTGCTGGCCGAAAAAGCGGTTGAGGTCGGCGGCACCGTTTCCCTGGCGACGAGCAAGATGCGCGTGGCCGAGATCGAATTTGCGTTCCGTTTCGGCCGCCAGCTGCCGCCTCGTCCAGAACCCTATGAAATCGCCGAGGTGATGGATGCGGTGGCGACCTTGCACCCGGCGATCGAAATACCGGACTCGCGCTATGACGATTTCTGCGCTGTCGGGGCGCCGCAGCTCATCGCCGACAACGCCTGCGCCAATCTGTTTGTCATCGGCGAGGCGACGGATGACGATTGGCGCGACGTGGACCTCGCCAAGCACCCGGTGGTCGCCTTCGTTTCCGGAAAGTCGCAGCACAACGGGACAGGGGCTGCTGTGTTGGGCGATCCTCGTATTGCGCTCACCTGGATCGTCAATGAACTGTCTCGCCTGGGCATAGCCCTGCAGCCGGGACAGGTGGTGATAACCGGCACCTGCATGACGCCGATAAGCGTCGAGGCCGGCGACGAGGTCATCGGCGATCTGGGCAGGTTTGGCCGCGTCTCGGTGCGGTTTGTCTAGTGCTCGGCGGCCTCTTGCCGGCACTATCGAGATCGGGAATATAGTCCTTCGTTGCGGCTACCTAGAGAATCCGGGAAAAGGAAATCTATCCGACCCTCTTCGGAGGAGAGCAACGCGGCATCTTCACGCTTTCGCCTGAGTTGTTTGCGCGTAAATTCGGCCTCAAGGAGATCGATTCTACGTGGCCATTCTACGGTGTGTTTGAATTCGGCCCGACGCAACAAAGGCCATACTGGCTCTATGTGACTTCAGGGCATTCAAATCCGTGGGACCATGAAGACGATGCCTACGATCCAAGCGCACAGTCGGGAGCCGGGATTGAGTTTATCCTCGCCACCACCGAGCGCGGCGACTGGGCAATCCGCTGCCTGCAAAACCTGCTGGCTTACGACTTGCTTCTGAGCGCCGGTTATTTCGAAGGCCGTGAGCCACTGGCCGAAGGTAATAGAATTCCACTCGGATCGCCGATCGACGGAAAGGAAAACTGCCTGATCAGAAACGTGATCCTTTCGCGTGCCAGTTCCCTTCCGTCCGATTTCAATTTGCCCTCAGGGCAGGTCGCGTTCCTGACCTTTACCGGTGTCACAGACCGCGAAAGAGACTTCGCAAAGGAGAATAGCACCGACGCTCTCACCAATCGGCTGCAGCCACTTGGTTTCTTTCCGGTGACTGACCCGCACCGAGCATCCATCATCTAGTCGAAGGATTCGTTGCGGCGGCCTTCAATGTCCTCCACGCTGCCTGACCACCACACTTCGCGCCGCCAATACCAGCACGGTGATGATGATCAGGATCACCGATAGCGCTGCGATCGCTGGGTCGATGTTGTCGCGCAGGCCCATCCACATCAGCCGGGGCAAGGTGATGGCGTTGACGGACGTGATGAACAGCGTGACGCCGATCTCTTCCCAGGACAGCACGAAGGATAGAAGCGCGGCGGTGATGATGCCGAACTTGATGTTGGGCATGATGATGCGGGTGGCGCGCTCCCACACAGTGGCGCCAAGGCCGCGCGCGGCGAGGTCGATGCGGCGGTCGAGCTGGCTGAGCGAGACCAGGATAAGCACCGTGGCGAACGGCACCGTCATCACTGCATGCGCCATGGCGACACCCAGCCAGGTGTCGTAGCCGAAGAACGAGCTGAAGCCCGAAATCGAGGTCAACAGGAAGTAGAGCGTGATCGCCGAGACGACAGGCGGCACCACCATCGGCAACAGCACGAAGCCGACCAGGGCAGCGGTGAAGCGCGGCTGGAACATCCAGACGCCAAGGCTGAAGCACAGCGCCAGCACGGTTGAAAAGGCGCTGCTGACGATGCCGATGCGGATCGAGAGCAGGATCGCGTCGATCCAGCGCGGATCCTCGATCAGCGCCCGATAGTGGCGCAGCGACAACTCCCCTGATGGCATCGCCAGCATGCGGCTCGGCGTCAGCGACACCGGAATGACAGCGAGCAGCGGCATCAGCAGGAACAGCGCGACGAAGGCGGCGATAACAAGTGAGGCGGGACCGGGGCGATAGGTCGGCATCAGATCAACTGCTTCGGTCTGACATAGCGGAACAGAAGCGCCATCAACGCGCCGACGAACAGCACCAGCACGACGCTGATCGCCGCACCCAGGCCCCAGTCAGGGCTCTGGAAAATCCTGAGATAGATCAGTTCGGCGATCATGACGCTGCGGCCGCCGCCGAGAATCGCCGGCGTGACGAAGAAGCCAAGCGAGAAGACGAAGACGATCATCGCTGAGCCGATGATGCCGGATCGGGTCATCGGCACGAACACCGACCAGAAGGTGCGCATGCGGCTGGAACCTAGTCCGCGTGCCGCCAAAAGCACGCGGTCGTCGAGGCTGCGCATGGCCGATGCCAGCGGGAAGACGGCGAAGGGAATGAGGAAATGCGTCATGCCGACGATGACGCCGAATTCGTTGCGCACCAGCGCCAGCGGCTCGGAGATGAAGCCGATCGCCTGCAGCCAGGTGTTGATCAGACCGCGATTGGAAAGCAGCGCCACCCAGCCGAAGGCGCGTGTCAGCACCGAGATCCAGAACGGGACGAGAATGCAGAATTCTGCGACCACGCGCTGCGCCGGCGTGCCGCGCACCCACACCACGGTGATGGCGTAGGCGGCGGTGACCGAAATGATTGTGACGATGGCCGCGATGCGCAGCGTGCGGATAAACACCGACTGCACCAGCTCGTCAGTGGCGAGCGCTCCATACTGGCCAAGCCCCGGCGTCGGCAGCGTAAAGCTCCATTTGACGACGCCGAGGAACGGCCAAGCATAGGCCAAAACCAGAAACAGGAGCAGCGGCGCCATCAACAGCGCCGCGCCCATCCTGTCGGAGAGATAACCTCTCATCTCGGTCCGATTATCCCGGCCTAGTCAGGCGGAGATGATCTTGGTGTATTCGTCGAGCGCCGGACCGTAGTTCTTGGCGTACCAGTCCATGTCGAGCGCGATCTGCTTCTTCATGTTCTGGGGATCGACCGGGTTGATGCGCTTCTTGTCGGCGGGGATCAGCGCGTCGGCGGCCGGATTGGCCGGGCCTTGGCCGAGCTTGTCGAACATCACCAGCTGCTTTGCCGGATCCTGGGCGCTGGCGATGAATTTCATCGCCGCGTCCTTGCCGCCGGGATTGCCCTTGAGCACGGCGAGCGCGCCGGGCGAGATCAGGCCCTGGTCCCAGATGAACTTGATCTTGCCGCCCGAATCCTGCTCGATCAGCGAGGCGCGCGTCGACCAGACGATGGCCATCGAGGCTTCGCCGTTGAGCAGCACGCTCTGGCTCTCGGCGCCGCCGCCCCAATAGGCCACGACGTTTTCCTTGAAGGCGGCGATCTTGTCATGCGCGCGCTTGAGGTCGAGCGGGTAGAGCGAGGCCGGCGCGATGCCGTCGGCCAGCAGCGCCGCTTCCCAGCTCGACACGCCCCATTTGTAGAGCGAGCGTTTTCCCGGGAATTTCTTCACGTCGAAGAAATCGGCCATGCCGGTCGGTGCGTCCTTGCCGTATTTCTCGGAATCGTAGGCGATGACATAGGAGAAGAAATAGGTCGAGGCGGCGTATTCCCAGCCAAAACCCTCGCGCATCTTCTTCTTGTCGACGACCGCATAGTCGATCGGCTCCAGCATGCCTTGGGCACCGAGCGTGATCGCCGAGAACGGGTCGACGTCGACCAGGTCCCAGGTCGGCGCGCCGCTCTTGAACTGCGCGGCGATGGCGCCTTCGGTCGGGCCCGAGCCGTCCATCTTGACGGTGATGCCGGTGTCCTTGGTGAAGGCCTGGCCATAGGCGGCGTCATAAGCGGTGATGGCGTCGCCGCCCCAGTTCACCAGCACGAGTTCCTTCGCCGCGGCAAAGGCGCCGGAGGAGCGCAGCAGCATCGGCGTGCCTGCGAGAACAAGTGCGGCTAGCTGGGTGAATTGCCGGCGCGAGATCTCGCCGCGCACGGCCCTGGCGGACAGCGCCTCGATGGAGTGTTTCTTGGTTTCGTTTGTCATGTTAGTTCCCCTTTTTTTGTTGGTGGTTCAGATAGTTGGCGCGAACCTTCGAATCATCGCTCGAAGGCTCGCCCTCAAGTCGTCATCTCCGGCAGCAGGAAACCCTTTTCCGCCGGCCATGTCAGCCAGACGGAATTGCCCTTGCTCAGTGCCGCGGCGGCGACCTCGTTCGGCACCGACACCGTCACCTTGGCGCCTTGCTTCGTCGTCAAGTCGAGCCTTGTCGCGGCGCCGAGATAGGTCGAGGCGATGGCGGTTGCGGCAATGCCGTTCTCGCCCAAGGTCGCTTCACGCGCGATCGACATGTATTCGGGGCGGATCGCCAGGATGGCGTCGCCACGGACTTTCTCGGCCTTGCAGTGCATGGACACCGCGCGGTCTTCGCACAGGCCCGTCGAGCCATTGTCGGCGGGCTTGACGCCCTTCAGCGGCAGCATGTTGATCTCTCCGAGGAACTCGGCGACGAAGCGGTTGTCCGGCCGGTCGTAGACCTCGTCGGGCGCGCCGACCTGCAGCAGCTTGCCGTGATTGAAGATGGCGACGCGCGACGACAGCGCCAGCGCCTCGCTCTGGTCGTGGGTGACGAAGACGAAGGTGGTGCCGGTCTCCTGGTGCAGCCGCTTCATCTCGGCCTGCATCTGGCCGCGCAGCCCCTTGTCGAGCGCCGAGAACGGCTCGTCGAGCAAGAGCACGCCCGGCTCGAACACCAGCGCACGCGCCAGCGCCACGCGCTGCTGCTGGCCGCCGGACAATTGCGCCGGCAGTTTCTTCTCGTGGCCGACCAGCCCGACACGTTCGATCATCTCACCGACGCGCCGCTTGATCTCGGCCGCCGGTTTCTTGCGCACCTTGAGCGGGAAGGCGATGTTGGCCTCGACGCTCATATGCGGGAACAGCGCATAGCCCTGGAACACCATGCCGGCGGCGCGCTGCTCGGCCGGCCGGTCGGTGATGTCGACGCCATCGCTGTAGAGGCGGCCATCGCTCGGCTGGACGAAGCCGGCAAGGATCATCAGAAAGGTGGTCTTGCCCGAACCGGAAGGGCCGAGCAGTGTCAGGAACTCGCCACGGCCGATATTCAGCGACAGATTGTCCAGCGCACGGAACGAGCCGAAGCTCTTGCCGATCCCGATTGCCTTGATCTCTGCGGCCCGGCCGGGTTGCTGCATCCTGCCCTTTCCCTAGCGTAGAACGAAATCGTAGGGCAGGGCGCGGCCTCACCGCAACCGAATAGTTTTCGCCTGATCGGCAAATTTGATTCACGGGTGGCGGGTTTTGGGTGGCTGCCCCTTGCCTCGAGGACGCGCTTAAAGTTTGCGTATTTCTACAATCGGTTTTCCGCCATTGCCCATAGGTTGGTCACATCAACGCAGCCGAGAAGCGACTGCGGAAACGCCGAGAATTTTCACAGGAGAATACGCCATGGCCACCCCGACCCCTTTCACCGTCGCCATCCCTGAATCGCAGCTTGCCGACCTCAAGTTTCGGCTTGAGCATACGCGCTGGCCGGATGAGCCTGCGGATGCCGGCTGGATGCTCGGTACAAACCTTGCCTACATGAAGCGGCTGACCGACCATTGGATCAATGGCTATGACTGGCGCAAGGCCGAGGCAGCGATAAACGCGCTCAACAATTTCAAGGTCGACATCGATGGAATTGAGCTGCACTTTGTGCATCACCCTTCGAAGAAGAAGGATGCAACGCCGCTGCTTCTGCTGCATGGCTGGCCTGATACCTTCTACCGCTATCACAAGGTGATCGAGCCGCTGTCGGAGGATTTTCACGTCGTCGTGCCGTCAATTCCGGGAACCGGTTTCTCCGGCAAGACCGCGCTGGCGATGGACAAGGTCACGGACATCTTCGCAAAGCTCATGACGAATGTGCTTGGCTATGGAAAATTCATCGCTGCCGGCGGCGATGGAGGTTCCGTGATTGCCATGTCGCTGGCCCAGCGGCATCCGGAAAAGCTTTTGGGTTACCATGTCACGGATGTCGGCTATCCCGACCACACGACTGATTTCGCCTCGCTGAGCCAGCCGGAGCAGGCCTATGCCGGTGCCATTCAGCGATGGTTCTTCGCGCATGGCGCGTTCAATCTCGTGCACGCCACCAAGCCGCAAAGTCTGGCCTTCGCCATGAATGATTCCCCTGTCGGTCTCGCCGCATGGATCATGAGCTTCATGGCCGGCATGGGGTTGGGAGACGATGCGGATGCGCGGTTCGGACGTGACGAATTGCTCACCAACATCATGATCACCTGGTTGACCGAAACGGCGGCTTCGTCGTTTCGCATCTACAATCAGAACGCCATGCAGCCGGCAACCATCACGGGGCTGGACACCAAGGTTCCCGTCGCCGTGGCGACCGAGGCGCCAATCCCGGGCGGCGTGCGGCTGCCGCGCGAATGGGCGGACCGTCAGATCTCCGGCAATGTGGTTCAGTTCCACGATATGGAGACTGCCGGCCATTTTGCGGCCTGGGAGGACCCGACATTTTATGCCGGCGACATCAGGCGGTTTGCGGCGCTTCTCAACAAATGACGCGCGGCTTGGTGCTCGTGGACACCGGGGCAAGCCTGTCTTATCCCGGTGTTCAGATTTTATGGACCGGGTCGAGATTAGACGGCAGGTGACCCATGATTTTCTTGATGGATTTGATCATGTGCGGTTGGTCGGTGTAGCCGAGATCAGCTGCAACGGAAGCTGAATTGTCGCCCCGTTTCAGCCGCCTTACAGCCTCTTGCGCGCGCCTGATCAGTTGAAAATCCTTCTGGGTGATGCCGGTCGTCTTCTTGAAATGCTGCTGGACCGACCGTTTCGAGGCAGCCTTGGGCTTCCCGGTGAAGGCCTTGGCGACCAGATCATTGGATTGCAGCAGATGTGCCGCAACCATCATCTCGGTGAGTTCTTCCGCATTGCCGAAGGTCGGCAATGGAAGGTCAACACCATCGAGCACGAAGACCTCGCCCTCGACCGGCAAAAACCGTATCGCGGCGCCGGTTCTGACCTCCTTGTCCGTCGTCAGGTAGACGTGGGCTGCAAAGGATATGACCACCGAATGTTCGCCGGCGCGGTAGGGAACATCCACCGGCTCGGTGGCCTGCCCGCTCAGGAAGATCGTCGGCTGTCCATCGGGAGAGACACTCAGGATCAGATCCCAGGAGCCATCGGGAGTCGCTTTGTAGACCCCATCCTCCAGGCAGACAGTCTGCCAAACCCTATCGATCCAGGGATGGGGCGAGGAGCGATGCGTATGTTTCTGTGTCATGCCTGTCAGCGAGTTGAAGTGCGTTCGAGATTGCTCTGCCGATCTGCATCCGTCGCAATGGAACCGGCCCGCCTCAATACGGCTCGACCCTGTTCTCCGACAGCTTCGACCGCAGCCACGCCCCGAACGCCACCAGCACCGGATGGCTCGCCTTAGCATGCTCCGAAACCAGGAAATACGACCGCGGCGATTTGATCGCGATGTCGAAGGGACGCACCAGTCGGCCTTCGCTCAGTGCCCGGCGACTGGTCAGTTCGTCGCCCATGGCGATGCCCTGGCCGGCGATCGCGGCCGAGAAGACGAGGTTCATGTCGGAAAAGAAAATGCCACCTTCGGTGTCGGGGTTTTCCACCCTGGACAGCGCCAGCCAGCGCGCCCAGTCCTCGGTGTCGCCGAGATGCAGGAGGTTGGCGCGCAGCACGTCGGCCGGCTTGGCAAAGCCGCCAACCTTGTTGAGCAAAGTCGGGCTGCACAGCGGCGTGAACGAGATCTCGCACAGCAGTTCGGCCGCGCGGTTCGGCCAGTTGCCGACGCCGAAGGCGATGAAGGCGTCGGCGTCCGGATTGCTGACGTCGTCGAGCCGCCGTGGCGTCAGTATGTGCAGCGCGACGTCAGGGTACATCTGCCGGAACTCGCCGATATGCGTGCACAGGAACAGCGAGGCGAAGCCCGGCGTGCAGGAGACGCTGAACGAGCCGCCGACGCCGGTGCCGGCATGGCGTGTCACCGCATCGCCCAGCACGGTCAGCGCCTTGCGCACGTCGCTGGCGTAGCGCTGGCCGCGCGGCGTCAGCGCCACACCCTTGCCGATGCGCTCCAGCAGGTCGAAGCCGAGGTCGCGCTCCAGCAGCCGCAACTGATGACTGACCGCACTGCGGGTCAGGTGCAGTTCGTCGGCGGCGCGCCAGACGCTGCCATGGCGGGCGAAGCTGTCGAGGGCACGCAGCGCTTGAGTGGAGGGTATTCGCAAGAGGCCTCAGGTGAACCGAATTTGCAGGAGCCGGGAAAACATATCACTTTTTGGCGAAGCCCTTCACTGCTTTCTTCTCTCGCCATGGAGAAAGCGGTCACCACCTCGGCGCAGGCAACCGCGCTTGCCTGTCTGGATGGCATCCAGCCGTCGCTGTCGGCGTGGACGCGCATCATTTTCGATTTCGGCGAGACGGCCTGGCGAGAATACCAATCCGCTGCCTGGTATGTCGAACGGCTGAAGCGCGAGGGCTTTTCGGTCGAGGAAGGCTCCGGTGACATGCCGACCGCCTTTTGCGCCCATTGGACCAACGGCCCCGGTCCGACCATCGGCCTCTACGCCGAATATGACGCGGTGCCCGGCAATTGCCAGGATGCGGCAACGATGAAACGGCCGCGTCCGGGCCTCGGCGTCGAGGCCGGCGGCCACACCGATCCGCATTCGGGGCTCGGCATTGCCAGCCTTGGCGGCCTGCTGGCGACCAAGGCGGCGATGCAGCGCCACGGTATTGCGGGCACGCTGCGCTTCACCGGCGAGCCGGCGGAGAAAGTGCGCGGGTCGAAGCCGATCCATGCGGCAAAAGGCTATTATGACGGCCTTGCCGGCATGATCTCCTTCCATCCCTTCTACATGCTGCCGCTCTGCAACACGGCGCGCTGGGACACGCATTGCGGTGCCGCCTACGCGATGATCTACCGCTTTGTCTGCGACGAACCCGAAAATTGGGTTCGCGCAAGCGATGGCGCACCCATCCCGCAGGCGCACTCGGCGGTGCGGGCGCCGGGCGCCAACGACGCATTGATGATGATGTACATGGCCTCCAAGGCGCTGCGCGATTCCATGCTGCCGCACCAGGGCGGCTGGTCGATCAGCGAGGCGATCCTGACCGCGGGGCAGGCGACTGCCGACAATCTGCCGGCTGGGCTGGCCGAGATCCAGTACATGATCCGCGTGCCGACGCTTGCCATGGCCGAGCAGGTCACATCAGTGCTCGACCGCAATGCCGAGGCCGCCGCCGCGATGAGCGGCTGCCGGTACGAGCGGCACTGGGTGTCGAAGTCGCGGCCCGGATTGGCCAACCACGCCATGGCAACGATTGCCTATGAAGCGCTGTCGACGGTCGGCCCGCCGCGCTGGGACGACTCGGCCAAGGCGGTGGCGCGCGAAATTCAGGTCAATGCCGGTGGGGTGGCGACCGAGGAACCGTTCATCGCCGAACTGGAGCGGCTGATTGCGCCGCAGGACGCCGAAGCGCTGCTGCGTCGCGACCTGCCGCCGTCACAGCTCAATTCCACCTCGGACGATTACACCGACATGTCATGGCAGACGCCGACGGCACGATTTTACGTCGCCCGTCCGGCGCTGCGCTCGCAGAATGGCCATACCTATCCGTCCTGGGTGATGAACGCGCTCGGCGGCATTCCGGCGACCATCGATCCGATGGTCGCTTGCGCCTCACGCACGATCGCGCTTGCAGCCTTGCGCCTGCTCGAGGACAAGGCCGCCCGCGGCGCCGCGATGGATGAATTCGTCGCCCGCACCGGCGGTGGCATTGGCGGCGCCAACTGGCTCGCGCCGCTCTGCGACTATGATCCGCCGATCAATTTCCGCTGGCCGGAATATGTCACCACCGCGCGCGGCCGCGACTGGTGGATCCCGAGCAATCAATCATCCCAAACCGCCCCATGAGGAGAACCCCATGACCGTTCATGACCGCATCGTCGCCGAGCCTTTTTCGCTGCAGCGCCGCAACCCCGCCGGCGGCACCAAGCCGCTGACATCATGGGGCTTTGCCAACGAGACTGATGTGCTGACTGACGTTTTGCTCGGCTCGCCGAATTTCCTGCGCCATCTCTCGACCAGCTCACTGTCGCGCAAGCATCTGCGCGAAGCTCCCTGCAACGTCCAGATCGCGCAGGCGCAGCACAAGGATCTGGTCGCCGCCTACGAGCGTTTTGGCGTCAACATCCACTGGCATGAGCCGACGCCGGAACTGCCGATGCAGGTCTATTCGCGCGATTCCAGCGTCATGACGCCCTACGGCGCCTTCATCACCGCCATGGCCAACTGGTGGCGGCGTGGCGAGAACTATGCCGCCATCCGCACCTACGAAAAACTCGGCATCCCGATCTACGACATGGTGACTGCCGGCACCTTCGAGGGCGGCGACTTCAACGTCATCGAGGAGGGCGTCGTGCTGATCGGCTGCGGCGGCGCCCGCACGCAGGAAGAGGGCGCCCGTCAGGTGCAGGCCTGGTTCGATAGGGAAGGCTGGGAGACCCGCATCGCCTTCATCGACGAATACTATGTCCATATCGACCTGATGGTGGTGCCGATCGCGGAAAAACTGACCGCTGTCTGTCTCGCCTGCACAGAGCCCGGCATCGTCGACTGGCTGAAGGGCAAGGGCCACGAAATCATTGACGTGCCGTTCCAGGACACGATGGCGCTCGGCTGCAACTTCATGTCGCTGGGCAAGGACAGGGTGATCGCGCCGACCTCGAGCCAGACGCTGATCGGCCAGCTCAAGGCGCGCGGCTTCGAGGTGGCGGCGATCGACATGAGCGAGATCTCGAAAACTGGCGGCGGCATCCACTGCATGGCGCAGGCGCTGAAGCGCGAGCCGGCCTGAGGAAGCTTCCGACCTCCGGTACATTGACACAATGCCGTCAGAGGGTGAGACTCGGCATATTCGAGGAGAGAATCTATGAAAAGAACCTACGAAAAGCCTGAGCTGCGCAAGGCGGGAAAGCTCGGATCGCTTGCCGCCGGCGGCGCATCAAAGGTGCCTTGAGCATCGCCTGAAGCCAAGGGTGCCGGTTTGAGCGGCACACTATTCGGAGTTTGACCTCGCCGGGTTTGAACGGCGGGGCTTTTTCGTATTGACGGTCGGCTCGCTGGGCCTCGCAAAATCGACCATCCGACCATCATTGAATCTTTTGCCGGAATTTTGAATGACAGCTTGAGCAATCCTGCAGGATGAGGTGCAGGATATGCTCCGCCGGCAGCTTGGCGGGATCGGCTTCCACGGCACCCGGCCGCTTGCCGAGCAGGCTGCTGCCGCCCATCACCAGACCGGAACCCATCCTCATCTCGTCGGTGATGCCGGCGGGCGCCCGCCCGGCCTTGGTGGCCAGAGCGTTCGCCAGCGTCCCGATGTGATGGGCCAGCGCCTCGAACTCCAGCCGTGCCTGATCAATCTCCGGCCTGGCGCCCGAAGGCGCGCCCAATGAGGCGCTGGGGAACTCAGCGATCAAGGCAGGGCCGGTGCGGGCGCGGATGGCTTCCGCCGCCGCCTTGAAGGCCGCGGCGTCATAGGCTTGTCTGCCGTCGAACATCCCGGCGATCATCTTGGCGGCTGC
This sequence comes from Mesorhizobium sp. P3_A10, assembly GCF_056403175.1. NCBI lineage: Bacteria > Pseudomonadati > Pseudomonadota > Alphaproteobacteria > Hyphomicrobiales > Phyllobacteriaceae > Mesorhizobium > Mesorhizobium sp. P3_A10. The sequence continues at coordinate 495,720 of NZ_JBFUFZ010000002.1, read as the reverse complement.
CGCCATCTCCTTCATCGAGGCTTGGCGGGCCATGACGATTGCATCGTTGCCGGCAGCGGCGCCAGCCACGGAAGCCCCGGCAAACGCCAGCATCGCGGCGATGGCGGCAGGTCTCACTGAACCGTGCCGGCCAGTTCGTCGATGATTGGGCAGTCCGGCCGCTCGTCGCCATGACAGTGCTCGACCAAATGATGCAGCAGGTGCCGCAGTCCTGTCAGCTCGGCGATCTTCCTGTCGATCTCCACCAGTTTGGCTTGCGCGACCGCCTTCACATCGGCGCTCTCGCGCTCCTTGTCGTGATAGAGCGACAGCAACTGGCGGCATTCGTCGACCGAAAACCCCAGACTGCGCGAGCGCTGCAGAAAGCGCAGCCGATGAATGTCGGCCGTCGAGTAATCACGATAGCCGTTGTCTGTCCGGGCCGGGCGCAGCAGGCCGATGTCCTCGTAGTAGCGTATCGTCTTCGAGGGCAGGCCGGATTTTTCGGACGCGAGGCCGATGTTCATGGCTGGAAATCTCCTTTATCGACAGGAATAGACCTTCCAGCCGCTGGAAGGTCAACAGGCTGCCGGTGCCACGATTTTCAGATTTTTCTGAGAAACCGATCGGATTTGTCGCCTCGCAACGCGCAAAGTGGAGCGCGTCGGCTGTTGGTGGTCGACAGGCGCTGTGGCGGCACCTGCTAACGGGCAGCCTCCATGCCAAGCGCCAGCTGGATGCCCTCCGCCAGATGCGCGCCGTCGGCCGGGTGCTCGAAGGGCACTGCCTTGGTCGCATAATCGACCGGCGAGAAATCGGGGTCGCTTTCGTTGATGAGGCTGGCCTGCCGGCGCGCCTCATCCATGGCGCCGAGTTGCGCGTAGCAGGCGGCAAGCCGCGTCCTGATCCAGGGCGTCGGCAGGGTAGCGAGCTCCAGCGCTTCCGCCGCCGGCCGGTAATCACCCATCATGTAAAGCGCCAGCGAGCGATCGAACTGACACCAGTGCGGGTGCAGCGGATCGATGCGGATGGCGCGCGCCAGCCAGCCCAGCGCTTCCAGCGGCCGCCCGCGCATGGTCAGCACCAGGCCCATCTGCTCGATGCATTCGGCATCATAGGGATTGAACTCAAGAGCTGTCCGAAGATGCTGTTCGGCCGCCTCGTGGTCGCGCATGTAGAGGCGCACCAGCGACTGGATGCGATGCCCGGTCGCCTGGTCGGGCGCCAGCGCCAGCCCCTTGGCGGCGAGGTCGCGCGCCTTGGCCAGCACCGCGTGGCTTGCCTGTCCGAACTCGCCTTTGAGCGCATATGACAGGGCCAGATACGTGTAGGCCGGCCCATAGGCCGCGTCCTTGGCGATGGCCGCCTCGAAAAACGTCCTTGCGCCTTCGAGGTCGGTCTGGGCGGGGTCGCGCAGCAAGGCGACACCGCGCAGCACCAGTTCATAGGCGGCAAGGCTGGTAACCGGCTTGCGCGACGCCTGCTGCAGGCCGGCATTACTCACCCGCCTTGCCAGCCGCCCGACAATGTCCTCGATGATATCCTGCTGGATGGCGAAGAAACCGCCGTCGGTGGCTTCGTATCGATCGCCCCAGAGTTGGCTCGCATTGGCCGCGTCGACAAGGTTGACGGCGGCCAGGATGCGCTCTCCCTGCCGGCGCACCGAACCTTCGACAAGATAATCGGCGCCGATGCGTGAGCGGATCAGCGGCCACTCCGAACGCGCATAGGAGGCGAAGGAAAAGCTCGAATTGCGGGCCAGCACAGTGACGGTGCCAAAACGCGCCAGGCCGTTGATAATGTCCTCGGCAAAGCCGTCGACGATCGGATCGTCGGCCGGGTTGCCGCTTTCGTTGCGAAAGCGCAGCACCGCAACGATTGGCTGCGAGCCGATTTCCGGCGCCGTCTCGACCTCCGCAGCCAGCATGTAGCCGCGCTTCGACACCGTGCGCACCAGCTCGTCGCCCAGCACCTTGCGGATCTCGCGGATCGACTGCGTGAGCGAATCCTCGGTGACGAAGACGCCCGGCCACACCGCGTCCATGATTTCCGACTTGGGCACGACGCGGCCCATATGCCGGGCCAGCAGCGTCAGCAGCGCATAGGCCTTGGGCCGCAGGAACGCCGGTCTGTCGGCATGACGCAGCGTGCCTCGGCCGAGGTCGAGCGTATAGCCGCCGAACTGAAAGACCTGATCGTCAAGCACGACTGACATGGCTGCGCCTACATGCTCCCCCTGCCGCGCAGGGTCGAGAATAACCCAACTTTGCGCCACGCAAAGCGGCATTCCAACCCTCGACGGGACCCCTGCCTGCAAAAGCCCCAAGCCAGGTTTCCTTGACTCGGCCGCCAAAAAAGGGCAGCAAAGTCGTTAACGGAGAGGATTTAGGCCATTTTGACGGCCGGGGAGGACGCTTTTTTGGCATCAATCGCGGTGCAATCGGCGACCGATAGAGTGATTGGTTAACCAAACTTGTCCATCTTTTGAATCAATCGGCAACAGACGCGAAGGGTGCAGGGGGCACCAAGGCGAACTGTGATCGTCACGGCTGCGAGACCGCAGCCGGCAGCCGATTGAGAGTGGTTGTATGGCGTTTGTGCGTTTGAAAGACCGGGGTGACAATCCAGTTTCCGGATTGACTTCGATGAGGCCCCGCCTGAGCTGGGTCGCGATTCCGGCCGTTGGCGCCGCGGTCGTTCTATGGTCGATGGCGACCATGGCCGGCCTCTATTCGGTGGGGACCTCGCTCACCGCCGCTTCCGACAGTCTTCCGCAAAGCCTAGCTCTGCCGCACACCGTCGCGCTCGCCGATTCCCGGCGCGCCCTTGCCAATTCCTGGGCGCCGGCGCTGGCGGCAAGCCGGCAGCGTCAGGTGGCTCTGCTCAATCAATGCGACGCCGCTTGCCTGCGCCTGGCGTCGAGCTTCGCGCATGACGGCAAGATGGCGCGGCTGAGGCCGGCGGCTTCAACCAGTGCCGCACCTGCTGCCCCAAATGCCATTGCACTGGTCACGCCGCGTGACGCGCGCTTCGACGGCGTGGTGGCGAAAGCGAAACTGTCGCCGCAAAAGCTGGCTGCCGCCTTCGCCCGCGCCGCTTCCCACCCCTCTGGCGCACCCTTTATGGTCGCCAGCCTGCCGACGGACGCTCGCTTTGCCGAGCCGGTGCGTACAACGGACAAGCACGGTCCGGCACCGGCACGCTTCGGGCCGGAGGTGGCGGAGATCGAACGCTCGTCGCGCCTGGCGCTGGCGCTTGCCAACGCATTGCCGGAAGTGACGGTCGATGTGACGCCATCGGTTGCGCTGGCAACTGTCCAACCTGTTGCGGCGCAGGAGCCGCAGCCGGCCGAGGTTCAGGTAGCCTCGCTGCCGCCACAGGACGACCTGCCGGACAACATGCCGTTGCCGGGCCGGCGTCCGCAGGCGGAAATCGACCAGCCGGCCGAAGCCCCCAAGTCCGTCGCTCCTGCCAAGGTCCAATCGCCCAAGGCGGCAAAGGCCCAGACAAGCAGGGTCGAGACCGCCGAGGCACCGACGGTCGACGCGCTGCCCGGCGTACAGTCGCCCCGCAGCTCGTCGCAGCCGATCGCGCCAGGCATCGGCAGCAGCCAGGGCAAGCCGACCAAGCGGTCGAAGGCCCAAGCAGCCGAGATGCTGGCCTATGCCAAGCCCGACATGCCCGAGCGCGGCTCGGGTGGAGTCTTCCGCAACCTGTTCACCAAGCCCAGCATGGGCAACGGCGTCGCCGTCTATGACATCTCGGCCAAGACCGTCTACATGCCGGATGGTTCGCGGCTCGAGGCACATTCCGGGCTGGGTGCGATGGTCGACCAGCCGCGCTATGTCGACCGCAAGAACACCGGTCCGACGCCGCCCAATACATATGACTTGAAGCTGCGTGAATCGCGCTTCCACGGCGTCGAGGCGATCCGCCTCACACCGGTGGGCGGCAACAACAAATATGGCCGCAACGGCCTGCTTGCCCACACCTACATGCTGCGCGGCGGTCGGGCGGAGTCCAATGGCTGCGTAGTCTTCAAGGACTATGCCCGCTTCCTCTCGGCCTACAAGAAGGGCAAGATCAAGCGCCTCGTCGTGGTGCCGCGCATGTCCAAGCCCTTGACGCAGGTCGCCCAGGACGGGCGCGGTGCCTGAATCATTTTAGCAGGATGAGCCTCTATCATCCTGTTTGAAATGGTTTTTTCCGCGCGGTTGATCCGAGACCACAGTCTCGACGCTACGCCTTCCCCCTCAATTGTCAGCAGCCGGCATTGAAAGCGTTTTCAATTCCGGCTGAGGATACTATGAGTGGAGCGCGGCGGCTCCAGCTTCAAACGATCAAGAGGAAGTCATGACAATTCGCACTGTCGTCTGGGGCGAGAATATCCATGAGCGGACCAATGAGGTGGTCGCCGGCATCTACCCCGACGGAATGCACGCGACCATCGCCAACGCACTGAAGGCTGACCCCAACATTTCCGCGTCTTGGGCAACCCTCGAGCAGCCCGAGCATGGCCTGCCGGCCGACCGTCTTGCACAAACCGATGTGCTGGTGTGGTGGGGCCACAAGGACCATGGCGCCGTCGCCGACGAAGTGGTCGAGCGCGTGGCGCGCCGGGTCTGGGAAGGCATGGGACTGATCGTCCTGCATTCCGGCCATTTCTCAAAGATCTTCAAGCGGCTGATGGGCACGCCCTGCACGCTGAAATGGCGTGAGGCCGGCGAGCGCGAGCGGCTCTGGGTGACCAGCCCCAGCCATCCGATCGCTGCCGGGGTGGGTGAATATTTCGAGCTTGAGAACGAGGAAATGTATGGCGAGCAGTTCGCCGTGCCGGAGCCGCTGGAGACGGTTTTTATCTCCTGGTTCCAGGGCGGCGAGGTGTTTCGTTCCGGGCTGACCTATCGTCGCGGCGCCGGCAATATCTTCTATTTCCGGCCCGGCCACGAGACCTATCCGACCTATCACGACGCCAATGTCCAGAAGGTGTTGCGCAATGCGGTGAACTGGGCGCACAACCCGCAGGGCTCGAACCCCACGATCCTCGATGCGCCGAACGTGCCGGTGGAAAAGGCGATCGAACCGATCGTCGAGCGCGGCGGCAAACTTCACGCCTCGGGCGAGGCCGGCTTCCGCTAAAGCAGTTCCAGAAAAATGGGCGCAACCGCTTTCCGTCTGGATTCGCGTAAAAATAACTCCTAGACCACATCCGCCCCATACCATTGAATCGAACCAATTCGCTCGGAGTGCAAAAATGCGACTTCTGATACTCGGCACCGGCTGGATGGCGCAGGAGCACGCCAGGCAGTTCGGCAAGATCAAGGGCGTCGAACTGGTCGGCGCCGTCGACGTCGATGCGAAGCGCGTCGCCGAATTCTCCGACAGTTTTGGTATTCCCAACCGTTTCACCTCGCTTGCCGACGCGCTCAAATGGGGAGAATTCGATGCGGCGACCAATGTGACGCCCGATTCCATCCACCACACGACCACCATGCCGCTGATTGCGGCGGGCAAGCCGGTGCTGTGCGAAAAGCCGCTGGCCGAAAACTTCGAGAAGGCCAGGGAGATGGCCGACGCCGCCGAAAAGGCCGGCATCATCAACATGGTCAACCTGACCTATCGCAACGTCGCCGCATTGCAGAAAGCGCGCGCCATGGTGCTTGCCGGCGAGATCGGCGAGATCAGGCATGTCGAGGCGTCCTATCTGCAGAGCTGGCTGGTGTCCAAGGCCTGGGGCGACTGGCGCACCGACCCGAAATGGCTGTGGCGCCTGTCGCGCAGCCACGGCTCCAATGGCGTGCTGGGCGACGTCGGCGTCCACATCCTCGATTTCGCCAGCTATGGCGCCGGCCTCGACATCGACCACGTCTTCTGCCGGCTGAAGGCCTTCGACAAGGCGCCCGGCAACCGCATCGGCGAATACGACCTCGACGCCAACGACAGTTTCGCAATGGCGCTGGATTTTTCGAACGGTGCCTTCGGTGTTGTTCATGCCAGCCGCTGGGCGACCGGTCATCTCAACGAATTGCGCCTGCGCATTTATGGTGACAAGGGCGGTATCGAAGTCGTGCACAATCCGGACGGCTCGGAGCTGAAAGCCTGCCTGGGCAAGAACATCGAAACCGCCAAGTGGCAGGTGCTCGATGCCGGAACCGTGCCGACCAACTACCAGCGCTTTGTCGATGCAGTGAAGAGCGGCGTCCAGTCCGAACCGTCGTTTCGCCATGCGGCCGAGCTGCAGAAGGTGCTCGACCTTGCCGTGGTTTCGGACGAGAAGCGGACTGAACTGAGGGCAAACGCCGACACGCAGTGATGTCTTTCCACGGGAGGAGGAGCCCGCCATGACAACGCGCCGCGCCGAATGTTCCTGCGGCCAGCTTTCAGCCGTTTGCTCGGGCGAGCCGGTCCGTATCTCCGTTTGCCACTGCCTCGACTGCAAACGCCGCACGGGCAGCGCCTTCAGCTACAATGTCCGGTTTGCCGAAGGCGACGTATCGGTCCAGGGACGAGCGGCCGAGTTCACGCGCATTGGTGACCAGGGCGGCCGCGTCATCTACAGCTTCTGCCCGGATTGCGGCACCAATGTTCACTACACGATCGACACCCAGCCCGGCGTGATCGCCATTCCCGTGGGCGCCTTCGCCGATCCGTCGTTCCCGCCGCCCTTCCAGTCCTTCTATCACGACAGCCGGCGCTGCGAATGGGTCGAGATCAAAGCCGAGCCGCTGGCGACGCTCGGCTGAAGAACGCAGTCAACCTGGCGGTGGGACCGCGACCCCGGCGTAGTGACTTCCCAGCTGCCAGAAGAGAAGCGGAAATCGCCTTCGCTCCTCATGAACGAGCCTAAAGCCGGCCCCGTCAATCAGACCTAATGGGTCGCGATTGAGATGGCAGCCGCCGGCAAGCGCTCCCCACATCCGGTTCAGGCGCTCCTGCCACCTGCGGCAACGCGGCCCATCGGCTTGGCCGTGCTCGATGAAGATCAGCCGGCCCGTGGACTTCAAGATGCGCCGGATTTCGCTCAGCGCCGCCTCAGGGTCTGGAATGGTGCAGAAAGCGTAGGTGACGACGACGGTGTCGGCAAAGTCATCGGCCAGCGGCAGAGTTTCGCCTCTGGCCCGAAGGCATTCGACATCGAAGGGCATGGAACGGCTCTTCGGTTCGGCCAAGCCGAGCATCGTGCCGTCGGGATCGACGCCCACCAGCCGCTCCACCTTGGCCGGGTCGTAGTAGGGAAGGTTCAGGCCGGACCCGAAGCCGACTTCCACAACAACGCCCTCTGCCTGTGGGATCATGTGCCTTCGCATGTGCGCGAATGCGTTGGCCGAACAGCCAGCGTGGACGAAGTAGGGAGCAACGCAGCGTGCGTACCAGGAGAGACAGGATTGGCACATGTCTCAGCCTCCCTGTCGAGCGCAGATAGGGCCGCCATCCTCGGCAACAGCCGCGGACGTGCAATGATGGGTGAGAGTATTGACCAGTGACATTTATCGCTCCAAGTCTGTCTTCAGACGGGCCAGATCGGCCCAACGTCGTGGGGATAGGTAGAAGGTCTGCGTCCCCTCAACGTCCCCGCCCGGCGCATACGGATCCATGGAGCGATTGCAGTTCCGATTTCTGGGTTTTCCGGAGTTCCGCCTGAATGGGCGGCGGGTGGAACTTGCCTTGCGCAAGGCGGCGGCGCTCCTCATCTACCTCGCCGAGGCCGCCGGGCCTGTGGCGCGTGAGGTCGCAGCCACGCTTCTGTGGCCCGAAACCGACGAGGAAGCCGCGCGCGCACGACTTCGGCGCACGCTGTACAAGATCCGCATCGCGTTCGGCAGCGAGGTTATCGCGACCAGCGGAACATCGCTAAGCCTGCACCCGGCGCTGTCCGTTGAGGTCGACTCAGGGGTTTTCGAGCATGCCTGCGATCTCGGTCCTCTCGACCAGGCAGCAGACATCTATAAGGGCGACTATCTCGCCGGCTTCTCACTCAACGACTGCATGGAATTCGAGGAGTGGGTCTTCTTCAGGCGCGAGGCCCTGCGCAGCCGGCTGGTGCAGGCGCTGGAGCGGCTCGTCGAAGCGAAGATTACCGGCGGTGAGCCGCGCGCCGCGGTAGTGTACGCGACGCGCCTGACGAGCTTGGACCCTTTGAGCGAAAGCGCGCACCGTCACCTGATCCGGGCGCACCTGATGGCCGGGGACAGGGCAGCAGCCGAGCGTCAGGCCGAAACCTGTGTCAGGCTGCTGCGGGACGAACTCGGCATCGCGCCGGACCCCACAACGCTTGCCATGCTGCGTGAGCCAACTCACGATGCAACCCTGGACATGCCGAGAACGCGCTATGTCGAAGTGGACGGCATCCATATCGCCTACCAAATCGTCGGCAAGGGCCCGATGGACATCGTGCTTGTTCCGGGGTTCATTTCGCATGTCGAACGGGTCTGGGAAGACAGGAGCTGCCGCGCCTGGCTCACCGCGGTTTCGCGCCTTGGCCGCCTGATCCTTTTCGACCGGCGAGGCATGGGACTTTCCGACCGTGTCGGTGCCCGCCCCACCGTTGAAGCGACGGCGCAGGATATTCTTGCGGTCATGAACGCGGCCGGCAGTCGTAGGGCCTTGCTCATCGGCGCGTCAGAAGGTGGCCCGGGTTGTGTCCGTTTTGCCGTAAACCACTCCGATCGCCTGGTCGGTCTGGTTCTGTGGGGTTCCCTGGCGAAAGGCAGCCGCGCACCCGACTATCCTTTTGCCCTGACCGTCGCGCAATACGATCTGTGGAAGCAGCGGCTGCTCGCCGGCTGGGGTGGCCCGGCGGAAATCGAAACTTTCGCCCCGAGCCTGACCGCAGACCGCCAAGCGCAGACCTGGTGGGCTGGGTTGCTCAGGGCAGCCTCCAGTCCCGGCGCGGTCGCAGGCCTGCTCGAAGCGCTGCGTGATACCGATGTCCGCCATCTCCTGGCAAAAGTCTCGGCAAGGACGATGGTTCTGCACCGCTCCGGCGACCGCGCCGTGCGCGTCGAGGCCGGGCGATTCCTCGCAGCCAAGATCCCGGGCGCGCGTTTCGTTGAACTAGCTGGTGACGACCATTGGTTTTGGGTCGGCGACCAGCAGCCACTGCTCGATAGCATCAGCGCGTTTGCACGAAACAGCTGACCCCGCCGGGGACGATCAGGGGACACCTCCTGTGCAGGGTAACGCTCACAACTCTTGATGTCAGTTGTGAAGCACAGGTTTTTGCGCGCCCGGCAAAAGGAATGATCATGTTTGCTGTCTCGGGAGACGGAACCCGCATTGCCTATGAGGTAGTCGGGACTGGAAGACCGCTGGTGCTGCTGCACGGCTTTACAGCAGATCACACAATTTGGCGTGAAGTGGGCTACGTCGAGCGGTTGGTGGCGTATGGGCGGCAACTGATACTGATCGACAGTCGCGGTCACGGGAGAAGCGACAAGCCGCATGTGCCCGAAGGGTATGATCCCGGGCGATGCGCGGCCGACGTCGCGGCTGTTCTGGATGACATCGGCGCGGTAGATGCGGACATCTGCGGGCATTCTCTGGGTGGCACGGTTGCCCTGGCGTTTGCCGCCCACTACCGGAACCGGGTGCGCTCGCTTGTCGTCAACGGCGCGCATCCCTTCGGTCAGAATCTAAGTCTGCTCAGGGCGGCCGTGAGCGTCGGCATAGAACCCTGGATCTCGTATCTGCGCACCAAGAACTGGCCGTTGACAGACGGGAACGTCAGGCAGCTCAGAAGCAATGATCTTGAGGCCTTGCGGGCATGCGTTGCTCTGGACCGGTCCGATCGGTCGGCATCGTTTGCTGGCTTTGATCGACCGATACTTGCGATCAGCGGAGAGGCCGATCCGTTATGTCCCAAGGTTCGTGATTTTGCAGCCCTTGCCGGCGCTGACCATCTCGAACTCGCCGGATGCAATCATTTCCAGGCGCTTTTGGCGGTCGACCCGGTATGCGCGCGCATCGAAGAGTTTCTGTCGCTGCTCTAATGCCTCAGGATCTTGCTCTTCTGCCTCGCCGGTGTTGACAGCAGACAGGGGATATTTCCTCGGTTGGAAGCCTGAGGGACTTTATGATGGCCCGATAAATCAAATCTTCAGGATTAACCTGACATGCTTGCCCGTTGCCGACGACCGGATGGCTCGGATGAATGTCAGATAGGATGCATCTCGACGTGCAGGACGATCCTGCCATAATTGCGGAAGTCGAGCGACAGCTGGCGCGCCGCACGCGCGATATCCGCCTCAAAGGCGAGATCAAGCGCCTATTTCGGACCCGTGTGTGGTCACAAACAGCGAAGATCATCCGGGCCTGGATGATCTGGGTGGCATTTTTGGATGTGCTGACCCTGGCGCTCAACCTGTTGATGCTTCCAAAGGCGGTCGCGCTCTCGATGCTCCTGCCTGGCGCCATCATTCCACCTGTCGTCGTGATTGTTTTTCTTCTCTGGCGAAAACCGCAGGCGCACTGGCTCCAAGGGGCTTCGCTGATCGCAGGCATGTTCCTCATCCTGTTGTCAGTTGCACTGGTCGGCGTAAGCGCTGGTGGCGAATTCTACGAACGGCACCTGAACATCATGCTGTTCGTGGCCATTACAGCCATCATCATCTTCGGCATCCCGCTGGCCTGGACGATGGCTATTGCCGCCTCGGCGCTTGGTCTCTATCTCGTTTTTCAGCTGCAGAACCCGGGCATCGAATTTGGAAGCGCCGCGGCTGCGACGCTGTTTTTCACCAGCGGGATCATCGCAACGATCGCCGCGCGGCGCATCATGACAATTCTCGCTCAGAAGACTTTCCTGTTTGAGCTTCGCGACCGACACAGAGTCGCCGAACTGGCGGAAGCGAACGATCGGCTTCAGCAACTGGCGAGCACCGATCCGCTCACGGGCATTGCCAACCGGCGCTGGATGACAGAATTGCTCGACCTCCTTTGGGCCGATGGTGGAACATGCCCCGGCGGTGCCGCCATGCTGATGTGCGACATCGATGATTTCAAGAAGCTGAACGATCACCTCGGCCATGCCGAAGGCGATCGCTGTCTGGTCGAGGTCGCCCGCGTTATCAAGGAAAACGTCAGGCGCGACAACGATCTCGTGGCCCGATACGGCGGCGAAGAATTCCTGGTGCTCTTGCCTGGCGTAGACAATGAAGAGGCCGTCTCTGTGGCCGAGAGAATTCGCCAGAGCGTTGAGGCCGCCGCCTTTCCCAATCCTGCATCCCGCGTGTCGCGCCGCGTCACCCTCAGCATTGGAGTTGCAGTTCAGAGGGCCGACGAGGCCATCTCATCGGAGCAGTTACAGCGTCAGGCGGATGCGGCGCTGTATCTCGCCAAGCAAACCGGCCGCAACCGGGTGCTGCTCCACATACCGGAGTCACCCGGGCGCAAACATATTCAGTCGACGCGGTGATGCCAGCCCGTGACGCGATGGTAGAATAGTCGCTTCGCTACGCCGTCTTCGCCCAACTCAGCCATCGGCAGCAGCCAACATATCGAGTCTTTTACTCTCCTCTAATGCCTGAGAATCTTGCTCAGAAACGCCCGGCTGCGGTCGGTCTTCGGATCGGAGAAAAACGCCTCCGGCGTGCCGCTTTCGACGATGGCGCCGGCGTCCATGAACACCACGCGCTGGGCGACCTTGCGGGCAAAGCCCATTTCGTGCGTCACCACCATCATGGTCATTCCTTCCTCGGCGACCGCTACCATCACGTCGAGCACTTCGGAAATCATCTCGGGGTCGAGTGCCGAGGTCGGCTCGTCGAACAGCATGATCTTGGGCCGCATGCCGAGGCAGCGCGCGATCGCCACGCGCTGCTGCTGGCCGCCTGAGAGTTGTGCCGGATAGGCATCGACCTTGTCGGCCAGGCCGACCTTGGCCAGCAAGTCGCGCCCGGCCTGTTCGGCTTCCGCGCGCGCGATCTTGCGCACATGGATCGGCGCCAGCGTCACGTTTTCCAGCGCGGTCTTGTGCGGGTAGAGGTTGAACGACTGGAAGACGAAGCCGATCTCGGTGCGCAGCCGCGTCATATTGGTGGCGGGATCGCCGAGGCGCTGGCCGTCGACCACCAGATCGCCGTCGCGGATCGTCTCCAGCCCGTTGATACAGCGGATCAGCGTGCTCTTGCCCGAGCCGCTCGGGCCGCAGACCACCACCACCTCGCGCGGCTCGACGCTGAGCGTGATGTCCTTCAAGACATTGAGCGCGCCGAACCATTTGTTGACGCCGCGAAAGTCGATCATGCCCGCTTTGGTCATGTTTTCTGAGCCTTTGGGGTTCGATGTCACAGCTGCACCTCGCCATGTGCCGCACCCATGCGGCGCTCCAGCCGGCTGGCCAGCATGATCAGCGGGTAGCAGACGATGAAATAGCCGAGGCCGACCAGGAAGAAGACCAAGAGGCCGTTCGGCACGCGCTGCACCACCAGCCAGCCGACCCGCGTGAGGTCGGTCAGCCCGATGGCCGAGACCACCGAGGAATCCTTGATCAGCAGCACATACTGCCCGACCAGCGGCGGCAGCACGATGCGCATCGCTTGCGGCAGCACCACCTGGCGCATGCGTTGCCAGCGCGACAGGCCGGACGCAAGTGCTGCCTCGACCTGGCCGGTCGGCACGGAACGAATGCCGGCGGCGACGATCTCGCAGATGAAGCAGGCGGCCAGATTGGTCAGCGCGATGATGCCGGCGGTGAAGGCGTCGAGCTCGATGCCGAATTCCGGCAGGATGAAGAAGATCAGGAAGATTTGCACCAGGAACGGTGTGCCGCGGATCAGGTCGACCCAGGCGCCGATCGCATTGCTGGTGATCCGGTTGCCGCCGGTGCGCAAGATGCCGAGGCCAAAGCCGAGAGCCGTGCCCAGCACCAGGCTGATCAGCGACAGGACCACGGTCATGCCGAGGCCGCGCAAGGCGAGGGGATAGCTCCCGGCGAGGCTTTGCAACTGCTGCCAGATCATGTGCTGCTCCTTGCCGGCCGCAAGCCGAGCCAGCGACTGGACAGCGCCGCCAATCCTTTCAGGCAGTAGTAGAGCAGCAGGTAAAAAGCGGCGATGGTTAGAAAACCTTCCGCTGGCATGAAGCGGTCGGAGGCAAGAAGCTGACCGGCGCGCGTCAGTTCGGAAACTGAGATCAGCGACAACAGTGCCGAATCCTTGACCAGCACGATCGCCTGGCCAAGCAGCGGCGGGATCGTCACCTTGAACGCCTGCGGCAGGATGACGAAGCGCATGCGCTGGACATAGGTCATCCCCGAGGCGACGCCGGCTTCCACCTGGCCGCGCGGGATCGACAGGATGCCGGCGCGGATGATCTCGGCGACATAGGCGCCGCTGTTGAGCGACAAGGCCAGGATGCCGACGACGAGCTCCGGCAGCACGAAGCCGAGCCGGGGCAGGCCGAAATAGAGGAAATAGAGTTGCGCCAGCAACGGCGTGGCGCGCACCGTGTCGATATAGGCCTTCGCCGGCACGCGAAACAGCTGGCTACGCTGCAGGTTCATGGCGGCGAGCACGATGCCGACCGCAAGCGCGCCGACAAAGGATAGCGCCGACAGCCAAACGGTCGTGACGAGGCCCTGCCCGAACAAGGGCAGATATTCGACGATGGTGCGGAAGCTGAAATTTTCGAGCATCGCTGGGCATGTCCTCAAGACGGACGAAGCGAGTTCCGAACGGTCTTGCGCCGCCGGGGCGGGCGCGAAACCGTTCGGATCTATGTCTGCTTAGTGGTCTTTCTTCCAGGCGTCGGAATTGACCCAGTAGTCGAGGTTCTTCTGCAGGCGGCCGTCGATGCTGACCTGGTTGAGGAACAGGTTCATCCAGACCAGCAGGTCCGGTTCGTCATAGCGGGTGGCGAAGGCCAGCGGCTCCTTAGAGAGTAGCTCCGGCATGATGGTGAAGCTGCCGGCCGGATAGGCGGTCGACTGGCCCTTGACCGCCGAGACGTCGTTGACGCCGCAATCGGCCTGGCCGTTGTTGACGGCGTCGAGCAGCAGCGGACCGCCGCCCTTGTAGCTCTTGATGTCGGCATCGGGGAAGGCTGTCTTGGCTTCCTTCTCGCCGGTGGCGCCCAGCAGCACGGCAATCTTGGTGCCCTTGGCCTTGCAGTCCTCGGTGGTCTTGAACTTGCTGTCGGCCTTGGTGAAGACGGTGCTGCCCGTATACATGTAAGGCGTGGTGAAGGCGACCTTCATGCCGCGTGCCAGAGTCGGCGTCATGTCGGCGACAAGAAGATCGGCCTTGCCAGAGAGCAGCGCCGGGATCAGGCCGTCCCAGTCGAAGTCGAGGAAGGTGATCTTGACGCCCATTTCCTTGGCCATCAACTCGGCAAGTTCGACCGAACTGCCGGTGCGTTCGCCGGCGGCACCGACCAGCGAGAAGGGCGGTCCCTGCGTCTGCACCGCGACACGCAGTTCGCCGCGCTTGGTGATGTCGTCGAGCGTTCCGGCACTGGCGGCTGCTGTGAGGCCGGCAAGTGCAAGTCCGGCGATGAAAAGCTTGGCAATCTTCATTGGGCATTCCTCCCTGTTGTCGTTGTTATTTTGCCCGCGGGTTTCCTTGGGCTCTTTTTGAGCGGCGGCGCCGTTGCCGGCGGCAGCCACCGTTCGAAAATCCTCAGTCCCAGGCCACCGTCTCGACAACCCTGATGCCGCGCGTGGCCAGTTCGTCGAAGAAGCTGATATCGGGCACGTGCAGCAGCGGGTTGAGCAGGCCGGGTGTGGTGATCTCGCGCCGCGCCAGCATCTGCGCCACGATGCTGGCGGGATAACCGACGCCGAGGCTCATGCCGAACAAGCCGGATTGGAGGTCGCGTTCGATGATCAGCTCCGACGTCACCGTCTTGCGGCGGCCGCCTTCGAGGCCGGAAAACACATTGCGCATCACGCAAAGGTCCTTCTCGTCGGCGCCGTACTGCAATTGCGGGCCGAGCAGCCGGCCGAGGAATTCGCGCGGGCTGACTGCGGTGCCGGAAACCTTGTCTTCGGAGAGGAAGCCGAGTTCCTTCAGCGGCGCCCAGAACGCCGACCAGCCCGGCCAGCGCAGCGTGTAGCGGCCGGAGCGCTGCAGCCCCTTGGCGACCTCCAGCATCTCGACATAGTGCGGCGCGTCGCCATTGGGGAAGGCTTCCAGCCGGCCGAGGCCCGCGACCTCGATCTCGTGGATGAAATGATTGTCGTGCTGCCGGCCGGCCGGCACCGCGACGCGCGCGCCGTCCTCGATCATCACGCTGTCGCGGTTCTGGCTGACCAGAACCATGTCGAAATTCCAGCTCACCTTGTAGCAAAGCGGCTTGGCCATCGCCTTCGGCTCGGGGATGCCGCCGCAATAGGAGTCGATCGAAGAAATGCTGTCGAATTGTTTTGCGGCGCGCGCGTAGAGCACGAGGTCGATGCCGGGATCGAGCCCGCATTCGGTCATGATCGAGACGCCGGCCGCTTCCGCCGCAGGCGCCAGGTCGGCAATGGCCTTGCCGTAATTGGTGGTGACCAGCGGCGTGCGCGTCGCGATCGCCGCTTGCACCGCCTCGCGCATCAGCGGTTGCGGCAACAGGTCGATGACGGCATCGGCATCGGCCAGCACGTTGGCGAGTGCCGGGCCGATGGCGCCCTCGGGCACGACGAAACGCACGCGGGAAAGATCGGTCAGGCCGCCGAGCCGGGCAGGGCCGTCAGTCGATGTATCGACACAGATGATTTCCTCGACATCGCCGCTGGCGACGAGATCGGCGATGGCCGCCCGGCCTTGCAGGCCGAGGCCGCCGAGAACCGCGATCTTCATGCCGGCTCCTTGCGCGCCTGGGCGTCTTCGGACCAGCAGCCTTCCGGCAAGCTGACCCATTTGTTGCAGGAGGCCATGACGACGAAGGTCTCGCTGCGCATGACTTCGCCGGGCTCGCCGGCACCCGGGATCAACTCGCTGGTGACGCGGTAGAGGTCGGCGACATCGCCGGCCACGGTGACGTCGACGATGATGTCAAAACGCCCGGTGACCACCGAAGCCGAGTTGACGAAGGGCAGTTCCGCAATGCGCTGCGCCAATTCCCTGGCACGTCCGCGGCCTTGCGCATTGATGCCGACAATGGCCGAAATCAACTCCGGGCGCTCTGTCAGGTTCAGCAGCCCGACGATCTTCAGCAGGTTGCGGTCGAGCAGATTGCGCAGCCTCGTGCGCACCGTCGGCACCGAGATCGCCATCGTCTCGGCGATGCGGTTAACGCCAAGCTGCGCGTCCTGCGACAGCAGTTTGACCAGTCGCCGGTCGGTTTGATCGAGATGTTCCCGCAAAGGCACATACTTTCATAAAAGAGAAAAATCGATGTGAATTTCTTTCTGATATGAAAATACCCTATGAGGAATTTTTAACAACAGCAAGAGGCGCGCTGCATCTAACTGATGGTGCGAGGCTCGCAGCGGCAAAGGGTCGGCGCCTCGTCCCAGAATCTGTCGAAGGCACAGAGGCGGCGGCCTCCTCGAATAGGTTCCGGCGCTTGAATCATTGCGGCAGGAGAGGCTGCTATCTTGTGACTCTTTTCGAACCCGTTTTCAGGGATCATCGCCCAAGCGAGTGCCCGGGCAGTAATATCCTCGGCGGGGCTGACCCTGGCTTGCGCCGCCGCTAGCGCCCAGCCCGAAAGATCGCCACCGCCGCAGCCGTCAGCGCGGCGTTGCCGGAGGCCACCGCTCCATCCGGCAGTTCCTTGCCATCTTCCAGTCCGACACGCGTCGACCAGTTGCGCTCCGCCGCCCGCCGGACGAACGGCCAGACCGTGGTGTTTTCGCCATGCAGCAGGATGGCGCGGCGGATGCCGGCCTGTTCGAGCACCTCTTCGATGCCGTCCGACACAGCGAGTGCCTCGTCCAGCGTTTGCTCGGAAATCTCGATCAGGATGCGCAGCACGCGCCCGCCATGGTCGAGGTGGACCAGCCGCTCGGCATCGGAGACCGAGGCAAGTCCGGCCTCGATCCCGATGCCGCGCTGGCGCAGGCTCTCCATTACCAGTGGCGCTGCCGCCTCGCTGAGATTGACCGAGGCATAGTCCGGCAATTCACGCCAGCCGGCGATGGAGACAAGCGTGCGCAGCTCGTCGTTCTCGATCCAGGCGCCGGTGGAGACGCCGATCAGCGTGCCCGGGCAGGCACGGCGCAGCGCCAGCACCGTCCGGTCCATCGCCGCTGGCGCCAGGCTTTCCCGTCCATCGAGCCCGCGCGCATGCACATGCAGCTCGGCCGCACCGGCGGCAATGCAAGCCGCGCCGTCGCGTGCCATGGCGTCGGCGTCGAGTGGCAGGTCAGGGTGGAAGTCGGCGCTGCGCGCGCCATTGATGCAGGTCTGGACGATCATGCTAAGCGATCCTGTTGTGGGTCTCGCGAGCCTAGCGCAGTGCAGGGTGGACCGAAAACGGGGTGGTGAAGTCTCCTGACAAGGTTGGGCAACGCCGCGATCCTGCGCGCCCCCCTCTGGCCTGCCGGCCAGAGGGGGGCGCCGTAGAGGGCCAGCTTGGCAAGCGCGCTGAAGGCGTCGCCGCCAGCCTCACTCTGACTCGTCGACCCAGATCAGGCGCAGCAGGCGCAGCAATGTCGCCCGTTCCTTCTTCGTCAGCCGGTGGAGGAAGCGGTCCTCGTGCCGGCGCACCTGCCGGCGCCACGCCGGCATCGCTTCCATTGCCGCTCTGGTCAGGGTCAGCATCTGCACGCGCCTGTCCTGCGCATGGTCGTCGCGTTCGACCAGGCCACGCTCTTCCAGTTCGGCGAGCAGCGGTGCCATGTTGGCGCTCTTCATACCGAGCAGGCGGCAGAGCTCGGCGGCGCGGATGCCGGGCTTCTCGTCGATCAGCGCCAGCATGCCATAGGTCACCGGGCGCAGCGACGCGTCAGTCAGCCCGACCGCGAAATCATTCAGCGCCAGGGCCGAGGCGCGCCGCAGATTATAGCCGATCTGCGCGTCGAGTGTGTCGTCGGGATGGGTGCGAAGCTGTGTCTCGTCCATGCTGAAACCGATCCCCTTGATCAAGGCTCTTGTCAAGCGAAAAAGACTATGCGACATAGCGGATATGATCGCTATGCATCATAGCAATTATTCGCGCAAGCGGCCGAATGGGAGGACATGAGCATGACCGAAGAGACCGTTGCCTTCGATGTCGAGAACGGCATCGCCTGGGTGCGCTTCAACCGGCCGGACAAGCGCAATTGCATGAACCCGCCGCTCAACCGGCGGATGATGGAAGTGCTCGACGAGCTCGAATATCGCGACGATGTCGGCGTGCTGGTGCTGTCGGGCGAGGGTAGCGCCTGGTCGGCGGGCATGGACCTCAAAGAGTATTTTCGCGAGACCGAAGCCAAAGGCCTCGGCGCTGTGCGCAAGGCGCAAGCGGAAGCCTATGGCTGGTGGCGGCGCCTGCGCTGGTACCGCAAGCCGACCATCGCCATGGTCAATGGCTGGTGCTTTGGCGGCGGCTATGGTCCGCTCTTCGCCTGCGACCTCGCTTTCGCCGCCGACGAGGCGCAGTTCGCTCTGTCCGAGATCAACTGGGGCATCTTGCCCGGCGGCGGCGCCACCAAGGTGGTGGTCGACCTCTTGTCGATGCGCGACGCCATGTATCACGCGCTGACCGGAGAACTCATCGATGGCAGGAAGGCGGCCGCCTGGAAGCTGGTCAATGAAAGCCTGCCGCTGGTGGAGCTGAAGGCGCGTGTCACCGAGGTCGCCAGCATTTTGCTGAAGAAGAACCCGGTGGCGCTGAAGGCGACCAAGGACGCCATCCGCCGCGTCGCCGAGATGACCTACGACAATGCCGAGGACTATCTGGTGCGCGCCCAGGAAGCGGCGAACTCCTACGACAATGACGGTCGCAAGGAAGGCATCCGCCAGTTCATCGATGAGAAGAGCTACAAGCCAGGCTTGGCTGCCTACGACAAGGCCCGATGAGCAGGGTTCGATGACCGGCTGAGCCGAGAGTGACGACGCAATCCGGGGAGGAGATGCGAATGCCGGCCTGGACGACTTCAGACCCCGTGGCGCTGCACGCCGCCGCGCAGCCGGACCGCGTCGCTTGCGTCGACCTGGCTTCCGGGCGGCGCTGGACCTATGCCGGGCTCGACGAGGCCATCCAGCGCGCTGTCGCGGTGCTCCAGGAGTACGGCATCGAGCCGGGGCAGCGCGTCGCGACGCTCGCCCGCAACAGCGCCGATCTGCTGATCCTGCAGCAGGCGGCGATGCGGCTCGGCGCCATCTTCGTGCCGGTCAACTGGCGCCTGGCTGGGCCGGAGCAGCAGGCGATCCTTGCCGATTGCGATCCGGCGCTGCTGCTGCACGATGCGGCGCTTGAGGTGGAGCTGCCAAAAGGCTGCGCGCCGGTTGAAGTCGCGGGCTTCGCGGCAGCGGTCGAGGCGCAAGAACCGGCGCCGCGACGCGCTTTGCCGGCGGGCGATGCGCCGTCGATCATCCTCTACACCTCAGGCACGTCGGGCCGGCCCAAGGGGGTCATCCTTACCGAGCGCAACGCCTTGGCCACCGCCGTCAATTTCAGCGTTTTGGGCCATGTCGGCAATGCCAGCATTTTCCTTTGCGACGCGCCGATGTTCCATGTCATCGGGCTCATCACCTGCTTGCGTCCACCGCTGCTGCAGGGCGGCACGGTGCTGATCTCGTCCGGCTTTGACGCCGGCCTCACCAACCGCCGGCTGGCCGATCCCGCCCTCGGCATCACCCATTATTTTTGCGTCCCGCAGATGGCCAAAATGTTGCGCGATCACCAGGATTTCGCGCCGTCACGCTGGACCTCGCTCACCGCCATCTTCACTGGCGGCGCACCCAATCCGGCTGCCGACATCCTCTGGTGGCTGGAGCGCGGCATCCGCATGGCTGACGGCTTCGGCATGACCGAGGCCGGCACCGTGCTCTGCATGCCGGTCGACGCCAGCCAGATCGCCCGCAAGGCCGGTTCGTCCGGCTTGCCGGGGCCATCGGTCCTGCTCCGCATCGTCGACGACGAAGGCTGCGACGTCGCAGTGGGGGATGCGGGCGAGATATGGCTGTCCGGCCCCAACGTCACGCCGGGCTACTGGAACCGGTCGGAAGAGACGGCGCGTGCCTTCACCGCCGACGGCTGGTTGCGCAGCGGCGACATCGCCCGCCGGGACGCGGACGGCTTCGTCACCCTGGTCGACCGCCGCAAGGACATGTTCATTTCGGGCGGCGAAAACGTCTATCCGGTCGAGATCGAGATGGTGCTGCTCGACCATCCCGACATCGCCGAAGCAGCCGTCATCGGCGTCGCCGACCAGCGCTGGGGCGAGGTCGGCCGCGCCTTCGTCGTGGCAAAACCCGGCCGTGTCCTCGACCCGTCGGTGCTGGCCGACCACTGCGTTGCACGCATCGCCCGCTACAAGGTGCCTAAGGAGTTCCTGCTCACCGACGCACTGCCGCGCACTGCGTCGGGCAAGATCCAGAAACACATTTTGCGCGGGTGGTAGCGCCGGGACCGCGTTTGCTCCGAAACCGACCGTGCTACTCGATCAGCAGCAATCCCCGCTTCTTGTCGCCATCGCTGTCGATGGTGTCCATGGCCGAGAACAGCCGTTCACGCTCGATCAGCCAAGGCTTGTAGCGCTCGTTGACGTCGAGGACGAAAACCAGGTCCTCCGCCTCCAGGTAGCCGCCGATCGGTGAAAAATGACCACTGCCGGCGCCGAATATCGTCTCTCGAGTAAAGTTGATGATGTAGCGGCGGCCGGGATCGTTGGCATGCTTCATGTGCTCGCGAAACTCGTCGGCGGTCAGATTGCGAAGTACGGAAACTTTGCGCCTGGTTTTCGCTTGAGCGACGTCGGCAAGCTCGTCCAGCGTCAGCCCGACGATGCAAAAGCCGGTCCAGCATTTTCCCGTTCCCTCAAGCACTTCGGCTTCGGTTGTCTCCTCTTCGCCGATCGAGTGGAATGTGTTTGCAACACTTGCCGGACCGCAACGCGAACTGTTTGATTGCCATGTGAGGTCGGCATTGAAAGTGGCAGCCACGGGCAGCTTCCAGGCGCTGTCAATCAATTCAGGGGTACGGATAACCGACGACTGGATTGCGTCTGGCGAGACTGCGGACTGACCGACAATCAAAAACGCGGCGCCGCAGAGCAGGCCAACGCCGGCAATCACAGCCAAAGCGAAACGGCGCTTCATTGCTGAACCTCGAAGCGGACGATTTGTTCGTCGGTCGATGTTGCAGTGTAAGCCCCAAGACTACCATACAATGGCGTTGCGGGGCAGGCCGGGGGCGGGGGTTGGCGCCAGCCGTTTCGATGGCCTGAAACCCTAGCGGTTCGCTACGCCAACAAGGCTTTCGGCTGTTCGAAAAGTGCGTAGACCTCGGATACCGGCATTGGACGTCCAAACAGCCATCCCTGGACATCGGTGCAGCCGTTCTCCTTGACCAGCCTGTATTGGTCCTCGGTCTCCACACCTTCCGCCGTTGTCGTCATGCCGAGCGTGGTGCCGAGTTCGGCGACGGCCTTGACGATAGCCCGGCTTTCGCTGCTCTCGCACATCAGGCTGACGAAGCTGCGATCGATCTTGATGCGGTTGAACGGAAACGACCTGAGATAGCTGAGCGAGGAATAGCCGGTGCCGAAATCATCCATGGCGATGCTGATCCCGAGGTCGCGCAGGCTGTAGAGCGTCTGAATGGTGTTTTCATTGTGCGCCAGCAGCACCGACTCGGTGATCTCCAGCTCGAGCCGTGACGGCAGCAGATTTGAAGCGGCGAGTGCCGACGCAACCTGAAGCGGCAGCGCCTGCTGCTTGAACTGGGCCGGCGAGAGATTGACCGCGACCTTGACGGGTAGGGGCCATTTCGCCGCATCGCTGCAGGCCTGGCGCATGATCCACTCGCCCAGCGCGCCGATCACGCCCGTCTCCTCGGCGAGATGGATGAACTCCGACGGCGGCAGCATGCCGAGGCGCGGATGGTTCCATCGCACCAGCGCCTCGAAGCCGGTGAGTTTCGAGGTCTTTGCGTCGTGCAGCGGTTGATAGTGCAGAACAAACTCTTCGTTCGGCACGCCGAGCGCCAGTTCGGCTTCGAGCTGGCGACGCTCCTGCAATCGTGCGTCCATTCCCGGCTCGAACGACCTGCAGGTGCCGCGTCCCTCCATCTTGGCCTTGTACAAGGCGAGGTCGGCATTGCGGATGAGGATTTCCGAACTTTGTCCGTCATCTGGGAAAACGGCGATGCCGATGCTGCTGCCGATGTTGACCTTGTGGCCCTGAATAAAATATTCGGCTGCCAGGGCGTGAATGACCCGGCTTGCCAATACGCCGGCTTGCTCGTCGCCATCGAGCAGCAACTGGAGGATGACGAACTCGTCTCCACCCACTCTCGCCACCATGGCGGTTTCGCCGGCCTGCTGCTTCAGGCGCTTGGCAACGGCACCGAGAAGCTCGTCGCCGACCGGATGTCCCAACGTGTCGTTGACCGGCTTGAAACGGTCGAGGTCGACGCAATGGACCGCCAGCTTCTCGCCGTCCCTGAGGCTCCTCAGCGCCTCGTCCATCGTGTCGGCCAGCAGGCCGCGGTTGGGCAGGCCGGTGAGAATATCATGCGTGGCGAGGTGCTGGATCTCGGCAGTGCGTTCCTCCACCCGCCGCTCCAGGGTCTCGGCGGCATCGACCTGCATCGTCATCGTCCGTCCGATCGCATACCAGCAGGCCAACGCCAACAAGGTGACGATTGCGACCGCGGCATAGCCCGCCAGCTCGAACTCCCGCACCGATCGGGCGTCTATGTTGCTGGCGAATCTGCTGTTGGGAAAACCGACCCAGAGCCGCCATGCGCTTCTCGGATCGTTGAGGGAAAGCGGGATGATTTCGGAATAGATCAGCTTTTGGTCGGGCGCCGTGAACGAGCGGGAATCTGCGGCCAGCGACGTCGACAGCCGGTGCTGGTCGGATTCGAAACCGTAGCCCGAATTGACGATGACATAGTCATTGCCGGGCAGCAGTTTCCTCAGTGCCGAGGTGAGCATGATCGCCGAAACAGAGCCACGCAGGCTGCCATCTTGCCCGAACACCGGAACCGAGAGGATAAAGCCGGATCGGTCGGCGTCATTGCCGCTGTGGATGAAATCCGTGTTGTCGCAGGTGATCAGCTCCTTCGTGCCGATGATCGGCACGTTGAGCCCGTCGATGTTGCTCGAATTCGGATAGTTCGTCTTCAGCCAGGCAAGCTGTTTGGCCAACTCATGATATTCATAGGTTTCAACTTCTTCGGCTGGACGGGCCAGCGTATTTTCATCCAGCTTTCTGGGTTTTGCCTCGCCGGCGGCGTCGGACCTCGCCCTGGCATTCACGATCAGCTGGTCGAACTGGAGGATCGGCTCTTCGAGCTTGCCCGTCACCGGATCGAAGCGATCGGGGTCGAAATCCACTGGAAGGAAGTAGACCTCGGAAATGGAAACGTTGTTGGCAAGGTTGTTGTAGATCTGCTGGATTGTAGCGCGGCCTTCGTCGCCAAGGTTGGTGCCATGCCGGTCGAGGTTTCGCACGCTTGGCAGATAGGCCAAAGTCCGCACGTTTTCGTAGATGGCCCGCAAGGCGTCTTCGACAGTCTTGGCGGTCGCCTTGGATGTCGCCTGGGAATTTTCGAGATAGCGCTCCTTGGCCAGCGCGAAGTTCCGCTGAGCGTCGATGTGCAGTGCCCCCAGCATCACCGTGCCGGTAAGCAGGATCAGAGCAGATCCGACCATTCGCCTGAAGGCGTTCATCCGCGGTTCCCACCGTCAATCGGCAAGCATTACCGCGGCGCGGTTTAGGAAGCGCTAATAACAATGCCTTTATTTGCCGTATCAACCGATGTCGCCTGCGATGCCAGAGCCGCAGTTTAGCCGCTTCCAGGCGCAACTCGTGATCGATCAGGCGCGCAACAGGCTGGCCATTTTCCACGGCGAACGGGAAAGAGATCGATGATGTCCAAGGAGCGCGATACCATATGACCGCAACGCGGTGCGCGCGCCGCGGCGTTTGCCAGCCGGCCGAAAGGATGTTTCGTGATGAGTGAACTCAAGATCAGGACCCGGGTGACCGGTGCGCTCGCCGTCTTGTCGCCGGGCGCTCTGCCTGTGGTCGCCACGCCGACCGGCGGCAGTGTCGATGTCGTCACCGGCGTCAGCGCGCCGGGCTTCAACCCGCTTGATCTGCTCTATGCCTCTGTCGCCGCCTGCATGGTGCTGAGTGCCCGCATCGCCGCCACGCGCCTCGGCGTTGCCGCCGGCCTGGGCGAAGTTCGCGCCGAGGTATCAGGCGAAAAGGCGGAAGGCGATGTCTCGCGCGTCGGCCGCTTCACCATCACGCTCGACATAGCGGGCGATCTCGACGAAGCGACGAAAAAGCGGATTGTGGAAGACGCCGAAACGATCTGCACGGTGAGCAACACACTGCGTACGCCGCCGGAGCTTCACACCACGCTCGCCGGGTAACCAGGACCACCCCATGGCACGCATCTCCCCAATCGACTACGCCACAGCTTCGCCCGAGATTCGTGCCGAGCATGACCGGGAGCTCGGCCTTCGCGGCCGAATGACCAATATGAAGCGCATCCTGCTGCATTCGCCGGTGGCGCATCGCATCTATGCCGAATGGTTCACCTTACGTGACCTGTTGCGGCCTGATCTCGACGATCGCGCGGTCTGGCTATTGTCGCTGGCGATCTCCGAAAGCGCCCATGCCGAGATACCGGTCACCTTCTTTCGCCGCGCGCTGGTCGGCGCCGGGCTCGATCCCGAGACTGTCGTGCCAACGGCAGACGAGACGCTGCTGATCGCCTTCGGCAAGGCCATCGCCACCGATTCCAATGCCGTTCCCGACACTATCTGGGACGCGCTGAAAGCCCGCTACGACGAGACGGTGCTGGTCAACCTGGTCGCCTTCGCCGGCATCATGGTGGCGACCACCGTGTTCACCAATGCGGTGCGGGTCGACCTCGATCCGGAGTTGGAGCCTTATCGCCGGAAGGCTATCGGCTGAGCTCCACCAGCGCGCGCTCGAGCGGTGCAGGCGAGATCTGGATCGGGCCGGAAAACGCCACGTCCATGTCGAGGATCAAATAGAGCGAACCGGCGATCAGCGCTGCCGCCAGCACGACAGAGCCGACGACGACGGCATTGCGCGGCGCGCGGAAGCCGAAGCTGCCGAAGATCAGCATCAGCCACAGCACCAGCATGACGATCAGCGGCGGCGGAATGGTGCCTTCCGATTGTTCGATCAGCACCCAGCGCTGCTCCAGAACCTTCTGCAGGTGCTGGCGGGCATCCTGAAGCAAGGCGCCACGGGTGGCATCCGGCGGCGTCATCGCGCCCAGCCGGTCGCCGGTCTCGTTGAGCAGATGCTCCGACAGCCTGTTGGCGATAACCGGCGTTTCACCCTGGGGCATGACGTCACCCACCACCCGTTGCACATAGGCGACGAGCGGTTCGCGGACTGCGCTGGTTTCGGCGCCGTATTGCCTGAGCGTCCTGTCCAGCAGGATCAGTTCTGTCGCATAGGCGTGCACATTGTGGTCGATGGATTCGAAGGTGTTCTTGGCCGAGTTGATCATCAGGCCGATCACCAGCGAGGTCGTCACCACGAACAAATTGGCGATGAGGCGCACTACGGCGCTGGTGTCGTCCTGGCGGTGTCTCTCGGGGAAACGATGGTAGATCGCCAGGCTGCACAGTGCCGCCCCGGCCAGACAGACAAAGATCGCCACCCCGACAAGAGCCTCACGCATGGCGCCATTGTGCACGAGAAGCGGAAATTGCCAACGGCGACCGTGCAGGCTGCCGGTCCACAAGCCGCCCTGGCAGGAAACGGGTGGCTGGCGCGCCTCCTTTCGCCGACCCTGACGGCAGCATCGGAGGCAAGACCCATGACCATCCATTCCCTCGATACGGCAAAAGCGGCCCGTGCGGCCGAGACCCGCGTCGCCGCCTGTGACTGGCTGGCACTGTCCGGCGAGCTCGGCAACCATGGCTGCGCGGTCATCGAAAAGTTGCTGACGCCTGAGGAGTGCCGGCAGATCGCCGGCCTCTATCCCGACGAAAGCCATTTCCGCAGCCATGTCCACATGGCGCGGCATGGTTTTGGCAAGGGCGAGTATCGCTATTTCCGCTATCCCCTGCCGGACCTGATCGGCGCCTTGCGCAGCGCGCTCTACCCGCGGCTGGCCAGCGTCGCCAATGACTGGAACGAGCGCATGAGCATCGCCCAGCGCTATCCCCTAGAACACGCCGCGTTCCTCAGGCAATGCCACGAGCACGGCCAGACGAGGCCGACACCGCTTCTGCTGCAATATGTGCCCGGCGACTTCAATTGCTTGCACCAGGACCTCTATGGCGATCTCGCCTTCCCACTGCAGGTGGCGATCCTGCTCTCCCAACCGGGCGAGGATTTTACTGGCGGCGAGTTCGTGCTGACCGAGCAGCGCCCGCGCATGCAGAGCCGCGCCGAGGTGGTGCCGCTCAGCCAGGGCGACGCGGTGGTCTTCGCAGTCCACAACCGTCCGGTGCAAGGCACCAAGGGCAATTACCGGGTCAATCTACGCCACGGCGTCAGCCGCCTGCGCTCGGGACGGCGGCATACGGTGGGGATCATCTTCCACGACGCGAAATAACGTCGTCCGCTTCGGCGCGGCTCCTTCGTTCCGCTCCGAGACCGGCGAAGGCTCACACTTCGTCGACGTCGAACAGCAGCATCGTCAAGTCGTCGTCTCCTGGCGCGAGTATCCGCCGGTCAGCGGCGCAGGCAATGCCGATTTCGGTGGCAAATGCGCTCTGCATATCGGCGAGGCTGTCGAAATAGAGCGTCCCCACCAGATACGGCATCTCGCCCGCCGAGCGCTTGATGATGGGCCGCCTGCTGATGTCGTAGCGTCGCAGGCCGGGAAGCTTCTTGGCCAGCGGCACATGAACCTCGAAATAGTGCCGGTCGAATGCCTCCGGATCGGCCGGGGTTTTGTAGATCACGAGCATCTTGGCCATCGTCCTATTCCTGTCCTGTTGGCGTTGCTGTTCGGGGGCCATGCAGGCCGCCCCGCCAATGTCGTTCCGCGAGGGCGGTTTTCGACGTTCCCTGGATTCTTGTTTTCGTGCGCGATGACGGGGTCCTCGCTACCATCTGCGGCGCTTCTGCCTCTTCCCCCGCTGCGCTCATTCGCGTAAGGGCCGGGGCAACTCCCTCCACTCCCGCATCAGCCTCCCGGACTCCCCATGATACGTCTCGAAAGCATCAGCAAGCAGAACGGCCGCCAGATCGTCTTCATCGAGGCCTCCGCCGCCTTGCAGAAGGGCGAGAAGGTCGGTCTCGTCGGCCCGAATGGCGCCGGCAAGACGACTTTGTTTCGCATGATCAATGGCGAGGAGCAGCCCGACGAGGGCCAGGTGCAGGTCGATCGTGGCGTCACCATCGGCTATTTCAGCCAGGATGTCGGCGACATGGCCGGCCACAGCGCGGTCGCCGAGGTGATGAACGGCGTCGGGCCGGTGAGCGATGTCGCTGCCGAAATGCGTGAGCTCGAGCACGCCATGGGCGATCCCGACCAGGCTGACCGGATGGACGAGATCATCGAAAAATATGGCGAGGCGCAGCACCGCTTCGAAGAACTCGACGGCTACGCGCTGGACGGCCGCGCCCGCGAGGTGCTGGATGGCCTCGGCTTTTCCCAGGAGATGATGGACGGCGATGTCGGCAAACTGTCCGGCGGCTGGAAGATGCGCGTGGCGCTGGCCCGCATCCTTTTGATGCGGCCCGATGTCATGCTGCTCGACGAGCCGAGCAACCATCTCGATCTGGAAAGCCTGATCTGGCTGGAATCCTTCCTCAAGGGCTATGACGGCGCGCTCTTGATGACCTCGCACGACCGCGAGTTCATGAACCGCATCGTCAACAAGGTGGTCGAGATCGATGCCGGCTCACTCACCGCCTATTCCGGCAATTACGAATTCTACCAGCAGCAACGGGCCATTGCCGACAAGCAGCAGCAGGCGCAGTTCGAGCGCCAGCAGGCGATGCTGGCCAAGGAGATCGCCTTCATCGAGCGCTTCAAGGCCCGCGCCTCGCATGCCGCCCAGGTGCAGAGCCGGGTCAAGAAGCTGGACAAGATCGACCGCGTCGAGCCGCCCAAACGCCGCCAGACGGTTTCCTTCGATTTCCAGCCGGCGCCGCGCTGCGGCGAGGATGTCGTGACGCTGAAGAACGTCCACAAGGGCTATGGCAGCCGGTCGATCTATGCGGGGCTGGATTTTCAGGTGCGGCGCCGCGAGCGCTGGTGCATCATGGGCGTCAACGGCGCCGGCAAGTCGACGCTCTTGAAGCTGGTCGCCGGCGCCTCCGAGCCCGACAATGGCACGGTCGCGCGCGGCCCGAGCGTCAAGATGGGTTATTTCGCCCAGCACGCCATGGAGCTGCTGGAAGGCGAGCGCACGGTGTTTCAGACGCTGGAGGACGCGTTTCCGCAGGCCGGCCAGGCGCCGCTCCGCGCACTTGCCGGCTGCTTTGGCTTTTCCGGCGACGAGATCGACAAGAAATGCCGCGTGCTGTCAGGCGGTGAGAAGGCGCGCCTGGTGATGGCGCTGATGCTGTTTGACCCGCCCAACCTGCTGGTGCTCGACGAGCCGACCAACCATCTCGACATCGCCACCAAGGAGATGCTGATCACCGCACTCTCGCAGTACGAAGGCACCATGCTGTTCGTCTCGCACGACCGGCATTTTCTCGCGGCGCTGTCGAACCGCGTGCTGGAACTGACGCCGGAGGGCATCCACACCTATGGCGGCGGCTATACAGAATATGTCGAGCGCACGGGACAGGAAGCGCCGGGGTTGCGAAGCTGACGGGCGCTACTATCGGTACAGGAAGCCCCGGACTCGCCGATCAGTCGAGCCCGGCGACGCGCAGTCCCTCGATGTAGCGCGCCCGATCCTTTTCGTGGACGATGGGGTGGTATTTCTCGACCCAGTCGACGGACACGGATGGATGCAGGCGCCGTGTCTGCGACAGCGCGTGGGCGGCGGTGGCGCGATCGCCCGCCATGCCGGCCGAGGCGGCGTATGTGCGCCAGGCCGTCCCGAAATTCTGCCTGAGATCAACCGCCCGCCGCTCGAATTCGGCGGCCTCGTCGTAACGCCCGGCCATGAAATGACAGAGCCCAATGACGGAGAGGCTGCCGGCTTGCGTGAAATCACGGGGGCTCAGCCGGTCGGCCAGCGCGACATGGTGCAGGCCGTCTTCGGGCATGCCGGCATAGGCATAGGTCGATCCTAGGATCATATGCGCATAGGCCAGGCTCGGATTGAGGGTGATCGCCTCGGACAGGGCCTTCACGGCGGGATCGAAACGGCGCGAGGCCATATGCACGAAGCCGGTGGCGAAGTGGGTCCAGGGGTCCTCCGGATCGCTGCGGATCGCCCGTTGCGCCATGTCGTGGGCAGCGGGCAGGGCGGCTTCCGAATCAGCCAGTCCAAGCATCGACTTTGCGCCGAGGCCCCAGGCAATCAGGCAGTTGGCGCGCGGATAGTCGGGGTCGATGTCGATGGCTTTCTTGAGCAGCCGCTCGGCGATCTCGAAATCCGGCAGCGAGGCCCACGTCCAGACATAGGGCATCGCCTTCATCACGAAGCCCCAGGCGTCGAGGTTGCCTGGCGACCGGCTCTGGAAACGCTCCTGCTCGGCGACGTACAGCCTCGGCTCGATGGCGCCGATGACGCTTTGGGCGATCTCGTCCTGCAGCGCGAAGAAATCGGCGATTTCCGCATCGTAGCGCTCGGCCCAGATCTGGCGCCCGGTGTCGGCGTCGCTCAGCCTGGCATTGATGCGCAGCCGCTGTCCGGAGCGACGCACGCTTCCGTCGAGCACATAGCGCACGCCGAGCTCGCGCCCGATCTGCTTCACGTCGACCGCCTTGCCGCCATAGGTGAACGACGAGTTGCGCGCCGAGACGAACAGCCAGCGCAGCCGCGCCAGGCGGGTGATGATGTCTTCCGCGAGGCCGTCGCCAAAATATTGCTGCTCGGCGTCGTCGCTGAGATTGGCAAAGGGCAGCACGGCGATCGAAGGCCCGGCCTCGGCGCTGTCGGGTGCGGCGGCGGCCGCGTCGATGCAATCCACAGCGCCGCCAAAGCGGTAGCCGATCCGGGGGATGGTCGCGATCCACTCGGCATCGTCGGACCCAGGCCCAAGCAGTTTACGCAGCAATGCGATCTGGACGGAGAGGTTGCTTTCCTCGACCGCCGCGTTCGGCCATGCGGCATCCATCAGCTCTGCCTTGGACAGCACTTCACCGGGTCGTTCCACCAGCGCCGCCAGCAGCAGCACGCCGCGATAGCCGACGGGAACGGGCAAGCCCTGCCGGAGCAGCGTTCCCGCCTCCGGGTTGAGCTCGAACGGGCCGAAGGCAAAACGCTTCCCCACCATGGCGTAAACTAACATCTTTTCGGGGCTTTTCGGAAGTATTCGGGCATCCGCCCGCGACCTCATCGGGCGCCCGGCTCATCCTGTCACCACGTTTTGACACAGGAGAGCCGAAAATGTCCGCAATTGCTTTCGACCGTATCGGGTTTGAGACTGAGACCAGCCAGGCGACCCCGGTGAGCAGACCGCTCCCACGCGAAGAAGAATTCCGCACCGCCCTCGACCGCTATATGGCGGACTACATCGCCTGCCAGAAACGCCGCGACATCGGACACCACAGCGGCGCCCAATGCCACAGCGACGGCCCCGTCCAGCAAGATTCGACTAATTCAGCACCCGCTCGTCGACTTCGTCGATGCTTCTCGTGCCGGTCAGCGCCATGGTGACGGACAGTTCCTTGCGAAGGATCTCAATGGCGGTTGCAACACCGGCCTCTCCGCCGGCGCCGAGGCCGTAAATATAGGCTCGTCCGACCAGGCAGCTTCTGGCGCCAAGGGCGAGCGCGCGCATCACATCCTGGCCTGATCGAACGCCGCCGTCGAACATCACCTCGGTTTGCGAGCCCACCGCTTCAACGATCTTCGGCAGCTTGGAGATCGTCGATGGTGCGCCGTCCAGCTGCCGGCCCCCATGATTGGACACCACGATCGCGGTCGCGCCAGCCTTGGCGGCGGTGCGCGCATCGTCCACGTCGAGAATACCCTTGATGATCAGCTTGCCTGGCCAGATGCTCCTGATCCACTCGACGTCATTCCAGTTGAGTGTCGGATCGAACTGGTGCGACACCCAGTCCGCGAGTTCCTTGACGCCTTGCTCGCCTTTCACATGGCCGGCGAGGTTGCCGAACGTCCAGCGCTTGGCAGCAAGCATCCGCCAGACCCAGGCGGGCTTGGTCGCCATGTCGAGAAGATTTCGCACTTTCAATGCCGGTGGAACCGACAGCCCATTCCTGACGTCGGCGTGGCGCTGTCCCAGCACCTGCAGGTCGACGGTGAGCACCAGCGCGCTGCAGCGGGCAGCGATCGCCCGATCGACGAGCGAGCGCACGAAGCCGCGGTCCTTCATCACATAGAGCTGGAACCAGAACGGCTTGTCGACCACCTCGGCAACGTCCTCAATCGAGCAGATCGCCATCGTTCCGAGCGTGTAGGGGACACCGGCCGCCTGTGCGGCGCGACAGGCAAGGATCTCCCCATTGGCCCATTGCATCCCGCCAATGCCGATTGGTGCCAGCGCGATCGGCAGCGAAGCCTTCTCGCCGAGGATCGTTGTCCCGGTATCCCGTTGAGAAACGTCGATCAGCACGCGCTGGCGGAAGGTGAGGCGCTCCAGATCGGCGCTGTTGGCGCGCAAGGTTTGTTCCGAGTAGGAGCCTCCCTCGACATAGTCGAAAAAGGCCCGGGGAACGCGGCGGCGGGCAGCCTGCCGCAGATCCTCGATGCAGGTCATGGTCTTCAGCAGCACGGGCGCCGGTCGCGCCTTGGCCCGGTCGCGAAACCCCGCGGCCTCATTGGTTCGTCCAAGATCAGGTGCTGCGGTGATCAGCCTGTCCATCGTCGGCTCCCAACGAATATTAGCCAATGCTGGTCCATTGAATGTCGCGGCCGCGCGGATGTAAACTCACTAGCGAGTATACATTCATCGGCGTCAGCCCCGTGCCCAGATCGTCCGACCAGACCAGGCCAGTGATATTGCAGGCG
Organism: Mesorhizobium sp. P3_A10; assembly: GCF_056403175.1. NCBI lineage: Bacteria > Pseudomonadati > Pseudomonadota > Alphaproteobacteria > Hyphomicrobiales > Phyllobacteriaceae > Mesorhizobium > Mesorhizobium sp. P3_A10. Next base: position 463,616 of record NZ_JBFUFZ010000002.1, on the reverse strand, counting down.
GCGTACAAGCTCTTTCGCCGCCGGGGATTCTTTCGCGTCGGCATGGATGAGATCGCAAGCGCCGCCGGCGTCACCAAGAAGACACTCTACTATCACTTCGACAGCAAGGACGCGTTGCTGACCGCGGTGCTTGCATCACAGCACGAACGGGCGTTCGCCGAGTTCCAGACCTATGGCATCGACCTGTCGGGCGGCCCGGAGCAACTGGTCGACAAGCTGTTCGGTGGACTGGCCGCATGGTCGGCCAAACCGCGCTGGGCTGGATCGGGATTTACCAGGCTTGCAATCGAGCTGGCCGATCTCTCGGGACATCCCGCACGCTCGATGGCGCGCCAGCACAAAGCCTTGATGGAACGGCAACTGGCAACCCTTCTCGCCGAAGCGAAGGTGGCATCGCCGGGCGAGCGGGCACGCGAGTTGTTCCTGCTGGTAGAGGGTGCGATGGTCATGATCCTGATCCATGGCGACCGAAGCTATTGCACCGCCGCGGCCGATGCCGCCAAACGGCTGGTCGCAAATGGATCAGCCGTTTGACGCCGATGGTCAGCCTTCGTCGGCCATGTGCGGATCGCGCGCGGGCCTACCCAAGCAGATCGGGCTGCTGCCTGAGGATGCGGTCGTGCAGCGGCTGGCATTGAAACCAGCCGGCCTGCGCCGTGCCGTTGACCGCGCGGGTGGCGCGGGCGTTTTCCGGGTCGACCTGCAGCGGCGTGCCCACGCTTTCGGCGAGGAACTGCGCCTGGCAGCAACGTTCCATCGAGATGAACCACCAGACGGCCTCGTCGACGGTCTGGCCGACCGTGAGCAGGCCGTGGTTGCGCAGGATCGCCGCCTTGTGGCCGCCAAGGCTCTCGGCGATCCGCGCCGCCTCGCTCGCCTCAGTGATCATCACCCGCGTGTCGTCGAAGAAGACGTGATCCTCGTAGAAGGCGCAGGCGTCCTGCGTGATCGGGTCGAGCAGCCGGCCGACCGCCGACCACGCCTTGCCATAGATGGAGTGGGTGTGCGCGGCCGCCACCACATCCGGTCGCGCCGCGTGGATCTGGTGATGAATGGCGAAGGCGGCGACATTGACCGGCATCGTGCCCTCGACCACGGCGCCCATGCCGTCGACGCGGATGAGGTCGGAGACGGTGACATGCGCGAAATGCATGCCAAACGGATTGACCCAGAACGTGTCGGTAAACTCCGGATCACGCGCCGTGATATGTCCGGCGACGCCTTCGCTGAAGCCCAGCGCTCCGAATATGCGGAAACCGGCGGCAAGCCTTTCCTTCCGGTGTTGCCGTTCCTGTTCGAGGCTTTCGAAGCTGAGTGGCCTTTTGAAAAGAGGCTCATACGCCGCCTGCTTGCTGGCAGCCAAATCGCTTTCGGGAATTGACGTGACGACGTTCATGGCGCCCTCCTTGAGCTCCTGCGCCGTCTGCATGACGGCAGGCCCCAGATTGGAGAAGCCTCGAGCCAGCGTCTCAAAGGCGGCATCAATAGTTCCGAATTCTTCCGAATAGATGCGAAACTGTCCGGTGTCGCTAAGCGCCGAGCCCTACTTTCCCGCCATATTGTCGGCAAGCGCCTGCGCCTGGGCAAGCAGTGCCGGGAAGGCCGCGTCATCAGGCAGGTGCTGCGCCATGCAGGCGCGATAGTCGCCGTCGCCTTTTTCCCAGGCGGCATTGGCGGCATCGAACGCCTTTTCGTCCTTGGGGTCCGAGGCCTGGTAGGTCTCCTGGAATTTCTGGGCGGCAGCGTCCGCCGCGGCCCACACCGCATCGCAGGCGGTGATCTTCGGAACGGGCGGTACCGCGGCCGCTTCGGCGATCATGACGCGATCGCCCTTCACCAGCGTGACGATGACCTCCTGCTCGTAGATCGGGCCGACGTCCTGCGTCCAGCCGCCGAGCCGGGCGAACGCCATGTCGGCGCCATCGGGCTTCTTCAGCGCAAAGTCGAGCGTGCCTGAGAACGCGGCGTCGCTGCCAATGGCCTGGGTGTAGAAGGCGTCGAGCTTCAGCGCCGCGTCGATGCCGGCGGGCAGCCTTAGGCTTTCATCTTCCTCGTTGGCCTTGGACTTCAGCCAGCGCTCGGCCAGCCCGCGCGTCGTTGCCACGAGGCTCGGGCCGTTGTCGTTGTTGGCGTATCGCAGCCCGTCGAGCATGCCAAAGCCGATATCGGAAGCATTGAGGCTTTCGAGATTGATCGTGCCGTTCGATGGAAAATCCTTGACCGTCAGCGGGCCGATCATGCCGGAAAGACGCTGCTGAAGGTCGGCCAAAGCCTTCTCATTCTGGGCATCGATGGTTTCGATGGCGGTGTTTGCGCTTTCCTGCGCAGCGCTGGCTGCAATCGCCTTGTCGCGCGCGGCGATATAGTCGTCCTCCGGCGAGGCCGCGAGCGCCGCGGTGCTCACAAGAGCGAACAGAAATGTCCAGACCAATCGCATGATGAAACCCCGCTCTGCGCCCTACCCAAGGACAGTTCGCATATTTGACGACAAGATTGGGCCAAAAGAAGACTGGGAGCGCCGACGCTGGAGCCGCTGATCTCCCCCACGAGGAGGAGATTGGTACCGCGTCACCCCTTGCGCTTTTCCACCTCCGCCTTCCTCAGCAAAAACCGCTGGATCTTGCCGCTTGGCGTCTTCGGCAATTCGGTGACGAAATCGACCTCGCGCGGATAGGCATGCGCCGAGAGCCGCTTCTTGACATGCTGCGCCAGCTCTTCGGCGAGCGCCTCGCTGCCCTGCCAGGCGGACGCCAGCACCACAAAGGCCTTGACGATCTCGGTGCGCTGCGGATCGGGGACGCCGACCACCGCCGCCTCGTTGACCGCGGGATGCTCGATCAGCGCGCTTTCGACGTCGAACGGCCCGATCCGGTAGCCGGCCGAGGTGATCACGTCGTCCGCCCGGCCGATGAAGGAGACCGAGCCGTCCGGCTCATACTCGACCGTGTCGCCGGTGCGGTAATAGCCGCCCGCAATCGCCGGCGTCTCCGCCTGATGATAGCCATTGAACCAGCGCAGCGGCGACTTGGCGATGTCGACGGCGAGAATGCCGGGCTGGTTGGGGCCAAGCTCCTGACCGGCCTCGTCAAGAACCACCATGCGATAGCCCGGCATCGGGAAGCCCGCCGAACCCGGCCGCACCGTGTGCGACAGGCCGTGATGGTTGTTGACCATCATGCCGTTCTCGGTCTGGCCGTAATGGTCGTGGATCGGGGCGGCAAGATGGGCGTCGAACCAGCGGATCACCTCCGGGTTGAGCGGCTCGCCGGCGCTGCTCACCACCCTCAGCCGCCCCTTGATGCGGGCGGCGGCCTCGGCCCCTTCCGCCATCAGCAGGCGATAGGCGGTGGGCGAGCCGGCGAGGCTGGTGACGCCCAGCCGCTCGATGATGTCGTAGGTGCTTTTGGCGTTGAAGGCGCCTTCATAGAAGGTGGTGGCGATGCCGAGCTGCAGCGGCCCGGTGATCGCGTAATAGAGGCCGTAGGCCCAGCCGGGATCGGCAATGTTCCAGAACACGTCGTTAGGCCTCAGCCCGATCGCCTCGCGCATATAGGCGCCAAACGACAGCAGCGCCTTGAGCGGCACCGGTACGCCCTTGGGCATGCCGGTCGTTCCCGAGGTCGACATCATCATGAACAGGTCGTCGCCCTTGCGCAGCATCGGCTGGCAATTGGGGGAGGCGGCGGCAAGGGCGGCGCGGAAATCGATGTCGCCGGCGGGCAGCACCTCGCCGGGTCCGAGAACGGTCGCGATTTGCGGCGGCTTCTCGACCTCGTCGAGCTTGCCGCGATTGGCCGGGTTGGTCACCACCAGCTTCGCGCCGCTATAGCCAAGCCGGCGCTCGATGGCTTTTGGGCCAAAAGCGGTGAACAGCGGCTGGTAGACGGCGCCGATGCGCCATGTCCCAAGAATGAGCGCCACCAGTTCGGGAATGCGCGGCAGCATGCCAGCAACGACATCGCCGGGGCCGACGCCCAAATCCTGCAGCAGGGTGCCGACGCGTCCTGATAGATCGGCGAGAGCGTCGAAACTGAATTCGCTCAAGTTCCCGCTAGCGGAGATGGCGCGCAGCGCAAGGCGATTCTGGCCAGTGTAGCGGCCACAGCATTCGACATAGGCGTTGATGCCGGTCGCGGGGTCGCCGGCAAGGCGCGCGACTTCATCCTCGATGCGAAAGCGTTGAACGGCATCCTCATAGCGCGGCAAGCCGGCCGAAGCTCCAACCATCGCGGCATTCCTCCCGTAGCGGCGTCCACCTCCTCGTGGACCATCGTCATGGCCGGCAGGATACCCAAGATCGCGCTCGTGGTCGATGAGAAGCCAAGACCACCCTGGGGGCCCCTCAGCCCCTGGGCGGCCTGCATCCTCTGGGCTCAGAGGCCGAACCAGCGCGAGCGCCGGCTCGATCCAAAAGTCTCCTTATCCGCGCGCAGCGCTACCGAGGGCTCGTGGTATTTTCCGGTCGGCGCGGGGCCTGAAAAGAAGTCGACCTCGACCTTGCCGATGCGACCGCCGCCGAACTCGATATAGCAGGTGCCGAAGCCGTCATAGAGCGAGGCGCTGCCGCTCTGGCGCAGTTTTGCGATGAGCCCGGTGGCAACGGCGCGCGCCGCACCTTCGGCGAACACGCCGGCCTTGGGCGTGCCGGTGTTAGCGCCATCGCCGACGGCATAGACGTTCTCGTATTTTGTTTCGAGCGTGCGCGGATTGACCGGGATCCAGCCGTTCTCGGCCATGCCGCTTTCCAGCACCACCGGCGGTACGCGATGCTTGGGAACGCCGAGGAAGAGATCGAACGGCATCTCCGTGCCGTCGTCGAGCACCGCCACGTTGCGGGCATTATCAACGGACGCGACGCGGCGGCTGGGGATGAACTTGATGTCGCGTTCGGCAAAGGCCGCCAGCAGAGCCCGCGACGTCTCGGGCGAGGGTGGCACCGGGCTGCCCAGCGGCAGCACCAGTGATATCTCGCAGTCCGCGCGCACGCCTTGCCTGACCAGATAGTCGTGCAGCATCAGCACGCATTCGCTGGGCGCCGGCGGGCACTTGTAGGGCGCCCCGCAGACGCCGACCATCGCCTTGCCTTTTTTGAACGTGGGCAGCACGTCGCGCAGCCGCTCCGCTCCCACCACGGTGTAGAACTCGTTGGTTCCCGAAAGCCCTGGCGTGGCGTCGAAATCATATTCCGCACCCAGCGCGACCACGAGGTGGTCGGCGTCGAACACGCCGTCATTGGTGGTCACACGGCGCCTTTCGGGATCGATCCCTGTGATCGTGCGCTTCAGCATCCTGACGCCCGGCTTGGCGTAGCTTTTGTAGGGCAGGCGCACGGCCTGCGGCGTCTTCAGCCCGAACATCACGTCCAGCTTGGAAAAGCCGAACACGAAGGAATCGCTCTGGTCGATCAGCGTCACGTCGATGCTGTCGCCCATCGCCTCGGAAAGCAGCGTCGTCAGCTCCAGGCCGCCGAAGCCGGCTCCCAGCACGACGATACGCGGTTTGCTTGCGGTGTTCATCTTTGTTCCCCACGAATATTTGCTGGTTGATCGATCATTCCCGTCGTGGCGGCGGAGACCCATGTCCTCGCCGCCAAAGTCCTGGCCGTCCAGGTCCTTGCAGTTTGACCGATGTCAGGTCAGGACCGGCTGCGGCACGATGCGGATGTAGGGCTTCGGCTCTTTCCAGCCCTGCGGGTAGAGTTGCTTGGCTTCATCGTTCGACACCGACCCGGCGATGATGACGTCGTCGCCCGGCTTCCAGTTGACCGGCGTCGCTAGGCGGTGCTTGGCCGTCAGCTGCAGGGAGTCGACCACGCGCAGCACCTCGTCGAAGTTGCGGCCCGTCGTCATCGGGTAGGATATCACCAGCTTGATCTTCTTGTCCGGGCCGATGACGTAGACGTTGCGCACCGTCTGGTTGTCGGCAGCGGTGCGGCCGTCGGCGCTGTTGCCGGCCGACGCCGGCAGCATGTCGTAGAGCTGCGAGATGGCGAGCGTCGGGTCACCGATCATCGGGAAGTTCGGCGCCATCCCTTGCGTCTCGGCAATGTCCTTGGCCCAGCCGGCATGCTTCTCGACCGGGTCGACGGAGAGGCCGATGACCTTGACGCCGCGCTTGTCGAACTCGGGCTTGAGGCGGGCCATGTAGCCGAGTTCGGTCGTGCACACCGGCGTGTAGTCCTTGGGGTGGGAGAACAGGATGCCCCAGCCCTTGCCCAGCCATTCGTGAAAGCTGATCGTGCCTTCAGTGGTCTCGGCGGTGAAGTCGGGGGCGATGTCTGCGATACGGAGTGACATGTTGCTTTCCTTTCCGGTTGGAATTCGATTGCGGGGGCATATTAGGAAATCTATGTTCCGCCAGCGTTCCCCGACGCCCCCTCGTTGGTGACGGCTCTGGCGCCGCCTGGGCCGGTCCTTTCCTGATGGTGCCTGCATGCGCGTTTCGATCCATCTGCTCGGCCGCTTCGCCGTCAGCGTCGATGGCCGCCCGATCCCGGCGGCAGACTGGCGGCGCGATCGCGCCGCGGCCCTGGTCAAGCTGCTGGCGCTGAGGCCCGCCCATTCCATCCACCGCGAGCAGGCCATGGAAATTTTCTGGCCCGACGCCGATCCCGAGGCGGCCGGCGCCAATCTGCGCAAGGCCATTCATTTCGCGCGCCGCACGCTCGGCGTCCACGACCTGATCGAGGTGGGCAACGACATCGTCGCGCTTGCCCCGCATGCCGAGCTCGAGATCGACGCCGAAAGCTTCGAGGCCGCCGCCAAGGCGGCGCTGCGCGGTGGTGACAAGAGCGCCTATGAGCGTGCCGCCGACTTCTATGGCGGCAGGCTGTTGCCGGACGATCTTTTCGTCGAATGGCTCGACACGCCGCGCGCGCAACTGCAGCAGCGCTATAGCGACCTTTTGCGCGCCGGCGGCCTGTGGCAGCGGCTGATTGCGCTCGACCCCGCCGACGAGCAGGCCCAGTGCGCGCTGATGCAAGTGGCACTCGATGCCGGCAACCGCGTCGAGGCCATTCGCCAGTTCAACCAGCTGCGCGAGAACCTGCACGCCGAGCTCGGCGTCGGGCCGAGTGCGGCGACCATTGCCCTTTACGAGAAGGCGCTGGCCCTCTCCAGCACCGAGACCGTCAGCCCGTCGGAGCGCATCCGCACCTCGCTCGCCTGGGGCCTGGTGCATCTGCAGAGCGGCGAGTTCGACAAGGCAAGCGAGATCGCCAGGCACACGCGCGACCTGGCGCTCGGCGCCGACCTGCCGCGCGAAGTCGGCGAGGCGAGCGCGCTGCTCGGCCTCGCCTCGATGATGCGGGCGCAGTGGCCGCAACTGTTCCGCTCTGAATTCATCGAATGGGTTCGTGCCAAGCCGGCCTTCGTGCAGCATGTCTTCGATGGTCACCTGTGCCTGTCAGAATTCTGCCTGTGCAGCGCCTCGGGTCATGCCGAAGTCGCGGGCCTCGCCCGCGAGCTGCTCACCGTCGCCGAGCAGGCCGGATCGCAAGCCGGCCGCGGGCTTGCCTGCCTGCTGATGGGCGAGGCGGCGCTGTTTTCAGGCGACCTCGACGAGGCCGAGCGCCACCTGGCCGAGGCCGAGCGGCTGCTGCTGGAGGCCGATGCGGTGGCAGGCCGCGTGCTGGCCATCGAGCGGCTGGCCGAGATTGCGCTGGAGCGCGGCCAGAAGTGGCGTGCCAGCCGGCTCATCCAGCGCGGTCTCACCGACGCCGAACGCTCATGGCTGTCGCCGCACCTGATCATGCGCATGCAGGCGCTGGCCGTGCGCGCGGCGGCGACACCCAAGATGGTGGCGGAAGAAATCCTGGCCGGCGACCGGCTTTTGACCCCAGGCGCCTGCCAGCCCTGTTCGATGGCGCTGCGCACGGCCTCGGCAATCGCGCTCGCCGAGGCGGGCGAGCTGGACCAGGTCGACCGCCGCCTGAACGATGCCGAGCGCATCGCCGGCATGTGGCATGGCGGTCCCTGGGCGGCCGCCCTCTGGGAAGCGCGCGGCGTGCAGCGGCGGGCGCAGAACCACGAGATCCGCGCGCTCGCCGCCTTCGACGAGGCGGCCTCGCGCTATCAGGAGCTTGGCCGCCCGCGCGACCAGGCCCGCTGCCTGGCCCGCATGGGCCGCGAAGGGTAGCGCGCCGGCGCCTGGTTGCGGATGAACGCAATGGGTGACAATCAGCAGCAACCACGGTGGTTGACCCGACTGGTCATCCGGCCGATAGCTCCGCCGGAAAATGCCCTGAGAACCCCGATGACTTCAGACGCCAACCTTCACGACGCAATCGAGCGCTCCGCCGACACCGCCTGGCAGGACGACGTTCGCGCCGGCGTGCGCCATGTGCGCGATCTCGCCTCCCTGCCGTTGTCGCCAGCCGAGCACGGGGCGTCGCAAGCCGCGGCCGCGAACCACAAGGTGCGCATCCCGAAAGCCTATCTCGACCTGATCGACTGGAACGACCCTGCCGACCCGATCCGGGCGCAGGTCATCCCGTCGCCCGACGAGCTGCAGGAGCAGGAGGGCGAGCTCGACGACCCGATCGCCGATCATGACTTCAGTCCGGTGCCGCGGCTGACGCATCGCCATGCCGACCGGGTACTGTTGTTCCCGACCTATCAATGCGCGGTCTATTGCCGGTTCTGCTTTCGCAAGGAATCCCTGACTGCGATCGGCCGCGGCTATACACGCGAGGCGTTGGAGCCGGCGCTCGCCTATGTCGCTGATCATCCTGAGATCCGCGAGGTGATCTTGACCGGCGGCGATCCGCTGTCCTTGCCCGACAAGGTGCTGGCCGAAATCCGCGCCCGCATCGAGGCCATCCCCCATGTGCGGCTCTTGCGCATCCACACCCGCGTGCCGGTGGCGCTGCCCTCGCGCATCACCTCTGGGCTGGCTGTGGCCCTGCAAGGCCGGCTGATGGTCACCATCGTCACCCATTTCAACCACGCGCGCGAGATCACTGAGGCCACCGAGGTGGCCAGCCGCACGCTGCGGCAAGCCGGCTTCGTGCTGCTCAACCAGAGCGTTTTGCTGAAAGGCGTCAACGACAGCGTCGAGGTGCTGGAGGAGCTGTGCCGCGAGCTGATGTACCGCCTCGGGATAAAACCCTATTACCTGCACCACGGCGACCTCGCGCGCGGCATGGCGCATAGGCGCACCACGATTGCGCAGGGCCAGGCGCTGGCCGCTGCCCTGCGCGCGCGGATGTCGGGCATCTGCAATCCCGTCTATGTGCTGGACCTGCCCGAGGGCGGCGGCAAGGTGCCGATCGGGCCGTGCCATGTCGAGGCGCGGGACGGGGAGGGCTGGCGGATACGCGGGCTCGATGGCGAGGTGAGGGTGTATCGGGAGGTCTTGGGGGAGTAGGGATGGCCATCGATCGCGGGCCTATTGCCGCACCCCCGCACTCTGCCAGAACCAGATTGCCAGCGAGCCGGATCGACCACGGATCTGTGTGTCCACGGGTCCTCTCAGCGCACCGGATTTGAACAGCGCGCAGTCGCGACCGGCGACTTTTAGCATCGTGTCGCTCACCGCGACTTCGGCATTCTGGTCGGCGGCGATCTCCATCAGGCGACTGGCAACGTTGACCGTGTCGCCCGTGGCAGCGATGTGCTGGCGGCCTTCGCCGCCGAGTCGAGAGGCGACGATCGTTCCGTGGTGCGCTCCGATCTTGAAGCCAAGCCGGGATGCGGTCGTTGCCGGCAACGAGGCGAGCCAGTCGTTGGTGCGGCTGGAGAGCCCGACGCAACAGCGGGCAGCGTTGAAGGCGTCACCCGGAGCCGGTTCCGGCAGGCCGAACAGGATCATGGCGCCGTCGCCCATGAAAGACGTGACGACGCCGCCGCAATCCGCGACCTCTTCGTCCACCAGCGCATGAAACGCATTCAACAGCTCGCGTGTGGCGCTCGGCCCCAATGTTTCGCTCAGCCCGGTGAAGCCGGACAGGTCGATGAACAGGATGGCGGCATCTGCCCGCACGGGTTCCGCGAGGAAGTCGCCATGCCGGGCGAGCCATTCCCCGAGGCCCGGAGCCTCGACGCGCTGCAGCAACTCGCTCTGCGTGGCGAAATACTGGGCCCGGTTCCTGCCCAGCCAAAGTTGTGCTGCCCCGAACAGGATGGCCGGCGGCACGGCGGCGGCCATCGGCAGCGCGGCGCTCAGCCAGATATGGTGTGAGAAGGCGGCCATGTTGACCACGAACCAGATCAAGACCACGCCGACGATCGCTGCGAGGCCGACGGCACTTCGCCGCCATGCCAGCAGCCCGACAAGGATCATCGGCAGCACCACCGCAAAGCCGGCATCGGCAAGGCGTACGTCCTGGTCGCGCACTATTCCGTCGCCGGTCATCAGATGGGCAATCGCCGTCGACATCACTTCGACGCCCGGCAGCACCGGATCGAACGGCGTCGGGAAGACATCGCCGGCGCCGGTTGCGGTCGCTCCGATCACGACAATTCGATCTCGGATGATGCCGGGATCGAGCTGGCCCGCCAACACGGTCGCCGCACTGATCGTGCGGATGGTGCCGCGCGGGCCATAGAACATCAGCGGCAGGATGTGGCCGATGTCCGTCCGGATCGAGCGGCTGCCCAGCGACAGATGATCGGGCGCAATGGCTGGCTCTTCGCGCTCCGCCAGCGCGGCAACACGCAGGGAGAAGGACGCTTCCAACTGGTCGCCGGCCCGAAACAGCAACGGCACGAAGCGAGGCGTTCCCGTCCGGTCGGTGATCACGTTGACGACGCCGACCGCGGCGGCATTCGAGAACGCTTTCAGGGGCAACAGAAACCGCTCGGCGTCCGGCACCCGGGCGAGGGGGCCTTCGCCCTCGGCCACCGCCCATTGCCTGCCGCCCGGGTAGACCGCCGCGGCTGCGATGATGCTTGTACTGCCGCTCAGCGAACGCGCCAGCGCCGCGTCATCGTCCTTTGCTCCGGGATCGACCAGCAAAAGGTCGAGCGCAATGGCTTTCGGCCCAAAGCGCGCGATCGTATCGACAAGCCGGGCAAGCGTGGCGCGGCTGAGCGGATAGCTGCCCTCGTTGCGCACCGCCTCGTCGTCGATGGCGACAATGGTGATCAGCTCCGGCGGCTTTGCCGGTCCGCGGGCAAGCGTTCGAAGATCGGTCATCGTCGCTTCGACGCGATCGAGAAACGACAGGTTGCCGCGCCAGTGCGCGTAGCCCAGGCCGGCGCCCCAAAGCCCGGCCAGGATGAGCGCGATCAGCGTCGCAAGCGCTCGACCGCTCATTGCGGCTCACTGACCCAAACGGGCCATCAATGCCGAAACGCGCTTGGCGGGCCAGCGCTTGACGGTCAGTTTGCCTGTCCCTGCTTCGACGTCGACGCCTTCACCCGGAGCCAGCACCACGCCGGCAGTGGACGCCGGCCTTTGCACGGCGACACGACCTCTAAGGACGAAGACGGACGTCTTGCCCTGGCCGACGTCGACGGTCCATTTCGTGCCGCGCACGGCGGCGATCGCCTGCGGGGTGAGGACCACGAAGCCGCCCGGAACCGCGCCGGCCGGAGTCTCGAGCAGCAGCGCCTTGCGCCGCAATCTGACCGCATCGGCATTGCCGTTTCCATCGCGGTCCACCAGCGTAAAACGAGCGCCACCTTCCACGATGATGGTAAGGCCTTCCCGACATTTTAGCATCTGCCGGGACGTACCCGCCACCGGCTCGAACGTACACCCTGCGTCCTGCGCGAGCGCGGTATCCGCCCAAAAGACACCGGCCCATATGCCGACCACCAGGCTATGGAAATATCGGCTCCTTGCGCTCATCGACGCCTCCTTGCTTTGCGAAAATTTGCGGCAAGAATATCTTCTGCCGTCCGCTTGGCAGTATGCGTACGCACCGGCACTTGCAGCCGCATTGCCCTAAGAGGTGCCGGCCGTAATCTGGGGTCGGGCAGGCCCTTGATGACAGTCCCCGGGCTCCCCGGCCATATTCCACGCAAAATACCACACTTGCGACGGTTCGTACCACGCCGGCTCCCACACTCGGCCAAACACCAGGGCTCTATGAAGCGGCCCAACAGCGAACGGCCGGACCAAGACGACCGTGCGCTGAGCTACCTGCCTCCGCAAATCCAGAAGGAATGCGGTCGGTCGGTCTCGCCCAAGAGCAACAAAAGGCGGCCTCATGAACGCGGTGCGGGCGGCGCGTTGAGGCCACTTTCAAAAGATGGAAAACTGAAATGAAGAAGATCGTTCTTACCATTGCCTCGTTGTTGTTCGCCTCGAGCATGGCTTTTGCCGGCAGCGACCACTTTGGCTCGGACTTCGTCCCTGCCGCTGGCGACTATCCGACCACCCATTCGATGGTGTCCGGCGCGGTCGACATGAGCGTCACAAAGAGCATCGCTGCCGACAGCGCAGCTGGCAATGCGACCTCCGCTATGACTGCACCGGGCTATGGCCAGGGCATCTGGGGCCGCTGACATCCGACTTCCAGGCGGCGGACCGCCGCCTGGAATCACCTCCGCTCGCCGGCGTCACCGATCGGAAATAACCTTCCCCGGATTAAGCATATTGCTCGGGTCAATCAGCCCCTTGATCGCTCTTGCCAGCGCCTGCTTCACCGGATCGGCGTAGCGCTCATAGGCGTCGCGCTTTTCGATGCCGACGCCGTGCTCGGCCGAGAACGAGCCGCCGCTTTCGCGCAAGCCCGCATAGAGCACGTCTTCGATCACCTCATGCAGCGCATGCGAAACCGGTCCGTCAGTATTGATAGATATATGCAAATTGCCGTCGGCGAGATGACCGAACACGTACGGCGCATAGGAAGCGTCGATACGTTTGAGGCCGGCTTCGATGCGCGAGACATAGGCATCGATGTCGCCGCCCGGCACCGACACGTCGAAGGACGGCGGCAAATGGTGCATGCGCTCGATCATCTCGGTCTCCTCGCGCAGCCGCCAGATCGCCTCGGCCTGGGCGACCGAGCTGGCAACCAGCCCGTCGATCATGCCGGCCTCCTCCCAGATCGCCGCCAGCCCTTCCTCCAGCGCAGCTGTGGCGCCCTCGATGCTGTCGGCGCCGAGTTCCAGCACCAGGAGGCATGGCGCGTCGAGCGGCAGTTGGCCGGGCGCGAAGCCGAGCATCCTGTTCATGGCCACGGCGAAGCGGTGCCACAGGATCTCGGCGGCGCGCAGGCTGGTGGCGGTGGAGCCGAGGAAATGGCGCACGATGCGCTGCGCGCTGGCCGCATCCGGCACGCCGACCAGCGCCGTGGCACTGGCGCCCGCCACCGGATCGAGCCTCAGAGCGACACGGGTGACGATGCCGAGCGTGCCCTCGGCGCCGATGAACAGATGCTTCAGATCGTAGCCGGCGCTGGTCTTGAGCACGCGGGTGAGGTCAGAAAACACGCTGCCATCGGGCAGTACCGCTTCGAGCCCGAGCACGCGATGGCGCATCGTGCCGTTGCGAAATGCCATGATGCCGCCGGCATTGGTGGAAACCATGCCGCCAATGGTACAGCTGCCGCGCGCTGCAAGGTCGATGCCCGGATCGAGGCCCTGCGCCAGCGCCGCCTCCTGCAGCGTGCTGAGTGGCGTGCCGGCCTGCACGATCGCGACGCGTGCGAGGGGGTCGATCTCCTCAACCTGGTGCATGGCGCCAAGATCGCAAATGATCTGGCCGGCAACGGTGCTGGCCGCGCCCGTAAGCCCGGTGCGCCCACCCTGGGCGACGAGGCTCAATCCATGTTCGGCACAGAACTTCACCAACGCCACCACCTCGGCGGTATCGGTGGGTCGCACCAGCGCGGAAGCGCCGAAATTGCGCCGGTCGAAGCCCGGATCGCGGCCGGCGAACTCGGCCTGGTCCCAGACCGTTGTGGCTACGTTGCGCAGTTCGGTGATCAATGTCTCGTTGTTCACGCGTTCAAACTCCCTCATCGCGCCAGAGGCTCCATCCCTCGGGGCGCACCGCTATCACGCGCGGGCGACGCCGAACAAGGATTTGCGCGTGCCGAGCAACTGCAATCCGCGCTGTGGGCTTGATGGTGAGGCGAGGGGGATATCGAGATCGTTGGCGAACAAGAAAACCGCGCATTCGCCGAGTGGCACCGGGCTGCAGGCGTCGCGGCTAAAGGGCGACGGCTCGGCGGGCAAGCGACGAGGGCAAAGAAAAGCCGGCGCCTCATCTTGGGAGAGTAGCCTGATGGGCGCCGGCCAAGGCGGATCGACAGGTCCGCCGCAAAGGCTGGATATCGCGTTTCCGAGCAGCATGGCATTGGCGCGATCACGGAAGATGCCGGCCGCAGCGATCTAGAATACCGCGCCGCAGGATGGCGACTCAGAGGCCTCAGTCGAGCGGCTCGTGCTGATAAAGCTCGTCCATGGTCAGTGATGCCAGGGCGCCGAAGGGTGCTTGCTTTTTCACCCGGCCGCCGCTGAGGATCACCACGTCGTCGCAGAACGAGATGGTGCTGTGATGGTGGCTGATGACGATCGTCGTGCGACGGCCGGCTCTCGACTTCAGGGTCTCGACGATGGCCGCTTCCGACAGTCCATCCACCGCATTGGTGGCTTCGTCGAGGATGAGCAGATCGGGATCGCGCACCAGGGCTCTGGCCAAGGCGATGCGCTGCCTCTGCCCCGCCGAGAGATTGACACCCCTGTAGCCGACCAGCGTGTCGTAACCCAGAGGAAGCCGTTCGATGAATTCATGCGCTTCGGCCAGTCTTGCGGCACGCTCGGCGTCGCCGGCTGTCGCCGCGTCCTGGCCGTAGGTTATGTTTTCGAAAATGGTGCCGTCGACCAGTTCCAGCTCCTGGCTGGCCAGGGCGATATGGCGTCGCCACTGGCTGGCGTCGATCTGATCGAGCGGCGATCCATCGACCAGAATCCCGCCGGTGTCCGGCTCCACGAAGCGGCACAGAAGGTTGACGATCGTCGTCTTGCCGGCGCCCGAGCGGCCGATCAGCGCTGTCGAGCGGCCGCTTCGAACTTCGAACGTCGCCGCATGCAGCACCACCTCACGCTGCTCCGTGCCGGAATAGGTGAACGTCACGTCATCGAACTTGATGCCCTGGCGCAAACCGTGGAACGGCCCATCGCCTTGCGGAGGCTTGGGCTTGCCGGTGGGATCCAGCATCCATGCCACTTCTTCCAGCGATCCGCTCAGGCCCTGCAACTGGCTCCAGGAGCCTTGCAGGGCCCGCATATGCGGCTGCAACCTGTAGAGCAGGATGACAAAGGCTATGATCAGCGGGAAACTCACTTGCGCGAGCCAGGCGCCGACCACCACCGCCAGGAACAGCATGGCGTGGAGAACCTCGGTCAGCGGCGGCAGCGCTCCCTGGCGGACCTGCAGCACGAAGGAGGCGCGGCGAACCCCGTCGGATGCCTTGTCGAATATCGCCTTCTCCCGGCTCTCCTGTCCGAAGATGCGGATCAGCCGTCCGGCATGCACCAGATGCAGCATCTGTGACGCGAGGTGGCCGTTGCGCGAGGCGACGCTGCGGCTGGGTTCTTTCAGATTGGCCGAGAGGATGGCGTGCGCGATCTGGACGAGCGCCAGCCCCAGCGTGACCAGCAGCGTCATGCGCCACGAAAGCAGCAGCAGAAAAGCCAGCAGGATGATGGCGGCCGATGCGCTGACGATTGCCGACAGCATGATCTGGATCGCATCCGACGCCCGCCAGGATTCGTTGGAGATGATGTTGAGCAGGCGTCCCGGACTCTGCCGCAGGAAGAATGGATAGCCCACTCTCAGCAGCTGCTCCGACAAGGCGCTGCGGATCGAATGACTGGCCTTGCCGTAGATGAAGGTGGTCAGCAGCGTGTTGGCGAAGGCGAAAACATTCTTCAGGATGATTGAGCCGAGGATGGCGACCGAAATGGCGACAAGCCGGTCGCGCTCGCTCAAGCCCGAGCCGACATGCTGGAGGACAGCCGAGAAGCCGGCCATTCCGGCCGCATCCCCATGTCCCATGATTATGCCCAGCAGCGGGATGATCAGGCCGATGCCGAACCCCTCCAGCACAGCGCCGACCAGGCCGAGCACCACCACGGCCGGAAGCAGGCGCAGTTGCCGCTTTCCGAACGTCCGGAACAGCATCGGCAGGCTTGGCGGTAGCAATGGCATTATGGTGGCCTACCTCGCCTCGGCATTTGCGTGTTGTTCTTGCCGCACGGGGGGCCGCTGCGGCCGTCTCGCCAGCACGAGAACCGCGAATCTCGCTGCGCCGAGCAAATTCATGGCGACGATCGGCCAATGCGACAGCTTCAGCTCGCGATCGAATGCAGGCCCGCCCGCCCGTTCCCGCAAAGCGCCTCTCGCGGCCCAGTAGAAATGGCGAAGCAGCCACGGCGCATGGCGAACATGTTTCAGGCAAAGCCCGCCATTGCCGAGGCTGTAGTCGCGGTGGAGCTTTTCGATGGATTTGCGATCCCGCCGGCCGTGATGATGGAAGATCGTCATATCAGGCACATACTCGACCGCGATGCCGAGCAGCATCGCGCGCACGAGGTAATCGGTATCTTCCGCCGACCGCAATGGCCCGCCGGCGCCGAAGCGTTCGTCGAACCAGCCGATACGGGCCGCGACATCGCGGTGCATCGTCATGTTGCAGCCGAGCACGAAACCGCCGGGATGAACATCCGGCGTCAGTCGCTCGCGCACCCGCGACCGCTTGATCGTGAACGGCAGATCCCTGGGATCGCCAAGTTCGACCCGGCCGCCCCGGATCAGCCATTGTTCCCCGGACGCATAGTGCCGCTCCAGATCGCTGAGATAATTGCGGTGGACGGCGCAGTCATCATCGACGAAGACCAGCACACGGCCCCGCGCCCGCCGCAAGCCGGCATTGCGGGCAGCCGCCAATCCGGGGCGCGGCTCGCTGACGGCCGTGAACGGAATATCCGAGGTTTCGGCGATGCAGGCCAGGCGTTCCGCCGTGCGGTCGCTCGAGCCGTTGTCGACGACCACGAGCTCAGCCGCGAAGCCGGCATGGGCGCGGCACGCGGCCTGCACCGACTTGATGCAGGCCTCGAGCACGGCGACGCGGTTGCGCGTACAGATGATGAAGCTGACCTCCGGCGCCGATCGCTCCGGCCGGGGATCGGCCGGGACGGGCTCAAGCGAGGTCGAGCGATCGCGCTGCAGGGGTTGGTGGGTTTTGACGGTCATCCCCTAACTCAACTGATAAGATGCCAGAACCGCCGCAGCCGGCGCGGATTTGAAGAAATACTCCACCGCGTCCGCCTGCCTGCCGGCCGACAGCGAGGCGAGGCTGAGCCAGGGCGCCCAGGCGCCGGGCCGCAATGCATATTTCTCGCGCCGCCGGATGACGTTCCACTTGGCGGTCCGCGTCAGCAATTCATGCGTCAGCCGCGGCTGCTTTTCGTCGGCGACGAGCTGGTAGAGGAAATAGAACAGGTTCAGCGCGCCGGCCGCGAAGGTCGGCCGCGTCTCGGCCGGCAGCGAGCTGATCCGCTGCTCCAGCGCGACGATGAAGTCGGCCGCGCGGGTGACCGTGTCGAGGCTGACCGCATCGCCGATGGCGCGCAGGTCCAGCGTGGCTTCCGCAAGGCCTTCGCGCTCGAGGTTCTCGGCTACGATGCGCAAATGCGTCCTGCGCATTTCCTTGCTGTGCCGGTGGGTCACGCTCCCCTCATGGGTGCGGTAGACGACCAGGTTTTCGGGCATCATGGCGGCCGGGTAGCGCCCAGCCAGCCTTCTGAAAAGATCGAAATCCTCGGCGTGCCTGTAGGTCTTGTCGTAGAAGAGATCGTCGTTCTCGATGACCTCCCTGTTGTAGACAACCGTCGGGTGCATGAAGATCGTGAAGAACATCGCCAATATGGGCAGCTGGCCGAACTGGAACACCGGATCGGGCCTGCCCCTGGCGATGCGGCCGCGGATCAACATGTCGACGCCGGCGCCGCAGAAGCCGAGCTCGGGCCGCCGCGCAAACAGCTCCACCTGGCGCGACAGGCGCCACGGATAGGCGACGTCGTCGGCGTCCATCCGCGCGACCAGCTCGCCTTGGGCCTTTCCCAGCCCCTCGTTGAGCGTTGCGACGAGGCCGCGGTTTTCGCGCGAGATGATCGAGATGCGGCTGTCGGTCTGCCGGTATCGCTCGAGGATCTCGAGCGAATTGTCGGTCGAGCCGTCATCGATGGCGATGACCTCCAGGCGGCCGTAGTCCTGCCGCAAGATGCTTCCAATTGCTGCGGCGAGATACGGCCCGGCATTGAAGACCGGCAGCACGACGGAGACGAGCGGCGCGGCGGTCATCGTCTGGCATCCGTTCGCTGCAGGTCGAGCGCTGGCGCGCGACCGTCGGGTGTCATTGCGAACCTGCCGGCATGGCCGGCGCCTGCTTTTGGGGCGCGCGCGACATAGGGGAAGTGGCGCTTGAGGCTGCTGAGCGGCCTTTCGAACACCACCCAGGAGATCGAGGCCGCGACGATCGTGGCGGCGCCCGCAACCAGGAACCGCCCCGGCCCTTGTTCTGAGACGTTGAGCGGAATCCACGGCTGCGACTTGACCGCGAGCGACAGCAATATCGGATGGTAGAGGTAAACGCCGTAGCTGATGCGGCCGAGACCGAGCAGCGGCGGCAGGTCGAGAAGCTTGCCGATTGTGCCGCCAAGGCCGCTCGAACAGGCGGCGACGATGACCATCAGCGGCACCAGCGGCAGGACCTGCCGCACCAGCCAATGGGCCCATTCCAGCATCGGATCGGCAGGCGCCGGGACAAACCACTCGATGACAAGGAATGCGACCGCGAAGGCAGGCCAGCCCAGCCGCATCCATTGCGGCACGGCCGCACCCCTGGCCCGCCAGCAGGCAAGCAGCGCGCCCGTTGCCAGCGCATCCATGGATGCCGGCGGCAGCAGGTCGCGCGCCAGCGCCGTGTTGGCGGTGAGCGGCCAGTAGAAGCGATAGACGAGCGACAGCGCGATGACGCCGATGCAGATCTGTTCGAAACGCCGGCGTGGGGCCAGAAGGACGACCAGCGGCCAGGCAAGATAGAACTGCTCCTCAATGCTCAGGCTCCAGAAATGGCACAGCACCCAGGGGTTCCAGTTATTGTGCAGCGCATACCAGAAATTCGAGAGGTAAAGCGCATGCCAGACCAGCGATCCCCTGGACTGCTCCAGGTCGACCAGCCAGACGAAACCAAGAACGGCAAAATAGGGTGGGAATATTCGCAGCGCCCGCCTGATGTAGAAGGATCGCAGCGCCGGGCCGGTTTCAAACGCGGCGGCCGCGCGCGCTTCCAGCAGCAGGCGCGTGATCAGGAAGCCGCTCAGCACGAAGAACAGCCGCACGCCGATATGGCCCCAGAACGAAGAGCCTCCCGCCGCGAAGAAATGCGAGTACAGCACCATCGTCACCGCAATGGCTCTCAGCGCATCCAGTTGGGTGTCGCGGGTATTTTCCATCACCGGCTTCCGCCGAGCCGCCAGCTGGCCGTTTCCGGCGGCACGCCAAGGGGGGCGGGGACGAGACCCGCCAGGGCGCCATCAAACCCGCGCTTTGCGGGCTCGCAATCGACGAACGGACAGGCGGTCGAGCCGGCGGGATCCTTCACGGCGTATTTCCAGTCGCAAAATGAGTCCCCCGGGAGATGGATCGGTTACGGCATTGTGCAGCGCAACACAAAATATCTACCCCACTGAAATACTTGCGTGAGCAAATGCTAAAAAGTTAATGAAAACAGCCCGGCTTTCGCCGATACGGCGATTCGTACGGCATTTCTCCCTATCGCATAAGTTGCATTAGCTTCACCTGAAGGAGGTTGCTCAGGACATTCTCGAATTGGCGGGTGAAAATTATTCAATATTTCGATAATCACGAGAAGTTATACAGAAATATGTTTCACGTAGGTCAATTGCGCACTTGTTATATGGCGAATGAATTTGTGCCGTTGACTTTGGGCGGTGCAGCATCGCTCGCTGTCGCAGGTGCGACCCTGGCGGGTGAAGACGGGGGCGGGATGGCGGGGTGACGGAATACTGGAGGGAAGCAGGGAGACGGCGCGGCGCGTGCGGTTAGGGGTCGTCGGGGCAGACGAGTGTGAAAGCAACCGAATACAACCTGAAACCGGATTGAGACATAACTGAAACATCCGGCACGACAGGCGACATGCCGGCGAAACGCCTTGGGGGGATGGTCGAGCCTCACCAGAAACCCAGGAGCGTCA
This sequence comes from Mesorhizobium sp. P3_A10, assembly GCF_056403175.1. Lineage (NCBI taxonomy): Bacteria > Pseudomonadati > Pseudomonadota > Alphaproteobacteria > Hyphomicrobiales > Phyllobacteriaceae > Mesorhizobium > Mesorhizobium sp. P3_A10. Next base: position 443,440 of record NZ_JBFUFZ010000002.1, on the reverse strand, counting down.
CCGATGACACCCGACCAGATCAAACTCGTCCAGGATAGCTTTCGTGAGGTGGTCCCGATCCGCGCGGCTGCCGCCGCTTTGTTCTATGAACGCCTGTTTGCGATCGACGGCAGCCTTCGGGCGTTGTTTCCGGAGCGGGACATGACCAAGCAGGGCGCCAAGCTGATGACGGCCCTCGGCTTCGTCGTGCATGGACTGGATCGTGCCGAAACCATTCTGCCGACTGTGCGCGAGCTCGCCAAACGGCACGTCGGCTACGGTGTCGAGGAGCATCATTACCCGATCGTTGGGCAGGCGCTGATCGAAACGCTGGCCGCCGGCCTCGGCCCGGCCTTCACGCCGGAGGTGCGCGAGGCCTGGGAGGCAGCCTACGGCTTGCTTGCGAGTGTCATGATCGCGGCCGCTCGCGAGGTGCAACTGGCGGCGTGATTTGAAGAGAAGCGGAGGCCGGTCGACGGCCGCCGCTTGACCTGCTGGAAGGCGGGCCAGGATGCAAATCGAAGGCGTGCCATGTCGAGGCCTGGGACGGGCCGCAATTGACCCTAAGTCGACGTCCGTCTTCCACGAGGCGAACGGCAACTTTGCGCCTTATGACAGTCATTCCTACAGCCCCGTCCATTCTCCAAAAGTGGACATCGCTAACCGACAGGCCACAGGCAAGTTGTGCGCCGACATTTGTCTCGAACGACTGGAGTCGAACCTACGCGGACCATCCGACCAATGGCTCGGAGCTATCTTCCTTTGGCTCGGCAGTAGTGCCAGACTGGATGGAGGGAGCACGACATGAGTGAGACCCGCAAAATAGCAGCGATCCTGGTCTCGGATGTGGTCGGCTACAGCCGGCTGGCCGGCGCAGATGAAGATCGCATCTTGGCACGGCTGCGGGCGCTGCGCAGCGATCTCATCGACCCCACCATCGCCGTTCATCGTGGTCGCGTCGTCAAGCGCACAGGCGACGGGAGCCTTGTCGAGTTCAGCAGCGTGGTGGAAGCAGTGCGCTGCGCGATCGAAGTACAGAACGCCATGCTTGAGCGCAATGCCGGGGTGCCGGATGATCGCCGCATCGAGTTCCGGATCGGCATTCACTTGGGCGACGTCGTGCAAGAACGCGATGGCGACCTGATGGGCGATGGCGTCAATATCGCCGCGCGCCTGGAAGGCATCTGCGAACCTGGCAATATCTGTCTTTCAGAGCAAGCCTATTGGCAGGTTAAGTCAAGGCTCGATATCGCGATCAACGATCGCGGGGCGGTCCAGCTCAAGAACATCGCCGAGCCGGTCCGGGTTTATTCGCTGCAGGTCGGGATTCCCACCAAGGCCAAGCCCGCTGCACCAGCTGAGCCCCTTGTGCTGGAGAAGCCTTCGCAGCCGCTCGCGCTGCCCGACAAGCCTTCGATTGCCGTGCTGCCCTTCGTCAATATGAGTGGCGATGCCGAACAGGAATTCTTCACCGACGGGCTGACGGAGGACATCATCACCGATCTGTCGAATGTGTCCGGCTTCTTCGTCATCGCCCGCAACTCCACCTTCGCTTATAAGGGCAAGCCCGCCGACGTCCGTCAGATAGCTCGCGATCTGGGCGTCAAATATGTTCTCGAGGGCAGCGCGAGGCGGTCCGTCAAGCGTTTGCGCGTCAATGTGCAACTGATCAACGCGGCCGAGGGCGGCAACCATGTATGGGCTGAGCGCTTCGACCGCGAAATCGCCGACATCTTTGACGTTCAGGACGAGATCACGCACCGTGTTGTTGAAGCGATCTCCGGCAAGATTGGTACGAAGAATATCTCTGCCCGTTCCAGGCCGTCAAATCTCGAAGCCTATGATCTCTGTGTCAGGTCGCGAGAAAAATGGACTTTATCCAAAGCTGCTAACGGGGAGGCGCGCACAGCCTTGGAACGTGCCATAGCGATTGATCCAAACTATTGCGAAGCGCACAGCAATCTTGCGGTTTCACTGTTGTTTGGCTGGATCAATTGGGGGGAACCTCAGATACCGGATCGCGCAAACGCTTTGATGCATGCGCAAAGAGCCGTGGAAATCGACCCCAATGATTCAGATGCTCGCTGTGCTCTGGGTTACGTTCAGCTACACGAGCGCAACTGGGATGAAGCAAAGTCGCTCCTCGAAGCCGCAATTCGACTCAATCCAAACAACGCAAATGCCGTCATATGGATAGTAGAGCTTTACATCTACTTGGGTGAGCCGCAAGACGCGCTGACAGCTTGCGCCGAGGCTCTTCGTCTTAATCCCCGCCTACACCATGGATATCTTTGGGTTCTGGGAATGGCGCAATTTGCCGCCGGTCGCTACGAAGAAGCTGTTGCGACCTTAAGCAGGGAAGAGACATATGGGACCGGTTCAAGACTGAACCTGATTGCTGCGCTTGCCCTTGCCAGCCGCGTGCCTGAGGCTCGGCAGGAAGCCCGGCTCTATCTCGCGGGTAATCCAAATTGGAGGGTCGGTGATTTGGTGGCGAACTTACCTTTCAAGAGCCCGAGCGCTGCGCAGCCCTTTGTCGATGGCTGGCATCTGGCCGGCTTGCCAGATTAGGCGGCATAGCAAAGGGGCCGCTTTCCTATGTTGAAGACTCAAACATTCGCGACTCTTCCTTACACAAGCTCCAGGACAGTTCCTCGCCGTCACTCGCAAGATTTCTACGCCACGCGTGGTTTGGCCACGCCGGGTTTGACCACGCTGGCGAGTACGATGCCGGCGACAATGAAGGCCGCACCGACCAGATCGTAATCGTGCAAGTTCTCGCCGAGCAGCAGATAGGCGAGTATGGCGACGAACACCGTCTGCAGATAGAGCAACATGCTCGCCCGGCTCGCGCCGAGCGTTTCCACGCTTTTGTTGTAGAGATAGTACATCAAGGCGCCGCCGGGACCTGCCAGATAGGCGAGCGCGAGAATGCTGTCGACGTCCATGGCGGAGCGTTCGTCGTTGAACAATTCCCACAAATGGAAAGGCAAGGCGACCAGCGCACCGGCGCCGAGCAGCAGCACGACCATCGGCAGGAGTTCGATGGCGAATTTGGCACGGCGCAAAAGCACGGTGTACAGGCCCCAGCAGAACGCGCTGCCGACGATCCACAGCTCGCCGGCGTTGAACTTGAGTTGCAGCAGCGCCGTCAGGTTCCCATGGGCAACGATGAAAATCATCCCGGCGAGCGCAACCAGCGCGCCAATCGATTTCCACAGTCCGAGCGGCTCGCCAAGCACGAAACGGGCGAGCACCATCGTCATGACAGGCGACAGCGCCATGATGATACCGGCCGTGGTGGCGTCGGTGTCGTTGAGGCCATGGTAGATCATACCCTGGCACAGCGTGAGGCCGATCGCCCCCACGGCGACGACCTCTACGGCGCGAGTTCGCAAAAGCCCGATCATTGCGTCGTGATGACGGTGCACAATCGGTAGCAGGATGGCGCAAGCGAGCGTCAGCCGCCAGAAACAGAGGCCCCAGGGCGGCATTTCAGGCGCCACCCATTTGGCCGCGATATAGACCCCAGCCGAAAGCAGCCAGCACAGGACGGCGGCCGGATAGCCGGTCAAGGAGGACATGCGAGAGGGTATTGGCCCGACCACGGGTTGCGCGGCTTGATGCGCTATCGGCATTGCCTGCATGTCATGCCCTCCCTTCGATGACGTCGGCCCGAGAGGCAATATAGCCTGCGTCGCTGGGTCGTGCATCCGTTGTGAAATGCTGAAGTCGACAGGGAATCTGCGCTCGGCCGCCCATATGTCTTTCGATGGTGCGGGGAGGTTCTTTCCCGTGAGGGGGATGCGACGACCGGAACGGGCCAACTCACGATTTCGGACATTGGAAGCTCAACGTCTGCTATCGTTGTTCCCTCCACCACAAGCGGACCTACTGCTTCCGGCTAACTGCAGCATTTTCCACTTTGAGGCGAAATAGTTCTCAACTATGGTTCGCAGACTAAAGGCATGGGGGATTGCCGATGGTTTTATCACGCAGGGGTGTCGTGACCGGCGGCCTGGCACTGGTCGCGGTCGGTGCAACCGGCAATATTGTTCAAGCCGCGGCGGCAAAATCCTATTTCGCCGGTACCGCCACCGACAACAATTTTGTCTATCGCAAGACCAACTTCGCCAAGATCGACAAGAAATGGCATCGCCAGATTGTCAAGTATTTCAGCAGCGAGTCGGTCGGCACCGTCGTGGTCGATACCCACCACCATTTCCTCTACCTCATCATGGAAAACAAGACCGCCATCCGCTACGGCGTCGGCGTCGGCAAGGAGGGCTTCAAATGGTACGGCCGCGCGACGATCGACCGCCGCGCGCTGTGGCCGCAATGGGTCCCGCCCCCCGAAATGCTTAAGCGCAGGCCGGAGCTGCCGCCCATGGTCGCAGGCGGTGCGCCCAACAATCCGCTCGGGCCGCGCGCGCTCTATCTGTACCGCGACGGCGCCGACATCGGCTACCGCCTGCATGGCACGCTGGAGCCATGGAGCATCGGCACCGATGCTTCCAGCGGCTGCATCCGCATGTTCCCGGAAGACATCATCGACCTCTACCAGCGTTGCCCGATCGGCACCGCGGTGGAGGTCCTGCCGCACATCGCCGACCAGGCGCCCGCTTCCACCACTGTCGAATGATGGCGCATCATGTACCGCATGATTGAAAACACGCGCCGGCTCCTCGCCGCCGGCCTGTTGGTTCTGGCCGCATCCTGCTCGACCAGCAGCACGCTGACCCCGCCCACGCCCGACGTCACCAACGCCGAGATTGCCGGCTTCCAGAACGTGCAGCCGGGCAGCGAGGAGGATTTTATCCTCAATGTGGGCCGCCGCACCTATTTCACGAACGGTTCGGCCGCGCTCGATTCTGTCGCCAAGACCACCCTCGACACCCAGATCGCATGGTTGTCAAAGTATCCGCGCTGGCTGCTCAAGCTGCAGGGTTTCGCCGACGATCCCGGCGCAAGCGAAACGGCGCTGTCGCAGAAGCGCGCCGATGCGGTGATGGACTACCTCGCCGCCGGCGGCATAGACCGCAACCGCATGTGGGCCAAGGGCTACGGCAAGGACAGGCTCGTCCGCGACTGCCCCGACACCGCCTGCAGGTCGCAGAACCGCCGCGTTGTGTCCAATCTGCGCGATGAGAGGGACGACTCGTAGGGGCTGCTTTTTTGCTAGTCACCAAATCAGAGTCTCACACGCGACGGCGGCATGGCTGCTTTGCGCCTCATTTCAGACGCTGGATCACACTTCTCCGTTTCCTGAAAACAGACATCGTTGGTGACCACGTGGTTTTGCCGCTCTACTTCGCAAAGATGGAACAGCACGGCGTCGTTGTGCTCGCCGACATCAGGGGCCATTCATGGATATCGCGAGAGCGCGGCTAAGTGTCGTTTGGGCGCGATTTCAGACCGGCTTGCGACCCCACACTTGAGTGACGACGAATGTCAGACCCGTGGTTTGTGGATCACCTGCAACTTGCTCGCATTCAACGATCGCCTCATCCAGCTCGGATTTGGTCATCAGGCCAGCGTCCAGAATTCGGTTCCTTAGCGACGTCGCGAACTGGATAGGCAGCCGCAGGTACGGGTGACCGGGCGCTAGGGCAACAACGGCTGCGCGCACGCGCAAGTCCTCAGCTCCCCGCTCGCGCAGCATCTTGTGAGTACGTCTGCCTGCGTCGAAATCACCTCCGCCGCGGCGGAATGCTGCGAGAATTGCCGCCTTCAGCCGGTCCCACGCGTCAGACGGCGGGTAGCAGCGCCAAGCCGCGCTGTCCGGCTCCTGGATCGCAATGATGCCGCCAGGCTTCGTCAACCGCCAAAGCTCGTCCATCAGCTGCGCATCCCGGCCGACCGGCGCAAAGAGGAAACGGACGTGCGCGAGGTCAAACGAGTTGGCGGGAAGCGGAGAAGCGTAGGCGTCAGCTTCCAGGATCTCAACCTTCGGCAGATTGTTTTCGGCGATAAAGGCGCGGGCGGCGCGAAGCTGCATGGCATCGATGTCGACACCTACGATGCGCCCTGACGCCCCAGCGCGCCGCGCCAGAGATCCAAGGATGCCCATGGCCCCACAACCGAGATCCAAGCAGTGCCAGCCCTCCATCGGGCCAAGGCTGTCGAGCCACGCCTCTGTCTCCGGCTCCCACACGCGCGCCTGGAGGCGCAGGCGCTCAAGCTCTGAAGCGCTGTCCGACAGCAAATAGTCGGCACTGGACATCGTCTGGACCCTCCGCTTGGCCACGAACCCTACGACGGATCAACGAAGGACCAAAGACGTGTTGCCGAGCAGGCCTTAGCTGACCTGGCAAAGCCGGTTCACGACACCCTGGACCCAGTCCGCTTTCTAGCCCAGTCACCCGAAAGCGGACGTTCCGTTTTCGGCCCGCTATGATCATTCTAGCACACATGGCGGATGACCGCTTCTGGCGCTGAGCAGACTCTCGCACCCTCCCGCCAGTGCTGTCAGAAACCGCCTTCCGGCTCACGCAATTCCCCCTTCATTAACCTTTCATTAACCATGGCTGGCTAGCGTTTACCGATCAGTAAGGAATCGCTGTCCGTGACCTTCGCCGCCCCCCTCGAGACCAAATCCATTCGCTTTCGTGCCCGCTCCTTCGTCGCCTTCACGCTGACGCCGGAGGCGCCGCTGGATGCCTGGCTGGAAAGCCTCGATCGCTGGATCGGCAACTCGCCGGGCTATTTCTCGGGCCGGCCGGTTCTGCTCGATCTCAACACGCTGAAGCCTGATGTCGCAGCGATCGGTTCGCTGGTCGCCGTGCTTGGCCAGCGCGGCATCCGCATCTACGCCATCGAGCTCGACGGCAATCCGGCCCTTGAGGCCAATCTGCCGCCGGTGCTCATCGGTGCCAAGGAGGCCACAACGGACGGCCTGCTGACGCAGCCCGGTCGCAAGGCCGTCGCTCCGGAACAGACCGGCAAGGCGGGGGAGGGCAAGCCGCAAGAGGCTCCTGCCACGCTGATGATCAAGGCGCCGATCCGCTCGGGACAGCTGGTTTTTCATCCGCATGGCGATGTCATCGTGCTCGGCTCCGTCGCCTCCGGTTCGGAAATCGTCGCCGCCGGCTCCATTCATGTCTACGGCACGCTGCGCGGGCGCGCCTCGGCCGGCGGGCTCGGCAATGCGGCGGCGCGCATCTTCTGCCGCAAGAACGAAGCCGAACTGCTGTCGGTCGACGGCTGGTATTGCACGGCCGAAGAGATGGACCCTTCCGTGCGCGGCAAGGCGGTCCAGGCCTTTCTCGACAATGGCATGCTGCGCATAGCGCCTCTTGGCTGAACGATGCTCGGCTGACGGCAAATCGACGAAAAATATCAGGCAATTAACGAACAAGAATGGAGGCAGTTTGATGGGCAAGGTAGTGGTGGTCACCTCAGGCAAGGGAGGCGTCGGCAAGACGACCTCGACGGCCGCACTCGGTGCCGCGGTCGCCAAGACCGGCAAGAAGGTGGCCCTGGTCGATTTCGACGTCGGCCTGCGCAACCTCGACCTGATCATGGGCGCCGAGCGCCGCGTGGTGTTCGACCTGGTCAACGTCATCCAGGGCTCGGCCAAACTCTCGCAGGCGCTGATCCGCGACAAGCGGGTGGACACGCTGTTCCTGCTGCCGGCCTCGCAGACGCGTGACAAGGATGCGCTGACCGAGGAGGGCGTCGGCGAGGTCATCAACAAGCTGCGCTCCGTCTTCGATTACGTCTTCTGCGACAGCCCCGCCGGCATCGAGCGCGGCGCCCAGCTTGCCATGCGCTTTGCCGACGAGGCGGTCATCGTCACCAACCCGGAAGTCAGCTCCGTGCGCGATTCCGATCGCATCATCGGCCTGCTCGACGCCCGCACCTTGCGGGCCGAGCGGGGCGAGCAGATCGCCAAGCATGTGCTCGTGACACGTTATGATGCCGCCCGCGCGGCTCGCGGCGAAATGCTGTCGATCGACGACGTGCTGGAAATCCTGTCGACGCCGCTCTTGGGCATCATTCCCGAGAGCCAGGATGTGCTGCGCGCCTCGAACCTCGGTTCGCCGGTGACGCTTAGCGATCCGCTCAATGCGGCCGCGAAAGCCTATATCGACGCCGCGAGACGCCTCGAAGGCGAGGACCTGCCGGTCGTCGTGCCCTTCGAGCGCAAGGGCTTTCTCGACCGTCTGCTGGGAAGGAGGGCGGCATGAACCTTCTCGACCTCTTCAAGCGGCGCTCCAGCGCGCCGGTGGCGCGCGAGCGGCTGCAAGTGCTGCTCGCCTATGAGCGCCGCAGCCGCAGCCAGCCCGACCTCGTCTCCATCCTGCGCGAGGAGATCATGGCGGTGATTGCCCGGCATGTGCAGATCGACCAGGACTATCTGCAGGTCTCGATGGACCGCGGCGAGACCATGTCGACGCTGGAAATCGACATCCAGATCCCCAACAAAAGCGCCGTGCCGCTGGCCATGGCGGGGTAGCTGTTAGGCCACAGGCCGCGATCCTTCGCGCCCCCTCTGTCCTGCCGGACATCTCCCCCACAAGGGGGGAGATCGGCAGGTTCGGCGCTTTGCTCATTTCTGCAACGTAGGCGATTGGCGAAGACGGGGATGACAGCCAATCTCCCCCCTTGTGGGGGAGATGTCCGGCAGGACAGAGGGGGGCGCTGTCCYGCCGGCGGTTCCTCTGAATCCATTTGAAGTCGAGCCCGTCCCCATTTCATGGGGGCGAAGAACTCAAGTCTTGCGGGGTCGGCGCCAAGCATCCCCGCCCGGGCCTTCGGTCTCCTCTGCCGGGTCCCCGCTGCTGCGCAGCGTCCTCCAGCCCTCCGGGTCTTCACCGTTCGTTGCCTTTCATCGTGCCGCCGGCATCCGCACATCCACGCCGGAAATCCAATCTCACCCTTGACTTGTCCATATTAACATGAATAAATCATACATAATGTCGTGAAAAAAGACGGCATGTCTGGGAGGACCGATGAAAATTACGGCCATCAAGGCGCTGGTCTGCAATGCGGAGATGCGCAACTGGGTTTTCGTTCGGGTCGAAACCGACGAGCCCGGTTTGTTTGGCTGGGGTGAGGCGACGCTGGAATGGAAGACGCGGGCCGTCGTCGGCGCGCTGCAGGACCTCGAGGCGCTGCTCGTCGGCCAGGATCCGCGCAATGTCGAGCAGTGCTACCAGATCCTGACCCGCCACGGTTTCTGGCGTCTCGGCGTCGAGGGCATGTCGGCCGTCAGCGGCATCGAGATCGCGCTCTGGGATATCTTGGGCAAGTCGCTGGGCGTCCCGGTCTGGCGGCTTCTCGGCGGCCAGGTTCGCGACCATCTGCGCACCTACACGCATCTCGGCCTTGGCGACATGAAGGCGGTCTATGAGAGCGGATCCGCGGACACGATCGTCGAACGCGGACGCATCGTCACGCAGGCCGGCTATGACGCGGTCAAGGTCGTCTGCATCCCCTACACCCACTATGTCTCGCCGGCGAAGGCGGTGGACTCCGTTGCCAACATGGTTGGCGCGCTGCGCGAGGCCGTCGGTCCCGATATCGACATCATGGTCGATTTTCACGGCCGCCCGGCCTCCGTCAATGCGGCGATGGACTATTTGAGGGCCATCGAGCCAGCCCGCATCATGTTCGCCGAAGAGCCGGTGCCGCCCGAAGATGTCGCCGGCCTGGCGCATATCACCGCGCGGTCCGCAATACCGATCGCCTCCGGCGAGCGGCTGATCGGCCGTCGCGAATTCACCCACTCGATCGCGGCGCGCGCCTTCAACATCGCCCAGCCCGATATCTGCCACACCGGCGGCCTGCTCGAGACCAAGAAGATCGCGGCTCTGGCCGAAACCGCGGGCATCGGGCTGGCGCCGCACAACCCGCTCGGCCCGATCGCCGGCGTCGCAGCCCTTCACTTCGGCATCTCGACGCCAAACGTCATCATCCAGGAGGAAATGTCCGGCGCGGTCGCCTGGTACGACGACGTCGTCACCTGGCCGATTCAGCGCAAACCCGGCCGCTGGGACGTTCCCGAACTGCCGGGCCTTGGCGTCACCGTCAACGAGGACGTCATCGCGCGCCACCCGTTCAAGCAGGAAGTGCTGCATGCCCGCAACGCCGTCATGCCCGACGGAACCGTGGTCGATTGGTGAGCGCCATGACAGGCAGGCTTCAGGGAAAGATCGCAATCGTCACCGGCGCCGGGCAGGGCATTGGCGCCGCTACCGCTTGGGCCTTCGCCATGCAGGGGGCAAAGACGGTCATCGCCGAACTGAATGCGGCAACCGGCAAGGCAATCGCCGACGCATTGCGTGCCGAGGGCGCCGACGCGCTTTTTGTCGAAACCGATGTCACCGACGCATCGGCGGTCGCCGACATGGTGGCGAAGACGATCGCGGCCTATGGCGGCGTCGACGTCCTCGTCAACAATGCCGGCGCCAACGTCTTTTACGAACCCTTGTCGATGCCGGATGAGGAATGGGACCGCTGCCTCAGGCTCGACCTGCAGGCCGCATGGTTCTGCGCCAAGGCGGTTCTGCCGACGATGCTGGCGAACGGCTCGGGGTCGATCGTTAACATAGCGAGCTGCCACGCCTTCAAGATCATTCCCCACACATTCCCTTATCCGGTCGCCAAGCATGCGCTTGTCGGCCTGACCCGCTCGCTCGCCATCGAATATGCGGCGCGCGGCATTCGCGTCAACGCGATCGCCCCCGGCTATGTCGAGACGCCGATCGCCGAAGCCTACTGGAACACATTTCCAGACCCCGCCGAGGAGAAGCGGCGGGCCTACGACCTTCATCCGCCCAAGCGCATTGGCCGGCCGGACGAAGTTGCCATGACGGCGGTTTTCCTCGCTTCCGACGAAGCCCCGTTCATCAATGCCGAGACGATCACCATCGATGGTGGACGCTCGGTTCTCTACCACGACTGACAATCACCAAGCAGGGAGGATCCACCATGAAAACCACAACCAAGGCATTGGCGACATTGGCGATATTGGCTGCCGGACTGATGGCTGGTGCGGCAAGCGCCGACGACATCAAGATCGGCTACATCAACAAGATGGGCGACCATCCATGGTTCGTCGCCGAAGTCGGCGGCGCCAAGAAAGCGGCCGAGGCGGCCGGCGCCAGCTTCGTGTCGCAGGACGTCCAGTTCGACGCCAATCTGACCATCACCACCTTCGACACGATGGTCGGCGACGGCGTCAAGGGCATCGCCATCGTCGTTCCCGACAAGGCGCTGGGACCGGTCATCGCCGAGAAGGCCAAGGCGGCGAAAATTCCTTTGGTGGCGGTCGACGACGACATCTACTACCAGGACGGCACCCAGGTCCCCTATGTCGGCATGAATGCCTACAATATCGGCGCGCGCGTCGGCGAAGAGCTGGCCAAGCTCTACAAGGCCGACGGCTGGGCCGGCAAGGAGGTACGCATCGCCTCGATCGAGGACCGCAAGGCCGACACCTGCATGCAGCGCAACAAGGGCGCCGAGGAAGCGTTCCTGAAGGCGGTGCCCGACTTCAAACCGGCAAACATCGTCCGCGTCCCCTATGACAACACGATGGTCAATTCCATCGATGTCATGACCACCACACTGACCGCCAATCCCAGCGTCACCAACTGGATCTTCTATTCCTGCAATGACGATGGCGTGCTGGGTGGGGCGCGGGCATTGGAAAACGCCGGCTACAGCCCGGACCAGGGCATGGGCATCGGCATTGACGGCAGCCGCGCCTGCGATGCCTTCGGATCGGGCAAGCCCTCGGCATTCCGTGGTACGATGTGGCTGAATTCTGCCAATCACGGCGCGCTGGCGGTGAAGATCCTGCTGGCCTCGATCAAGGATGGAACAAAGCTGCCGGTGCAATCCTTCACCGACCCGGAATACATCACCGCCGACAATTTTGCCTCGGACTACAAGGCCAAGCTCTGCAAGTAAACCGGACATGCGTCATGCGCCGCCAAGGCGCGTGACGCTCCCCCGGTTGCATTTATCGATCCTCGGGAGTGAGCTTTGACGCAATCGGATTTCTTCTCGCTCGACAGGGTATCGAAGCGCTTCGGCGTCGTGCAGGCGCTCGACGACGTCTCGATCGCCTTCCGGCCAGGCGAGGTGCTCGCTCTGGTCGGCGAGAACGGCGCCGGCAAATCAACGATGATGCGCATTCTCGAAGGCGTATTCGCTCCGGATAGCGGCACTGTGCTGCACGGATCAACGCCGATCGTCTTCGGCGAACCGCGCGACAGCCACCGGGTCGGCATACGCGTCATCCATCAGGAGCCGGAAATCGTGCCGAACCTGACGGTGGCCGAGAATATTTTCGTCGGTGAATTGCCGCGGCTGGCGGGCGTCCTGCTCGACTGGCGCAAGCTCGAGGAGCAGACCGACCGCGTGCTTGCGACCTTTGGCATGCAGCAGGACATGCGGCCGCGGCAACTGTGCAGCACGCTCGGTCCGGCGCAACGCCAGATGATCGAGATCATGCGCGCCATCCGTGCAGGCGGCCGGCTGATCGCCTTCGACGAGCCGACCTCGTCACTGACCGACGACGAAGCGCGCCGTTTGTTTTCCGTCATCCGCCGGCTGCGCGAGGAGGGCACGTCGATCGTCTACATCTCGCACCGGCTGAACGAGATCATCGAATTGGCCGACCGCATCGTCGTTTTGCGCGATGGCAGGCTGGTCGATAATTCCCCGGCGGCGGGCGCCAGCGAACAGGGCATAGCCAAGCTCATGGTCGGCCGCGACATTGCCGATCTGTTCACCCGCGAGACGTGGCGGTCGGGCGAACAATTGCTTGATGTGGCGGGCTTGACCACCGACCGGGTCAGCGATGTCAGCCTCAGGGTTCGTCGCGGTGAAGTGCTAGGCATCGCCGGCCTCATGGGCGCGGGCCGCTCCGAACTGGCAAAGGCGATCGTCGGCTATGACCGGCGCCTCGCTGGAACCATAGCCATGAACGGCGTGCCCGTTCTCCCCAACAGTCCGCACGCCGCGATCGTCGCCGGCATCGGCTTTGCCCCGGAAGACCGCAAGCACGAGGCCTTGCTTTTGTTTCGCAGCATTCTCGACAACGCAGCACTTTGCGTGCCCGACAAGACGTCGAGCTTCGGCTTTTTCAACCGGCGCAAGGCCTTGGAGATCGTCTCGCCGCTGGCAGCGAAAATGTCGATCAAGGCTCCCAACCTCGACGAGCAGGTTTCGAAACTGTCGGGCGGCAACCAGCAGAAAGTCGTTCTGGCGCGCTGGCTTGCCCGGCAGCCGATGCTGCTTATCCTCGACGAACCGACGCGCGGCATCGACATCGGCGCCAAGGCGGAAATCTATCGGCTGATCGATGAACTCGCCGCAAGCGGCATTGGCATCATCCTGATTTCCTCGGAAATGCCGGAACTGATCGGCCTCGCCGACAGGGTTCTGGTAATGGCGGGAGGCCGCATCACCGCCGAATTGTCCCGCCCCGACATAGACGAGGCGACGATCCTCAAACACGCCATGCCGCAATCCACATCTGCGCCCGGAGACCACGTCCAATGAACAGCCTCGAGCTTCGCGCCGCGAAAGCGCAGACCGACGCCAGGGGCGCTTCCGCGCGCCTTGTGGAGCGCCTCGGCGTTCACAACATCAGCCTGCTGGTCGCGCTCGCCATTCTCGTCGTCATCTTCGGTTCGCTGCGCGGCGATGTGTTCTTTTCCAGCCGAAACCTGCTCAACATCGGTCTCGGCATCACCATCCTTGGCGTGCTGGCGATGAGCCAGACCGTGGTCATTGTCGCCGGCGGCCTCGATATCGCCGTCGGCGCCACTGTCGGCCTGACCACCGTCTCGACGGCAATGGCCATCGAGGCGACCGGGTCGCCGGCGGCCGGCATCGTTGCCGGCCTGGTGCTTGGCGGTCTTGCCGGTCTCGTCAACGGCATCATCATCACCTACGGGCGCGTCAACGCGGTCATTGCCACGCTCGGCACCATGGCGATTTTCCGCGGCATCGCCTTCATCATGTCCGATGGCCAGTCGATCGCCATCTTCAGCGACACGTTCCGGTTCATCGGCATCGGACGCATCCTCGGCCTGCCGCTGCTGATCTGGATTCTCGTGCTGACCGCGATCGTGTTCCACCTCTTCCTGGCGCGCTCGATCGTCGGCCGCAGCATCTATGCGCTCGGCGGCAATCCGGTTGTCGCCCGCTTCTCCGGCATCAACATCAATCGCTACCGCGTCGGCATCTACATCATGAGCGGCGTTGCCGCCGGGCTGGCCGGGATACTGCTCGCCGCCCGCACCGGTTCGGGCCAGCCCGTGTCGGGATCGCAGGGCCTGGAGCTCGAGGCCATTACCGCCGCCGTGCTGGGCGGCTGCGCGTTGCAGGGCGGCAAGGGAACGATCGTCGGCGCGCTGCTCGGCGTCGCCATCATTGGCGTGCTCAACAACGGAATGATACTGACGTCGGTGCCAACCTTCTATCAATTGCTTGCAAAAGGCTCGCTGCTGATCCTTGCTGTGGTGATTGCCGAGTACCACTTGAACAGGACATGACGATGGACGCGGCGACCGCTTCAACAGGGCCAGGCAAACCGGACCCGTCTGCCGGGGAGGGCGCGACGTCGTCGCTCAAGGATCGCATCGCGCGCGATCTCGGACAGCGTATCCTCGCCGGCACCTATGCACAGCACGCGGTCTTGCCGACGGAGGCTGAACTCTGCGTCATCTATGGCGCCAGCCGCACCGCACTTCGCGATGCGCTGCTGACGCTTTCGGCCAAGGGATTGATCGAGGCGCGCAAGCGCGCCGGCACGCGTGTGCGCGTGTCGAGCGAATGGAACCGGCTGGATGCGCAGGTTCTCGAATGGATGCGCGATATCGAGCCCGACCTCGATTTCGTCCGCGGCCTGATCGAGGCGCGGCTGGTCATCGAGCCGGCTGCCGCCCAGCTTGCGGCGAAGATGGCGACATCGGGCGATCTCGCGGTCATCGAAGCCGCTTACGAGGCCATGCGCATTGCGCCGGAGGATGACCTCGCCGCCTGTCTCGATGCCGACGTCCGCTTTCACACCGCCATCCTGCGTGCCAGCCGCAACCCGGTTTTCGCCAATCTCGGCAACATGCTTGCGGCAGCGCTCAGCTTCTCCTTCCGATTGACCACATCGGCCACCGCCAACTATCAGCAGACGCTGAGCGCCCATGGCGACGTGCTGGAGGCGATCCGCATGCGAAGGGTCGACGAGGCGCACGACCAGATGAAGGCGCTGATCGGCATCGCCTCGAATGACCTTCTCGCCGTCGCCCGCAAGGGCCGGCATCAACAGCCGGCCGCCGCTGCCAGAGCCGATACCGTCTGAATGATCGAGACCATCCAAATTCGAAGCGGCGACCTGTGCGCCGAAATCGTTCCGTCGCTTGGCGCCGGTCTGGCGCGGTTCGACCATGGCCGCGTGCCGCTGTTCAGACCGTGGCCGGACGGCGGCAGCACGAACCCGTTCGATCTCGCCTGCAATTTGCTTTTGCCATGGTCAAATCGCATCTCGGGCGGCGGCTTCATTTTCGAGAACAAATTCCACCAACTGCTCCCCAACCTTGCTGGTGAGCCGTTGCCCATCCACGGCAATGGATTCTCCAGCGAATGGGCTGTCGACAGCCAGACGCCTGACAGAGCGCGGCTGTCGCTTGTCAGCGACGGACCCGGCCCGTACCGATATCGCGCCGAGGTGGACTACGCGCTGACCGCGCAGGCGCTCGAACTAAAACTTCGGATCGTCAACAACGCGCCGACCAGGCTGCCGTTCGGGCTTGGCATCCATCCGTGGTTGCCAAGAACGGCACGGACAACGCTCCACGCCCCGGCGTCGCAGGTTTGCCTTGAGGGGCCCGACCATCTCCCCGACAGGTTCGTGGATGTCGAAACCCGCCCTGATTGGGATTTCAGCACGCCTGCCGCCATGCCCGACGGATGGATCAACAACGCCTTTGCCGGCTGGGATGGCGTCGCTGCCATATCCTGGCCGGAGCAAAAGTGCGGCCTCAGGATCGAAGCGTCCCCTCCTTTGAATTTCTACCTCGTTTATTCGCCATCAGCCGCCAGCGACTTCTTCTGTTTCGAGCCGGTCAGCCATGTCGTGGATGCCCACAATCGCGATTCGATCGACAGCTGGAATGGATTGGTGGCGCTTGGCCCGGGGCAGGGCCTGGCGGCGCGGTGCAGCTTCACTGTCACGTAGCAGGCTAAGTGCCGACCCGCGTTTTTACCCAAGTCTCCGCGCAAACGCTTAAGATTCGAGCGTGCCCGTTAACCATCAGTTAACTATGTGATCGCCTTTAATTCTATCTTGGAGGATACTGATTGGCGAAGCGGTGAGTTGCTTCAGGAGCATAGGACAAGGGAGCAATCGCCCCGCTGGCGCACCCGCCACTTTCGCTCGTGCGCGACAGCCGAAATTGAAAAAAGGAAGCGACGGAATACCGTCGTCTCACCGGGGAGGCGCCAGCATCATGTTCGATGAGGAGCGCCAGAATGAAGATCGAAGAAGCAGTTGCAGCGGCGACAGCCGAAGCGAACACGCTGCTATCTTGCCTCGGCCAGCCTGTCGTGGCCTACCACGTCATGGAAATAATGAGAGAGGCAGACGTAGACCACGCACGCGAGATGCAAATCGCGTTGATGCGGCGAAGCATCGAGGCTCTGGTCGATGATGGCCTGGAGGACGTCGCCGCCGAGCATTTTGCGTCTCTGTTCAACGGTCGTGTCGGCTTGACCTGGAGACTCCTGCACTCGTCCGACGGGGCGCCGCACTGATATCGACCAAACCGGCCTCGCTCGCTTGCCCCATCCAACCACCCGCCCGTGCCTCACGACAGCCACGCCGGACAAGACCATAGCTCCACCGATGCCGTCTCAATCAGGACGGCCGGGGAGACAAGACCAAAGTGACGTCGACGCCCATTGCCAGACCCGAAGCGGGCGCTTTGCCCATCGGCGCACTGCTTGGCGCCATGGTGTCGATCCAGATCGGCGCCACCTTCGCCAAGGGCCTGTTTCCGCTGGTTGGCGCCAATGGCACCACGGCGCTCCGACTGGTCGTCGGCGCATTGATGCTGGCGGCCGTGTTGCGGCCCTGGCGTGTCAGGCCGTCGCGCGCCGTGCTGCCCTGGCTCATCGCCTATGGGGTCAACCTCGCGGTGCTGAACCTTCTGTTCTACGCCGCGCTGCGCACCATCCCGCTCGGCATCGCGGTGGCGCTCGAATTCACCGGTCCGCTGCTGGTGGCAACACTGTCGTCGCGGCGCGGCAGCGACTTTGCCTGGGTGGCGCTGGCTGTCGCCGGCATCGTGCTGTTGTCCCCCTTCATCCATTCGCGCCAGGCACTCGACCCGACCGGCGTGATGCTGGCGCTCGCCGCCGGCGGCAGCTGGGCGCTCTACATCGTCTTCGCGCAAAAGGCAGGCGCCGAACTCGGCGGCCAGACCACGGCCTACGGCATCGCCATCGCCGCGGCGCTGGCGCTGCCGTTCGGCGTGGTCGAGGCGGGGCCGGCGCTGGTCGCGCCGTCGATCCTGGTCGGTGCGCTCGTCGTCGGGTTGTTCTCCAGCGCGCTGCCGTTCTGGCTGGAGATGGTGGCGCTGACCCGCATGCCGGCCAGGCTCTACGGCACGCTGACCTGCCTGGAGCCGGCGCTGGGCGCATTGGCCGGGTTCGTGTTCCTGCACGAGGTGCTGACCGGGCTGCAATGCGCCGGCATTGCCGCCGTTGTCGTCGCTGCCTTCGGAGCGGCGATAACGACGCGGCCACCGGTGCCATCACCCGAATAGGCGCTGGCCGGCGCCCTCCGCCCGAGAGGCTGCATTTCTCGGCCGATGGCGCATGAATTGCCTGCGAAAATCGCTATACCTGCCGGATCGGCTCCCAAAGGGCTAAAAGGGGGGACAATGTCGATTGCGCGTCGATGGGGGGCTTACAAAGCCTATCTTCAGAAGGAATTCTCTGAACCTGCGCCGACGCCTGGCTGGCGGCTTCGCGGCCTGTTGAGAGGTCATCCCTCCAGGTCATTGGCGATGCTGGAAGACAGGGCCTATCGCGAGCACGACTACATCAACTTCACCTTGCAGCGGCGACGCCGGGAAACCTACAATTCCCGTCTTGCCCAGGTGCTTTTCAGCAAGCTGGATCAGAAGGTCTGGCTCGACTGCGTCATGCCGTCGGTCGCGCCGCCGGTCACTCACTATCTCGCGGGGCCAAAGCTCATAAGCCTCGGCGGCGATGGCGAGGTGTTGGAGCTGGATGCGCTCCTCGCGCTGCTGGCGCGCAAGGGCGAATTGTTCCTGAAACCATCCGGCCAGGGCCAGGGATTTGGTGCCATGAGGCTGGTTCAGACTCCGGACGGCATTCTCGCCAATGGCAAAAGCGTCGAGCCAAGGCAATGGTTGGCCGGATTTTTCGGGCAGAACCGCACTGGCTATCTGGTCTCGAACATCATCGCGCAGGGACCGTGGAGCGAAGCTTTCTTTCCCAGGACACTGAACACGCTTCGCGTGCTGACCGGCACGCATTTTTCGGACCATCGCCCGGTCGTTCTCGCGGCGACGATGAAAATGGGCCGGCCGGCAACCTATCCCACCGACAACTGGAAATCGGGCTGGGGCGGGATCGCTGCCCTGGTCGACGTCGACAATGGCGTTCTGGCCGCCGGCCTGTTTTACAATGCGCAGGCCGGGCGGCGCGATTATGTGGAAACGCACCCCGAAAGCGGCATTCAGATTCGCGGCGCCACCATACCCAATTGGGGTTTCGTGAAATCGGCGATGCTGCGGCTTGCCGGCCTGTTGCCATTTCCCGGCCTCGTCGGTTGGGACGTCGCTCTGACGGCTGCCGGCATAGTCATCGTCGAGGCCAACACCAGCCCTGGCCTGGACATCCATCAATGCCACGGCA
Source organism: Mesorhizobium sp. P3_A10 (assembly GCF_056403175.1). Taxonomy (NCBI): domain Bacteria; kingdom Pseudomonadati; phylum Pseudomonadota; class Alphaproteobacteria; order Hyphomicrobiales; family Phyllobacteriaceae; genus Mesorhizobium; species Mesorhizobium sp. P3_A10. Next base: position 424,558 of record NZ_JBFUFZ010000002.1, on the reverse strand, counting down.
GCCTGAAGCGGACTGCCGAGCAACGGGCCTTCTGGGCGGAGATGCGTATGTGAGGCCAGGGCGGCTGCCGCGATCTGGTAAATGCTCTCCTGTCAACACCCGGTTCAGGTTCGCTCTTTCACAGGAGGATCAAGATGCGCAACTGCCTTTTGCCCGACTCGACTGGCCGGTCCCGCGGCGCCGGCTCTTACCGTCGCACCCTACTATTTCGCCTTTGACGGCGACGGCCTCGCAAAGGTAGTCTCCGCCTGCGCCCACGCCGAGAGCGAAGGTGACGGTGGCGAAGGTGGTACAATGGCGATGGTGGCCACTCCGGCGAAGGCCACAATGGCATCGACGATGATGAGGACCACGATGTCGGTGATGACGATGGTGACGACACCCCACCGGCGGTTACGCCCTGGTCTGGCAGGAAGATAAGGAATGAACGCGCCGTCATTGCCTCGACTTTGCCGGTTCGTCCTGCGGACCTCGACGGCGCTGGCGCTCGCGATCGCGCCCTACCATGTGACGTTTGACGATGCCGGCGTTGCCAAGATCGTGCCCGCTCTCGCCCACGCCAACAATGGCAATGGTGGCGGTAACGGCGGTGGCAATGGTGGCGGTAACGGCGGTGGCAATGGTGGCGGCAACGGCGGCGGTAACGGCGGTGGCGGTAACAGCAACAGCGGCGGCAACGGCAACAGCGGTGGCAACGGCAAGGGCAAGGGTAACAGCAGTAGCGACAGCGGCAGCACCAGCCACGTGAATGCGGTGACAGGCGACACCGTCAGCGTCATTGGCAATGCCATCAAGGTCGTCCATCCCAACGGCTTCCGGGAAGAGGTCGCCAACGGGCGTTTTGAAATGAAGGATGCGCTCGGTCGCAGGATCGTCGAGCGCGCGGCGACCGCCGCGGACCTGGCCCGCCTGAAAGGATTGTGAGGCCACGCAGAGCGCGGCAATTCAAAAGGCGCTCGCGTCTCGTCTCAGCCGCGGGGCTGCCTTGTCATGGTCCCGGCTCGAAACCCGGCCCTCAGCCGGCGCGGTCCCGCGCCTCATGCATCAGAAGTGCCGCTTCGGTCCGGTTGCGGACATTGAGCTTGGCCAACACCCGCGTCATGTGGTGCTTGATCGTCTTTTCCTGCAGCGCCAGCCGCGTCGCGACTTCCTTGTTGCTCAAGCCTTCCGCCACCAGGCGCAGGATCTCCGCCTCGCGGCCGGTGAGCTGGCGGATCGGATCAGGTTTACTGCTGGCCGGCTGCAGCAGGCCGGACAGCAGCCGGGCCGACAGTGTCGGCGAAACGTAGCTCTCGCCTGCGGCGACATTATGCAGGATTTCGGCCAGCATTTTCGAGCCGACGCCTTTCAGCACATAGCCGCGCACGCCGGCATTGAGCGCCTGGGCAATGTCGGCATTGGCCTCCGACACGGTCAGCATGACGATCTTCTGGCCGGAGTACCGCGCCAGGATGTTTGCTGCGGCGACAAGGCCGCCGCCCGGCATGCTGATGTCGAGCAGCAGGATATCGGGTGCCACGGCCTGGACCAGCCTTTCGGCATCCTCGGCGCTGGCGCCTTCGCCAACCAGTTCGAAGCCGCCGATTTCGCCAAGGCTGCGCGCGACGCCCTCGCGAAACATCGGATGATCGTCGACGATGGCTATGCGGATGACACCGGTCACGGTTGCTCCTCGACAGACAGTGTGATTACCAATCGTGTGCCTTGCGGCCCTGACAGTGTTTCGAAATGCCCGCCAATGCTTTCGATCCGCTCCCTCAGGCCGGCGAGCCCAAGACCTTCAGTCCTTGCCGGATCGAAGCCCGGCCCGCCATCCAGCACTTCAACGAAAAGCTTGCCGGCTTTGATCCCGGCTTTCACCGCCTGGTTCCTGCCTTTTCCATGGCGGAAGGCGTTGTTCAACCCCTCCTGGACGAAACGATAGATGCTGATCTTCTCCGACGGGCCGAGTTCAGGCAAGCGGGAAGGAAGCGTCAGCGAAACTGAGGTCCCGGTCCGCCGTTCGTGCTCGGCGACGGCCAGCCGCAATATGTCCGGCACGGCCGCGGACTCGATCTGCGGCAGCACCAGGCCGTTGCAGATGCCGCGTATCTCGCTCATCGCCTCGCCAAGCGTGTTGTGGATGCCGGCAACCTCAGCCTGGCGCTGTTCGGCCGAGGCGGCGGGGTCGAGCAGCAGCGGGCTGCCCATGCGCAGCGCCGCCAGCGCCACGAGCTGGGCCGGCCCATCATGGAGATCGGCACCGATGCGCCTCAGATAGCGCTCGTTGATGGCCGTGGCACGGCGCGAGGCGCGCTGCACGCGCTGGCGCAGCGTCGAGTTCTGCGACAGCAGCGCCTGCAATTCTGCGACCTTTGCCTCGAGTGCGGTGTGCTGTGTCTCGATGGTGCGGCTGCCGCGAAAGACGATGCCGGACAAGAGCGCCAGCGCCGCCGCCGCGGCGCCGGCCACCACCAGCCAGCTTTGCCACAGAGCCACATTCAGCGTCGTTTCAAAATCGTCAGCGACCTCGTAGAACTCCGACACGGCGACGACCTCGCCCGACCACGGTTCGCGCACCGGATTGTAGATTTCGAGCAGCGGTCCGGTTGCAGTTCTTTGTTCCTCCCGGCTTTCGGCGTCGTCGTCGAGGTTGTTGTACTCAGCCACCACATTGCCGCCAAAGGCGGCGACCAGGTTGGCATTCGGCTCGAACACCTTGCCGATCAGCGTCGTATCCTTGGCGTAGAGTATGGTGCCGTCGCGCCGCCACAGCTTGAACGAGGCCAGCCGCTTGCCGAGCGCGCCCTGGTCGAGCGTTTCGTCCAGCGCCCGCTTGACGCTGTCGCTGAGCTCGCGGCTCTTGCGCATGTCCGGCAGCAGTGGCGCAATCACGCTGTCGACATAGAGCGCCGTGGAGGCGGCGGAGTTGCGGGTGACGCCTTGCCGGATCTGCGAAGTCACCCACAGGCCGACCACCAGCATCACCGCCAGCAGGCCGACGCCGCCGGCAACGAGGAACTGCAACGCAAGCGACAGCTTGCCCCAACGCCGTAAGAAATCCTCAAGCAATCGTGCGACCCATCCTCACCTGTGCTTGTTATAGAGGCAGAACGGCGTTTGTGACATCTGCCTTTATCTTACCCGGGCTGGACTTTAGTCCGGCGCCGTCGCCGCCCCTCGGCTGCCGAAGCCGGCGCCGGCTCTACAAACAGTTTGAATCGAGATATGCACAAGTTTCGTTGCGCGAGATTTGCGAAGAGAGGACCGACAACGGTGCGTGACCCCTACATGGTCGAAACAGCGGTCGTCGTCGGGCTCGCCGCCATTCTGGCGTTTCTCGCCTGGTTCTGGCGGCAGGTGCGTAGCCGTCGCAAGGCCCGGCATCGTGAAAATCCGGCGAATGATTACGCCGTGCGCCAGGATTGGTCGAGCAGTCGCAGCAACCTCAACCACTCTTCCTTCGTCTATTTCGATGTCGATCGCGATGGCAGTTACGGGCTCGGTGACCGGCCCATGGCCGGTGTCATGGTCAGGCTGCACGACGGCAATAGCCGCTTCGCGTCGCAGGCTCGGACCAACCGCAGCGGCTTCGCCAATTTTCCGGTGTCGAGGAAACACCGCAAGGCGCCCATTCATTTGCCCGGCATTTACCGGTTCACGGTTTCGGTGCCGCCCGGCTGGCGCGCCAGCAGCGCCAACGAGGTCCAGTCGCAGCACTTTCAGCCGCTATCGGGCTCGCCCACGGGAATGGTCAGTGAAGCGATGCTGCGGCCGGTCGGTCTTTTCCCGATACGGCGCCTCAGCGGGCGTGTGGCGGCAGCGGCGACCTTGTCGGTAGAGAGGAAGGGGCAGGTGCTGGCCGTGCATCCGCTCGCCGATGCAGCCGGCTTCCGCTTCGATCTTCCCGATGACGCCGACACCATCGAGGTCTCCCGTCGCGGTTTTGCGCGCAGGCTGGTCCTGTCACCCTATCCGACCGATCTCGGCCTGCTCTCGCCCGAAAGTCCCGCCTTCGACAACGCCGCCCCCCTGCAGACGATCGGCTTCGACGATGTCACCCCGCGCGAGTTCCGCAAGGTGCCGTCCGGCTATGCCGGGTTCAGTTGGTTCAACCTCAATGCGATTTCGCGCGATTACCTCAAGGAGGCCGAGGGCTATGTGAACGGCAATGTCTCCGGAGACCACACTTGCTACACCAGCAGCGGGCACCCGGCCGAATTCGGCAGTGAAAAGCCTTTTGGCTTTCACTCGGTGCTGCTGACCGCGGCGTGGTTAAAGTCCGAAGGGGAGGTTGCCTTGGTGGAGAGTTGGCTTGGCGATCGGCTGATTGCCAGCGATGCCGTCACCTTGTCGGCGCTGACGCCCGTTCACTACGCCCCGATGCTCGCGCAGGTGACGCGCGTACGTCTTTCCACCAAGCACTATTGGCAACTCGTGCTCGACGATCTCGTGGTCGCCCGCTGAGCTACAGACTGATGGAATTCGGGGCGTTCGCCGTGACCTGCGAGAGTTTGCCTTTTTTGACCAGCGCCGGCTTTGAATAGGTCTTCTTCATTTTCCCATTCTCCAATGGCGTGGGTCAATCTCAGACTGCGTGTGTCCAGAAGCGGGTCGCCAGACACCACTGGCACGCCGACTCAAATGGTTTCACCAAGCGTGCTTAGCCCGCCGAAAGCGCCCCATTTTCCGCTGTAACCTGCGAAAGCTTGCCCTTCTTGACAAGCACGGGTTTCAAATAGGTTTTCTTCATGGGTCCCACCCTTCAACGTCGCGCGATAATGCCAGATAGCCCGGTGCAGTCAACCTCACCGCGCCGGCGACCAAGTCCGACATACCTTTATCACAATTCCTTCTCCGCCAGTTCCCTGAAAGCGTCGGGCACGGAACGCGCCGCTTCCAGCGCCACCGTGCCGTAACCGACCGCCTGTTTGCCGAAGCGCTGGCGGATCTTGTCGACTGCGCGGTCGGCGCCGAAGCGCGCCAAGCCCTTTTTGGTGCCAGGTCTCTGCTTCTCGTCGGCAAGGCCGAGCGGCAGTTCGAGCTGCAGCTCGGTACTTTCCTCCAGATGCGATACCGAGATCGCCAGCAGTGAAATGGTCTTTTCCTGGGGGTAAGCGGCAAGCACGCCGCGCACCAACTCCTCGGCGATCTCGGCCAGCATCAGCGTTGCCGAAATCGGCTGGTCGAGGGTGACCGAGCGGCTCACGGCGCTGAGGTCGGCAAAGCGGACGCGCACCGTCACCGTGCGGCCGGGCCGCGCTTTGGCTCTGAGCCGGCTGGCGACACGGTCGGCCAGATGCAGCATCACCGGCACGAAGATTTTTGCCTCGGCCGGTTTCTTGCCGAGCGCCGATTGCGCCCCGGCCGAATGCGCCCGGCGCTGCGTCACCAGTTTTCGCGGGTCGCGGTTCCACGCCAATGCGGCAAGCTTTTCGCCGGCGGCGGGTCCGAGCAGGCGCTCCAGCGCCCCGCTGTGCGTCTTCGCCAGCTGGCCGATGGTCTCGACGCCGATTTCGGCCAGCCGCGCCTTCGTCGCCGGGCCGACGCCCCACATCAGCCCGACCGGCAGATCATGCAGGAAGGCAAGTTCACCGGCGGGATCGACCACCACCAGCCCGTCTGGTTTCGCCACTTGCGAGGCGATCTTGGCCAGATGCTTGGTGCGAGCCACGCCGATCGAGATCGGCAGGCCGAGTTCTTGCCGCACCCGGTGGCGTATCGTGGCGGCGATCTCGGCCGGCGACCCGAACAGATGCGTGCAGCCGGCGACATCGGCAAAGGCCTCGTCGATGGAGATGCGCTCGACCAGCGGCGTAAAATCGTCGAGCACTTTGATGGCGGCGTCGCCGAGCCGCTGATAGTCACCAAAATGACCGCCGACGAAGATCAACTGCGGGCAGAGCTCCCGGGCGCGCCGTCCCGGCATGCCGCCGCGCACGCCAAAAACCCTGGCCTCGTAGGAGGCGGCGAGCACCACGCCGCCTCCTACGGCGATCGGCTTGCCTCTGAGCGAGGGGTCGAGCAGTTGCTCGACCGAGGCATAGAAGGCGTCGAGATCCGCATGGAGAATGGTGGGTTCCATCCCGACCGTTTCCTTGCGGCGCTGCTGCATTAGCCGCGTCTATTTTGAGAGATGTTTTACAGAACAAATAGAGAACAAATCGTGTCCTGCGTCAAGCAGAGATGCGCCCTTGACCAGTTTCGAAGACAGCAGCGCCGAGTCGCTCTGCGCAATGCCTTGGAAGACCACCACAAAGCCTGAACGCGGGTGCCGCATGGGCATCCACGACAAAGTCGCCGCCAGATCGTCTCTTGCGGGAACCCAGATCGTCTCTTGCGGGAACATTGTCGATCGCAGCTGCGTTGATAGTCGCGATGGGACACTGTTTGCGGGAGGTCTGGAATGGGCCACTTTGAAATGATCGATCTTGTCTGCATCGTCGACGCCTGTATGACCGGCCGGTCTGCTGGGCGGGTTGTGTCGATGGCCAAGGCGGTGGAAGAATTGCGGGTGCTGACCGGGGATTTCGTCTCGTCGGATGAAGCGGCGGCGAATGCGTTGTCGGCAGTGGCGCTGAAGCGCGGCTGCGCGGTGCTGTTCGACGAACAGGCCGGGGCCGACATCACGCGGGCGCCCTGGTCGCAGCCAAACTGAGGCCGCTAGGACCATAGTCTGATTGGTATAGGACCTTTGCGTTCCAAAGGGCCCAAACCCCTCCCTTCTATTCGTCGCACCTAGCAATTTCAAAGGGTTATGACGGTTTTTCGATTCGGCTCGTTCACCGGCGACCGCTTCGCTCTCGCATTGAAACCACATTTGTTCAAAGTTTACCCAAGGCATTAGCGATTTCTCATATCCCCCTCTATAGCGGTTGGTGGCGGTGGCGATTCCCGGAGGAGATATTATGACATCCCGAAAGACCCTTCTTGCGGCGCTTGCAGCGTTCGCGCTTTTGGCGTCTCCGGCCCTGGCTGGTGCTGGCGGCAACGGTGGTGGCCACGGCAACGGTGGTGGCCACGGCAATGGCGGCGGCAACGGCAATGGCGGCGGAAACGGCAATGCCGGCGCCAAATCCGGCAACAGCGGTTCGCACGGCAAGTCGGCGTCAGCCAAGGGGAAGGCCGCCAAGGCCGAAACGGAGGCTGTTGCAAGCGTTGACGACGCCGAGCAGACCGCCTCTGTGCCCAAGGAAAAGAATATCAATGCCAAGCTCGGCCGGTTGCACTCGCTTCAGCGCAACATCAACGCCTATATGCATTCCAAGAGCAAGAACTTCGCTGGCATCCAGGCTTTTGTGACACAGTCGGCAATAGCCAAGAACGCTCAAGCCGTGGCAGATGCGGCCAATCAGGCGGTCGACGACGCCCAGGCCGCGCTCGACGCGCTAAAGGCGAAAGCGGCTGACCCGCTTACCCCGCCCGACGAGGTCCCAACCCAAGAGGAGCTCGATGCCGCGCAGACCGCGCTCGACGACGCCACTGCGGCGGCGGTAGATCCCCAGGCTGCGGCCGACGCAGCTGCTGCCGACATCCCGTCGCTCGACACAGCTCTTGCCGACATGGCCAACAAGCCTGTCGACGCCGAGGTGACGGATTGGGCCAATGGCGTGCTTGCCGACAAGATCGACCAGATGGCCGCCAAGCTGGCTCCGGCGACGCCGTAAGGTTCATCGCGGCTGAAACGACCCAGTCGACGATCAAGCCGCCGGTTCGCCCGGCGGCTTTTTTTGACGGCATGTTGGAACTGCCAATCTACTCCGGCGGGTAGCGCTGTTCGCCTGGTGTCAATGTTCCTGCATGCAAACATTAAGGGGAAAGGCGCTGCTAACCCTCGGTACGGCATGGAGTATCCGCATTTGCTGATATAGGCTTCCCGATGTCGGGGTAAACGGCATTGGGAGGACAAGACATGCCTAGGGTTTCAGAACTCTTCTTCAAAACAGCCATCGTTTTTCTCATTCTGGGCATCGCCGCCGGTCTGCAGATGGCGATCTCGGGCGACCACGGCGCCTTTCCGGCGCACGCGCACATCAACCTGTTGGGATGGGTAACCAGCGCCATCTTCGGCGGCTACTATGCGCTCAATCCGGCAAAGGCCGAGCGCAAGCTCGCCATGATCCACTACGGCCTCTACACGCTTGGCATCGTGGTGATGTTGCCGGCCCTGTACCTGATGCTGCAGGGCAATCCGGCGCTTGAGCCGATCGTCGCCGGCGGTTCGCTCATCGTCGCCGCTGCCGTGCTGATCTTCGCCGTCGTGGTCTTCTCGCCCGAGGCGGAGCGCTCGGCCTCGGGAATGCGGCCGGCCTCGCGCTGAGGCTGCTGCCGGCCAAGGCACGACGCCTGGCCGAAACTGTCTGCCCCGCGCTTCCCCCTCGGAGGCGCGGGCCAATCGGTAGCGTCGCCCGCGGTGGCCGCATCCCGATGCGTGACGCGCGTTAACCACGCCGCCATGCCGGACCGAACCAACCGGCGTGCTGGCCGTTTATCCCTATGGAAGAGCGCCAACCCAGATTTCGCTGTCACCCGGAGCCGTCCGGTACCTGGACGGTGTGGGATGACGTTGCCGATGCGCCAGCCACCCTGGGAGGCTGCGTCCTTCTCGGCCGCACATGGGAGCGCGCCAAGGTCGCCCGCGATGTGCTGCGGCGGATCTACGACAGTCACCTGGAGGCGCGATCGGTTCGCCGGCCATCGGCCCCGGCAGTGCAGCGTGTCGACGATCTGATCGCCTCGATCCGCGCCCGCTCAGTGGCAGATGCAGATTAGAGCAAATGCGCGGTAGGGCATCCGTCCGCGGCGGTTTTTTCGGCAGCCGCCAGCACCTGGCCGGAGCCCAAGGACAGTGTATTTCTTCGAATAATTGAGTTAATTTGCGACTGTCATTGCAGCCGATGGTTGTCGCGCAAATTATTACTGTATCGGCGCCGGCTGCTGCTGGGCCTCATCTGTATTATTTCGTGACCGCGGCGCTGGAACCATCCATCGCAACGCGCGTTCGGGCCTATTCGCGATGTCTTATAGACAGACAGATCTGGGCAGGCGAAGCGGGCAGGGCGGCAAAACAAGAGCGGGTTGGGGCAGGAGCAATATACCATGTCGAAACGAGAAATCGGGACATCCCCTGCATTGGGGATGCGTGTCGCCGATCTGAAAGCCAGGATGCGAAACGCCCGGATCACCGAGCACGAGATGAAAACCTTCCACAAGGTCGCTGCCATCATGGGGGGTAGCGACGGCTCCCTAGGCCTGGATGCGGACGATCTGATCGCCGCATCCTTCGTGACCGAGGCGCTTGGCGAGCCCACGTCGAATTGATAGCCGGTCACCAACTGAAAAATACGAGCGCATCACCCGCGAGCTTTGGTTAGCCAGGCACCGTTGGAGCCCCTGCGTCCATTTGGACACAGGGACGCTCCAACGTGTCGCTGATCCCAGCCCCGTGGGTTGACAATGCGCTTATCGCAACGTGATGTTGTATTGTTGAAAACGAGGGCAGGATGATTGCAATGAAGAAAACCTACGAAAAGCCTGTGCTGACCAAGCGCGAAAAGCTGTCGACCGTGATCGCGCAGCAGGTTTCACCTCCCCCTCAATAAGCGCACGGCGTCTTTTTTGGTTCTCTGCGCCAGGGATCATGCCCAAAACCAAATGGTTGTAGCTTGGCGGTCGCGAATATTAGCGGTCGCATCGGCGGTGCGCTTGCTGCAATGTGATGCAGCAAGCCTACGAAAGGTCGACGCCGACCAGGCGCGAGAGATTGTCGGCCGTGATTGCGGTAGCGTCACCGCCTGTCAGCCCGCCTTGACCGCTGCCCATTGCTGAGCGGAGGTCGCAAAAGTCGAAGCGCAATATTCGCCGGCAACACGTGCCGATGTTCACCCCACTGACCCAGTCAGTGGGGATTGTTTTGTCGGGGTCCCGGTTTGTAGTCAGCTGTGTCCGACAAAGGCCGGAACCCGCTCGACATCGTCTCTCATCAGGCCGGTCGCCAGGCCGAACTGGCCGACGAACACCAGGCTGTTGAATGCCAGGCCGGCGGCAACGGCCAAAGGCACCTGCCAGACCGGCATGCCGGTATGGCGTGCCTGGGTGGCGATGCGCACACTCACCCGCAAGGATGCTGAGGGCCAACGCCGCAGCGCCTTGAGCACGCGACGGGGACGTGAGGCGGTGGTCAGGGCCGCATATTTGCGGTCGGCGTCGCGGCCGGTGACCAGCGCGCGCCACAGGAAGAACGCCAGGCCGCGCGGTGGATAGTGGCTGGCCAGCGCCTCGACCCTGAGTAGGTCATGGCCCTCCGCCTGCAATTGCCTGGTCAGCAGCGTGCAGGAGACCTTGAAGCCGTTGCTCTGCGGAAACGGATGGTTGGCGAGCCAGCTTCGCCTGAGCGCGCTGTTGTTGGCGTTCAGCGCGCGCTTGGCGGCAAAATGCCGGTCATGGTCGCGAAGCGGAAAGAACCACAGCAGCGCGAAGGTCCGCGAGGCGAAATCGTCATGGCCAAGATAGGTGTAGCCGTTGACCACCATCGTCCGCGCATCCTGGAACGGCTTCAGCAAAGCGGGCAGCCAGCCGGGCTCGGCGACGCAGTCGGAATCGCAAAGAATAATGATCTCGCCCGTTGCCTCGGCAATGCCGCGGTTCTTCAGCTCGTAATAGCGCCCGTCGGGCAAGGCGGTGAAGGCCAGCGTCGCGGCCGTGCCGAGCTCCGGCACTCTGGCGGCAATCTCATCCTGCAAAAGCGGTGTGTCGCCGGCTTCTCCGGAGTGGACGAAGATGACTTGCGGCTTTGCTGGATATCCGAGATCGGATGCAGCTCGTATCTCGCGGGCGAGTGCTGCGAAACCGACGCCGATCTCGTCCCAGTCGATCGCCTTGGCATTCTCCATCTCGACGACGATCGAGTAGCTTTCGCGCACCATGTCCTATTGGCCCCGGCCCTGAAGCCGCAGCCATAGCCGACTGCGGAGAGTTTTGCAGCCTCCGCGTGTAAAATTGTAGCGCTCCATTTGGACTTCGTCGAAAGGACTGCCTCGCCTGGCAGGATGCCGCTTGATGGCGACTTCTTCGGCGCCCTCAAGTCTGGTGGCTGTTGCTGCTTCTGGCGTGCGCATTTCTGGCGGCCCTCGCCTCACGCAGTGTGGTCACCGGGTCAATGCCAGTCCACAGAATGCCGGCGGCCTCGGCAAAGCTCATGAACGCCCGGCGCGCCTGCTCGGCGCTGAGATGACCGGCGCGCGCCGCGTCGCAGGCCTTCAGCGCAGTGGCATGGATCGCACCGCGCCGCGCCGGCGGCCATTCCTTCAGGAAATTCTGCATCTGCGCCAGTGAGGCGATGTCGCGTTTGAAGCCGGCCCCCACTGCGATGGCCACAGGCGCGGGAAACAGCATTTCATCCATATCGAAAACCTCCCGGAAAGCGTTGCAGCGCCTTCAATGCGCAACAGCGCCATGCGGTTCCCGGACGAATGAGTCCCCGATCAATTAGCCATGTCTGAGGGAACAACAGGCTTCCCCCGACGTTTGCCTCCTACAGAGCTCGCCATCTTGAACCATGAAAGTCCTCGCACAGGCGGGGCGGGCGAAGCTTGCAAACAACAGGAGAGAACGATGAAAAACTTTCTGATTCCTGCCGCTACCGGCCTGGCTCTGCTGGCCGGCACCGGCGTTGCCGCAGCCGACGAAGTTGTCGTCGTTTCGCCCCAACAGCAGACGGTCATTCGCGAATATGTGCACAAGCACCCATTGGCCTCGATCAACCTCCTCGGCGTGGAACTGAATGTCGGTTCCACGTTGCCCGACACGGTCGAGCTTCAGCCGATTGAGGTTCCCGACGTTCAATACAGATATACCGTCGTCGGCGACCATACCGTTCTGGTCGACCCTGCGACCCATCGGATCGTAGAGGTCATCGACTGATACTTGCCTTTCCTGTCGTCCCTCGAAAGGGGCGGCAGGCTGGGCAGTGGGTCTGGGGATATGAAAGGAACCTCCATGTTACGGCATGCCGAGGCACCCGATGTGGCCAAATCCGTCGACAAGCTGCTCGCCGAACGCAGCAGTGCGCTTTTGTCGATGAGGACAGTGATTGAAATGGTGCGGGAGCGCACCGGAACCGAACGCTCGGATGCCGATCTGGAAGGGCTGATCGCAAAGAAAGCCGCTATCCTTGGCGTTGCAATACTGTCCGACAAGAACTGACGGCCGATGAATATGCTGCCTTCGCTTTGATCCCAAGACGGCGATCGAAATTTCAGCTAAAACAGTGCCGGCTCACGGGATTCGAATCGAACCGATGGAGGCAGGAGTGACGGACGACAGGCATGAACGCATTCGCCAAAGGGCGCACGCGATCTGGGAAAAGGCCGGGCGGCCCGAAGGCGCGCATCAGCAGCATTGGGACCAGGCCACCGCCGAGGTGGACGGCGATGCTGCTAAGCCCAAGGCAGCGCCGAAGAAGGCCGCCGCCAAGCCGGCCAAAGCCACCGCCGCCAAGGCAGCAAAGCCGGCGGCCGCCAAGCCCGCCAGCAAGCCCGCCAAGCCAAAAGCCAAGAGCTGAGCCCGGCGGCCAAGTGGCCGGGCCGGACCTCTTTTCCACTCCCGCGCGAAACGACGCGGAACGACGTTGCCGCTATCGCGGTTGCGCTGAAGCCCTGCTTCGTCAGCTGTCCCAAGATCGTACTTAAGAATATTAGAATATAAAAAGGTAGATAAAATACTTGGGAAATGGTGGGTTTGCTGAATGTGGTGGGGCATTCGATGTGACATCGCCGCAACGTGCCCGATATCAATTAAATCCACCCAGTAAAAGTCAGGTATTCATCCGATCACGCCGTTGACACGGCGCGCCTCCGCATGCGCCTTTTCGCGTTAGGGTTTTCTTAACGTTCGGGGTAGGGCAATGCGGAACATCAACCATTTCATTTCATTTGCGTTTCTGGCCGCGGCAGGCAGCCTTTCAGCGCCGGCCCTGGCGGCGCCGGTCGAGTATGTGAAAGTCTGCTCGCTCTATGGCGCGCGATTCTACTACAGCCCCGGCACCGACACCTGCATCAACGCCAATACCGGCGAGACGCGGCGCGTGACCGCCGATGGCGTCGTGGTTTCCAAGACCGCGCTGGCCAAGAGCGTCGACGAGATCGATGCCCGCGTCGCCCGCGCCTTTGAAAGCGCCTCGGTGGCCTCGGCGCTCACCAGCCCGGATCTTGTTCAGGGCGAACATTTTGGCCTGCGCGTCAACTGGGGCAATGCCGGCCAGGCCGATGCCATGGGAATCACTGGCGCCGCTGTTCTGGGCGAGGGCTTCTTGCCCAGCGGCGGCCGGCTGACCGGCGCGGCGGGCGTCGCGTTTTCGGGCGGAACCGTCGGCGGCAATGCCGGCCTGCAACTCACCTGGTAAGAGCTAGGTAGGGGCAAGCCATGTTCAGATATCTTGTTGCGCCGGCGATTCTCGGCGCGGTTTGCGGCCTGTCCGCGCCCGCGCTTGCGAAGCCGCTCGAATATGTGAAGATCTGCTCGCTCTATGGCGCGCAATATTACTACAGCCCCGGCACCGACACCTGCATCAACGCCGATACGGGCGTGACCAAGCGAGCGGCCGAGGATGGCACCGTCACCGGCAAGACCGCGCTGGCAAGTCATGTCGACGACGTCGACAACCGCATCACGCGCGCCTTCGAGAACGCCTCGATCTCAGCCGCCCTTGCAGCGCCCGATCTCGTTCAGGGCGAACATTTCGGCCTGCGCGTCAACTGGGGCAATGCCGGCGGGGCCGACGCCTTCGGCTTCACCGGCGCCGCCGTGCTGGGAGAGGGCTTCGCACATGGCGGTCGGCTGACCGGAACGCTTGGCGTCGCCTTTTCCGGCGGGGCCGTCGGCGGCAATGCCGGCCTGCAGTTCAGTTGGTAAGGTGACTGCCGGCCTTGCTTCACGCCTCCCAGGCATAGCTGGAGAGCGCAAAGCGGATGCCGGCCGCCGTCATCGCCAACTCGCATTCGGTGATCCGGCGCAGATTGCGCAAATAGCGCGCCACCGTCTGCGGCAGCCAGCCGGCGCAGGCCTCGGCGTAAGCGCGGCTGTGCACGAGGGTGCCTGACGACAGCCTCTCCTCCTTCTCGGCAATGACTTTCAGATACTGGCGGATGAAGCGGATGTCGTCGGCGATGTCCTGGCTGGCCATGCGCCAAGCTCCGGCGAGACGCTCGCGGCGCTCGATCGACAGGGCCGAGATCAGCGGACGCGAGAGGTCGGTGAAGGCGGCGTGGTCTGCGGTGCTCATCCAGGTCTCTCCCGTGGGATCGGAGATAGTACTTTATGTACGAAATCGCGTCAAGCAGATTTCGTACAATTTGAACGACTGAAGCAGCGTCTGGCGCAACGCTTTCCCGCTACGCTTCAAAAAAACCCCTTCCGCAATCGCTCGAATGGTGCTTTAACGCGCCCATCCACAGGGGTGCTCCGTACGGTCGGGGCTGAGACGGGGGCGGCAAGCCCACAGACCCTAGAAGCTGATCTGGGTAATACCAGCGGAGCGAGGCGGGCGATGTTTTCTGGCGCACAGATTTCCCTACACCCCATGACCGACGATTTCGTCGGCGTCATCCTTGGCGCACTCGGCGCGCTCGATCCCTGGCGCGACAGGCTGAGAATCGAGACCGACGACATCTCGACCTTGCTGGTCGGGTCGCCAGAAGTGCTGTTCCCGGCGATGCGCGACCTGTTCGTGGCGGCAGCAGGCAGCGGCAAACATTGCGTGCTGTCGGCGGCGATTTCGCGCGGCTGCCCGGGCGAGCCGGATGACCCGATCTGCCGCACCGATGCACTCGGTGGACCTGTCGGGCCGCTTGGGCCCCGCAAGGACGCGGCCATTGCGGCGGTGCGCCAGGCCGGCGCCACCGGCCAGCCGACAGCGGCGCAATTCTCGCTCTATGTGATGGGCACCGACGATCACATGGACGAGATCTACGGCTGCATCGACTTTCTCGAACAGTCCGGCGTCTACGACCGCTCCAAAAACTTCTGCACCAAATTGCGCGGCGATGCCGGCGCGGTGTTTGCGGCGCTGAACGAGGCCTTCTGCCGCTTCGGGCCGGGTGCCGGCCACGTAACCCTCGACGTCACGGTATCGGCCAACAGCCCGTCCGCTGTCTGAGCCGCTGCGCACTTCGCGCCGTCCGTCAAAGGTTATGTCCGTGACCCTGTCATCCGCCCCTTCGCGCCCGCTCGCGCGTGTCACCAACGCCATCGCCAGGGTCGCACCGGCGATCGTCTCGGTCGGCCTTTTGCTGCTGGCGTGGGAATTGTATGCCCGATTCTCCGGCATCAAGCCGACGATATTGCCGGCACCGTCGCGTGTGTTGGAACAGGCACTGCTCAACCGCGATGCGTTGGTGGAAAATGCTATCCCCACCATCCGCGCCACGCTTGCCGGCTTTGCCTGTTCGCTCAGCGCCGCTTTCCTGCTGTCGGTGCTGGTCGACTTCTCGCCGCCGCTGCGCCGCGCGCTGTTTCCGCTGCTCATTGTCAGCCAGACCTTGCCGCTCATCGCCATCGCGCCGCTGGTGGTGCTGTGGTTCGGCTTCGGCCTGATGCCCAAGATCGTGCTGGTCGCGCTGGTCACCTTCTTCCCGATGTTGGTGGCGCTGGTTGAGGGCTATGACGCCACCGAGAAGGAGATCGGCCAGATACTGCGCGCCATGGGGGCAGGGCGCTGGCGCGTCTTCCTCTCGGCACGGCTGCCCTCGGCGCAGCCCTATTTCTTCGCCGGGCTGCGCACCGCCATCACCTATGCCGTCGTTGGCGCCATCTTCGCCGAATATGCGGGCGCTGCCAAAGGGCTGGGCATTTACATGCTCAACGCCAAGAACAATTTTCGCCCCGATCTGGTGCTGGCCGCGGTCGCCGTCAGCGCGGCGCTGACACTGCTCCTGTTCGGCGCAACGGTGCTGATCCAGCGGCTGGTCATGCCGTGGGAGCGGGTTGGACAGGAACGCGCCGGGGCAGGGCAATGACCCGGCTCGAACTACGCCACGTCAAAAAGCGCTTCGGCGACCTCAATGTGCTGGCTGATATCTCGCTCAGCGTCGGCGCTGGCGAATTCGTCTCCATCCTCGGGCCGTCCGGCGCCGGCAAGTCGACGCTGTTCCAACTGCTGACCGGCGCGCTGCAAGGCGAGGGCGAAATGCTGTTCGACGGCGCGCCGCTCGACGACCATGGCCGCCATTTCGCCTTCATGCCACAGCGCGACGCGCTGATGCCGTGGCGGCGCATCCTCGACAACACCACGCTCGGCCTTGAGGTGCAGGGCGTCGGGCGCAAGGCCGCCCGCGCCCGCGTCGCGCCGCTGTTTGCCGAGTTCGGCCTCGCCGGCTTCGAGCGACATTATCCGGCAGAGCTGTCCGGCGGCATGCGCCAGCGCGCCGCTCTTTTGCGCACCGTGGTGCAGGATCGCGACATGCTGCTGCTCGACGAACCCTTCGGCGCGCTCGACGCGCTGACCCGCGCCGGCATGCAGCACTGGCTGGAAGGCATGTGGCGGCGCCACCGCTGGACGGCGCTGCTGATCACTCATGACGTGCGCGAGGCGGTGCTGCTGTCCGACCGCATCTATGTGCTGTCGGCGCGCCCGGCTCGCATCGTCCGCGAAATCAAGGTGCCACGCCCACGCCGCTCGGGTGCGGACGCCGCGGCCCTCGAAGCCGAAATCCTCGACACCCTTCTCAACCCAGCCCAAGGAGAATGACCATGATTTCACTGACACGCCGCCAGGCACTGCTTTTGACGCTCGCCGCCGGACTGCCCTCACGCGCTTTCGCGGCGCCGCAAAAAGTCACCGTCGCGCTCGACTGGACCGTCAACACCAATCACATCGGCCTCTTTGTCGCCCGCGACAAAGGTTTCTATGCCGAGGCCGGCATCGAGGCTGAAATCCTGCCCTATGGCGATACCGGTGCCGGTACACTGGTCGCCAACCGCATCGCCGATTTCGGCATCGCCGGCGCCGGCTTCTTCACCCAGCGCGCCGCCGGCACCGATCTGAAGGCGGTCTATGCCGTGGTCCAGGCCGAGACCGGCCGGCTGGTGTTCAACGCCGCGCGCAGCGATATCAGGAGCCCGAAAGACTTGGACGGCCTGACCTATGGCGGCTTCGGCAGTGCCTGGGAAAACACGCTGATCTCGACCATGATCCGCCATGACGGCGGCAAGGGCAATTTCGAGACGGTGACGCTCGGCACCTCCGCCTATGAGGCGCTGGCCAACGGCTCGGTCGATTTCACGCTGGAAGTCTCGACCTGGGAAGGCGTCCAGGCCGCGTTGCAAGGCGTCAGGCAGCGCACCTTCCGCTATGCCGACTACGGCGTGCCCGATGAGCACACCACCTTCATCGCCTCCAGCGATGCATTTCTTTCGGCGAACCCGAAGGCCGCTTCCGCTTTCATCGAGGCAACGCGGCGCGGCTACCAGTTCGCCGTCGACCACGCGCAAGAAGCCGGCGATCTGCTGATCGCTTCCAACAAGGACGCCCTGACTGACCCGGCGCTGATCCACGCCTCGCTGAAGATGCTGGTCGACGGCCACTTCCTGCGCAGCCAAAGCGGCGCCATCGGCATCATCGACAAGGCCAAGATCGAAGCGATGGGAGCCTACCTCTTCACCGCCGGCATCCTGCGCGACGCCGACGGCAAGGCGCTGGAAGAACGCCCGGATTTCGAGGCGTATTTCAGCAATGAGTATCTGGTGTAGAGACGTTTGAGATCGCTGGCCCCGTGGGTGGCGGGGCCTGAAACCTTTGGCTAATTCCTGGCGATCTCATAGATGAGAGTCGTCTTGACGTGCCGTCCTGCTTCCCCTTCCAGAGACAGGGCCGCCTGATAGAATTTTGCAATAGCCGGGCACAGACCTTCATAGGCCTGGTTGGCACTGCCGATCGCCTCCATGTCGGCCTGTGTCCCGCCGGCGGCGACGAAAGCGGTGGCGACCAGCGACCATTCTTCGTCACTGGCCGGAGCGGCCGGCAGGCCGCTGCTCTTCGCCGCGCCGAACGCGAGGAACAACGTAGAGCCGATCTTGTCCATGCCCACCATGAAGTCATGATCCTGTGTATTCAGGGCACCGGGTCCCTTCGCCAGGTAGCTGTTGCAGGTCGCGGCGGATTCCCGCGCCATCACCTGTCTGAGCATATCGAGTTGGGCACGCAGCACTTCCGAGGCGTTGCTCTCAGGTGTCGATGGCACCAATGGCGCATATTTGTGCCTCAGATCGACCACCGCCAACCGGCTGACGTCTCGCGCCTGGTCGAAGCCGCCTCCCGATCTGGCCACATCTGTAATTTTTCGAATGATTTCATCGTAGTCGGCGGGAAATTCCTGCTTGATCGTCCTGAAGATGAGGAACTCCTGGCTCTGCAACTGCTCACTGACCTCAGCTGTGGTCAATGTTGCAGTGCTCGGCTTGCCCATCACCGTCTGATAGAGATATTTGCCGCCGGCAAAGCCAAGTGCCCATGGCAATGCCTTGACCGCAACGAACGACAAAGCGGCGATTGCCGCCACGCCCAAAGCTTTCCAGCGCGCCATCCGGCAGTCCTCCCGAATCTTGTTTCTAGTTTCCCCCGAGGCTGAGCGCCTTTTTGCGGTCGGCCTTGGCACGCTTCTGGTTGCCCTTGGCCGCCCAGGATTGGCTTCGGCCGGTGTAAGCGTCGGCATAGTTGGGATAGAGTTTGATGGCTTGATTGAAGTTGGCGATTGCGCCGTCGTGATCGCCCGCACGTGCTTGCAGGAGGCCTCTGCCATAGTAGCCCCCGGGGCTGTTGCGATCGATCTGGATCGCCATGTCGAAGTCGTCCTGCGCCTGCTTCAAGTCGCCTTTGACGACCCAAAGAATTCCGCGATCAACGTGCATTTTGGCGACGTTTGGACTGAGCTCGATCGCCTTGCCATAGTCTGCAATCGCGCCGTCGTAATCGCCTATGGTCATTCGGCTGATCCCTCGACCGTAGACGTTCGCGGCGTAGGTGGGATCAAACTCGATCGCTTTGCTGAAGTCGTCGATTGCACGTCGGTGGTCGTTCTTGGCCGTCCAGGCGAATGCGCGAGCGGAAAAATAGCTACTGGTTTTGGGCTCGATTGCGATCGCGCTGCCGTAGTCCGCAATCGCCCGATCGTAATTCCCCTTCTGCGCCCATGCGAGACCGCGATATCCAAAAGCCCTTGCATTGTTGGGATCGAGCGCTATCGCATGATCGAATTTTGCGATTGCAAGGTCGTATTTGCCTTTGCCGTAAAGGGCTATGCCGCTCTCAGTGCCCACCGACGCGGTGTCGGTCTCTGGTGCCGGCTTGTTTTTCCCTCTCTCTGCCATTGCCAATTGTCGACCCTGGCGCGCAGTTTCATATTTGGGATCGAGCTCGAGCGCCCGGTCGAAATCGGCGATGGCGCGGTCGTAGTCGCCCATGTAGTACCAGGCGCCGCCGCGTCCGAAATAGAACGGCGCATGGTCCGGTTTGAGCTCGATCGCGCGATCGAAATCGGCGATGGCCCTTTCCGGTTCTCGCTTCTTCACCAGCGTAAGCGCGCGACCGTTGTAAGCTTCGAGATAGGAGGGATCGAGTTCGATCGCCTTGTTGTAATCATCCAGGGCGCCGTCATAGTCGCCCTTCTGCAAGCGCGCCAAGCCACGCGCTGAATAGGTCGTTGGTTCCATTGGAGCGAGCGCCACAGCGCGGCTGTACTCGGCGATGGCGCGAGCATATTTGCGTTTCTTGTAGAAGGCGTCGCCGCGATCTAAAAGCGCCATGACAGCCTGCGGATCTGGCGCGGCCTTCGCGACGGCCTCGTCGCTTTGTCCTTTCGCCGCCACTGCCGCCTCGCGCTGCTTGCGGGCATCGGCGTTGCCGGGTTCGAGGCTCAGCGCCTTGTCGAAATCGGCGATGGCGCGGTCGTAGTCCTTCTTGTCCGCCCATAGCGTGCCCCTCGAAACATACATCGAGGCGTCTTCAGGCTTGAGGTCGATCGCCCTGCCGTAATCGGCGATGGCTTGATCGAGATCCCCTTTCGCCTGCCAGTTGAGAGCTCTGCAAAAATAGGCATCGCGCCACTTCGGGTCGATGCGTAAAGCCCTCTCGCAATCGGCGATGGCAAGATCGTATTTGCCCTTCGAAAACCACGTCAGGCCGCGGCGGACATAGGGATTGGCCATGGTCGGGGCGAACTGCACGGCTTTGTTGTAGTCGGCCAAAGCCCGATCGTATTTCTGCATTCCAAACAACAGATTGCCGCGACCGTAATAGCCTGCCGCTTCCTGGGGGCTGAGCTTGATTGACAGGTTGTAGGCCGCAGCGGCGCGGTCCTTGTCGCCTTTTGCCGACCAGTCATTGCCGGCAAGGAAGGCAGCCTTGGCAGTCGTTGCATTGGAGAAATCCCGATTTTGCTGCAGAATGGCCTGTTGTTCGGCTTTCGCCGCGACAGCGGCTGTGTGGCGGTCGCCCGCATGGGTGAGGCCGGGATCCAGCTTGACCGCCTGATCGTAGTCAGCGACGGCGCGATCGTATTCGCCGATATCGTTCAATGCATCGCCGCGCAGCAGATAAGTAAACGCGAAATCCGGCTTGAGCTCGATGGCCTGATTGTAACCCTCGATGGCGCGTTCCGTTTCGCCCTTCAACGCCAGAGTCGCGGCACGTGTGGCGATCATGTCGGCATTGTTTGGATCGAGCTGGACCGCTTTGTCGTAGTCCTGCCAGGATCCGTCCATGTCGCCGGACTGCGCCCGGGCCATCCCGCGATGGTAGTAGGCGAGGGCATTGCCGGGGGTGAGCGTGATGGCCCGGTCATATTCTGCAATCGCCTGGTCGTATTCGTGCTGTTCGGTCAGCCGGTCGCCATTCTTGATGGCATCCGCGGCCTCGGCGTTGTGGCGCTTGGCTATGATGCTGTCGGCCACCGCGTTCAACTCTGCAGCGGTGACCGGCAGCTCCGACGCGGCCGTTTCAGGTTTCGGATGCTTTGCATCCGGCGACCGTTTGGGCTCGCCGCCATCGTTTGCAGCCTGCTCTCCGCAGGCTCCAGCCCGCTTCGGATCGAGCTCGATGGCTTTGCGGCAGTCGGCGGCCGCGCCGGCAGTGTCGCCCGTGCGTGCCCGTGTAAGCGAACGGGCGAGCCAGGCCCGGGCATATGTCGCATCAAGCGCGATCGCCTTGTCGAAATCGGCGATGGCCCGGTCGTTGTTGCCTTTGCTCGCCCAGGCGACGGCCCGGTAGTAATAGCCGTCGATACCGGCGGCATCGAGTTCGATCGCCTTGTTGGCGTCGGTGATCGCGCGAGCCCAGTCGCTCTTGCCGATCCAGGCGGCGCTGCGGTTGGCATAAGCATCGGCGTTGCTGGAATCTACGCCCATAGCGGCGTCGTAATCGGAGATGGCGCTGTCGAACTCGCCCTTGGCGGCGCGGGCGATGCCGCGATTGACCAGGGCAATCAGGTCCGTCGGATCGATGCGGATCGCCTCGTCATATTCGGCAAGCGCTTTTTCCCGCTCGCCCGTCCTGTCCAAGGCGGTGCCGAGGCCCGTATGGGCCTTGCCGTTTTGCGGATCGGCCTCGATCGCCTGCTGGAAATCAAGAATCGCCGAGTCGACCTTGCCTTTGCGTAGGAAGGCTGAGCCGCGGCTGGAATAGGCATCGCTGGCGGACGGCTCCAGGCTGATCGCGATGTTGAAGTCTGCGATCGCGCGGTCGTTGTCTCCCTTGTCGAACCAGTCGGCGCCGCGGTTGAAATATGCGGAAGCGCGCGTGGGGTCGAGCGCGATCGCCTCGCTGTAGTCGGCGATGGCGCCGTCCCAGTCCTTTTTATCGTCCCGGGTGAGGCCCCGGTAGAAATAGGCGGTGACGCGTAGACGCGACGCCTCCATGACGTCCTCGGCGATCGGGGTGCAGGCGGCAATCTGCTGGTCAGCATCGACCTTGCCCTCGCTAAAGCAGGTGGCATAGTCCTTACCTGCGGCTAGCGCCGAACCACCAAGCCCGGCAAGCACCGCCAACGCCAGCCGCAACGGCCGGCCGCATAGCAGCCATGCAACAAATGGGCGCGCACCTGCGCCTGTCTCGCGTGACATTGCTGCTCCCCCCGAAGTAACTGCGGCTGCGACCGCATTTACTCTATAGTTCTCTTTTTGTTCCGAAATGCAAGCAGAAATTGCATTGGATCAATGGCAAATCTGGGCTCGGCTCAGGCGGGTCATTTCAGCCTCCGCGCGGACCGCTCCTCGCCGAACTCACATGTCGATCATCGAGCGCTTCACCCGGCCGATGATGGTGATGGCGCCTTCGAGTTCCGGTGGCGGGATCTTCATGTAGGAGGCCGGCTGGAAGGGCGGGTTCTCGTTGGGGCGGTAGCGCTTGTAGGTGGCCTGGCCGCTTTCGTCGGCGATCACATAGCAGCCATTGGTCACCAGCCGCTTGTCCCGCAAATTGACGAAGATGATCGAATCCGGCGGTGAGATCTTGTTCATCGACGGGCCGTCGACGCGCAGCGCGATCCACTCGCCTTGCTCGAGGTCGGTGGTGGGGATGGTCGGATAGTCGCTGAGATTGACCACCGTGTCCTGGCTGCCGAGTTCGCCGGCGCTGATCCAGGAGACGATCGGCACGTCGACGGTGGCGGCCATCGGCATGACGATCGGCGCGCCCGCCTCGTCGAAGCCGAAAGGGTGGCCGCGGTCCGCATGATCGCCATTGAACAAGAGCCAGCCGGGATCGACGCCGAACAGACGGCCGTATTTCTCCGCCGCCTTTCGCGACAGCGGCCGGTTGCCATTCTCGTGACTGATCAGCGTGTTCTTGTTGATGTCGCGCAGCACGCGCGCGGCATCGCTCGGCGAGGCATAGCCCGCCTCGGCCCGCGCCTGCTGCAATCTGTGCTTCGGTTCTTGCATTCGTACATTTTGCCTGAATTCTATCGTCCAAGGTGTACGATTTTGCTTGCGCAATTTTCGTACGTATTGTACGAACAAACCATGAACGAACCAAAAATCAATTCTGGCATGAACGCTCACCTTGTTTCCTCCCATTCGTCCGGGCTGTCCTCCTCCCCGGCCTGGACGAGACCCGGGGCTGTTGTCCCGGACCCGGTCGATCCTGCCCAGGCGACCGGAACGGCCGGAGCCGTTTCCCCCGCGGCTCCAGCCACCCCTTTGAGCGAGAGCACTAACGCTGTCGTCTCCAGCGGACGGGGCACCTCCTGCATCCGCACCGAAGACGGCACCGTCATCCTGTTCGACCGGCCGACGGGCAGGGCGGTTTCCGGCGCCACCAGGCAAGCCGCCGAAGCAGCCATGCTGCGCCTCGGCGGATAGAAGCCCGCGCCGCCGACCTTTCGAGTTTTGAAGATTGGCTATCGGCCCTCGGGCCGGGCGCGCCTTTGGCATGACCGCGCGCAAGCAACGGGTATCGACCATGAGCAGCTACACCGACACCGAACTGCAGGAGATCGCCGTCTGGCTGAAGGACGGCCTGTCGGCCTCGAAGATCGCCACTCGGCTTTCCGTGCTGCGCGGCAGCCCTGTATCGCGCAACGCCATCATCGGCATCGTTCATCGCAATCCGGCGCTGAAGACAATCGGTTTTGCCAATCCCAAGGGCGGCCGCTCCGGCGGCCGGCCTAGGAAAAACGCAACGCTTGCCCAGGCAGGAAAATCCGGAAAGCAGATCGGGTCGTCGAAACGGGTGCCGAGGCGGGATTCATCGGAGGCGCCGGGAAGGCTGGCCCGTCTGCCGATAAAGCTCGCGGGGCAAGCAAAACCGCCCGGGTCAACATGGCTGCCGCAGCGCCTGCTCCTGCGCGAGGCAGGCGTGGCGCGCGCGGGCGAGGCCCTCAAGCTGCCGGCGCCGCGCCCGCTCGTCGTCCGGCGCCAGCCGCATGTCGCCGCCATGCGCTTCATCGACTGCCTGTTCGGCCGCTGCCGCGCGCCGCTCGATTTGACGCTGGAGGAAGACCCGGAAAACGACGCGCCGGGCAGCCGGCCGGGAGCGGAGATGCTGTGCTGCGGCCTGCGCACACGGGCACTGAAGAGCTACTGCGCCTATCACCAGGCGCGCTTTTGCCGGCCGGTGCCGGAGGCGGCGGCGGTATGAGGGGCGCCAGTGGTCGATCCCCCCTGAGGAGTGGTCCGCGCAGCGGACGGAAAGCCAATTGCTTGGCTTTCCGAACGACGACCGCCCGGCAGGGCAGAGAGGGGCGCGAAGGATCTCCGGCCTCGCCAGCCACTCACCTCAAGTAACCTCACAAGGACCACCCATGAGCAAAAGAACCGCGCAGAAAGCCAAACCCAAGCTGCCGAAACTGCCCAAGGGCGAGGCCGAGCAGGTGCGCATCCGCAAGGAGATCGGCCATGATTTCGCGCTGAAGGACGACGCCTTCGGCCGCAAGCGGCTCGCGGCGGGCACTGAGGAGGCGCGGCGCGTCTACGAGGTGTCGAATGACGGCTACACCTCGACCGGCGGCATCGTGCGCGTGCGCAATGTCGACCCGCTGACCGGCATCACCTCGCTGTCGCGCCAGCAGCGCGAGGCCGGCATACGCTACCGCGAGGATTTTCGCAGCAGCCAGCAGAATGGCGTCAAGCCGATGAGCTGGACCGAGCGCGTCGACGGTGGCCGCTTCGGTGGCGGCGTTGCCGACCGCATCCTGTCCGCCGGCCGCTCCCATGCCGACGCCACCCGCGCGCTCGGCCATTGGGAGGTGGCGGGCGTGGTGCAAAAAATCTGCTGCGCCGGCGAATCGGTAAAAAGCCTGGCCGAACAGACCGGCGAACCGCGGGACGTGGTGACCAAGCTGCTCAAGATCGGCCTCGATATCTTGGCCGTGCATTACGGCATGATGCTGATGCGAAAGCCGCGATGACCGGGCGAAGCGATCCGGCCGACCGAAGCCGGCCGGATCAATCCGTCAATACCTGCACACGCGGACCACCTCCACGACCTTGTGGTGATGGCGCCAGTGCTTGATGTACTTGATGTAGCAACGATGATGGTGCCGGTGAAAATAGCGCGGCCTGTAGCCATTGTCGTAGGCGTCGTACTGGTAATAGGGGCGATAGACATAGCGATCGCCGTAGCAGTCGCCATACGCGTAACAGTCGTTGCGGTAATAGTCGTCGGCAAAGCCACTGCCGATGCCGATCACAACACGACCGCCGGCATTGGCGGGGGCGATCATCGCCGCCACTGAGGCAATGGCGATAACCGAGGCAAGCAGGAGCTTTTTCATCGCTACCTCCTTTTCAAGGTTGTGCTAATAAACCCCTGAGGCGCGGCTCCGTTCCACAAATTCGCAAGATGTGATGAGTCGGGCTTTGGGGGAGCACACGTGGCGCACATTGCTGTGGTCACGCATGAATATGACCGGTTCCAGACGCCGTGGCGCCCGCTGCGCCGGCGCGACAGCCCGTATATGCTGTTCGACATCCTGGCCGAGCTCGAGCGGCGTGGCCATCGGGTGAGGCGGCTCAGCGGCCTGTCGCAACCACCCGATGCCGACCTCGCCATCCTGCATGTCAACGCCACCTTCGTGCCGCAAGCCTATGTCGACTATGCCGCCCGCTTTCCGTTCTGCCTGAACCTTGCCGTCTCGGACATTTCCAAGCGCCGCATCAGCCAGGCGCTGCTGCGCAACAGTGATGGCTGGAGCGGGCCAGTGATCGTCAAGAGCAACCTCAACCACCACGGCCTGCCCGAAGCGCGCTTCAATCTGCGCGCCGCGCGCCACGGCCGCCCAACACCCTTTCCCGGTGCGCGGGAAATGCTGCGCTACGAGGTTTTTGCCGCACGCGGCGACATGCCCCCGGAGCTGCTCGAAAGGCCCGATCTGGTGGTGGAAAAGTTCATTCCGGAAATCGTCGCCGATGGTTTCGGCACCCGCATCTGGGTTTTCTGCGGCGAGCGAGAGCGCTGCGCGCGCTATGTCTCGCCCAACGCCGTGGTCAAAGCCTCCGAGACGATAAGGCGCGAGCCGGTGCCGGTGCCCGACGAATTGCGCCTCCTGCGCCAAAAACTCGGCTTCGACTACGGAAAATTCGATTTCGTCATCCACCAGGGCCGGCCGGTGCTGCTCGACGCCAACCCGACGCCCGGCCGCCCAAAAAGCGTGCGCTCGATGCTGGTGGAGGCGGCGGCGAATTTGGCGGATGGGTTCGAGGGGATGATGGGGAGGGGATGAACGGCCGAACCACCAGTGGATAGGCGGGGTCAATTGGCGGTGCACTAAGGCGTGATGCTGATGCGCCGACCGAGATGAGGCGAAGAACGAAGGACCAAGTCAATTTCAACAAAGCGCCAGAAGCGGTCATCCGCCGCCAATTCTGGATCGCGAGGGTTCGTGACTGAGCGCACAGCGACGCTGGTCTCAATTTCCGAATTTCAGACAAGAGGCCCAAAGCAGACCTTCGACATGACCGCTTTTAACCCACGACGGCCATTCGGCAGCATCCGCTTTTGGCTCATAAGCTCACCCATGTGGGCAACGGCCGCAAAAACGACGTGGTTGCATTATCGCTGCCCAGTGTGCTGAGCACGCTCGCATTCGAAATGCCAGTCGAATACGCTCGTCGGCGAAGCTTGGGTGGACGAGGCAGGACACCATCACATGGAGCGACGGCTTACCGCGATACTTGCTGCCGACGTGGTCGGGTACAGCACGCTCATGGGCGAAGATGAGGTCGGTACGCTCGAACGATTGAAGGGTTGCCGTCGCGAACTGGTCGACCCCGCGATCAAGGAATTCCACGGCCGCATTATCAAGCTCATGGGCGACGGCGCGCTCGTCGAGTTCGCCAGCGTCGTCGATGCCGTCCAGTGCGCTGCCGTGATCCAACGCCGGATGGCCGATCGCAATAAAGGCACCGCCGATGCCCGGCAGATCCGGTTTCGCATCGGCGTCAATCTCGGCGACGTCATCGTCGAGGACAACGACATCTATGGCGATGGCGTCAACATTGCCGCGCGCCTGGAGGCAATGGCGGAGCCAGGCGGAGTCTGCATCTCTGGAACCGCATTTGATCATGCCGTCCACAAGGTGGATGTCGGCTTTGCCAGTTTGGGCGAGCAGCGCCTCAAGAACATCGCCGATCCGGTTCGCGCGTATCGGCTGCTGCTGGATCCTGCAGCCTCGGGCAAAGTCGTGCCCGCGCCACACCGGCCGGGTCCGCGCGTCATGATCCTGGCAGGCGCCGCCGCCCTGACGATTGCCGTGCTTGCCGGCATTTTTGCTTGGCAGAAGGTCTCGGCGCCATCGCGGCCATCGGTTGCGGTGCTGCCGTTTGCAAACCTCGGCGGCGATCCAGGCCAGGACTATTTCGCTGACGGCATCACCGAAGATCTGATCACCGACCTTACCAAGCTTTCAGGTCTGGACGTCATCGCGCGCAACTCGGTATTTGCCTACAAGAACAAGCCTGCAGCACTGGCGGACGTCGCGCGCGACCTTGGCGTCCGCTTCGTCGTCGAAGGCAGCGTCCGCCGCACCGGCGAGCAGATCCGCCTCAATGCCCAGCTCATCGATACGGCAACGGGCGACAATCTGTGGGCCAACCGGTTCGACCGTGGCATGGCCGGCGTGTTTGCTGTCCAGGAAGAGATGAGCGGCGAGATCGCCAAGGCGCTTGGCATGCAACCTTCGGCAGCGGAAAGCGAGCGCATGGCGCGCCCGCCGACCGAAAACCTTGAAGCCTACGACTTCTACCTTCGGGCCGAGCAGACAGCACGGACCGGCCGGCGCGACGGGCTGCGGGAGGCGCTCACGCTCTACGACAGGGCGGAGGAGCTCGACCCCGCTTTTGCCGAAGCCTTCGCGGCGGACGCAAGCATGACAGTCTATATCTGGCGCGAATCGTTCAACGACATCATGCAGAGCGCGCCCGCGCGCAAGCGCGCCTATGAGAAGGCAAGCCGTGCGCTGCAACTCGACCCGGACCTTTCGTCGCCTTATGCGATTCTAGGCATCATGCAGGTCGTGGATCGCCGCTACGAGGAAGCCATCGCTTCGGCCGAGCGAGCCGTCGCGCTCGGCCCCGGAGATGCCGAGACACAGATCGCGCGGGGATATGTCCAGCTGTTTGCCGGCAATCATGCCGAGGCAGCCGTTGCCGTCGAGACGGCGCTCAGGCTCGATCCCAACCTTTCCCCCATCAACCGGCAAATTGCCGGTCTGGTCTTTCTCATTCAAGGCAACACCGACAAGGCGATTGAGGCGCTCGAACGCGCCCGCGACGAGGCGCCGTCAGTTGGAGATTTCAGGATTGACCTCGCTGCGGCCTACGCCCGCGCCGGCCGTTTGCCCGATGCAAGAGCGGCGGTCGCCGAGGGACTACGTTCCACGTCGACAGCTGGGTCCGATTCATTGTCTGCATATCGGCTCAACGGTGCCCAATATCGTAACCCGCGCGATTTGGCTCTCATCATCGACGCGTTGCAGCAGGCGGGCTTGCCCGAATGGCCGTTCGCCTTCGTCGGCGACGAGCACAACCGATTAAGGGGCGAAGAGATCGCCTCGCTGGTGCTGGGCCATACGCTGCAGGGCCAGCTTGAACCCGGCCTCCAACCAGCCTTCCTTCAGATCGGGAGCGACGGCAAGGCGGCCTTCCGCTCCACGACGCGGCTGGTCACTGAGACCGTCCGTGTCGATGGCGACCTGTTGTGCGAGCTGAGCGAGAATATGTTCGGGCGCCCCGACTGCGGACCCGTCTATAAACGCCACGACGATGAAGGCGGCGGCTATTCCTTCGTCAACTCAAGCAAGGTGTTCCACTTCGCGGTGGTTCAATAGACGCACACGCGCGTCTCAGTGATATTTTGTCGAGCTCCATGGCGGTCGCGCACACTCGCGTCCGACGCGGGACTAGAATAGGCTGCACCGAAGCCGCTTGATCGACCGGGGAGGGCGCAGGCAGGTATGGAGCGAAGGCTTACCGCGATACTTGCTGCCGATGTGGTCGGATACAGCACGCTCATGGGCGAGGACGAGGTCGGTACACTCGAACGATTGAAGGGTTGCCGTCGCGAACTGGTCGACCCTGCGATCAAGGAATTCCACGGTCGCATTATCAAGCTCATGGGCGACGGCGCGCTGGTCGAGTTCGCCAGCGTCGTCGATGCCGTCCAATGTGCTGCCATGATCCAACGCCGGATGGCCGATCGCAGTAAAGGCACCGCTGATGCCCGGCAGATCCGGTTTCGCATCGGCGTCAATCTTGGCGATGTCATCGTCGAGGACAATGACATCTACGGCGATGGCGTGAACATCGCCGCTCGCCTGGAGGCCATGGCCGAGCCAGGCGGAGTCTGCATCTCCGGAACCGCATTCGATCATGCCGTCCACAAGGTTGATGTCGGCTTTGCCAGTCTTGGCGAGCAGCGTCTCAAGAACATCGCCGATCCGGTTCGTGCCTATCGGCTGCTGCTGGATCCCGCGGCCTCGGGAAAGGTCACAGCCGCGCCACACCGGCCGGGCCCGCGCGTCATGATCCTGGCAGGCGCCGCAGCCTTGGCGATTGCCGCGATTGCCGGCATTTTTGCGTGGCAGAAGTTCTCAGCGCCATCGCGACCATCGGTTGCCGTGCTGCCGTTTACAAACCTCGGGGGTGATCCGAGCCAGGACTATTTTGCCGACGGCATCACCGAAGATCTGATCACCGACCTCACCAAGCTTTCCGGTCTGGACATCATCGCCCGCAATTCCGTCTTCGCCTACAAGAATAGGCCTGCTGCGCTGGCCGATGTCGCGCGCGACCTTGGTGTCCGCTTCGTCGTCGAAGGCAGCGTCCGCCGCACCGGCGAGCAAATCCGCGTCAATGCCCAGCTTATCGACACAGCAAGCGGCGATAATCTGTGGGCCAACCGGTTCGACCGTGGCATGGCTGGTGTGTTCAGTGTCCAGGACGAGATGAGCCGGGAGATCGCCAAGGCGCTTGGCATGCAACCTTCGGCAGCGGAAAGCGAGCGCATGGCGCGCCCGCCAACCGAAAACCTCGAAGCCTACGATTACTATCTACAAGCCGAGACGGCGTCACGCAGCGTCCTGCAGGCCGGGCTGCGGGAGGCGCTTGCGCTCTATGAAAAGGCGGAGGGGCTCGACTCCGCTTTCGCAGAAGCCTTTGCGGCCGACGCGCGCACGACAGTCTATATCTGGCGTGAGGCCTTCAACGACATCATCCAGAGCGCACCAGCGCGCAAGAGAGCCTATGAGAAGGCGAGCCGAGCTTTGGAACTCGACCCGGACCTTTCATCGCCCTATGCAATTCTCGGTATCATGCAAGTCGTAAATCGCCGCTACGAAGATGCGATTGCCTCTGCCAAGAAGGCTGTTTCAATCGGTCCGGGCGATGCAGAGGCGCAAGCAGCCCTTGGATATGTTCAGTTATACGCCGGCAACTATGCCGAGGCAGCCACCGCAGTCGAGACCGCGCTCAGGCTCGACCCCAACCTTTCACCCATCAACCGGGAAACTGCTGGGCTGGTTTTTCTGCTCCAGGGGAATGTCGAGAAAGCGATCGAGACTCTCGAGCACACACGCGACGATGCGTCCACGGTTGGCAACTTTCGGTTTACGCTCGCTGCGGCGTATGTCCGCGGCGGCCGTCTACCGGACGCGAAAGCCGCAATCGCCGATGGGCTCCGCCTCGTAGCAGGGTCCAGCTACGTGGACTCCTTGGCTGGGTGGGAGATGACCCATGCACATTTACGAAGCCCGCAGGATCTGGCGATTCTCGTCGCCGCATTGCGCCAGGCAGGCCTACCCCAATGGCGCTTCGGCTTTACCCCGGACGAACACGACCAGTTGAAGGGTGCTGAGATCGCGTCCCTTGTCCTTGGTCATACACTGCAAGGCCAGATCGAACCCGGTCTCCAACCAGCCTTCCTTCAGATCGGGAACGACGGCAAGGCGGCTTTCCGCTCTACGACGCGGCTGGTCACCGAGACCGTCTACGTCGATGGCGATCTCTTGTGCGAGCAGAGCGAGAACCTGTTCGGGCGACCCGACTGCGGTCCCGTCTACAGACGCAATGACGCAGCCGGCAAAGGCTACTCCTATGCCAATACAAGTAAGGTGTTTCACTTCGCGGTCGTCCAGTAGGCGAACCTGGTCTCAGTGATACTTGTCGAGCTCCAAATTGGCCGCGACCTTCGGCCAGTTGGCATCGGCTTTCGGTATTTCTTCAGCTGCATGGGCGGCGAAATTGTCCGCATTGCCGACGTCGTAGATCAGGTAGAGCTTGCCGTCGATAATCTTGAATGCCTCAGGATCGACATTGACCGTGACCCCTCCGCCCACGACTTCGCCAGCACAGTAGCCGCCGTATTGAGGAGCGTACTTGACCGGTTCGCTCATGAACATTTCCTGGTGTTTCTTGCTGGCGAAATGCCAGGGTGTCCCCAGCCAGTCATAAGTGAACTCTTCGGAGCCCTTCACGGCCTTGCCGTCAGTGAAGTAAGCGACCGTGTCGTAGCCCATGATCGCCACACCGCCGAAATAGCCGGTGTTTACCGAATCGTCGGCCCGGGCCGATCCCGCGCCGGCGATTGCAGCTACCGCGACCAGGGCAGCCGCCTCCAAATTCCGTACCAGCCGTGACTTGATCATCGTGCTCATCTGCATCCTCCGTTAATCGTGGATTTCTGCGCACTTCGCCGCGTTCGCCTCGCCAAGGATTTTGGCTTGGCAGGTAGCACCATGGCGTTTGAACAGTCGTAAGATATCCGTGTTGCCCTTCCAGAATGCGCGCGTTGTCGGCATGTAGCCATGAGCCTCGGGATGGTTCACATCCGCACCTTGCGCAATAAGGAATTCGGCCAGTTCGACGTGGTTTTCCTCGCCGGCCACCAACAACGGCGTAGCGCCCGCCTTGTTGGCGGCATCGTCGAGCACCGCGCCTTTTTCCAGCAGCAGCTTGGCGATCGGCAGGCTTCCCGAAAAGGCCGCAGCATGAAGCGGGGTGAAGCCGCCCGAGTTACGCGCCATGACGTCGGCACCCTTGCTCAGCAGGAATTCGGCGATTTCCGGCTGGTTGTCGAGCGCTGCAGCGATGAGGAGGGTTGCCTGGTCGCGTGCCCGGCTGTCGACGTCGGCACCGCCTGCCAGGGCTTGCTCCAAGGCGGCCTTGTTGCCGGCCGCGATAGAGTCGAACAACAACTCACCTGCGGCTAGTCTTGTAGCCGCCAATACCAGCATGATAAGTGCCAGCAGTCCGCGCATCATGCAGACTAGCATATTAGCTTGGAGTCATACAAGCTGTCGACGTAGCTGACCTTGGGAACGGCGCCTGCGCCATCCGATCGCTAGGGTCGCCCGCATCGCAAACACCCCGCGCAAGCCCTCCAAACATGCCATCGGACGCACGCCCAAAAACACTATATGACTGCGCCGCAGGCCAATTTGCCCACGGAAGCCGATGCCGTTTTTTTCAGTCAAGCACACCACCGTTTATCGCCATAGCCAGAAGGTGAGCTTTCGCGAGCACCGGCTTATGCGCCATGGTGAGATGTGGGTTAGAGAGGCTTGAAGCCCCAGGCGATGATCACGCCTTCCAAAATGTTTAGCTCCCTCGTCGTCGCTTGGTTGGCGATGGCTATGGTGCCCATAGCACCTGGCCATTCGCTTGCAGCGCCCCAAACCGCCATTGCGACGAACGACTTTCTCAACAGCATCGGCGTCGTTACCACATTCCCCGATCGAGGCCAGCCGTTGGCGAGGACGATCGAGATGGTGCGCTATTGCGGCTTTCGATGGGTGAGGGCGGGAATAGAAGGTCTGAGCGACAACGGCCCCACAACCATCCAAACCTTTCTCGATCTGCATCGCGAAACCGGCGTGCGGCTGAATTGGGGATTGGTCAGTGGTGGGATTGATGTGAAGAAGCTGGTCGAAACAGGCAAGGTGCTTGCTGAAGCCGGCGCGCTGCTCGCGTTTGAGGGCAACAACGAGCCGAACAACTGGGGTGTCACCTATCAGGGCGAGAAAGGTGGCGGCAGCGAGCGCTCGTGGATGGCCGTCGCAAAGCTTCAGCGCGATCTCTACCAAACCGTCAAAAGTGATCCGGTGCTTGCGAAGTATCCTGTCTGGTCGATCTCGGAACCCGGCGCGCAGCGAGACAATGTCGGCCTTCAGTTCCTTACGATCCCGCCCGGCGCTGGAACCCGGATGCCAGACGGAACGAAGTATGCCGACTACGCCAATGTGCACAACTACATCTATCACTCACATTCGCCGTATCCGGCCGACAACAAGACGTGGCACGCTGCCGATCCAACCGCCGCATCCAGAGTGGACGGGCTATTCGGCAACTTCGGCGTCACGTGGGCGAGAGGGTTTCGGGGCTACACCCAGGAGCAACTCGATACGCTGCCGCGTGTCACGACCGAGACCGGGACCACGATCGGAGGTGCGGTCACGGAACAAATGCACGGCTTGAATTTGATGAGCTTGTACCTCGCGCAGTTCAAGCGCGGCTACGCCTACACATCGGTCTATCTGTTGCGGGACCGTACCGACGAAGGCGACAACCAATCTTTCGGCTTCTACAAGGCGGATTATTCACCCCGCAAGGCGGCGATCTACCTTCACAACCTTACGACGATTTTGGCGGACAAAGGTATCCTCGCCAAACCCGGCCAGCTCGACTTCACGATCGCCGACCAACCCGAGACCGTTCATGATCTGCTCCTGCAGCACAGCGACGGCACGTTCCAACTTGTCGTGTGGGACGAACGGTTGAGCGGCCAAGACCGCGTGATGGTCCATTTTGGCGACACGCGCGCGTCGGTAAGAACCTACGATCCAACAATTGGCGTTGAGCCTGTCCAAACACTGAGCAATTTGCGTTCGCTCGAAATTACGCTCAGCGACCATCCGATTGTCATCGCGCTTTCACCCAGCATGCAATGATGAAGCCGTCTCTCGGCAAGGCGCCGGCGTCGCCCGGCATTGTCGGCAACCGGGATTTGATCAGGGTGGCCGTCGCCAGGCATCCTCAACAAGCCATACCGCTTTCTGGAAGCTACTCCGGCAGCGCCTCGAGTTTTCTCGGGATGACCGTTGAGGTGAAGGTGGCGAAGGAAACCGGCGCATAGGCTCCTCGGTGTGGGTTCTCCGGCTTGGCGTTCGGCCGCCGACAGGCAGGAGCCGGGTGAGAGGTGTTCCAGCCTGGAGAGCACCTCTCACCCGCATTTGCCCCGATCCGGGAGGGGACGGATCAGAGCAATGTGACCTCTCCCTCAAGGAGAAAGGTCAGGCCGCCAGCGCCCCCGCTGTTCTCATTTCACCCCCCTAAAACAGCGCCCGTTCCACCGCCGGCTCCAGCGATTCCGCAAACGGTGTCGCCAGATGATGCCTGTCGCGATAGGCGAGCTGGCCGCCGATGAACACATGGCAGGTTTTGGCGTCGCAGAACTGGTTGGTCATGTCGATGTAGCTGGCGCCTGGAATGGCGCGCACGATGTTGCGCTCTATCGCCGCGTCGGTGTCGTTGGCGGCGTCGGTCCGCTTCTGGTCGCACAGTGACGGCCTCTGCCCGCGCCATAGCGCGCGCGCCACGCAGGTGTCGACATGCTCGTCGTTGAAGGGCACGTCGCGGATGAAAGCGACCTTCAGTCCGGCATGGCTGAACGCGGCAATCGTCGAGCGCAGCCCGGCACGCGAGTCGGCATCCTGGCTGTCGGGCGCCTGCATGCCGGCCGACATCTTGCGCAAACTCGTCTGCGCGATCTCCGAAATCACCACCAGGCTCGGCCGCGCGGCAATGATCTGCCTGATCGATCGCTCGCGCCACTGATCGCACTCGGTGTAGTCGCGTTTCAGCTTGCTCACCCAGACCGTCATCCGCGAGGCCCGGCAGGAGGATTTGAGCCAGGTGACGACCCTGGCGTCGTTCTTCTCAGCCGCTTCGATCAGCGGCGTCGACCACTGGTCGGCATGCGAGTCGCCAAACAGCGCAATCGTATGCCCGGCGGTTTGGGTCCCGAACATGCAGGGCTTTGGCGTCACCGACTCATAGCTGAGAACGCAGCCGGCCTTGCGGGCGGTGGAGGGGCGCGCCGCACTGGCGGCGATGCTGCGTTGCTGCGGGTCGAGCTCACTGACTGCGAAGTGCGCATTGGCGTAGGCGGCTGCGACGCCGGTGCCGGTCAGGAGCACAGCCGGCACCAGCGCCCGCGCCGCATTGGCCATCAGCCAGCGGTTGCGGCGGATCGGGTTCTCGATGAAGTGGTAGGTGAAGAGCGATAGCGCCAGTGTCAGCGCCATACAGCCGAGTCGCTGCAGTGGCGAAAGCTCGGGCACCATCGTCGCGGCATAGACGATCACCGGCCAGTGCCAGAGATAGAGCGAGTAGGAGAGCTTGCCGACCCACTGCAAGGGCGGCAGCGCCAGGATGGCACTGAGGCCATTCCTGACGCCGGCCGCTCCCGCCAACAGCACAAGGACGGTACCGGCCACCGGCACCAGCGCCAGCATACCGGGGAAGGGGGCGTCCTCGCTGAAAGAGAGATAGGCAATCGCAACCAGCGCCAGCCCGAGCCACGCCATTGCGGCGCCGAGGCGTGGGCGCTCCCGCCAGAATGTCACCGGCGCCATGGTCGCCAACCCGCCGGCGGCGAATTCCCAGGCGCGCAGCGGTGAGAAATAGAAGGCCCAGGGTTGCGCCACGGATGTCAGCCAGGCGCAGACGGCGAAGGAGACCAGGCCGGTGAGGCCGATCGCCAGCATGGCGCCGCGCTTGCCCGGGCGCAGCCACGCCGCCAGCATCAGCAGTGCCGGCCAGGCGAGATAAAACTGCTCCTCGACCGACAGCGACCAGAAATGGATGAACGGGTTGCTGGTGGCGTCGGCGGCGAAATAGTCGAACGACCAGCGGATCAGCCACAAATTGATCGCATAGGCCGAGGCGTACATGGCGCCCTTGGAATAGAGCGACTGCTCCTCCGGCGACAGGATCACCGCTCCGGCCACCAGCGTGGCGAGGATGACGAACAGCGACGCCGGCAGCAGCCGCCGGGCGCGGCGGGCATAGAAGCGCCACAGGTTCAGCCGTCCGGTCTCGCCGATCTCGGCCAGCAGGTGTTTGGTGATCAGATAGCCCGAGATGACGAAGAAGATATCGACGCCGACAAAGCCGCCAGGCAGCGCGGTCAGCTCGAAATGGAAGGCGATCACACCGGCCACCGCCAGTGCGCGCAATCCTTCGATATCGGGCCGGAACGATGCTGACATGGTAAAACCTTGTCCTGTCGCATGATCCCGAACCGAAGGTCCGGCTGGCGAGACGCCGTAACAATCTCGCCGGGATCACACGTGCTGCGGCGTCCCTGCGCGCCGGGATGGACGCGTGGGGCCGTAGCCGTTGACAGCCCGCCCGATGCAAAGACTCGACCCTACGGGCCGATATCGCAATGCAACAAATCTATCGCGGTGCAACATAGAGGGAGATTGGGCGGGGTGATGACAGCCAATCTCCCCCACGAGGGGGAGATCGGCAGCTTCAGCGCCAGCGCACTCACGCCTTCTTCAGGAACTCGGTTTTCAGCACCAGGCCCTTGACCTGCTTGGTGCTGCACTCGATTTCGCCGGGGTTGCCGGTGAGGCGGATGTTCTTTACCAGCGTGCCGCGCTTGATCGTCTCCGATGTGCCCTTGACCTTCAAATCCTTGATCAGGGTCACGGAATCGCCCTCGTGCAACTGCGCGCCATTGCTGTCTTTCACGATCGCGTCTGTCATGTCGGATCTTTCATTGGGTGGTCATCAACAGCGCCGGGCTTATCCTCCTGATGCCGGCACGGTCAAGCACGCTGAGCAGCCTTCCAGCCTGGCGGAAGCTCACCCCTGACCCGGATTGCCATGCGATTTTGTGCCGACCTCCCCCACAGGGGTCGAAGCAAGAGGTGCGCTCCCAATTCGCCAGCCGCACCAAGTTGCACGCCAGCTAAATATACCCGATCATGGCGGCTGGCAGGGGAGATCGCGAGTGGCGGCAAATCGTCGAAACGGCACGCAGCCGTCGGTTTCAGGGCTAGCTGGCATTCTGTCCGCCGCCAACGTTCATCCGCGCACCTCGTTGCCGACGGTCGCCACGATCGTGACGGCGGTGGCAGCACTGTATTTCGGGCGTGAGGTGTTCCTGCCGATCGCCATCGCGCTGCTGTTGACCTTCGCGCTCGCCCCCCTGGTGTCGGCGCTGAAGCGTGTCGGCATTCCCCGTCTTCCTGCCGTCATCGTCAGCGTGTTTGGCGCCTTCGCGGCACTGGCCCTGTTCTCCTTCATTGTCGCCACGCAGGTCAGCGAACTGGCGCAGAACATCCCGGCCTACCAGACCAACATCCTGACCAAGATCCATTCGCTCAAGCAAACCGGCGTCGAGGGCGGCATCATTGCCAGGTTGAGCCGGGTGATCGAGCGCGTCGGCCAGGAGATCGACCAGCAGGATCCGTCGCCGCCTGCCGCCGACAAGCCCAAGCGCGAGCCGGTGCCGGTCGAGATCGTCGCGCGGGAACGGCCGCTGCAGGTTCTGCAGAACCTGATCGGCCCGCTGATAAGCCCTCTGGCCTCGGCCGGCCTGATCATCATCGTCGTCATCTTCATGCTGCTGGAACGGGAAGATCTGCGCGATCGCTTCATCCGCCTCGTCGGCTATGGCGATCTGCATCGCACCACCCAGGCGCTGCAGGATGCCGGCCAGCGGGTTGGGCAGTATCTGATCATGCAGCTGATCGTGAACACCGTCTACGCCATACCGATTGCCATCGGGCTGTGGGTTCTCGGCATTCCCAATGCGCTGCTGTGGGGGTTGCTGGCGCTGGCGCTGCGGTTCGTTCCCTATATCGGCCCGGTCATCGGTGCGCTGCTGCCGCTGTTCCTGGCGCTGGCCGTCGCGCCCGGCTGGTCGCTGCTGCTTTGGACCGCCGGGCTGTTCGTGGTCATGGAGTTGGTCACCGGCAACGTCATCGAACCCTGGCTCTACGGCTCGCGCACCGGGCTGTCGCCGCTCGCCATCATCGTCGCGGCGATCTTCTGGACCTGGCTGTGGGGGCCGCTCGGCCTGGTCCTGTCGACGCCGCTCACCGTCTGTCTCGTCGTGCTCGGCCGGCACGTGCCGCAGTTCGAATTCCTCGACGTGCTGTTCGGCAACGAGCCGGTGCTCGAACCGCATGCCAGGCTCTACCAGCGGCTACTGGCTGGCGATCCCGATGAAGCCACCGACCACGCCGAAGAAATGCTGGAGGAAAAATACCTGGTCGAGTTCTACGACAAGGTCGCCATTCCCGCTTTGCTGCTCGGCGAGCAGGACCGCGTGCGCGGCGTCATGGGCGACCAGCAGAGGCGGCAGGTCGCGGCCAGCGCGCTGACCCTGGTGGCCAACCTCGACGACAGCGCACAGGAGGAGGCGGACGAGGACGACGAGCCGGCCGATGGCGCCAAAGTCGACACGGCAAAAGAGGCGGCGGAAGATGGCGAGGACGACACCGACCTGCCTGACGGCACCGGCATGTCGGTGCTGTGTGCCGGCGGCCGCGGCGAACTCGACGATGCCGCCGCCGCCATGCTGGCGCAGGTGCTCGAAGTGCAAGGGGCGACGGCCGCGAAGGCGAGCTTTGCCGACATCGAAGCGGCAAGCATTCGCGGCCTCGAACTCGGGGCCGTCGATACTGTCGTGGTTGGCTTCCTCAACCGCGATTCCGTCAAGCACGCCCGCTTTCTGGTGCGCCGGTTGAAGCGCGCCCGGCCAGCGCTCAGGGTCGGCATCGTGTTCTGGTCGGAGACCGGCAATGACGACAAGGAGGCTGCCGCCAAACTGGCCGGCGACCTCAATGCCGATTTCGTCGCCCATGACATGGTCGACGCAGCGCTCGGCGCGCTGTCCAACGAACCACCGGTAGCGCTCAAGCTCGCCGCCAAGCGCCGCCTGCGCCGCCGCCAGCCCGCCGCTAGGAAAGCGCCGCTCGCGGTCGCCAGCTGAGCCGGCGGCCAGCTCGATTTCTGACTCCTACGGCACCGTTTGGGTCACCCTGCGGCCGCGCGTCAGCAAGGCCAGCAGACCGAGCAGCAGCGCACCCACCGCCCAGCACACCATAGGCAGCGCTTCATATTTTAGGGTAGTGGGTCAGTCTGAATTTTGTCGATGTGAATCAATCTGCGATGCCAACTAGAAGCAGGCCAACCGCCTCTTGACCTTGGACTAGCGACCGGTGGCCCTTGCTGCCTTTGTCATTGAGCAAGAGAACATCGCC
Organism: Mesorhizobium sp. P3_A10; assembly: GCF_056403175.1. Lineage (NCBI taxonomy): Bacteria > Pseudomonadati > Pseudomonadota > Alphaproteobacteria > Hyphomicrobiales > Phyllobacteriaceae > Mesorhizobium > Mesorhizobium sp. P3_A10. The sequence goes on along the minus strand of NZ_JBFUFZ010000002.1, from coordinate 385,316 downwards.
CCGCCGAAAGTCGGCTGAAGTTCCGTCGGTGGTCGTGATTTTGAGGTGACCTTGGAGCAACACCACCAATTGCCTGCGCGGCGTCGCATGGTATTGCGGGTCCCATCCGGGCGGCAATTCAAGAAATACACCGGTCGTCATCGGCATTTCGGGTGAAGCGCCTATGGGGGCAGATGGAGGGGCAAAGTCGCGTTCCGCAAGATTCACCGGAACATTGCGCAAGTGCGTCTCGCTAACTTCGTCAGCATATATTTCCGTGATTTGCATTGGCTTCCCCCGAATGTTTAGGCGGCAACGTGCTTCTTGTAAGCCCCACGCTTGCGGTCAATCTTCGCCTCTTCCACTTCCACCAGCGCAACAATGTCGCCAATCTCGCAAAGTTTGCCAGTCACGCCAGCAGCCATCGCCAGTGTCATCCGCAACGTTGCATGGATGCGAACAAAATTGTAGTACATGAAATGCAGGGCAACCACATTGGCGTGCATTTCCACCTTCTTGGAAAAGCCGTTTGTCAGACGTGTGAACCGGCGCATATGCATCCGCATTGTCAGGTTCTGCCGTTCCGCAAACGACGTGCTGACGTGCTTGATGTCTGGATTTCCTTCGATCCGTTCTTTCCGTGCGCCAGTGCATTCGGGGGGCTGTAGCGGCCCTTGGCGCTGTCAGGCGAAGTACCGTAAATCTTGACCGGCATGGCGTAGTCGATGTCGCCGCCGAATGCACCTTCAACAGCCTCCAGATAAGCCCTGTGGCTGTCGCTGGTCAGCTGGACGCGATTGGCGAGGCGGCGGAGAGATCATCCATGAAGCTCATCGCATACTGACCCATTACCTATTTTAGCGATAACTTGACAACGCTGCCGTCTTGACGACAGTGGCAGGCAGGTCATTTTGGGCATGGGGACGATGACGAAGAAAATCTACGAGAAGCCGACGCTCGACAAGCGCCAAAAGCTGTCCATGGTGACAGCAGCGATACCTGCGTCCACGGACTAATCAGAAGAAATAATCGCATTTGGGGCCGCTCCCCATGGGGGAGAAAAGGCTGGCTGCCAGGAGCGGGCGGTACACTTGTAAGTGCCCGCCCGTCCGGCGCCCCCGCCAATGCCATTGTTTACGAAACCCCTCAGCCCCGTCATCAACAGCCACGGTTATGGCGTAACCCACGACTGTGCGAATATCCATTGGCGGTGGGCGCTGTCAACGCCGCCTGCCAGGGCGCTGGGGTGGCGATTTCGAACCTCTTTGGATGCCGCGCCGACGGTCGGCGCCTGCGCCTTCGCGGTCGTGAAAAGCTTTGGAAAAGGCGGTTTTCCGGGGTTTTTGACAGCTTCGGCCCGGGACGAATGACAGCGAATGGGTTGCCGGCTAGGCGCTTGAATCGACTGGTTTTTCACTGGTCAGAGCGTTTTGCCAGAGCGTTTTCAACTTGACTTTTTTTGGGTGTATTTTCCCGGTGGCCGTTTTGGAGCATGGGCCGTCGCCATCCGCCACCCTCATGAGGTGGTGAGAGGCGATGGCCATGGAGCACTGCCGCGCGACGATGACAATCGGGCGGTTCGCGGTCATCGCCGCGACGGACGGCTTCCTCGCTCGCTGGTCGGGCGGCTTTTTGTGTTCAGGTTGAAACTAAGCCCGTTCCGGCTCGTTGCTTCGATACCAGGATAAATCCTGGTGGCTCTAACCTCCATTCGCCCGCTGGTCAGTGCCGGCGGGCGCTTTGTGATTCATCGAGATCGCACGCCAATGGCTGGGCGAATGCGATGTGCGGATTTTCAACAAAAAGGTCTGGATAGAGCCGGCGCTGGGTGAGAAGCCTACGAAGGCCGTTCCCTGCCAATCGCGACATACTCGAAAACTCTTTCCCTGGGTGTCGTTTGGCCCGCCCTGATCAAGGTTTCCGTCACTCTGATCCAACTCGCCTCACCTCGTCTCAAGGTGACTTCTCTTCTTGTCGCCCGTTCGGCGGCTTCGAAGGGGATCGGTGCTTCAATCAGGTGCGTCGCCAGAACGATGTCGTTTTCGATTTCTTCGACGCGATAGGTTTTCATCGCTCTGGCCATCTCGCTGACTATCCGCAGCCTGATCTGTAACCGAATGATCGTGCAAGATTCAGTTGCCTATAAGTACACGTCCGTAGACATCGAAACATGTTGACAAACGGCTTTACATGAGCGCCGGCTAATGGAGCGGGCGAGCTAGAGAATCGCTATGTTTTGGGGTTCCGAGGATGCATGCAGGGCGGATTTTTGCCCACCCGCATGCCTTGCCTTATCGGCCGCTCAGGCTAGCCCCTCGCCAGCACGAAATCATGCTCGACCTCCCAGAACGGGCCGGCGAATTCGAGCTTTTTTGCGCGTGAGAGATCGTCGATGCGCTTGAACTCGGCGAGCAGGCTTTCCTTCACCCCGAACACGGCGTCGGAATTGATGTAGGGATCGTCGGGGTCGAAAATGTGGGTGGTCAGCGTCTCGAAACCTTCGGCCTTGAGGATGTAGTGCAGATGCGCCGGGCGGTAGGGGTGGCGTCTGAGCGCGTGCAGCAATTTGCCGACCGTGCCATCGTCGGGGATCGGGTAGAATTTCGGCTTCACCGCCCGAAACCAGTAGCGCCCGTCGGCGCCGGTGCGGAACACCCCGCGCAGGTTGAAGTCGGGCTGGATGCCCTTCTGCTGCACGTCGTAGAAACCCTCGTCATTAGCCTGCCAGACATCGAGCACCGCATTGGCGATCGGTCTGCCCTCGGTGTCGAGGATGCGGCCATGGATGAACATATCCTCGCCCTTCCGGTCGAGGCAGATGTTGGCGCCCATCGGCAGCTCCGGCGCATCGGCGAGATGGAAGGGCCCGAGCACCGTCGATTCCGAGGCGCCCGACGGTTTGCGGTTGTTGATCGCGTCGACCAGCATCGAGACGCCGAGCACGTCGGAGAGCAGGATGAACTCCTGCCGCCAGTCGGTGCACAGCTGTCCGGTCCGGGTCAGGAACTGGATCGCCTCGAACCATTCGTCCTGCGTCGGTTCGATCTCCTTGACCGCCTCGTGCAGTTTTCGGGTGATGACCTCCATCACCGCCTTCAGCCGCGCGTCTGTGGCGTTCTTGTTACGGCCGGTGACGACCTCGACCGAATTCGCTTCGGTGAAGAAGCCTTTTTCATGCGCTTCCATATCTTTCACCTGTCCAGGATTGACGTCAGGGCTTTGCGCAGGTCTGCCGTCGGGTCGCTGCTGATGGTGTCCTTGCGCCAGCCGACATGCTGGTCCGGCCGCACCAGCAACACACCGCTGTCGCGCACCTCGCGGGCGCGCGCCCAGTCGCCGGAAAAGTCCTGCCAGTTCTGGCGCGGGCCGATCAAATGGCCCGCGATGTCGATGCCCAATTCCTTGCCAATCGCCTTGGCCGCGTCGAGCCAGCCTTGGCCGCCAATGCCGGTCAGCACGGTGAACCTGCCATGGCCGGTCAGGTCGAGCGTCGAGGCCTTGGCGCCCCGATGGGCTGGGTCGTCGGAATGCACCCAGACATGCGGCAGCCGCGCGCCCGGCCATGAGGTCGGCTGATAGTGTAATTCGGCGTCCTTCTCGAAGGCCGGCTCCTTCTGGCCGTCGGCGACGATGGCGTTCGAGATATAGCGCTGGTTCATCTCGACGCCATGCGCATCGAATTCATAGACTTTTGAGGCGATGGTCTCGCGGATTTTCGCCCGCTGCGCTTCGGCCGCCGGCGTGTCGTCGCAGCGCGCATCCATGTTGGACTGCATCTTCACCGGGTCGATGGAATCGAGCAGGCCGAGCGCCTTGAAGATCGGCCCAAACTCTTCGATCGACTTGTTGGCGCGGGTGACGATCTGCTTAGCCACCGGTGCACGCTCCTGCGAATAGCTTTCGAGCAGTTTTTCGCCCGCCTTGCCCTTGAGCACATAGGCAAGCTTCCAGGCGAGATTGAAGCCGTCCTGGATCGAGGTGTTGGAGCCCAGCCCGTTCGATGGCGGGTGGCGATGGATGGCATCGCCCATGCAGAAAACGCGGCCCTTTGAGGTTTGCGTGGCGTGCATGTTGTTGACGGTCCAGGTCGACACCGACTGGATGTCGATCTCCAGCTCCGGGTCGCCGACCAGGTCGCGCGCCACTTTTTTGGCGAAGGCGTCGTCGACCTTGGGCGCCGGCTGGTTGATGTCGTAACCCCAGACGATCAGCCATTCGTTCCACGGCCGGATCATGCGCACCAGGCCCATGCCGATGCCGCCGACATCGGCGCCCGGCTGCACCACCCAGTAGAGCACCGAAGGGCGGTGGGCGACGTATTTCGACAGATCCGCCTTGAACAGGATGTTCATCGAACCGCCGACGCCCATCTTGCCCTCGAAGGGCAGGCCGGCATGTTCGGCGACCAGCGAATTGCCGCCATCGGCGCCGACCAGATATTTTGAGCGGATGGTAACGTCCTTGCCGGTCAGCCGGTCGCGGCAGGTGGAGGTGACGCCCTCGGCATCCTGCACATGCGAGACGTATTCCATCGACATGCGCGATTGCGTGCCGCGCGAACACGCCGTCTTGAACAGCAGCGGCTCCATGAAGGTCTGCGGCAGATCGTTCATATGCGAGGGTGAGGACAAGAGATGCTCGGCGCGGCTGAGCGGGTGCTTGCCCCAGCTGCGCATGCGGCCGATTTCCTCGCCGGCCAGCGAGGTGCAGAACACATTCTCGCCCATCAGATCCTGCTCGGTAGCGTGCATATAGGCTTCGGCCTCGACCTCCTGGCCGAGGTCGCGCAGCACTTCCATGGTGCGCTGATTGGTGATGTGCGCGCGCGGCGTCGCGGCCAGCCAACGATAGCGGTTGATGACCATGTTCTCGACGCCATAGGTCGAAAGCAGCGCTGCGGTCGCCGAGCCGGCAGGCCCGGTGCCGATGGTCAGCACGTCGGTGGAAATGTCAGCCATGCGGCTCTCCCTTTTTGGCTAATGGTAGTGGTCCGCCGGTCAGCCGGCGGCGAACCGGAAAAAGCTGGATGCCGGTGCGCTCTGCGAACAGGCCCCACAGGCCGCGCGGCGCAAACAGCATGATGACGATGCCGATCAGTCCGAGGATCAAGAGATACCAGGAGCCGTAATCGGCAAGCAGGTTCTGCAGGATGTAGAAGACGATGACGCCGACGATCGGACCCTCGATCGTGCCGATGCCGCCGATGACGACGATGAAGATGACATAGGCGGTCCAGTCGACAACGGAGAAGGCGGCGTCCGGCGAGATGCGGGCCTTCTGCACATAGATCAGCGCGCCGCAGAGCCCGGTGCCGAAGGCCGCTGAGAGATAGACCAGCGTCTTCATGCGGCGTGCGTCGACGCCAACCGAACGCGCGGCCTCCTGGTTGTCGCGCACGGCGGCGAGCCCCAGTCCTTGCTTCGAACGCAGCAGGCGGTAGACGAGCCCGATCGTGGCGATGGCAAGCAGCAGCGCCAGCCAGTAGGTCAGGATGTCGCCGGCGCCGGAGGATTTGACGCCGAACAGCTCGCCGACCAGCTTTAGCGCCGGCATGTCGCGGGCCGCCTCGCGCGGCAGCGAGGTGCCGGTGCCGCCGCCCAGCATTTTCCATTGTGCAAGCGCGAGCCGCACCACTTCGGCGATGACCCAGCTGCCGATGGCAAAATAGGCGCCTTGCAGGCGAAACAGGAAGAAAGCGGTGGGGATGGCGAGCAGCGCGCAGGCGACACCGGCGAGCAGGATCGCGAGCAGCGGGTCGATCCCTCCGAGGATGACCAGCGCGAACATGGCGTAGGCGCCAAAGCCGACAAAGGCCTGTTGCCCCACCGAGACCAGCCCGGCATAGCCTGCCAGCAGGTTCCAGTTCTGCGCCAGCACCAGCATGGTCAGGATGAAGAACAAATCCTGCAGCACGCTGCGCGAGACGAACAGCGGCGCGGCAAAGCCGAGCAGGATGATCAGCGCGGCGACAATGGCGAATGTCGCCGACGCCCTCGTTCGCGTTTCGACTTTCCAGCCTGTGAGGGAGGCGTCGGTCATCGCGCTCAATCCACGGCCCGAGGAAACAGGCCGCGCGGCTTCACCAGCAGCACTGCCAGAAACGCCAGATGGCCGGCCAGGATCTGCCATTCCGGGTTGATTGCCGCCCCAAAAGTCTGCGCGACGCCGATGACGATGCCGCCGAACAGCGTTCCCCACAGCGAGCCGAGGCCGCCGATGATGACGGCTTCGAAGGCATAGATCAGCCGCGCCGGACCGATGGTCGGATCGAAATTGGCGCGTGTGCCGAGATAGAGTGCGGCGATCGTAACCACCACCATGGCGATGCCGGTGGCGGTGGCAAAAATCCGGTTCGGCTGGATGCCCATCAGCCCGGCGGTGACCGGATCGTCGGAGGTGGCGCGGAAGGCGCGGCCGAGCGCGGTGCGGTAGAACAGCTGGTTGAGACCGACGATCACTCCGATGGCGGAGGCGAGGGTAAATAGCGGCATGACACCGACATTGATCGGCCCGAGCGCCACCGAGGCGGAGTCCAGTCCGCCTACCGGGATGCGCCGGCTGTCGGCGGAAAAACCTTCGAGCAGCCCGTTCTGGATGACGATCGACAGGCCGAAGGTGACCAGCAGCGGCGGCAAGATGTCGGCGCCGAGCGTACGGTTGAGCAGATAGAACTGCAGCACCCAGCCGATGGCGAACATCACAGGCATCGCCACAAGGGCTGCCACGAACGGATTGAGCCCGAGCGCCGAAACCAGCACCAGGATCAGGAAGGCGGCAAGCACGATAAGGTCGCCATGCGCCAGATTGACCAGCCGCATGATGCCGAAGACGAGGCTCAAGCCCGCGGCGAAGAGGGCGTAGAGGCCGCCGAGCAGGATGCCCTGGATGATGGTGTCGAGGGCGCTGGTCATGGCGTTTGACTCGATCGCCGATTGGCAAAGCCGAGTTCCTTCGCGCCCCCCTCTGTCCTGCCGGACATCTCCCCCTCAAGGGGGGAGATTGGCAGCTTCGGCCGCCGTGCCTCTCTTTTAACGTTTGGAAATGGCCACGGCCGCAGCGACATCCAATCTCCCCCCTTGAGGGGGAGATGGCCGGCAGGCCAGAGGGGGGTGCCTGGGCGCGGACTATGCAGATGGTTTCCCATAGCCATCCCTCAATGCCCGAAATACGCAGCGTGAATATCCTCACGCGTCAGCGCCGATGGCGCGCCGGAGAGCGTGATGCGGCCTTCCATCATGCAATAGACGCGGTCACTCACTTTCAGCGCCTGGCCGATGTCCTGCTCGACCATGATGATCGAGGCGCCGGCCGCGCGGATGCTGGGAAAGGCGGCGTAGATATCTCTGATGACCACCGGCGCCAGGCCAAGGCTGATCTCGTCGCACAAAAGCACGCGCGGGTTGGACATCAGCGCCCGGCCAATCGCCACCATCTGCTGTTGGCCGCCGGACAATGCCGTGCCCGGATTGGCGCGCCTCTCCTTCAGGATCGGGAACAATTCATAGACGGTCTGAAGGCTCCAGTGACCGGCAACCGCGCGGCCATAGCGGCCAATCAGCAGGTTCTCCTCGACGCTGAGCGAGGGGAACAGTTTTCGCCCCTCCGGCACCATGGCGATGCCGCGCGCGACGATGTCGGGGGCGGGCAGGGCGCCGATCTTCTCGCCGTCGAACAGCACCGCGTCCGGCTGGTTGGCGAGAATGCCCGCGATCGAGCGCATCAGCGTCGTCTTGCCGGCGCCGTTGGCGCCGATGATGGCGATGGTCTCGCCTTGGTCGAGCGCGATGTCGACGCCGAACAGCGCCTGGAAATCGCCATAGCGCGCAGTGAGGTTTTTGGTCTCGAGCAGCGCCATCAGACTTCGATCCCGAGATAGATTTCCCGGACCTCGCGTGACGCCATGACGGCATCCGGCGCGCCCATGCCGATGATCTTGCCGAAATTGAGCACCAGCAGCCGCTCGACCACCGAGTTCAACGCATGCAGCACATGCTCGATCCAGATGATCGACATGCCGCCTCTGTGAATGGCGCGAATGGTTTCGACCAGCATGCCGCATTCGCCCTCGGTCAGGCCGCCGGCGATCTCGTCGAGCAGCAGCACCCTGGGTTCGGTCGCCAACGCGCGCGCCAGTTCCAGCCGTTTGCGCTGCAACAGGCTTAAAGTCCCGGCGGGATGGTTGGCGCGGTCGATCAGTCCGGTCTCGACCAGGATCTGTGCACAGCGCTCGCCGACCTCGGCTTCGCTCTTACGCGCGCCGAAGGCGCCGGCGACCAGCAGGTTCTCGAACACGGTCAGTTTCTCGAAAGGCTGCGGGATCTGGAAAGAACGGCCGACGCCGGCAAGGCAGCGCTGCATCGGCGGCAGGCGGGTCACGTCCTGGCCATCGAAGCGGATCGTGCCGGCATCGACTGATATGTTGCCGGTGATCAGGTTGAACAGTGTCGATTTGCCGGCACCGTTCGGGCCGATGATGCCCAGCGCCTCGCCCTCGCCAAGCTCGAACGAAACCGCATCGGCGACGGTCAGGGCGCCGAAGCGTTTCGAGACATTGGCGAGCGCGAGGATGGCCATGGCCTAGGCAATCGCTTCCATCTTGCCGCCGGTCGGGATGTTCGGCGCGGTCTGGTTGTCGGTGATGACGAGGTCATAGCCTCCGCCATCCTTCAGCCGCCACTGGCCGCCGACCAGCGGCGTCTTGGCGACATTCTTGGCGGCAAAGGGTGGCAGCTTGGCGCCGTCCCAGGCGATCGGTCCAACCAGCGTGTCGAGCTTGGTCGCGGCAATTGCCGCCGCCACCTTGTCGCCATCGCCGGCTTCGCCGGCCCGCTTCATCACATCGACGGCGATCTCGAACAGCGCATGGACAAAGCCGATCGGCTGCGTCCATTGCCGGCCGGTGGCCTTGGTGAAGCCCGCGGCGACCTGCGCCGCGCTTTCGCCGGTGAGCGACGACTTGAACGGATGGTTCGGCGTCCACCAGACCTCCGACGACAGATTGTGACCGGACTTGCCAAGCGCCTCGACCGATTGCGGGAACAGGATCGCCTTGCCGATCGAGGCCACCTTGGGCGTGAAACCCTGCTGCTTGGCCTGGTTCCAGAAGGTGGTAAAATCGGGCGGGATCATCACGCCGGTGATGATCTCGCAGGAGGCGCCCTTGAAGGCATTGATCTGCGCCGAAAAATCGTCGGTCAGGTTCTGGTAGCGGCCCGTGTCGGTCAGCCCGTAGCCGCCCTTGGCCAGCACCGGCGGGAAGCCGACCGTGCCGTCGCCCCAGGCGTTGCCGTCGCCATCATTGGGAAACAGCCCGCCGACCTTCTTGTTGGTCTCGAGCTGCGCCCACATGTTGGTGAACACGGCAATGACGTCTTCCAGCCCCCAGAAGAAATGGTAGGCATAGTTGAAGGGCTTCCATGAGGCCGGGTCGCCGGGATTGCCCTGCTGGCCGATGAACCAGGGCTGCCAGGGCGCCACCGTCGACAGGCAAGGCACTTCTTCCGCCTCGCAAGTAGTAGCGACCGGGTTGGTGGTCTCCGGCGTCGAGGCGACAAGCATCAGATTGACCTTGTCGTTGACGATCAGTTCCTTGGCGACTTCGGCTGCCCGGTTCGGGTTGGATTGGCTGTCCTTGACCACCACTTCGTAGTTGAGGCCGGCAGCCTTGGTGGCGGCCAGAAAACCGTCGATGATGAACTTGTCGGCCTCGGCAAAAGCCGCCAGCGGGCCGGATTGCGGGCTGACATAGCCGAGCTTGATCGGTGCGTTCTGCGCGATCGCCGGCATGGCCAGCCCCGATGTACCGGCAAGCACGCCGGTCGCGGCGGTGTTCCTGATGAATTCGCGTCTGGTGATCATTGCTGTTCCTCCCTCTGTTCGTTTCAGTCTTGCGGACGTCTTCCCTCCCACGCGTCCTGCAAGAGGACGCGGATAGCGGCGCGGTCGAAGGGCCGCGGATTCCAGTATGGATTTTGGGTCGCGATCTCGGCGGCGCGGTCGAGATCGGCTTGCTTGAGGCCGAGTTCCCTGAGCGTCAGAGGCGCGCCGATGGCTTTGGCGAAATCATGCAGACCGCCGCCCGCACTGCCGAACATGTCGGCGACCGGCTTCAGCAGCTCGGGCACGGCGGCGGCGTTGAAGCCGATCGTGTGCGGCAGCATCACCGCATGGGTCTCGGCATGCGGCATGTCGAAGGAGCCGCCCAGCGCGTGGCAGATCTTGTGGTGCAATGCCATGCCGACGGTTCCGAGCACCGTGCCACAGAGCCAGGCGCCATAGAGCGCTTCGCCGCGCGCTTCGAGATTCTTGGGCTCCTTCACCAGCACGGCAAGCGCTGCCTTCAGGGCGCGCAGCCCTTCGCTCGCCATCAGCGTCGAGACCGGATTGCGGTCCTGCGCATAGAGCGCCTCGGCCGCATGCGCCATGGCGTTGAGGCCGGAGGTGACGCTCATCGCGACAGGCAATCCGATTGTCAGTTCGGGATCGTAGATCACCACTTCCGGCAGGATTTTTGGGTCACGCAGCGTGGTCTTCACGCCGGCTTCGGTCTGGCCGAGGATCGGCGTCACCTCGGAGCCGGCATAGGTGGTCGGGATGACGATCTGCGGCAGGTCGGTGCGCCAGGCGATCGCCTTGCCGAGGCCGGTGGTCGAGCCGCCGCCGAGCGCGACGACACAGTCTGCGTTGACCTCGCTTGCCTTGGCCATCGCCGCCTCGGTAACCTCGACCGGCGTGTGCATGGCCGCACCGGAAAAAGTGCCAGCCGCCAAGGACCCCAGTTTTTTCGCCAGCGCCTCGCCATCGGCCGCCTGGTGCGGTGTCGACAGCACCAGCGCGCGTTTGCAGCCGAGTTTTTCGACCGAACTTGCGACATCGGCCGAGGCACCATTGCCGAAGACGATATGCGCCGGGCTGCCGGAATAGGTGAACGAACGTGTCATGCTGCCCGGCTCCCCTTGCGCGCCATCACCATGACGAAGCCGAAGTCGAGCGACCAGCTGTCGCGGCCTTGCCCCGTGACGCGGTTGAAGTCGCCGACCAGTTCCGGCTTGACGCCGAACAGCGCATCCTCGTCGAGGCGCGGGTCGCCGCGCTCGAACACTTGCGTCGTCAGCGTCTCGAAATTGTCGGCGCGGATGAGAAAATGCAGATGCGCCGGCCGGCTGAGCGGATAGCCGATGCGGCCGAGCAATTGCCCGACCGGCCCGTCATCCGGCACGCTGTAGCCGGCGGGTTTGACCGTGCGGTAGTGAAAGCGGCCGTCCTTGTCGGTGGAGAAGACACCGCGCAGATTGAATTCCGGCTGCAGATCCGGCTGCTGGTTTTCGTAAAACCCTTGCGAATTCGCCTGCCAGGTCTCGACCGTCGCGCCTGCAATCGGCATGCCGTCGAGATCGGCGACGCGCCCGGAGACGGTCAGCGGCGCACCGACTCCATCGAGGCAAATGTCGGCGCCGAGCGGCAGCCGTGGCGCGTCGCCGCGATAGAATGGGCCGCGCCCGGTGTTGGGCGTCGCGCCCCTTGGGCGCCGCGAGTTGATCTCCTCGACCAGCGCGGTGACACCGAGCAGGTCGGAAAGCAGAACCCATTCCTGCCGCTTCTCGTCGCTGGCATGGCCGATTTCGGTAAGGAAGGCGATGGCCTGCCGCCAGTCGGCGGCGGTGGGGCGGGTTTCGCGGACGATCTGGTGGAGATGATCGACAACGCTGGCCAGGAATTGCGGCAACGGCCCGGCCGTGGCCTTCAGCAGGCGCTGGGCGACGAGTTCGGACGAGTTGGCCTCGTTGAACGATGATGGGCCGGCCTGCGACATGGTCCTCCCCAGGTTTCACTTCGCGAAGGGGACATTAACGCAGGCCGTGCATGAAGATGATGATTTCTCCTCGGATTAATATATCATATCGTTATGAAACTCGACGAACGGCATCTGGTTCAGCTCGCGGCCGTGGTCCAGGCCGGCGGCGTCACCGAAGGCGCGGCCCTAATTGGTCTGTCGCAGCCGGCGGTGTCGCGCACTTTGTCAATGCTGGAGAAGCGGCTTGGCGAGCCGCTGTTCCTCAAAGGGCGCCGGCCGCTGCAGCCGACGCCGCTCGGCCGCGCGCTCGCCGATCATGGCCAGGTGATGCTGGCGGCTTCGCGCAAGGCGTCCGACATCGTCGCCAATTTCAGCCAGGGCCGCTCGGGCGTGGTGCGGGTCGGCGGCACGCCGTTCTTTATGGATGCGCTGATCTCCGGCATGATCGCCGATTTCCAGAACGCCTATCCCGATGTCCGCGTCGACCAGAGCTATGGTTATCTCTCCGACCTACGCGCCGCCATCAATGCCGACCGCATCGACCTTGCCGTCTGCCCGATCGACATTCTGGAGGAGGGGTCGGGCATGGAGTTCCGCGAAATCCTGCCCGGACGCAATGTCGTCGCTTGCCGTGCTACGCATCCGCTGCTGCTGCGCCGCAAGTTGAAAACCGGCGATCTGCTCGACTACCCCTGGATCGCGCCGCCGCCCGGCAGCCCGCTGCTGGAAGACCTGCGCAGCCTTTTGTTGTCGCTCGGCGCAACCGAGATAAAAATCCGCTACTCCGGCGGATCGCTGACCAGCGCCATCAATTACATGAAGGAAACCGACGCGCTGACCGTGCTGCCGCACAGTGTCGTCTTTGCCTTTCGCAAGGACAAGTCGATCACGGCGCTGCCGGTAGCCATCCCGCATCCCGAGCGCGCGCTCGGCCTGCTCAGGCGCGCCGACACACCACGCACACCGGCCGTCGATGCCTTTGCCAGGCACATCCGCCAGAGCTTCGACAACCTCAAGCACCTGATCAAGCGCCACGAGCAAGCGGTGATCTGGGGGGCTTAGGCGCGGCTGGCTCTCACGCCAATTTCAGCCGAATTTCAGCCTGCGGTCAGGACGGTTGACCGGGATCCAGGCACCATGGCTGCATTCCACGTGGCTGAAGGATCACGCCATGACGCCCGCCGAAATCGTCCTTGCCGAATTCACGGTCTTCAACGCACTGCAGATCGTGTCCTACATCCCGCAGATCGTCTGTGTCGTACGCGATCGCCGGCCCCTCTTTGGCCCCGTTGTAGGAAAGCAGCAGGCAGAACCACAGACTTGAAACGGGAACAAAACCGCCATGGCAGACGCGCACATCAAACACTGGGACGAGAACCATTCCCGCGGCTTCCTGGACAACGGGCGCTATTTCGTGCCGGAACGGGAGCGCCAAATCGAGATCATCGCCGACCTCATTCCGCAACCCGCGCCGGGCGGCCTGCTGGTGGAGCTGTGTTCGGGCGAAGGGCTGCTCAGCCGCGCGCTGCTGGAGCGCTTTGCCGACTGCCATGTCCTGGCGCTCGACGGCTCGGCCAAAATGCTGGAGCAGACGCGGCAAACCTGCCGCGACCATGCAGGCCGCCTGACCGCGGCCGCGTTCGAACTGGCGGAGCGCAACTGGCGAGGTTTTGCTGAGCCGCCGCATGCCATCGTCTCCTCGCTCGCCATCCATCATCTCGACGGCCGCGAGAAGCGGACACTGTTTGCCGACCTTGCGGCGGCGCTTAGCCCCGGCGGGGTACTTATTGTGGCCGACATCGTGCGCCCGCCAAGCGCTAGCGGCCTCGCCATCGCCGCGCGGCAATGGGACGAGGCGGTGCGCGCCCGGGCGCTGGCGATCGACGGCGATCTCGCCGCCTTCGCCGAGTTCAATCGGCTGGGCTGGAATTACTTCCGCAACCCCGACGGCGAACCGATCGACAAGCCGTCCTCGTTGGCCGAGCAACTCACCTGGCTTGCGCAAGCGGGCTTCACTGAAGTCGACTGCGCCTGGCTGTTCGCCGGCCACGCCATCTTCAGCGGGCGAAAGCCTTGATGTCTTGGGGCGGGCGTGATGTCTTCGAGCATGCGAGGGCCGTGACAGACTCCTAGCCGTCGCGCGGATCGAATTGGTTGACGTCTCCTCGAGGGGCGACATGACGACGTTCGAATTCTCCGGCCACAGGCTCGATCTGCACAGGGGCAGGCTGCAGAGGGGCGGGCACGACGTCGACCTGCGCGCCAAGTCGCTCTCGCTGCTTACCTACCTGCTGGAAAATGCCGGCCGCGTCATCGGCAAGGACGAGCTTGTCAATGCGGTCTGGCCGAACATCGCCGTTTCCGACGATTCGCTCACCCAATGCATGAAGGACATCCGCAAGGCGCTCGGCACCGAGGCCGATGGCCTGATCCGCACCGTGTTGCGGCGCGGCTATGTGATCGACGAGGAGCGCGTGCGCCGCCTCGAGGATCGGGTTGCCACCGCGGCCGGGGAGGGCAGCGCCGACGACAGGCCGTCGATCGCGGTGCTGCCCTTTGAGAATCTCAGCGGTGACCCGGCGCAGGACTATTTCGCCGACGGCATGGTCGACGAGATCACCACGGCGCTGTCGCGCATGCGCTGGCTGTTCGTCATCGCCCGCAATTCGAGCTTCGCCTACAAGGGCGAGGCCGACGGCGTGAAACGGGCCGGAGCCGAACTCGGTGTGCGCTACGTGCTGACCGGCAGCGTCCGCAAGGCCGGCGATCACATCCGCCTCACCGGACAGCTCATCGACTCCGCTTCCGGCAAGACGATCTGGGCCGACCGCTACGACGGCATCATGGCCGATGTGTTCGACCTGCAGGACCGGCTTGCGGAGAGTGTCGTCGGCGCCATCCAGCCGTCCATCCTGTCGGCCGAGATCGAGCGTTCGCGGCGCAAGCGGCCGGAAAGCCTCGCCGCCTACGACTACGTGCTGCGCGCCTTTCCGCTCACCTGGTCGCTCGAGCGCGCGCAGAACGAGGAGGCCGGGAAGCTGCTTGAACGCGCGATCGCGATCGAGCCGGATTATCCGCTGGCGCTTTCGCTGCTGGCCTGGTGCCATCTGCAGCGCGCAGGCTACCGCTGGACCGAAACGCTGGCCGCTTCCCGCGAGGAGGGCCTGCGCCTGGCGCAGAAGGGCGCGGCGCTCTCCGGCGACGACCCGATGGTGCTTGCCGTGCTCGGCGCGGCGCATTCCTTTGCCCGCGACTACGATGTCGCCGACATATATCTGGCGCGGGCGCGCGCGCTTGATCCGAATTCCGCCTGGGCCTGGCTGCGCAGCGCCTGGCTCGATGTCTATCGCGAGCGGCCCGAGGCGGCGATCGAGAAGTTCGAGCATTTCGAACGGCTGAGCCCGCGCGACCCGATGGGCTACATGGCCGAGATCGGCATCGGCGCCGCGCATTTCGTCGCCGCGCGCTATGACGAGGCGGTGGCGCTGACGCAGCGCGGCCTTAGCCAGCAGCCGGGCGCCTGGTGGGGACTGCGCCTGTTGGTCACGGCGTTGGTTCATGCCGGTCGCAAGGACGAGGCACGGCACGCTTGCCGCAGGCTCATGGAAACCTACCCGGGCCTCACCGTTGCCAGGGTTGGCGACGCCTCGCCCTTCGACGCGGGCACGAGCGAACGCATCGCCGCCGGCCTGCGCGAGGCCGGCCTGCCGGACTGACCATGATCCGGAACCAGATCCGGTGCGGGGCTTGCGCCGGTGCTCAGCATTCGCGGCAATGGCGGCGATCTGCCACCACTTGCGCCAGGACCTCTGTCGGGTCGCGGTCGACGGGCAAGGCGAGGGCGTTCTCGACATCGCAGCCGGTGAGCCCGATATCGCGGCGCTCGCATTCACTCATGGCGGCCAGGAAAGCGAGCTGGCTGCGCGCCTTCCAGAATCGCGGCAGCCACAGCAGCGTCCATTTCACCGCCGCGCACAGCCGGAAAAACAAGGAGAGGGAAGGGCGCCGCCCGTAGCCGGTTGCGGCACCGATGAAATGATCGATCGTCGTCATGGCGTTTGTCTCCGTGCTGGACATGGTTGCCTCCTGTTGTGATCTCCTGCATTCGGCACAGGCTTGGACTGCGCTGGTTGCAGCGATCTCGCTCACGCGTTGCGGCTTCGGTTTCTTGCCACCTTCATCGTTGAGTGCGAGATTGCGCCTCTTCGAAATGCGTGTCCGGAAAGCGGCCTGAAAGAATGCTGACGAAGCTCTGAAAATTGCGAGGAGCAGACAGTCGCGATGAACGCCGAGCCACAGCCGATCTACCGCTTCGCTGGCTTCAGCCTCGACATGGGCGCCGGTGTCTTGCGCAATGGTTCGGGCGAGATCGCACTGCGGCCGAAATCGCTCGACCTGCTGATTTTTCTTATCTGCAACGCTGGCCGGCTGGTGTCGAAGGACGAGCTCCTGCATGCGGTGTGGAGCGACGTCATCGTCACCGAGGATTCGCTCACCCAATGCATCAGCGATATCCGTCGCGCGTTGGACGACAAAGCGCAGACCCTGATCCGCACCATGCCGCGCCGCGGCTACATGTTCCCAGGCGAAGTGCTAGAGGGACCGCCAGCTGTCGATGCGCGTCCGTCGCCTCAGCTCCCCGATAAGCCCTCGCTCGTCGTGCTTCCGTTCGAGAACCTGTCGTCAGACCCCGAGCAATCCTACCTCGCCGACGGCACGGTAGAAGAGATCACGGCGGCGCTAGCGCGCATTCGCGGCCTGTTCGTCATGTCGCGCAACTCGGCCTTTGCCTACCGCGGCCAGGCGCTCGATCTACCGCGTATCGGCCGCGAGCTCGGTGTCCGCTACGTGCTGGAAGGAAGCGTGCGTCGGCATCTCGATCAGCTCCGCATCTCAGCCAGGCTGATTGAGGCCGAGACCGGCAGCCTAATCTGGGCGGAAGGCTTCAAGGGTGACATCGCGGACGCGTTTGCGCTGCAGGACAATGTGACGGCGGGTGTCGCCGGCGCCATTCTGCCATCGATCCAGATGGCTGAAATCGAGCGTGCGCGCCGCAAGCGGCCGGGCGACCTGCAAACCTACGATCTGGTGATGCGCAGTCTGCCGCATGTCTGGGCGCTCGGCCGCCAGGACAACGCGATCGCCATCGAGACTCTGGAGAAGGCTTTGCTGGGTGATCCCGACTATCCACTGGCCCTGTCGCTGCTGTCCTGGTGCCATGCCCAGCGCAGCGTCTACAATTGGTCGACCTCGCCGGAGGCCGACCGGCGCCGTGCGCTGGGACTGGCGGAGCGATCTGCCGAACTCAACGGTGAAGATCCATTTTCCCTGGCCGTGCTCGGCGCTGCCCACACCGTGTCGAGCAATTTCGTCACTGCAGCCGCGCTGCTTGAAAAGGCGTGTTCGATCGATCCCAATTCGGCCTTCGCCTGGAACAGGAGCGGCTGGGTTGCAGCCTACAGGGACGATGTTGAGCGGGCGGTCGAATGCTTCGAGCGGTCGTTGCGACTGGGGCCGTTCGATCCCATGGTTATACCTGTCATTTGGGCCTGGCAGTCGTGCATTTCAGCGCTGGGCGGCCCGGTCAGGCGGCGGACCTGTATCTGCGTGTCCTGGCGGAGCATCCGAACGCCTTGTGGATCCTGCGTACGCTGATCCCAGCTCTTGTCGAAGCGGGACGCCTCGACGAAGCCCGGCAGCATATGGCGCGTTGTCAGCGCGAATATCCGGAACTCACCTTGCGGGCGGTTCGCGACTCGATGCCCTTTAGAGTCGAAATTCTCGACCGACACGAAAACGCGCTGAGAAGCCTTGGAGTGCCGGAGTAGAGGACCATTTGCCGGATTAGCATTCGGAGAATGGATTTGGGGGCCGAAGCCCCACCTTCCGTTCCAGAGACGAACCATTGCTTGCAGGCAGCCGGTTTGACGCACCTGCAATCGCTCTGTCTCGACCACAAAACGTCAAAAAAGTATCAGTCACATGGACAGACCGTGGTGGCGGCTGCAACAATTGCCGCCTAAGCTTTGATCACTGCGGAGAGCGGCATACGCGGCCTGCGGGACAAGGCACTGCAACTGGTCGCACGACCGGACCGGCGCCGGGAGGAACGAAGATGAATCCGGACTTGGAAGTTGTCCAGATCAGACGAGGCGAGTCGTTCAAGGCGTGGGCCCACGGCTACCCCTTTCACACCGTGCGCTGGCACTTCCATCCCGAATACGAAATCCATCATGTCGTCGCCACGTCAGGTCGCTATTTCGTCGGAGACTTCATCGGCGAATTCGAGCCAGGCAACCTCGTGCTTACCGGTCCGAACCTGCCGCACAATTGGGTCAGCGACGTGCCGGCCGGCGTTTGCGTGCCGCTGCGCGGCCGCGTCGTCCAGTTCTCGCAAGAATTCATCGCCGACGCCACCACTGCACTTCCCGAGCTCGCCGGCTGCACCGGCATCCTCGAGCTCAGCCGCCGCGGCGCACTGTTTTCGGCTGCCACGGCAGAACTTGCCGGGCCGGTGCTGGCCGAACTGGTCGAGGCGCAAGGCGTGCGCCGCATCGCGCTGTTCATGGAACTCATCGATATTCTGAGCCGCGCCGCCGATGTGCGGACGCTGACCAGCGCCAGCTACCTGCCTGACCCCTCCGGCTTCATGTCGGCCGGCGTCAACAAGGCGCTTGCCTACATCAACGCGCATCTGACCGAGCCGTTCAGCGAAAGCGACCTTGCCGCCATTGCAGGCCGCAGCCCCAGCGCCTTTTCGCGCAGCTTCCGCCGCCACACCGGCATGGCGCTGGTCCAGTATGTCAACCGGCTGCGCATCAATCTCGCCTGCCAGCTGCTGATGAGTGAGGACCAGATGTCGATCACCGAGATTTGCTACGCCGCCGGCTACAACAACATCTCGAATTTCAACCGCCAGTTCCTGGTGCAGAAAGCCATGTCGCCTTCGCGCTTCCGGGCCTTGCTGGCGGAAAACATAAGCGCGGAGATTGCCGCCTAACAGGGAGGACCGGGAGGAGCCTGAACATTTGCAGAAGGAAAGAACGCGGGGTGCGTTGGAGGCGCTCCGTGCTGGAGATCGCTTGTCCTGAAATCCAGCAATATCAAGAGGATAGAACCAGAACAGAGCGATGATCCAGGCGGATCCCGCCGATGTTTCGGGCAAAAAATCCTCTCAACTGTTCGACTTGCAGTCAAGGGCCCGGGCGCTGGAAATGCGCGTCAGGCCCATCGTGAAACCATTTCTTGAAACGGAGACATTCGAATGACCAGATTTGCTTGGAAATCGACCGGTGCAGCAGCACTGGCACTCTCTCTGCTGAGTGGCACCGCCGCCTTTGCCGCCGAGGTCACCGACGCCACGGTTGCCTTCCTGATGCCCGACCAGGCCTCGACGCGCTACGAGCAGCACGACTATCCCGGCTTCGTCGCCGAGATGAAAAAACTCTGCCCCGGCTGCAAGGTGCTCTACCAGAACGCCGATGCCGACGCCTCGCGCCAGCAGCAGCAGTTCAACTCCGTCATCTCGCAAGGCGCCAAGGCGATCGTGCTCGACCCGGTCGACTCGACCGCGGCCGCCTCACTGGTCAAGCTGGCGCAAAGCCAGGGCGTCAAGGTCATCGCCTATGACCGGCCGATCCCGACCGCTCCGGCCGATTTCTACGTCTCCTTCAACAATGAAGGCATCGGCAAGGCGATCGCGGATTCGCTGGTCGAGCACCTGAAGGCGCTGAAGGTCGATCCCGCCAGCGGTGGCCTGCTGCAGATCAACGGCTCGCCGACCGACGCGGCCGCCGGCCTGATCAAGAAGGGCATCCATTCGAGCCTCGACAACAGCGGCTATCCGATCCTGGCCGAGTTCGACACGCCGGAATGGGCGCCGCCGAAGGCACAGCAGTGGGCGAGCGGCCAGATCACTCGCTTCTCGACCAAGATCCTCGGCGTCGTCGCCGCCAATGACGGCACCGGTGGCGGCGCCATCGCCGCCTTCAAGGCAGCCGGCGTCGATCCGGTGCCGCCGGTTACCGGCAATGACGCGACCATCGCCGCCTTGCAGTTGATCATCGCCGGCGACCAGTACAACACCATCTCCAAGCCGAGCGAGATCGTCGCGGCGGCTGCCGCCAATGTCGCCGTCAAGCTGCTGTCGGGCGAGACGCCGAAAGCCGAAATGACGCTCTACGACACGCCCTCGCAGCTGTTCACGCCGGCGGTGGTGACGCAGGAAAACCTCAAGGCCGAGATCATCGACAAGAAGATCAACACGGCCGCCGAACTTTGCGTCGACCGTTATGTCGAAGGCTGCAAGAAGCTCGGCATTGCCAACTGACAATGCATGTCGCCCAAAAGTGCCCAGCGGTTTTGGGATAACGACATGCATAAAAGGAAGACGTAGAATCCGATCTGGACTTCCGGCCGTCTTGCGGCGGCCGGAAGTTCACAGCCACTCTTGACCGGCCCTCCGGAAAGGCTTGCCATCCATGACCGACATTTCTGACGGACCGGTTGCCACAGGCGAGCTGGTGCTCAGCCTGCGCGGCATCTCGAAGAATTTCGGCGCCGTTTCGGCGCTCACCGATATCGACCTCGACGTGCATGCCGGTGAGGTGGTGGCGCTGGTCGGCGACAATGGCGCCGGCAAGTCGACGCTGGTCAAGATCCTCGCCGGCGTCCACCAGCCGAGCTCGGGAACGATCAATTTTCGTGGCCGGCAAGTGACGATGCCCGACCCCAGTGCGGCACTGACGCTCGGCATCGCCACCGTCTTCCAGGACCTGGCGCTGTGCGAGAATCTCGACGTCGTCGCCAACATTTTTCTTGGCAAGGAGCTCAATCCGCTGCGGCTCGACGAGGTGGCGATGGAGATCCGCGCCTGGACGCTGCTCAACGAATTGTCGGCGCGTATTCCGAGCGTGCGCGAGGCGGTCGCCTCGCTGTCGGGCGGCCAGCGCCAGACCGTGGCGATTGCCCGCTCGCTGTTGCTCGAACCGAAACTCATCCTGCTCGACGAGCCGACCGCCGCACTCGGTGTCGCCCAGACGGCGGAGGTGCTGAACCTGATCGACCGCGTGCGCGAGCGCGGCCTCGGCGTGCTGATGATCAGCCACAATATGGAAGATGTGCGCGCCGTCGCCGACCGCATCGTCGTGCTCAGACTCGGCCGCAACAACGGCGTCTTCGAGCCCGACGCCTCGAACCAGGAACTGGTCAGCGCCATCACCGGCGCCTCGAACAATGCGGTGTCGCGCCGTGCCGAGCGACGCAGGCTGGAGCAAAAACCCGGGCAAGAGCACAAGCAGGAGCAGAGGCCATGAGCGCGGAGCCCAAGCACGACACCTCGGCGTCGACGGCGCTCGACCGCAGCGATGTGCGCGTCAAGCACGCAACAGGGGTTGGCGGCACGATCAGCGCCTTCCTCGACCGGGTGCGTTCCGGCGATCTCGGCTCGCTGCCGGTGGTCGTCGGACTGGTGATCATCTGGACGGTGTTCACCACGCTCAATCCGGTGTTCGTCTCCTCGAGCAACCTGGTCAATCTCCTGTTCGACTGCTCGACCGTCGGCGTCATCGCGCTCGGCATCGTCTGCGTGCTAATGGTCGGCGAGATCGACCTGTCGGTCGGCTCGATCAGCGGTTTCGCCTCGGCCCTTGTCGGCACGCTGTGGGTCAACCAGGGCTGGCCGGTGGCGCTCGCCATCCTTGCCGCAGTCGCCTTCGGCGCGCTGATCGGCTCGCTCTATGCGCTGCTGTTCAATCGGCTTGGCATGCCGAGCTTCGTCTCGACGCTGGCCGGCCTGCTCGCGGTGCTTGGGCTGCAGCTCTATATCCTCGGCTCCACCGGTTCGATCAATCTGCCTTACGGCTCGAACCTGGTGAATTTCGGCCAGCTCTTGGTCATGCCCAAATGGATGTCCTTCGCACTGGCGGCCGTTCCCGGCATCGTCATGCTGATCACTGGCCTGCGCACCGTCAGCCGCCGCCGTGCTGTCAACCTGTCGGCGCCGTCGGCGAGCGGCCTGGTCGTAAAGGTCGCAGCCTTGACCATCGTGCTCGAGCTGATCGTCGCCTATCTCAACCAGGCGCGTGGCATTCCGTGGATGTTCGGCCTGTTCGTTGGCCTGGTCGTGGCGATGAACTATGCGCTGACCCGCACCAAATGGGGTCGCTCGATGACTGCCGTCGGCGGCAACCGCGAGGCGGCGCGCCGCGCCGGCATCAAGGTGCGGCTGATCTATCTCAGCGCCTTTGCGATGTGCTCGATGTTCGCTGCCCTCGGTGGTGTGCTGTCGGCCGCACGGCTTGCCTCGGCCAGCCAGCAGGCCGGCACCGGCGACGTCAACCTCAACGCCATCGCGGCGGCCGTCATCGGCGGCACCAGCCTGTTCGGCGGCCGCGGCAGCGCCTATTCCGCACTGCTCGGCATCATCGTCATCCAGTCGATCGCCAGCGGGCTGACCTTGCTCGATCTGTCATCGTCGCTTCGCTACATGATCACCGGCGCCGTTCTGGCGATCGCGGTCATCGTCGACTCCCTGGCGCGCCGCTCGCGGGTTTCCCACGGCCGAGCCTGAACCCAGCAACAGGAATAAGAAAATGGCTCAGGATTTGAGTGGAAAAGTCGCGGCAATCACCGGCGCCGCATCGGGCATCGGGCTGGAATGCGCCCGGGCGCTGATCGCCGCCGGCGTACGCGTCGTGCTGGTCGACCGCGCCGAGGACAGGCTGAAGGAGGTTTGCGCCGAGCTTGGACCTCAGGCGATCCCGGTGGTGGTCGATCTGATGCAGCCGTCGACCGTCGCGACGATGATGCCGCAGATACTCGACAAGGCCGGCCAGCTCGACATTTTCCATGCCAATGCCGGCGCCTATGTCGGCGGCGAGATCCTCGGCGGCGACCCCGATGCCTGGGACCGCATGCTCAACCTCAACATCAATGCGGTGTTCCGCTCCGTGCACGCCGTGCTACCGCACATGGTCGAGCGCAAGACCGGCGACATCATCGTCACCAGTTCGATCGCCGGGCTCGTTCCCGTCGTCTGGGAGCCGATCTACACCGCCTCCAAGCACGCGGTGCAGGCCTTCGTCCATACGGTCCGCCGCCAGGTCGCCAGGCACGGCCTGCGCGTCGGCGCCGTGGCGCCGGGGCCGGTGGTGACAGCGCTGATCAGCGACTGGCCGAAGGAGAAGCTCGACGAAGAACTGGCCGCCGGCGGCCTGATGCAACCCGCCGAAGTCGCCGAAGCCGTGCTGTTCATGTTGACGCGCCCGCGCAACATCACCATCCGGGATCTGGTGATCCTGCCGCAGAGCAATGATCTGTGAGGGGAATAGGGGAGTAAGGGAGTAGGGGAGTATGTAAACAAATTGGCACATTCGGCCGATGGTTCGCAGACTACTTTACCTACTCCCGTACTCCCCTATTCCCTTACTCCCCTAAAGCAGAGGTTTCCCATGCCTTCCCATTTCCTCGGCATCGATGTCGGCACCGGCAGCGCCAGGGCAGGGGTGTTCGACGCTGAGGGCACCATGCTGGCGTCGGCCAAGCGCGACATCGCGCTGTTCATCGAGCCCGGCGAAATCGCCGAACAGTCGAGCGAGGACATCTGGCGCGCGGTCTGCGCCAGCGTGCGCGAAGCCGTGGCGAAGTCCGGGCTTGGCCCGCGCGACATTGCCGGCATCGGTTTCGACGCGACCTGCTCGCTGGTGGTGGTCGGGCAGGGCGGCGTGTCGCTGGCCGTCGGCAGATCGGGCGACAGAGAGCGCAACATCATCGTCTGGATGGATCATCGCGCCCTCGACCAGGCGCAGCGCATCAATGCCGGCAAGCATCGCGTGCTCGACTATGTCGGTGGCACCATCTCGCCGGAGATGGAGACGCCCAAGCTTTTGTGGCTGCGCGAAAACCTGCCCGAGAGTTTTGCCGCGGCCGAGCATTTCTTCGACCTGACCGACTATCTGACCTGGCGCTCGACCGGCAGCCTGGCGCGCTCGATCTGCACGGTCACCTGCAAATGGACCTATCTCGGTCATGAGCGGCGCTGGGATGAGGCCTATTTCCGCGCCATCGGCCTCGGCCAGCTCGCCGACGAAGGCTTTGCCCGGATCGGCACCGAGATCGTCGAGGGCGGCACCGCACTTGCTCAAGGGTTGACCGCGACCGCTGCCGACGAACTCGGCCTGCTGCCGGGAACGCCGGTCGCGGCCGGGCTGATCGACGCCCATGCCGGCGGCGTCGGCACTGTTGGCGGCAAAGGAGATGTCGGCACGCTGCAGTCGCGCATGGCCTATGTCTTTGGCACCTCGGCCTGCACCATGGCCAGCACCAGCGAGCCCGCTTTCGTGCCCGGCGTCTGGGGTCCTTATTTTTCCTCGATGGTGCCGGGCCTGTGGCTCAACGAGGGCGGTCAGTCGGCGGCGGGTGCGGCGATCGATCATCTCGTCGCCTTTCACCCGGCCTCGACTGAGGCATCCGAAAAAGCCAAGGCGGAAGGTCTCGGCCTGACCGCCTGGCTCAGCCGGCAGGCGGCAACGAAGTCAGCTGACCCGTCCGCGGTGGCGGGCCTTGCCGAAGGGCTGCATGTCGTGCCGGAATTCCTCGGCAATCGCTCGCCCTTCGCCGACCCTGAGGCCAAGGCACTGATCGCGGGACTGGGTATGGACAGTTCCCTCGACAGCCTGGTCTCGCTCTATGTCGCCGGTCTGCTGGGCATCGGCTATGGCGTGCGCCAGATCGTGGCGGCGATGGCGGGGAAGAACATAGCGATCGACACCATCGTCGTCAGCGGCGGTGCCGCGCAGAGCGAACTGGTGCGCCAGCTCCTGGCCGACACCACGGGGCTAACGGTCGCCGGATCGACATCGCCCGAACCGGTGTTGCTCGGCTCCGCCATGCTGGGCGCAGTGGCGGCAAAAACCTATCCGGACGTGATATCGGCGATGACCGGCATGTCGCGCATCGGCGAAATCTATCGTCCGGCCGGGGGAATCCTGAAAGCCTGGCACGACAGGCGCTTCACTGCCTTCGAGCTGCTGCAACAGGCAGGGCGCGCAATCCGCGGCTGACCCGATCCGAGGCTCAACGCGCCGCGTCGGCTTGCTGATCGGCGTCGGTAAGGGTCTGGAGAAACGCGACGATGTCGTCGATCTCGGGATCGGTCAGCGCGGGTTTGTCGCCTGGTTTTTTGCCGAAGGGCGGGTCCTGGTTGAGGTTGGGCCAGTAAGCCTTGGGCAGGTCATCATTCTTGCGAACCGTGCCATCGGCGGCCTTCGGATACCAGCGGCCGGGGTCGGTATCGCGGCTCGCATAGAAGGCGACGGCGTCGCGCAACGAGTGGAAATAACCGTTGTGGAAGAAGCTCTTGCGCAGCGCGACGTTGCGCAATGTCGGCGTGCGGAACAGGCCGCAATACTCGGGCCGGGCCTTGAGGTCGATGCGCAGCGGGCCGCACAGGCCGAGGTCGAAGTAGGTCGGATCGGCGTTGGCGGAAAGTGCCGGATTGCGCGGCACACCGATGCCGAGGAAACCATAATCGGTGAACTGCGGCGGCTCGCCGTCATTGGCGGGATCGCTGAGGTGGCAGCTGGCACAATTGCCCTTGGCCTCGTCCTCGAACAAAGCGCGCCCGCGCAATTCCTTTGCGCTCAGCGTCGCCTTGCCGGTGAGAAAGGCATCGTAGCGACTGGAATAGGGATAGAAATCGGCGGCACTCTGCTCGAACGTGCCGAGCGCTTCGGCAGCCGCGTCGAAGGCATCGTCCGGATGGTCGAATACCTGGTCGCCGAAGACCGCTTTGAAGTCGTCGGCGTAGGCGGCTTTGCGCAGTGCCGCAGTGACATCGCCGGCAGTTTTGTTGGCCATCTCGAACGGCGACAGCAGCGGGATCTTCGCCTGGTCCTGCCCGCGATCGACACGACCGTCCCAGGTCAGGCCGCCGGTCGCACCATTGTCGACGCTCTCGTCGCCTTCGTCGTCGGAATCGTAAAAGTGCTCGGTGAAGGCAGGCGTCGCCTGGAGATAGCGCAGCGACGGCACGGCGCGCAGTCCCGGCTGGTTCATCCCAGGCCCGCCCATTTCGACAGGTGTGCCCGAGGCCGGACCAAACGCGTGCCTTGGATCATGGCAGGAAGAACAGGATTGAAGACCCGAAGCCGACAGCGATGGATCGAAGAACAGTTTTCGGCCAAGCGCGGTCAAGGCCGTCGCCCTGGCAAAGGCTTGCGCGCGCGACAGCGGCCCGGGATGGACGCCATCCGGTTCGGCCGTGTTTCCCGGCGCCATCGCGGCGAGGCCAAGCACCGACGCCGCGACGACCGCGATCGTCTGGCTTTTCCATCGTCCAGCAATCATGTGGCTCAGCCTGATTTTCGTTGCGGAAATAAGGAAGCACTGCAACAGATTGATGACCGGTTCCCACACTCACGTAACCGTGTTCGCAAAGGTCGAAACTGTCACAAAGGTGACAAGGCATCGAAGTACCTGCATGCCTGTGGTTCGTCGCCCCCGGCCATGCATTTGCCCCTCTAGCCACCACCCAGCCATGAGGTATTTCCATGTCGAGGCTCAAGTTCTTCAATTCGCTTTATCTGGCCAGCTCAGCGCTGGCTTCCTTCACCGCGGTGGCCAGCGCCGCTCCCGCCGGCTACGACAAGATCGATACCGTCGTCGTCATCTATGCCGAGAACCGCAGCTTCGATAATCTTTATGGCGGCTTCCCCGGCGCCAATGGCCTCTCCAACGTGTCAGCCGACCAGGTGCGCCAGCTCGACCGCGACGGCAAGCCGCTGGCCGAATTGCCACCCGCCTGGGGCGGTCTGACGGGCAAGGGTGTCACCCCGCCGGTGACCGAAGCGCAGACCGCGCATCTGGCCAATGCAGGCTTCGCCATCGACGATCCCAACGGCTTCAATCTGAAGACGTCGGTCATCACCCGCGACCTCTGGCATCGCTTCTACCAGGAGCAGATGCAGATCAATGGCGGCCGCAACGACAAGTTCGTCGCCTGGGCCGATTCGGGCAGCGTCGTCATGGGCCACTATGACGGCTCCGTCCTGCCGATGTGGGCGGTGGCGAAAAAATACGTGCTGGCCGACAATTTCTTCCAGGGTGCCTTCGGTGGCTCCTTCATCAACCATTTCCAGCTCGCCTGCGCCTGCGTGCCGGTCTATCCGCACGCCGACACCAGCCCGATCAAGGATCAGATCGCGGTTGTGGACGCCGACGGCAAGACGCTGAAGGTCGCCGACAACTCGCCGCCGTCGGCGCTCGGCGGCGCGCCGAAATTCGTCAATGATGGCGCCATCACGCCTGATTTTTACGCGGTCAACACCATGCAGCCGCCCTATCAGCCGAGTGCCAACAAGCCGGCCGAAGGCGGCGACAAGGCGCTTGCCGACCCGGCGGCGCCGACCACGCTGCCACCGCAGCACGAGATCACCATCGGCGATCTCCTGTCGCTGCGGGGCATCGCCTGGGCCTGGTACTCCGGCGCCTGGCAGGCCGCGCTCGGCGGCAAGAATGCGACGCCGGTGCCGAACTTCCAGTTCCATCACCAGCCCTACAATTACTTCGCCGCCTATGCGCCCGGCACGGCTGCCCGCGCCGAGCATCTGAAGGACGGCGGCCTCGACGGTGTGGCGTTCATCAAGGATATCGACGATGGCAAACTGCCGGCGGTGAGCTTCTACAAGCCGCAGGGCAATCTCAACGAGCATGGCGGCTATGCCGATGTCGGCAGCGGCGACCAGCATCTCGCCGACATCGTTTCGCATCTGGAAAAAAGCCCGCAATGGGGCCACATGCTGGTCGTCGTCACCTATGACGAGAATGGCGGCTTCTGGGATCATGTCGCGCCGCCGAAGGCCGATCGCTGGGGACCGGGCAACCGCATCCCGGCCTTCATCATCTCGCCCTATGCGAAAGCGGGAACCGTCGATCACACGCAATACGACACGGCGTCGATCCTGCGCTTCATCACCGCGCGTTACGATTTGCCGGTGCTTCCCGGCATCGTCGCCCGCGACAAGGCGTTGCGCAACAACGACCAGCCGCCAATGGGTGATTTGAGCGCAGCGCTCGATCTCAGCCGCTAGACCGGTCCGGACGGTTTCGTTCTTTCACACGGTCCAGAAATAGCGGACCGTGTGAAAGAACACCGGGGCGGCGAAGACCAGGCTGTCGGCGCGGTCCATCATGCCGCCATGGCCTTCGATCAGATGGCCCCAGTCCTTGACGCCCTGGTCGCGCTTGATGGCCGACGCGACCAGCCCGCCAAGAAAGCCCATCAGGCAGGCGATGAAGGCGACGCCGGCCGCCTGCAGCGGCGAGAACGGCGTCAGGAACGACAGCAGCGCGCCAAGGAGGCTCGAGGCCGCCAGCCCGCCGACCAACCCTTCCCAGGTTTTTGACGGCGACACGGTCGGCGACAGAAGGTGTTTTCCGAACAGCTTGCCGAAAATGTATTGCAGCACGTCGCTGCCTTGCACGGTGATGATCAGGAAGGCGATGAGCAAAAGGTTGCGGCCCTCGAAGCCGGGTACGTTGAGCGTCAGCAGCGCCGGCACGTGGCTGACGAAATAGACCGAGATCATGATCGCCCATTGCTGCGCCGAAACGCGCTCGAGGAAGCGCTCGGTGTCGCCATTGAGCGCGGTGATCGCCGGCATCAAAAGAAAGCAGTAGACCGGAATGAAAATGGTGAAGAGCCCGTACCAGGCGGTCCACACCAGCCAGTACTGGAACGGGATGATGATGCCGAACATGCCGAGCAGCACCCAGTGGTCGCTGCGCCGGCTGTGCGTCAGAGTCACGAATTCGCGCAGTGCTGCAAACGAGATCAGCGCAAACAGGATGGTCATGCCGGTGCGGCCGAAAAAGAAGGCAACCGTGATCGCCACCACCATCACCCACCAGGCGTTGATGCGCTGGTTGAGGTTGGTAAGCCCCGAGGACAGCGGCTTGGGCGCCCGCCACGACAGGATGCCGGCGACGAGGCTCGCAGTCGACAGCACGCCGACCAGGCCAATTACCAGGATCATGGTTTCATGCATCGGCGGCAGCGAAAGTGGCATCAGTCGTCTCGATCCGGGCGGGGGTTGAGCGCAAGCAGCGTCTGGCGGGCGCGCTCGAGAAAGGCGCGGCGTTCCTCGCCGGGCGCAATCGTCACCGCCGGGCCGAAGACGACGCGGCACAGAAGCGGCACCGGCAGGAACTGGCCCTTGGGCAGCACGCGCGACATGTTCTCGATCCAGCACGGGATGAGCTCGACCTCAGGCCGCGCCATCGACAAATTGTAAAGGCCGGAGCGGAACGGCAGCAACTCCGCATCGGTCGTGTTGCGGGTGCCCTCGGGAAACAGGATCAGCGAATGGCCGTCGTCGAGCACCGACAGCATGATCGAAATCGGATTCTGCGTCTCGTCGGTCCATTGCCGGTGGATGAGCACGGAAGACAGCATGTCCTCGGCGATGAAGCGGCGCAGCCGCGACTTGCCCCAATACTCGGCCGCCGCCACAGCATGGGTGCGGGCGCGCACCTTTTCGCTGAGGCAGGCCGACAGCAGGATGAAGTCGCCATGGCTGGCATGGTTGGCGAAGTAGATGCGCTGCCGCTCCGACGGCTGGCTGCCATTCCAGATCGGCCGCACGCCGGTCACCACCCAGGCCAGCGCCGACAGGCCGACCGAGGTCACCGTCTGCAGCAAGGTGAAGGTGTTGGCGCGAATGTGAAGCTTTGTCATCGACGGGCTCAAAGGAATGCCGCGACGAACGAGGCCGCCGCAAACAGGCCGAAGGCGATGCGCTGCTTCGCAAGCAGGCGGCGCGTGCCTGCCATGCGCTGGTCAAGCGTTCGGCCGCCGGCAGCGGTGGGTTTCAGCCGCATGCGCGCCAGCACATCGTCGACCGCAGCACCCCCGCCGGCCTCGCTGGCGTGACTGGCCATCAGTCGAAACAGCAGCGCGTCGAATAAAAGCAAGGCAGAGAAAGCGAGGGCGGCCACGGCACTCGCCGCGGCAACCAGCCACGCGACCGCTACCGGTGTCGTCTGCGGCGCGGCCACCAGGCCAATGATCGGCGCCGCCATCAAGGCGGCCACCACCAGCAGGATCGGCCACGCCGCCTGCAGCATCAGCCCGGCGGCGAACGCCTCGGCCTTCTCGGGAAAATTCTCGCTCATGCAGGCTTGTCCACCTCGCTGTGAAGATGCACCGGCCGGCCGGACGCCGCGAGCTTTTTTCGCGCCTGCGCCGGCGTGTGCGAGCGGCCGGACACAACCAGCCAGTCGGCGACGACGGCAGCACTGCGCTGGAAGCCAAGCGCGCAGCAGACCAGCACCGTGCCGCGCCTGCGCGCCAGCTCGATCGACGCCACCGCTCGCTCCAGCGCATCCCTGGGCGGCGCCACTAGGTCGAGCATGGCAACGCTGATCCAGCGGCAGGTCGTCCCGCGCGGCCGTTCCAGTTCGCCGGCAAGGTCGATCACCGTGCCGAAGCCGTTGGCTTCAGTGGCAGTCGGAAAGCGACCAAGGAAGACGCCGTCGGTGATCGCCACCTGCGGCTCAAGCTTGCGCGTCCATATCAACACATTGACCCTGGCGCCAAACCGGTAAGGCAGCAGCAAAATGCGACTGGCCAGCGACGCGGTGCCATCGGCCGCTTTCTGGAAAACACGCGGGCCGGCCCCGGCATAGCCGAAGGCGACGATGGCCAGCGCCAGCGCCGGCCATAGCAGGATGAGCGCGATGGCAGAGGCGAACGCCCCGGCAGCGGCCGCGGCCAGCGCAAGGGCGGCGCCAAGGCCATAGAGCCGCGCCAGCCGCCGCGCCTTCGGATCGGTGGTCAGCTTGAAACCGGCGAAGGGCAGGTCGCCCTGGGCCGGAAACAGCCAGAGCGCGAAAAAGCCAAGCAGCGCCCCGGTCGGGATGTCGATGAAATGATGCTGCCATGTCGTCAGCACCGAGGCGCCGATCAGAAAACACCAAGCGTGCCAGATGGGTTTGAAGACGTCGCCCAGGCGAAACCGCCCCAGAGCCTGGCGCCAGTGATCCCAGATGATCACCAGCAGCGCAATGTGCAGCGACGGCGCCTGGTTGAACGGCTTGTCGAAGCCGCCGAGCACTGCAAACAGGAAGCCCGGCAAGCCTGTGGTCGCTGGCCGCACGAAAGTCGCCGTCAGCGGAAACAGGATGAAGCAAGAGACGGCAACGAATTGCGCGGTGAGATAACGGCCGGCGAGGCGGTTGACGCCGCTCTTCGTGTCGTTGAGCAGCAGCGACAGGCCATAGAACAGGTTGATCGACCAATAGGGCACGATCGTCCAGGCCATGAACGGAATGAGATGTTCCCAGCCAAAGACGATGCTGCCGACATGGTCGCGCTGCGATGCCAGCCAGTTGGCGAAGCCGTAGGTCGAGTAGAACAGCGGCGCCAGCAATGCCAGCCAAAGTGCGGCCCTGAGCACGATGCCAAAATAGGGTTCTCGCGCCGGGGCAGGGGCAGGATCGGAGATCGGCACGGCCATGGTTCTCAGACGCGCCGCGCGACCGAAACGGTGAAGATGCCCCACTGGTCGATGCGCTGGTCGATCTTCTCGAAGCCGGCCGCGGAAACCAATTGGTCCATCTCGCCTTGCGTGCGCCGCCGCATCACCCAGGCCTGGCCGCCGCGATGCGAGGTAAGGCTGCGCGCGATCATTTCAAGCTGCGGGTGCCAGGGCTGGTTGGTGTAAAGCAGCAGGCTGCCGGGCTGCATGGAGCTGGCCAATCCACCCAGCGAGCGGGCGATCAGCGCGTTGTCGGCAAACAGCTCGTAGAGCCCGGAGACGATGGCGAGGTCAGGCGCCGGGTCGAGGCCCGAAAGCATGGCGGCATCGAAGGCGTCGGCCTGGCGGAAGGTGACGCTTTGCGGCAGCTGGCGCGCGGCGATCAGCTTGCGGCCGAGCCCGACATTGAGCTCGGAATAATCCTGCAGCCGCACACTCGCTGGCGGCTCGGCACATTTGGCGACGGCATCGAGCACGTAGCGGCCATGGCCGGCGGCGATGTCGACGATGTGCACGGGCCGCCCGGCGGCCTTCAGCGTCTTGGTGGCCGAACCGATCAGCTCTTCCAGATGCAGTTTGCGCTGGCGGATGCCACGCCAGCCGATGGCGTCGAGGAAGGTGCGGTCGATCATGCGGCCGACAGGGCTGATACCACGCGCTTCGTTCTCATAGACATAGTCGAGCGTCGAACCGGAATCGAAGCCGGTGGCGATGCCTGTCTTCATGCCCGTGGACAGCCAGGCGCCCATTCGGATCGAGGCGCGGCTCATGGCCCAGTAGAGGCCTTTCGGCGACAAAAGCAGCAGAGGCGAGGCCAGTTTGTCGGACTCATCGCGTGTGTAGCTGGCGCGGTCGGCGCTGGTCAGGTCGATCTGCTTTTCCGGCGTGGCGAACTGCTTTTTCAGGAACGGCCGGATCAGGTCGAGCGCCTGGCTGCGATCGCGCTCGCCCAGCGTGTCGTGGAAGAAACCGGGCAGCACATGCCGCTCCTTGGCCGGGCTCGCCAGATTGACGAAGAACTCGTGCTGCGGGCCGTGCCGCACCACCCAGTCGCTGCCCGAGATCAGCAACTGCGTCGGCACGGTGATGGCGCGGGCGTCGGCGACGATGCGGTCGGCATGAGCATAGAGCTCGACCAGCAGGTTGGAGGCGATTGGCCGCGTGATCAGCGGATCGGCGTCGAAGGAGGCGATGCGCTCGGCATCATGCGTCAGGAATTTTGCCTTGACGTAGGAATTGACGAAGAAGCGGCCCTTGAGCTTCTGCCACAGGGCGATGCCCTCCTTGGCGAAGGGCACGTAGAGCTTGACCGAAAAGGCCGGCGAGGCCACCACCAGCGCGCGGATATCGGGCGCATAATCATGCACCCAGGCGGCGGCCAGCACGGCGCCGAAGGATTGCGCGATCAGCGCGATATCGCGCTGGCCAAAGCCGTCTCTGCCGATTTCGCGCACCAGGCAGTCGATGTCGCGCACCAGAGCGGCAAAGGACGGCGCATAGCCGCGCTCGCCGGCCGAGCGGCCATTGCCGCGCGCGTCCCAGGCATAGAAGGCGTGGTCAGGCATGGCCAGTTCATCAACCAGATGCGCCATCCGCCCGCCATGCTCGTGGCCGCGATGGAACAACAGGATGGCGCCCTTGGGCGTTTCCCCGACCGCCGGCCAGTAGCGGTAGAAGATCTCGGTGCCGTCATGGCTCTTGAAGGTCCGCTCCTGTGCCACCCGCTCGAGGTTTTTCGGCGCGGCGGCGATATTCTGTTGGTGGATCATGTCTTCCCTCTGGCGGCCGGGTCTCTGACGATTTGTCATCAGTTGCCGCCCGCTCTAAGGCCGCTGCGTATCCGGTTGATGGCGGTTATCAGCGACAGTGTAGCCATGGCCGGAAACACAAACGGCACGATCGCCTGCATCCACAGGCCGCAGGCGATGAGGAAGCCGATGACGCCGAGCGCCAGCGCCCGATCGCTTTTGCCGAACGGCCCGGCATAGTTGCGCCCGCTGCCGGCGGCGACGCCGAGCACGCCGGCATATTCGGCGATGACCGCCGCAATGGCGAAAGCGACCACACCCCAGACCGGGAAGAGGGCGGCAAAGGCCAGGATCAGCGCCAGGTCGGAGACGACGTCGCAGAGTTCGTTGAGATACATGCCGAGCTTGGAGGCCTGTCCGTGTTCCCGCGCCAGCATCCCGTCGATGGCGTTCAGCGCCATGCGCGCAAACAGCACCACCGGCATCAAAAGGAAGACCGCGCGATGTTGGGCAAAGGCGGCGGCCAGCAGGCCGGTGGCGATAGAGAGCACGGCGGCGAGCAGCGTGATCTGGTTGGCGGTGACGCCGGCTTTGGCCAGTCGGTCGGCCAGCGGCCGCAGCTTGGCCTGGAAGGCCGGTTTCAGAGCATAAAGCGTCGGCATGTGCGATCCCCCAACCGCGGCTCATGACAGTGTCGCAGAGATTGGTCAATCGGCGGGCGGGACGCAAGGGATGGGGATGCCAGACTGGCAAGAAGAACTGTTCAGCTCGAGTTCGGCATCCGAACCCAGCCGCCGACCCAGCGCGGCAGGAAAGCCGTAATCGCATTCGCCGTGGCCTCGGCATGGAGTCTGTCGGCCAACGTCTCGATATCAATTTCCCCCGCAGTCGCCAGTCCCAGTCGCTCGATGTGCGGTAAGACTGTTCGCAGCAGATCGGAGTAGTACCACAGCGGACCTTGGCTGCCGGCTGCCGCATACTGGAACGAAATGACCTGCGGCCACGGCAGGCAGGCCTTGTGGAACACGCGTCCGATATCGGAACCTAGGCCGGGATTGAGCCCGGCGCCTTCGAAGGCGCCGACGATCCAGTCGATCACACGCTGAAACAGGGCCGAGTGGGGCACCGTGCCTAGCAGGCGCACATCGAATTCGAGCATTGCCACGACGCCGCCTGGCCGGACGTGACGAGCGAGGCGCTGCAGGGTTGCGGAAGGGTCCTTCAAATAGGCCAACACGAACCGGCCGACGAGGGCGTCATACATCCGCAATGGCTGGTAGGTATCGAGATCGGCATTCTCAAACTGAATATCGAGATCTGCAACCTCGGCGACCCGTTGCTGTGCAATCGCGATGACTCCACTGAGCGCTCGATCCCAAGAACGCTTCCGGCCGGACGGACAATGCGGCCAGCCAACATGGAAACATCGCCAAGGCCGCTGCCAAGCTCCAATACGCGCATGCCGGGCGTCAGACCCGCGCGGCGGAACAGCGCTTCCGTTTCCGGCTCAACCAGGGCGGCCTGCTTCCTCAGCCTTTGCCCTTCACTGTCAGTCTGACCCAGAAGGTACTCGCTTGTATTGGCCATTTCGCCCCCCTCCGATTTTAGACTACTCCCAAGATGCACAGTGTCGCTTGATGTTGCGATCATATCATATCGTATCGCAAGGCATTCGCTATCGACGGCGCGGCCGCAGCCAACCCAGTCGTTTTCCATCAAATAATAACTTTACAAGTATCCGTGACTATGTGAGGAGGAAGCCTCCAAAGGGTCAACCATGACAACCAATCGTTTCGCCACTCGCCTGAATTCCTTTGCCTCGCGGCCGCAGGTCGAGTGGCCTGATCTCACTGGCAAGCCGTCGCTGATGCAGATGGCCACCCGCGCAGCCAAGGTCGACGGGCTCACCGACCTCGATCTCAACTTTCCCGACCATGTCGCTGAAAAGCCTGCCGAAATCGCGCGAAAGCTTGGCGATCTCGGGCTTTCCATCAATGGCTTTGCCATGCGCTACTACTCCAATCCGGCCTTCAAGCTCGGTGCTTTCACCAATCCGGACCCGGCAGTGCGCCGCGAAGCCATCGACCTGACCAAGGCCGGCATCGATGCCGTGCGCACGGCCGGCGCCAGTCTGATGACGCTGTGGCTCGGCCAGGATGGCTTCGATTATGCCTTCCAGGCCGACTATGCGACGCTGTGGCAACACGAAATCGATGGAATTCGTGAAGTTGCCGCGCATGATCCCGATTGCCAGATCAGCCTGGAATACAAGCCCAACGAACCGCGCTCCTACAGTCTGATGCCGGATGCGGCGACCACCTTGCTGGCGATCCGCGATGTCGGCCTGCCCAATCTCGGCGTCACGCTGGATTTCGCCCATGTGCTTTATGCCGACGAACAGCCGGCCTTCGCCGCCGCGCTGATCGCCCGCCACAGCAAGCTGCTCGGCGTGCATCTCAACGACGGCTACGCCAAGCGCGACGACGGCCTGATGGTCGGCGCGGTGCACACGCTGCAGACCATCGAACTGCTGCGCCAGATCCGCCGCGACGGCTACGCCGGCGCCATCTACTTCGACACCTTCCCCGACATGACCGGGCTCGACCCGGTGCGCGAATGCGAAGTCAACATCGCCACCGTCAAGCGCATGCTGCGCGTCGTCGACCGGCTGGAGAAGGACAACCGGCTGTCCGCCGCCATGGACAGCCAGGACGCCGTGACGTCGCAGGCCATCGTCCAGGAAGCCATGCTAGGGTCGTGACGAGGGGATTTGGATGACGTTGAGCAATCTCGATCTGAAAGCCGTAGGGCCGCGCATCCGCATGATGATGCCGCATCTCACGCCGCTCGAGGCCAAGGTGGTGGAAACTGTTTTTGGCCGGCGCGGTTTTGACGAGACCATTCCGCTGAAGCAGATCGCCGAGGAGGCCGGCGTGTCGGAGGCGATGGTGGTCAAGATC
Organism: Mesorhizobium sp. P3_A10; assembly: GCF_056403175.1. Classification (NCBI taxonomy): domain Bacteria; kingdom Pseudomonadati; phylum Pseudomonadota; class Alphaproteobacteria; order Hyphomicrobiales; family Phyllobacteriaceae; genus Mesorhizobium; species Mesorhizobium sp. P3_A10. Next base: position 349,300 of record NZ_JBFUFZ010000002.1, on the reverse strand, counting down.
GCCAAAAAGCTTGGCTTCTCCGGCTATCGCGACTTTCGCACCGCCGTCTACGAATACAGCCGCCTGCCGACCGCCGAGATGCACCAGGAATTGTCGGTCGACGACAGTTCGGCCGAGATCGTGCAAAAAGTGTTCCGCACCTCAATCCAGGCGCTGGAGGAAACGCTCTCCATCCTCGACATGGACGATTTCGACCGCGCCGCCGACCTGCTCTACCGCGCCAGGAACCGCGACTTCTACGGCGTCGGCGGCTCGGCGCAGATCGCGCGCGACGTCTCGCACAAATTCCTGCGCATCGGCATCCGCGCCTCAGTCTATGATGATTCGCACATGATGCTGATGTCGGCCTCGCTGCTCGGCGCCGACGACATCGCCGTCGGCTTCTCGCATTCCGGCAACACCTCAGCCGTCATCGACGCCATCCATCTCGCCCGCAAGAGCGGCGCTCGCACGCTGGCCATCACCAACTACGACAACTCGCCGCTGGCCAAGATTGCCGACATCGTGCTGTGCTCGACCGCGCAAGGCTCGCCGTTGATGGGCGAGAACGCGGCGGCGCGCATTGCCCAGCTTAACATCCTCGACGCGTTGTTCGTGGCCGTCGCGCAGCGCGACTACCAGGCGGCGGAGCGTAATCTTGGCCGCACCATGTCGGCGGTGACATCGAAACGAAAAGACCGGGGCACATGACGCCGTCGACAACGCCTTTGGTCACCGTCTTCGGCAGCCTGCATTACGACATCATGGTCGACGCGCCCGACCGCCCGCGCAAGGGGGAGACGGTGACGGGCCATGCCTGGCAGCCGAAATGCGGCGGCAAGGGCGGCAACCAGGCGGTCTCAGCGGCGCGGGCCGGCGTGCGTGTGGCGATGATCGGCGCCGTCGGCGACGACGATTTCGGCTCGGCGCTGCTCGCCAATCTCGATCGCACCGGCGTTGACCGGCGCTTCGTGCGCGTGGCGGCAGGCGCCGGCTCCGGCATGAGCGTGGCGATCTTCGACAGCGATGGCGACTATGGCGCGGTCATCGTCTCCGGCAGCAATCTCACTTTGGGCGATGACGACATCGCGGCTGCCGGCGAGGTGGTTGCACAAACGGCTGTGCTGTTGCTGCAGAACGAGGTGCCCGACGGCGCCAACGTCGCTGCCGCCCGCGCGGTGAAGGCGCAAGGCGGCCGCGTCGTGCTCAACGCCGCACCGGCGCGAAAACTCTCGGCCGAATTGATCGCGCTGATAGACATCGTCATCGTCAACGCCATCGAGGCGGAATTTCTGGCCGGGGTTCCGGTGGTCGACACGCTTGCCGGCGCCACCGAAGCCGCGCGGCGGCTCATCGATACCTACCCCTCGGCGATCGTCACCGCTGGCGGCGAGGGCGTTGCCTATTGCGACCGCACGGGCACGGCCTTCGCGCTGGCCGCCATCCCGGTCAAGGTCGTCAGCACCCATGGCGCCGGCGACGAATTCGTCGGCGCCTTCGCGGCAGGGCTTGCGCGTGGCCGCCCGTTGGAGGCGGCCATCGCCGCCGCCAACGCGGCCGCTGCCTTGCTGGTGGCGACGCCGGAAGGGGAGCGCGGGGCGCTTTGAGCGACATCAGCCCTAGCCCCGGGACTTGCTGCGCGTCTCGCCATGGGTGGTGACGCGGTCGATGTCGGAACGGCTGAGGCCGATATCCTTCAGCATGAAGTCGGGCATCGCCTCCAGATGGCGGCGGCTTTGCCGTGCGCGCCAACCGCGTCCGACAGCAGCCAGCATGGTTCTGAGCGTGATGGTCATGGTTTCTCCATTGGGAATGCAGCAAGCCGGTCGGGCCCGGCCTGCTGCAAAAGATCGTGCCCAATCAAAGTGATAGAGCCGGATCTTGATTCAGTCCGGGATGGCTAGCCCCTGGCGTGCGCCGTCTCCGGCCCGATGAACGCAGCGATCTTCGTGATCTTGTTGGCGGGGAAGCCGCCCTCGCGGGCATGCCGCTCGACGGTGTCGGCGCTGTCGGCTTCGTGGACGCAGTAGATCTTGTCGCCAGCGACATAGCTCGTCACCCAGGTGTAGGGTTCGCCCAGTCCGGCCACGACTTCGTTGGACTTCGCCGAAATATCCCTGAGCTCAGCCGGGCTGAGCTTGTCTGCGCCCGGGATCTCGCGCTCGATGATGAATGTTGGCATGGGTCGATCTCCATTGTTACGTTGACGTTTGTTGCGTTGACGCCGCCTTGGAACCGGCCGCCGTTGGATCTTGCGTGCCGGGCTCGCGAAAAAACGGTGCGGAGCCGTCACACGCTTGGTCACACGGGTGCAGTCGACGGGCAGGGCGGTTGCTGTCGAATGGTGGGAAAGGGCGGTCTTGATGGGCAGGAAAATCAGGCTTCTCGGCGAACCTGCGATCTTCGATGCCGATGGACAAAGCCAGCCGGTGCGCGGCCATCAGGCCTGGGCGCTGCTTGCCCGCGTTGTGCTGGCGCGCGCCCCGCTCGACCGCCGCAGCCTGGCGTCGGAACTGTTTCCCGAAACCGTCGATCCGCTGGGTTCGCTGCGCTGGTGCCTGGCCTCGCTGCGCAAGGCGCTCAACGCTTCGGAATGCCTGAACGGCGATCCGGTCGAATGCAATTTTGCCGGGGATATCGAGGTCGATGTGCTGCGGCTTGACCACGACGATTTCGACGTCGAGGTTGCAGACCCGCTGCTCGGTACGCTGGAGCCACGCTGCAGCCCGGAATTCTCGACCTGGCTGCTGGTCGAGCGCCAGCGCATTGCCGGCATTGTCGAAGCCAGGATCAGGCAGGAAACCATCCGCGCGATGGCGGTCGAGGATTATGAACGCGCCGTCAGGCTGGCCGGACTTGGGGTGCGGCGCAGCCCCTATGATGAGGGTTCGCATATTCTTCTGGTAAAAAGCCTGGCGCTGGCCGGGCGTTACCCCGCAGCGCTCGAGCAGGTCGAAGCAACCGAGGCGGTGTTCCTGGCCGAGCTTGGTGAAAAGCCTTCGGCCGCCTTGCGCAGTGCTGCGCGGCGTACCATCGCCTCGCAGCCTGGCGGCATTTCACCGGAAGCCTTCGTTAAGTCGCTGATGCAGTCCGGGCTTGCGGCGCTTGCCGCCGGTGCGGCCGACGCCGGCATAGATTGCTTGCGCCGCGCCGTCCGCGACGCCGAGAAGATCAAGGACCCGCATCTCAGCGCCACAGCCGCTTTCGAGCTTGGCACCGCGCTGGTGCATTCAGTCAGGGGTTATGACGATGAGGGCTCGATCCTGCTCAGCCAGAGCACCGAGCTGGCCCGCAAGGCCGGCAGCGCCGGCATCGCGTCGGCGGCCTTTCGGGAACTGGGCTATGTCGAGGCACTGGCCGGGCGCCGGCCGACGGCCGCCGCCTATCTGGCGCAAGCGGAGGGCCTCGCCGAGGACAGCGACGCGTTGGCTGGCATCCATGGCGTCATCGGCTTCAACCTGGTCGACTGGGGCCGGGTCGAAGACGGCATGGACCACTATGCCGTCTCGCTGGAGCATGCCCGCTCGGCCGGCAATCGCCGCCGCGAGATCTGGTCGCTGGGCCTGGGCGGCTGGGGCCTGCTTGCCGCCGACCGGCTGGAGGAAGCCGACAGCTGGCTGGGCGATTGCCTGACCTTGGTCGACGAGCAGCGCTGGATTTCGTTCCGGCCGTGGCCGGTCGCGGTGCTGAGTGAATCCCGCACCCGCCAGCAGGCGCCCCCGCAGCAGCTGAGGCCCAGGCTGGAAGAGGCCTTCGCGCTGAGCTGCCAGATGAACGACCCGTGTTGGGAAGGCGCGGTGGCGCGCGCGCTGGCGCTGACCTATGCCGCCGAAGATGCACTGCCGCAAGCGATGGAGTGGCTTGGCGAGGCCGGCCGACGCTGTGCGCGCGATACCGACGTCTACGCCGCGCTACAGGTGGAGATCCTGGCCAGCCAGGCTGAGATCAGCCTCAAGCAGGGCCGCCCGGAAGTCGCCGACGCCTTCGGCCGCGAATGGCTGGCGCTGGCCGCCCGCACGCACAGGGATGCGCATGTCGCGCGCGCTGCGGCGTTTATTGGTGGGCAGGGGTAGGGTGTGGGACCCACTCTTGCCACCTCCAATGCCGCGCCGTATGTCATCCCCTCGATGAGTGAAATCGAATTCCGTCGCGCGCAAGCCCCCGACCTGCCGGCGATCGTTGCCATGCTTGCCGATGATGCGCTCGGCGCGGGGCGGGAGGATCCGTCGACGCCGCTGGCGCGCTCCTATCTCGATGCCTTCAAAGCCATCGACGCCGACCCGAACCAGCTGCTGATCGTGGCCGAGGAGGCCGGGCAGGTAGTCGCAACCTTGCAGCTCACCTTTCTTCCCGGCATTTCCAGGGAAGGCGCCTGGCGAGGCCAGATCGAAGCGGTTCGCGTCGCGCGGCAATTACGCTCGCGTGGCGTCGGCAAGCTGATGATCGAATGGGCGATTGAACAGTGCCGAGCGCGCGGCTGCAGCTTCGTTCAGCTCACCACCGACAAGGGGCGGGCGCAGGCGCACGCTTTCTACGAGCGCCTCGGCTTCACCGCCAGCCATCTCGGCTACAAGATGGCGTTGTCGGTCGAGCATTGACAAACCAGCCTTTCGCTCTGATCCATCTGTGTCATGATTTACGATCGATCCTGGCTTGAACAAGCCTTTCGCGCCAAGTCCCGGCCCAAATTCCTGTTCTTCTGGGGGCATCAGCCGTCCAGGGACGGCACCATCACCGCCTCCTGCTTCAGCCAGTGGTGGCATGCGCCGTTCACCGTCGATGGGCTGAGCTATCCGACGGCGGAACACTGGATGATGGCCGGCAAGGCGCGCCTGTTCGGAGATGATCAGGCGGCAAGTCAAATCCTCAAGGCGGGCAGCCCGAAGCAGGCAAAGCAACTCGGTCGGCAGGTGAGCGGCTTCGATGGCGCCAGATGGGATGCCGAGAAGTACCGCATCGTGACGGAAGGAAGCTTGCAGAAGTTCCGGCAGAACCCGGCTCTGCGCGCGTTTCTTCTGTCGACCGGTAACCAGGTGCTGGTCGAGGCGAGCCCCGTCGACCGGGTCTGGGGCATCGGCCTTGCGGCCGATGACGAGAAAGCGGCAAACCCGTTGTTGTGGCGCGGCGAGAACTTGCTTGGATTTGCGCTCATGCAAGCGCGCGACCGGCTGCGCTGAGGCAAGGGCGCCCCCGGCTTCAGTCCCCGTCGCCGGAAGCTGCTTTGCCGCACTGGGCCAACACCTTGCCGATGGCGGCGGATGAGCCCGCAAGCGGAAAGCTGTTCTCGCCATATTTGTCCGAGGTGACCGTGACATCGCCCTTGGAGCGCAGCAAAGCGAGCAACGGGTCGGCGCTTTCCAACTGCACGGTGAAGTAATTGTACATCGCCTCGAGATCGAGCTTCTTGGTCACGGCCTTGTCGCCGGCCTTGAACACGAACGAGCCGCTGATGCCGGGCTCCAGCGCTTGGCCGGCGGCGCCCAGGTCATAGCTCAGCACCGGCTTGTCGAAACAGGCCAGCATCAGGTTCGCGTCGGCTTTCGGCCCGCCACAGACCGAGGCCGTCAGCACGCTGCCGCCTTCGTCTTCTTCCATCTTTGCGGTCCAGGTGCACGGCGCCGCAAACACCGGCTGCGCGGCCTGCAGTGCGGCCGCGACGGTCACGATGATTTTCGCCAATCCGCTTCTCATGATTGCCCCTCCCGCGCCATCGCGGCATCCGCAGTGCCGAATAGGTGATGCCGTGCCGTTACGCTGATAATTGGCGAAAACGGCTGAGCGCGCAATCTCCCTCCTCGTGGGAGAGATGCCCGGCAGGGCAGGGGGGCGCTGTCCCGCCGGCACATCAACAAACTGCTACTGGGCTATTTCGAAGCCCTGCACGACATCGCCGGCGAGCGTTCGTCCACGGTGGTGTTCCTTTGCTGCCGGTAGACCTGCTCAGCCAGTTTTTGAAAGGGGAAGGTGGGGAAATAGGGGGGAGGGCGGCAGCGCCCGGTCGCACCGCCGTCGCAAAATCGCCGCTCTTGCCGGAAATCATTCGGAACCAGCTTCGTGGCATGGGGGGAGCCATGACGAGACTATCGATCATTGTTGCCCTTGTCCTCGCAAGTTCCGCGGTGCGGGCAGGCGACATACCCTATGCGCCCTCAGCCGATGTCCCCGACTATGTTGCGACTATGACGGCAGCGGAAGGATCGGCCGGGTCCCATACGAGGATCGTCACACATCATGGCGGCTGGGTCCGCATCGACGAGGGCCAGGGCACAACCTATGGAAATCCGTCAAAGCGAATATCAGTCGCTTTCCAAAGGGATGCGCAGGCGGGCCTTTCTTTTGTTTCGATAAGCCGTGAGACGTCGACATCCTACGAACGAATTCGCGCAGTAACCGAAACCGGCCAGACCGAGACACATGCCGGCGAGCGATGTGACGTGCGGGAGGTTCAGCGGCGCGATCCAGACAACCGGAACCCCGCACTGCAATGGCTGAGTTGCCTGACAGCCGACGGTATCGAGATTGCCACCAAGGTGTTTTTGAACGGCTCGCTGCTGCCACCCACAACGCTTGTCAAACTCGAACGCCGGCCAGTGCCCGCCGAGGAGGTCGAGCTGCCAGCCAACTTGCTTGATGTTGCTCAATGGTTGCACTTCGACGACCAGCCGGCTGCAAACGCCGTCACACGGCCTCCGGATTTTTCCATGCACATGCAATGGAATGGTGCGGTCAGGGTACTGCGGCGGCATGACCCGTGGATCTACAACGAAACATCCTATCCGGATGGCCGGCGAAAACTAAGCATCCGGAACGCCCGAACGGGACAGGAATTGTTTTTCGGGGCGGCCAAGGGGGGCGCGTTTGAGCGCATCCTCCTATGCCAGAAATGTCGGCCCGGAGATCTAATGTCTATCGTCCTTGGCCATGACATCATCCCCAAGAGCATCGGTCGCACGGACAGTGTCCTCGGCGAGACGTGCGACTGGTTCGACATGGCACCGGGCATAGCCGATGCGGACCTCTCCCAGTGTCTGACGCGGGACGGAATTCCGCTGAAGATCGACAGCGGTGGGGCATGGACGCCGCAGGAAAAATTTGTCGCCGATGAGATTCAACGCAGGGACCTCAAGCCCGACGAGATCCTTCCGCCCAGCGATGTTCTGACACGATCGAACTGGGACATTCCCGGATAGGCCGAGATTGGCGAAAGGGCTCGAACTTGAAGCGCCCTGGATCAGCTTTGAGGGCGAGGAACCCGGGGCCGGAATAATGCCTCGATCCTTTGCGGCCCCCCTCTGGCCTGCCGGCCCCCCACGAGCGGGGAGATTCGGCGCCCAGCCGTTAGCCAATCGCCGGCGCCACTCCCTACATCATGGATTTCGGCGAAATCGCACCCATATCTTGTTTAAGGAGCTTTGAGCGTGAACCTCGCGCGTGTGGCCCTTCTTGCCGCGGCTTTCGTGGCCGCTGTGGTCGTTTGTCCCTCTTCCGCAACAGGAGAGGCGAGCGGCCGGGAGAGGGTTGCGCTGAACGTCGAGATAGACGGCGCCATCGGTCCGGCGAGCGCCAGGCAGCTCAAGGAAGCGCTGGCGGTTGCCACAGGGCGAAACGCCGAGGTCGTCATCCTGCAGATTGACACGCCCGGCGGACTGGTCACCTCGATGCGCGAGATGATCGCCGACATCCTCGCCTCGCCGGTTCCGGTGATCGGCTATGTCGCGCCGGCCGGCGGCCATGCGGCCAGCGCCGGCACCTACATCCTCTACGCGACCCATGTGGCGGCGATGGCCCCCGGCACCAATCTGGGAGCGGCAACGCCGATCGAACTCGGTGGGCCGCTGCCATCGCTTCCCGGTCCCGGCGGCGACAAGGACACCGGCAAGGACCAGAAGAACGCCACCGGGCCAACGCCGGCGGGCGACGCAATGATGGCCAAGGTGACGAACGACGCGGTTGCCCTGATCCGTTCGCTGGCCGAACTGCGCGGGCGCAATGCCGACTGGGGCGAAAAGGCCGTGCGCGAGGCGGCGAGCCTCTCGGCCAATGCGGCGCTGCAGGCACATGTCATCGACTTCGTCGCCCGCGACACCACCGAACTGCTGCAGCTGGCCGACGGGCGGACGGTCGAGGTGTCAGGCAAGAAGCAGATGCTGGCGACCAAAGGGCTGCCGGTCGAAACGCTCGATCCCGGCTGGTTCATCCGGCTTCTCGGCGTCATCACCGATCCGAACATCGCCATCGTCCTGATGCTGGTCGGCGTCTACGGCATCGTCTTCGAGTTCACCAGCCCGGGCGCGGTCGCGCCGGGCGTGATCGGCACGATCTGCCTCGTGCTCGGGCTCTATGCGCTCAATCTCCTGCCGATCAACTATACCGGCCTTGCCTTGATGCTGCTTGGCATCGCCTTCCTCATCGTCGAGGCCTTCAACCCCACCGTGGTGCTTGGGCTGGGAGGCGTGGCCGCCTTTCTGCTGGGCGCTGCCATGCTGCTCAAGATCGAGGGTCCCGGCTTCGAGATGTCGTGGGCCGTCATCGGCGCCGCCGCGGCCTTGACGCTTGGCCTGGCGCTGTTGACCGGAAGCTATCTGTGGGCGGCGCGCAGGAGCCTTCCGCGCGTCGGCGCGCAGGCCATGCACGGACTGCCGGCCGAAATCCTCGACTGGTCGCAGGGCGAGGGCCATGTGCTGGCCCAGGGCGAGCGCTGGCGGGCGAAAGCCGATGAACCGCTCGCGCCGGGCGACAGCGTCGAGGTGGCCGAAGTCAAGGACCTAGTGCTGACGATCCGGCGCCGGAGGTGAGTCTTTGTTTTGAGCATGTCCCAAACCGCTGCACATTTTTGGGCGACATGCTCTGATAGTGGAGCAAGGCAATGAGCATCGGTTATGTGGCCTATCTCGTTCTGGCGCTTGTCGTGGTCATGTTCCTGTCCGCGGCCATTCGCATCCTGAGGGAATACCAGCGCGGCGTGGTCTTCACGCTCGGCCGCTTCACCGGGGTCAAGGGTCCCGGCCTCATCATCCTGGTCCCCTTCGTGCAGCAGATGGTGAAGGTCGACCTGCGGGTGGTGGTCCAGGACGTGCCGCCGCAGGACGTGATCTCGCGCGACAACGTCTCGGTCAAGGTCAACGCGGTGCTCTATTTCCGCATCGTCGACGCCGAGCGGGCGATCATCCAGGTCGAGGATTTCATGGCCGCCACCAACCAGCTGGCGCAGACCACGCTGCGCTCGGTGCTCGGCAAGCACGAACTCGATGAAATGCTGGCCGAACGCGACAAGCTCAACAGCGATATTCAGGAGATCCTCGATCAGCGGACCGATGCCTGGGGCATCAAGGTCTCCAATGTCGAGATCAAGCATGTTGACCTCAACGAGAGCATGATTCGCGCCATCGCGAAGCAGGCCGAGGCCGAACGGCTGCGGCGCGCGAAAGTGATCAACGCCGATGGCGAACAGCAGGCGGCGGCAAAACTCGTCGAGGCCGGCAAGATGCTGGCGGCCGAGCCGCAGGCCATGCAGCTGCGCTACTTCGAGGCTCTGCACGACATCGCCGGCGAGCGCTCGTCGACGGTGGTCTTTCCGGTGCCGATGGATATTATCAGCCATTTCATCAAGCAACCCGGCGAGCAGAAGTGAGCGGGTGAGGAAGGGGAGCCCGCGGCGGCGGCGCCGATCTTCCCGCCACGCCGTCCCCGGCGCTGTCCACCGTGCTGATTCTCATCGATACTTCCGAGTATTTCGAAAATTGTGCCGGCCAGGCCGACAAAGTTCGGACGATTTCCTGTCGAAAACAGCAGTGAAATTGTCGTGCATGGCATGGATATTGCCAGCTCTGGACAAGAGGTGATCTGGCCCAATACATAGAACTTCCAAGTGAAGACGCGCGCGCAGAAAAGGCTCGGTTGCCCTTGAAAAAGAACGTCTTCTCATCCAACGATCTGCCGGCCCATCTCGACGATCAGGCGCGGTTCGCCCTCTGGCAGGACATCCACGTCGCTGAGATATGGTCAGTCGAATATGCCACTTCGGACCATTTGCCGTTTGCGGCTGATATCGAAGCCCGGGCCGTCGGGCAGCTGGTGCTCGGGCAGATGGCAGGAACGATCCGGCATGCCAGCCGCAAGGCGAGCAACATCGCCGCTGACGGCCGCGACGGCTACCTCCTGCTGGTCAACAATGGCGATACGATACTCAGTGGCGCCCAGGTCGGCCGCGACTATCACGTGGGCAAAGGGCAAGCCGCTCTGGTTTCGGCTTCGGAAGCGCTGCAAATGATCGGCGGCGACAAGAATATCTGGGCGAATGTGGTTGTTCCCCGCGCTGTACTGGAGAAGGCCTTCGCTCATATCGACGACCGGCTGGCGCTGACCATCGGAGCCGACAACGAGGCCCTCGACATGCTCAAGCGCTATTGCCGCTTTCTGGAAACCGGCCCCGACCTGGTCTCGCCCGATCTTGTCACCCATGCCACCGAAACGATCGTCGATCTCATCGGCCTGGCGTCCGGCGCCAAGGGCGAGACCGCCGACCTGGCGGGCCTGCGCGGCCTGCGCGCGGCAAGGCTGCAGGCCATCCTGCAAAAGATGCGGGAAAATTTCGCCGATCCTGCCATTTCGGCCCAGAGTGTCGCCCAGCAACTGCGGCTCTCCGTGCGCTATGTTCATGATCTCTTGCAGGAAACCGGGGTGAGTTTCGCCGAGCGCATTCTCGAATTGCGCTTGCAGAGAGCCCATCGAATGCTCTCCGACAGGCGCAACGACCGGATGCGGATCAGCGAGATCGCACTGCTCAGCGGCTTCTCCGACGTGTCCTATTTCAATCGCTGTTTCCGCCGCCGTTTCGGCTCTACGCCGAGCGGCGCCAGGTAGTCTCAGCGGCCACGAGTCCCGCCAAATGCATGGCGCGACAATCGACTGCGGCTGAATGGCCACACCGGCCGGGAAAGTGCTGCGGCGCGCTCCAGAACAATTCGGGTGCGGCTCAGCCCAAGACGCGGCCGGCGGACAATGCAACACCGGGTTGTCGACAACAGCTGGATCTCCGCGAAGCATTTCCGCGGCGGGGGACGCAACATTTTTGGGGCAACAAATTGACAATGAAAACAATTCTTCTCGCCACAGCCATCATTCTCGCGCCTGTCGGCCTGGCATCCGCCGCGGACATCAGTGAGGGTTCGCCTGTCGCCGCCTACGACTGGTCCGGCCTCTACGCGGGCGTTCACTTCGGCTACGTGGCCGGAAAATCCAATTTCTTCATCGCCGGCGGCGGCATCGGCGGGGCCACCGACCTCGACCTTCCCCTCGATCCAGACGGTTTTATTGGCGGTATTCATATCGGCGCCAACTACGAAATGGCGAACCGCTTCGTCATCGGCGCCGAGGCTGACCTCACGTATAGTAATGCAGATGGACTGACACCCCTCGATGCTGGTGGCGGTGGTTTCAGCACATTGCTTAAGAGCGAACTCAAGTGGTCGGGTGCGGCGCGGCTGCGAGCGGGCTACGCATTCGATCGGACTTTGCCCTACATCGCTGCCGGTGTGGCCGCGGCAAAGTATGAAGTGACTGCGATCGGTGCCAGCGGCCCCAGCGTCATTGAAATACCATTCCACGATGAGACCCATGTCGGCTGGACCGTTGGCGCCGGCATCGAGCACGCCTTCACCGACAGATGGATCGCGCGGGTCGAATATCGCTACTCAGACTTCGGCAGCAAGGATCTCTCGATAGCAGCCGGTCTTCTCACTGAAACGCATGTCGATCTCAAGACGCAGGATGTCCGGTTCGGCCTCAGCTACAAGTTCTGATCTGCCGGACCGAACAAACCCCGCGCCGGCCTTTTCCGGCGCCGGGGGAACGCAGCATTTCTGGGGCAGCAGACAAACAATGAAAACTATTCTTCTCGCTATAGCCTTGATTCTCGCACCAGTCGGCATGGCGTCCACGGCGGACGCCAATGAGTCCATGCCTGTTGCCGCCACCTACAACTGGTCCGGCGCCTATATTGGTGCCCAGGCCGGATACGCCTGGGGAGATGCAAGGGTCGGGCAGACCTTTGCCCCGGGCAGCTTCGACAACTACGGCTGGGGCTACAGTCCGTCGGGTGGCTTCGGCGGATTGTATGCCGGTTTCAACCATCAATTCGACGGTGGGCTGGTTCTCGGCATCGAGGGCGACTACAGCTTCGCCAGCGTAAAGGACACTACTCTCTACCGTGCGCTCGGCGTTGATGATCCGGCCTTTGGTGGCGTGCTCAAGCTGGACCAGGTTGGCTCCATTCGCCTGCGGGCGGGCTACGCGATGGATCGCTGGCTTCCCTTCGTCACCGGCGGCCTGGCAGTGGGGTCGTACAAACACACCACTGTGGATCTTCCCGGCAGCGTTCCCTACGCCGACGTCAAGGACACGATCACCGGCTACACGCTGGGCGCCGGTACCGAGTATGCCGTCACCGACAATTGGGTGGTTCGCGGCGAATACCGCTTCGCCGATTTCGGCCACCACACCTCTGTGCGTCACTCGACCTTCGACGGGGCTCCTATCGGTTCGGATGCAATCGAATTGACGACGCACGATATCCGGCTCAGCATCGCCTACAAATTCTGATCCGCTGCTCATTTTCCACCTCCGGGCGCCGGTCCGGAACAGACTCGCATTTCGCATTTGAGGGCCTTGATGCTTCGTTGTTCAATCGTCGTCGCGACACTGATCGCCGCGACATCCGCTTACGCCGCGGACACCGTCCAGCCGCTCGCCGCGGAGACGGTGGCGACACCGCATATTTCCGGTTACGGCGAACTCTATCTCGGCGGGCTTCGCTTTGTCGGTGACGACTACACGACCCGGGCCGGCGGCGGTGCCGCGCGCGTCAACGTTGCGTTTGCGCAGCGCTGGAACCTACAAGGTGACGTAACCTACGACAGCATCTGGGGTCACTATGCCCCGCTTTACGAGACGCGCGGTGCGGTCCACGTCTACTACCGTGATCCCGACAGCTTCGCCGCCGGCGTCTTCGCTGCCTACACGTCATTCGGCATCGACAGCAATGTGACGGCGTACAATTATGCGGTCGGCCCGGAAGCCCAGCTCTATCTCGGCAATCTCACCCTTTACGGCCAGGCCAGCATAGGTCAGCTCACCATCAACGCCTTTCGCGGCAACCAATGGGGTGTGCACGCCACGGCGCGCTATTTCGTCCAGAAGAACCTTCGCCTCGATGGCGAGCTCGCCTTCAACAGAACGAACTACGGTATCGACGAGGACGTCTTCGGCGTTGCTGTCCAGGCAATGTACCGTTTCGACGAAACACCCTGGTCGTTGTTCGGTCGCTATCAATTCGAACGGACGAAAGTCGAAACGTTCAGCCACGACACCAGGGCCAACAAGTTCGTCATCGGCCTGCGCGCCAGCTTCGGCAGCGACTCGCTGTTCGACGAAGACCGCAACGGAGCGACCATGGACACCTACAGGCCCGCCTCGGCGATCAGCACGAAGTAGGGGCGAAGCGTAATCTCCCCCCTTGTGGGGGAGATGTCCGGCAGGACAGAGGGGGGCGCTGTCCCGCCGGCATCTCAGCCGATCAATGTAGCACACGCTTGCAAGTTGCCCGGTGTGCATAAGGTTGTCGGAGAGGTTGGCGTTCCTTCGCGCCCCCCTCTGCCTTGCCAGGCATCTCCCCCACAAGGGGGGAGATTGGCAGCTTCTACCTCAGATCAGCTTCTCCAGCGTAATCGGCAGATCGCGCACCCGCTTCCCCGTCGCATGGAACACCGCATTGGCGATCGCCGGCGCGATGCCGACGATGGCCAACTCACCCACACCCTTGCCGCCGAGTGCGGAGGAATGCGGGTCGGGGATACCGACGGAGATCGTCTCGATGTCCGGGATGTCGGCATTGGTCGGCAGCATGTAGTCGGCGAAGTTGCCGTTGACGATGCGGCCATGCCTGCGGTCGACGATGCCTTCTTCCAGAAGCGCCTGGCCGATGCCCATGATGATGCCGCCCTTCCACTGGCTCTCCGCCAGCTTGGGGTTGTAGAGACGGCCGGAATCCAGCGCCGACACCACGCGCGATACCCGCACCGTGCCGAAATCCTCGTCGACCCTGACCTCGACGAAATGCGCGCACCAGGAGTGGCGCGAATAGTCGCCCTCGGTGTGCGGGATCGACATGGCGATGGTGGTGTAGTTCTTGTAGCGCTCCTCCGGCGTCGAGTTCGCCGGCATGCTGTCGCCCTTGGCCTCTATTCTGTCGCGGCCGACGGCGAACAAAAGCTCGGCGATCGACAGGTCCGGCCCATCGCCGCGCGGCGAGGCGATGCGGCCGCCTCTCACCTGAAGCGTGTTGGCCTGCAGCGCATGGAAAGGCGAGCGCGGGTCGGCAATCGCAAGACCGATCAACTCGTCCAGCGCCTGGCCCGCCGCCTTGTAGACGGCGCCGGTCATCACGCCGGCAAGCCGCGAGCCGCCGGTGACGCCAGCGCGGGCGAAGTGCGAGTCGCCGAGCTTCACCGACACGTGCTCCACCGGAACGCCCAGCGTCTCGGCCGCCGTCTGGGCAAGGATCGTGTAGGTGCCCTGGCCCATGTCGATGGAGGAGCTTTCGACCTCGACCGAACCGTCGGCGAGGATCTTCACCACCGCCTCGCCGTGCGCGCGCCGCACCGGATAGGTGCCGGCCGCCACGCCCCAGCCGATGAGGTGGTGGCCGTCGCGCATCGAGCGCGGCGCGTTGCTGCGCTTCGCCCAGCCGAAGGCTTCCGCGCCGACAGCAAAGGCTTCTCGCAGCTGGCGCGTCGACCACGCCTTCTTCGCATGCGGGTCTTGTTCGGCGTAGTTGCGCAGCCGGATCTCCAGCGGATCGATGCCGACCTCATAGGCGAGCTCGTCGATGGCGCTTTCGATGCCGAAGGCGCTGGGGTTTTCGCCCGGCGCCCGCTTGGCACCCGGCACCACCGTGTTGACCCGCACCACATTCTGCTTCGAGGAGAAGTTCGGCGTGGCGTACATGATGGAGGTGACGGAGCCGAGCGGCTCGACCCACATGCCGTCGACCGCCGTCTCGTTGACGCCGCGATGCACGATCGACTGGATGCGGCCTTCACTGTCGGCGCCGATCGCCACCGTCTGGCGGGTCGCGGCGCGGCCGCCATAGGAGGTGAAATTCTGCGGCCTCGTCAGCACCAGCTTCACCGGCCGTCCCAGCATCTTTGCCGAGGCCGCTGCCACCGCGCTGTGCGCGAGCGCCAGCGCCTTCGAGCCGAAGCCGCCGCCAATATAGGGCGAGACCAGCCGCACATCCTCGAACGGGATCGCGAACCATTCGGCATAGGTGCGCGCCATGCCGTCCAGCCACTGGCTGGGCTCCCAGATGGTCAGCTGCTCGCCCTGCCAGCGCGCGATCAGCCCATGCGGCTCCATCGCCGCCTGGAATTCGCGCGGCGTGTTGTAGGCCGCGCAGACGCGCACCGGCGATGCGGCGAACGCGGCCTGCGCGTCGCCCCACTCCTTGGTCATCATGTCGATCGGGATGCCGTCGCCGGCCTTGGGGTCGCTGAGGTCGACGATCGCCGGCGTCTCGTCATAGCTGACCTTGACGAGGGCTGCCGCCGCCACCGCCTGCTCGAAGGTCTCGGCCACCACCGCAGCTATATGCTGGCCGGAATAGGTGACCGTGCGGGCGAGCGGCGCGTATGTCTTCTGTGACGGCGGATTGCCCAGCCAGTCCGACGCGCCCTTGAGTTCCATGATCGTGTCCGGCGTCAGCACGAGCAGCACGCCGGGCGCGGTCTCGGCCGTCCGTATGTCGATCGCGCGCACCGTGCCGGCGGCGATGGTGCTTTCGATCATCACCGCATGCGCCAGCCCTTCCAACTGCTGCTCGACCGCGTAATGGGCGGCACCGGTGATCTTGGCCGGGCCGTCGACGCGCGACAGCCGTCCGCCGACCGCTTCGAGGCGCGCGCTGTCGGAGGCTGCGTGTTTCATCTCATGAACGGTCATGCCGTCTCTCCCAATTTGAGGATGGCGCGCGCGATGACGCGCGGCGCGAGCTCGATCTTGTAGTGGTTGGCGCCATGGTCGACGGCGCCCTCCATGGCGAGCAGGCTGGCGGCCCGCACCGTGCCTTCCTCAAGCAACTTGCCCTTCAGCGCGTTCTCGACCGCGCGCGCCCGCCACGGCCTTGTCGCGACGCCGCCGAGCGCGACGCGGATCTCGCGGATGGTGCGGCCGTCGGCTTCAAGTTCCAGCCCGACCGCAGCACTTGCCGCCGCGAATTCATAGGATTGGCGATCGCGCACCTTGATATAGGTCGAGCGCCGCGCCGCGGCAGACCCCGGGATCTCGATAGCCGTGATCACCTCGCCGGGGCGGATGTCGTGCTCGTGCTCGGCGGTGGCGCCAGGAGCGAGGAAGAACTCTTCCACCTTGAGCTTGCGTTCGCCGAGATGGACCTCGGCATCGAAGGCGACCAATGCGATGGCGAGATCGCCCGGATAGGTGGCGATGCAGGCCTCGCTGGTTCCGAGCACGGCATGGCCGCGCGTCACCCCGCCGATCGCCGAGCAGCCGCTGCCGGGCTGCCGCTTGTTGCAGGCCGGGAAGTTTTGCGGGTCGCGGAAATAGGGACAGCGCGTGCGCTGCATCAGGTTGCCGCCGATGGTCGCCATGTTGCGGATCTGCGGCGAGGCGGCCTGCCATAGTGCTTCCGAGACCGCCGGGAACAGGCTCTTGATGTCGGCATGGTCGGCGATGTGGCTCATCTTTGCCAGCGCCCCGATCAGGGCGCGGTTGGTATCGACATCGACGGCACTGAGCCCCTTGATATGGCTGATGTCGATTACTGTAGACGGTTCGGCGACGCCGCATTTGGCGAGGTCGACCAGCGTCGTGCCGCCGGCCAGGAGCATGGCGCCGGGGAGCGCCGAAGCGTTGCGCGCGGCATCGATAGTGTCGGCGCGGACGTATGAAAAATCTCTCATGACTGGACCTCCAGGGCTGCCTGGCGTACGGCGGCGACGATGTGCGGATAGGCGCCGCACCGGCACAGATTGCCGGCCATGTATTCGCGAATCTCGTCATCCGAGCCGGCATGGCCCTCGCGGATGCAGGCCACCGCGGACATGATCTGGCCGGGCGTGCAATACCCGCACTGGAAGGCGTCCTGTTCGAGGAAAGCGGCCTGCACCGCGTGCAGCGCGCCGTCCGCTTCGGCCAGACCTTCGATGGTGGTGATGTCGCGACCCTCAGCTTGGGCGGCCAACGTCAGGCAGGCGAGCACGCGCTCGCCGTCGACATGCACGGTGCAGGCGCCGCACTGGCCGTGGTCGCAGCCTTTCTTGGTGCCGGTCAGGTCGAGACGGTCGCGAAGTGCGTCGAGCAGCGTGACGCGCGGCTCGACCTCCAGCTCATGATGGTGTCCGTTGATATCGAGATGGATGGGGATTGTGGTGGTCATGGGCGTCTGGCTCCAGTTGCTTGACGCGAGGGAATTGAAATGGCGCTTGAGCGGGGGAGGGCAAGCGCAGGGATAATCGCCCCCTCAAGGAGGGAGATCACGCTCTCGACGCCTTGCAAGCTCTCAGCACGTGACATAGCGGTTCCCCCTTGATTATATGATGAAGGCACTCCACAAATCGGAGGCGCCTCCGTTTATTTAATTGGGTGCTTGCACTAGGCTGTTCAAGCCCCGATCTGCATGTGGAGAAAAAATTGGCTTCCGAGCCGCCCGCAATAGCCGAACAGAAACCCGCCGCAGGGACAAAACCCTTGCGCGCCGACGCGCAGCGCAATCGCGACGCGCTGATCGAGGTCGCAGCAAAGGCCTTCGCCGCTGAGGGAGTCGATGCCTCGCTCGAGGAGATCGCGCGCCAGGCGGGCGTCGGCATCGGCACGCTCTACCGGCATTTTCCGACGCGCGAGCATCTGGTCGAGGTGGTCTACCGGCGCGAAGTGGAGGGGCTGTGCGCCGCCGCCGACGAACTCGCCAGCCACCATCCGGCCGATGTCGCGCTGGAACAATGGATGCAGCGCTTCGTCGACTACATCGCCACCAAGCGGGGGCTGGCGGCCAGTCTGCGCATCCTGTTCAACACCAACTCAGCTGTGTTCTCCGATATGTCGAGCCGGGTGTCGCTGGCCTTGCGGCGGCTGGTCGAGGCGGCGGTGGCCGACGGCTCGATCCGCAGCGACGTCGACGCCTCCGATGTGCTGCATGCATTGGGAGGCATCTATTCGGCGCCCGACACCAAGGACTGGCGCGACCGGTCGCGCCGGCTGGTCAAGCTGCTGATGGACGGGTTGCGGTTTGGGGCTGCCAAGGGCGCGAAGGGGCACGGGTGATGAAGACAGGGGCGCAGCTGGACCCGCGCGCCGCAACCGGCGCATAACACCACGCATCGGCGCGACCGACCGCGCCGGCTGGCATCAATTCAAAATCGTGCAGACCCTGGTGGGCGCAGCGACTACCCCTTCGCTTCCACCAGGATCACCAGCGACTCCGGCACCACGCCATCATGGGCCATCGCGTCAGCGGCTGCCTTGCTCTGCATCAAGGCCCCAAGCTCATCCATGTCCGGAACGTCCATCATCACAGCCACCCGTTTCGGGTTCTGCGGATCGACAAATGTGCGGATGTTGGTGATCCCGAGCGAGCCGAAGATCTCCTTGCGCTTCGGTGACGAGAGCCAGTGCTTGCTGTCCTTTGTGATGTTGTGATGGCCAATAACGGTTGGCATGGCATCCTCCCAAGGTGACGCCGCGGGTCGAAAATCGCCCGCCTTTGCTGCGATCCACCTACGCAGCGAGTGAGCGCCGTTTCCATTGGGCTGTCAATTCGCTGTCGCTGATGGACGACCTTCGGTTTGGGGCGGACAGGCTTTTCCTGCCGCGACCACGGGGAGGGGCGATCATCGTTGGAATGGAGTCGATATTTCAGCTATGCTTCGGCGTCCCTGTGAAAACGACAAAGGCGGATATGGCGAGAAGAGCCCTTTCCACCCACGCTAGAATGGCCACTCTCTCCGCGATTCTGGCCGTGCTCGGCCTCCTTTTCATGAACCCGGCCCATGCCGAGAGACGTGCGGCAATCGTCATCGGCAACAGCGAGTATCCGTTTGCTCCTCTTCCCAATCCCCGGAGCGACGCCAAGCTCATTGCCAACGCGCTGACTGAGCTCAACTTCGACGTTCTGCTTTTTTACGATGTCAGGAAGGCGGCAATACCGGAGCTGAAGGATGCGATCCGCGCCCATCTTGTCGGCGCCGACATGGCCGTCTTCTACTACGCGGGCCATGCCTTGCAGTTCGAGCGCCAGAACCTGCTGCTCCCGGTCGACACCCGCACCTCTTCCGCCAAGGAGGTCGTGGACGATGCCGTTCGTCTCAACGATCTGATCGATATCGTCAAGGACGACCCGATCGGCGTGAAGCTTTTCATCCTAGACGCCTGCAGGAACAATCCCGCGGCCAAGGAAAAAGGGCTGGAACAGGGTTTAGCTTACACGGAGTCGGGCAGCGGCCAGGTGCTCATCGCGTTCGCCACAGGTGCAGGCGAAGTCGCTTATGACGGCACCGGCATCAATAGCCCTTATTCATCCGCGCTTGCCAACGCGCTGCAGACGCCGAATCTCGACATCTACGATACGTTTCGAACCGTGCGGGGCGACGTTCGCCAGGCGACCGGCGGAACGCAAATACCCTGGATCACCGGCTCGATCGAAACAAAATTCGTATTCCGGAAAGGTGACGCCGGAGACAACGTTGCGGCTCCCGAGCAGGTTGCCGAGCCGGGCGCCGGACTGACCATTGACGAAGTGCTGTGGTCCTTCATCAAGGACAGCCAGAATCCTGAGGATTTTAGGCGTTTTGCCAGGGTCTTTCCCAAAAGCCGTTTTGCGGCCGAGGCCGAACAAAAGAACGTCAAGGTAGCCGCGCTTACGGAACGCGGGCTCTATTCAAAGGGCAGTCTGGTTTCGACGTCAATCGCCACCGATGTCATGGTGGTTGGCGAGAGCGATGCAGCGAGCCAGGAGTTCGTCTTCCAGCAGGCGGGGGAACGCGCGGTCTCCGAAACCTTCCGCGTCTGGCCAAAGACATTGCCCGACACCCAGCGGGGCATGAAGGCGACAGTCACCGACTGCGATCTGTACGCCGCCGACCCCAATGATCCGCAGCGCGCGGTGCCGGGCGTCACAAACGGCCTGGTCAATGTTCGTGATGCACTGCGCGCCTGCGGTTTCGCCCTGGCGGCCGACATCAACAATCCACGCCTGCAGTTCCAGTTCGGGCGAGTTCTGGAGATTGCCGGAAGTTATACTTGGGCGGAGCATTACTATGAACTCGCGCGCAAGCAGCAATACAGCGCGGCAATCGTCAACCTCGGCTACATGGCGCGGGTCGGGATGGGCCGCAAGGTGGACTACGCGCGCGCTTTCGATCTTTACCTCCAGGCTGCCGCGCTCGGAAATCTAAGGGCGCGCACCAATGTCGGCACGGCCTATATGCGTGGCGAGGGCGTGCCGCAGGTGCCCGAGGAAGCAGTCCTGTGGTACAGGCTTGCCGCTTCCAGCGGCTGGTCGAACGCGATCAATGCCCTCGCGGACGCCTACCGCCGCGGCAACGGTGTCGAAGCCAATCTCGTCGAGGCAGCAAGCCTTTACACGGCCGCGTCCGATGCCGGCCAGATCGATGCGATGACCAGTCTCGGGCGCGCCTACATAGGCGGATCCGGTGTGGAAAAGGACGTCGCGCGCGGGCTCGCTTTGCTGTTGAAGGCGAGCGACACAGGAAACCAGTATGCGCCGCGATATGCCGGCCAGCTGTTTCTCAAGGGAGGCGGGGTCGGCAAGGATGCCAAGCGCGCATTGGCCCTGTTTGAACTCTCCGCCCGCCGTGGTTTCGAAGACGCCTATCTCGATCTAGCAAATGGCTATCAGGATGGTTCCTTCGGCAAGGCCGACCCGCAGCAGGCCTATTTCAACGCGGTTCTTGCAGAGCGTTTCAAGGTCGAAAAGGCAGGCGATCTGGAGAAGCAGATCGGTGCGAAATTGCCGGCCGGCACCCGTCGCAAGATAGAGGCCGAGGCGGATCTGTTTATCCAGCAGAACGGCAAATGAAGATTTTGGCGCCGCCTGCGATGATCGAGACGTGACGAGGGGCTGATTTTGATCCGTCTGCTGAAGCAAGCCTACACCAGGATCACCTTGCTACGGTCCGGCTTCGCGGTCGCGTCCGCGGAGCAAGCCGAAGACGATCCCGATAGTATCCGATATGTGCTTGGCTCCGCCGTGGAAGACGCCAAACCACGCTGCTTGATATCGGTGCTGGGGACGCCTCCGCGCGATATAGGCGAAGTGCTGGAATCGGTCGCCTTCGTCTGCCGGCGAAACCGCGAATTTCCGGTGGCCGTCATGACCGAATTGCCTCCGGGTCTGATTGCCGCATCGACGATACCGATCGAATTTCTCCCGACCCGAGACTACCTGCCGGTCAAGCCGGACGAGTATGAACGTCACGTCCGGCGCCGTTGGTCTTTGATGATTGCGAAATGGCAGTTCGCCAAGCAAATCGAACTGTCGATCGACCTGGAAACATTTCTTGCCCAGCAATTGCAGGGGCCGAACCGGCGGCACTGGCTCTGCGCGAGCAGGTCGCGGATTACGCTCTCGCCACCGAGGCGTGAAGCGGCGCGTGAGTTCTGACCGAAAACACCAGGTCTTCGATAACGCGCGCAGCCTCGAAAGCGCCGTTCACAAACCCCAGACGTGCTGAGCGGCGTTTCAACTCGGCGCGAAATTCCTCCGACAGTGCAATGTCGATGGTTTCGGCGACGCGGCCGAGTTCGGAGGCCCGAAGCCGCAATCCCAAGCCCGTTGCATGGGCATAGGCGGCCCGCAATTGCTGATCGTCCATCTCGGGCGCTTCGTTCGGAACGAATATCGTGGGGACGCCGCCATGGATGCATTCGTGAAAGCTATTGTAGCCAGCGTTGGCGATCATGCAGTCGATGGCGGCAAAGCAGTCAGCGATCGGATATCGGGTGGTGGATAGGGTGCCGGGCCACTTCGTCTCCCGAGGAGCAAGGGGGTTCTCTATCCTCACCAGTTGAAGATCGCGCTTGAGGATCTCCTTGACCAGAAGATCGGGCAACTCCTCGAAATCGAAATTGCGTTGCGACCCGAGTTGCATGGCAACCGTAAACTTGCTGGGATCCGTGTTCAGAAATGCTGCGGACTCCTCTCGGCCCAGGCTTTCATGCGGGTCGGTCAGCAGAATGGTCGGAACCTTGTGCACCAGGCCGGGCATACGGCTGGTCGGCCCATGGTCCTCGTCCTGCGCAAGGTCGCCGGGCTCGATGATCATGTCGAAACATGCCTGCAGCGCTTCGTCCAGGTTCTGGCCATTGACCCACAGCCCCCGCCTGATCCACACCCAGGCGAGGTCGGGGCGAATTGACTGCACGTCGAGCAAGCCGCGAAAAGGATATGTGCCGTCGAACACCACTGCGGACACGTCGAGGTTTTCGATCGTCGCCAGCAGTTCCTGCGCATAGGCCTTGTTCCAGCTCTCCTCGGTGACGCCCATTTTGACGGACCAGGGAATATAGTCGGTTGCATGCCCTCGCTGGTGAAGCAGGGAGAATCCGGCCGAGCGCGTGAAGAAGATCGGTTCGACATCGGGCGACATCCTTTCGGCAATCGCCATCAAGCGCGTAATATGTCCGAGGCCGATGCCGTTGGTCGCGACAAACAGGATGCGCCGGCGCTTGGTGACGTGTAAAATTGCCGTCGCCGAGGCTTCGCCGAAGGGTGGCATCGGCACCTTTTTTGTTTTGCGCGGCTTAGCCGAGAGCGATGGCCTCAAGGCAGGAAAGCGGCGAAGGCCGAGCTCGTCGCAGAGTTCGTTCATCCGGCTGGGATAGGTGGCAAGCGAGAACTTCGCCTCGACCAGCTTCCTCGCTCTGGCCGATTGCTTCGAGAACAGATCGGGTGACGCCATCAGCCGCTCGATGGCGGCTGCGACACCGCCGGGCTCGGCATAGACCGCGCCATCCTCGAACAGCGCTTCGAAAGAAGGATCGACAATTGTCACCAGGCTGGTCGCCATCGCCTCGGCGATGCCCATGCCAAACGCCTCCACCCATCGGCGGCTGTGGAAATAGACGTAGAAATCCAGCGAGTTCAGGAATTCCGGGACGCCGCCGTCCTGAAAGGGAAAGGTCTGCCAGTTCGATCCGATCCAGGTCTCCAACTCGGCGGGTATGCCGCCCAGCGTCCTGACGGCAAGATGGCGGCGATCGGGATAGGCGGCAAGAAGGTCTTCCATGCTGTCTGGCCATTTCAGCATGTCCGGGCGCGAGTGACGGCCGATCACGGCGGACGTTGTCGGCGCGGGCCGCTGTCTTCCAGGCCATTCCGACAGGTCGAGCATGTTCAAAAGGTCACGGCCAAGCAAGGCGGGTTTGCGCTGCGGAAGACAGTCGAACTGTGCGCGGACCTTGGGGCCGACCGGCGCGAAAGTCACCGGCGTTCCGAACAGACGATCGATGTTGCGCTCGACGATTTCGATATCGTACTGCGGTTTCCAGTAACCATCGAAAGGTGGGTGGTGGACGACGCAAACCACGCGCTGCGGTCGTATTCTGACAGCCGTCGCTGGCATGTGTTCGAATACCTGCGGATGGTGGGCGTAGAGAACATCGCATGTCGCCACGTGTTCGCCCGCGAGCCGGGGGATGCCTAGAGCATCGATGAGATCGGCCGTTCGCTTTTCGAAGGAGCGGCCGAAGCTGCGGCTCAGACCTGTGAAGGGAATGACGGCTGTGCTGAGACCCGATAATGCGGCTGCCTTCAGTTCCGCCCTGACGGCGGACGACGTCCCTCCCGGGCAACTGAGGTCCGTCGCATGAACGATGTCAAAATTCACGGCTCGCTCTCAAATTGACGGTGCGGAGCGCGACCGCCTCAACCGGAACAATCCTCTCAGTATGAGCGGGACTTTGCTTCGCCTGCGCCGCCCTGAGCTGCCGCCGGAAGCTTTCGTACCTTTGGCGACGTCTTCTTTATCGCTGTCGAAATCTTTGCAGTAGCCATCGGCACATAGCAGCTTCTTGGATACTTATTGACAAAGGACCGATAAGCGCTCGCCGTATTCTCGCGGATCGTGGCGCGCCAAGCTGCCAATTCCGTCTTTGAGGGGGAGTAGTCGTAGCAATTTGGCGCAACCGCGGTCGGACCGGCTGTTCGCTGCCAGGGAACGCAGGCGGCCAGGAACACTGACCCCAGGACCGATAGGCGTTTCAGGAGCATGCCATACCCCCTATGCTGACCAAAGGTAAGCGCGAACCCGGCGGCAAGTCAACGAGGAAGGTGGTCGATCTGCGGAATGCCGTCTCTACGACCGACGCATGGCCGGCTCAGCGCCCTCTATGTTCCATGTAGCGCCGCATGAGAGTCGTCGCTCGGTCTTCCACGCAGAAATCCGATTTCGCTCGTTGGAACGCGGCCGACCCCATCGATTGCCGCAACGAAAAGGAAGAAAGCAGCCGCTCGATCGACAGAGCAAGCCCGTTTGCATCGTGCGGGTCGACGGTGAATCCTGTCCGGTTATTGTCGATGGCTTCCCCGCATCCGCCGGATGCACTGCCGACAGATGGCTTGCCGTAAGCCGCCGCCTCCAGATACACGAGACCGAAGCCTTCGGCGTCGATGCCGTTGCCCTCCGCGACCTCGATCGGTGTCAGGGCGAATACGTCACATTGCCGGAAAAGCACCGCCAACTGCTCATCGTTCAATGCGCCGTGCATCACCACACTGTCATCGATCGCGGATGATTTGAGGCGGGCATCAAACTCGTCGTGAAATGGTCCGGCTCCAACGATATCCCAGATGAATGGCCGCTTGATCCTTTGTAGCGCTTCCAGCAACAGGCCGTGGCCTTTGCGCGGCGCCAATCTGGCGACAGTCAAGATCCTTGGAATGCCACCTTCCGGCGTGAAATAGGAGGCCCGCCCCATAGTCGCGCTGAAGAAAGCCCTGGGCAGGCCGGGAGTAAGCGTTTCTCCAGCCGCCCCTGGTGCCATTCTGGCAAGGTGGCTGAGCGTATAGTTGCTGACGCAGAAGACACGCGCGCAACGTTCGAGGCCTTCGACGATAGCCGCCCGGACATCCGCGCCGGGAATGCGTTGCCAGGGTGCCGTGATGTCCTTGCAATGAACTGTGCAGAAAACCGGTGCGACGTCGCAAAGCAATTCCGCGAAACAGGCTAGCCCGCCGCTGGCCAGATGAATCATATCCGGTCGAAAATCCCTGCAAATTCTGTGAAGCTCGGCTGAGACGGCCTGGAACTCCGGTTCGGTTTGGCAGCCTTTCAGGTTGAGCGCTCCGACTTGGCGGACCGCTTCGCCGGGTTTTGGGTGCTGCTCGGTATCGGTAATCAGGCCGACATCCGCAAAGACCGACAGCGCCGCCATCGTCTGTTCCACGGATCTCTCGAGCCCGCCCACACGTGGATTGTACTCTGACGTGATCCACAGCAAGCGCGGCCTGGGCTTTCTCGTCCAAAGGCGAAAGCGGGCCTTCATGGACACCGCCGGATTGCTGCGTCAGGAGGCCTCATAGACATTGCCAAGATCGACAAAGGGCGAGGACAGTCGCGGGTCTTTGAGAATCGCCTGGAAAGCCGGATGCTCCGGATGGTTGGGCGAACCTATGTTGTGGCGGCGATAGTCTTCCGGCGTAAAGGTTCCCCAGTTCCGCAGCATAAGGAAGTGGACACCATCAGCACCGATCGACCGCGCCCATTCCACAAACTCAGGCATTTCGCGAAAATTCAATGCCTGGACGACAAAATCCAGACGCAACAGGTCGATGCGACGCTCCGCACGCAGTCCGCCGAGAAAATCCAGGTTCCGGCAGAGGCGATCGAACGAACCGCCTCGACGGACGACCTCGTAGGTGTCCTGGCGGGCAGCATCGACGGAAACCCAAACCGTACTGACGTGGCCGTCGAGCCGCAGATCCGTCCACGCCTTCTCGTCCATGAGGACGCCATTTGTCTGGATCTGGATGCGGCGAGAGGGGACTGGCACATCCGTCAGACTTTGCAGCACGTGGCGGAAATGCCTGCTGCCGAAAGGATCGCCGCTGCCGGTAATCTTGATCTGGTTTGCGTCATCCAGAAGCGGCGCGATCTTGCTGTCGAAAATGCCGTCGAGCTTTGCCGCCGCACCATGCCTGAGTTGTATCAGTTCGGTTCGACACGAAGGACAAGACAGATTGCAGGACCTGTCTTCAGACAGCACGATCCGGCGTGGCTTGTGATCGACGACAATCAGATCGTTGTCGATGCATTCGCGCTGTAGAGGCGCCGTGACGTCGGATTTTCGCGGAAGCGAACGTTGCACGATCTTCGGACAATAGAGGCGGCTGCAATAGGAGAAATCGCCATCCAGTACGGAGCTTCGTATCTCGGCTGCTTTGATGGAATTCCAGTATTGTGCGGCATGGTGCTCATGAATTGAGCCAATGGAGGCAGGCATCCACGCGGAGCAGCAGGTGTTTACCTTGCCATCGGCCCGGATCTCGATCTCCTCGAAGGGATTTCCGCAAAAGCGGTCAGCAAGCCATGCGTCGACTTCGAGGTTAAGGTTTCGAGCTTTCTCCTCCGATGCGATCAGCAGGCGTTGAGCGAAAAGATCGTGCTGGTCGCCCGAGATAATTCGTTCCGCAAGGTCTGCTGCAACATTCCAAAGTTCAGCTTCAATGGCGATCAGCGCGGCCATTGCCGCCAGAAGTCCCGAAATCCTGGGATCGGCCTCGACTTCGGCAACGAATGTCAGCAGTTCGACATCCGACTTGCTGTCTGCCAGAAGGTCTTCGATCGCGTCGCGGACGACTGCCTCGGCTCCGGAAAAGTGCGATGTTGCACCAGATGTCGATTTTTCTTCCCGATATCGCCTCTCGCTTTCCGCCAATCCTGGCGACCGCATTGCCGATCGGATCGTTGGCCGATCCATTCTTTGGTCGGACGCAAGGTCGGATCGGATGGGGTTTCGCGCATGAGGCATTGGCCAGGTCCTGGAAACCAACTCCATCCTAGCAGATCGTTGTTTTCAGAGCGACTGCCGGTAACCAGCATTTGAAATCCCGGCATATGAAAAGGCGCGTGGGCCGCTGCTTCGATGACCTGCCCGGGCGGATCGCAGCGACGTCGACAGCTCAGACTGCGGCATGCGCCACGCGGCATCTCTTCGGCGCCCCGCACCAGGACTGCGCGATCGCTCCCGCTCGCTGGTTTGAGCGAGGGCCGCGCTAGAGGCCGAGTGCGGTCCTGAAGCTCGAAAGCTCCGCGTCGGCGATCGGGACCGCGTGTTGCGGCTCGGGATAGGCGCCCGTCTGCACGTCGGAGATGAACTCGCGATAGGCGGCGATGCGCTCGCGCTGCAGCCGCTCATATTCGGCGGCGAAGTTGCGGTAGGTTTTCGCGTGGCGCGGCTTGTGACCGGTGGTGTGGCCGAGCACGTCCTCGCTGAACAGATACTGCGCGTCGGCATGCGGCCCGGCGCCCATGCCGAGCATGATCATCGGCGTATTCGCGGTGATGAGTTCGCCAATCCGGTCGGGCACCACCTCGAGCTCGGCGCCAAAGCAGCCGATGGCCTCCAGGCGCTTGACGTGATCCCATACCGCTCGCGCGCTCTCTGCCGTCCTGCCGACGGCCTTGAAGCCACCGGTCCAGGTGCATTGCGAGGGGATCAGACCGACATGGGCGACGACCGGCACCGCGTTGTCGCAAAGCGTCTTCTGGATATCGAGCGAGGCGGCGCAGTAGAAGCAGTCGCCGCCGATGCGCATGTAGTGATAGGCGGTTTTCAGATAGTCCTCGGCTGTGATCAGATTGCCGAAGGGGCCGTAAGGGAGACCGACCTGTACGAAGCAACGGCCGGCGGCGTCGCGCATCTCGGGCGAGAAGAAGCGACCTTCGATCGACAGCATGTCGACGCCGGCAGCGTCCGCCGCCGCCGCCTCTTCAAGCGAGGTGACGTAGAGCATGGAGATCTTCTGTCCGCGGCTCTTCATGGCGCGGATGTCGGCGACGGTGGGGCGGCTGCTTTTGGTGACCATTTTCGTTCCTCAGACGGTGAAAGCTTCGCGGAAGGCCAGTAGCGCCGCCTCGGGATCGCCGGAGGCAAACGCCTCCATGCCCACCGGCCCGCTATAGCCCATCTCCTTCAGCGCACGGGCGATGCCGCGATAGTTGATCTCGCCGGTGCCGGGCTCCATGCGTCCCGGCACGTCGGCCACCTGGACCTCGCCGATCCACGGCAGGCAGGCGCGGCAGAGTTCGATCAGATTCCCTTCGCCGATCTGCGCATGGTAGAGATCGAGATTGAGGCGCAGGCCCGGCCGGTTGACGCTCGAGACCAGCGCCAGCGTGTCCTCGGCGCGCCCAAACGGCACGCCGGGATGGTCGACCGGAAGGTTCAAATTCTCCAGCGTGAAGGTCACGCCCTCAGCTTCGGCAAGGTCCGCAATGCGATTCAGCGTCTCGCGCGCCTTGAGCCACATGGCGCCGGTGATCGTCTCGCAAGGCGTCACCGGCAGGCCGCCTTCGCCGAGCCCGGTGCCATGCAGATTGAGCCGCGCCACGCCGAGCCGCTTGCCGACCGCTGCCGTCTCCTTCGCCGTCTTCAACAGCTCGGCGGCACCCTCGTCATCGGCAAGCCGGCCGCGCAGATAACCGTTCATGATCGAGAAGGTCGCGCCGGATTTCTCCAGCATTGCGAGGTCGTGCTCGGGCCAGTTCCACAGGCCGACCTGAAAACCCATTTCGGTGAGGCGCTTGACGCGGAACTCCATCGGCCGGTCGCGCCAGAGCATTTCGGCGCAAGCCGCGAGCGAGAAAGTGTCGGACATGTCAGACCTCGATGTGCACGCGGCCGTCCTCGACCTTCGTGGTGTAGGTTTTAAGATTCACGCAGACCGGTGCACGCACCGCTTCGCCGGTCCGGTAATCGAACACGCCGTTGTGTTTCGGGCATTCGATCCTGTATTCCATAACCAGCCCGTCGCTCAGATGCACCTTCTCATGCGTGCACAGGCCGTCGGTACAGAAGAACGTATCGTCGGGGCTGCGGTAGATGGCGAATGTCCGGCCATCATGATCGAAGCGGATGACGTCCTCTTCCTCGATATCATCCGTTGCGCACGCATCAATCCACTTAGCCATTGTCGTCCTGCAGCCTGGTCCTCGGTTGGTCGAAAAGTCGGSCGGCGGACCAWGTGTCCGCCGGCCGCCCGGGAGGGAAGATGCCCCGTGTGGTGAGCATCTTCACTGGGTTTACGCGTGCGCGCCGCCGCTTGGCGCATGCCCATCGTTGGTCGCCGAGAAACTCTCGATCTCGGCTTCGAGTTCGGCCATCTGCTCGCCGCCGGCCATCAGGTCGGTGATCGCCTCGCGGCTTTTCTCGCCCTTGCGGAAATCGGCGGCCTTGGAGCCTCGGATGAGGACGGCGAAGTGGTCGCCGACGGTCAGCGCATGGACGACATTGTGGGTGATGAAGATGACCGCGATGCCCTTGCGGCGCGCCTGCAGCACGATGCGCAGCACATGCGCCGCTTCCTTGACGCCAAGGGCTGCGGTCGGCTCGTCGAGGATCAGCACGCTGGCGCCGAAATGGACAGCGCGTGCGATGGCCAGCGCCTGGCGCTCGCCGCCGGACAGTCCGCCGACCAGGCGATCGCCATCGTCGATGCGGGTGATGCCGAGCTGGCGCATCTCGGTGACCGCCGTTTCGTTGGCCCGCTTGCGGTCGTAGATGGTGAGCGGCCCCCAGCGCCGTGTCGGCTCGGCGCCGACGAAGAACGAGCGGCCGATGCTCATCAGCGGGAACGTGCCGCCGAACTGGTGGACGGTGGCGATGCCATGCTCGCTGGCATCGCGCGGGCTGCCGAATTCGACCGCCTTGCCGTCCATTTCCATCGTCCCCGATGTCGGCCTGTGGACACCGGAGAGGATCTTGATCAGCGTCGATTTGCCGGCGCCATTGTCGCCGAGCAGGCACAGCACCTCGCCTCTGTTGACCTCGAGCGAGATGTCGTGAAGCACATCGATCGGACCGAAGGATTTGTTGATCCCGGTCAGCCGGAGCAGGGGCGTGGTCATCAGCGTGCCCTCGGTTTGGTGCGCGGCGCGTAGGTCAACGCCATGGTGCGGAAAGTGTTGTTCATCAGCACGGCGGCGAGCAGCAGGACGCCGATGATCAGGCTCGCCCAGTTGGCGTCGAAGCCGGTGTAGAAAATGCCCTGGTTGACGATCGAGAAGGTCAGCGTGCCCAGGACGATGCCGACCACCGAGCCGTAGCCGCCGGTGAGCAGCACGCCGCCGATGACCACCGCGATGATCGAGTTGAAGATGAACGACTGCCCCGCCGCCACCTGGGCGCTGTTGTAGAGGATCGCCTGCGACATGCCGACGAAGGCAGCGCACAGGCCGCTGCTCATGAACAGTGCGATGGTCACCCGGTCGGTCGGGATGCCGGCATTGCGGGCGCTGACGGCGTCGCCGCCCATGGCCAGGATCCAGTTGCCGAAGCGCGAGAAATTCAGGATGAAGCCGACGATCAGGACGACGGCGATCCACCAGAACAGTGTCACCTGGAACTTGCCGCCGAGATAGTCGCCGAACACCAGCTTGGCGATCGGTCCGCTCTTCAGCGCGACACTGGTGCTGCCGGACAGGATGATCGAGAGGCCGAGCGTCAGGCCGGCCAGCGCAAACAGCGTTGCCAGAGTGACGACGAAGGACGGCACCTTGGTGCGGATCACCAGGACGCCGTTGATGAAACCGACGGCAAGCCCAAGGCTGAGCGCGGCGAGGATGCCGACGATGATCGGTGCCCCGTAGTGGCCCGAGATGATGGCAATGGTCATCGAACTGGCCGGGATCATCGAGCCAACGGAGAGATCGAGGTGTCCGGCGATCATCAGCAGCCCCACCGGGAGGGCGATGATGCCGAGTTCCGAGGCGACGTTGAGCCAGCTGGCGGCACCGCCGGCCGACATGAAGTTGGCGCCGCCGAAGATCGAGAAGAACACCAGCACAGCGATCATGCCGATCAGCGAGCCGACCTCGGGGCGGCGCACGAGGCTGCCTATCGAGGGTATCGAGGAATGCGAGGCAGGTGGCGCAGTCGCTACCACGGCGGGTTGGTCATGGGCTTGGGATGTCATCGAAGTGGTCCCTGGCTTGAACAATGGGGGGGCCTGGCGCAGCCTTCGTCGGGGGCGCCGGGGCGGCGATGTCCGGCCCGCGGACGGGCCGGACACTCATTTGCGCAAGTTAGCGGGCGCCGGCCGCCGCACCAGCCAACGTCGCGTCGACATTGGCGGCGTCGACGATCCCCGGTCCGGTCAGCACCGGCTTGGTCGGCAGGTCCAGCCCGTAATTGACGAAGCCGTTGAGCAGCGACACCGCAAGGTAGCCTTGCAGATAGGGCTGCTGGTCGATCGAGAACATCTGCGTGCCGTCCTTGATGCGCTGCAGGCCGGTTTCGTCCATGTCGAACGAAGCGAGCTTGACCTTGTCGCCGACACTGGCCTGGCTGATGGCGTTGGCCGCACTGTTGGCGTCGCCGGCGCTGATGGTGATGAGGCCGTCGAGGGTGTTGTCCTTCAGCACGGCGGCCTTGATCGCCTCGGCGACCGCGGTCGGGTTGCCGAAGCTGGATGAAGGCAGCGGAAGCTGGGTGGATTTGCCGCCGCTCTTGGCGATGGCATCGGCGATGCCCTTGCAGCGGTCTTCGGTGTTGGTGGAGCCCGGCAAGGTGTTGACGCACAGCACGTTCTTGGCGCCATGGCTGCCGAAATAGGTGCCGCCGCCGAGACCGGCCGCGTATTCCTCGTTGCCGACATAGTTCATGGCGCCGAGCCGCTTGGCTGCATCCATGCCGCCGGAATTGTAGATGATGAGCGGCACGCCGGCGGCAACGACCTCCTTGAAGGCGTCGTCCATCGCCTCGGGCACCCAGTCCGGGCCGACAATGGCGCTCGGCTTCTGGCTGAGCGCGGTGCGGATCAGCTTGGCGGCGTCGGGGCCGAGATTGTCGTAGTTCTGCGGACCGAGCCATGTCACCGAGCCGCCCGTCAGTTCGGCGACCTTGCCGGCGTCGTCCGCGCCCTTCTTGACCTTCGACCAGAACGGGTCGTCCGCCTTGCCGCCGATGACGAAGATCTTCGCCCCATCGGCCATAGCTGACGTGGCGCCTGTCGCCAGCACGGCCGCGGTCATCATCGCCGTCAAAAGTTTCGTTGTACGCTTCATGTCGTCTCCTCCCGGTTGCCGTCGTTCGACGGGTTTAGAAAAACTCTGAATTCATCTGCCGGTGCGCACCTCTCCCGTTGCGCATCGCATCAATTGATCAATGGTTCGCCGCGGCCTTGGCGTTCAGGCGTTCCTTCTTTTTCTGGAAGCGGGCGTCCATCGCGGCGTCGCCGTCTCGGGTGCCGTCGTGCCAGGTGCCGAACCAGCGATCGAGCGGGATCAGCCCGTCGCCGCCATAGTTCACCTCGAAATATTTATGGTGCAGGTAGTGCGTGTAGGCGTGGCTGTTGACGGCCGTGTCCTCGCTCACTTCCAGCTTGTCGAAACCGAGATGGCCATTGACGGCGCCGAAGCCGGCGACATGCAGCTGGAACAGCGCCACAACAGGATTGGACGGGATGACGAGGTGCCAGAAGGCGACCGCGTGATAGAGGAACCCTTCCACCGGATGCATCGACAGCGACGACCACGGCGAGGGGTTGATCGAATTGTGATGGACCGAATGGATCCAGCGATAGAGCGGGCCCCAATGGATCAGGCGGTGGATGAAGAAGAAGTGCACCTCGTGGATGGCCGGCGCGATCAGCACCAGCGCCGCTAGATAGACAGGGTGATCTGCCCAGCCGAGCCACGGCACGTAGCCATTGGCAAAGCACCACAGGAAAATGACTTCGACCACGGTCCACAGCGGGATGGTGATGAAGAACGAGCGCAGGAAATTGTCGAGGTTCTGGCTCTGGAACCAGAACACGTCCGACGGCGCATCGCCGGGGAATTTGTGGTTGTACTTGAACCGCGTCGCCTGGGCGCGCTTGATGTAATAGCGCAGCTCGAAAATGCCGTAGAAGACCAGGATCGCCCCGGCGTTGACGGCGTAGAGCCACAACGCCCAGCCCCAGCTGATGGTCTTCATCGTCTCGACGCCGGGCACGACGTAGAACCAGTAGATCAGCGCCGTGGCCATGTGGAAGGCATTCCACGGCCAGATATAGCCGGGCAGCCATGCCAGGATCTTTGGCAGTTTTGGCGGCCAGTTCCAAAGCGGCACCGCCTCGATGCGCCCGTTCGGTTTCCAGTCGCCGCGCTTGTCGCGCACACCGTATTTCAGATCGTCCATGCAAATCCTCCACCCGCAATGCCGCACCCGTCCATGCCCTGGATGGCCGCACGCGCACGCTTGCCTCACACCGCCTGAAGGCGGTGGGCGAAAACCCGTCTGCGCTGTGCTGTTGCTATCCCTGGGCTGGCGGTGCGTCCGCCTTGCTTGCTTTTCCAGAGATAAACATCTTGATCTAAAATGAATCAAGAATAGAATGTTTGTTCCAACTGGATTGTGTCATTCATATCAATCCAGCACGATGAATGATATCTTCGTATCAATTGCTACAAGCGGATGAGACGAAATGGATCAGAACAAGCGGCCGACGATTAGGGATGTCGCCGCCGAGGCAAACGTTTCGGTGGCCACCGTCAACCGGGTGCTGAGCGGCGCCGGCGCCGTTCGCCAGGGCACGCGCGAGCGCGTCAGGCTGGCGGCGGAGCAAATCGGCTTCTACGGCATGGGCGCGCTGCGCAGCCGCATAGCCGCCGCCCGGCCGCGCTACCGCTTCGGCTTCCTGCTGCACCAGCCCGGCCGCGCCTTCTACCGCAACATTGCCGAGGCGATCCGTGCGGTGGCGCCGACCATGCCCGACTGCGAGATAGAGCTGCGCACCGAGTTTCTCGACGATTTGTCGCCGCAGAACGTCGCCGCGCGTCTGCTGGCGCTCGGCGCCGAATGCGACGCCGTCGGCGTCGTCGCCGCGGTCCATCCGCTGGTGACGCAAGCCGTCGATACGCTCAATGCCCGCAACGTGCCGGTGTTTGCGCTGATCTCGCAGATCTCGGCCACAGGGCACGTGCGCTATATCGGGCTCGACAACTGGAAGGTCGGGCGCACCGCGGCCTGGGTGTTCGAGCATGTCTGCAAGGCGCCCGGCAAGCTCGGGATCCTCGTCGGCAATCATCGCTACCGCTGCCAGGAGATGAACGAGAGCGGCTTTCGTTCCTATTTCCGCGAGCATGCGCCTGAATTCACCCTGCTCGAGCCACTGCTGACCTTCGAATCCAGCGCCATAGCGCAGGAGATGACCGAAAAACTGCTGAACGAAAATCCCGACCTCTGCGGCCTCTATGTCGCCGGTGGCGGCATCACCGGCGCCATTGCCGCGCTCCGCTCCACCGGGCGCGCCGGCAGCCTCGTCGTCGTCGGCTACGAACTGATGGACTCGACCCGCCCGGCACTGCTCGACGGCACGCTGACCTTCATCATCTCCCACCCGCTCGCCCGCATCGCCCAGGAAGCGCTGGCGGGTATGGTCCGCGCCGTGTCGGCGCCGAACGAGGGAGGGAATGTCACGACGATTTTGCCGTTCGAGGTTTATACGCGGGAGAATATTTAGGGCGGCGTCTTGCAAAGCCAGGCGCTTTCCCTCGGGTCTTGTCCGGGCACCGATCTCCAATCGCCCCACCAATGTTTCGCCGGATAAAAAGCTCGCGTTGGACGGTCCCGTAGGCGCCCTGTCGCCGGGTTGTCCGTCACGGTGCGCGCTTGACCGACCACCCCGGCCGTAGCGCCAACGGCAAGCATGCATTAACATCCAGCTTGACCCCCTTGGGGCTGGCCAGCGATCTGTTCAAATGGGGACGTACCCATGACCAATCATTGCTGTGGACCGGGCTATGCTTCTCCTGCCGAGGCGATGCAGGCGCCTCGCGAAAAGCTGCTCTATACGATCGCCATCTACACCGGCACCGGCATTCAGAAGCCGGACTATTTGTGCACCATCGACGTTGACCCTGAGAGTTCGACCTACAGCCAGGTGATTTCACGCCTGCAAATGCCGGGCATTGGCGATGAGCTTCATCACTCGGGCTGGAATGCCTGTTCGTCCTGCCATGGCGATGCGAGCATGGAACGGAAATATCTGATTGTGCCGGGTGTGCGCTCGTCCAATCTGCATATTGTCGATTGCGGTACCGATCCCCGCAATCCAACACTGTTCAAGGTCATAGACGGCGCTGACATCAAAGCCAGGACCAATCTGTCGGCACCACACACTGTGCATTGCCTCGGCTCGGACATCATCGTTTCCATGCTTGGCGACGCTCAAGGCAATGCTCCCGGCGGCTATTTGCAGCTCAGCAAGGAGTTCGAGATTGTCGGCCGCTGGGAAAACTCCATGGGCGGCATCAAGTTCGGTTATGATTTCTGGTACCAGCCGCGACACAACGTGATGGTCAGCTCGGAATGGGCCGCGCCCAACACTTTCATGCCTGGCTTTGACCTGGAAGAGGTAGGCCATCTGAAGTATGGCCGCGAGATCCATTTCTGGGATTTTGAAAAGAAGGAGCCAAAGCAGACATTCTACCTCGGTGAAGATGGCCTGATCCCGCTGGAAGTGCGGTTCCATCATGATCCCGACAGCAGCCACGGTTTTGTCGGCGCGGCCCTTTCCGCAAATATCATCCATTGGTGGAAGGACGCGGCGGGTGATTGGCAATGGGAAAAAATTGTCGATGTCGACAATCAGCCGCATCCCGAATGGCCGATCCCGATCCCCGGCGTCATCTCGGTCATTCTGCTCAGCATGGACGATAGATACCTCTACCTGTGCAACTGGCTGCATGGCGACATCCGTCAGTATGACATCTCGGACCCTCACAACGCCAAGCTTACCGGACAGGTGTGGATGGGCGGACTTCTCGGCCGCGCGCCTGAGGTCAATGGCGTGAAAGTGACCGGCGGGCCGCAGATGATACAGCTCAGCCTCGACGGCAGGCGCCTCTATGTGACGACCTCGCTGTTCTCGACCTGGGACAATCAGTTCTATCCGGAAATCCGTACCAATGGCGGGTGCATGCTGATGGTCAATTGCGATACGGAAAATGGCGGCATGGAAATCGATCCGCGATTTGTCGTTGATTTTGGCAAGGAACCGAATGGACCAAGCCGCTGCCACGAAACCCGTTATCCCGGCGGGGATTGCACGAGCGACATCTGGGTATGACCATCTTCACCATCACGCTGGCCAATCAAGGCGGTGCGGCCTATGACGTCGATCACCGCAAGCCCCTCTTGCAAAGCTTGCGCGAGCAGGGCGTGGACCTGCCCTACGGCTGCAAGTATGGCGGCTGCATAAGCTGCGCGGCCAAGATAATCAGCGGCAAGGTCGATCAAAAGGCGCAGGTGGCGCTGAACAACCGCCAGATCAACAATGGCTACATAATCCTCTGCGTTGCCCGGCCCATGAGCGACTGCACGCTGGAGGTCGGCGTTGAAAGCCACGACAAGCTTTATCGCAACCCCTTCCTCGACCCACTGGCCGCGCATGAATTGAAAGCCGATATCGCGACCCCGCTGGACGACAAGAAATGACCCATATGAATCATGATGAGCCCTATCCGGAGGCTTTTCTGCAAGAGATTCTGAAATCGGTCAAAACCATCGCGATGGTGGGGGCCAGCCCCGACAAGACGAAGTTTTCCTATGGTGTTCTGAGGGTGCTGCACGAAACCGGCTATGACATGATCCCGGTCAACCCCAGTTCCGGTCTGGAGGAAATTCGAGGACTTAAAGTGTACCCGTCGCTGGCGGCCATCGACCGGCCTGTCGATATGGTCGAGGTGTTTCGCCGCTCCGAAGATCTGCTGGAAGTCGCACAGGAAGCCATCGCCATCAATGCCAAGGTTCTGTGGGGCCAGATCGGGGTGCGCGATGACGCTGCCGCCCGGCTGGCGGAGGAGGCGGGCTTGAAAGTCGTGATGAACCGCTGTCCCAAGATCGAGCTGTTCCGCCCGTTCTGGAAGCCGAAGCTGCACCTCGGAATATGATTGCAGGGTCGCGGAATTCGCAGGTGACCAGCTTGTCCCTTTGGCGTTGGCGTTGGTTCTGCTAGGCCGTGGACTCACAAACCCGAAGCCACTGTCTCGATCGGCGATTTTAAGGTAGACTTTGCCGTTTTGAAATCGTGCCGGATCCTCAGGCTTGCCTTGGGAGATGCTAATGCGCGGGTTCTTGCTTTTCGTTCTGTTAGCGCTTGTACACATTCCGATTGTATCGCATGCCGCCGCGATCCACGACGCCGCCACGAAGGGCGATGTCGCGGGGATCACGGCAGCGCTCGACGCTGGCGCCGGCGTCGATGAGAGCGATGGGAAAGCGACGCCACTCTATCTTGCGGTCAAGGGTGGGCATTTTGCAGCCGCAAAAATGCTCATTGAACGCGGTGCCGACGTCAACGCCACCCCGACACCGCTTTTGGGTCCTGCCCTCATGCCGGCTTTGGCAAAACGCAGGATCGACCTGATCAAACTGTTGCTGGACGCGGGCGCAAATCCAAATTCGAAGCGCAGCCGCGAAAACGCTATCCACATCGCGGTCAATCTCGGTTGCCTCGATTGCGTGAAGGCACTGGTCGAGGCCGGCGCCGACGTGAATGCGAAGACAAAGGACGGCAAGACACCGATCCATCTGGCAAAATTCAAGGGGCAACGCGAAGTTGCCGACTATCTCATGTCGCACGGCGTCGTGTTGCCCACGCCAGCTCCAATCTCGATGAAGTTGGCTACTGCCGATGCCGAGAAAGGCCGAACCCACTTCACCCGCCTGTGTGCCGGTTGCCACAATGCCGTGCAGCAGGGGGAGACCAAGACGGGGCCGAACCTGTGGAACGTTGTCGGCCGCGATAAGGCCTCTATGCCAAAAATGCGTTACTCCGACGCTTTGCTCGGCTGGGAAGGCGTGTGGACGTACGAGGACCTAAACAGATATCTCTTTGGGCCCATGCTCACCACGCCGGGGGTTTACATGGAGACGCCTGGTGTTCCGGACGAGACCGAGCGAACAGACGTAATTGCCTACTTGCGCACACTCAGTGACAAGCCGATCCCGCTGCCCTGAATGTCTTGTGCAACTACTGCTACGGGCTCGCGTCGGCTAGCCGATTGAACCTTGCCTGAGGTACGACGCCAGATGGCAGCTGAGATCACGCGCGTCGTCGCCGGCGCCGTCGATCAGCGCTGATTTGCGGCGGCGCAGAAACTGCATCCCCATCAGGTACAGGCCCGGATGTTCGGCAACGCCGCCGTCGTGACGGACGTGACCCTTGCGGTCGAGGACCGGCAGCTCCAGCCAGGAGTAGTCCGGCCGGTAGCCGGTGGCCCAGATGATCGTCCTGATCGCGCCTCCGGCGAGGTCGAGGCCGAGCGGTGGGTTGTCCTCGACACGGGTCGGCGGCAGGCGATCCGGCGGCCCGACCGCCGCGTCCAGGCCGCTGTCGCGCGCCCATTCGTCGATGAGGTCGAGCAGCCGGGCCATCTTGAGATCGGAAAGCGCGCACATGTTGCGCAACGACCCGGCAAACTGGGCCTTGCCGTCTTCGGTGATGCCGGCGAGACGGCCGACGAGCCTGACGCCGAGGTCGACCAGCGCATTGAGGTCGAGGGTGGTGCGGTCGGGCGTGCCGGCAAGCTGCAGCGAAGGAACCCGGCGCGCCCGCCTGATGTCGTCGACCTCGTCGTAGCGCTCGTCGAGCACGCCGGCGGCGTCCATCCACCATTCCAGGTCCTTGCCGCGATAGACGCGGGGCGCCCGGATGTGCTCGCCCACCGTCAGGGTCACTTGATGCCCCGAACGCTGCAGCTCCTGGGCGATCTGGGTGCCGCTCGCCGACGCGCCCACCACCATCACGCCACCGTCGGCGACCTGACCCGGATTGCGGTAGGACTGCGCCGTCAGCATGGTGACCGAAGGCGGTACGCGGACGGCGAAATCGGGCAGGCGCGCGATGTTGCAGGCGCCCGACGCCAGCACGACGGTCCTGCACCGCCACTCGCCGCGGTCCGTGCGCACGTGATATCCCGCCCCGTCGCTGCAAACCGAGGTAACGGTCGTGTGTGTTCTGACCGGAGCCGAGATCGCCTTGGCATAGTTCCCGAGGAAGTCGATCACCTCAGGCATCGTCCGATAGCCGTCGGGGTCGTCGCCGTCATAGCGGAAGCCCGGCAGCCGGCTCTGCCAGTTCGGGGTGAGCAGCCGCAGCGAATCCCATCGCTCGGTACGCCAGCTATGGGCGATCTCGCCGCGCTCCAGCAGCACATGGTCGATAGAGCGCTCCGCGAGGCAGCGGCTCATCGCGAGCCCCGCGTGCCCCGCGCCGACAATCACTGTGGTGACGGAACTAATCGCACCCTCTCATCGGGAAAGTCTACGGCTCGAAGTGCCTTTCAATTCACCACGACCGTGACGTTCGTCGGATTGGTGACAATGTCATAGACCGCCGACCGCTTCTGCGACTGAGCGACGAGGGCCTCGATGTCTTCTTGCTTGGCGTCGGCGTCGATGTTGTACCTCACCGTGATGCCGCTGAAGCCGTTGCGGACGTCGCTGTCGATGCCGAGAATGCCCGCGATATCCATGTCGCCTTCGATGGTCGCCTTCACCGACTTCAACTGGATGTTCCGGTTCTGGGCAACCGCGGCGATGCCTGCGGTCAGGCAACTCGCCAGACCGACCAGCACGTACTCGACAGGCGTGGCGCCCTGATCCAGGGAAGCGAAGACCTCCGGATGATCGGCGTCGAATGCAAAGGTGGTCTTGCGATGCTGGTCCTGGCCGAGACCGTAGAAGCTCTCGACCGTCGAGTGGCTATGGGTGCCATCCTTCCATTCGCAAGCCGCGCGCCACTTGAACTGCGCGGCCTCCGGGGCGTTGGTAAGCGCTTCTTTTGCGGCGAGCAGCGCCTCGACGTTGACGCCATTGTCGGCCTGTACTGCGGAAGCCATGATTATCCTCCCTACCTTGCACTGGCTCAAAAACCCGACCGATTCCACTGACCTCCTGATCAGATTTCACCGTGGGCCGGGCATGGTATGGGTAGCGATACGTTTCGACAAGTTGTTTCCGCAGCGGCATGGTCGCCCTCGTGTACCGAGTTGCGACGCCGCATGCGCCGCCATACGCCAATTCCGCGCACCAGATTAGTTTGCATGCAAATGTTTCAAGCCGGCGCCGCTTCGTGAAGTCTTTCACTGTTCTCGCGCAATCGATCGGATACAGATGCATCACAAAACCGGCGCAACGCGACAGGGCAGCACAGCCCTGTCGCCGCTGCGATATGGAGGATATCGATGTTTAGAAGCCTTGGCCGCATTCGCGCCGCGCTCAAACGCGCCAGCAAGCGCAAGGAAACCATGCGTGCACTGGACGAGCTGCCGCCGGAAATCCAGAAGGACATCGGCTGGATCCGGCTGCCGTTCTAAGGCGAGGCGGTGGCCCTTTCGGGCCGAAGGTCAGCGCCGCCACCATTCGCTGACGCCGACCTTCGGGTTTTGGATCCTCAGCCAATCCCGTACACTAGGCCCACGCGCCCATCCGACAGCTTCTCGACCTTGCGCAGCTCGAGCCCGCGACGATTGTGCGCGGCGCCAAACAGCGCCTTGCCGTCGCCGGCGAGCAGCGGATAGACGATCA
The DNA here is from genome assembly GCF_056403175.1 of Mesorhizobium sp. P3_A10. NCBI lineage: Bacteria > Pseudomonadati > Pseudomonadota > Alphaproteobacteria > Hyphomicrobiales > Phyllobacteriaceae > Mesorhizobium > Mesorhizobium sp. P3_A10. The sequence goes on along the minus strand of NZ_JBFUFZ010000002.1, from coordinate 308,494 downwards.
GCCGCATTTCATCGACCAGCCCGGCATCGATCAGGCTCGCGGTAATTCTGGCGCCGCCCATCAGGTAGATGTCCTTGCCTGGCCGTTCCTTCAGCGCCGCGATGTCGTCGAGATTGCGCACGAAGCGCGTCGTTGGCCAGGTTGCTGAAGCCATGGTGTTCGACAGCACATAGTGCGGGGTTTTGGCGGCGAAGCCGGCCCAAATCAGCTCGGCCGGGTTGACCAGCTTGCCGGTCATCGGCAGCGGCTGGTCGGGCTCGTTCTGCTGGATCGCGCTCCAATAGCGCTCGTAGCCGGCGTACATAACACCGCCGAGCAGGCAGGCGTCGATCTCAGGCATCAGCCCATACTCCTCCGACCAGGCGTCGACCCAGTCGGCGTAACCCTCGGGTCCTTCCATCTTGCCATCGACGGAAATCTTCATTCCAGTGATCAATTTGCGCATGACGTTCTCCATCGGGCTTGCGCGAAGCAAGCACGTTCGATCGGTTCAGGATGTGAGAAGGGGATGGCTCGCCCGGTTGAACCGGGCGGCGGGATAATTTAGGCGACGAGAGCCCGTTCGCTGTCGGTCATCGGCTCCCCGAGATTGGGGTGGCCCTTGCCCGATGCAATCAAGCTCTTCAGGCTGCCGTTGACGTAGGTGCTCCAGCCGTCCGAGCAGGCGTCGTAGCACTCATACTCGGGAACCAGACCCTGGTGCGTGAAGCGGACTTCGGTCTTGCCGTCTTTTTCGGCGATATCGAAGATGATGTCGGTGCCCGTCCACTCGGTCTTGTCTTCGGTAAAGCTGAAGTAATTCTCCAGCACGCGCCAGGCGACTTTCTTGCCGGGGATGAGCTCCGTCACCTTGATCTTGCAGCGATGCAGATCCCGGTAGCGATAGTCGAACGCCTCGCCGGCCTTGTCGGTCGGGCCAATGATTTCTTCCGACCACCAGCCGCGAACATTGGTGATGGCGGCGAAGGCTGCATCCGGGCTCTGGTTGACGGTGAAGGTGGTGGTGAAGCTGGTCATGACTGTCTCCTGTTTCGTTGTGCCCGTGGGCAGGTTGGGTTTCAAATTCATGCGTCGTGTCAGGCCGGCAGGCGCCGGTCGTAGTCCGTCATCAGGCGGCGCCAGCCGTCCCAGAACGGTTCCGGTGTGCTCGCCGTCACGCGGGCGGCCAGAATGTCGAGATGCATGTGCCAGCCGGCAACGTGCATCAGCAGGCTCGAGCGGTCAGGCAGGCGGCGGTGGATGATGGTGAGCAGCACCTCGCCGCCCCTGGGCGCCAGTTCGAACGAGACGTTGCCGCTGCCGCTCCAGGCGATGGTCAGCTTGCGCGGTGGATCGAGTTCGACAATGCGGCTCTGCATGCGGTGCTCGTCGCCAAAACCGGCCGGGCGCTCGCCGGGTGGGTCGGTCAGCTCGTCGTTGCGCCAGGTGAGCTCGAAGGGCGCGCCGGCCTTCATCTCCATCTCGCCCGCCGCCAGCCATTGGCGGCGCAAATCGCTCTGCGTCAGATATTCCCAGACGCGCTCGATGGTGCCGGGCAAGAGCCGTTCGATCTTCAAGGTGGCGGGCTCGATCAGTTCGCCGTAACCGTCGAATGTTTTCATCTGGTTCATTTGTCGTCTCCCTTGGGTGGCGTTGGCGTTGTGGGCGGGGAAGGGGATTTGCGCGCGATCTCGTCGCGCAAAAGCTGTTCGAGAACATCGAGACGGCTGCTCCAGAAGCGCTCGTAGAAGCTCAGCCATTCGTAGGCGCTGGCCAGCGGCCCGGCTTCGAGCCGACAGACATGGGTGCGGCCGCGCACCTCGCGCCGGATCAGCCCGGCAGTCTCCAGCGCCTTGATGTGCTTGGAGGCGGCGGCCAGCGACATGGCGAAGGGTTCCGCCAGCTGGCTCACCGTGCGCTCGCCGCCGGCGAGGTCGCGAAGCATGTGCCGGCGCGTGGCGTCGCCGAGAGCGTGAAAGACCTGATCCATCTGGGGCGTCTCTAATTCAACCATATAGTTGAATATAGACACGCGCTTTTAGATAGTCAACCGTTTGGTTGAATGATTTTTGACCGACCGGAGCGTTTCAGCTGGATCAAAGCGGCGGCATCGCTCTGCTCATGGGATTGACAGGGGCTGGCCAGCGATCGGATTGTCGGCGCTTCCACTCGCCAGGAGGCGTTTGAGCCTCCGTGACTGACAGGTGCGGACCATGACGTTGTCGGGCTTTGTTGCTTATTCGGGCGCGCTGGCAATCGCCGCGATCATTCCCGGTCCGCAGATCGTCGCCATTGTCGCGCAGGCCTTGAAAAGCGGATATCGGCAAGCGGCCTGGATGACCGTCGGCATGGTCCTGGGCGACGTGCTGTATCTCGCCACGGTGCTTGCCGGCCTGGCGTTCATCGCGGAGACCTTCAGCTTTCTGCTGATCGCGATCAAATGGGCGGGCGTGGCCTATCTCTGTTGGCTGGCGGTGCAATTCTGGCGCTCCGGCGAAACATTCGACGGCGCCAACGCGGGCGCGACACGGAGCGGCAAGAACGCGTTTGTTTCGGGCGTTCTGATCACGCTCGGCAACCCCAAATCCGTCCTGTTCTATATTTCCATCCTGCCGACAGTCGTCGACATCCACGCGCTGTCGTCGATGGATGTCCCCATTCTCCTGGCAATCACCGCAATCATCCTGGCCGCCGTTCAGTTCCCGTTTGCCATCGCCGGGGCGAGAACCCGCCGGACCCTGCAGTCGCCGCGCGCCACCCGGCTGTTCAATCGCGGCGCTGCCGTGTGTATGGGCGGCGCCGCTGCGACGATCGCCTTCAGAAATTAGCGGCCCGACCGTTGCCTCGCGCCAGACCGCAAAAGACCGGCAAGATCGGCTATCGTGCCGAGCCGATGGGACGAGGATGACCGGCTTCCGCGTAAAACCTCTCGATGAAACCACATGGTCCGACTTCGCCGCGCTGGTCGAAAGACACAATGGCGTCTGGGGTGGATGCTGGTGCATGGCCTTCCACGCCAAAGGCATCAGTGCCGCGCAAAACCGCCAGGACAAGGAGGCCAGGGTGCGGGAAGGCCGCACCCATGCTGCGTTGGTCTTCGACGGCGCGGCCTGCGTCGGCTGGTGCCAGTTCGGGCCGACGGACGAGCTGCCGCGCATCAAGCACCAGCGCGCCTATCGCGACGGGCTGGTGAGCCTTCCGGATTGGCGGATCACCTGTTTCTTCGTCGACAAGTCCTACCGCGGCAAGGGGGTGGCTGCTGCTGCTCTTGAAGGTGCCCTGCGCGAAATCGGCCGTCTCGGCGGCGGGACGGTGGAAAGCTACCCCGAGGACGCGCAGGGGCGGTCGGTCCCCGGCGCCTTTCTGTACAATGCAACACTTGCCATGTTCGAGCGCCAGGGTTTCGAGCCCGCACGCCGCCTCGGCAAGCATTGCTGGCTGGTCAGCAAGGTGGTGATGGCGACCGGCTAGTCTGCACATGCGCCGCGCAGGTCGCCGTCCGCCACAGCGTCAGACCGGCGGCTCCCTCAAGGAAAAGAGCTGCAGGCTGCCGGGCAGCCCGCTTGCTTCCATCTCGCCATGCTCCTCGAATGCCAGGCCGGAGCCGACCACGAGGTCGCGCACCGTTCGCGACGCGATGATTTCGCCCGGCCGCGCATGATCGAGCAGCCGTGATGACAGCTCGATCGCGAGGCCGGAAAAGTCATCGCCGCGCTGCTCGCATTCGCCGGTATGGACTGCCGCGCGGACGTCGAGACCGGATTGCCCCAGGCGATGACGGATCGCGATTGCGCACTGGATCGCGCGCGTCGGCCGTTGGAACACGGCGAGGAATCCGCTTGCCGAGCGCCTAATCTGGCGGCCTTCGGCAGCGAGCAGTTCGCCACGGATTTCTTCGGCGTGCCGCTCCATCAGATCGACGGGCGGACCGTCCATCTCCAGCGACAGCACCGACACCAGGAGCCGCTCGACCGTCGCCGCCGGCAACGCGCCGGTGACGAAAGCCTGGATCGCGTCGACGATCCGATCGGAATTCTCGCCCCAGATCACGTGATCCCGGCCGGCAAACTCGATGTATCTGGCGCCTTCGATATACGTCGCCAGGTAGCGTCCTTCTTCCCGCTTTATCCAGCCGTCGCCCGTCGTCTGCATTATCAAAGTCGGAACATGAATGGCGGGCAGAATGTCGCGAACATCGATTTCGGTCGCCCAGCGCCAGAGCGCAATCGCGTCTGCCGGCGAGGCTGAATTCCTGAGGTAGGCGGCGAACCATTCCCTCTCGACAGTGTCGCCCATCAGGCTGGGCGCTGCGTTGCTCATATCCGCCGCCTCTCCCCACTCTCTTTCGACAGAGCCGAGGTCTTCTTCCACCTGCTCGCTCGTCTTCGCCCAGGGATAGTCTTTCGACCATCTGCCGCTGGCATAGGCCCCGTTGAGCACGAGTGCCGCCGTGCGCTCGGGATAGGTCGCTGCGAACAGCATGCACATGAGGCCGCCCTCGGAGCTGCCGAACAGGACCGTGCGCTTCGAGCCGACCGCATCCAGCACTGCCCGCACGTCCTCCATCCGCTCTTCCAGCGTCGGTAGACCGACATTGCGGTCGGACAGCCCCGTGCCGCGCTTGTCCATGCGGATCAGGCGCGAGAAGGTGCCGAGGCAGTGGTGAACATGCGCCAGCCGCGGCGATGCCCAGGCAAGGTCGAGATTGGAAACCCAGCCAGGCACGTGGATCAGGTCGATCGGCCCATCGCCGGTCACTTGATAGGCGATATTGATCCCGGCCGATTTGACGTAGTGGGTCGGGGGGCGCATCGGATCACCCCCGAATGCGCGGCGCTCGCCGTCTTGGGTAGGCAGCGATGGCGAGGCGGCTTGCGGCGTCATGCGGCGCTTGCGCAGTTCTTCATGGAGATGCCGGGTTTCCGGCTCGGGCTGCAGCCTGAGCTCCCGCTGCAGCGCGTCGCGGCAGCTCTCATATTGCTTGAGCGCCAGATTGATCCGGCCCTGCGCCGCATAGGCGCGCATCAGGGCACGGTGGATGTCCTCCCTCAGCGGCTCCATGGCCAACAGGCGCGCTGCCGCGCGCACGCACAAGGCAGGATCGTTCGTCGCGCTGTAGTGCGCGACCAGCTTGTCCAGCGCCGCGACGGCCATCGACCTCAGGCGCTCGCGCTCGATCCGCAGCCAGTCCTCGAAAGGCTCCTGCTTCAGGCCGAAACCGTCGAGCAGGTCGCCGCGATAGACGACAAGCGCCTGTTCGAGGTCTTCAGGCTCCGCGCTGGCGGCCAGCGCCTCGAACCGCACGACGTCGAAATCGAGGCCATCGAGATGGAGGGCGACGTTGTCGCCGTCCCTAAGGAAGCGACCGCAGCCAGAAGCTTGCATGGCCTTGCTGACGACCGAAACCGCCTGCCGCAGGTTCATCCGCGCCTGGGTCTCGCTGTTGCCTCCCCACAAAAGGGCGGCGAGCTTCTCGCGCGACTGCGAATGTCCGGATTGCAGCGCGAGGTAAGCCACCATCGCCCGCGCCTTGCGGCTGAAGGCGGGAACTGCGGCCCCGACGCCGGCAAAGTCGAAACCACCCAGTAGATAAAGATGAGGCGCCGTCATCGGATCCGCCACAGCCACAATGTGGCGGCGATCCTTTCGTGTCACGGTCTCTATTTCAACCGTGATTCTGCCTGCATGGCGCTTTTCACGATTCCATCACGCTGGTTCCACCGCGTTTCTCACGGTGCTGGAGGAGATTGCCCTGATAACGCAGCCCTTGTTCCAGGAGAAACGCTATGCAACGCCCGACCGAATGGCCCATCTGGCATGATGATCCCTGGCAGAACCCGCAACCGCGCGACGAGTTTGCGCCGTTGCGGCATGGTATTGCGCTTGCGCGCTATCTTGAGACGCAGCGGGGCTGGCGGGCATCGACGATCCCCAGCTTCGATCTCTCGGCCACCACGGTCGGCACATGCAAACGGATAGCGCGTGTCGGACGCGCTTTTTTCCGGCACCTGCGTCCAACTGGTGGGAGCAGTTCGGTAGCTGGACGGGTTCGAGGTGGCGCGCTGTAGGCGGCGTCCGCTCCGGCGAGCCTAAATCCCCGAGCCATCCAGTTGCTGGCTGTCCTCGCCTTCCCACGGCGCCGGCATGGAAGCCCGGCTTAGATTGGCTGTCGGCAGCGGCATCCAGCACTTCAGTTCCGGTTCGGCGTATCCAATCACGTGTCCCGGAGACGAGTCGGAAGCGCGCCAGCCTTCACTGCCGAACTGATCGGCTCGCGACCAATAGGCGAGGTCGACTTCGGCCGGCCCCTGTTCGGATGGCCGGATCGTGACCAGGATCCTGCTACCATCCCTCGGCGCACTCGCCATGTGCCGCCACCGTTCGGGCTCGTCCATTCGCATGTCCTCCTGCAGTCTGGCTGTCGAGCCGAATAGTCGCTTCGTGGTCGAGGCCGGTCAACCGATCTTTGCACGGGACAGCTCTGTCGTTCGCGGCTAATCTGGCCCGGATGCATCCAGGTATGGCCGATGAAGAGCGAAGATTTGCTGCTCAACGCCACCCAGAGCTTCCCTGGGGGGCGGACATGGTCGCTGTCATGCAGCGGGGGAAATCGCCTGAGGGTCTTGGCCGAGGACCGACCTCGGCGGGTTTGAGCCAAGGGGAAAAAGATGTCGATCAAGGTGATCGGAACGGGCTTTGGCCGCACCGGGACGGATTCGATGCGCGAAGCGCTGACCATCCTCGGCTTCGGTCCCTGTCATCACATGTCCGAAGTCATCGCCAATGAGGAGCAGAAGCGGCTGTGGCGCGCGCTGGCGAACGGTGCCGCGCCTAATTGGAGCGCGCTGTTTGCGGGCTATGCGTCCTGCATGGACTGGCCATCGGCGCACTACTGGCGCGAACTGATCGAGGTCTATCCCGATGCCCGGGTGATCCTGACCTGGCGCTCGGCGGAAAGCTGGTGGCACAGTTTCGAGAAAACCATCGCGTCAGGCATCAGCCAGACCCAGGACCAGGAGTCGCTGGGCATTTGCTTGATCTCAAAACAGGTTTTTGGCGGCATGGCGCATGATCGTGCGACCGCGATTGCCGTCTATGAAGCCAATGTCTCCGCTGTCGTGGCGACGGTGCCGCCGCAGCGGCTGCTGGTCCATAATCTCGGCGACGGCTGGGAAACCCTGTGCGCCCATCTGGGCGTTCCGGTGCCGGACCAGCCCTATCCCAATCGCAACAACACCAGGGAATTTCAGACCGAATTTGCGCTGAGCCAACGCTGAGGCAAGGTTGGCGGCTCTAATATTCCTGCGCCGTCGGCCGAAACAGGATCTCGTTGATGTCGACCTCGTCGGGTTGGCCCATGGCGAACACCACCGTCCTGGCGAAAGAATCCGCCGGGATGGCCACCCGGTCGTAGAGCGCGCGCACGCCTTGGGCGACATCGGCCTCGGTGACGCTGTCCGGCAATTCGGTCGCTACCGCACCTGGCGATATGATGGTGGTGCGGATGTTGTAGGGCTTGACCTCCTGGCGCAGCCCTTCCGAGATGACGCGCACCGCATGCTTAGTGGCGGCATAGACCGCGCCGCCTGGCCCGACCTTATGGCCGGCGACCGACGAGACGTTGATGATGTGGCCGCTCTTCTGCGTCTTCATGTGCGGCAGGGCAGCGGCGATGCCATAGAGCACGCCCTTGATGTTGACGTCGATCATCCGGTCCCAGTCCTCGACCTTGCCGCGCTCCAGTGGCGAGTGCGGCATCAGCCCGGCATTGTTTATGATGACGTCGATGCGGCCATGCGTCTTCACCGCATGGTCGACGAGACGACGAACCTGACCGACATCGGTGACGTCGGTCTGCAGGATGGCGTCGGTGCCGAGCGAAAGCTCACTTGCCAGCGCCTGCAAGCGGTTGAGCCGTCGCGCGCCCAGCACCAATTTCGCGGCTTCTTTGGCCAGCAGCCGCGCGGCGGCTTCGCCGAGCCCGCTGCTGGCGCCGGTGATGACGACCACCTTGTTCTCGATGTTCTCGGTCATGATGACTTCCTTCCAGTTTTGCTTGTCGGGCCTGACGCCGTCGGTTGAGGCTGGCAGTCTGGCCTGATCGGATGGCCGCTCAGCGATCGATCCGTGCCGCCTGTTGCGGGGAATAGCGCTCTCCCTGTACGGCAATCGCCGAGACCGCGTTTTCGATGTTGGCAAGATCGTCTGCCGTCAGCGCGACAGTGGACGATCCGATATTTTCCTCGAGGCGATGGAGCTTCGTGGTGCCGGGGATCGGAACGATCCAGGGTTTTTGCGCCAGCAGCCAGGCGAGCGCGACCTGTGCCGGGGTCACCTTCTTCTCGGTTGCGATCGCGACGATCGCATCGACCAGCGCCTGGTTCGCCTTGCGAGCCTCCTCCGCAAAGCGGGGGACGGTGTTGCGGAAGTCGCTGCTGTCGAACGTCGTGTTGGCGTCGATGGCGCCGGTGAGGAAGCCTTTGCCCAGCGGGCTGAAGGGCACGAAGCCGATGCCCAGTTCTTCGAGGACCGGCAGGATCGCCTCCTCGGGTTCGCGCCACCACAGCGAATATTCGCTTTGCAGGGCGGCGACCGGCTGCACCGCATGCGCGCGCCGGATGGTGCGCACGCCAGCTTCCGAAAGGCCGAAATGCTTGACCTTGCCCTGTTGAATCAAGTTCTTCACCGCGCCTGCCACCTCTTCGATGGGTACGACCGGATCGACGCGGTGCTGGTAGAGCAGGTCGATGTGATCGGTCCTCAGCCGCTTGAGCGAGGCCTCGACGACGTCGCGGATATGCTCCGGCCGGCTGTCCATGCCGTCATGTCCGGCTGTACCTGCAATGTCGATGCCGAACTTGGTGGCGATCACCACCTGGTCGCGGATCGGCTGCAGCGCCTCGCCGACGACCGCCTCATTCGTGAACGGCCCATAGACCTCGGCTGTATCGAAGAAGGTGATGCCGCGCTCGAACGCCGAGCGGATCAGACGGACTGCATCCGGCGTTTCCATCGGCGCCCCGTAGGACTGGCTCATCCCCATGCAGCCAAGGCCAAGGGCCGATACTTCGAGCCCGCTGTTTCCAAGTGTGCGCTTTTGCATTGTCTTGCTCCTCGAGTTTTGTCGGAGGCCGCGCCACATCCGTGTCGCTCTCTCCATTTCAGGTCTGATGATCGATACTCATGTCGCCTAGGGTGCGGCCTGGTATTGCTGGTCGCTGACCTTTTCCATCCAGTCGACGGCCTTGCCCTCAAGCGATTCCTGGATGGCGATGTGGGTCATTGCGGTGGTCGGCGCCGCGCCATGCCAGTGCTTCTCGCCTGGCTCGAACCGGACGACGTCGCCCGGACGGATGTCCTCGATCGGGCCGCCCCAGCGCTGGACGCGGCCGCAGCCCGCCGTGACGATCAGCGTCTGACCCAGCGGGTGGGTATGCCAGGCGGTGCGCGCGCCCGGCTCGAACGTCACTGCATTGCCGGCCGCGCGCGCCGGTGCGATCACCGGAAACAACGGGTCGATGCGGACGGTGCCGGTGAACCAGTCTGCCGGTTCCTTGCCGGCGGGCTGCGAGCCGCTTCGCTTGATGTCCATGTTTTGGAGTCCTTCGATCGGCCGCGGCGTCCGCCCCGGCCTGTCCCGATGATTGATGTTGGATGGAATTTAGCGGCTACGGTGGCAGCGGATTAGATGGTATAATCGGCATGAACCTATGAGAGGGATTCATGAATGCCGCGCGAGAACGTCAACGATCTCATCGCTTTCCTGGCGGTCGCCAAGGAGCGGAGTTTCACCCGGGCGGCGGCGCAGCTCGGCGTTTCGCAGTCGGCGCTCAGCCATACGGTTCGAGGGCTGGAAGAGCGGCTGGGGCTCAGGCTGCTAACCCGCACCACGCGCAGCGTCTCGCCGACGGAAGCCGGCGAGCGGCTGCTGAAAACCATTGGTCCGCGCTTCGAGGAGATCGAGACCGAGCTCGCCGCGCTGAGCGAGCTGCGCGACAAGCCCGCCGGCACGGTCCGCATCACGGCGGGCGAGCATGCGGCCGACACGGTGCTGTGGCCGGCTTTGGCGAAGGTGTTGCCGGACTATCCCGACATCAAGGTCGAGATCATCGTCGACTATGGCCTCACCGATATCGTCGCCGAGCGCTACGACGCCGGAGTTCGTCTGGGCGAGCAGGTGGCAAAGGACATGATCGCCGTGCGCATCGGGCCTGACATGCGCATGGCGGTGGTCGGCGCGCCCGCCTATTTCGCAAAACGCAAGCCGCCAAAGACGCCGCAGGACCTGACGGCGTATGATTGCATCAATCTCAGGCTGCCGACCTATGGCGGGCTCTATGCCTGGGAGTTCGAGAAGAACGGCCGCGAGCTCAAGGTGCGGGTCGAAGGGCAGTTCGTGTTCAACACCTCGGCGCTCAGGCTGAACGCGGTGCTGGCCGGTTTCGGCCTGGCCTATCTGCCGGAGGATCAGGTGGTGTCGCACCTTGCCGATGGCCGGCTGGTGCGTGTGCTCGCCGACTGGTGCCCGCCCTTTTCAGGCTGCCACCTCTACTACCCCAGCCGCCGGCAGCACTCGCCGGCCTTCGCCGTGCTGGTCGAGGCGCTGCGCTATCGCGGGTGAGGGGCGGGCGGGTTGCGGCTGCCTCGATCAGCCGCCGGCTTTGGCGCGAGTGGCGAGCAACTGCATTTCCCAGGCGAAGGCGACACCGCTCGCCCCGCCATGCTCGGCAAGGACGCCAGCCAGGTTTGCGGCTGTCTCCTCGCGGGCCCAGTCGCGCTGCCATTCGGCGACGACGGCGAGCCAGGTGATCGGCACCGCCCCGGCGGCGGCCATGCGGCGCACGGCCATGTCATGGGCTTCCGCCGAGACGCCACCCGAGGCGTCGGTGACGATGAACACGTCGTAGCCATCGGCCAGCGCCTGGATCGTCGGCATAGCGAGGCAAATCTCTGTCCACAGCGCGGCCAGGACGAGTTGCTTGCGGCCGGTCCTCCTGACCGCTTCCACGACGCGCTCGTCCTGCCATGTGTTGATGAAGGTGCGGTCGATCGGCTTCTGCTCTGGAAATACGTCCTGCAGCCCCTTGATGATGTAGCCGCCGCGCTCCTCGATCACTGTGGTCAGGATCGTCGGCACGTTGAAGACCTTGGCCGTCTTGGCGAGGCCGACGACGTTGTTGACGATCATCGTCGGCTCATGGCTGTTCAGGTTGGTGAACTGGTAGGGCTGATGGTCGATCAGCACGAGGATGCTGTCTTCGGGGCGCAGCAAGGCGTCGAGACCGGTCTTGGGCATGAGAACTCCTTCAGGAAATGGACGCCTCAGGCGCCAGGGGGATCGATAAGGACATACAGGGAGCGGATAAGGCCGCCCCTGAAGTGGGCGACATCGGTGCCGTTCACGGCCACCGGACCTGTCGCCGGCCCGGACTGCCAGCGCAGCCGCCCGATATCGTGGTGGCCGATGGCCGGGCCAGTCGCCGTGAAGACGAAGCCTGGCGGCAGGCTCGCCAGCAGCGCATCCACCGCCTGGTTGATGGCGGCATGGCCGGTGGCCACGGCATGCGGTTCATACAGCACGGCGTCGTCGGCATAGATTTCCGCGATGGCATTGATCCGGCGGGAGGCGTCGCGCTCGCCGAACACGCGGGCGAGGCCTGCATGACGCCGTCATAGTCCATGGGCTGGTTCACAGGGTGGCATCCCGGTTGCGGTTTCGTTGCTCGCCCTGGATATGGCCCGCCTATTGTCTGGATATTAGGGAGGAATGACTTGAATTATTTACAAGTATTGCTTTAAAATTGGATCATGGAAACGCTCGCCAACCTTGAGTCCTTCGTTCGCAGCGCCAGGACCGGCAGCTTTTCGGTGGCGGCCCGCGCGCTGGCGTTGACGCCGGCCGCCGTCAGCCGCAACGTCGCCACGCTGGAGCGCAACCTTGGCGCCCGGCTGTTTCACCGCAGCACCCGCAAGCTGACGCTGACCGAGGCCGGCGAGCTGTTTCTCCAGCAGATCGGCAACAATCTGGAAGGGCTTCAGGATGCGATCGCCGCAATGGCGACGGACAAGGGCGGCCCGGCCGGCGTGCTCAAGGTCAGCATGAGCCTGACCCTCGGCCTGAACTACATCCTGCCGCTGCTGCCGGAGTTTCTTGAGCGCTATCCGCGCATTCGGCCCGATTGGCAGTTCGACAATCGGCAGGTCGACCTGATCGCCGAGGGGCTGGACGCGGCGATCGGCGGCGGCTTCGAACTGGCGCCCGGCGTGATAGCGCGCGACCTTGCGCCCCTGCACATCATCGCGGTCGCATCGCCGGACTATATGAAGGGGCGCATTTCGCCGGTCGATCCGGCGGGTCTTTCCGAATTTGACGGCATCGTGCTGCGCTCTTCGCGAACCGGCCGCCTCCGGCACCGCGTCATGCGAGATGCCGCGGGCAGGGAGCTTCCAGCCGCATTGAACGAAACGATTATCGTCAACGATCCCGTGGCAATGTCCCAGGCAGCCTTGCTCAATCTCGGCGTGGCGCTGATCGTCATGCCGGAAGCGCTGCCCTACCTGGAGAGCAAGGCGCTCGTGCGCCTGGTCCCAAACTGGTATGCCGACCTCGGTTCGATCTCGCTCTACTACGGCACCCGCACGCTGCTGCCCGCCAAGACGCGCGTGTTTGTCGATTTCGTCCTGGAAGCCTTTCAACGGAACCATTTGGCCGCGCGGTTCGCGGCAAGCCTTGGTTAGAAACGCGTCGTAACCTGTTGATCGCAAACGGTCGCGGCAGAGGCGGGAAGGCGCGGCATCTCAAACATGCACCGTACCATGCGAAAGCTCGCCTTCCTCGCTGCTGACTAGGAAGGCCGCAGCGAGCATGCCGGCATAGGCCAACCCGACAATGCATGTGACAACGATACCGGGCACCGGGCCGAGTGAAGCTACCCGCATCGCGTCGAGGAACGAGGCGCCGAAACCGATTGGCGACCCGTCGCGTTGCAGGCTGGGCGTCGTGATCTTCAGCACCCAGGCCAGCATCAGGATCGTGTACATGAAGATGTAGTTGCGGCGCAGCCGCCGCACCAACGCGGCGCGCTGCGAGATCAGGAAGCGCGGCGAGCGTAAGCCTTCGCCGACAATGGCCAACCAGTTGGAGGCGTAGTCCGGCTGCGGCGAGAAGATCTGTGCGAAGTAATAGCGCTCGAACTGGCGCACCCGGGCGCGGTAGACGTCGAAGAAGCGGTAGCGCCGCGCCTCGATCCACAACAGCAGCGTGATGAGCAGCATGGCGAACAGCAGCACGCCGTGATGGGCGCTGGGCGTCGACAGCGACACCGACAGCATGGCGGCAACCACGGTGATCGCCCAGTTGCTGGTCCGGTCCAGCCTGTCGCGCCAGCCGGCCATGCGGGCGATTTCGGCGCGATGGAAATGCGACATCGTCGTCGCCAGTTCCGATGACGTTAGCTTCATCGCGAACACATCCGACGCCCGCGGCGCTGCTGCCGCTTCAGCCGGCTTCACGGTCTGGACCTGGGACATTCCCCGCCACGCGCCTCCCTAACGCTATGGCCGGCCGAAACAAGCCGGCCTTCACCCCGATGGACACAACGCGCGATCGGCCGAAACGTTCCAGCCTCTTTCCTTGGAGGGGTTTATGCGCTCAGCCAGGCCCTCCAGGCTGCGCGAACGAATGCGGTGCGCTAATGCCCGCCTCCCGCAACCTTTTGCCGACGAGACCTAACCGCTTCCAGCAGTTCGCGCTCGCCGGTGTGAGCATTTCGAAAAATGGCCACAACCATCACCGCCAGAATTTCGGTGTCCGGGTCCAAAGGGTTGAGATGTTCATCCGCGCAGACCTGATCGAACACGCGTTCGCAAATAGCCAGATCGTGGGGGCTGAGGCAGGTGCGATTGAAGTGCCCACGTGGCATTTGTGCGAACCTTTCAGGGCCCGCTGCCCGTGCTTTGCGGCGGGCTTTTACCGACGAGCCGCTGACGCGATGGAATGCTCCAGCGACATATCGTCGACAGTGTATTGCGGTGAGCTTACTCGTTTCCTGACGATTGAACGGTCAGCAATCCCAAAATTTCCGCGCACTCGCGAGCTTTATACTGCCCAATGGTCATCAACTGGTAGTAATCCTGCCGCTTGTTTTCCGGGATATGAAAGCCGCGCCTGAAATCGGCCGCCTCCTTCGGGGTTCGGGTGCAGCCGATTTTACTGGCGGTGACTTTCAAGCTTGCCAGTGAGCACCCGATCTTGGCTGCAATATCCTTCAACGGTTCGTTGTTAACGTATCCGTCGAGAATTATTTTGCGACGAGCTTCACTGTTGAGCTTTGCGTTCATCTCTAGGGTCTCCCCAACTACGCTTCCACAATGCTTGATTCTATATGCACCGGGCTGAAGAGTGTCGTTAGCGTCGCATCCAGAAACTTATCTCGGAATGCATTTCTTGCTGCAACTCAGCTTGATCGCCGGCTCTGTCGACTCGAGTTCTGCTGCAGTCGGCAGGGTTGCCGTTGTGGTTATCGAACGGTTTGATCCGGCTGGTCTGTCGATATCGACCTTAAAGTCTTGCCAGATGCCCGAGATACACCACATGATTGAGAGGGGCATGGGGCATACCCGAATCGGATATGGCACCACGCGATGAAAAAGCCAGACGAGGCACCTGCGAAGCAGCCGCCGGAGCGTGATCGACGTCGTTGGCCGCGCGAAGCTCAACCTCACAACGAGTCAGCTTCGTCACTCGCGCCGGCGCTCAAGCCGTTGTCCTTTTCAACGCTCGAACTGGCACCAGAGGATCAATTCGCCGCCTGGCAAGCGCATATGACTCCGCTTGTCGAGGTCAAGTTGCCGGATGACAAATCGCCGGACGGTGGCTTTCCCGCCGACCACACGGCCTGGAACCTCGGTGGCATGCTGGTCGTTCAGCAGCGCGCAGCGGCACACAGTTACATGCGCTCTGCCGCAAAACTCCGGTCCAGTTCGATCGATCACTGGTGCATCGTCTTGCCCCATACTGGCCGGTCATGGACGGAGGTCGATCGCCGCGTTGCTGAAAGCCAGCCGGGCAAATTGGAGATCAGATCGCTCGGGTACCCGTTTCGCGGGAGGGCAACGGACTCTGAAAGTCTCCTTCTCTATATGCCGCGTGATTTGTTTGCCGACGCGGCGGCAACCCTCGACGCGAAGAACAATTCAATTCTGTCCGGCAACTTTGCCAACCTCCTGGTCGGCTACATCAACAGCATCGAGGCAGGACTGCGCAGCCTCACGGCTGACGATCTTCCTCGCATCGTACACGCAACGCGCAGCATGATCATCGCCTGCCTCGGGCCTGCGGCGGAACATGCTGCCGCCGCCGAGCAACTGGCGAATGTCGCTCTCATGGAGCGGGCGCGTCGATACGTCCACCACAATCTGGATACGGCTCATCTGACACCGGATTCAATGTGCCGGGCGCTCGGCGTATCGCGCTCTCGTCTCTATCAGTTGTTCGAACCAAGCGGTGGTGTTCTCCACTACATACAGAGTCGCCGTCTTCTGGCAGCCCATGTTGCGCTGAGCGACCCGGCGGACAGCCGGCGCATTGTTGAAATTGCCGAAGCCTTCGGGTTCAGTTCAGCGGCTAATTTCAGCCGGGCATTCAGCAAGGAATTCGGTTACAGCCCCCGCGAAGGCCGCAGCACGGTGGTGTTGCCGCGGCCCGCCAGCTCTGTTTCGAATGCTGGACACGAGAAGGCCTCTTCCTTTGAAGATTGGCTCAAAGCGCTCGGAAGTTGAGTACGGGATCGGCGATCTTTCGACGGAAGCGGGCTCAAAAAAGGTTTGCCGGGGCGGGGGGCACGCTGCCTCACGGACCACAATATTTCGGGTCGCGTCTACGCGACATCAATCATATGGCTAATTCCCACCAATTGCCGATTTATTAACGAACTGTGACTGCTCATCATTATCGACAATTTGCCGCCAATCACGGCGGAGCATACATTGCAACTACGCAGCATGCGGAACTTGTTAAGAAGCAAGTTGAAAGTTTGCCAAGCTTGGCAGTTATGCTATTTCTGAACTGGGGGACGCGAATTTTCACCGCCTATGGAGGTGGCTCTTGCACCCAGAGGCATCAGGCGTCGGCACGGAGAGTGAGGGGCCTTCCTCAAGCGATGTTCCACGTGCCGGCGAAGCGCTTCTCGCTGACCTTTTGGCGAACACGACCGAACTTCTGTCGTTCTATGACCGCGACTTCTGTCTGACGCACTACGCAACCAAGCTCAAAGGCGTGTACGGAGGCGCGGTAGCGCCGGGTGCCGCCGTTTGGGAGATCTACCCGAGCTTCCTCGATGCGCGGTATCGCGACGAATTTCTTCGTGTGTTCCACGGCGGCACTCCGGCAAGCATCGACTTGCCGCGATCATCGGGCGAAGCGCCCCGTTCCGTTTTCGTCTTCGCTACTGCGAATGGTGTGGGAATCATCGAGTCGAGGGGGCACGGCGAGCGGAGCGCGGCGGAGGAGCAGGACCATGTAGTTCTGCTCCATCAGGCGACGCACGACGTGCTGACCGGACTGCAGAATCGGCGGCGATTCGGCGAGCGGCTACAGCAGGCGCTGGCGGCCGTCGGCGGAGCAAAGCCGAAAGCCGCCCTGCTGCAAATCGACCTCGACGATTTCAAAGCGGTCAACGACACGCTCGGTCATGGAGCAGGCGACACGCTTCTTCAGCTCGCAGCGGGTCGAATCCGCGACGCGCTACAGGACGGCGAATCCGCATACCGGTATGCCGGCGATGAGTTCGCCGTCATCCAATTGGGAAAGGATCAGCCTGCGGAAGCCGAGCGCCTCGCGGGATCGCTGGTCGACGCGTTCAAGGAGCCGTTCGTCATCAACGGCATTCCCGTCTTCGTCGGCTCGAGTATCGGAATTGCTTTCGGGCCGGAGCACGGGACCGATGGCGAGCAGTTGATGAAAGCCGCGGACATTGCTCTTTACGCAGCCAAGACGGATGGACGCGGTTGCGCTCGAACGTTCAACCGTTCGATGCTGCTCTTGCTCGAGCAACGCGAGAATCTGAGGCGCAACCTTCGAACCGCGCTGGAGCGGGGCGAGCTTTATCTGGAGTATCAGCCCCTCATTCGGTCTCCCGCGTCGGTGATCGGTTTCGAAGCGCTACTGCGGTGGCGGCACCCCGAGATCGGAATCATTCCACCCGGCGTGTTCATACCGATCGCCGAGGCGGACGGTCTGATGGACGAGATTGGACGATGGGTGCTCGAGGAAGCCTGTCGCCAGGCATTGACGTGGCCCTCCTCGCTGACGGTCGCAGTGAACCTGTCGCCGGCTCAGTTCCTTAGCGGTTTGCTGACGGATACCGTCGCTCAGGTCATCGATACAGTTGGAATCCGTGCCGACCGACTTGAACTCGAGATCACCGAGACAGTTCTTCTCGAGAAGACGATCGACAATATCGACACATTAAACACGCTGAACGTCTTGGGAATACGAATATCGCTCGACGATTTTGGAACATACTACTCATCGTTGAGCTACCTTAAGAACTTTCCCTTCGATACGTTGAAGATAGATCAGTACTTCATTGCGGACCTGGAGACCGACCTCAAAAGCCAGACCATCGTGCGATCGATCATAAATCTGGCCCACGGCCTGGGAATAAGCGTCACCGCCGAGGGGGTCGAGACGTCGGCACAGGCGCGGTGGCTGATCAAGGAGAATTGTGATTGCCTGCAAGGCAATTTCCTGGGACGTCCGCTCGGAGCCGAGGCAACCAGAAATTTCATCACACGGTCCCCGCTGAGGGTGGTGCGAGCGATGGAGGAATCAAATCGGGCGGTTTAGAGCGGTTCAGCTTTTGATAGTGCCGCCGACCCGCTCTAAGTATTTGTTTTTACGCAATTCCGGACGGAAAACCGCTGCGCATGTTTCCTGGAATTGCTTTGCACCTTGCACCCTTTGTTAACGGTGAAGTGGAGATTTGTAGAAACGATCGAGGCAGATACCGCGCAATTCTTCGAGTCGGTGCAAGAGTAACTCATCACGGCGCGCGGTGAAATTTTTCGTCGCGGAGACCATCGCCCTACCAGGGCTCAATGCTGATGGAACAAGGGAGGATGCCTATGGGACCTGTTCATCATGAGCTGGCTGGCGAGCCGACTTTTGCGCCCATGATCCAGATCGACATGGAAATCAAAGCTTTCGTCTCCGCCTGGAGACACTGCGATTATGTCTCGTCATACATGGCCCGGATGATCAGTCAAAACAGATCAGACTCGGTCCGGCATTCAAATCTCTTTTCCTCTGCCCTCAATGAATTGCTGGAAGTCGCCTTTCGTACGCGCCATGCCGGTGGTGAACTGGCATGCAGGGTGTCCCGCCACGGCGCGACGGACAGGATCGAGCTGACGTTCCCATGCGTGCCAGAGGAGCGCGAATTCTATGAAGAAGCCGTGTCACGCGTCGCAGGAACAGAGGCCAGGGAGCGATACCTCAGTTCGGTGTCTGGGGATCTCGCGCCCAGCCGGGAGGTCGTGCTCCTGGAACTGGCTGTCGACTACAACGCGACACTCAGGGTCGAGGAAGCCGAAGGCGATGCAATCAAGCTTGTCGTGGATCTTCCGCTTGAGGGCCTGCAACATTGAGCCCTTACGACCTCCTCCCGCGCTTCAAGGCGCAATATGACGCCAACAACCAGGAGTTTTCCATATCCGGGGTGGTCCGGCCTCAGGCGATCGACGAGCTTGGGCCCAGCATAGCATTGCTCCGCGATGCGATCGGCCGTGTGCGCGGCGTTCTCTACGTCAATGTCAGACGGCTGACGCAGATGAACAACGCCGCGTTTCACGCCTTTTCGAGGATCATCATCGACGCCTGCCGCGCCCGGCCCGATCTCAAATTCGTCGTCATCACGTCAAGCGTCGTGGGATGGACCTCGCGAAAATTCGGTCGCTTGAGCGGAATCGAGCCGAACATCACGGTCGAGGAGTATGACAGTGAATTCTATCCGGGACAGGGCTTCCTCGAGGAAGGCGGGTTCGTTCCGATCCTGCGTTCACAGACGAAGATGACCTGGCGCCACGAGCGCGCAATCTTGCCGCGACACGGCATGAGGCAGGGGATCGTCATGGCCGACATCTGTTGCGGGATCGGCGATTTCGCCGTGCTCGTGCAGAAGGAGTTCCAGCCATCGCGGATCGTCGCCCTCGACCACTCCATATCGAGCCTGGACTATGCTCGACAGGTGATGCGGGAGTTCGATATCCGGGGCATCGAATATACCTATGGCGACGCGTCGGAGATGCTGCTCGACGAAGCGCAGTTCGACCTGGTGACCTGCCGGCATTCCCTTCAGATATTCAATCGGCCTGAACTCATCCTCAAGGAGCTCTACCGCATATGCAAGCCGGGCGGGCGGGTCTACATCACCAACGAGAAGAATTCGCATTGCCTCGGCGAGCCGCGCGCCGAAAGCATCCGTTGGACCTACAACGAGGTGGCGAAGCTGTTCGGGCATTTCGAGATGGACGTCGAGCTTGGGCCCAAGAGCCGGCGATATCTGATGGAAGCAGGATTCGAAGACATCCGCGTGGAGACCTTCATGGTCACTAACCTGGACGGCGATCCGCAGGATTTCGCCGATGTCATTGCGGCATGGGCGGATGTCTATGCGGGCGAGATGGCGACCAGGCGCGGCGATGGACCGGAGTTCGTCGCACAGTTCCGGCAGGGTTTCGAGGACCACATTTTCGCTGCGCTCCACCCCAAAGGTTATGCGGGTTGGCCGATCTGGGTCGCATCGGGGCGACGGCCGCAATGAAAGCCGACAATGAGCCTACGCCGCGCTTCGGCCTGCGCTCCTTTCGAGCGAAATTCGTGTTGGTCGTTGGCGGCGCCGTCCTGTTCGACCTCCTGCTGAGCGGTGGCCTGGCGCTTTGGAACGTTCAGAAGCTGTCGCGCGACGCAACATCGGAAGTCGGTGAGGGCCTGACGACCGCAAACCAGGAATACATTCGTTCCTATGCCGAATCGACAGCGTTGAGCGTCGATCTGCTGCTCGATCGGGTTCACGGCGACGTCAAGGCGCTGGCTGGCGTACTGCAGGCCCAGATCGACGAACCGACGAGGCAGCAAGAGGTCGGAGCGACGCTTTCGCATGAAGCGCCCGGCTCCGTGAAGGTCGTCTACGACGCGCAGGGCGATTGGGCGCAGAACCTGCCGGGGGCGCCTTCCGTGGTCAGTGTCTGGGGCTACCTGCTGGGCGCCGACCACGCTCCGCTGCCGGGCGTTCAGAAGGAAATAGAAGACAGTACCGTGATCGATCTCGTCGCGCCGACCCTCATGGCCAGCGGATCGTCCAAACTGCAAATGTACTATATTGGTCCAAAGGAACGGCCGATCTTCAGGACGGTGCCGTATACGAACCAGGCGCAGACCTTCGACAAGCTTTATCCGGGCCACAACAAGGCGGAGTTCTGGGAGTTCTTCTTTCCGGGAATCTATGGTTCATGGCAGCAATGGGCCAGGGATCCAGCCTCGCGTCCGGTCCCTGACGATATCACCCAGACAGCGCCTTACACCGATGCAATCACGGGAAAGCTGATCGTCAGCTTTTTCCACCCGCTGTGGACGCGCGATCGCACCGGTATCGCCGGTACGGCCGGGGCAGACATCACTCTCGATCAGCTCGCGGAAGTCGTCGAAAGGGTGAAGATCGCCGAAACAGGGTTCGGCTTCCTCACCATGTCGACTGGCAATGTGGTGGCGATCAATCCGTCCGGCCAGGCGATCATCGGCCTGACATCATCAAGCGACGCGGGCACGCAGGGCGTCACCGGGCTGGAGCGGTCCCTGCGGGGAAGTACGCAGCCGGCTATCGCGTCGCTGCCTCTCGGCCAGAACAATGACGGTGTCATTCAGCATATCATGCTCGACAACAAGGGCGAACGCGTACCCTACATTGTTGTCCTCAAGCGACTGAAGTCGACCAATCTGTGGAGTTCGGGACCGATCAAGTCCGAAACGATGTCGGTCGGGATCGTCGTTCCCGAACGGGAGATCTACGCGTCCCTCTTTGCCGCGCAGAAGAGTATTTCGCGCGCAACCAATCGTATCCTGCTCTTTCAGATCGGTGCGATCATCGTTTCGCTTCTGATTGTTTTCGCGGCCGTGCTCGGAATTTCGAAGCGGATCACCGCGGGCCTCAGGGCGCTTGCCAGTGCCGCCCAGCGGCTCCAGACCAAGGACTATTCAGTCCGCGTCAGCATTCCGACGCGCGACGAGGTTGGAGCCGCTGGCATCGCTTTCAACCGCATGGCCGAGCAGATCAGCTTCCACACGGAAAACCTCGAGCAACTCGTCGACGAACGAACCAGGGAGCTCGGCGACGCCAATCAGGAGATTTCCGCTCTCAACGAAAAGCTGCAGGACGAGAACGTCCGCCTCGGCGCCGAGCTCGCGGTTGCCAGGCAGATCCAGTTGATGGTCCTGCCGAAATCATTCGAACTCGAAGCGATTCCGGGGCTGGAGATCGCAGCCTACATGCGGCCGGCCGACGAGGTCGGCGGTGACTATTACGACGTCCTGCAGAACGGATCGCGGATCAAGATCGGCATCGGCGACGTGACCGGTCATGGTCTCGAGAGCGGCGTGCTGATGCTGATGGTTCAATCCGTTGCACGCGCGCTGCAGGAGACCGACGAAGCGGATCCGCACCAGTTTCTGGACCGGCTGAACAGAGCGATCTACAAGAACATCGAGCGGACGAACACCGGCAAGCATCTCTCGCTGGCCTTTCTTGACTTCGAGGACGAGCGGGTAACGCTATCCGGCCAGCATGAGGACGTTCTCGTCGTGCGTGCGGACGGAGAGGTCGAACGCATCGATACGCTTGATCTGGGTATGCCGGTTGGTCTCGAGAATGACATCTCGAAGTTCATCGACACGCGTGACATCCTGTTCGAGAGTGGCGACGTGATCGTGCTGCACACCGACGGTGTGACCGAGGCGGAGGATCAGGACAAAAGGCTATTCGGGTTCGAGCGCCTCTGCCAGAGCGCAAAAAAACGTTACGGCGGGAGTGCCGAGGACATCAAGACCGGGATCATCGAGGATCTGATGGCCCATATCGGAGTCCAGAAGATCCATGACGACATCACCCTCGTGATCATAAGGCACACATAGCAATGACAACGCTGTTCGGAACCCCTGACATTGCAATCGGGATGAAGGAGAGCGTCAGTCGCGTGCGGCTGTTCGACGGACCTCTCGACTTGAGTTGGCGTCATTGTGCCACGACCTCGGACTTCATCGCCGATCTTTTCGCGTTGCGCTTCCGGTCGTCCCGCAATGACTACATCGAAGTGCGGCACAGCATCGGATATCTGGTCAACGAGCTTATCGAGAACGCCGTCAAGTTTCGCGCACCGGGTGAGATCGTGATCGAGGCGTCGATGGATTCGGAGTGCTTCAAGCTCAAGGTGTCGAACGACGTCGATGGTGAAAACGCCTCCGAGTTCAAAAACCTCCTGGCGGACATCACGGTCGGCGACCCCAGAGACCTGCTGATACAGCGAATTGAAGCGAATGCCGCGAGCCCCGACGTGTCACGCTCCGGGCTCGGATTGCTGACGTTGATGAGCGACTATGGCGCACGCCTAGCCTGGATATTCAGCCCCGCCGACGAAAGCGATCGGATTTGCCTGGAAACCTATGCCTCCATTCCGATCTCGCAAACGCACAACTAGAAGAAACGAAGCCAGGCCATGGAAATCAAGACAGACGACTACCGCGTGTGGAACGAAGGAAGCGATATTTTCTTCGACGGCGCAATGCGGCTTGCCAGTTCCGAGGCCGGTGCGCCCGTCACGGCTTTGGCGACCAGTGTTCTTGCCTCAAATCCCGCTTCCATTACGCTCAATTTAAAGGACCTTCACTTTCTCAACTCTTCCGGCATCAACCTGCTGGCGAAATTCACCATCGAGGTGCGCAAGCATCCCGATGTTCGACTCGTCGTGCGTGGAACGCCCGACATACCCTGGCAATCGAAATCACTGCCGAACCTGAAGAAGCTGCATCCCGCCCTGGTGCTTTTGATGGACTAAGGTCCGTTGATGTTCAGGCCTGAAGACCCAACAGACCTTAACCGTGTCGCCCGAAATTGGCCAAGGGACTGCGTGAGCCAGCGGCAACCTGGGCAGCATCGGCCAGTCGGTGCAAGAGCGCCGCACCGAGAGCGAGATATGTACGCCAGGACAAGTATCTGGATGCGAAGCTAACGACATTCCGGCGTCGTTCGTAGATGTTCGCTATGGGTCTGGCGGGGGCTCGGCACAGGCGGCAGGCGTCCAGATAGCTGGGGTGTCGCTGCCTGTGCCGGCAAACGCCTCCCGCTACGCGTTCAAAGGTGTCCATTGAGTAAGCGTAGCAAGGTCAGGGGCGGCCGGCTGGAGTTCATTCCGCCGCAGATCCCGACTCTGGTCGAGCAACCGCCCGAAGATGAGGGATGGGTTCACGAGGTCAAGTTCGACGGCTACCGGACGCAGCTCATCATCGATCAAGGCGGCGTGCGTCTTTTCAGCAAGAACGGCCATGACTGGACGACAAAATACTGGCCCATCGCGCTGGCAGTCGAGCTGCCATGCAGGGCTGCCATTCTCGACGGCGAGGTCATTGTAGCCGGTGAGCAGGGCGCTCCCGATTGCCCTGCGCTGGAAGCCGCGATCTGGAATGAGCCGAGCCGGCTGGTGTTCGTGGCGTTCGACATCCTCCATCTCGATGGTCGCAATGTTGCCCCCTTGCCCCTGCTGCAGCGCAAGCAAGCGCTGTGGCAACTGGTTAAGCCTGGCGCCGGCAAGATCCGGTACAGCGAGCATTTCGATGGCGATGCGCTGGCGATCCTCCGCGCCATCGACAAGATGGGGCTTGAGGGCATCATCTCGAAGCGCGCCGACAGCCGCTACCGGAGCGGACCGTCGACCACATGGCTGAAGGCCAAATATTCCGCGCCCGTCTCGGCGTAGCCGTTCCGGACGAGGCCTGTGCCAATCAGTTTCCTAGGCAGGTACCAGGACGGCGATGCGATGCACACCGACCTCCTTGCTGGTGTTCGTCGCCTCGTCTGTCTTGCCCTTAGAGCAGGTGTACACGTCACCCACCTTGAGCTTGAATTCCTTGTCCGCTTTCTTGATGGTGAATGCGCCGGACGTAATCGTGCATACCATGTCGTTGTCCATCATGGTCTGAGGCGCGTGTGCTCCAGGCTGAAAGACCACGTCGACAATCGAAATGCTCTTGTAGGCGGGAATGTCGGAGTTGCCGGTGCCGACCTCAACCACTCTGACGCCGGGCGCAATCTCCTTGCCTTCCTTCGGACCGTACTTCTTGGTCTTTGCGGAAGCCGCCAGGGTGAACAAAGGCGATACCGCGGCGGCCGTCACACCTAGAACAATTGCAGACCTGCGATTCATGGTTTTCATCGCATCCTCCCAATATTTTGGCCACGCACAAACGTGCGTGGCCGGCATATATTAGCACAACCGCAAATAGGCTGCAGAGGATTCCGGAAGCGCAAGCCGGCGCCGCGACAACGGCCTGCTTCGGTCTTCAGAGCGCGGCCCTTCAATTCCGTATGCTTGGGTTGGTCGGCTTCGGCAGTTACATGCCTCCACCGCAGCCGTCAGAAAGGTCCCACACATCGACGATCTGCTTGCCGGTGAAGCCGTGTTCGTGGATCAGGTATTTCGCCAGGCCGCCATACACCCTCCACCGCCAGCAAGGGCAGCAGCAAGGGCCTTTCTCTTCGGAATTGGCCATCGCGTAGTCATAGGCAATTTGCTCGTCGCTGGTGAGCTTTGTGTCGTAGTAGGGGATCATCTTCTGCGCGATGCCTGCCGGAATGTCGTACGGATCGCTCGGGATCATCTGGATGGCGCGATACTTGGTCAGGCCATTCACCTGCTCGCCATAGCGCTTCGTTTCCATCGGGCTGCAGCATGAGCCTGTGATCCGCGACACCGCTGGCATGGTTGCGATGGACTCCGTGAACTTGGCCGAGCAGGTGCTGTTGCCGTTCTGGCTGAGATCCTTGAAACGCTTGGCCAATTCCGCGTCGTCGGCGGCGATTGCGAAATCCGGATGGTTGAAAAGGCCGGTCAGCGTGGCAGCGCCGAAAACACCACCAAGAACGACCGTCCGCCGGTTTGGGGTGCGGGTCATTTGTCGATCCTCGCTTGCTCGATGAGTTTCTTCAGCGTCGCCAGGTCGGTCGCGCCGGGATAGATCTGGGCGCCGGCGACGAAGCCCGGCGTTCCCGTGATCCCTAGCGCCTGCGCCAGCTCCATGTTGCGCGCTATCGCCGCCTGGATTTCGGGCAGCTGCATGTCAACCTTCATGCGCTCCACGTCGAGCCCGGTCTCGGCTGCGATCTTGAGAACGACCGCCTCGGTCACTCTGGTCCTCGCCCCGTACAGCGCCTTGTGGAATGCCGGGTATTTGCGCTGTCGGTCGGCCGCGAGTGCCGCCTTGGCCGCGAACACCGAATCCGGGCCGAGTATGGGGAATTCCTTGTAGACGATCCTGAGCTCAGGATCGTCGGCCACCGCCTGCTCCATGACCGGCGCCATCTGCCGACAATAGGGGCAATTATAGTCGAAGAATTCAACAAGCGTGACATTGCCCTCGGCATTGCCGCCCACCGGGCTTTGCCCGTCGCGGAAGAGGTCGTCCGCCCGTGCCTTCAGCGCTGCTTTGGCTTGCGCTGCCTCCGCCTCGCGCTGCCGCTGTTCCAGCCTTTGCAGCGCCTCCATGAGCACCTCGGGATGCGCCAGTATGTAGTCGTGTATTCGCTGGTCGAGCTGGTCCTGGGACGTCTCGCCGGCTGCGAGCGCCGGTCCCCTGGTGTGCGGATTGAGCAGGAACCATGCCGCCAGCGCGAGGGTGAGGAGCAGTCGGAGGAAGCCGCGACGGCCAGCCTGTCTGGTGTTGGTGAACATGTGCTTTCCTCTCCTTGTTGCGTGAGTCATGCCGCAGGTCCCGCCTCACAGCAGGTTCCACAATCTGGCCAGCCAGCCATCGCCCTGTTCCCGCCCATGGTGCGGGCGCTCGACATTGTTGGTGAGCGCGTTGACGAAGGTGACGAGGTTGATGGGCTCGAATTTCATGCCGTGGAAATTCGCCCGCCAGCGGCCCTCCTTGTCGATCACATGCGTGACGATGCCGTGCATCTGATAGCCGTCATCGGTGAGGGTGAACTTGTGGCCGAAGGCTTCCGCCAGCTTGCGGGTCGTATCTTCCGGCTGGTCGGGAGTCGTGGTCAGGAACAGCCAGTTGACCGGATCGAGCCCGTGCGCCGACCCGTAGCCTTCGAGGACGTCGGCCGTGTCCTTCTTCGGGTCGGTGGTGACGCTGACGAAGGTGACCTGGTCCTTCATCGGCGTGCCGTTCACCATCTTCTGGATCTCGGCGATCTTCTCGGCATGCAGGGGGCACACATCCGGACACGAGGTGTAGATGAAGTGGAGGACGACGACCTTGCCGACAAGGTCGGCCGGCCGCACGATGCGCCCGTCGGCGGCGCGCAGCGTGAAGTCAGGCGTAGGCTTGTCGATCTGCTGAAAGTATTTCTCGTCGCCCTTCAGCATAGCGTCGACTTCATCGAGCGAATGCGCCCGCGCGCCTTGAGCGAGGCAGACGCCCAATACCATGACCGCGACGAAGCTTTGCAGCAGACGCGCCCAATCGCTCCTGCTCGACGGAAGGTGACAAGCCGCAGGCTCGCCCACAGTTCGGACAAGCATGGTCATTTTCCTTCCTGGGTTGCAGCAATGCGGCCGCGAATGAAGTCGACCATGTCGGGCGCATCCCATTCGGCGGGGCCGATAAGCCGGCCGATTTCCCTGCCGTCGCGGTCGATCAGCAACGTCATCGGAAGGCCGACGGCCCCGAGTGCGAACATGGCCCTGGCGGAGCTGTCGATGTTGAGGGCAAGGTGTGTGGCACCGATCTCGGCGTAAAACTTCTTCACGATGTCGGGACCCTTCCGGTCCATGGACAGCGCCACGACCTCGAAATCCGGTCCGCCGAGCTTTGCCTGCAGCCTGTCGAGTGTCGGCATCTCCTTGCGGCAGGGCGCGCACCATGTCGCCCAGATGTTGAGCAGCACCACCTTGCCGGCAAAATCGGCGAGCGTTTTCGGCTGGCCGGCGGCGTCCGCGAAGCTCACCTCCGGCACGGCGGCTGGCGTGTCGAGAACGGCGAAATTCTGCGGCGCCTCCGCTGCCATGGAGGGCAGCGGAAACGTCAGCAGCAAGCCGGCCAGCACGATGGCCCATTTGCACTTGATCACCGCGCCTCACTCCGTCGCATAGACGGTCGGCGCCTTGCCGTCCTTGGTGAAGGCGTAGATCGTCCAGGTTCCGTCTTTCTCGCCGCCCATGCCGGGCGCGCCTGTCGGCATGCCGGCCAGCGTGATGCCGGTGATGGCGGGACGTTCCGTGAGCAGCTTCTTGACGATGTCGACCGGCACCAGGCCATCAACAACATAGCCGTCGACCATCAGTGTATGGCAGCCTTCAAGGTCCGCCGGCACGCCGGCATCGCTGCTGATCTGAGAGAGGTTGTTGACGGGCTTGATCTCGACCTTGAAGCCGTTGTGCTCCAGATAGTTGGCATAGGATTCGCAGCAACTGCATTGCGGGTTTTTATACATCACCGCATTGATGGTCGCCGCGACTGCAGGCATCGGCGTCGCAATCAGCAGCGAAAGGGCGGCGAGGCGGTAGGTCAGGTTCATTGCATTTTCTCCTTTGAGTAAGCGGTTCAAGTTCATTTCACACGGAAAACTGTCATCAGGCCGGCCATCTGGTGGTCAGCAACATGGCAGTGCAGCATCCAGTCGCCGGGATTGTCGGCGACGAAGGCGCATTCGATCACATCCTTGGGGGCCATCAGCACCGTGTCCTGCCACTGCCGGTTCGGCATCGGCGCGCCGTTGCGCGACAGCACCGACATAGTGAAGCCGTGGACATGCATGGGATGCCACCACGCAGTTTCGTTGCGCATGGTGAGGTGGCAGGTAGCGCCCCGTTCGAGCGTGAACTGCGGCGCCATGCCGGCGTGGCCGTCGCCGGTCATTGACATGCCATTGATCGCCCAGGCGGCTCCGCCCTTCATGCCGGGCATCCCCATTCCCATCATGCCGCCCACGCCAGCGAGCTTGCCGCCGCCCATCATGCCGCCCTGCAGCACGATCTCCTGGCGTATGGCGTTCGCGAGGTCCGGCGCCAGCAGCGGATTGCGCGGCAAGGCAAGCGGCGCGTCGAGCGGATGGCTCCGTAGCGGTGGCGCCTTGTCATAGGCAAACGTGGTCAGCGTATAGGCAAGGCCCTCATAGAAGTCATCGATCACGGCATGCCGGCTGCCCGGATCGCCCTGCATATCGAGCACGATGTCGATGCGCATAGCCGGCGCCAGCACGAGACGGCCGTCCTCCGGCTCGTGCGGATCGCAAGGCTGGCCGTCGATGGCGACGATGACCGGACGGTGGCCTTCGAAGCGCAGCGCCATCATGCGGGCAAGCGCGGCATTGGCCAGCCGTAGCCTGACGCGCTCGCCAGCCCTGACGCCGAGGTCGGCCGGCGCCGCGCCATTGATGGTGACGACGTTGCCGACGCGGCCGGACATTGACGCATCCATCGTGCCGCCGAAACCGCCGGCGATCTGGCCATCGCTGGCGAGTCGCCAGTCCTGCAACAGCCACAGAAGGTCGCGGTCGACGGCGATAGGCTCCGCCTCCTCGACAATGAGCGGTCCAGCTAGCCCGCGGCCGAGCTGCACCAGGCTGTCCGTGTGGGGGTGATACCAGAAGGTCCCGGCATCGGGCGGCGTGAATTCGTAGACGAAGGCCTCGCCAGGTTTGATGGGTGGCTGGGTCAGGCCTGGAACGCCGTCCATGGCGTTCGGCAGGCGGATGCCGTGCCAATGGATGGTCGTGTCTTCCTCAAGCCCGTTCTCGACTGTGAAGCGAACAGGCTCGCCCTGCCGCAGGCGAAGCGTCGGGCCGGGGATGGTGCCGTCATAGGCCCAGACGGCGGTCTGCGGACCACCGGGGCCGCTGAGCCGGGCTTGACCCTGTGCGACCTTGATCTGGCATTCGTCGACGGCGGACGCGCGTGCGGGACGCGGCGAAGCGGACACGGCAGCACCCGCCGCCGCGACGAGAAATCCGCGGCGCGAGAGAGCAAAACTGAAATCGGTGTTCACTTTGAACCTTTTGGACCCGCGAGACCGATGGAGCAGAGCTGCATCGGTTCTCGTCATTGAGATCTGCGAATTGGTCGTGGCACGCTGAACGCGTGCAAAGACGATCGGACGCGAAAGTCGCCTGCCTCGGGCAGGGACTTGGGCGTCAGCTCAGGCGCTGGGTCTGGGAGGGTAAGGGTCGGGCAGGGAACTTCGCCCGCGCAGGAACGGGGCGGGTAGGGCCGATGGCTGCTGCACTGGCGAAACCGCCGTCATCACGACAGCTTGCGGCAGCACAGCGAGCACTGGCGCGATGCAGGTCGGCGGACAGTGCATCGGATTGTCGCTACCGCCAGCATCCTTGAGGCATGCCTTGCAATCGCCGGTCATGGTGGCATCGGCTGCCATCTTGTTCATGCCGGTGTCGGAAGGCATGGCCATGCCGTCATCGGCGGCTATCGCCATCTTTGCCGACATCACGCTGGCCTGAGCGGCGGACAGGCTGAACCCGGCGGTCAGGAAGGCCGCGAGCAGCATGACGAAGAGATGTTTTGGCGAAAGCCCGGCCATGATGCCCTTAGGCTGGCCGCAAAGTGCTTCTTTTGCAAGTCCCAAGCCCGTGATCGCCCAACACTGCGACATCAGGCCCGCTCGGCACGCCATGGCGCGATCTCGTCAACGATGACAATCCCCATTACCGCAGGACGCCAGCCGTTCACGCGCCTCCTGGACCGGCGGACACGGCACATCGCCGTAGGAGCAGAAGACGCAGCAGTCCCCCGCCTTCGGCCGAAGCAACGTGCCGCAGCCCTTGCAGTCATAGAAGAACTGGCAGGCATCGGTAGGCATCGTTTCGGCAGCCCGATGTCCGCAATGGGGACAGGTAAGGGTGCTTGTGAGTTGCGTCATGCGTATTTCACCAGTTCACCCAATCAGCCGGGCGTCATTCGCGAGCCTGGCACGGCTCCAATGGCCCTGATGGCCACGCGTGACGGCGAGAGACGGTATTTCGGCAGCGCTGATTGCAGTTCGGACAGCCAGGGCAGCAAGTTAGCCCTTGCTGTCCACACTCGCTTTCGCGGCCGATACCAGCTGGATCGAGGGCCGCTCGCCGGGCGCGCTACTTTTGGCGACGACGACGCGGTCGCGTCCTTCGCCCTTGGCTTCGTAGAGCGCATGATCGGCGGCATTGGTGATCTCAGCCCAGCCCGCGCCATGCTCGGGGTAGGCGGCGACCCCGAACGAGACCGTCACGGTGCCCAGCGTGCGGCCGCGATGCGTCAGGTGAAGCTGCCTGATCGCCTGGCGCAGCGCTTCCGCCCGCTCGGCGCCTTCCTCGAGCGAGCATCCCGGCATGGCGATGGCGAATTCCTCGCCCCCGTAGCGCGACACGACATCGCTGTCGCGCGCGTGTTCGATCAACGTCGCGGCGACCTGCTTCAGGACGAGGTCGCCTGCTTCGTGCCCGAACGTGTCGTTGAACTGCTTGAAATGATCGACGTCGAGCATGAGGATCGTCAGCGGCTGCGCCGTGCGCTCCATCCGGCGCAGTTCGCGGCTGCTCGTTTCTTCGAGATAGCGCCGGTTGAACAGGCCAGTGTTCGGATCGCGGATCGATTGCTGCCGCAACGTCTCGCGCAGGCGCAGATTGGCCAACGCCAATGCCAGCGTGTCGACGACGCCGCGCAGGATCTGCTGCCTTTCAGCCAGCCATTGCGGCTTCTCGACTGCGTTCGGCTCGCACAGATGCAGGATGCCCAGCGTCTCGCCTTGCGCCGCCAGCGGCATGCAGACATAGCCCTTCTTGCCGTTCTCGGTGATATGGGCGCAGCGCGGCGTCAGCATGCCCGGGCCGGCGACATGCTCCTGGCCACGCCGCAGCGCCCAGCAGTCTTCCGGCGCAAATTGCGTGGCGCTCGACCGGACGTCGCCCCAATGCGCCATCTCCTCGACCAGATTGCGCGAGGCGCTGGTCAAATGCACGGTTCCGCTCAAGCCGCCGAGGAACTCTGTCATGGCAGTGCCGACCACTGAAAAGGCTTCGGGGAAGGTCACGCAGGCCTGCAGCAGCTCGCCAAGTTTGACCAGGCGGGTCGTGGTTTCCGACTTCTCGTGCAGCTCACGGTTGAGCACCGCCAGCTGATCGGCACGCTCGTTGACCACCCCCTCGGCTCGGCGCAACTCGCTGATGTCGCTCAGCGTCAGCACGAGACCGCCGTCGGACCGGCTGAGCGGACTGCAGCTCGCGATCACCGGCACATGCGAGCCATCCGATTTTGTCAGGCGCACCTCGCTCTGGTGCTGGCGGCCGGTGGTCAAGGCCTGCTCGACAGGCGACGCTCCGCTGGCGAACTCACCGCCTCTCGGATCGCGCATTGTCATCACCGACGCCCAATCCTGCCCGACGATCTTGTCGGCGCGCCGTCCGATCATCGCCGCCGCCGCCGGATTGACGCTGGCGATGCGGCCGTCGGCGTCCAGCACGGCAATGCCTTCGGCCGCCGTCTCGACGATATCCTCGATGTGAGCCTTTGCGGAGGCAAGCTGGTCGGCCATCGTGTTGAAGCCAAGCGCCAACTGTCCGAACTCATCCTTGCGGGTGTGATCTATGCGCGTCATGGCATCGCCCTTTGCCAGCGATTGCATGCCGCGCATCATGTCTGAAAGGCCGGCGCCGAAACGGCTGAGCAGCAGCCATGCGAACGCCGCAGCAACCAGCATTGCGGCCGCCGCGCTGAGGCCAACCAGCCAGAGCATGTCGTTGGTGCGCCGTTCGGCGGCGCGCAGCAGGGGATCGTATTCCAGCAGCACGGCGCCGGCGATCGTACCCTCGGCAAGCTGTATCGGAACAGCCAGTATGTCGTTTACTTCATTGGCATCGGAAAACTTTCGCGGGATGCCATCCGCCAGGGTCTGGCCGACTTCGTTGTTGGGGTCGTGATCGAATCGGGAGCCGATACGGTGTTCTTCGTCGGCGGCATGGGCGACAACGGTCTTGTTGCGGTCGACGACGACGAAATCCCGCAGCGAGCGATGGTGCTGCAACTCCAGGAATTCGCGCAGCGCTTCAGGCCGCTCGAACAGCGAAGGTGAGCCGTCGGATGATTTGAAGACGATGGTGTCGGCCAATTCCCGCGCGACGTTGGTCGCTTCGGTCAATCCCAGCGAGTTGGTCGCAGCCTTCTGCGTAACAATGGCGACGCCGCCAACCAGCCCGATGAGGGCCGCGGCGCTCACCATGCTGAGAATGATCTGGCTTCTAATGCGCATGGCACCGACTCGTTGAGAACGACGGCATCATACACGCCGGATCGAGCCTGCTGTTCATTCCCGGCTTTTATTACCAAATGCTTATCAACGTGCTAACGGCGATCCGGCCCGAAGCCTGCCCCGTTACGGTGTCATATGCGAAGCCGCTCCGCTTCGGTCACTTGCCGTCGAAGAAATTGCTGATGGCGGCTTCCAGCTTTTCGATGAATCGAGGGTTGTGGCAGCTTCCCGCCCAGATCATGGCGTTCAGTCGCATATCCCGGTTGAGGAAGTTCACCTTCCGGGTCTCCAGCAGGTATTCCGCGATTGCGAAATGCCGTCCCTTGATGGCCTCGATCAGCGCATTGTTGCGCCCCGTCTTGTCCATGAGGTTGACATCGGCGCCATGCTCCACGAGCAGCTTCACGACGTCCAGATGCCCGTTCTTTGCGGCTTCGATCAGCGCGGTGCGGCCGTAATAGTCGGCCCGTGCGTTGATATCGATTGCGCGGTGTCTGACGAGGGCCGAGATGGCGGCAAAATGGCCCTTGGCCGCGGCAAGGCTCAACGGTGTGCTCTTCCATTTGTTTCTGGAATTCACGTCGATTTCCGGGTGCTCGATCAACGCTTCGACCGTCGCCGTGTGGGCATTGAGAGCCGCAAGATGCAGCGCCGACCAGCCGCCTTCATCCGCCTGGTTGATATCGGCGCCGGCCGCCAGTTCCGACTGCACGGCTTCCGCATCGCCTCTCTCGGCGGCGACCAGCAGGCTCGACCAGCCTCTGTCGTCTTCGGCTTCCACGCTTTTGGTCAATGCGCTGGCTCCCGGATTGTGCCCGGCCAGAATACCACAGATCGCGCCGTTTCGATGGCGCTCGGCAACGGGAGCGGCCACAAATCTTGGAACAATGGCCGCTCCCGGAGCGGCCATTGTCTTGCACGGCCTATGCCGGCTGCAACTGCCGGCTTGGCAGCGGTGGGAAGGCGATGGCGATTGCCACTGCGCCCAGCCCGACAATGGCCGAGCCGATGAACAGCCAGGAATAGTTGGCGTAGGCGTCGAACACCATGCCGCCGGCCAGCGGCCCGAAGGCCATGCCGAGGCTGGACAACATGCCCGCCGCGCCGAACACCGTGCCGATGATGCGCGGCCCGAAATACTCGCGCGCCAGCACCGCATAGAGCGGCATCACGCCTCCATAGGTGGCGCCGAAGATGACGGCCAGCATGTAGAATTGACTAAGCTGGCTGACGGCCAGATAGGCGGCAATCACGACCGCCTGGATCACCAGCCCGGTGATCAGCACAGGCTTGACGCCGAGCCTGTCGCCAAGCACGCCGAACAATATCCTGCCGCCGAGGCCGGCCAGGCCCTCAACGCTGTAGATCGTGACCGCCGCCATCGGTGCGACGCCGCACAGCATGGCGTAGCTCACCATGTGGAAGATCGGGCCGGAATGCGCCGCACAGCAGGCGAAGAAGGTGAGGCCGAGCACGATGAATTGCTGCGAGCGCAACGCCTGACCGACCGACATGCCGTGTCCGTCGGCGACAGGGCCTGAGGCAGCATCATTGGCGACAAGCTTGGGCGGCTGCCGCACCAGAAGCACCGCCGGCAAAAGCAGAACCCAGGCCATGATGCCGATGTCGAACATGGCAGTGCGCCAGTCATAAGCCGTGATCAGCCAGCGCGCGAAGGGCGAGATGGTCATAGGCGCCACACCCATGCCGGCCGAAACCAGCGACACCGCCAGGCTGCGGTTGGTGTCGAACCAGGCGGTGGTCAGCGCGATCATCGGTGCGAAGAAGGCGCTGGCTGCGAGACCGACGAGCACGCCATAGGTGAGCTGGAAGCTCAGCAGCGAGCCGGTCTGGCTGGCAAGCACCAGTGCCAGCCCGAGGAGTGCTGCACCCACCAGCACGACCGGGCGGGCGCCGAGGCGGTCGTAGATGGCGCCCCAGGCGAAGCCGCCGACGCCCATGACCAGGAAATTCAGCGTCATCGCGCTCGATATGCCGGCGCGCGACCAGTTGGTGTCGAGCGACATCGGCTCGAGAAAGATCGCCAGCGAAAACATCGCCCCGATGGCGACACAGCTCATCAGGGCGCCGGCCGCCACGATGACCCAACGATAGGAAAGGTTCATGCTTTTCTCCCAACATCATGTCCACACGGCGCGACTTTTTCGAGCTCCGTCGCGCCGCTTGCGTCCGAAGGACGTTGGCGAGAAACCAAATCCGACAATCCGGTTGCATTTATTATCCAGTCGGCGTGGCGATGCACAAAAATGCTCTACCGAATTGACGAGGCGCGTTTCGACTATAGGTTTCCGGTCTTGTGAATCGGGAGATATCGCTCATGGAGCTTCATCGCGGCCGTCTTGTCGGCCACATCCAGCTGGTGGTCAAAGATCTCCCGGCCAGCCGGCGGTTTTACGAAGCCGTTTTCAAGGTGCTCGGTATTCCGATCGGCGGTGAGGCCGAGGACTATTTCTGGGCCGACGAACTGTTCATCTCCAGCATCGACAGCCGGGCGGCGAGGGGGCAGCTGACCGGGCGCCATCATTTGGCCTTCCAGGCCCGGGACCGCGCAATGGTCGACGCTTGTTACCAGGCCGGTCTCGACGCCGGCGGCATCGACAATGGCGGGCCGGGCGCGCGGCCCTATCACCCTGGCTACTACGCCGCCTTCCTGCTCGATCCCGACGGCAACAACATTGAGGCTGTGTTTCATGGGCCGGCGGCGCGCAGTGCAGCTTCGGTGAAGATCACATTCTAGGGCCTTGTTTTCGCGAGTGTGGCACCTTTCGGTCGAAAGCGACCCAAGACAAAATTTGTATGCTAGTCTCGCCGGCCATCGGACGGCAGGGGGATAGCAATGACGGAAACGGACAAGGTATTTGCCGGCTCGATTCCGGAAAACTACGACCGCTATATGGTGCCGTTGATTTTCGAGCCGTTCGCCGCGGATCTTGCACGACGAGCAGCATCCCTGTCGCCCGTCGCCGTTTTGGAGATCGCCGCGGGCACCGGGGTTGTCACCCGCGCACTGGCGCCAAAGCTGGCCTCAGGCGCAAGCTATGTCGTAACCGACCTCAACCAGCCGATGCTCGACTACGCCGCTGCGCAACAAGCGCCCGACAGTCGCATCACATGGCGTCAGGCCGATGCGATGGCGTTGCCGTTTGAAAATGCCGCCTTCGATCTCGTTTGTTGTCAGTTCGGCGCGATGTTCTTTCCCAACCGCACATCGGCCTACCGCGAGGCAAAGCGTGTCCTGAAGCCCGGAGGGCATTTCCTGTTCAACGTATGGGATCGCATCGAGGAGAACGTCTTTGCCGATGATGTGACGAACGCTCTGGCACAGATCTTCCCGAACGATCCGCCGCGCTTCCTGGCACGCACGCCGCACGGCTACCACGATACGGCACTGATCCGCAGCGACCTGGAGGAGGCGGGTTTCTCCCATGTGGTGATTGACACGAGAGCCGAACAAAGCCGCGCATCGTCGCCACGCATTCCGGCCGTTGCTTATTGTCAGGGAACGCCGCTTCGCAGTGAAATCGAGGCTAGGGACGCGAGCAAACTGGAAACCGCAACCGACCATGCCGAGGCCGCGATTGCAGCCAGGCACGGCAGCGGCGCGGTTGCCGCCAAAATTCAGGCACACGTTATCATGGCTGTGGTCTAGGCCGCAGGGGCGTAGCGGTTGACCACCATGCCGCAGGCATAGGCCTTCGATCCGAGCAGCCGCAGCTGACTGAACCCGCCTTGGTCGAAAATCCGCTCGCCGTCGCCAAGTGCTGCCGGGTTGATGAACAGCTGCAATTCATCGACCAGCCCGGCCGCAATCAGCGCCGAGGCAAAGCCGGCGCCGCCGAACACGGCCATGTCGCCGCCCTTGGTGGCCTTCAACGCGTTGACCTCGCGCGGCAGGTCGCCGCCGGCGATCGTGGTGCGCTCCCACCGCGATGCCTTGAGCTTGTCGCTCAGCACCACTTTGTCAGCGTCGACGATGCGCTGCGCAAAGGCATAGAAGCCGTCGCGCGGATAGTTTTTGGCCGCATTGCCCCAATGGGTGAGGTAACCTTCCTCTGCCATCTTGCGGCTGAGCAGGATGGTGTCGATGCCGGCGAATACGGCGTTGAAATCCTGCTTCAAAGCGTCGTCCCAAGGGCAGTTGCCGGTCCATTCCCAGAGCTGCCAGTGTTCATCGCCGGCGGCGCCGACAAAACCGTCGACCGACATCTGCATCTGCAGGATAAGCTTTCTCATGTCCTCGCTCCCTGTCGGCGGTTTCAGGCGGCCTTGCGCTCGCTTCCGCCATAATGATTTACAAATGGAAGCATTGACGTGCCGTCAAAATGATGTCAATAGTAAAGTGATTTAAAAATGGAACCATAGAAATGTCGACCAGGGAAAAATCCGGCTGCCCCATCAACCTGTCGCTCGAACTGCTCGGCGACCGCTGGACGCTGCTGATCGTTCGCGACCTGATTTTCGCCGGCAAGAAGCACTTCCGGGAGTTCCTGTTGTCCGACGAGGGCATCTCGTCGCGCACGCTGGCCGAGCGGCTGCAGACCCTGCAGGACGAGGGCATCATCACCAGGAGCGGCGATCCCAGCCACAAGCTCAAGGCGATCTATCGCCTGACCGAGGCCGGCATCGACCTGCTGCCGGTGCTGGCCACGCTCGGCGCCTGGGGCAGCAAGTATCGCAATGCCGACGGCGAACTGGCGAGGATCGCCGACGAGCTGGCGGCAGGTGGCGACGCGGCGTTGGAGCAGATGAAGCTGGCGCTGCGCACCGAGCATATCGGATGACGGCCGATCCCCCCTTGTGGGGGAGATGCCCGGCAGGGCAGAGGGGGGCGCGAAGGATCGTGGCCTTGCGTTCAATTTGCTTCGAGCGAGAATTGGGTCCAGCGCGCCATGCTATTTGATTGACAGTTGGCGGGACAGCGCCCCCCTCTGTCCTGCCGGACATCTCCCCCACGAGGGGGGGAGATTGGCAGCTTCGCCGGTGAGGGAGGTTTCACTTGGACACGACTGTTGCCATTGTCGGCGCCGGGCCTGCCGGCCTTGCGGTCGGCGCCTGCCTGAAGCGGGCAGGGGTCGATTTCGTCATTCTGGAGAAAGCGAACGAGGTCGCGCCGGCCTGGCGGCGGCACTACCGGCGGCTGCATTTGCACACGGTCAAGACATTCTCGTCGCTGCCGTTCCAGCCCTTTCCCCGGGACTATCCGCGCTATGTGCCGCGCGAGCTCGTCGTCCGCTATCTCGACGACTATGCGCAAAAGTTCGACCTGCGCCCGCGCTTTGGTGAGACGGTGAAAGCCATCCGCCGCGACGGCGGCCATTTTCTGGTCGAGACCGGTTCGGACAATTTCCGCTCGCGCCATGTCGTCATCGCCAGCGGTAACAATGCCGAGCCGATCGTGCCCAGGCTCGCCGCCATCGAGGCCTTCACGGGCGAGGTGCTGCACAGCGCCGACTATACTGAGGCGGCACCCTTTGCCGGCCGCTCGGTGTTGATCGTCGGCATGGGCAACACGGGCGCCGAGATCGCGCTCGACCTCGCCGAGAACGGCATGCAGCCGGTGATCTCGGTGCGCAAAGGCGTCCACATCGTGCCGCGCCAGCTGTTCGGCGTCCCAATCCAGCTGGTCGGCATCGCCAGCCGGCCGATGCCGCAGGCGCTGAACGACTGGCTGTTCCCGATCATCCTCGATCTCGCACTGGGCAAGCTCGAAAAATACGGCATCGTCAGGCCGAAGCAGGGCATCCTGCAGCAGATCGACCAGGTCGGGCGTATCCCTGTCATCGATGTCGGCACGGTCGAGGCGATCACCAAAGGCGCCATCAGGATAGCGCCCGACATATTGCGCTTCACCGAACGCGGCGCCCAGTTCACCGATGGCCGGCAAGAGGCGTTCGACGCCGTCATCCTCGCCACCGGCTATCGGCCGGGCTATGAAAAATTCCTGGCCGCGGAGTTGCAGCCGGCACGCAGCGGCGTCAACGCACGCGCCTCCGAACTCGGCCTCTATCTTTTAGGCTTCCACAATCCGGTCACCGGCCTGTTACGCGAAATCGGCCGCGAGGCGATTGCAGTGGCCGGCGATATTGCAAGGCGAGGCTGAACGACGGGTTCCCGCAACACGGCTTTCACGGCGAGGGCCGCGCCAAATCTCCCTCATCCAGCAGCCACTGCCTCACAGCCTGCGTCGGATCGGGGTGGCGCTGCTTGCGTGGCACCACGACATAAAAATCCTGGGTGCCGCGCATCTCCGCGCTCAGCGGCTGCGTCAGCCGGCCGGCCGCGATGTCGGCGGCGACGAGAAAGCGGCTGGCCAGCGCGATGCCTTGGCCGGCAATGGCCGCGTCGATCGCTAGGCCCGTCTGGTTGAAGCGCATCCGCTTTGCCTCCATCGTCATCTTCTGGCCGAGCGCCTGTTCCATGAATTCCGGCCACAGATTGTGCGCGTCGTGCAGCAGCACATGATGCTGGATATCGGCCGGCGCGATCTCTTTCGCACCGCTCGGCAGCAGCGCCGGACTGCAGACGGCGACGATCTGTTGTGGAAACAACAGGTCCACCATCAGGCCGGGACCGAAGGGCGGGCGGCCTTGCCGCACCGCAATGTCGACGCCGTCGCTCTGGAAGCTCGACAGGCTTTCGCTGGCCAGGATGCGCAAATCGACCAGCGGATTATGCGCCACAAACTCCGGCAGCTTTGGGATCAGCCATTTGGTGGCAAAGCTCGGCGTGACGCTGATCGTCAGCCGCGCCGGCTCGGGCCGCAGCAGCAAGGTGGCTTCCGAGATCAGGTCGAAGGCGCGACGGATGTTCGGCACATAGGCGCGGCCCTCATCGGTCAGCGCCAGGCCGCGCGGCAGCCGCTCGAACAGCTTTGCCCCGAGATCGGCCTCCAGCCCGCGAATATGCTGCGCCACGGCACCTTGCGTCACGTTCAGTTCCTGCGCGGCAATGCGGAAGTTGAGATGACGCGCGGCGGCTTCGAAGGCGCGCAGCGCATTCAACGGCGGCAGGCTGTGGAAGGCTTCGGGCATCCAGGAGTTTTTCTACTGCTTGAATTCAGGCTTTCTGGTTCGAACCGGTGGGGAAAACCAGCTATACCATCCTTTGAATGCGCAAGACATACGCCGCAAAACCCGCACGGAGAGAAAATATGAGTGTAGAAAAAGTGGCTGTTGTGGTGGCCGGCGGCAGCGGCATGGGCGCGGCGGCGGCGAAGCGTCTGGCCGCGGATGGCTTCAAGGTCGCTATCCTGTCCTCATCCGGCAAGGGCGAGGCGCTGGCCAAGGAGCTTGGCGGCCTCGGCGTCACCGGCTCCAACCAGTCGAATGACGATCTGCAGCGGCTTGTCGACCTGACGCTCGAGCGCTTTGGCCGCATCGACGTGCTGGTCAACAGCGGCGGCCACGGGCCACGCGCGCCGATCCTCGAAATCACCGACGAGCAGTGGCACACCGGCATGGACGTCTACCTGCTCAACGTCATCCGGCCGGTGCGCATCGTCGCGCCGCAGATGGTCAAGCAGAAGGCCGGCGCCATCATCAACATCTCGACCGCCTGGGTGGTCGAGCCGAGCCCGATGTTCCCGACCTCGGCCGTGTTCCGCGCCGGCCTTGCCGCCTACACCAAGATCTTCGCCAACACCTACGCCGCCGACAATGTGCGCATGAACAATGTGCTGCCCGGCTGGATCGACAGCCTGCCGGCCACCGAGGAGCGCCGCGACAGCGTGCCGATGCAGCGCTACGGCACATCGGAGGAGATTGCCGCAACCATCGCCTTCCTTGCCTCCGAAGGCGCCGGCTACATCACCGGCCAGAACATCCGCGTCGATGGTGGGATCATTCGCGCGATTTGACGGGCCGCCGATCTCCCCTCTTGTGGGGGAGATGTCCGGCAGGACAGAGGGGGGCGCTGTCCCGCAAGCCTCACGCACTATCCCCCATTCACGAAAGCCAGCACCAGCTTCTGCAGATTCCCACCGGGGCCGAATTCGACCCGGTCGAAATCGCGGCTCGCCTGCCGCTGCGCCAGCGAGATTTCGGCGAGCTGCCTGGTCAGTTCGGTCCTGATCTTGCTGCAGCCGGGGTCACCGGCGACGGTCAGACCGACGCTGATTGCTTCGATCTTGCGCACCATTTCGACGATGGCTGCGCCATGCACCTTTTCATGCGCGGCGAGCCCGGCGGCGAAAGTCTCCCAGCTCTTCTGCACGGCAGGGGCGAGCGGCCCGGCCGGCTTGGGCAACGTGTAGGTGATGACCAGCTTCGGTCGCGCCGACCTGAGCACACAGGCATTGCCTTGCGGCCTGTAGTCCCTGGTCCAGGTCAGCTTGAAATTGGTGTGCGCGATGACGCGGCCCTTGCCAAGCAAAGGCCCGCGCTCGCCGATCGTGGCATAGAGTTCGGGGCCGGTCTGGCCTGTGATGGTGTAGGTCTCGACCTTTTCGATCGGCTTCCAGTCGGCGCGCGCCGGCGACGCCAGGAGTGAGGTCGCGAACAGGAGAGAGAACAGGACTGTTTTCATGTTTCCGGCATCGATGCTTCATCCCAGCCGGCACGTTCAAGGCCGGACCGGACCCGTTCCCGGTCCTCGATACGTTCGAGGCGAAGGTCAGCTAGGATTCCCTGCACCGTCAAACCAGGCTCGAGTTGGCATCCCTCCCTGGCGCAAGCCTTGGCTTTATCGATTTCGCCTGCAAGAGCATGGCATGCCGCAAGCCGCCCCCAATGCCACGCATCCTTGCGTGGCAGGCATGAAAAGGCGGCGGCTGCTTCCCCGTAGCGGCCGACGACGAGCAAGGCTTCGCCCCTGTCGAAATAGTACCATGCCGGGTGCATCGGATTGAGCTGGATGGCCTGGTCGAGCAGCGCTAAGCCGGTCTCGCCATTGCCGCGAATGGCCTGGAAAAAGCCGGTTTGGGCCAGCGTGTCGGCATCGTAGGGATTGAGATCCAGCGCGCGCGCGAAATGCCGCGCCGCCGCGTCGTAGTCGTCTCGATCCCTGTACATCAGGATGAGCGCCAGTATCCGGTGGCAGCGGGCCTCGTCGGGACTTAGCGCCGTGGCGTGCAGGGCCTGGTCCCGTGCCTGATCGAGCACGGCGCGCGGCGCAGTGGCGTAGCCGCCAATGATCAAGTCGGCCAAAGCGAGATAGGCGTGCGCGAGCCCCGAATCCGGGTCGCGTTCGATCGCCTTCATGAGATGTTCGCGGGCTTGCTCGTTGACTCCCTCGCCATAGCTGCGCAGTAGGGCCATGCCACGCAACAGGTGGAGATAGGCCTCGACATTGGCGGCGGGTGCAGGCTGGCTGCGCCGCATGACAGCGCTTTCGATATTGGAGACCAGCGCGGTTGCAATCCGTTGCGCCACCATCCTTTGAAAAGCGAAAATCTCGCTTGTCCTGAACGGGAATGTCTGCGCCCAGACGCGCCGGCCGGACGCTGTCTCGGACAGGACGACGTGCGTGCTGTAGCCATCGTCGGCGCTTTCGACGCTGCCTTCCGCGACATAGTCGGCGCCCAGACGCTCTGCGGTCGCCCAGATATCCCCGGCCGAGTATTCGGCAAGCGCGAAGGCCGAATGACGCGCCAGCACCACTATGGTCTTGAAATAGGAAAGCGCATTGGTGATCTCCTCCACCGCGCCATCGAAGAGCGGCTTTGCCGCCGCATCGGCAACGTTGATGCGAAATGGCAGGATGGCCACCATCGGCTCGGGCATCCGTCCGACCCGAACCGCAGCGGTGGCCGGCGACGGCGAAGCGGCGAGGCTGTCGTCGGCAGCCTGGAGCATGTAACCGCGCCGGGGCACGGTGCGAATCACGGACTGCGCCTCGTCGCCTATGCACTTGCGCACGTCGCGGATGCATTGGGTGAGCGAATCCTCCGTCACGAAGGTGCTGGGCCAGACCGCCTGCAACAGTTCGTCCTTGGTCAGCACACGGCCGGGATTGCGCACCAGGAAGGCCAGCAGGTCGAAGGTCTTCGGCCTGACCGGCACGATCTCGCCGTCACGCCGGAGCGTTCCGCGGTCGAGATCGAGAATCGAGCTGCCGATCTGTTGTGCCAAGCCGTTGCACCATCGCCGCGCGCGTCATTGCGCGGCGATCATCGGAGCCGCAGAAGTAGGCGAGGTCAAGCCCGAAAGATACTGGAAAGGCGCAGCCAAAGACCTTGCCGTTGGCCGCCTCTGCTGGTGGTTGCCTCGGTGGGTGTCAGCCGGTCGAGATAAGCCAGCATCTGCGCGGTCTCGCCGCCGCAGAATTCGACACTGCCCGTCGACAGGATCCGGTGCACTTCTTCCCGCGCCAGAATTGACGGGAGAAAGGGTCCTTCAGCCTTCACATGCATGATCGATCTCCAGGGTTGGTGGCGGCAATTGGGCGCGCTCGTAGGGTTGGGTCCCGAAGAGCATCGCCGCGACAAAGCCGTCGCGTCCTGAACGGATGCTGATTTTATGCTGAAATCGAAAACAGGTGGTCGCTGCGCCGGACACGCCGATGTTGGATGGCAACAAGCTGTCGCGTAGCCGATGTGATCGGCCGCAACAACCGGTGAATTTCTACCTGCCTGCGCCGTGCTCAGGCCTCACGGCAAGCCGCGTCATAGTCGGCCAGCACCTGATCGACCGCCGCGAGCAGAATGGCCTCGGGGTTGCCCGCTGGTCCAAGCTGGGCCGGCAGCATCGGCAGGAACTGCCGCATCAGCGTTTCGGGGATGCTGACGCCGTTCAGTACCTCGCGCAGACGGCCGACGGCGACGCCAGCGCTGGGGTTGCTCCAGTAGTAGCGGATGCGGTCGCTGTAGCTGTAGTGCCGCTGCAGATAGAGGCTCGCGCTGTCGCCGTGATAGTGGCTGTGCCAATGACCCGGCGCTGCCAGCATCACGCGCTCCATCGTGCGGGCCAGCGACCGGTCGCCATAATCCGCGACCATTTCGGATGCGATCAGGTCGAGCCCGTAGAGCGCCTCGCGCAAGGCAAATGTCAGGCCGGGACCGACCTT
Source organism: Mesorhizobium sp. P3_A10 (assembly GCF_056403175.1). NCBI lineage: Bacteria > Pseudomonadati > Pseudomonadota > Alphaproteobacteria > Hyphomicrobiales > Phyllobacteriaceae > Mesorhizobium > Mesorhizobium sp. P3_A10. Next base: position 264,981 of record NZ_JBFUFZ010000002.1, on the reverse strand, counting down.
GAGAATGGGAAAGCCGTTATCGACCAGCGCGGTCAGCGCCGCCCGGCTCTGGTAGTCGGTGGAATGCGCCTCGTAGACGAGCGACGGTTCCTCGTCGAGCAATCCGGTCAGCGCCTTCGACGCCGCGGGCGCGTAGGCAACAACATTCTGGCTGCCGAACTCGACGCCCGGCTGCACCACCACGGCAATGACGCGGCCGAACGCTTCGCTCAGGCCTTCGCGGGCAAAGATTTCGCGATGCACCGCGATCGTGCGCCGTGCCGCCGCCGCTTCGGTCGGCTTCAGGTCGCTGATCGTATGGTCCACGCCGCCCGGGGCAGGGACCTCGGTGCCTATGATGTAGACCGGCAAGGCGCCGCCGGTCGCACGCGCCGCCTTTTCCGCCGCCTTGGCCAGCCGCGCCGCCCGCGTGGCGATGGTCTCGTCGTCGAGCGCCGTCGGCTCGCCGGCGCAGCCCATCGACGCGTCGAGATGGATCTTGCTGAAGCCGGCCCAGACGTAAGCGGTGACCATGGCTTCGGCCTTGCTCATCGCTTGCGCCGCCGGCTCCGTCCGCCACGGATTCGGTCCAAGATGGTCGCCGCCAAAGATGATGCGCGAGGGGTCGAGACCTTCCCGGCTGGCGATCTCCAGCACGAAGGCGATGAACAGGTCCGGCGTCATCCCGGTATAGCCGCCGAACTGGTTGACCTGGTTGCAGGTCGCCTCGATCAGCAGGATGGTTTCCTTGTCCTCGACGGCGCGCCGTATGGCCGCCTGGATCACCAGCGGGTGGGCCGAGCAGATCGAGGTGATGCCGTAGGGCGATCCGTTTCGTCGCGCGGTGGCGAGGCCTGCAAGCGGATTGGCTCTCATGTCGCTCTCGCGGTCCCAGTGATGAAATCGTCAAGCACGTCGAAGCCGGCGGTGCCTTCCATCGGCCCGCGCCGCGTGACGTTGCGGGCGCCGGCGGCATTGGCATAGAGCAGCGCCTTGCCGGGCTCCATGCCCTTGCGCCGGCAGGTCAGATAGGTCGCGCCAAAACAGTCGCCAGCGCCGGTCGGGTCAACTTCCTTGACCACGAAGCCGGGACAGTCGATCCTGCTGCCGTCGCTGCCGAAATACGAAGAGCCGGCAGCGCCGCGCTTCAGCACAATCTCGCCGACGCCCCTTGATATCAGCGCCTTCACCGCCTGGCATTCGTCATCGACGCCTGCCGCGGCGAGCAGTTCGTCGCCCGACGGCAGCAGAAGGTCGGCATCGTCGACCAGAGCCGAAAACAGCGCGCCGTCGGCGCCGTCGATCAATTCCTTACGCACATTCGGATCGAAGGAGGTCGAGCCGCCGCGCGCCCGCACTGCCTTGACCGCATAGGCGACGATCTCCTTCAGTCCCGAGACCGACAGGGTCGAGCCCATGACATGCAGATGGCCGGCTGTGTCCGCCAACTGCCGCGCCTCTGGTGTGAGGCCAATCTGTCCGGCGGCGGATTCGGCGATGTTGTAGACGAAGTCCCGGCCGCCATCCGGGCGGTAGCGCACGAAGGCGCTGCCGGTCGGGTAGCGGTCGCTGACCGTCACCGCCGAGACATCGACGCCATCGCCCCGCAGCCGCTCCAGATTGATGGTGCCGAAATCGTCGCGGCCGACGCAGGCGACGATACCGGCGCCGCCGCCGAGCCGTGCCACCTGGTCGATGAAGATCGCCGGCGCGCCGCTCGGATAGGGGCCCATCAGCGCCAGCGGCTCGAGGAAGCCGAGGCCCTGCTCGGTCGCCATGATCTCGACCAGGATCTCGCCGGCGACAATCGTCGGTCCGGCGGATTCGGGAGCGATCTCCCTTTGGCGGCTCATTGCTGCAAGTCCTTCTCTCTCCCAAGCGCCGGTCCGGCGCGCTCCGGCCGCACGATAGCGCCTGGCTGTAGCCGAGGTAAATCGCCGCGAAAGCGAAGTCAACAAAAACTACACGCATGTTCACTTAATTTGCTGCGCGTGAAGCTTTCTCCATCCGTCAATTGCCGAACCGTCATGGCTCTGGCGAGGGCGAGCCCGCAAAATAAGGGCTTGCAGGCGCTTGACTTGGCTTTCCTGTAGCGCAATAAAATATATACGCATGTTCACTTACACATGCGCATTCGTAAAGGAGGAGACGAAATGCCTATTGGTAAGCGTATGGGAATTCTTGGCCTGTCGGTCGCTGCGTCGGCGCTGACGGCGGGTGCCGCTCTGTCCGAGGAAATCACGGTTGCGACGGTAAACAATGGCGACATGATCATCATGCAGAAGCTGTCGCCCGAGTGGGAGAAGGCGACCGGCAACAAGGTCAACTGGGTGGTGCTCGAGGAAAACGTGCTGCGCGAGCGCGTCACCACCGACATCGCCACCAAGGGTGGCCAGTTCGACGTGCTCACCATCGGCGGCTATGAGACGCCGATCTGGGGCAAGGCCGGCTGGCTGACATCGCTCAACGATCTCGGCGACGACTATGACTATGACGATCTGATCGCGCCGGTGCGCAGTGGCCTCACCGTCGACGGCAAGCTCTACGCCGTGCCGTTCTACGCCGAGAGCTCCTTCACGCTCTACCGCAAGGATCTGTTCGACGCCGCCGGCCTGAAGATGCCGGAGCAGCCCACCTATGACCAGATCACGGAATTCGCCGACAAGCTCACCGACAAGTCGAAGGAGCAGTATGGTCTCTGCCTGCGCGGCAAGCCGGGTTGGGGCGAGAACATGGCCTTTGTCGGCACGCTGGTGAACACGTTCGGCGGCCGCTGGTTCGACATGGACTGGAAGCCGCAGCTGAATTCCGACGCGTGGAAGAAGGCGATCGGCTGGTATGTCGACACGATGAAGAAGGATGGACCGCCAGGCATCAGCTCCAACGGTTTCAACGAGAACCAGACTTTGTTCGCCTCCGGCCACTGCGCCATGTGGATCGATGCCACGTCCGCGGCGGGTCGCGTCTATGATCCCAAGCAAAGCCAGGTCGCCGACAAGGTTGCCTTCGCCAAGGCGCCGGTGGCGGTCACGCCTAACGGTTCGGCCTGGGGCTGGGCATGGAGCCTGGCCATCCCGACCTCGACCAAGAAGGCGGATGCAGCAAAATCCTTCGTCAAGTGGGCGACCTCGAAGGCCTATGTCCAGCGCGTCGGCGAGACCGAAGGCTGGGTCGCGGCGCCTCCGGGAACGCGCAAATCCACCTATGCCAGCGCGGACTATCAGAAGGCGGCACCCTTCGCCGCGACGGTGCTTTCGGCGATCGAATCCGCCGATCCGACCAAGCAGACCAAGGATCCGGTTCCCTATACCGGCATCCAGTTCGTCGCCATCCCGGAATTCCAGGGCATCGGAACCGAGGTCGGTCAGGCGATTGCCGCCGCGGTCACCGGCCAGCAGTCGGTCGACGATGTGCTGAACGGCGCCCAGGCCTCTGTCGAGAAAACGATGACGGAGGCGGGCTACATCAAATAGGCGCGTTCAAGCCAGGGACGGAGCGTGCCGTCCCTGGCGATCCGGGCCTGAAAAAACCTCCCGTTGCAGCAGGCCCGGAGGATGCACGGACCCGTCCACAGCGGGTCCGTGCTTTCCTCTCAGGCGCTTGCAAGGGCCATGCTCCCCCATGACGTCGGTCGCCATTTGGCGCTACATCTTTCGAGAACCTTTGGAAAAAATTGAAATGAGACTGAAGAACAAGATTGCGCTCATCACCGGCGGCGCGCGCGGCATCGGCCTCGGTTTCGCGCAAGCCTATGCGCGCGAAGGCGCGACAGTGGTGATTGCCGATATCGACATCGAACGCGCGACGCGGGCCGCCGCCGCAATCGGTGCTTCGGCCAGCGCCGTCAAGCTCGACGTCACCGACCTCGACGCGATCGACAGCATCGTTGCCGCGGTCGACCGCGATTTCGGCGGCATCGACATCATCGTCAACAATGCGGCCATCTTCGACATGGCGCCGATCACCGAGATAACTGAAGCCAGCTACGACAAAGTGTTCGCCATCAATCTTAGGGGGCCGCTGTTCATGATGAAGGCGGTGGCCAATGTGATGATCGCGCGCGGCCGCGGCGGCAAGATCATCAATATGGCGAGCCAGGCTGGTCGCCGCGGCGAGGCGCTGGTGACGCTGTACTGCGCCTCCAAGGCGGCGATCATCTCGGCGACACAGTCGGCGGCATTGGCGCTGGTCAAGCACGGCATCAACGTGAACGCCATCGCGCCCGGCGTCGTCGATGGCGAACATTGGGATGTCGTCGACGCCCACTTCGCCCGCTGGGAGGGCCTGAAGCCGGGCGAGAAGAAGGCGGCCGTCGCCAAGTCCGTGCCGATCGGCCGTTTCGCGCAGCCGGAGGACATCGCCGGGCTCGCCGTGTTTCTCGCCTCGTCCGACAGCGACTACATCCTGGCGCAGACCTACAATGTCGACGGCGGCAACTGGATGAGCTGAGGCCGTCGAGGGAGACTGACATGAAGGCCATCCGATTTACCGCGGCGGGCGTTGCCGGCATGGCGGAGCTCGACCTGCCAGGGATCAAGCCGGGACACGCTCTGGTGCGGGTCCGCGCCGCCGGGCTTTGCCACACCGACATCGAGGTGCTGCATGGCCGCTACGGGGAGGGCGCGTTTCCGCTGGTTCCCGGTCATGAATATGCCGGCACTGTGGAAATGGTCGCCGACGATGTCACCACCGTCAAACCCGGCGACCGGGTCGCCGTCGATCCCAACATCCCCTGCGGGCATTGCCCCGCCTGCAGCAAGGGCCTCACCAATCTGTGCTCCAGCCTGAAGGCCTATGGTGTCACCGCGGATGGCGGCTTCGCCGAATTCAGCCTGGTTGCCGTCGACCATCTGCATGGCATCGGCGATCTCGATTTTGCCACCGCAGCCCTTGCCGAGCCGCTCGCCTGTGTCCTCAACGGTCTGGGTAGCGCCGGGCTCGACGCCGGCAAGAACATCCCCGGCACCGCTTTGGTTTTCGGCGCCGGGCCGATCGGCCTGCTGCTGGCGCTGTCGCTTAAGGCCAAGGGCGTGAAAAGCGTGGCCGTCGCCGACATCAGCGAGCCCCGGCTTGCCTTCGCAGAGGCGCTCGGGCTGGAGCCGCTGATGTCCGGATCGCAGGCGCTGTCGGCACGGGCGCGCGGCTTCGATTTCGTCGCCGACGCCACCGGTGTCGCCAAGGTGGTCGAGGGCATGATCGGCTTCACCGCCGATGGCGGCACAGCACTTGTCTTCGGCGTCTGCGCGCCCGATGCCAGGATCTCGGTCGCCCCGTTCGAGATCTTCCGCCGGCAGATCCGACTGGCGGGGTCGCATTCGCTGAACCGCAACATCCCGCAGGCGCTCGACATCCTCAGACACGACGATGGCACGATGGCGCGGCTGGTCAGCCACCAGCTGCCGCTTTCCGAATTGCTGCCGTTTTTCGCCAAAGCCGGCGGCGACCCGGCGACGATGAAAGTACAATTTTCCGCGGACATTTGAGCGAAGATGCGCGGCACGTCATGAACCGGCAAACTGGCACTACCACGGGTGAAACCTTGCTGCTTTGCGCAAGATGGTGACTCACGTAGACAGGGACGGGGAAGGTCGAACAGGGGGCCGGCAAATGGCAAAGACGATAAGGACGATGGAGGACTTCTCGGCCTTTGTCGGTCTGTCTCGCACGACGGTTTCCAAATATTTCAACGACCCCAGCTCGGTCAGGAAAAACACGCGCGGCACCATCGAGGCGGCGCTGAAGAAATCCGACTTCCGGCCGAGCATGTTCGCCGTCAATCTCAACCGTCGCCGCAGCAACATTTTGGGCGTCATCATTCCGAATTCGACCGATCCGTTCTACATGGCGCTGACGCGCCGCATCGAGCTGATCGCCAACGAAGCCGGCTTCCTGGCGTTTGTGCTGTCCTCCGACGGTCGCGCCGAAATGGAAGACCAGGCGATCCAGACATTCAAGTCGATGAACATCGCCGGCGCCATCATCGCGCCGCTCGGCGTGCAGTCCCACCACCGCATTCTGGCCGAACTCGGGTCGAGCATCCCGCTGATCTATGTCGACTCGCCGCTTGACGAGACCTCGTCCTTCGTCGGCACCGACAACCGGCAGAGTTTTCGGCTGATCGTCGACTATCTCTGCCGATCCGGCGAGCCGCCTTGTTATTTCGCCATGCCGCTGGTCAACAACAACGCCTCGGCGCGGCAGGACGCCTATGTCGAGGCCATGCACCAGTTGAAGATGACGCCTGAAATCGTGCCCGTCGCCGACGCACGGTCGTGGGATTTCGAGAAATTCGGCTTTGACGAAGCGCTTCGCATCCTGAAGGCGCAAGGCTTTCCGACCAAGACGGTGCTTTGCGCCAACGACCGTGTCGCCTTCGGCGTCATCGCCGCCGCCTATCAGCTGGGCCTCAAGGTCGGCCACGGGGCGGACTGCGACCTCAGGGTTGCCGGACATGACGACCACCCCTTGTCGCGCTACGCCTGCCCGCCGATCACGACGGTGGCGCAGAACTACAACGAGATCGGCCGTATCGCCATCGAACTGCTGCTGGAGAGGCTGGATGAAAAATCCTCAGCGAAACCCGGCAGCGGCCGCATCCTGCTTAACGCCGAGCTGATGCTGCGCAGCTCGGCCTGAGGGCGAGGGGCTAGCCGGCGGCCATCTTGTTCCGAGCGCAGTACGGGTGAGCGCCGACAGGGACGATCTCGTAGCCGACGGCGATCAATCGGACCTTCAACTCTTCGAAATGCCGCTTTGAGCCGCTGACGATCGATTCAGGCGTGTAATCCCAGCCATTTCGAGCAGCGTTGGCAAGGATGTCGGCATAGGCGCGCATGCTGGCGATTTTTATATCCGACTCCAGCAGTTGCTTGCATCCGCTTGCGAACGATGGCGACGGGGCGAAGGAAAAGCCCAGGATTGCACATGCCAGCACTATTGCAACAAGACGCATCGAAACCTCCCTCGGCTGAACGCGGATCGCAGCTGCATGCGATGAGCTTGCATCGCGTGCGCCTGTGGTGGCATCGGGCAGGTGCGGTATTCTACCTCCTGCATTTGTAGTATTTTGCTGCACTAGCAGTTGAATCCGTGCCTATGGCAGGGAACTTCTCGATGAACCGCATCGTGACGTCTTCACTGACCGACGCGCTATCGGACCGCGAACGCGCGGTGGCGGAGAGATTTGCTTCGGGCCTGACCTATCGCGAGATTGGCGAGGCGCTGTTCATCGCCCCTTCGACCGTCCGCACCCATCTCGCCGCGATCTACGACAAGCTTGGCGTCCGCAACAAGATCGCCCTTGCCTCGCACTTCAACAGACCTGACCCCGCGCAGCCCGGCGCGCTTCCATTCTTGCCTGATGCCTCGCCGGTGCTTGCGATGTTCCCGATCGAAAGCCTCAACTCAGAGGAACGCTGGCGCCGCTTTGCCGATGGCCTGTCGTCGGACATTGTCGTCGACCTGGCGCGCTACGCCAATCTGCCCGTCATCGCCTTCCACACCATGAAGGCGCTGGGCAGCCAGCCCGCCGACTTCGCCAACGACGGCAAGGCGCTCGGCGCCACCTATATAGTGTCGGGCCAGCTGCGCGCGGACGACCTGAGGGTTCGCTTGACGATAGAGCTCGCCGACGCCGACAACGGCGTCAGCCTGTGGAGCGAGCGCTATGACCGCCGGGTCGAGGACATTTTCACGCTGCAGGACAGCCTGACCGAGAGCGTTATCAATGTGCTCGCTGGCAGTTACGGAGCGCTCGCCACGGTCAGCCGCAACGCGGTACGCCGCAAACCGCCGGCCAGCCTGCGGGCCTACGATTGCTATCTGCTGGCCGTCGAACAGCAGGACACATTCAGCCGCGCCGGCAACGCGGCTGCAATCCGCCTGCTTTCACGCGCGCTTGAGCTTGACCCCATTTTGGCCGGAGCCTGGACCGAGCTTGCCTATGCCTATTCGATGGAGGGCTGCCACGGCTTCAGCGACGATGCGCAGGGCTCGATCGAGAACTGGCGGACGGCGGCTGAAACCGCCGTGCAGCTCGATCCGACGAACAGCCACGCCTGCGCTTGCCTGGGCGACCTAAAGGGATGCCTCGGCGATCTCGAGGCGGCGGAGCGCGCGTATCAGCGCGCTTTCGAATACGGTGCCAACCATGCCGACACGCTGGCGTTGCTGGCCGGCAGCAGGGCACTGGTCGCCGGCGACCCGGCCGCAGCGATGCCGCTCATGGAGCGCGCCATGCGCCTCAATCCTCTGGCGCCGTCCTGGTATTTCGGGATGCAGGGTCGCATTCTGTTTGCCGCAGGCAGGCATCGTGAGGCCATCGCATCACTACATAGGGGGGCGCCTGATTCCCCAAATATACTGATGTTCCTTGCGTTGGCCCACGCGGCGGTTGGGGAGGATTTGGAGGCGGCCGGATTGGCTGCCCGGTTGCATACGGAGTTCCCGGAGTTTTCGGTCGAACGCTTCATCGCAATCTACCCCGTGACCAACCCGGATGCCGTCAAGGCCATTCGCCACGCCGCCAAGCTGGCGAAGCTCGGATAGAGCTGGCGCGGGAATCGGGTGGCGCGGCCCGCTTCTGACATGCAAATCCGGCTGTCGCACGAAAGGGACCGCCATGCTCACGCTTCATGACTATCTGCCGTCGCAAAACGGCTGGAAGGCCAGGGTACTGCTCGGGCTGCTCAAGATTCCCTACGAAAGCCGCATGGTCTCGATCTTCGAGGGCGAGAGCCACACCGACGCTTTCCTGAAGCTCAATCCGGCCGGCGCCGTCCCCGTGCTCGAACTCGAGGATGGGCGTGCCATCGCTGAATCGAATGCCATCCTCATCAGTCTCGCGCAGGGCACGCCCTTGCTGCCGGCGGACCGTTTTCGGCACGGCAAAGTCATGCAATGGCTGTTCTTCGAGCAGTATTATGTCGAGCCGGTCATCGGCTCGTTACGCTACTGGACGCTTACCGGGCGGCTGGAGCGCAACCAGGCGATGGTCGCCGGCAAGCGCGATGCCGGCGTGCGCACGCTTGCCGCATTGGAGCGCAGCCTTGCCGCAGCGCCGTTTCTTGTCGGCAACGATTTCACCATCGCCGATATCGCCGTCTATGCCTACAGCCACCGGGCGCAGGATTGCGGCTTCTCTCTCGCGGACTATCCGGCATTCATGGCCTGGACGGATCGGGTGCAGGAGGCCATCGGTCCAGGCTACCCCGTTCATCCCTACAGCATCGACCCGCATTCCGGCGGGTGAGGCAGTAGGGCAGTAGGGCAGTAGGGCAGTAGGGCAGTAGGTATGCGCTCGCTCCGAGCCATCATTTTCTCCTACTGCCCTATTTGCCTTATTCCCTTCCCTCTAAGCCCTCGACAACAGCCTGCGCATGATGAGCGAAGCATGGCCGCCGACGCCGTGCGCGGCCGCCCGCTTCTCCACCACCTGAAATCCGTGTTTGCGGTAGAAGGCGATGGCCCGGTCGTTGCCCTCGATCACTTCCAGCGCGATGCTCGCAATGCCCGCATGGGCGGCAAGCACCGCGTGCAGCATGTCGGCCGCCAGGCCGGTGCCGAATTCGCCGGGGTCGATGTGAAGCCGGTCGAGCATGACGTCGCCCTTGTCGTCCATCGCCGCCATCGCGTAGCCGGCGATCGAGCCGTCGGGCCGTTCCGCCACGAAGGACATCTTGTTGTCGTCGCGCAACTCCGCCGCCAGCCGCTCTGGCGCGTGCCTGTCATCCGACAGCCGCGCCGTGGTCTCGGCGCCCAGGATCGACGAGTAGGTCCGGCGCCAGGATCCGCCCAGGAGCCGCGAGGCCCGCGCCACATCCTGTTCGGTCATCGCCCTGATCTGCGTCATCGCCTGCTCCTGTTCCGGATTGTCTCGAAATTCACCGCCTCAGGCACGGGCTTGCCGGCAAGACGGAGGCCGGCGAAGACAGGGCGAGGGCAGCCAGGCCCTTACCGATCAATCGTCGTCATGACGCGTTCGTTGTAGCGCGGCCCGGCGACCTTGCCTGGCGCCAGCGCGATGTCGAGCGCCAGCATTTCGATGGCATCGAGTTCGATCGTGGCTGCCGCGATGTTTTCCTCGAGATAGGTTCTGCGCTTGGTGCCGGGGATCGGCACGATGTCGATGCCGAAGTCCGATCCCTTGTTCAGCAGCCAGGCCAGCGCGATCTGCCCCGGCTTGACACCCTTCGCCGCCGCGATGTCGCGCACCTTGGTGGCCGCCGTGACATTGGCGTCGTAATTGGCGCCCTGATAGCGCGGGTCGCCGCGCCGGAAATCGCCCTCGGGATAGTCCTCGGCGCGCTTGACGTCACCGGCGAGAAAGCCGCGACCGAGCGGCGCGAACGGCACCAGGCCGATGCCGAGTTGCTTGAGCAGCGGAATGATCTCGGGCTCCAGATTGCGCTCCCACAGCGAATATTCGCTCTGCACCGCCGACACCGGATGCACGGCATGCGCCCGGCCTATGTTTGTTGCACCTGCCTCTGACAGGTCGAAAAAGCGCACCTTGCCCTCGGTCACCAGCTGCCCAACCGTACCGGCGACGTCCTCCATAGGCACATCAGGGTCGACGCGGTGCTGGTAGAGAAGGTCGATATGGTCGGTCGCAAGCCGCTTGAGCGAGGCGTCCACCACCTCCCTGATATGCTCGGGCCGGCTGTCGCGCCCGGTGCCGACCTGCTTGCCGTCTTTGATCAGGAAGCCAAATTTGGTGGCGATCGTCACCTGGTCGCGCGGGCCTTTCAGCGCCCTGCCAAGCAATTCCTCGTTGATGAAGGGGCCGTAGACCTCGGCCGTGTCGAGGAAGGTGCAGCCGAGTTCGACGGCGCGGTGCAGCGTGGCGATCGATTCCGCTTCGTCGGCCGGGCCGTAGGACTGGCTCATGCCCATGCAGCCGAGGCCGATCGCTGATACCTGCAGCCCCTGGCTGCCAAGTTTGCGTGTGCTCAAGGTCATTGGTGATGGTCTCCGGGGAGCGAATTGGAACCTATATAGGACGCACACTCAGTTTCTACAGCCGCCAATCCCTTTGCGGCCATTTGATTCTGATCAAGGCCGGTTCGTGCCAAGGCGCCTATCTCGTCGCCTGTCTTGGGAAGGACGCAAGGCGGGCGGGTGGTTCGGGCCGAACCGAAAAAGCTGAAAACAGCTTCGGCGTGAACCACCCGCAAACCTTCATTGCTTGCGCGCAGATGTGCCCGACGGGGCGATTCTGGGTAGCGCGATTGCCCCGAAAATTGACAGAACACCCGCTCTCGGCCATCCTTATACGCCGCTTGTCCCGCGGCTGCGTGTGTACGAGCAAGTCATGGCCAGTTCCGCCACCAGCCAGAATTCCAAGCGTGCCGCGGTGCGCAAGGCGCTCGACCGCCACAAGGTCTACATCACCGCGCAGAGCTTTTCCGGCGGCGCCTACTCGGCCCGGGTGCTCGTCAATGGCGAGGCCTACTGGGTCGACGAATTCCGGCTCAGCCAGTTGCAGGGCGGCTTGTCGCCCGCCGAGCTCGAATTGACGCCGGCCACCGACGATTGAGCAGCCGCCGCATCCCGCCTAGCATGCGGACATGACCACTCCACCGAAACTCAGGGCCTATCGCGCCAAGCGCGAATTCACCAGGACACCGGAGCCGGCGGGTGGGCTGGCGGATGGCGACGGCAATCGCTTCGTCGTCCACAAGCACCACGCCACCGCCGATCATTATGATTTGCGCCTGCAGGTCGGCGACGTCCTGAAAAGCTGGGCGGTGCCGCGCGGTCCCTCGCTCAACCCGGCCGACAAAAGGCTGGCGGTCGAGACCGAGGACCATCCGCTCGAATATATCGACTTCGAGGGCGTCATCCCCGAAGGCGAGTATGGCGGCGGGCCGATGATCGTCTGGGACACCGGCACCTGGGCGCCGATGGACGATGTCGACAAAAGCCTGCGCACCGGCGCCTTCAAGTTTCGTCTGGCCGGCGAAAAGCTCAATGGCGGCTGGATGCTGACGCGGCTGAAACCCAAGCCCGGCGAGGACCAGAACAAGAAGAACTGGCTGCTGTTCAAGGAGCGCGACCTCGCCGCCGACACCGCGCTCGACATCCTTGCCGCACGGCCGGAAAGCGTCAAAACCGGCAGGCGCATCGAGGAACTGGTCGCGCCACCAAAACCGTCTGCCAAACCCGCCAAACCGGTGGCGCTGAAGCCCGCTGCGTTGCCCGGCGCGGTCAAGGCGGCGGCGCCTGCCCGCATCGAGCCGCAGCTGGCGACGCAAATCGCCAAGCCGCCGGGCGGCGACGATCCGGGGGACCGCACAGGCGAAGTCTGGCTGCACGAAATAAAATTCGACGGCTACCGCACCATGGCTCATGTCGCCGACGGGGAGGTGAAGCTGATCACCCGTGGCGGCATCGACTGGACGAAGCGCTATGGCGATCTACCGCATGCCTTCGCCAAACTGCCGTGCAGCGATGCCATCATCGACGGCGAGATCATGGTGCTCGACGCCAAGGGCATCAGCCGCTTCGCGCTGCTGCAGGACGCATTGGCCGCAGGCGCCGGCAACAAGCTGCATTTCTACGCCTTCGACCTGCTTCATCTCGACGGCTGGGACCTGAGAAAGGCGCCGCTCGTCAGGCGCAAGGCGCTGCTCGCGCAACTGCTGTCGGGCCTTGGCGCCAACTCCGCCATCCAGTTCTCCGACCATGTCGAAGGCAGCGGGCAGGGGCTGTATGACCAGGCCTCCGAGTTGGGTCTGGAAGGCGTCGTCTCCAAGCGGGCGACCGCGACCTACCAGAGCGGCCGCAGCAAGAGCTGGACCAAGACCAAGGCGCTGCAGAAGGGCGATTTCGTCATCGCCGGCTATACCACCTCAGATGCGGCCGAAGGGTTGGCAGCGCTCGGCATGGCGGAATTCGCCGATGGCGAACTGCACTATCGCGGCAAGGTCGGCACCGGCTTCGACCGCGATACGGCGGAGGATTTGCTCGCCCGGCTGGAGCCGCTGACATCAGGCGCGTCCGCGCCCGAAGGGGTGCCACGCGAAATCATGCGTGAGATGCACTGGGTGAAGCCGCTGTTTTCGGCGCGCATCCACTATGCCAACCGCACCGCCGACAACGCGCTGCGCCATGGCGTGTTTCGCGGCTTGCGCGATGTCGGCCTGTCGACGCCGGTCGCGCCAAAACGCAAGCGGCTGATCGCCGAGGCCGATCTCGCCACCATCTGGGTGACCAATCCGGAGCGGCGGCTATTCGGCAAGACCGGACCGACCAAGCTCGATATCGCCGTTTACTACGCGCTGGTCGGCGACTTTATGCTGCCGCACATTCTGGGACGTCCGGTGTCGCTGGTGCGCTGCCCGACCGGCCTGCCAAAGGACTGTTTCTTCCAGCGCCATGCCTTCACCGGCATGCCGCCTTCGGTGGTGACTTTTGAAGCCACGAATTCCGAAGGCGAAACCAAATCCTATCTGTCGGTCGAGGGGGCAAAAGGCTATCTGGCGCTGGCGCAGTTCGGCGTCGTCGAATTCCACACCTGGGGCACGCATCGCTTGAGCCTCGACAAGCCCGACCAGATCGTCTTCGACCTCGACCCGGGCGAGAGCATTGCCTGGCGCGAAGTGGTCGAGGCCGCGGTGCATATTCGCAGCGAGCTGGAAGCGCTCGGCCTGGTGCCGTTCGCCAAGACCTCGGGCGGCTCGGGTATCCACATCACCGTGCCGGTGACGCAAAAGCAGAATTGGAAGAAACTGCATCAGGCGACCAGCGCCATCTCCACGCGCCTGGCGGCAAGCGCGCCCGACACCTTCACCACCACCATGGGCAAGGACAACCGCAAGCGGCGCATCTTCATCGACTATCACCGCAACGCGCGCGGCCACACATCGGCGGCTCCCTACTCGCTGCGCGCCCGCACCAATTTGCCGGCCTCGACCCCGGTGAGTTGGAGCGATCTGGAGAGCATCGATGCGCCGCAGGATTTGAATTACTCCTCGCTGCCAGGATTGCTCGCGACGTCAGGGGATCCCTGGGCAGATATCGAGGATTTCGCGCGGGATTTGCCGGCCCTGCAGAACTAGGTTTCCTCGCCCCCACAAAGTGGGGGAGAGGTGGCCGCGAAGCGGACGGAGAGGGGGCTGCGCTACCGGATGGAGGGGATTCGCTTGAACCTGCGCGCGGATAGGCTTGCGCCAATTCCCCCTCTCCGTCTCGGCTTCGCCGAGCCACCTCTCCCCCGCTTTGCGGGGGCGAGGAACGCAACTCCATCGACGCTTCCGACAATTTGAATTATTCTCTGCCACCGGGCCTTCCGGCGACCCACCGCGCTCCCATGGAAGATTTCGCTAGGGATTTGCCGGTATTGTCGGCAGGCATGTAGGATTTCCGCAGCGCCGCACGTCCTTCGGACGAAAGACAGCTGCAGCCGTTTGCGTAGGAGAGAGTTTCATGGCGCCCAGGGCAAGTTGGAAAGGTTACCTCAAGCTCAGCCTCGTCAGCTGTCCGGTCCGGCTCTATCCGGCAACGACGACCAGCGAGCGCATCAGCTTCAACCAATTGCACAAGAAGACCCACAACCGCATCAACATGAAGCCTGTCGATCCCGAACTCGGGCTGGTCGAGCGCTCGGACCTGGTCAAGGGTTACGAGTACGAGGACAAGCAGTACATCATCATCGATGATGCCGACCTCGACGCGGTGCGCATAGAATCCAACCACACGATGAACATCGAGGCCTTTGTCGACGAGGGCGAGGTTGACGTCATCTACCAGGACGCGCCCTACTATCTGGCGCCGGACGGCGCCATGGCCGAAGAGACCTTCGCCGTGCTGCGCGAGGCCATGCGCAAATCCGGCAAGCTGGCGATCGCCCGCCTCGTCCTGTCCAGCCGCGAGCGCGTGGTGACCATCGGCGCGCGCGAAAACGGCATGTTCGTCTGCACCTTGAGGAACCCAAACGAAGTGCGTGGCACGGCTGAATATTTCGGCAACATCCCGGCCGGCAAACCCGACGCCGAAATGCTGCAATTGGCCGAAGCGCTGATCAAGCAGAAGGAAACCACCTTCGATCCGAAGAACTACGAGGACCGCTACGAGATCGCGCTGATGGCGATGATCCGCGAGAAGCTCAAGGGCCACAAGCCGATCATTGCGGCGGCACCCGAGCGCGGCAATGTCATCAACCTCATGGATGCGCTGAAGGCGAGCCTGTCGCAGTCGGCGAAGCCGCCGGCTAAGTCGAAGAGCAAGGCCGATGACGAGGCGAAGCCTGCCGCCAAGGCCAAGGCCGCTTCTAAGGAAAATCCGCTCAAGGCCAACCTGCTCAAGGCCGTCGGCAAGAGCAAAGGGTGACGGCGCCCACTGCTATAGTCACACCCGGTGCCGTCTTCGGCACCATCGGCGCGCTGGCGGCGTTTCCGCTGCGGCTCGCCGCGCGCGAGGTCGAGCGCCGGCACGGCCAGTTGCGGCGCGGCGTCACCAGGCGCACCAGCCATGTCGTGTTCGGGCGATCGCTGCTCGCCAAGGCCGGCATGGCGAAGGTCGGCGATGTCGAGATCGAGCGCCGTGTCTCGGCCGAGCGCGCCGCTGGGAGAATACTTCTTAGCGAGAACGGCTTCCTGCGCCTGCTCGGCTTGATGAAGACGCCGGAGGCGTCTTCGCTGTCCAGGCAGTCGCTGATCGACCAGTCGAAACTGTCAGGCGCCGATCTCGACCTGCTCAGCCTGTTCGACGCTTTCGAGCATGATTCAGAACCCTACTCCTTCCGCGACCTGATCCTCGCCCGCAAATATGCCGGGCTGGTCGCCGGCGGCGCTTCATGGGGCGCGATCGCGCGCTCCGTGCATCGCTCCGGCCCGGTCGCCTCGCTCACCGCCAAGTCGCTCAATGTCGGCTCGGCTTTCGGGCGCGCCGACGCGATCTATCTCGAAGGTGGCCAGAGCGAACTCGACGGGCAATTGCTGTTCGATTTGGGAACGCCGGATGACGACACGCTGGAAGACCTGTTCGCCGACGCGGAAGCGGCGGAAGAGCAGGGCGACCACGATCAGGCGGCGGTGCTCTACCAGCGCTGCCTCGCCATCGACCCGAGCGATGCCATCGCCGCCTTCAACCGCGCCAACTGCCTGCGCGGCGCCGGCCGCGTCAGCGAGGCCGCGCACGACTATGCCCGCGCGATAAAACTCGACCCCGCCTTCGTCGAGGCCTGGTTCAACCTCGCCGGGCTGATGAGCGACGAGGGCAAGGTGGCTTCCGCCCGCCGGCATTTGCAAAAGGCCATCGCGCTCGACAAGACCTATGCCGATCCGGTGTTCAACCTCGCCCGGCTCGAATTCGACGCCGGCAATCTGCCCGAGGCCCGCCGGCGCTGGGTGCGCTACCTCGAACTCGACGCCGACTCCGAATGGGCGCGCATGGCGGCCAAGGGGATACAGTTCGTCGATTTGCAGGCGGCGCGGACGGCGGGGTGACGATGGCTGGCGAAGGCCGAAATGACGGCCAATCTCCCCCCTTGTGGGGGAGATGTCCGGCAGGACAGAGGGGGGCGCTGTCCCGCCGACCGATCGGCCCGTTTCAGAGCGCATTGTTTCGCGGAGATTCGACCGAAGGCCTGTGTTCCTTCACGCCCCCCTCTGCCCTGCCGGGCATCTCCCCCACGAGGGGGGAGATCGGCAGCGTGGCCGTCGCGCGAAAGGCCACCCCATGACCACCTTCCTCTTCGACGGCGACGACACCGCCCTCGTCACCATCCTGCTCGCTCATGGCGCTGGTGCGTCGATGGACTCGCCCTCGATGACCGCCACCGCCAAGGCGCTCGCCACTGCCGGCTTCCAGGTCGCGCGGTTCGAATTCCATTACATGGCCGCCCGCCGCTACGGCCAACGCAAGCCGCCGCCGCGCGCCGAGACGGTGAACCCGGAATACATTAAGGCAATCGCCGATCTCAGGGCGAAAGGCGTGAAGGGCCCGCTCCTCATCGGCGGCAAGTCGATGGGCGGGCGCGTCGCCTCGATGGTCGCCGACGAGATGTTTGCCAAGGGCGAGATTTCGGGCCTCATCTGTCTCGGCTATCCCTTCCATCCGCCGGCAAAGCCGACACAACTCAGGACAAAACATCTCGCTGATCTCAAGACGCCGACCCTGATCTTCCAGGGCACGCGCGACGAATTCGGCACCAAGGACGAGGTTGCGACCTACGGGCTCTCCGACAAGATCGAAGTTGTCTGGCTGGAGGACGGCGACCACGATTTGAAACCGCGCAAGAGCGTGTCGGGCTTTTCGACGGCGGATCATCTAAAGACGGTTGCGGAGACGATAAAAGCCAAGCTGGCGCGGCCATCGGCTTCGTCATCCTAGGGCGGAGCAAGGAGCGAAGCGACGCGCGCAGACCCTAGGATCCATGCCGTGACTTTCGAGCGCAGCAACCGAGCAGAATTCTGCCCCGCCGCGTTCCATCGCAGGCGTCGCGGCATGGATCCTCGGGTCAAGCCCGAGGATGACGAAGCGAAAGGCGCGCCCGGTATTCTCAAATGAAGATCGCCAGCTTCAACATCAACAACATCAACAGCCGGCTCGAAAACCTGCTGGCGTGGCTGGCGGTGGCCAAGCCCGACATTGTCTGCCTGCAGGAACTCAAGGCGCGTGACACGCAGTTTCCGCGCTCGGCCCTTGCGGCCGCCGGTTATGGCGCGGTGTGGAAGGGCGAGCCGACCTGGAACGGCGTCGCTATTCTCGCGCGGAGTTCGGAGCCGGTGCTGACGGCGGACGCGCTGCCCGGCGACGAGGCCGACAGGCAAAGCCGGTACATCGAGGCAGCGGTCAACGGCATTGTCGTCGCCTGTCTCTATGCGCCGAACGGCAACCCGCAGCCCGGCCCGAAATTCCAGTACAAGCTCGCCTGGCACGAAAGGCTGGAGGCGCATGCCGGGCAGCTGTTCGACACCGGTCTGCCGGTAGCGCTGGTCGGCGACTACAACATCGTGCCCGAGCCGCGCGACATCTACGCCACCCGCTCCTACGACGACAACGCGCTGGTGCAGCCGGAGAGCCGGGCATCCTTCGCTCGCCTGCTCGAGCAAGGCTGGCTTGATGCGCTGCGCAAGAAGCATCCGAAGGAGACGCTCTACACATTCTGGGACTATCGCCGCAACCGCTGGCCGCGCGATGCCGGGCTGCGGCTCGATCACATCCTGCTGTCGAAAAAGCTGGCCCGCCGCCTCACTGCCGCCGGCATCGATCGCGATGTTCGCGGGCAAGACGGCGCCAGCGACCACGCGCCGGTGTGGGTGGAGTTGAGGTAGATAGAGCGAAAGGGCGCTTTGCGCGGCGGCCGCGTGATGTCAGCCACTTTCGCTCACGGCATTTTGCGCTATTTGTTGCGATGCTAATCTCGGGTGCGGCGGGCCGCATGATGAGCGAAGTGCGCGGCGCCGAGGGGGGAGAGCCCGATGGACAGGTTGGCCGAAAGGCTGTTTGCGCTTCCCCTGCTGGCGGCCGCCCTGGCCTGCCTGGTTCGCGCGTATTTGCTGTTGGGCGATAGAGATTTCAGCTGGAGCGGGATCGTCCACATGCTGCATGGTCCGGCCACGCTGTGGCC
Organism: Mesorhizobium sp. P3_A10; assembly: GCF_056403175.1. Lineage (NCBI taxonomy): Bacteria > Pseudomonadati > Pseudomonadota > Alphaproteobacteria > Hyphomicrobiales > Phyllobacteriaceae > Mesorhizobium > Mesorhizobium sp. P3_A10. The sequence continues at coordinate 246,428 of NZ_JBFUFZ010000002.1, read as the reverse complement.
GGTGGTGTTCCTGGCGGTCGGCGGGCTTTGCCTGCTTGGCGCCTTGTTGTTCTGGGCCGGGCTGCTGCCTGGTCGCCCAAACAAGCCTACTGGAGCGCCGCTTTTTGGCCGCGACGCCGAGATCGACTCCAAGGGTCGCCCCGGCTTGCGGCGCGCCTTCCTGATGTTGCCGGTAATTGCCGTGCTGGCGCTTCTGGCCGACCACTTCCCTTGGGCGCGTGACGCCGGCTCGGGCGAAGTGGCTGCACCGAGCGAGCCCAAGGCCAATGAACCCAAGGATGTCGCCAGCGCCTCGCCGGCGCCGGAACCGGCGACCCCACCGGCTCCGCCAATCTCGCCGCCCGTCGCCGCCCTGGCACCGCCGCTAACTGTCCCGCCACCCGAGTTGGCTGCCCCACCGCCCGAACTGGCCGCCAAACCGCCGGAACCGTCTCAGCCGGCGCCATTGCCTGCCCAGCCACCTGTGGCGCCCGCAGCACCCACGCCGCCACCGGAGGTCGCGCTTGCCCCGCCGGTCTCGCCGCCCGAGCCGGCGCCGCCAGCAACCGTAGCGCCATTGCCGCCATCCGCGCCGGCACTGCCGACACAACCCGACGGCCACCGCGATGCCGTCGTCTGGCTGGCGGTGGCGCCCGATGGGCACTCGATCATGAGCGCCAGCACCGATCACATGATCAAGCTCTGGGACATCGACGGCAAGCGGCTGATCCGCAACCTCGGCGTCCACAAGGACATGGCGCGCACGGCGCTGTTCATGCCCGATGGCGCCAGCGCGCTGACCGCCGGCGACGACGGCGAGATCGTGCTGCGAAAACTCGCCGACGGCACGGTGCTGCATGTCTTCTCGTCGGGTGAGAATGGCGGCGTCAGGAACCTGGCGATCAGCCCGGACGGCAAGCTTGCCGTCAGCGGCCACGACACCGGCGCCGTGATCGTGTGGGATATCGACAAGGGCAGTGTGCTGCATGTGCTGCCGGGCCATGACTGGTCGGTCAGCGCCGTCGCCGTTTCGCCTGACGGCACGCACGCCATCTCGGGCAGCATCGACGGCGAGTTGAAGCTCTGGGACATCGTTTCAGGCAAGCAATTGCGCAGCTGGCACGGCCATGAGCAAGGCACCTATGGCGCCGTCTTTACCGCCGACGGCCACCATGTGGTGACCGGCAGCGGCGACTACACGATCAAGCTCTGGGATCTCGACACCTTTAGGGAAGTGCGCCGCTTCGAGGGCCATTCCGGTACCGTCTACGAAATCGCGTTATCCCCCGACGGCAAGCGCCTGGCTTCGGTCTCGCTCGACGGCACGGCGCGGCTCTGGAACATGGACACCGGCGCCGAGATCGCCGAGTTCGATCCCGGTACCGGGCCGCTTTATTCGGTCGCCTTCGCCCCCGACGGCACGCTGCTCACCGGCGGCTACGACCGCACCATCAGGGATTGGCCGGCAAACGGCGGCGATGGCGTGGTGCTCTTTGCCGGCGCGCCGGAGTAGTGCGACATTCAACGCAGCGGATATTCCAGAGCAGCGCGGCTTACGCTAAGGACTACTGGTGGCTGCAAATGGATCGCCAAACTTGAGAAACAATGACTGGCCGCCCGAAGCGGATACAACTGTTTACAGTCCGCCCGCGCCGCGTCGTCGACGGGTCCTTCCCATCGTCCTGATAGTGCTGGTCGCCTGTATTCTGTTTTGGCCTGCGCGGAATTATTATGTGCAGTCGTCGGCCGCACAAAAGGGCGCAGCGGCCTCCCAAGCAAAGGATTATGCCGAGGCATTCCGTCAATGGAAGATCATGGCGGACGACGGAAACATCGATGCCCGAAACAATATCGGTCTGATGTATTGGACAGGCCAAGGTGTTGCTCGAAATGACGCGCTGGCGGTCGATCTTTGGCGCAAGACGGCCGAGGCAGGGAATGCGAAAGGCGCGGCCGGGTTAGCCCAGGCCTACTACGACGGCAGAGGCGTCGCGCAAGACTACGTATTGGCCTTCAATTGGGCACGCAAGGCAGCTGACAAAGGGGAAGTAGGTAGCCAATATTTACTGGGTGTTCTGTATTCTCAGGGCCAGGGACTCCCAAGGAGTGACGAGCAAGCTCTCTACTGGTGGCGCAAGGCGGCTGACCAAGGAAACGCGGCGGCGGCTTTCTGTCTCGGACGTGCCTACTATCTTGGCCAAGGCGTCAAGAAGGACGATCAGCTCGCCGTGATGTGGGTGCGAAAGGCGGTCGACCAGGGTGAGCCGAACGCCCAGGCTATGCTGGGCACCTTGTATTCGCGGGGCCATGGCGTTGGTCAGGATGACCGTCTGGCATTCGAATGGTGGATGAAGGCCGCCACCGCCGGTCTGGCCGATGCGCAATACGCGGTGGCGGCTGGTTATGGGCAGGGAAAAGGCATCGCCAGGGATGACGGCCAAGCATTTGCGTGGATGAACAAGGCTGCCAACCAGGGCTATGTGTTCGCTCAGTCGAATCTGGGCGGATACTATTCGATGGGCCAAGGCGTGGCGAAGAGCCACGAGCAGGCGATCTATTGGTGGAGCAAGGCCGCGCAAGCAGGGAATGCCGAAGCCGGTGCCAATCTCGCCCGGGCGTATTCCCTCGGCGAAGGCGTCGGGCGGGACGATGCGTTGGCCGCGACTTGGGCACAAAAGGCTTCCGACGGCGGAAACGCCGACGCTCAGTACTTGCTTGGCATCCTTTATACTCAGGGCCGCGGCCTCGCGCAGAACAGTGATCTGGCCTTCCAATGGTGGATGAAGGCCGCACTCAAAGGCCATGTGGGAGCGCAGTACAATGTCGGGATCGTGTATCGGGACGGGCAGGGCGTCGGGAAGGACGAGAGGCAGGCATTAGACTGGCTGAGCAAGGCGGCCGACAAGGGCAATGACCTTGCGCAGTTCGCTCTCGGTGCAATGTATTGGGATGGTACCGGAACGACGAAGGACGCCGTTCTGGCGGCAAGCCTCTGGCGCAAGGCTGCCGATCAGGGCAATGCCTTCGCGCAGAAAGCGCTCGGCACAGCCTATTCCGAGGGCGTCGGCGTTCCACAAAGTGGTGCCGAGGCGGCGGCATGGTGGCTCAAGGCGGCGCGACAGGGAAATGTCGATGCCCAGCTCAGCTTTTCCTACGCCTCTGCCAACGGAATAGGCATTGCAAGAGACGACAAGGCTGCTGAGTCCTGGTGGCTGGAAGCTGCAAAGGCTGGCAGTGTCGATGCCGAGCTCAGTTTGGGCACGCTCTATTATCGTGGTATCGATGGGAAGCCCAACTACAAGGAAGCTGCCAAATGGTTCTTCAAGGCGGCGGGGCACGGCAATTCCAGCGCCAAGACCTATCTCGAACTGATGAAGGAAAACGGTCAGCTCGACAGCAAGATGCTGTGAGCCGAGTGCCCAAGCAACGCTGGCGAAATCAGCCAGCTTCCTCTTGCGGGGGAGATGCCCGTCAGGGCAGAGGTGACGGAACACCAACCGAGCCGCCCCATGACCGATTTCCACGTCGTCGAAGCCTCGATCTCCGACCTGCGCCAAGCCCTGGAAGCCGGCACCGTCACCAGCGTCGAGCTGGTCGGCGCCTATCTCAGGCGCATCGCGCACTACGACCGCCATGGAATCGCCCTCAACGCCGTTCCCGTGCTCAATCCAAAGATGTTCGAGGGCGCGGCCGCTTCCGACCGGCGGCGCAGAAGTGGTGCCGCGCTCGGGCCGCTCGACGGCATCCCCTACACCGCCAAGGACAGCTACAAGGTGGCAGGTCTGACGGTGGCCGCCGGCTCGCCCGCCTTCGAACATCTCGTCGCCAATGAGGACGCCTTCACCATCGCCCGGCTGCGCGCCGGCGGCGCGGTGCTGATCGGCCTCACCAACATGCCACCGATGGCCAATGGCGGCATGCAGCGCGGCGTCTATGGCCGCGCCGAAAGCCCGTACAATGCCGATTACCTGACCGCCGCCTTTGCCTCGGGATCGTCCAACGGTTCGGGCACGGCGACGTCGGCGAGCTTCGCCGCCTTCGGCCTGGGCGAGGAAACCTGGTCGTCGGGCAGGGCGCCGGCCTCCAACAATGCGCTGGTCGCCTACACGCCGTCGCGCGGCGTCATTTCCGTGCGCGGCAACTGGCCGCTGGTGCCGACGATGGATGTGGTGGTGCCGCATACGCGCAGCGTGCCGGACATGCTGGAACTGCTCGACGTGATCGTCGCCGACGATGCCGAGACGAGGGGTGATTTCTGGCGCGCGCAGCCATGGCTGGCGCTACCTCCGAGCTCGGCCGTGCGGCCACCGCGCTACACCGGGCTGAAGCTGGCGGGTGCGCTCAAAGGCGTTCGGCTCGGCGTGCCCCGCATGTATATCGGCAGGGACACCGAGGCGGTCACGCCCATCGAAACCCGCGCCTCGGTGCTAGCCCTTTGGCAGAACGCCGCAAGGGACCTCGAGCGGCTGGGCGCCACGGTGGTCGAGGTCGAGTTTCCCGTCGTGTCCAACTACGAGCGCGACCGGCCGGGCACAAAAACCATGGTCGAGCGCGGACTGGTGCCGGAAGCGTTCGCCGACCGGGAAATCTGGGATCTCTGTGTCTGGGGATGGGATGATTTCCTGCACGCCAATGCCGATCCGAAAATTCCCGATCTGGCATCGGTCGACGGCCCAAAGATTTTCCCGCAACCGCCAGGCACGCTGCCGGACCGCTATATCGGCGGTTTCGATCTGGCCGAGTATGTCGAACGGGCGAAGCTCGGTGTCACCCCCTTCGTCGATATCCCGACAATGGAAGCGGGCCTGAAAGGGCTGGAGGCGACGCGGCGCATCGACTTCGAGGACTGGCTGGATGCGCAAGGGCTGGATGCCGTGGCGCTGCCGGCCGTGGCCGATGTCGGTCCGGCCGATGCCGATGTCGACGAGGCCTCCGCAGCCCTTGCCTGGCGCAACGGCACCTGGGTCGCCAACGGCAACCTGGTCTGGCGCCATCTCGGCATTCCCACCGTCACCGTGCCGATGGGCACGATGGCCGACATCGGCATGCCGGTCGGGCTAACATTTGCGGGCAAGGCCTATGACGATGTCAGGCTGCTGCAGTTCGCCGGCGATTTCGAACGCTCAGCTAAGCGTCGCATCGCGCCGCCGCGCACGCCGGAGCTGACGGACGATGTGTTTGTGCAGCGCGGTGGATTGCACGCTGGCCACGCGCCGCTTGTGCTCAAACTCGCCGCCGAAACAATACGGCAAGGAGACCAGGCCGAGATCGCCGTGACGGTCGAACTCGATGCCGCCATCGACACGCAAACCGCTGGCATCAAAGTCCACGTCAATGGTGAATCCGTCATCATGCAGCGAAGTGGCGCAAGCTTTCACGGCCGCATCCTGGTGCCAGCCGTCGAGCATGAACGAATCCACAGCGTCTGGCGCGGTGGCTACGGCTCGATCGTAACGGCGATTGTAAGACTGGAGGACGGACGGACCGCCGGTGCTTATGGGGTGATCGGCGGAATCGGGTGAGGGGACAGCTAATCTTCCCCCCTTGTGGGGGAGATGCCCGGCAGGGCAGAGGGGGGCGCGAAGGATCACGGCGTCGCGTATTTTCATTCCAGAAACTGTCGAGGTGGCAGCCTTGGTTGACTGAGAAGCAGGCGGGACAGCGCCCCCCTCTGGCCTGCCGGCCATCTCCCCACAAGGGGGAGATCAGCAGCTCCACCGCTTGACCCTCCCACCGCCCGCGCTATCTTCGCGCCATGTCAAACCTCGCTCCCCTCATCGTCATTGACCTCCAGACCGGCATGTTCGACGGCGTCGCCGAGCCGCCGATCCATGATGCTGCGGGCGTCGCCAGCCGTGTGCGGGCGGTAATGGAATGGGCGCGGCGCAAGGGCCGCAAGATCGCCTTCGTCAGGCATGACGGCCCGGCGGGCGACCCGCTGGCGCCCGGCGCGCCGGGCTGGCCGGTTTGGCCGGAGCTCGGCCAGGCTGATAACGAGCCGACCTTTTCCAAGAGCGTCGGCAACGCCTTCAGCAATGCCGCCCTAGGCGAATGGGTGGCGGGGCAAGGCGCCGGCGAAGTCGTGCTCGTCGGCGCGCAGAGCGACTTTTGCGTTGCGGCCACGGTCAAAGGCGCCTTTGCCCACGGGCTTGGCGTCACCGTGGTGTCCGACGCCCACAGCACGCTGGACAGCCCCAGTGAAGCGGCCGCGCAGATCATCGCCCGGCACAATGCTGCCTTTGCAGATGCCGGCGTGACGCTGGTGACGACAAAATTCCTGACCGGCGTTTGATCCTCGCTCTCCCGCTGTGATGTCGGTGCCTCATGCAAATTAGCACCGTGCTGATCACCGGGGCCCGGGCGCCGGTGGCGCTGCATTTGGCGCGGCTGCTCAACAGTGCCGGGCACCGGGTGATCCTGGCCGACAGCCCGGCTCGGCCGATCGCGGCGGCGAGCACGGCATGCGCGCTCTATCGTCGCCTGCCGCCGCCGCGTCTTGCCCCTGATGCCTATGCCGAAGCGGTGGAAGCACTTGTCCGCATCGAGGGCGTGGAGCTTGTCATCCCGACCTGCGAAGAGGTTTTCTATCTCGGCCAGCTCTGGCGCGACCGCGCCATGCCGGCCGGCCTGTTTGCGCCCGACATGGAGCTGCTCGCCCGGGTTCATGACAAGCATGCTTTCATCCGGCTGGCTGAGAGCCTTCATCTCGCCGTGCCTGAAACGACGCTGCTGCAAAGCAGGCACGATCTGCAGGCCGTGCGCGGTTGGTCGCGCGAGCTGGTGCTCAAGCCGGTCTGGTCGCGTTTTGCCAGCCATGTCCTGCTGCGCCCGTCGCCGGAAGAACTCGACGCGATCAGCCCTTCGCCCGAGATGCCGTGGGTGGCGCAGCGTTTCATCGCCGGCGAGGAGATCAGCGCCTATGCGGTGGCCCGCAACGGCGAGCTCAAGGCGCTGGCGCTCTATCGTTCGCTCTATCGCGCCGGCAAGGGTGCCGGCATCTATTTCGAGCGGGTGGAGGATGCGGCTGCGCGGCGCTTTGTCGAAGGCTTCGTCGCCGGCACCTCGTGGACCGGCCAGATCTCCTTCGACCTGATGCGCGAACAGGACGGCCAAGTGTCGCCGCTGGAGTGCAATCCACGCGCTGTGAGCGGCCTGCATTTCTTTCGCGATCCGCAGCGCTTCGCGGATGCCGTGCTTGAGGGGGGCAGCGAGGTGAAGCCGGATATCACCGCGCCACAGACGGTGCGGCTGGCCATGTGGGTATTTGGATTGCCGGCCGCCTTGCGATCCGGGCAGGTCGGACGTTTCGGCCAAGCGATGCGCGCGGCCGACGAGCTGCTCGACTGGCCCGGCGATCCCGCGCCGAAGAAAGCGCAGTGGCGCGCGCTGGCCGAGATCGCCGCCACGGCGCGGCGTCAGCGCATCAGTCTGCAGGCCGCGTCGACCCGCGATATCGAGTGGAACGGACCGCTCCAATCGTAACCGACGCTCGCAACCGCCGGGAATTTCTGGCAAACAGCGGGCCGGGGGACTTCTCGGTGTCAAACCAGCTTAAGAAATCGTGGGCAAGGCTCGCCGGCAAGGTCGCGCTCAAGGCGGCGAAAAAAGCGTTCGATCGCGGCGAGCATGCCGAGGCGGTCAAGCGCCTGCTGCCGCTCGTCGAGTCCGGCTCGGAGCCGGCACAGGGCCTGCTTGCCCAAGCCTATGCAGAGCAAGGGCTGTTCGACGAGCTCGATGCCCTGATCGGCGAGGCGGCGACGACGACCGCCAACGAGAGACTGCGCCTCATCGCCGGCGCTCTTGCCGCCGCCAGGCAGTCCGATTGGCAAACACGCAGCGCCGTTCGCCTGATCCAGTATTCGCCGCAGGTGAGCGACAGGGGTGCCGGCCATGACATTCCGGTGCCGTACCAGTCCACAGCCATCGGCGCCGTTGAACTGCCCGGTTTTCGCGAACCGGCGGCGCGGCTGCGGGCAATCCCGATCGATTTCCAAGGGAAGTCGGTGCTGGAGATCGGTTGCAATCTCGGCGGCTTTCTCCTTCCGCTCGCCCCGACCATCCGCTGGGGCGTGGGCGTCGACAACAATGCGCGCAATATCAATGTCTGCCAGAAGCTGCGCTCGGCCCGAAGCGCCGTGAACCTCGATTTCTATGCGCACGATATCGAGACCCAGCCGCTCAACCTGCTCGAGCAGTTCCTGCCCGAGCCGGGCGTCGACACCGCCTTCGTCATGCGCATCATGAGCGACGGCAGTCTTTCCGGGCTGCTCGGCCATCTCGCGGGTTTTTCCGCGGCCATCGTCTTCGAACCGATCGCCAGCCACCCGGCACGCGAAGCTGATATCGAAACGCTGAAGAGGCATTTCGCTTCGGTCCAGGTGATCGAAACCGACATCGTGGAGCCGCTCGATGGCGGACGGCACACGCTCTACTGCGCGACCGACCGGGTCGCGGCACATGGGCGGTGATCGCCCTTGATCCGCGTCACAGCTCGATCTGATGCACGCGCGGCTCTGCTGCGGCCGGCGGCATCTTGCCGTCGATGATGGCTGCGATGTCGCGGCGCAGGAAATCCAGCGGTCCGATCGCTGGCAGCACTTGCGGCGGGATGCGGGCATTGTCGCTTGCCGATTTCAGCACCCGGCGATCCTGCTGCAGCGCGAAGGCGAAGAGCGGCCTGAAGGCAAGCGCCTTGAGTTGGCCGAGCAAGCCTTGGCGCGGGCCGATAAGCCAACCGATGCCCTCGACGGTTCGCTCGTCCGCCTGGCGCAAATGGAAGGTCGTCGCCAGCGCCAGACCGCGCTTGCCCCAATATTCCAGCTCGACGATGCCCGGATGGCGGTAGCGGCCGATGGTCCTGGCCCGCTCGCCTTCCAGGAGCCGGCTGACCAGGCCCTGCTGGCGGTCCTCGCCGGTGTAGCAGCTCTCGACCCAGCCTTCGCCGCCAGTCACCTCGACGCGCACGAGATGGCGTTTGGCGGTCAGGCCGCGCAGCACCCCCTTGTGGGTGAAGTGGGTGTGGGTGGCGTCAAGAATGTTCTCGGCCGCATCGAGGACCGTCGATTGCGCCGAACTGCGCACGCGCTTCACAACGACGTCCTTGCCCTGCATGCAGTGGAGATAGGGTTCGCCTGCGGGTGTGCCTGAGGAGACGAAGACGACGCCGTCGCGCTCGATGGCGCCATAGCGGCGGATCCGGTAGTGCGGGATGTCACCGACATGGCCGGGAATGGCGGTACAGCGTCCTTCGCCATCATAGCGCCAGCCATGATAGGGGCATTCGATCTCGCCGCCAACGAGCTTGCCGGTCGACAATTCGACCAGCCTGTGGGCGCAACGGTCGAACAGTGCGGCAATCCCTTGCGCCGAGCGGAACAGCACCAGCGGCGCACCGTCGAAAAGGATGCGCTTCGGCTTGCGCCTGATATCGGCCGACAGCGCCACCGCCTGCCAATGATCCCTTTGCTTTGGATGCCGGGGTTCGTTCACAATTCAAATCTCCGAAGTAACGGAATGCCGACCCGCGCCAGCACGGTTTCCATGGTCCGCATCGCCATGCGCTGGCGCAGCGGCAGGTGGCTGGCATAGACGGCGTTGTACTCGATCGCCGGCACCGCGCCACGCCGGCGTTTGAACGCGGCGGCCCCGGCGCTCATGTTGAAGAACAGGCCGTGCGCCGTGGCATGGTCCTGCGCCATCGCCATCATCATGCGGTAGAGCCCTTCGCCAACGGGCAGGCCGGTATCGTAGCCGACGATCGGTTGCGTCAATGTCGCGCCGTTCTCGAACAGGCCGGTGACGGCGACGAGCTCACCGCCCGGCCGGCGCAGGCCGGCAAGCCTGAGAATGCCGCGGCGGTGCATCTCTGCAATGTAGCGCGCCGTGTAGTGCGGATTGAGCGGCGTGTATTTGGCGAGATAGAGCATGGTGTAGAGCGCTTCTGCGCGCGCGTAATCGGCCTCGGTGAAATCGGCATCGCCGACCCGCTCGAACGGCGTCGTGCGCAGCCGCTTGCGGTCGCGCTTCATGTCGTTGGTCATGGCTGGTGCCGAACTGCGGTCGGAAAAAATGTAGATCTGCCGCGCCGCCAACATGCGGAAGCCCTCGGCCTTCAGGGCTGCGATGGTCGCGGGATCGGCGATCTCGTTCAGCGAGCGGATGACGATGGCGCGGTCCGCAAACCGCGCCGTCAGTCTTGCGCGCATTGCCGCGATCGCCTTGCGGTCGAGCAGCGGCACCGGATTGGTCGAATAGAGCCAGTTGTTGACCTGCACCTGATGGTCGAGACCGCTCGCCTTGACCAGCGGCGCGCACAGACCGATCAGCGCCCGCACCGCCCGCTGCAGAAAGGGCGCCGAGACGAAATTGCGCGTCTCGTCGATGGCATAGTCGATATAGGCGCTGGACGGGCGGCAGATGTAGCAGTTCGGCGCCTCGCTGGCGTCGTTGAGCGTCAGCGGGAAGGATCGCCCGGCAATCTCGAACGGCTCGACGACCACCGTCAGATTGCGGATGAGATCGCGCACCGGTACCTCGTTGAAAAGCCGCGTGAAGGCCTCGACCTGGGCGGGGTTGTTTTCAACCCGATCCGCCTGCGGTTGCTCGGTCGCGACGGCCGTCGGGCTCATGCTGCCCCCAGCCGGCATTCCACACGGCGCAATTTGCGGCTGGTCTCCAGCGGCAGCGGCGCGCGCACGAGATCGATCGATACCGTTGTCTGGCGCATGGCGAGCAGTGCCCGCACCGCACCAAGCGCGGCAGAAGCCGCGTCGTCGGCGAGGTCGGGCGCAAGCCGCAGTTCGACGGCGTCGGGCGCGGTCTGGATCAGCCGGAAGTCATCAATACGGCGATCCGCCTTCAGCACCGCATTGCGAAGAATGTCGGGGGTGACCAGGATCGATCCAGTCGCCGAGGCGAGCCGGAAGACATCGTCCATGCGGCCGACGATCTCGTCCACCGTGCGCAGCGGCGAGCCGCAGCGGCATGGCGCCTTGGACAGGCGCAGCAGATCGTTCATCCGGTAGCGCGCCATGATCTGCGTCTGGCGGCGAAAGGCGGTGACCAGCGGCGTCACCAGCCCGTCGCCGACCGGCTCGAACTCGAAGAACACCGAATCCTCCGCCAGATGCAGCCCACCCTGGCGGCAGGTGACGGCGAACAGCCCTTCCGTCGCCATGTAGATCTGGTCGAGCGGCCGGCCGAAGAATTTCTCGATCACCGCCCGGTCGACCGGATCCAGCGTTTCGGCGGCTGAGAAGATGCGCAGCGGCTTGAGCCGGAAGCCGGTGGCCGCGAAATGGCGCAGCATTTTGGGCGACGCGATGATGACTGTCGGTGCGAAATCCTCGAGTGCGGCGCGCCAGCGTTCCGGACCGAGCGCCAGGTCGAAGAAGCTGAGATCGATGCGCCGGGATTTGCGGGCGCTTTCATAGAGCCCGGTGTTTTGCGGCAGGATCACGGCGACCCGCTGCCGGCGCCAGAGCAGATCGGGTACGGCCTTGGCCAGGATCGCACCGAGCCAGCGGTACTTTTCGGCCTCGGAGATGATGAACAAGCCGCGATTGCCTGATGTCCCGGTGCTGGCGCCGACTGTCAGGTCGCCGAGGCGGCCGTCGGCCGAAGCGGCGGCCCAGGCATCGCGAGCCGACACGCCGCCGATGTTGAAGCGCTCGAAATTCGCCATCAGCAGCGCCTTATCGGTCACCGGCAGGTCGCCGAGATGACGTGGCGCCTTGCCGTAGAAGGGCGCGCTCGGCAGGTCGCGGTCGAGCCAGCGGCGCAAGGCATTTGCTTGCCAACGCTCGAAATCCTTGCGACTCTTGCGCGACACCCAGCGGGTGACGGCAAACGATTTGAGCGCTTCGCCGAGCCAGCTCATCCGCCCTCGCTGTCGAGATCATAGGGCGTCGGCTCTGGGTCATGGCAGAACATGACCTCGCCGCCGGTTGCCAGAAAACGCCGCAAGGTTTCGCTGGTCGGCTCGAGGGCCGCGGCATCCTCGGCCAGCAGGGTCGCCGGCAAACCCGGCGTGCGGTTTTCGGTCAGCGCGGTGAGCAGCCATTGCGCGTCGACGGCGTAGAGCAGCGGGCGCTCCATCTTGGGGAACAGCAGCCCGAACTGGCCGTCGGCGTGGCCGGGCAAATCGACCGCGACAACGCTGCCGTCGCCGAACAGGTCGGCGCCGCCGGGCACGCCATCGTTCGGCGCGATCTGCTGCTTCGAGGAAAGCCCATCGAGACGGGCCTCGAAATCTGCCGGGAACAGCTCGCTGAAAACGCCATGGCGCAAATTCTGCCTGGTCGTTCTCGCCTTGGCCCGTGACCACGCCGCATCGCTGGCGATGAAGCGGGCATTCGGGAACAGCGACAGGCCGGCCATATGATCGGCATGGAAATGCGTGACGACAACCGCGCTTATATCGCGCAGTGTCAGGCCGAAGCGTGCCAGCACCGGCAGCGGCTGTTCGGCCGCATTGAGTGCGGGCCTGAGCACCGCGCCGTACAGGCGCAGCGCGAGGCTTCGGTCGGGGCCTGTGGTCACGTGCGGCGTGTAGCCGGTGTCGATCAGCACCGCGCCGGCTTGCGGATGCAGGATCAATCCGTAGCGCACGCGTAAGCGGATTGTCTTCCAACTGCCGCCGCGCAGGATCAGCCGCTCGGCGGCACTCACCCAGGCACTGTTGGCGAAGACGATCTTCAAGGTGCGTCTCCCCAAGAGGGTGCTTCTGCCGCGAAGGTGCGGTCGAGCCCGTCCGCGAAGGACACTTTCGGCGCCCAGCCCAACATGCGCCTTGCCTTTGAAATGTCGAGGCTCTGGGCATAGGCAAACAGGCCAAGACCATAGCGCGTCACCGCCGGTTCGGGTTGGCCCGGCAGCCGCAGCGCCACGGCCTCCATTGCGCCGGCTGCCAGCATTGCCGGCCACAGCGGCATTTTGCGCCATCGCGCGGAAAACCCGGCGCGGGCGCAGGCCTCGTCGGCGATGCGGCGCACCGGCAGCACCTCGCCGCCGGAGATGTTGAAGATCTGGCCCTCGGCGGCGCTGCCGGCCGCAAGCGCTGCCAGGATGGCATCGGCGACATCATCGACATGGGTGAGATCGATGCGCGCTCGGCCGTCGCGAAACAGCGGCAACGGACGCCGGCGCGCGGCGCCCAGCAAGCGCGGCAGCAGCGCGCGGTCGCCGGCGCCATAGATGCCGCGTGGCCGCAGGATCACCGGCTTGATTGCCGAGAGCACGATCTCCTCGCTTTGCCGCTTGGTGCGGGCATAGTGGTTGACCGGAGCGGGCAGGGCGCTGTCTTCGCGCACATCGAGCTGGTCGCGAAGGGCGAAACAGACCGAAGGGCTGGAGATATGGACGAAGCGGCTCACGCTTTGCCGCCGCGCGAAATCGACGAGGTTGCGGGTTGCCGTGACATTGGCTTTTTCGAAATCCGCCAGCCTGCCGAAGGGTGCGGAAAGGGCTGCGCAATGGACGATCGCTTCGATGTCACCGAGCTGCGCTTGTGCGGCCGCATCGAATGGCAGGGAAAGATCGTGGCGGACGACCACATGGCCGGCCGCTTCCAGGGCTGTGCAGCGCCGCGCATTCCGGCCAAGGCCCACCGCTGGCACGTCCGACGCCGCCAGCCGTGCCATGAGATGCGAACCAAGAAAACCGCTGGCGCCGGTGACGAGCACACGCCCCATGCTCACGCTTCCAGCGCCATGCCGCCGAACGACACGCCGGCCGACGTCCCAAGGAACAGCACTTTCGCGCCCGCCGCGATGCGCCCCTCGCGGCGCGCTATGTCGAGCGCGAAGGGAATCGAGGCGGCGATCTGGTTGCCGTAGTGCGCCGCGATATCGACGAGTTTTTCCCGGGCAAAGCCGGTCTGGCGCGCCATATGGGCGAGCGCAAACGGGCTGGCCTGGTGCGGCACGACGATGTCGACATCGTCATGCGTCCAGCCGGCCCGCTGCAAAAGCTCGGCGACAAAACCGTTGAAATGGCGCGACGTCACGCGAAACAATTCCTTGCCGTCCATGTGGAACTGGGCATGGCTGGCGAATTCCTGCGGCTGGCGATGGAAATCGAAGCGGGTGCCGCCGGAGCCGATGCTGCAGGCGTCGTAGGCCGAGGGGTAGGTGCGCATCAGATTGGCCTGCACCGCGCCTTCGCCTGGCGCCGCCTTGCACAGCACGGCGGCCGCCGCGCCGTCGCCGAACAGAGCGGCGATCTCCGGCTGGTCGTTCCAGGGCAAAGCGCGCGAGGCGATCTCCGAGGAAAACACCAGAGCCCGCTCGCATTGCCCGGCCTCGATCATGCGGGCGGCGGTCTCGAAGGCGGTCAGGAAGCCAAGGCAGGTGCTGTTGACGTCGAAGGCGGCGGCCGAACCGTCGGCCATGCCGAGACGTTGCATGACCAGCGGCGCCGTCGATGGCAGCGGCTGGTAGGGCACGCCGCAACCGCCGATGACGAGGTCGATATCGCCGGCCTCCAGCCCGGCATCCGCCAGAGCGCGTCGCGCCGCCGTGACGGCCAGGTCGACCTGCGATTCAGCCTCGCAGACATAGCGTTCGATGACACCGGTGGTGGCTTCGAGCTGGCCATCGCCAAGCCCTAGCCGCGCATCGAGGCTGCGCGACGTCACGCACGCAGCCGGCACGGCCCGCCCGGTTCCGATGATCTTGATCCGCATTCTCATCCCGCCGAGTGAGGAGCGCTTTTTCTAACCCGGATCGCACCCGATGGTAACAGCGCGGCGGTGACAGTCCACCGATCGCTGTGTGCCGGCCGTAGCGACCGCATTCGCTGGAAGCCCACCAGCTGCGGTGGAAGAAGCTTTCAAAATCAAGCAATTTTGCGACGCGGCGGCGTCGCAGTGCTCAGGCTTACATTTCCACGGGGTGGGCGACGGGTTGGTGCCTGGTGAAACGCGGCAGCAGGCCGGTGCACAGCACCAGCAGCACGATGATCGCAAACTGGCAGGCGATGACGGCGCCGAAGGCTTGCGCAATGCCTATGGGCTCCAGTGCCAGATAGAGCGTGCCGAGCGTGGCGACGCCGAGCGCCAGGCCGGACTGCTGCAGCGTGATGAGAACGCCGCTGCCGACGCCGGCGAGGTGGGCGGGAACATCGGCGAGCACGGCGCGGAACAGGCCAGAAAACAGCATCGATTGCCCGGCGCCGATCAACACCAGCGGCAGCGACAGTTCGACCAGGCTCACCTTTGGCCAACCGGAAACGATGATGCCGATCAGCAGCGCCAGTCCAAGCGCCTGCACGATGCCGCCCGCCGCCAGGGCGCCGCGGCCAAAGCGGTTGATCATGCGCGGGCTGACCATGGAGCCGATGAAGAACATCACCGCCATCGGCAGGATGGCGAGACCGCTTTCCAGCGGGTTGGCGCCGAGGCCGTTCTGCACGGTGAGCGCGAAGACGAACATGAAGGCGCCGAAGCCGACGCTGAACAGCGTGATCATGGCCAGTCCGCGCGACATCGAGGGCAGCTTGAGCAGCGATGGAGGCAGCAACGGCACCTCGCCGCGCGCCTCGGCAGCCCGTTCGACAATGACGGTCAGCACGGCCAGCACCACGGCGGCCGCCAGCATCATCCTGGTCCAGGTCGGCCAGCCCAGCGAATGGCCTTCGGTCAGCGGCACCAGAAGGGCGGTCAGCGTGGCCGCGAAAAGCACAGTGCCGGGCAGGTCGATGCCGGCCGGGTGCGGCGAGCGGCTGGCCGGCACGACCTGCCGCGAGGCGAAGAACACGATGATGCCGAGCGGAATGTTGATCAGGAAGATTGGCCGCCACGAGGTGCCGAACAGATTGGCGCTGACCAGCAGTCCGCCGGCGAGTTGGCCGACGACCGCCGCGATGCCCGAGGTGGCGCCGTAGAGCGCGATGGCCTTGGTCTTGCGTTCGCCGGCGAGCGTCGCCTGGAAGGTTGCCAGCACCTGTGGCACAAGCATCGCCGCCGTTGCGCCCTGGACCAGGCGAGCGGCGATCAGCGCCTCGATCGTAGGGGCCAAGCCGCAGGCCAATGACGCCAGGATGAAGCCGGAAAGCCCGACCAGAAACAGGCTGTGGCGGCCGAAACGATCGCCAAGCCTGCCACCCAGCACGAGCATGGCGGCATAGGCAACGCCATAGACGGAAACCACCAACTCAAGTGCGGCCGGTGTCGCCTGGAGCGAGGCGGAGATCGTCGGCAGCGCCACGTTGACGATGAAGAAGTCGGCGATCGGCAGGAAGGCGCCGGCCAGCAAGACGTACACGCCGACCGCGTGCAGTCCTCCGGCAAGGGCCATGGAGCGGGGAGAATGCCGGCCGGCGGTGTCCATTGAATGGGTCATGCGAACCTCCAGGTGCTTATGCATATATAGTTATGCAAACATAATCATTATGTACATATACATATCTGGCCGGGCGCTGTAAACTCTGCTGATGAAGACCGACAGCGAATCGTCCACAGGCAAGCCTCCACCGGTCCGGTGGGCGGATCTGGCCGACCTGATCCTGATCATCGCCCGCGAGATCCAGTTCCGCGGCTATCGCGACGAGCGGGCGCTATCCCTCACGCAATCGGAGGGCATGGTCATGCGCCATCTGGTTGCGCACGCCTCGGCGACGCCGAGCCAGATCGCCGTCGCGACCGGGCTGCAGCGCGCCAACGTGTCTCCGGTGCTGCGCGACCTTGAAAGCAAGGGGCTGATCGAGCGGCATGTCGATCCGGCGGACCGCCGCGGCGTCAGCGTCCACCGCACGCGGCGCGGGGCCGAAAACTACGCGCTGGTGCGCAAGGAATGGGGCGCAGCCATCTCCGCCGCCGCCGGCGGCGACAGCAGCGGGCTCGACGCCGCGCTCACTCTTCTCAGCTCCATTGAAGCCGGCCTGATCTCGACACGGCCCAGGGCCACTGATGACGAGACGCGTGGCTCCGACCGCCGGCGGGACCTTTAGTATCCGACTTGATTGGGCTAGGCATGCCGGCCTTCTGGCTATTCAATCGGGCAAGCGGGTCTGATATAGGTCAGCGAGATTGACCTATAATCGACCTGTGGCCGAGCGGGAGGTGCGTTTTGACATTGATGAACCTGTTGGCATCGCGCTCTTCGCGCATGAAGGCGTCGGAAATCCGCGAACTGCTGAAGCTGCTCGACCAGCCCGACATCATCTCGTTTGCCGGTGGCATTCCGGACCCTGCGCTGTTCCCGTCGCAGGCGATCGCCGATGCCTATGCTTCGGTGCTGGGCAGCGCCGATGCCGCGTCGGCGCTGCAGTACCAGGTCAGCGAAGGCTATCTGCCGTTGCGGCGCTGGCTGGCTGGGCAGATGGGCAAGCTCGGCGTCGCCTGCGACGAGAACAACATCCTGATCACCTCGGGCTCGCAGCAGGCGTTGGATTATCTCGGCAAGCTGTTTCTGTCGCCGGGCGATACGGCGCTTGTCACCTGGCCGACCTATCTCGGCGCGCTGCAGGCCTTCAACGCCTATGAGCCACGCTATGACCGGCTGACGCCCGATGGCGGCAACATGACGCCCGACGCCTATCGCGCCGCGGCCGCTGCCAACGGCGGCAAGGTCAAGTTCGCCTATCTGGTGCCGGATTTCGCCAACCCCACCGGCGAGACCTTGGGCCTCAAGCAGCGCGAGGCCGTGCTCGATCTCGCCGGCGAGCTCGACATCGCCGTCATTGAGGACGCCGCCTATCGCGCGCTGCGCTATGATGGGCAGGGCGTGGCGCCGATCCTGGCGCTCGACTGCGCCCGCTCCGGCGGCATTGACAATGCCCGCACGCTCTATTGCGGCTCGTTCTCAAAAATCCTGTCGCCGGGCATGCGCGTCGGCTGGGTCTGCGCGCCGCGCCGCGTCATCGAGAAGCTGGTGCTGATGAAGCAGGCGTCGGACCTGCACAGCCCGTCGATCAACCAGGTGGTGATGCACCGCGTCGCCGAGTCCGTGTTCGATAGCCAGGTCGAAAAGCTCATCGACGCTTACCGGGAGCGCCGCGATGGCCTGCTTGCGGCGTTGGCGGCCAACATGCCGCAAGGCGTGACCTGGACGCGGCCCGATGGCGGCATGTTCGTCTGGGTGACGCTGCCCGAAGGTGCCGACGCCACGGCGCTTTTGGCGCGGGCGGTCAAGGAAGCGCGCGTCGCCTTCGTGCCCGGCAGTGCCTTCTATGCCGACGGGGCCGGCCGCAACACGCTGCGGCTCTCCTTCACGCTCGCCGACAAGCGCGCGGTGAGCGAAGGGATACCGAGGCTGGCGAAGATTCTGAAGGGGTAGGCGCCAACGCTGAAGCTGCCAATCTCCCCCCGTGTGGGGGAGATGCCCGGCAGGGCAGAGGGGGGCGCTGTCCCGCCAGCCCTTCCAACCACCATAGTAGTAGCTCAGGCAGGTTCCGGTTCGCCTGCATTGGACAGAGAGATCGCGATCCTTCGCGCCCCCCTCTGTCCTGCCGGACATCTCCCCCACGAGGGGGGAGATTGCTCCTCATCCATAGGCTCCGCATTCGCCACTTGAGCCATTCGACCGGAGGTGGCAGGTTGGCGCGCCGGCCGGGCAGGGCTCCCATGGCCGAATGAGAAATGCCATGCCCAGCGCCGCTTCGACATCACCACGCGTGATCCTGCTCATCGGCAGTGCGCCCGATGTGGTGCGTTGCGAGGCCTGGCCGAAGGCCGCTTTCAGCAAGATCGTCGCCATCAACAATGCCTGGCGCGTGCGCCCCGACTGGGATTTTCTCGTCCATTCCGGCGATTTTCCGTCCGACCGGCTGCCCCCGGGCGCCAGGCTGCGGCAGGCGCAGATCTTCAGCGCCTCGCAATATGTGCCGGCGCAGAACGCCTTCGGCGGCTTCGTCTATGCCGGCGCCACCATGTCGCTGACCTCGGCCTACTGGACCATCCACAGCCAGAGGCCGGATGTGCTGGCGTTCCTCGGCTGCGACATGATCTACGACCAGCCCGACAAGACGCATTTCTACGGCATCGGCCGTCCCGATCCGCTGCGCGACGACGTCACGCTGCGCAATCTCGAGGCCAAGTCCGCCCGCCTGCTTGTCCAGGCGCTGCGGCGGGACTGCCTGTGCATCAACCTGTCCGAATTGCCACGCAGCCGGCTGATCTTTCCGAGGCTGAGCTTCGAAGAGCTGAAAAGCCTGTCGCGGGCAAGGGTCGCCGAAATGAAAGCGGAGATCCTTGCCGGCATTGCGCACGACAGAGCCGAGAAGGCCGAAAGGATCGAGCAGGACCTCGGCTATTTCTACGAGGACGGCATGTACTGGAACCATCTCGACGAGATCGACGAGACTTACCTGGCCGACATCGACCGGCTGTGGATATCCGCGGTTCAAAAGGCCTAGCGCGTCACGGAAAGTTGCGCATGCCCGGGGCGGGATTTTCGCTAAAATCCGCGAAAACCTGGGAGGAATGGTATGATATCGCGCGTGGCAGTGGTCGCCCTTGTTGTTCTTGGTTTTGCCAATTCGGCATCGGCGTTTGAGATATCGAGCCCTTCCGTTGCCGACGGAAAATGGGACTTGAAATACATCGCCGACAAAGCCGGCGGCTGCGACGGACAAAACGTCTCGATTGCCCTGAACTGGAAGGATCCGCCGGCCGGCACCAAAAGCTACATGCTGACCATGTTCGATCCGGACGCCATGGGTGGTGGTGTGGGCTGGTGGCACTGGCAGGTGTGGAACATTCCGGCGGGCGCCAGCGGATTGCCCGAGGGTGCCGGGTCGAAGAGCGGCAAAGGCCTGCCCAGGGGCGCTGTTCAGGGCAAGGCCGACCTTGGCCGCACTGGCTATCTCGGGCCTTGTCCGCCGCCCGGCAGCGGTCTTCATCATTACGTCATCACGCTCTATGCAATGAAGGAGGCAAAACTCCACACCGAGGCCAACGCATCGCCCACCATGCTGGTGGCCGATGCGTTGGGCGAGTCTCTTGGCAAGGCAAGTGTGACCTATACCTGGAGTCGTTGATCGCGAACTTTCGATCGAAGAAGATCGTGCCCAATCAACAGGATAGAGAAAAATCCTGAATCAACCAGCGAGGGTCAGAGTGCCGGAATGCTCCGGCGCCACGCAGTTCGCTGGCCCAGCTTACTCCGCCGCCAGTTTGTCCTGCGTGTTCGTGTCGAAATCGCTGGCATCGTGGCGCTCGTGCAATTGCAGCGCCGGCTCGCCGAAAGCGCGGTTGACCATGCGGCCGCGCTTCACCGCCGGCCTGGCGTCGATGGCCTTGGCCCAGCGCTGCACGTGCTTGTACTCCTCGACCGACAGGAAGGCGCCGGCATCATTGTACATGTGGCCGAGCGCCAGACCGCCATACCAGGGCCACACCGCCATGTCGGCGATCGTGTAGTCGGCGCCGCCCAGATACTCTGACTCAGCCAGCCTGCGGTCGAGCACGTCCATCTGCCGCTTGGTCTCCATGGCGAAGCGGTCGATGGCATATTCGATCTTGGTCGGCGCATAGGCGTAGAAATGGCCGAAGCCGCCGCCGAGATACGGCGCCGAGCCCATCTGCCAGAACAGCCAGGACAGCGCCTCGGCGCGCGCCGGCTGCTCGGTCGGCAGGAATTCGCCGAACTTTTCGGCGAGATAGAGAAGGATCGAGCCGGATTCGAACACGCGTACCGGCTCCTTGCCGCTGCGGTCGAGCAGCGCCGGGATTTTTGAGTTGGGATTGACCTCGACGAAGCCTGAGCCGAACTGGTCGCCGTCGTTGATGCGGATCAGCCAGGCGTCGTATTCAGCGCCGCTCTGGCCGCGCGCCAGAAGCTCCTCCAGCATGACCGTCACCTTGACGCCGTTGGGCGTCGCCAGCGAATAGAGCTGCAGCGGATGCTTGCCGACAGGCAGCTCCTTGTCGTGCGTCGGGCCGGCGATCGGCCGGTTGATGCTGGCGAAAGCACCGCCATTTGCCTTGTTCCAGGTCCATACTTTCGGCGGCGTGTATTCGGTCATGTCGGGAGGCCTCGTGTTTTGGCGGGGGAGGGTGTTGGCGCCTCGCACGTTGCGCGGCGCGGGATTGATCGGCGGGGGCAGAGTTACATTTAGGTACCGGTGCGCGGGCTGGAAAGGGGGAAGTCCAACTTTTGTTGAACTATTGTCGATGCCGGCCAATGTCGGCGCCGCAAACCCTGAAGTGAGTATCCCTGTCCCGAGCCCTTGCGCCTCGTCCCGTGTGTCATACCTATAGAAGACATCGCCAAAGCATTTGCATCGCATACCCAGGACAAAAAGCATGACCATCGATCCCAATTTGCGCTCCGTCGTGGCCGTGCGCGCCTCGATCCCCGAAGATGCCTTCACGGCGTCGGGACTGGGCACCCGCCGCGAAGGCAGCGGCGTCGTCATCCGCCCCGACGGGCTGGTGCTGACCATCGGCTATCTCATCACCGAGGCGGAGGAAGTCTGGCTGACCGCCCAGGACGGCCGCGTCGTGCCGGCGCACGCGCTGGCCTATGACCAGGAAACTGGTTTTGGCCTGGTGCAGGCGCTTGCCCCGCTTGGCCTGCCGGCGCTGGCGCTCGGCGACGCCGGCAAAGCCAAGGTCGGCGATCCCGTGGTGCTTGCCGACGGCACCGGCCGCTCGGTCAAGGCGCACATCGTCACCAAGCAGGAATTCGCCGGCTATTGGGAATATCTGCTCGACGAGGCGATCTTCATCGCGCCCGCCCATCCGTCATGGGGCGGGGCCGCCCTCATCGGCGAGGACGGCTCGCTGCTCGGCATCGGCTCGCTGATGCTGCAGATGAGCCGCAACGGCGAGGTCGCCGACATCAACATGGTGGTGCCGATCAACCTCTTGCCGCCGATCCTCGACGACCTCCTGACCCGTGGCCAGGTGGCCAAGCCGCCGCGCCCCTGGCTCGGCGCCTTCTCCGCCGAAAACAACGGCGCGGTGGTGGTGATGAGTGTCGCCGCCGGCGGCCCGGCCGCCAAGGCAGGCCTGCGCCAGGGCGATATCATCTCGGATGTCCGAGACGGTGAGGTTGACGGTCTCGCCGATTTCTATCGCAAGCTGTGGCAGAACCCGGCTGGCGCGGAAATCCCCTTGAGGGTGGTGCGCGACGGCCGCGACACCTGGCTGCGCATCAAGTCCGCCGACCGCAACAGCTTTCTCAAGAAGCCGCATTTGCAGTGAGGCGGGGGAGAAGGCCAAGGGCTCTCACTTCACCAGCGGACTTTCCCAGACGACGAACAACAGCGCCTTGAGCTGGGCGAACCGCTCCGGACCAAGTTCGGCGCGCCACTCCTCCTCGATGTCGCGCAGGATGTCGACCATCTTCCAGAAGGCGGCGTGGCCGCGTTCGGTGGACCGCACCACGCGCGCGCCGCCTTCGCCGGAAATATCGGAGCGGATGATATAGCCGTAGCCTTCGAGGCTGCTGAGCAACTGGTTGATGGCCTGTTTGCTCATGCCGGCGCGCTCGGCGATGGTGCCGGGGCGCGCGCCGTCCGGCCCGGGAAACTGCAACACCGCCATATGCGGCAGGCGCAATTCGTCGAAACCGGCGGCGTTGAGTTCCTTGATCAGCCGGCGCTGGATCGCCTGCGCCGGCACACGCAGCAGGGCGCCGATCAGCAGGTCCTGGGTCTTGGTCTGGAGAACTTCGGTTGCGGTGGCCATTGACGATCCGGTAAATTGAGTTTACTCGTATCCAGTAAATGTAATTTACCCTAAGGGATTTCACAATGCCAAATTCAGTCATCGAGCCGCGCATCAATCCCGCCGACGAAACCATAGGCATCAAAGGCTTTGCGGTCCGCTTCCTGCTGACCGGCGAGGACTCGAACGGCAGCATCGCGGCCTTCGAGCTCAAGGTGCCGACCGGGCTGCGGCTGCCGGCGCCAGCGCACCGCCACGACCATTACGAGGAGACGATCTACGGCCTCGAGGGCGTGCTGACCTGGACGGTCGACGACATCGCGATCGATGTCGGCCCAGGGCAGGCGCTGTGCATTCCCCGCGGTGCCGCCCATCGCTTCGACAACAACGGCAACCAGGATGTGAAGGCGCTCTGCGTGGTGACGCCGGCAGCGATCGGTCCTGAATACTTCCGCGAGGCTTTTGCGGTGCTCGCTGCTGCCGCTGGCGGTCCGCCGGATCGGGCCAAGATGGCCGACATCATGCGCCGCCACGGCCTGACGCCGGTCGCGCCGAAGGCCTGATTTTCCCTGAGCCGGCGAAGGGCTCGGTGTCCGCCTGCCGGGTCCCTGCTGCTGCGCAGCGTCCCGGCGTTCGCTGGCCTTTCATCGTGTCACCGGCACGATGAGTTCGCTTCGCGAACCGGTCTGCTCACTCCCGCAATCGGTAGCGCTGGCGCCGCTGTCCCACACGGCAAACGGGACGACCTTGCCTGCGACCGATACGATCCTGTGCACCCTGGTGCCATCCGGCTGCATCTTGCTGCTTTTGCCCTTGCCGGTCAGCAGATTGTAGTCGCAGTCGCTTGCGACATTGTCCTTCATGTAGTCGTGATAGTCATAGGCATAGCCGGCGACGACGAAGGCGTCGTTGCGCCAGGCAATCGTCAGCGTCTGGTCGGTCCGTGCGCCATTCATCGGTATGCCCGGTATATAGAGCTTGATCGAGCCGTTCGGCAGCGCGGTCAGTTCCGGCTCGACATAGGAGGCCTCGTAGCCCGGCCGGTCGTAGCCGTTCCATTCGCCATACATCTGCTCCTGCACGACCCCGGCAGGCTTGAGAAAATTGTGTTCCTTGTCCCTGAGGAAAAAATGCATGTCCATGGCAGTGCCGGGTTCTGTTTCCACGATCATCGCCAGGTCAGTGGCGCCGTCGCCGTTCCAGTCACCGGTGGCCGCGGCGATGATTTTCTGGGTTTCGATCGGCTCGCCGAGTGCAGCGTCAGCGAACAGAAAACTTGCAAGCAGCAAGGCGAGGCCGAGGAGCATCGATCGCATGGCATTTCCCGAGGTGAGGGTGAGATGTCCGGAACAAAAACATAGGGATAGAAGATTTTTCGGAAGCTACATCATGGCGGGAAAAACCGCCATGGACATTGGCGACGGCGAGAACGAGCGCGGCCTCGCGCGGCAGCATGGCAAGCCACAGCGGCTGTTGACGAGGTCCGGCGGTTGCTTCATCCAGACGACCATGGCGGCACCGGAGGGACGAGAACGATGACAACGATCGAGACGCGGATGCTCCTGTGATGGCGCCGGTCAAGGTCGATCCCGACAAGGTGCACGAATTCCCCGACGCAGCCAGCTTCTACGCCTGGCTCGCTAAGCACCACGACAGTGAGACCGAGGTCTGGATCAAGGTGCACAAGGTCGGCTCAGGCCTGCCGTCGATCACGCCGAAGGAGGCCATCGATGCCGTGCTGTGCTGGGGCTGGATCGACGCCGTGCGCAAGGGTTTTGACGACAGGAGCTTTTTGCAGCGCTACACGCCGCGTGGCAAGAAGAGCATCTGGAGCCAGATCAACATCGACAATGTCGCCCGGCTTGTCGAGGAGGGCCGCATGACCGGGCATGGGCTGAAACAGGTCGACGCCGCCAAGGCCGACGGTCGCTGGGCGCGCGCCTATGCAAGCGGCAAGGATATGAAAATCCCCGACGATTTGCAGGCGGCCATCGACGCCGAGCCGGCAGCCAAAGAGATGCTGGGAAAGCTCAGCGCGCAGAACCGCTTCGCGCTCGCCTTTCGCACCCACAACATGAAGACCGAGGCGGGGCGCAGGAAAAAGATCGACACCTTCGTCGAGATGCTGAAGCGCGGCGAGACGATCTACCCGCAGGGCAGGAAGTGACGCTCGGCTCGCTCGGTTCGCGGCTCCTCACCCCACCGGCACCTCCAGCCCCACCTTGACCCGGTCCATGGCGACAAAAGTGCGAAAACGCTTGACGTTGTTGTTTTCGAAGAACAGCCGCCTTGTCAGCGCCTCGTAGTCGGCCATCGTCGCGACGGTGACGACGAGGATGAAGTCGGCTTCTCCGGTCACGTAGTAGCACTGCTGCACCTCGGGCACCGAGGCGAAGTCGCGCTTGGCGGCGTCGATCAGCGCGGCGCGCTCGCTGACCACCTCCACCTCGACGAACAGCGTGATCGGATGGCCGACCTTGGCCGGGTCGACCAGGGCGACATTGGCGCGGATGACGCCGCTTTCCTCCATACGCCGGATGCGCCTCTGCACGGCCGGCGCCGAGAGGTTGACGGCCTCGCCGATCACCCGCTGCGGCGTCGTGTTGTCCTTCTGCAGGATGGCGAGGATGGCGCGGTCGAAACTGTCGAGGCTTTGCGGCATTTTCCGCTCCAGACGAAACAAACTTGCATTCGAAGGGCCCAAACAGAGCGCAACTCTCGCCCTTGTTGCAATAGACATACGTCATCACAGGAAACGGCTGCCAATGTTTTTGCTCAACCGCTCGCCCGAACATCGCGCGCCGCTCGACCCCGCCGATGCCACGACGCTGGGCGTGGTCGGGGCCGAAGAGGCCGAACGCTTCTTGGCTGAGCGGCGCAATCATGCGGAAACGCCGCTGCATGCCTTGCCGGCGATGGCGGCCGAACTTGGGCTGGGTTCGCTCCACGTCAAGGACGAAGGCTTTCGGCTCGGGCTCGGCAGCTTCAAGGCGCTGGGCGGCTCCTACGCCGTCATCCGGCTGGTGCTGGAGGAGGCGCAAAAGCGGCTCGGCCGCGGCGTCGACATTGGCGACCTGCATGCGCCCGAGGTGGCGGCAGTCGCCGCCGGCATGACTTTCGCCTGCGCCACCGACGGCAATCACGGCCGCTCGGTGGCGCAAGGCGCGCAACTGGTCGGCGCCCGATCGGTCATCTTCGTCCACTCAGGCGTCAGCGACGAGCGCGTCGCGGCAATCGCTCGCTTCGGCGCCGAGATGGTGCGGGTCGATGGCAGTTACGACCAGTCGGTAGTGGAAGCCGCAAGGGTCGCGGCGGAGCAGGGCTGGACCGTCGTCTCCGACACCTCGTGGCCGGGCTATGAGCGCATCCCGGGGCTGGTCATGCAAGGCTATACGGTGATGGTGCGCGAGGCGCTGCGCCATCTCAGCCAACCGCTGACGCATGTCTTCCTGCAGGCCGGCGTCGGCGGCTTCGCCGCGGCCGTCGCCGGTCATTTCAGCATACTGTTTGGCGAGCAGAGACCGATGGTCGTGGTGGTCGAGCCCGCGCGGGCGGCGTGCATTTATGCAACGGCCAAGGCCGGGCACCCTGTAAAAATCGCGCATGACGCACCGACGGTTATGGCGATGCTCGAATGCTACGAGGCCTCGCCGCTCGCCTGGCGGGTGCTGGCGCGGGTCGCCGATGCCTTCATGACGGTCGACGAGGGCGATGCGATCGCGGTCATGAACCGGCTGGCGCGGCCGTCAGGCAGCGATCCCGCGATTGTCTCCGGCGAGAGCGGCGGGGCCGGGCTGGCGGGACTGATCCGCGCTGTGACGGCTCAGGACATGCGAGCAGCCCTTGGCCTCGATGCCAACGCGCGCGTGCTGGTCATCAACACCGAAGGCGCCACCGATCCCGGCCGCTATGGCGAGCTTGTCGGCATGGCGTCGGACGAGGTTGCCAAGGCACGGGCAGGACCGATGGCATGAGCAATCCGACCATCAATTCCAGCCGCTTGCTCGACCGCATTCGCGAACTGGGCTCGCTTGGCCGCGATGCGCAGGGACAGCTGGTTCGGGTCGCGGCTTCCGACATGGACAGGATCGGCCGCGACCGTCTCGTCGGCTGGCTCAGCGAGAGTGGGCTGGAGGTCGCCATCGACCGCATCGGCAACATCTTCGGCATCTGGAAAACCAGTGACAACGAGGACAAGGCTCCCATTCTCCTCGGCTCGCATATCGACACGGTGATCGATGCCGGCATCTATGATGGCTGCTATGGCGTGCTCGCCGGGCTCGAAGCGATCGTGAGCCTGAAGGAGGCCGGTTTTGCGCCCGCGCGTCCGATCGTCGTCGCCGCCTTCACCAATGAGGAAGGTGTGCGCTACATGCCCGACATGATGGGCTCGCTGGTCTTTGTCGGCGGCCTCGGCATCGAGGAAGCGCTTGCCGTCGTCGGCACCGATGGTTCGGTGCTCGGCCGGGAACTCGAACGCATCGGCTATGCCGGTGTGCACCAGCCGGGCTTCCTTAGGCCGCATGCCTATGTCGAGCTGCATATCGAGCAGGGTCCGGTGCTGGAGCGCGAGCGCGTGGCCATCGGCGCTGTCGAGAACCTGCAAGGCATTTCCTGGCAGCGCGTCACCATCGACGGCGTTGCCAACCATGCCGGCACCACGCCGATGTCGATGCGCAGGGATGCCGGTGCTGCCGCCGCCCGCGTCATCAGCTTCCTGCAGGATCGCGCCAGTGCTTCGCCGGCCACGGTGGCGACGGTCGGCACCATCGCCTTCGAACCGAACGCTATCAACGTCATCCCGTCGCGGGCGAGCTTCACCGTCGACCTGCGCGATCCCGATGAGGATCGGCTCCAGGTCGAGGAAGCGGCGCTCGCTTCCTATCTCGATGCGCTCGCCGACAACGCGGGCGTGACAATCGCGGTTGAAAGGCTGGCGCGCTTCGAACCGGTGACCTTCGATAGCCGCATCGTCGACCTCATCGAGGCAACGGCGAAGGCCCATGGTCTCTCGTGCCGGCGCATGACGTCGGGCGCCGGGCATGACGCACAGATGATTGCGCGGATCGCGCCGTCTGCGATGATCTTCGTACCGAGCCGGGGCGGTATCAGCCACAACCCGGCGGAATACACCGCCGACGACGAACTGGTCGCGGGGGCGAATATCTTGCTTGGCGTCGCCGCCAGGCTTGCGTCGCAACAGAAGGGGGGCTCGAGATGACCGATCTCAACGCACTTCATCACGAAATGACCGCGTGGCGGCAGGATCTGCATGCCCATCCCGAATTCGGCTTCGAGGAGAAGCGCACGTCTGCCTTCGTCGCCAAAAAACTGCGCGAATTCGGGCTGGACGTCGCCGAGGGCATCGGCGGCACCGGTGTCGTCGGCACGCTGACGCGCGGCGGCGGCAACCGGGCGATTGCCTTACGCGCCGACATGGATGCCTTGCGCATCGCCGAACAGGGCACGCAGACCTATCGCTCGCAGACGCCTGGCACCATGCACGCCTGTGGCCATGACGGCCACACCTCGATGCTGCTTGGCGCGGCAAAGCTGCTGGCCAGCGAAGGCGGCTTCGACGGCACCGTGCGCTTCATCTTCCAGCCGGCCGAGGAGTGGGGCAGGGGCGCGCTCGCCATGCTGGATGACGGCCTGCTGCAGCGCTTTCCCTTCGAGGAGATTTTTGGCCTGCACAACATGCCGGGTCTGGCGGTCGGCCATTTCGAGACACGCGTTGGCTCGTTCATGTCGGCCGAGGACAATTTCGAGATCGTGCTGAAAGGCGTCGGCGGCCATGCGGCGCGGCCGCATTCCGGCAGCGAGACGCTGGTCGCCGCCTGCGCGCTGGTCACCGCGCTGCAGACCATCGTCTCGCGCCGGCTGAGCCCGGCCGATATCGGCGTCGTCTCCGTCACCGAGCTGATCACCGACGGCACCCGCAACGCGCTGCCCGGCCTGGCGCGCATTCTTGGCGACGCCAGGAGTTTTCGCCCCGAAGTCAGCGCCGAGATCGAAAAGCAGATGCGCAGCATCGCCGAGGGCACTGCGCAGGCCTACAACGTCTCGGCCGAGGTGACTTACACGCGCGAATTCGTGCCGCTGGTCAACGATGCGGCAATGGTCGACGAGGCGTTCGCCGCCGCCAGGAGCGTGCTGGCCGCCGACGCCGTCGGCGTCGCGGCGGAACCGATGACCGGCTCTGAGGACTTTGCCCGCTTCCTCGACCATGTGCCGGGATGCTTCGTCTTCCTCGGCAACGGCAACTCCGCCCCGCTGCACAACCCGTCCTACGACTTCAACGACGAAGGCCTGCTGCACGGCGCCCGCTTCCACGCCGCGATTGCGCGCCAGCGCTTGCCTGGGGGGTGAGGCCGTCGACGACGTCAACACCACGGCGGCCAATGCGCTGGCCTGCGCTGACGACGCCTGCCACGCAGCCAAGGCTGCCGGGCGCAATCGCTTCGCGGTGTTTGAGCGGCGCCGGGATGCTGCCCCCGCATTCCCCAAACCGTGTTCCGCCCAGCCCCAGCATCGCCGTCCCGGCTGAGACAAATCCACCGCCGTCGGATCGCGGGGAAGCAATGCGAATCATGCTTGCCACGCTTGCCCCGGTTTCCTGCGGCTGCGCATCGGCCGGGCGGGGGATGCGCCTATAGTCCCTTGGGGCCATGATCGCACGGCCGGTAGCAGTCATGCCCTTGGGCTCGACCCGAGGGCGTAGCGATTTTGCGGCAACGGCATGCCGAAACAAAGACAGGTCATGGACGAGAAGCAGAGAGCCATCCTCGACGAAATCCCGCGTTTGCGGCGCTATGCGCGCTCGCTTCTGCGCGACCGCGATTCCGCCGACGATCTCGTCCAGGACTGTCTGGAACGGGCGCTTAAACGGCTCGACAACTGGCAGACGGGCGAAAGCCCCAGAAAATGGTTGTTCACGATCATGCATCATCTGTTCATTGATCAGGTGCGCAAGCTGAACCGGCGCGGCGAGGCCTCGATGCTGCCGCTGGAGGCCGGCGACGTGCAGGCTGCTCCTGCCGATCAGTTGGAGGCCGTCGCCGCGCGCGAGATCATCGACGCCCTGCAGGCGGTCAGCCCTGACAGGCGCGCCGCGCTGACGACGGTTGCCATCGAAGGTTTTTCCAACGCCGAGGCCGCCGAGATGCTCGGCGTGCCGGCCGGCACGCTGATGTCGCGCATCGCGCGCGGACGTGAGGAACTGCGCGGCCTGCTCTACGACACCGCGCGCCGCCGCTCGATAAGGATTTTCGAGACCGAGGCCCCGACAGGTCGGAAAAACCTGACTGCGATCAGGGCACCGATGGCATGATGGGTGGCATGATGAGGCCGCACGGCATGATGACGCCCAACTACAACCGTTGCCCGGTATGTGGGCGCCGGTCGCCGGTAACGGTTTCTTCTCTGGTTTTGTGCACATTGGCCGCAAAAGGGCGGGCAAAGCCAGGGCATGGCCAAACAGAAAACACGCAACGGAGAGTTCTGGGCGCTGGCGCTTGAGCGCGCCCATCTTGGCGTCTGGGACTGGGATCTGGCGAGCGGCGACTGCTTCTACTCGCCCACCTGGTCGCGCATGCTGGGCTATGACGATGGCGAACTGGCCAACAGCAGCGATCTCTGGCTGAAACTGACGCATCCCGACGATCGCGAGCGGGCGCAGGCCAGCGGCGACCGCCACATTGCCGGCCTGACTCCTTCGATCGAGACCGAGCTCAGGCTGCGGCACAAGGACGGTCACTGGGTCTGGGTGCTGGATCGCGGTGGTGTGGTCGAGCACGATGCCGCCGGCAAGCCGGTCAGGCTGATGGGTGTGCAGACCGACATCACCAGGCAGAAGGCTGCGGAAGCCCAGCTCGAACAGGTCAATATCCGCTTCGGCCTGGCGCTTGCCGCCAGCGGCACCGGCATCTGGCACCATGATATCGGCACCCACAAGAGCTATTGGGATGCGCGCACCAGGGACATCTTCGGCCTGGTCGCCGACACCGACGAGGTGACGGCCGATCTCTGGCACACCTATCTGCATCCCGAGGACAAGGAAGTCACCGAGCACGCTCACCAGGTGCCCGTCGGCTCGAATGCCGTCATCGCCTCGCAATACCGTATCGTCAAGCGCGACGGCGAAATCCGGCATGTGGAATCGCTGGTGCGCTTCATCGCCGCCGGCTCGGCCGGCCAGATCCTGGGCACCGTGCGCGACATCACCGAGGCCAAGCTGCGCGAGCGGGAGCTTGCCTATGCGGCGCATCACGATGCGCTGACCGGTCTTTTGAACCGCACCGCCTTCGACAGGCTGCTGGCCGATCATATCGCCACGGTGCGCCGGCTGCCGCTGGCGGTGTTCTATGTCGACCTCGACTACTTCAAGGCCTTGAACGACTTCGCCGGCCACGCCGCCGGCGATATGGCGCTGAAGAGCGTTGCCGGCGGCATTGTCCGCCGCCTGCCGTCATCGGCGCATGCCGCGCGGCTGGGTGGCGACGAGTTCGCACTGCTTGTCCCGAACTGCGATGCCGCGCAGGCCGAGAGGCTGGCCGCTGCTGTTCTTGGCGCGGTTCGCGATGCCGACCTCGGACTGGCGGCAACGTCGCGCAAGCTCGCAGCCAGCATCGGCATCGCCTTTGTCGACGATCCCAACACCACGGTGGCCGACGCGCTGGCTTGCGCCGACGACGCCTGCTACGCGGCCAAGGCTGCCGGGCGCAATCGCTTCGCGGTATTCTCCGCCGAGACGGCATCGGGCTCAGGCGGCCTCAACGCGGCGCGCGTCGCAGCCGATACCGTCGATGCCATGGAAGATGGCAGGCTGAAATTGTTCGGCCAGGAAATCCATCTGCTCGGACGGCCATGGGAACAGAGCCGTCATGTCGAGGTTCTGGCGCGGCTGGTCGGGCGCAACGGCAAGCTGATCCCGCCGGTCGAGTTCATCCCGGTCGCCGAACGTTTTGGCATCGCCTCGCGGCTCGACCGCTGGATCATCAGGACGGCGCTCTCGACCTACGGCCCGGCGCTGAAAGCGGGCGCGTTGACGCTCGGCTTCAACCTGTCGGCGCAGACGCTGAGCGACCCGCAACTGTGGGACTTTGTCGACAGCGTCATCGACGAGACCGGGACGCCGCATTGCGGTATCGGTTTCGAGATCACCGAAACCGCGGCCGTCACCAATTTCGATGCCGCCGAACAGTTCGTGCGCAAGGCGCGTGAGCGGCGCTGCCGCGTCAGCCTCGACGATTTCGGCGCCGGCATGAGTTCGTTCGAGTACCTCCGGCGCTTTCCCGTCGACACGATCAAGATCGACGGCTCCTTCATCGAGCACATCGTGCAAAGCCGCTTCGATCGCGAGATCGTGCTGGCCATCACCAGTATCGCCAGAAGCCTCGGCTGCTCCGTGGTGGCCGAGAAGATCGAACAGCAGACGGCGCTCGACATGCTGAGGGATATGGGCGTCGACTCCGGTCAGGGCTTTCTGCTGCACCGGCCCGAGCCGCTGGAAGCGATCGTGGCGCGAGCGACCGCCCAGGTGGCTTTGCGCGAGAGGCGGCAGGCCTAGAGCAATTCCAGGAAAAGTGTGAAACGGTTTTCCGTCCGGAATTGCGTCAAAACAAAGAGATAGAGCGGTTCTTCGTTTCCGTGAAACGATGAAACGCTCTAGAGCCGTCTTTTCGCACGAACACGGGGCACGCTCCCGACTGTATCCAGTCGCAGCCCTACAGCGCTTTGGGTGGCTTGGCGAAGGCTGTTGACTTCCAATCATTATACATTATATGCAATCATATATTGAAAGACCGCAAAGGAAAAGAGGTCATGCAGCCCGTCAGGATTACCGACAAGCTCTCGGTCATGGGGCAGCCTCCGCTAGGGGCTTTTCCGCTGTTGGCCGCGCAGGGCTTTGCGGCCATCATCAACAACAGGCCTGACGGCGAGGAAATCGGCCAGCCCGCTTCCGCCGCCGAACAGGCGGCGGCCGGCAAGGCCGGCCTTACCTATGTCCATATCCCGGTTACCGGCGCGACCATCACGACAGCCGATGTGCGGGCTTTCCAGGCGGCGATCGCCGCTGCCGAGGGGCCGGTGCTCGCCCATTGCAAGAGCGGCACGCGCGCCCTGACGCTCCATGTCATCGGCGAAGTGCTGGACGGACGCATGGACACGCAGTATGTGCGGGCCTTCGGCGACGCGCATGGCTTCAATCTCGCCGGCGCCGAGGCCTGGCTCGCTGCGCATCCGCCGGTCGCGCGGCCCGCCGTCTGGGGCCTGTTCGATCCGCGCAGCTCAAGTATCCAGTATGTCGTGTCCGACCCGACGACGAAGCTGTGCGCCATCGTCGATCCGGTGCTCGACTTCGACGAAAAGTCCGGCGCGACGGACACCGGGAATGCCGATGCCATCCTTGCCTATGTCGCGGACAATGGCCTAACGGTCCAGTGGATCCTTGACACCCATCCGCACGCCGATCATCTGTCGGCCGCGTCCTACCTGAAGGGCAGGACGGGTGCGCCGACCGCGATAGGTGCCCGCGTCGTCGACGTCCAGCGTCTCTGGAAGGGAATTTACAACTGGCCTACGCTGCCGGCGGACGGCTCGCAATGGGACCGGCTGTTTGCCGATGGCGATCGCTTCAAGGTCGGTTCGATCGACGCCCATGTGCTGTTCTCGCCGGGCCATACGTTGGCGTCCGTCACCTATGTGATCGGTGACGCGGCCCTTGTGCACGACACGCTGTTCATGCCGGACAGCGGCACGGCGCGGGCGGATTTCCCCGGCGGCAGCGCGAAGGCCCTGTGGGGATCGATCCAGCGGATCCTGGCGCTACCGGATGAAACGCGTCTGTTCACCGGCCACGATTACCAGCCGGGCGGCCGCGAGCCGCGCTGGGAAAGCACGGTCGCCGGGCAGAAGCGATCGAACCCGCACATTGCCGGGATCGACGAGGCGGCCTTCGTCGCGCTTCGCCAGGCGCGCGACCGCACGCTGCCGATGCCCAAGCTCATCCTGCACGCGCTGCAGGTGAATGTGTGCGGCGGGCGCTTGCCGGAGCCGGAAGACAATGGCCGGCGCTACCTGAAATTTCCGCTCGATGCGCTTGCCGGCGCGGCGTGGGGTTGATCATGGCGATATCATCCGCAATCACCCGCGCCGACATGGAAGGCAAGGCAGGGGAGGTGGCCGGCCTGTTGCGGACCCTTTCCCATCCCGCCCGGCTGATGATCGTCTGTACGCTGGTCGAAGGCGAATATTCCGTCGGCCAGCTCGAGGAGGAACTCGGCATCCACCAGCCGTCGCTGTCGCAGCAGCTCACCGTGCTGCGCGACGCCGGCATCGTCGAGACGCGGCGCGAGGCGAAGCAGATTTTCTATCGCCTGACGGAGGCCAAGGCCGCACGCCTCGTCGAAGCGCTCTACACCATCTTCTGCGCGCAGCCGGCGACGCCATGATGTCTTACTGGCCTTCGCTTTTCGGCGGCATGCTCATTGGCCTCTCGGCCAGCCTGCTGCTGCTTCTCAATGGCCGCATCGCCGGCGTCAGCGGCATTGTCGGCCGGCTGCTGCTGGCGCGCGCCTCGACGAACGCGGCCTTTGTCATGGGCCTGCTCATCGGCCCGCTGCTGTTCCAGGCCGGTTTCGGCCACTGGCCGTCAGTGACGATCACTGCCTCGCTGCCGATGATTGCCGCCGCCGGCCTGCTGGTCGGGGTCGGCTCGCGCATGGGCTCGGGCTGCACCAGCGGCCACGGCGTTGCCGGCCTCGCCCGCCTGTCACTTCGCTCTTTCGTTGCGGTGCTGACCTTCCTGTCGACTGGGGTCGCGACCGTTACTCTCATGAGGATCGCCGGACTGTGAGTCACCATAAATTGCGTTTTCTTGCCGCCCTCGTCTCGGGTGCGGTCTTCGGTTTCGGCCTGTCGCTTTCCGGCATGCTCGATCCCGCTCGCGTAAGGGGTTTCCTCGATGTCGCGGGCGACTGGGACCCCAGCCTCGCCTTCGTGCTCACCGGAGCCGTCGCCGTGGCGATGCTTGGCACGTGGCTGTCGCGGCGCATGAGGCGGCCGGTTTTCGACCGGGCATTCCATCTGCCGTCGGAGAGCAGGATCGACCGGCGGCTGGTCATGGGCTCGGCCCTGTTCGGCATCGGCTGGGGCATGGCCGGTTTCTGTCCCGGCCCTGCACTGGCAAGCCTGACGCTCGGCCTGGCGCCTTCCTTTCTGTTCGTCACCGCGATGATCGTCGGCATGACGGTCCATGACCGCCTCATCGCCCGCCTCGACAAGCGATTGCTCGCAGGCCGGCCGTCATGACCGGTCCCATCCTCGAGGCCATCGGCTCCGGCAGCCTCGTCGGCTTCACGCTCGGCCTGATCGGCGGCGGCGGATCGATCCTGGCGACGCCGCTGCTGCTCTATGTCGTCGGTGTCTCCAGTCCCCACATCGCGATCGGGACGGGCGCGCTTGCGGTCTCCGTCAACGCCTATGCCAACCTGCTCGGCCACGCGCGCAAGGGCCATGTCTGGTGGCGCTGCGCCATCGTCTTCGCCCTTGTCGGCACGGTTGGCGCGCTGGCCGGCTCGACGCTCGGCAAGGCCATGGATGGCCAGCGTCTGCTCTTCCTGTTCGGCCTGCTGATGACGGCGGTGGGCGCCTTGATGCTCAGGCCGCGCAGCGCCCAGGCATCTGGCATCCGCAAGGCGGACCGCCGCATGTGCGCGGCGACGGCCGGTGTCGCGGTGGTTTCCGGCGCGGCTTCCGGCTTCTTCGGCATAGGCGGCGGCTTCCTCATCGTGCCCGGGCTGATCCTCGCTACACGCATGCCGACCATCAATGCCGTCGGGTCCTCGCTTCTGGCCGTCGGCACCTTCGGCCTTGCCACCGCGGCAAACTATGCGCTGTCCGGAATGGTCGACTGGGTGGTTGTGATCGAGTTTATTGGCGGCGGCATTCTTGGCGGCTTGCTCGGCATGATGCTCGCCACGCGGCTGGCCGGACAGAAGGACACCCTTAGCCGAATCTTCGCCGCCCTGATCTTTGTCGTCGCCGCCTATGTGCTTTACCGCAGCGGCAGCCAGCTGTTCGGCTGGTAGAAAGTCCACCCGGATACGCCTTCGAACATCTCGGGTGCCGCCAGACACAGCAGGCCCGCCGCCCCTCATGTCGGCTGGGCCTGAGCATCGCGCGGCCGCGCCGCTCGACAGGAGTCACCGACAAAAAATAAGCAACTGCTAAAATTGATACGACCCGTTTAAGGGCATCATAATCCGGCCGGGCGGATAAAGCCGAGGCTAGGCACAGTGGCTGGCGTGCCGAAATCGGAGACGACGATGAATAAGTTCCCTCTGCTGGTAACGACCTCGATCGGCTTGCTGGGTGTCTTTATGGCTACCGATGCGTTCGCGACCCAGGTTTCCGACCATGGGGCCGGACCGACGGTCACCCTCCCGGATGATGACAGCCAGGACGCGACCACCACTGGCGAGAACGAACATGTCGCCACGGAAAGTGACGACGACAGCGACGAACACAATGGCGATGGCGTCGACACCGGCGAGCATCACGGCGACCAGGGTGACGATGAGGGCGATCACGAGAGCGGCGAGCACAACAGCGGCGATCACGAGAGCGGCGACCACGACGGCGATCATGCTGGTGGCGATAGCGGCGGCGATGGCGGCGGCGATGGTGGCGGCGGTGGCGATGGTGGCGGAGATGGCGGGGGTGACGACTGATCCGCCTGCCACCAGGTTCCCAGCGGGAACGACTTTCCCCAGACGGGAAGCCTCAAGCGGTCATCGACTTGAGCGCCTTCAGCAGTCGTAGATGCGTATGCGAATGGTGATGCCTGACATGCACGGCCGAGTAGATCGGATGTGAGATTTTTGGCGCATCGGCAACCGGCTGCACCACGCCCTCCTGCTGCAATTTCGTCGCCACCGTTTCGGTGACGAAAGCCGTGCCGCCCCGGCTTCGCAGCAGGTAGGCGACGGCGCCGCCATTTCCTGTGGACAGCGGGACGTTTTCCAGTTCCGGCAGCATCTGCCTGTGGGCGCGGTTGAAGAAGGCGGAATAGTTGGCGCGGATATAGTCCGCCGGCGTGACCGCGTCGAAGACGACACCGCGCGTCGACACCATGACGAAATTCTCTTCGGCGATCTGCTCGTAATGCATGTCGGGAAGATGTTGTGGCGAGTAGAGCACCGCCAGATCGAGGCTTCCGGTGGTGAGATCCAGGATCATCTGGTTGGAATAGTCGATCTCGACATAGATCGCCAGTTTGGGCAGCGTCGTCCGCACCCATTCCAGCCACCCCTCCAGCACGCGCTCATAGAGTTCGAACTGGATGCCGATGCGGATCAGCTGGTCGAACTTGCCGACCGACTGGATCTCGCGGCGGGCATCGAGCCATCTGAGCTTCACGGCGCGCGCATGGTCCTCGAAGCGGAGGCCGGCAACGGTCGGCTCCGTCCCGCTCTTGCCGCGGATGAAGAGCTGCTTGTCGAGCAGTGCCTCGAGCGAACGGATACGGCTCGAAACGGTCGACTGAGTGATACCCAGCCGCTCCGCGGTGCGGTTGAAGTTGCGGGTCTCGATCAGGTCGAGGAACGTGTCGAGCAGTTCGATCTGCATCTTGGCCACCCAGCGAAAAAGCTCCGCAATGGCTAGCGCCTTTTGGCCCGGCCCGACAATGGCTAATCGAAATCTTCGATTAACATTCTGCCCCGGATTGCGTTGCCGGATTCCATGTCGAGGCGCAGATTTGCAGCGCCTTTCAGACATCCTCCACGGCAGGTCATTCATCCATGTTCATCGTCGACACCGACGTCCACAACTACTGGTCCAGCGCCGAGGTTCTGCTGCCCTATCTCGAACCCTATTGGCGCGACTTCCTGGTTCGCGGCGAAAAGCCGGGCCCGGCAGGAAGCTTTCCGCATGGCCACCGGCCATGGCTGCATCCCGAGGGGTTTTCGCGGCACGACATCCGGCCGCAGGCCGAGGAGGACAACTACCTGATCATGAAGGAAAAGCACCTCGATCTCTACGATATCGACGTGGCAATCCTCACCGCCGACGAGCCGTTGGAAGCCTCGACGCTGGCCAATTATCACTACGCCAACGCGCTAGTGAAAGCCTACAACGACTACATGATCGACTGGTGGCTGCCCAAGGACCGGCGCTTCAAGGGATCGATCATCATTTCGCCGACCGACCCGCACGGTGCCGCCGCCGAGATCCGGCGTCTCGGCGCCCACAAGGACATTGTCCAGGTGCTGGCCAGCCACGGCTCGCAACGTCCTTACGGCGATCCGTTCTATCATCCGATCTTCGAGGCCTGCGCCGAAGTCGGGTTGCCCTTCGCCATCCATTTCGGCGGCCAGGGTGGCGTCAACCACAATGCCATCGCCAGCGGCCCGACGACCTATTACTGGGAAACGCACGCGCTGCTCAGCCAGCCGGCGATGACCCATGTCGTCAGCATGATTTCCAACGGCGTGTTCGAGAAGTATCCCGACCTCTACTTCGTCGTCATCGAATGCGGCGTTTCATGGGTGCCGTCGCTGATGTGGCGGCTCGATGCCAACTTCAAGGCGTTGCGCAAGGAGACGCCGTGGCTGAAGATGCTGCCGTCGGAATATTGCCGCCGCAACATCCGCTTCAGCACCCAGCCGCTCGAACAGCCGCAAAACGTCCGGCATCTCTGGGAAACGCTGGAGCATATGGATGGCCAGAACACGCTGCTTTTCGCCTCCGACTATCCGCACTGGGATTTTGACGCGCCGACCAACATCCACATCCCGCCGGCCTGGCGCGACAAGGTGATGGGGCTGAATGCGCTGGAGGTTTACAAGCGCATCGAAGCCCCCGCCGCCACCGCGAGGGTCGCGTGATGACGGCCACAGCAGCCACGCCAGTCCGAGGCCGCACCTTTGCCTGCAAGGTCAACGAGGTCGCGATCGGGCAGCCCAGGATCGTCGCCTTCGGCCGCATCAGCATCGGCATATTCCAGCTCGATAATGGCTATGCCGCCTTGCTCAACATCTGCCCGCACCGGGCCGGGCGGCTTTGCGAAGGGCCGGTATGCGGAACCACCAGACAGACCGACCGGGCGGAGTTCGTCTATGAGCGCTCAGGCGAAATCGTCCGCTGTGCCTGGCACGGCTGGGAGTTCGAGATCAGGTCGGGAAAATGCCTCGTTGACGACAGGCTGAAGGCAAAAACATTTCCGGTCGAGGTCGCCGGCGACGACCTCTATCTAGAGCTCGGCCGCTAGGCGGCGAGCAGAAGGTGACGACAATGGAAACGGTGAAATTCACCCAGATGAAGGATGGCGACCGCGAGGATTATGCTTTCCTGACCGACCATGAGATCGAATATGCCGCCGGCACGGCCGACCGGCTGCTGGCGGCCATGGTCGAGCTCGACAAATCCCTGTCCGGCTACAAGGTGACGCGGCTTGGCCATTCGCTGCAGGCCGCGACGCGGGCCTGGAATGCCGGCGCCGACATCGACTGGGTGGTGTCAGCGCTGCTGCACGATATCGGCGACATCTACGCGCCTTACAATCACGACGAATATGCCGCCGCCATCATCCGGCCGTTCGTGCGCGAGCAATGCGCCTGGGTGGTTGAAAAGCATGGCGACTTCCAGCTCATCTATTACGGCGAGCATGTCGGCGCCAATCCGCACAAGCGCGATGCCTTCCGCGACAGCGCCTATTTCGACGATTGCGCCGAATTCTGCGAGCGATGGGACCAGTCGAGTTTCGACCCGGACTATCCGACCATGCCGTTGGAATTCTTCGCGCCGCTGGTCAGACAGGTCTTTGCCCGCCGGAGCTATGATCCGGCGGTGACCAAAGCCGGAATGCGCGTGGCGATGTCGGATGATGCGGTCGCCGCCGACCGGGCGAGGGCGTAGCGCCGTATCCATCCTGCAGACGGTGCTGCAACCGGATGAGTTTTCGTGCATTCTTGTGCATGGC
Organism: Mesorhizobium sp. P3_A10; assembly: GCF_056403175.1. Taxonomy (NCBI): domain Bacteria; kingdom Pseudomonadati; phylum Pseudomonadota; class Alphaproteobacteria; order Hyphomicrobiales; family Phyllobacteriaceae; genus Mesorhizobium; species Mesorhizobium sp. P3_A10. The sequence continues at coordinate 206,853 of NZ_JBFUFZ010000002.1, read as the reverse complement.
CACGATGCTTCGCCCCGACACCCCGGCAAAGTGCTGCTCCTACTGCGGCTCGCGCGACCATGACTACGAGGATTGCCCGAAGCGCAAAGCCGACGCCGAGCGGCAGAAAGAGGAGCGCGCCGGGCAGGATCGGGCCATGACGGACGAACCAGGCAAATCCATAAACCAGTCAGAGCCGTCCCGCTGATCCCCAACGCCAAAAGCTGGCGCGAGAAGTCCGCCATATCCACATGATTGCAATCTTGCCGCCACACTCGTGGTCGATGCATGCTATGGGCAATCAAACGGGGGTGGGCAATGAGCGACACACAAGGCAATTCAAACCGTTTGCCAGACAAGGTAGCGGCGGTCGCATCCCGCTCGATCGGCTCCGGCCTGATCGCGCTGGTTGTCATCGCGCTGGCCGTCTTTGCGGTTCTCGGTTCCTGGTACACGATCGACCAGGGCGACCGCGGCGTGCTGTTGACCAATGGCGCGCTGAGTTCTGTCGTCGATCCCGGCCTGCATTTCAAGCTGCCGTGGCTGCAGCGGGTCGAGAAGATCAGCCTGCGCCAGCAGGTCATCAAATGGGGTTGCGAAAACGAGAATGATTGCAGCGGCCTGCCGGCCATGCAGGCCTATTCGCGCGACCAGCAGCCCGCCGACATGCGCGTCACCGTGAATTTTCACGTGCCGGCCGCCGAAGTCAGCAACGTCTACACCAATTACGGCTCGATCGAAGCGCTGGCCGACCGCGTCATTGCCAGAAAGGCGCCGCAGGAGATCAAGACCGTGTTCGGCCAGTATGATGCGGTGTCGGTGATCCAGAACCGGGCGAAGTTCAACAAGGATGTTGCTGACGCCATCGCCAAGGTGACCGACGGCCCGGTGATGATCGACAGCGTCCAGGTCGAAAACATCGACTTCTCCGACGCCTACGAACAGGCGGTGGAAGCCAGGATGACGGCGCAGGTCGAAGTCCAGAAGCAGGAACAGAATCTGCAGCAGGAAAAGATCAAGGCCGACATCGCCGTGACCCAGGCCAAGGGCCGCGCCGACAGCGTCAAGGCCGAAGCCGAGGCCAGCGCCTACAAGACCAGGGTCGAAGGCGAGGCGACAGCGGAAGCCATCAAGGCGCGTGCCGCCGCCCTTGCCAACAATCCGCTGCTGGTCGAGCTGACCAAGGCCGAGAAATGGGACGGGCAATTGCCGACGTCGATGATCCCGGGCTCGACCGTGCCTTTCCTCGAACTCAGCGCGCCGGCCGTTGCGCCGAACTGAGTGAGGCTCGCGAGCTACCTTGGCTCGAACAGCTCGACAACGTTGCCGGACGGGTCTTCGCAAAGAATCTGCCGCCCGCCCGGACCTTCGACGATCTCGTTGCGGAACTGCACGCCGGCCTCGCGCATCCCAGCCGCGATTGCCGGCAAGTCCTGAACTTCGAGGACAATGCGGTTCCACCCGCCCGGCTCGGGTGTTCGGCCGTCCGGCATCGGCCTGGCGGCCGACGCCATGGGGCCGGCGAGCCAGAGCGAGAGGTCACCGCGCGTCAGGATGGCCATCGCCGGACCGAATTGCTGCTTCAGCGCGAAGCCAAGATGGCTCGTATAAAACGCGATGGACGCTTCGACATCGCGGACCAGATACCGGACGGACACCATCCGCAGGCTCCCTCACAAACGCCCCTCGCGAGAAATAGCCTGGCGGAACAGGTCGCGGCAAGGCGCCGGCGCACGGTTCGCGGGGAGCCGTCGGCGCGCCTACGGTGCGATCGTGTGTTCCTGATCGGCGGCCTGTCTCTCTCGCTCGAAAGCGATCAGCAGTTCCATTCCCGCCGGCCAGTCGCCCAGCCCGCTGTCGCTGTTGATGTGGCCGAGCGGTCCGGCGATGTGCAATTCACTGCCCCATTGCCTGGCCTTTTCCTGCGCGTAACCCCGGGGGTCGTAGGGATCGTCGGTGCTGGTGACGATCAGCGAGGGAATGCGAAGTCGCTCGCGTGGCGTGTCGGCGAACGGGCGCCCATAGGCAGGGAAGACTGGCGACGCCGGATCGGGAACGGCGACCAGGAACGCCGCTTTGACATCAAGATCTGAGATCCGCTGCCAGTGCGCGACCAGGAGGCAGCCGAGGCTATGGGCGACGAGCAGCGGTGGCGACTTCGCCTGCGACACTGCGCGCTCCAGCGCTGCCACCCAGTCGTCGAAATCCGGCAGGTCCCAGCTCGCCGGGCTGAAGCGCCGCATTGCCGGGTTGGCCCGCTGCCAGCGGCTCTGCCAATGGGCCTCGCCCGAGCCGCCGCTGCCCGGCAGGATGATGAAGTCGGTCATGGAAAGTCCTGTGTTTTCGTGAACGATGGCGTCATTCTAGGCCTTCTCTTCGTCCGCGGAATAAGAGATCATCGGAAAGCGGCGGCGGATGCCGATGGATTGAAGGCAACATGGCAAGCGGCGATTATCGTCCAAAACTCGATCCCACCGATGTAGCGATCGTCGAGATCCTGCAGGAGGATGGCCGCATCGGCATTTCGGAGCTTGGCCGACGTGTCGGCCTTTCGCAGCCCGCCACCTCGGAACGGGTGAAGCGGCTGGAAGAGCGCGGCATCATCGCCGGCTACCGGGCGGTGATCGATCCCCCGGCACTCGGGCTCGGCACCATGGCCATGATCCGCCTGCGCACCACGCATGAGCACATCCAGGCCTGTCTGAAGAAATTCGCCGAGATGCCGCAAGTCCTCGAAGTGTTGCGGGTGACCGGCGAGGATTGTTTTCTGCTCAAAGTCGTCGTGCCGTCGCCGCCAGATCTCGAAAGCATCGTCGATGCCATCGGCCGCTATGGCGCGGTGACGACCAACGTGGTGCTGCGCGCCGAGCCGCCGAAGCGGCTGGGACGAGAGCTGATGGCGAAGCCGTGACAGAGGCGGCAGGGACCGGCGCTTGCGAACCGAGCGCTTCAGCTTCGCCGCTTGATGTGCGTTCCGTCACGTCGCTCGTCGAGCCGTGACTTTTTCTGGGATGGGTTGAAAAACGGCTGTTGAATCGGTCTATGGTCGGGACGGGTTGCGCGGGTAGCGGATGTCGTCTCAATCAGAAGTGGCGGATGTCGTCTCAATCAGAATTGATGCGGGCTCTGCTGGGCGGGTGTCGGCGGGGCGCCTACGGTTTTTCGCATTCATGGCGATCGCCGGGTTCATGATCGCCGGCCCGGTCGCCGAGCAGGTCTTCGGGGTGCAATCGGCATGGCTGCGCTCCTGGACCATGTTCAGCGCCATCGGGATGGGCGTGATCGACGCTTCCTTCGAAAAGCGCGGACCTGACGGCGCTCTTCTCCCGCTCGACCGCTTCGAGATGCTCGGCGCTGCCCGCGACGGCAAGCTGAAGCGGATCGAAAGCCGCGACGAACTGGCTTCCGTCATCAAACGGCTTTGTACGGCCGCCGAGCAGGGCGCCGACATCCGCGTACGCGCGCGGCAGGCCACGCGCAGCGGCTGGCAGATCATCCATACCGATGCCGAAAATGCCTGCGCCAACTGACGCCATGGCTGACTGGCCCGGCTGGCGTCTGATGCACGCTATGGCCGCACGCTTCGTCGACTGGGCGGCCTATTCGGAGGGCTCGTCGCGTTCGTCCGCGTTGATCCGCATCGGCCTGGCAATGCTGTTCTGGTCGCGTTGGGCTGGTGAGTTGCTGCTTTACATGGACCAATCGCCGGTCGGCCTGTTTCTGGCCGTCAACTTCTTCGTCGCCACGGCGCTGCTCTTCGTCGGCTATCACAGCCGCGTCGCTGCCGTCTGGACGGGCGCGGTCGGGCTGGCGATGTATTACTATTTCGGCTTTCAGCTCGGTCGCGAACCCTGGACTCACCATCATGCCTATCTGCTTGCCGTCGCAGCGCTGCTGATCGCGCTCACCCCCTGCGGCCGCTCCTATTCGCTGGACCGCTACCTCACGGTGATGCGCGCCGAGCGCATGGGCGTTGCGCCGCCGGCAGAGCGCGGCAATCTGTGGGGGCTGCGGCTGATCGTGCTGCAGCTCTCGGTGCTTTATTTCTTCGCCGCCTTCGACAAGTCGACCTACGCCTTTCTAAGCGGCGCGCGGATCGAGGCGATATTCCTCTGGTACTATGCGGGTTCGGACTATCCAGCCGGCCTTGCCTGGCTCGCCACGATCGTGTCGCTCGCCGTGGTCGCGCTCGAATATTGTTTTGCCTTCGGGCTGCCGTTTCGCGCGACGAGGCGCTATCTGCTGGTGCCGGGTCTGGCCTTCCACGCCATCATCTATCTGACGCTGCCGGTCTATACGTTCAGCGCCACCATGGCGTTGCTCTATCTTGCCTATTTCGATGCGGATGCCGTCGACAAGGTCATCGCGCGGCTCCAGGGGATCGAATTGGCAGGGACTGCCGGAGAGGACGTTTCGTGAAGCGTGGTTTGTTGTTTTCCCCGGTCGTCGCGACGGCAATCGGTTTGGCTATGGTCTGCGGCGCGGCGCATGCCGGCAGTGCGCAGGACGACTATTATCCCGCGCGTGCATGGGGTCCCTTCAACGGTGGCCAGATGAACACGTCGCTGCTGGTGTTCCGCGACCTCAACCGGAACGGCGTCTACGATCTGGGCGACCGGCCGATGTCGCGTGTGGCCGTCGAACTCGACAAGCCGAAGGGCGACAGCATCATGCGATTGACCAATGTCAGCGGCTTCGCCAACTTCCGGATGTCGGTCATCCAGCGTGATCGCGAAGTCGTCGATCCCGGCCACTACGCGTTCCGGGTCGTGCCTCCGCCAGGTTATTCCGTCACCACCGGCAACGCGTCGCAGGAGAGCGACTATGTCGTTTCACCCGGATCGCCGGGCGATATGATCGCACGGCGCACGACGCACCCGGTCGGGCTTGCGGCAGATCTGACGATCAGCGGCGCGGTCGCCGCCGGGTCGCGCATTTCCCTCACAGGGCCGGACGGCGCCACTGCCGCCGCCAAGGTCGGCCCGGACGGGCGGTTCAGTGCACCCGCGACATCAGGCGAATGGCTGGTCGACGTCTCGGTCGACGGAGCCACGCGGCGGCGGCACGTGGTGGTCGGCGCAGCGCCAGTGGTGCTCTCCGCGTTTTCGGGCAAAGGCGGACCTGCCGAGGAGCCGCTGCCCAACCAGCATGTCGTCGGTTTCGACGACCTCATGACGACGCCGGGCGTGTTTGAGGTTCCCTCGGGCTATGGCGGGCTCGACTGGTACAATCTCGTTGCCATGCACCAGCGCTTCACCGACGGCCCGGGCTACATCAACACGACCATGTCGGGCGAGTTCATCGCCTACAACAGCTCTGGCCACCCCGCGCAGGTGTTCAGCGACAAGCCGTTCGATTTCACCGGCGCCTATTTCGGCGCCGGCTGGGACGGCGCGGAGGGCGAGACGCTTATCCTGAAGGCCTGGCGGGGCGATGAGCCCGCATATGAGGATCAACTAATACTGTCGGCCAACGGGCTGGTCTACTTCGCGGCCGACTATAGGCGCATCACGCGGCTCGAGATCCGGACACAGCATTACTGGCAGGCCGCGATCGACGATTTCGCCTATCGCACCGGTCCGTAGCGCGGTCTAGGCAGCACCCTGACGGCGCATTCCCGCCGTCGCTGGTGGTTTTGAGGCGGCCCAGTGCTTGTCGCCCAAAAGTGCGCAGCGGTTTTGGGGGGACGACATGCACAAAAACAAAGACTTAAAGCGCGTCACCTGAATCCGCTTCAGCGCGACGCGCTTTAGGCCCAAGCCGCGTCAGCAAGACGTTCTCTGTGAAGTTCCGCAGGGGTGGCCGCCGCCATTGCCGCCGGAGCCGCCATTTCCGCCGAAGCGTCCATTCCCGCCTGAGCTGCCGTTGCCGCCGGAGCTGCCATTTCCGGCACCGCCGTCGCCGCCATTCCCACCGGCTCCGCCATTGCCGCCATTTCCGGCACCGCCATCGCCGCCATTCCCACCGGCGCCACCATTGCCGCCGTTTCCGGCACCGCCGTCGCCGCCATTTCCACCGGCTCCACCATTGCCGCCATTTCCGGCACCGCCGTCGCCGCCATTCCCACCGGCACCGCCGTCGCCGCCATTCCCACCGGCTCCGCCGTTGCCGCCATTTCCGGCACCGCCATTGCCGCCATTTCCACCGGCGTCGCCACCATTACCGCCGTTTCCAGCGCCGCCGCCATTTCCACCGGCGTCGCCACCATTACCGCCGTTTCCAGCGCCGCCGCCATTTCCACCGGCATCGCCACCATTACCGCCATTCCCACCATTTCCGCCTACGGCTAGCGCCAGAAGAGCGCGCTTGGCCTCTTGCAGTTGGGCTTTCGGATCCATCGGCCGGTGGAATCCGTCTCGCGGCTCCGGCAGGACCGACGCCGCGCGGGTTGCCATGGCCATCGGCAGCAGCATGGTCGAGGCAAGCAGCGCCGCCGCCAGTATGCTCCTGAACTGCGGGAAGGAACGGCACCCGATATTGGCATTCGCCATGGTTGCGAAAAACCCTGAGCGTCCTGCCGAGCCGGCAGGTTCCGCACCGATTCTGATTGAGACCACATCCATCATCCGCGCACCCCCGTCCCGGTCTATAAACCGCTTCGGAGCCTGTTTTTCGACCACCCCAAAAAAAGTCAGGGCTCGCCGCCGCGCCTTCGCCAATCTCCAACGTTGCAGGAAAAGCGCGACGCCGAGACAGCCAATCTCGGCGGGCAGTGCTGCTGCGCCAACGTCTCAATTCATCTGGTTTGCGCGCCTCACCTTTTCAGCGCATGCGCAGCCGCATTGGCAAAGGAAATATCGCTCTTGATCTCGCGCATCGCCATCGAGGTGATGGTGCGCCGCACGCCGGGCAGGCGGCTGAGCTCTTCGCGCAGCATCCGGTCCAGCGCCATCATGTCGACGGTGACGATCTGCAGCAGATAGTCGGCCTCGCCGGTGGTGGCGTGGCAGCGCCGGATCAGCGGGTGCTTTTGCACCGCCGCCTCGAAGGCGTCCGACACCTCGAAATCGATCGACACCTGGATGAAGGCCTCGATGCCGAAGCCGAGTTTTGCCGGGTCGATCTGCGTGGTGTAGCCGCGGATGATACCGGCATCCTCGAGCGCCTTGACCCGCTTCCAGCACGGCGTCTTGCTCAGGCCGACCTCGTCGGCGAGCACGGCAAAGGAGATTCGCGCATCGCGCTCGAGTGCTGCGACGATCTTCCGGTCGAGGGCATCCAGCATGGATCGTTCCCTGAAATTGCTACATAGGTGGACATCCGTCCTTCAATTCCGGCCATTTGAATAACAGAAAGGAACAATGTTCAAGCACAAAGCGGCTACACTGTCGCCAGACAGAGCCTGCGGCGATGGGCCGGGCAAGGAGCAGCTGCATGAACAAGCCGGATTACTATGCCCGCATCGAAACCCCGGAGATGCGCGACTACGGCGTCTACCTCAAATGCGACACGCTTCTGCAATGCCAGAAGCCGCTGGCCGAAATGGTCAATGCCGACGAGCTGCAATTCCAGATCGTGCATCAGGTCGAGGAGCTGTGGATGAAGCTCATCACCTACACGCTGGTCGATGTCATCGATTTCCTCGAAAAACAGAACACCCATCGCATCGTTACGCTGATGGGCCGCGTGCACCGGCTGATGCGCATGATGACGACGCAGCTCGATTTGCTCGAAACCATGTCGCCCAAGGAGTACCAGCAGATAAGGCTGCAGCTCGGCAATGGCAGCGGCCAGGAATCGCCGGGCTTCAAGCTTTTGCTGCGCATGCCGCCGGATCTGTGGCGGGCCTTCAAAGCCGCCTATCTCGATGGCCGCGGGCTGACGGTCGAGGATGTCTACGATGCCAGATACGATCACGGCGACTCTTACGTCGTCGCCGAGGCGCTGATCGAATTCGACGAGCTGTTCCAAAAGTTCCGCGCCAACCATCTCTATCTCATCCACCGCTCGATCGGGCTGGGCTCGAAATCGCTGAAGGGCCGCCCGGTCGAACTGCTGGCCGCCGGCGCCCGCCATCGCTTCTTCCCGGAACTCTGGGACATCCGTTGCGACATGACCGACCGCTGGGGCGGCGAGTATGGGGTGGTGAGGGACTCGATCAGCCATCCGGAGAAGGTGGGGTAGGGGCCAGAAGCTGGCCAAGCTAAGCTGCGATCCTTCGCGCCCCCCTCTGTCCTGCCGGACATCTCCCCCACTTGGGGGGAGATTGGCAGTTTCGTCGACGGCGCTTCCTCCAACGTCGATGATTGGCGAAAGCCGGCGTGACATCCGATCTCCCTCCTTGTGGGGGAGATGGCCGGCAGGCCATAGGGGGGCGCTGTCCCGCCGGCATCGATCTGTCCGCCTCGCCTCCGCCCGAAACAATTTTTCCCACCCCTGTCGGAACCGCCGCCCTTCCTCCGTCCTTGGAGCATCAACAGCTTCAATCCGGAGGACATCGTGGAAACCACTCAATCGACCTGGCAGACCGCCGCCATTCTCATCGCCCGCCTGATCTTCGCCGCCATGTTCGCGATGGGGGTGGCTTTCAAACTCATGGACATGGGCATGACCGCCGGCTACATCGCCGCCGCCGGCTTCCCGTTCCCGCTGTTCCTGGCCTGGTGCGCCGCGATCCTCGAAACCCTGCTGGTGATCGCCTTCCTGACCGGCGCGTTCCTGACCCCGGCAGCGGCGATCGGCGCGGTCTACGTGGTCTTCCTCGGCTTTGCCTTCCACGGTCCTTCGAACTGGGCCGGCAACCAGGCCGAGTTTGGCGCCTTCATGTCCCATTTCCCATTCGCCGCCGGCCTGCTCTTCGCCGCGGTCCATGGGCCGGGCAGCGTGCTGGCACTGCGCCAGGGCTGGCCGGGCAGGGCGTGACATCGCCCAAGGGCCATCGTGCCCGCAGGTGGATGAGGGGCGGCGCCGACATCGACGTCAACTGCGACGACACGCCAAAGCCACCTCACATCTGGTCGTTGTAGGGTTCCTTCATCTGGCCGACCATGCGCGCCAGTTTGGAAAAGGACGGCATATCCGTCTCCGGCTGGCACTGGTTGGCCAGCTCCAGGAGCCGGATCGGAAAGTTGACGGCATCGCGGCTCGACGCCGACATGCCGCCGGATCGTTCCTCGCTGGTTTCGCTGGCCTCGGCCTTGCGCAAGGCGATGTCGATGTCCTCGACCGACAGCAGGCCCTTGCGGACCAAGACCTGATTGATCGAGGCGATGGCCATCAGCAGGCCTTCGAGTTGCAGATTGGCGACATTCATTGTTTTGCTCCCATTGGGTAAGGACCAACGCACGAACGCCTGTTCCGATCCAGACGGCGCCAATCCGGTACCGACGGCGCCCATCGCCACTGGTCGCCGCCAGCAGACCATCGAAGCAATGACATGTCGAGCAGGCCTTGACGTTCCGCTGCCGCGCGCCAGTTTGCTGGGAACGGGAGCTCTCCTCACATGCGACGCAGTTGGCGCAGGCCCTCCAGCCTTCTGGAGCGGTATTTCGGCCTGGTCATCGCCTTTGGCCTGATCGCAGGGCTGTCGCTGATGGCGATGCTCGGCTTCATGCCTTAGGACCTTCCACACGGCAATCCGATCTGGACAGTGTCAGCGTCGATCGGTGAGGCGGGATCGATCAGCCATCCGCGGCCTATTCTTCCATCCAGCGATGGCCGTATTCGAGCCAGAGCGCCTTCACCTCCCTGTTGCCGAGGTGCGGACCGTCGCCGCAGCTGATCGCCACCGCGCTGATGTCGTAATGGGGATGGGCGTTGATGACGAAGCGGATCGCCTCGCCCAGCGGCCTCGTGGCGATGACCGGATCGGCCTGGCCTGTGCCTATGCTGCGAACGCCCGATACCTTTGCTGGTGCATGCCGCATCCTGAACATGGATGCCATGGCTGGTTTGTCCATCCTGCCCTCCCAAGTCCCGGGCAAAATGATTCCATAAGCGCAGGCTAATGACCAGCCGGTCGCAACTGCCTGAGCGGCCGATATGTCCATGGATCGAGGCATTTCCACAGGTTTACGGGGTCCTGGGATCGTCGACCGGCGGCTTGGCGGGAAGGCCAAGCCTTGTCCGCTGCTCGTCGGCGAACGCCTCGGCCTCGGCCTGGGTGTCGAACGGGTGCCGGGTCAGCTTGCCCTGCTCGGTCACCAGCACCGCCCACCGGCGGTCGATCCGTTCGACGCGAACGTCATCGGGCTCTCCAATCACCATGGTCGTCCTCCACAGGCAAACGGGCGGCGCAATGGCGCCGCGCTGCTACGCCTTGGGGCTCCGCTTGGCGGCGGCTTTTCCGGCTGGTGCCTCGTTCGACCTGACTCCGAGGCCGAACTGCTTGGCCAGTTCCGACCGCTTGGCGGCGTAGTTGGGCGCCGTCATCGGATAATCCGCCGGCAGCCCCCATTTGGCGCGATAGACCTCCGGCGTAATGCCGTGGCGCGAGCCGAGGTGGCGCCGCAGCGACCTGAATTTCTTGCCGTCTTCGAGGCAGAAGATGAAGTTCGGCGTGACCGACCGCTTCGGATTGACGGCGGGTTCAGGCGCGGCTTGCGCCGGAACGTCAGACTGCTCCAAGCCGCCCAGGGCAGCATTGACGCTGGCGATCAGCGCCGGCAAATCTTCCACCGGCACTGAATTGTTGCTGACAAAGGCCGCGACGATGTCGACGGTCAAACCTATATTTCGCTGAATGCTTTCTCCAGACATAGCGTTGCTCCCCTGTTCCCACCAGGGCAAGAATATCAGGCAGGGTTACGCTGTGGCATGGCACTTTAGGACATATGCATATGGCTTGACTATCGCCATGGTAGCGCTATCAACTATGATTCCGACGGAGTCCATGCCGTGTCGCGATTGCCCGGTGACGGCATCTATGCTATTATTTGGACATGGTGCTGATTTGCGCCACCGACCCGCCGCCGAGGCGGGTTTTTGTTTTCTGGCCGGTTTCGCCAGAGGGTTCACAGTGGCGCCGACTTCGGTGATCGCCACGGCAAGGGGTTCGTCGACCTAGGAATTATTTCCTTGACCGGGTGACGGCAGCTATGCTAATATTTGTTCATGGTGCTGATTTGCGCCACCGACCCGCCGCCGAGGCGGGTTTTTTGTTTTCAGTCTGATCGGACACGCTGGCAGGACAGCGCCCCCCTCTGTCCTGCCGGACATCTCCCCCACGAGGGGGGAGATTGGCAACTTCAGCGCCTCACTGCGCCTCGCAACGTTGGCAATTGGCGAAAGCCGTGGCGACAGCCAATCTCCCTCCTTGTGGGGGAGATGGCCGGCAGGCCAGAGGGGGGCGCGAAGGAACGCGACACTTGCGAGAAACCCATGCCCACACGCTACGCCACCATCATCACCGACGATGACGGCCGCGAGGTCGTCAGCGCTATCGGCGAATTCGAAAGTGCGCCGCAGGCGCGGGCCGGCCGTTTCGAGACGGTCGCGCCGGGTGTGCTGATCGGCATGGTCAAGGGCGGCCCGGTCGATGCGGTCGGCGGCTTCGGTTTTGCTCCGGGGTCGCAAGGCGTCAACGGCAGAGCGGTCGGCATCGCCAGGACGAACCTGAAATCCCCACCTGAAGCGGCGGCAAAGTCCGGGCAGGGCGACGCCACGCCAGCCAAAGCCGCGGTAAAACCCGATGCGGCCAAGACGGTGCGCAAGAAGGCAAAGCCGGCACGCCGGAAATCCCGCAACGGCAGGGCGGCCAGGCCGGCGAGGCGGGCCGCAGAGCCCGCCGGGGGTTCGCCGCATGGCTGAAAACCCGTCCCGCAAGCCCGCGCCGAAAACCGCTGGCAGGCGCAAGCGGCCGAAGAAAACGTTGGGCGATGACTTCGTCGAGGCGGTGCGCGCAGATTTTCGCAGCCACGGCGCCGGCGTCATCGCCGCGGTGCGTGCGGACAAGCCCGACCAGTATCTGAAAATCGTGCTGTCGGTGCTGCCGAAGGATCTGCATGTCGAAATCAACCATCTGGACGCGCTGAGCGATGACGAGATCCGCAGCCGCATCCGTAGCCTCGAAGCTGTCCTCAGGCCGTTCCTCGCCAAGCCAGGCACTGGCGCGGAAGGAATATCTGAGCCTGCTGGCCGAACTGGATCGCCGGCGTCGCACTAACCAGCTCGCCGCCTACCAGCCCTATTTACGCCAGGCCGAATTCCACGCGGCCGGCGCGCAAAACCGCGAGCGACTGTTCATGGCCGGCAACCAGCTCGGCAAGACCCGGGCCGGCGGCGCCGAATGGGCCATGCACCTCACCGGCCGCTATCCCGCGTGGTGGCAAGGCAAGGTTTTCGACACCGCCGTGCGGCTATGGGCGGCCGGCGTCACCGGCGAAGGCACGCGCGACAACCCGCAGCGAATTCTGGTCGGCCCGCCGCAGCAGCAGGCGGCGTGGGGCACCGGCATGATCCCCGGCGACGCCATCGTCCACACCACCATGGGGCGCGGCGCGCCCGGTGCGCTCGACAGCGTCGTGGTGCGCCATGGCGGCGGCGGCGATGTCCAGGCCGATGAATCGGTGCTGTCGTTCAAGAGTTTTGAAAAGGGCCGCGAAAAGTGGCAGGGCGAAACGCTGCACGGCGTCTGGTTCGACGAGGAGCCGCCGCTCGACATCTATTCCGAAGGCCTGACCCGCACCAACGCCACCGGCGGCATCACCATCGTTACCTTCACGCCGCTGCTTGGCATGTCGGATGTGGTGCTGCTGTTCTTGTCGGCGCAGGAGGTGGAGGGGCTGGGGAAGTGAGCGCTCTTCCCTTCTCCTCAGGAGGAGAAGGGAGCAGCTTGCCACCGCTGCCACCTCACAGTACCCGCAGACAGCAGCAATCAATCCTAGGGAAGCGGCAACGGTGTGTCACTCAAGGTCCTGAGGTAAGCGATGAGGTCTGCTCGCTGCTTCTCGTCCTGCAGACCCGGGAAACTCATATCGGTTCCAGGCAAAGTGAGTGCGGGGTTTGAGATAAAAAAATTGAGTTCCTCAAAGGTCCAATCGCCACCTGCGTCCTTTAGACTTGCCGAATACTCGACATCGCTTTGCGAAGCCTTCCGCCGTCCTACGATCCCCCACAGATTGGGCTTGGGATTCTTGACCCCCAGCACTACAAGATGACAAGCCCCGCACGTTCTGCCGAAAATCTCTTTGCCCGATTCAGCGTTTGCCGATGCAAGCCGTGGCGAAATCGGCGCAAGGGCCGGTCGTCCGGCGCCATGACTGTGCAAGTAGGCCACGACGTCGTCGTGACCAGCGAGCTTGGCCAAATGTATGGGCGGACTTCCATTCGATGTCAGTGCATTGACCTCTGCTCCAGCATCCACAAGATAGATGACGCACTGAAGGCAGCCACTCTCGGCAGCCACGTGCAGCGGGGTCTGCGCTTTCGCCAGCTGATTTGGATTGGCCCCATTATCGAGCAACAGTTTCACGATGTCGGCGTACCCACCCTTGTTGGCGGCATAGAGTGGCGTTCTTTGCCAACTGACGGGCAGGTTAACGTCCGCCCCACGATCGATCAGAAGTTTTGCTAGTTCGACATTTCCTTTTTCGCAGGCGATATAGAGCGCCGTCACACCGTCAATTTCGTTAATAGCGGCGCCTTTGTCCAAGGCGGAAGTCACCGCTGCGACGTCGCCCTTCCTGACTAGATCACCCAAGTTGCTTGCATGGGCCGGCAATGCAAAAAGCCAAAGGACCCACCAAGCCCTTGTCACCCAGATGCGTCCGCGCTTGGTCATTGTATCCTCCCTGATGAGAGTTCTTGACTTGTGTTGTCGGAAGCAGACATGCGTGTTTGATCACGCCCTAGAGAGACCTTGACGCGGGGTGCGAAAAAGCAACGCAAATAGAGCTGATTGGTTACGACGTAGGTGCCCTCGCAGATGTGGTATTGGTCGTCAGGGGATTCCTGTGTGCGGCTGCGCGAAATGTTGTAGTTCTGCGGCAAGTAAATGTAGCCCCCGTCGATCCTGGACTGCACCGAAGACCGAGGTACGGGGTGGCAATCTGAACCGCCGCAACACTTTAATCCCGTCTGCGGGTCAATCTTGTCCTGGTACCAGTCATGGGCGTTTGCCGATGCTGTGACTGCGATACACACTGCCGCGAAAATGAACCTTCGCATGGCATTCCCAATGCATTTGGCAGGCGCTGCTGGTTCGAGCGTCCATGTTATTAGCATTTCCTTGAGAATACCATTGGCCTCTCCGGATGACCAACGCAGCTGGGCAAGCGATGCAACAGAACTTGGGTTCCTCGCCCCCGCAAAGCGGGGGAGAGGTGGCCGCGAAGCGGCCGGAGAGGGGCCTTCGTAGAGTTCCAGCCTTGGCAAAGCTGGTGCTATCCTCATCCGGCTATTTCTGCGCCATTCCCCCTCTCCGTCTCGGCTTCGCCGAGCCACCTCTCCCCCGCTTTGCGGGGGCGAGGAATCGCCAATCGCCCTAAAGCTGAGCCTCGATCGCCGCCTTGTCGATGATCGACCAAACCTCGACGATCTTGGCGTCGCGGAATGCGTAGATCACATTCTCGGTGAAGGACACGCGCTTGCCGTTGACGGGCAAGCCGAGGAAAATTCCCCTCGGCCTGCAGTCGAAGGCCAGCCGGCTGGCGATATAGGGCGGCTCTGAAATCAGCTTCTGTATGTTGAACTGGAGGTCGGGGATGTCGTCGAAGTCTCTTTCCAGCATGGCGCGATAGCCCGCCAGCCCGAGCCACCGGCCATTGTGGACCGCGCCGTCGTCGACGAACTGCCCGAGATCAGGCCAGTCCTGGCGGTTCAGGCAGTCAATGTAGGCGCGGTAGATGACGGCGAGGTCGATCACGGCGATTGCCCCTGTCTTCTGTTGCAACGTAGCGTTCCGGTACGCCTTCGTCATCCCAGGGCGGAGCAAGGAGCGAAGCGATGCAGAGGCGGGATCCATGCCGTGATACCGACCGAAGAGTGCAGCGATGCAGAACAGCCGATTGTTCCTGCCTTCGAAAAAAAACCACGTCCGAACAACGCACTACAGCGGCATCCTGAATCAATCCGGGAAGGTGAGCCATGACCCGCCATGTCACCTTCATGACCATCGACGATGCCGAGCATTATTCGCCGGACGAGCGCGCCGCGATCGTTGCCGCCTACCCGGAGCATGAACGCGAAGCGCGCGCAAAGGGCATTCCGGTGCTCGGCTCCGGTCGCATCTTTCCGATCGCCGAGGAGCTGATCGCCTGCGAGCCGTTCCGGCTGCCGCGCTACTGGCCGCGCATCGGGGCGCTGGATTTCGGCTGGGACCATCCCTCGGCCGCGGTCGAACTTGCCTGGGATACCGAGGCCGATGTCGTCTATGTCGCCAAGGCGGCCCGGGCCGCGCAGCAGACGCCGGCCATGCAGGCGCTGACGCTGAAGCCATGGGGCGAATGGCTGCCCTGGGCATGGCCGCGCGACGGCCGCCGCGAGACGCTGGAAGGCGCCGGCGTGGCGCTGGCCAAACAGTACTCGGCGCACGGGCTGAACATGCTGACCCGCCATGCGCAGTTCCCGGATGGGTCGGTCTCGGTCGAGGCCGGGCTGATGGAGATGCTCGACCGCATGCAATCCGGCCGCTTCAAGGTGTTTTCGACGCTTTTGCCCTGGTTCGAGGAGTTCCGCCTCTATCACCGCAAGGACGGCCAGGTGGTGAAACTGCGCGACGATCTGATGGCGGCGACCCGCTACGGCGTGATGATGCTGCGGGAAGCGGTGGTTGACCCCGCGGAGTTCAGGGCAGGGCGCAAACGGTCGGCGGGGCAGAGCGACCCGCTTGGGGCCTTCAGGTGAGGGGGAGCGATGGTCGACTTGGCGGAGCCCGGACTGCGAGGCTGTTGATTCTCCCATTGTTTGCCTGTTAATCGCAGGGGCGGGGGAATCGATGGCCCAATGGCTGGATATCAAAGCAGACAAACACGCTGCCGAAGCGGTGGCAGAGTTTCTTGCCGCTACAAAGACGATTGAGGGGACTAGTGGATGGTCCTGTGACGCTCATACCGAGGAGTGTCGCCTCAAATACCTTCTCGCAATTGATGGTATCCCCGTTACTGCGTCGCTGGACATTATGTCCTTTCCGATGAGCGGCAACAACGGCTTTACGATTACGCTGAACGTGCCGCCATGCATTGCCAGGCTGGATTTTGATCCGCCTGAGAAATTTCATGATAACCCCGTCGGGGATTTTTCAGAGTTTGAGAGCAGGATTTATGGGCCGCATTGCCATGCATGGCCGGACAATGCCCGCTTTTGCGAAGCGAATACGCTTCCCAAGGAACTTTCCTACGCCCGGCCACTTGAACCTGCTATTATGTCGTACCAGTCAGCCTTGTTTTGGTTTTGTCAGAGTGTCAACATCGTCTTTCACAACGGCGTCTTCGTTGACCGTCCATCGCGCGGAAGATTGCTATGAGCAAGATTGAAGCGCTCAAAGTTCTGGTCGACCAGAATTGTTTCAAGACGTTTCTAGTTGACAACGAGATCGCCGTTGCGACTGGCTGTCTGTTCCCCTCTAATGGATCCGTCACGGTTTATATATCAGGCGGGACAGACCTTTGCGTTGTGTCAGACAGAGGCGCGACGGCTCATACCGTGGAAGCCCACGGCGTAAAGGTTCCCGATATTGCTCGTTGGCTTGGCCCGTTCTGTAAGCAGAGCGGCTTACGGCTTGAGGGTAATCAGATCACGTCGCCAGCGATCGATGTAGCTCACGTTCCAACGTTGGTTTCATTGGTAGCCAATACCGCTTCGATTGCAGCACGCTACGCCCTAGACAAATATACCAACGAGGTTGGCGTGAGGCTGATCGAGCGGCTTTACGAGTCACTGGTTGTCACGTTCGGACGCCGCAACATCGCAAAGGAAGTCGAGGTTGCAGGCGCTAGCAATCGTATCTATCACTTTGATTTTCAGGTCGGTATCGAGAGCAGTAGAATCCTGTTCGATCATGTGAATCCGCATCCTAGTTCGATTAACGCCAAAGCAGCGGCGCATATGGACGTTGGTCGCAGAGATGACGATCCCGCGCACTATCTAGTCTACGATAAGGCTGCGAAGTGGAATGCAGCTGATGTAGGCTTCCTACAGTCTCTAGCGCAGATGATTCCGGTGGGAAGAGTGGACGATGTCTTTCAGCACCGTATCCGACACTGATAAGCGGTCCGACCGGATGCTGTAGCGTGGTCATGGCGTTAGGCGTCGGTCACCTTGAACGCGGTGCGGCGGTTGTACTGGAAATCTCGGCAAGGTTGTGGTGCAAATCGGCCTCGCCCCAATGCCAACGCCTACTCCACAATCTTCCAGTAAGAATCCTTGCGGATCACCTTGCCGTCGCGAAACGTGTAGAAGTCGCAACCTCGTACCTCCTTTTTCACCCCCTCGCGGGTGGTGCCGGTGAGGGTCCATTTTGACATGCCGGTGTTGGCAGCCTCGTCGGCAAAATGCTCGCCATTGCCATAGTGGACATCGGGCAGGCCCTCAAAGCGTGTTGCCAGCGCGTCTCGCACGTTCTGTTTGCCCTTGAGACGAGCGCCCCAGGGCTGGCTGCCCCGCGGCATCTCCAGGACGCAGTCCTCGGCAAAGAACGCCATGATGCGATCGAGATCGTGGGCGTTGAAGGCTTCGCATAGCTCCGTCAGTGTCGATCGAATGTCCATTCGCCCGCCCCGCGTCCAGTCGCATGACCATTAATGCCGATATCGGCACAGCGATGGAACACGTCAGCCTTCGGCTGTCGCCAAATTGGTGCTGAGCTCGAAAGCGAGTCCCGATCCATCGGCGTAGGGGTGCAGCGCGGGCGCACTTTCGCTCACGATGGCCTCCACCTCGCGCTTGCGTTCCTGATCTCCCATTTCCCTGCCGACAGCGCTCATGCCGACGAGCGCCATCGTGTTCAATTGCAGGAAGGGTGCGCCGTCCTGGAAGTGTATTGTGCGCGATATCGTCGTTAACCGGACTTCGTGGAAGCCGGCGTCCCGGAGCAGCGCCTCAAGCGCGGCCGCGTCGCCAAAGCTGTACCGGGGATCCGCGATGGCGCCCAGGCGGCGCTCCGCCACGCGGCGCAGCTCCCGAAAGAACGGGATTTCATCGTCGGATCGCCAAGTGGCTACCGCCAGCCTGCCTCCCTTCGCCAGCGCCCGCCGCATCTGCGCCGCCGCCGCGTGCTTGTCAGGAAAGAACTGCAGTCCCTGCTGGCAGACGACAACGTCGAACTGCTCTGCGTCATGGAGAGGCAGGGCGCTGGCGTTGCCTTCGCGCCAGTCGATGCCCGGTGCCACGGCGCGCGCAACGGCAAGCATATCCGAACTGACGTCGACGCCGACGACGTATCCGGCGTCACCGAGCCGCTCCCTTGCAACGCGGGCCACTATTCCTGTTCCGCAAGCGATGTCGAGGACACGATCGCCTGGAGACAACTCCACCTCTTCGAGAGTCATTTCGGCCCACGGCTGGAAGAGAGGGCCTGCCAGCCACCGCTCGTACATTTCCGGGAAACTTGCCATCATTGCCCCCAAATGGATCGATCTGAGATTGGCATATTTTATGCCGATATACCGCGCCGGAAGGTCCCGGCAAACTGCGGGCTTCAGCTCTCCCGCGCGGCACAATCCGGCACTCGGCATTATGTTTCTGTTCGTGCGCGTTCGACGTCCGAAGTTAGCTCACCGGCGATTGGGTCGGTCAAGGCCGCAGGCCTCAAGTCCCAAGACAATGCGCACCCTTATGGCTCTGGCCCTTGCATGACCGTCCGTATCATCCCCGCCACCTTGCGCGACCTCTCCTACATCGCCGCCAATCTTCGCGCCGAGGACCGGGCCGAGATCGACTGCCAGCTCGACCATTGGTCGCCGGCGCTGCTGGCGCTCACCGCGCTGCAGGGCTTTGCCTATGTCGCCGAGCTCGACGGCAACCCGGAGGCCGGCTTTGGTGCCGCCGAGCAGCGCGGCGGGCTCTGGATCGCCTGGAGCTGGGGCACGCGCCGCATGAAGCGCTGCGTGCCTGGCATTACCGAATTTTTTCACGGCGTGCTTGGGCCTCAGGTCGCGGCGCGGGGCGCCTGGCGGGTCGAGGCGCGAGCGCTGGCCGCCAATGAATTGGCGCTGCGCTGGCTCGGCCGGCTGGGTGCTACGCAACGCTGCCTGCTGCCTGGATATGGCCGCAACGGCGAAGATTTTTTCCTCTACGACTGGACAAGAGAAGGCTGGAACCATGTGTCTGTTTCAAAAACCACCGGAACTGAAGCCGCTGCCGCCAACGCCAACCATCACCGACAAGGACGTGCAGGCGCGCGAAGCCGCGTTGCGGGCTGAACTCGAACAGCGTCAGGGCACCGCCGGCACGATCAAGACCGATCTGTCGCCGAGCGACCTCACCGGCCAGCGCCGCGTGCTTTTGGGGGTATGACCATGACCGCGATGAAGCGCAGCTTTCGCAAACGGGTGCTTGCCTGGTGGTATTGGCGAAAGCACGCGAGGCTGCTGAAGCGGCGGGGGTAGCCAATCTCCCCCCACGGGAGATCGGCTGTCCGGCGCCTTCGCCGGGCCGCACCGGCGCTCAAGAGCGTCAAGCGCAGCGCGTGATCGGTCGTAGTGCCGACGGCCAATCGCATAGGCAACCGGCAGTTACGCTGTCATGACTTCCATCGGGCCAAAACGGCGACGAACTGAAATCCGGCTAGAACTGTGTCACGCCCTCTCGGGCGCGCCAAAGTGAAAGCCATTGCCGCAGCAGGATCCGGATATTCGTGTCGTAGACGTAGTGGGCGAATGCCGAGACCGCGATGATGAGAATTGATGTTCCCAGGATGAACGGTAAGCCGTGCTCGTTCCATGAGACCCCGGTCAAAGATTCGACCGCGGCGTTCGAAAGGCGGATGAGCGGCGTGTGAAGAACATAGATGGCGTAAGAGATGTTGCCGGAGAAGAGGGCAATCCAGCGCCAAAACCCGGATAGTCGCAAGCGGGAGGCCACGAGAACGAGCCAGGGCCAGATCAGGACCATGACCGCCAGACTGTATGACTGGAGATGTGCGGCGGGACTGAAGATCATGAGCGCTCCGCACAGCGCCAGGAGAAACAGCATGGTGAGATTGCCGCCCCGGCGATCCCCGGTCGCATACCGGTTGAGAAAGACCCCGAGAAAGAACGAAAACGCGATCCTGGCCGGAGCCGCGATCGTGTCGTCCCAGTGGGCGCCGCCCCCAAGGACGAAACCATTCCAGGCCATCAGCACCAGGGCCAGGCAAGCAACACCGACAATGAGGGCAAGCGAACGCGCAGCCAGCCTTGTGGCCATCGCGGCAAAAATGGCGTTGGCGACCAGTTCGTAAAACAGCGACCATGCCGGGCCATTAAGCGGAAAAAGCAGCTCGGGAAACGTCGACAGCGACGGCGGCGTGGGTAGAAAAAGAATGGTAAAGCCAAAGCTTGCAAGCAAATCCAGCCGCGAATACGCGCTCAGCCCCTGCGTTACGATGGTTGCACCGACGCCGATCATGGCCAGGCCGATCGCGGCAAAGTACAGCGGGTAGAGCCTGAGAAGACGGGTCTCCGCGAATTGCCAAAATGACATCCCCTTGTGGAGCTTGTCGTCATAGGCGTGGGCGATCACGAAGCCGCTCAACAGAAAAAACAGGTCGACGGCGAGGAATCCTGACGGCGCCAGATCAAATCGCCGGCCCGTGAATTCTGTGAAGTGGCCGAGCATCACCAAAACAGCAGCGATGCCCCTGAGACCGTGCAGGGCGTCGAAGTGGGCCGTTTCCGCCTTTGAATCTCGCGTTTCGGTCATCCCGTTCCCGCTAGTTTTACTCTGCCCATCTACGCACTGATTGCTGCAATGCACAAGAAAGTTTTGCGGCGCACACTCAACTCACATCCAGGAGCCTCCCATGGCCATTGCAGAAGGCTCGACAAGCCGCGCCCGTGACATCCTTTCGCGCCAGGCCGAGCTCGAAAGCGAGCGCAGCCAGTATGAGGCGGTATGGGAGGCCGTGTCCGAATTCTGCGACCCTGACGCTCCCGATGTCTGGAGCGGACGTCGCAGCGGCGGTCCGGACTCGCAGGCCGAGCGGCAGGAGCGGCGGGGCTCCCGTGTCTACGCCAACACCATCAACTCGGCCGCCAACCGGCTGGCAGCCGGCCTGGAAAGCCTGATCATCCCGCAGTCGGAGAAATGGCACGGGCTGTCGACGGCGGCCATGAACGACGAGGAGACTGACGAGGAGAAGGAATGGGCGGAAGCCTTGCGCGATTTTCTGTTTGCGCTGCGCTATTCCGCCAATTCGAATTTCGTGCCGGCGACCCAGGCCTGCCTGCGCAATGTCGTGCGCTACGGCCCGGCCTATCTCTACGCCGAGGAAGGCTTTGGCGGCACGCTGATCCGCTATGCCTCGATCCCGGTGGCCGAAGGCTATCTCTCGCGCAACCGCTGGGGCCAGGTCGACACGTTTCATCGCCGCTACGAGCGCACGGCGCGGCAAGCGGCACAGCTGCTCGGCTACGAAAAACTGCCGGCTCGGATCAAGGTGCTGGTCGACGACCCCGCCAAATGCGAGACGAAGATTTCGCTGATCCAGTGCATTAAGCCGCGCGACGAGCGCAAGATGTACCGGCTCGGCGGCAGCTACCAGTATCTCGACACGGCGTTTGCCTCCTATCACGTCATCGAGGACGAAGAGGAGATCGTCAGGGAGAGCGGTTTTCGCTCCTTCCCGGTGTCGTGCTTCAACTGGCGCCGCTATGAGGGCGACCCCTATCGCAAGCTGACGCTGGCCTATGTCAGCGGCTCCGGCACCTTGCCGACGACGGCCGACGGCATCTGGCTGATGTTTGCCCGGGCAGGGGACAAGGGAGCGGACGGCACGGGAGCGGGCGACTTCACCGGGCCGGCCTCTTCGGTGATGGACAACATCGTCACCTTCAATGGCGCTACGGGCAAGGTGGGCAAGGACAGCGGCATCAAGGCGTCTGACCTGATCGCCGGCCCGGCATCGGCGGTCGCCGACAACATCGCGACGTTCAACGGCACCACGGGCAAGCTTGCCAAGGACAGCGGTGTCGCAGTGTCCAGCCTGGCGCCGAAGGCCAGCCCGACGTTCACGGGGACGCCGGCCGCGCCAACCCAGGCGCCGGGCGACAACAGCACGAAGCTGGCGACTACCGCATATGTCGACACGACCTTTGCACCGAAGGTCGGCCCCACGATCACAACTCCTACGCTTACCCTGAAGCAGAGCGCAGCACCCACGCCTACGGCGGAGGGCGATATCCAATGGGATACCGACGACAATATCCTGCTCATCGGCGATGGTGCTGCCGCACAGACCTTTGTGCCGTTCCCTGCATCGGTGGTCGCTGGCGACCTCTTCTATGCGTCAAGTGCCAAAGCTCTAGTCAGGCTCCCCAAGGGCACGGCCGGGCAGGCGCTGCTGATGAATACCGGTGCGACGGCCCCACAATGGTCGACGTTGCCCTTCACCCTATCCTTTGAAAGTGCACCGCAGACCATCACCACTGCAGGCACTCTTACCATTGCCCACGGGCTAGGAGTTAAGCCGAAACTATATGTCATGTTTATTCAATGTATTACCGCAGAATTAGGCTACTCAATCGGCGATGAATTGGCGACTTTGTATTTCTCGCATGACTCTGCTCTTTCGCGCGGCGCATCTATCGTGCCTGATGCAACCAACTTCGTTATACGTTTTGGTTCGCAGTCGCCGGTCTTTGCTGTTTTAAACAAGGCGACTGGTAGTTGTGTCTCTATTACTATTGGCAATTGGAAATTTCTTGTGAGGGCCTGGGCATGACCGAATGTTTCGTTGACTTTACCGGTCGTTACGTCGGCGGTTTTGAGCAGATCAGCGCGTTGTTCAAGGCGGTATCAGGTCTAGCAGCTGAATGCGCTCAGCCGAAGCCGCCAAGTATTTCCGGAAAAGACACGGCTAGCATAAGAGCGTCCGCTTGTTTGGCATAGATCTCGTGCATCTTTTTGCCGTCATATCGAGCGCGACGCCGGTATCGATCCTTGCTCGGCAAAAGGCCAACCAGTCGGTCGAAACGCTGGGCGAGCCCCCTCATCTTCCCTCGTTCAAACGGAACTTGCTGCCGGAATGGACCGCCCCACGGCGTGTCCTTGGCCAAGTCGAGCCAGACCCTTAGAGCCTGGAGTTCGACGCCGAGTTGGTTGCCCCAAGGCTTGCCGCCAGCGAAATGTCGAGCATAAACGTCCGCGAAACGGCAGTGCCTAGTAATCGACATGAGATTCCAGTTTGGATGCATCGTCTGCCATTTGCCTTCGAAGGCAACATTTAGCGCGTTCTGGTCGTTCATTTTGCCTGCGATGGCTACTTGCCTTGTGCGCTCCAAAAGCCGCTGCTCGCGGACTAACGGCATGTTCAATACGATCACACCGCTGTTGAAATATGGAGCGCCCAACTCCATTGATAGTTCCTCCCGATAGCTTGGCCGCAAGTACATATAGTCATCATGGGCCGCCAGCAGGGGCGCCTTCAGTTCCTGACAAGCCAGGTCATTGATGTCCCGGTTGAACAACACATCGCAATCGCAATAGGCGATGCGATCATAATCATCGAATGCGGGCAGCAAATCGGCAAAAAGCCGTACATATGCAGCGATGCTGTAGGCGCCAAAGCGAAAACCTTTTTCCTTCATAAAATCGGCAGCGTCGACGAATTCGACTCGACCGCCAAGCAGGCGGCGCCCCACTTCCATATCGTCTTTACTTACTCCAGTATGCAGAATGAAGCCGGGAATCGGCGTCGACATATCCACGATCCGCCGCGCTGCAAGACAGGCGTAAGGAAAGTAGTTGCCGTCAGCGGCTAGGAAGAAACATACGCGCATTTGCGAAATCTACCGAAAATGGCGTTCAATGAATGTTTCGATTGAACCGGTCAATAGTGGAGCCTGATGCTTTATCTTTTCATCATCCCATAGCCACCACTGGATCGCTAGCATCTTTGCTACAATGTCTTGTGAAAAACGAGTCCGAATAAACTTGGCCGGTACGCCACCCACGATCGCATAAGGCGGCACGTCGCGCGTTACCACTGCGCATGCGCCGATGACGGCGCCGTCACCAACACTTACACCAGGCATGATCATCGCATTCTGGCCGATCCAGACATCGTTTGCTATCGTTATGCCGCATGGCCTGCCGCCATTTTCAACCGGATCGGCGGTGTCCATCAAGCGACTATAAATCGGGAAAGTAGTCGCAGATTCGAGAAGATGACTGCCTTCTGAACACATAAAAGAGACGCCTCTGGCGATAGAGCAAAATGCCCCAACGTTCAGCGGTGCGCTCTCGGATACGAAAAATACCTTCTCGCGAGTGAGTCCGTACGTATGACGGCCGACGGTCACGCCCGGTGGCAGTTGGTGGAGGAGCCGCACTGGGGTCTTTTCGCGTAGCCAGCTGGAAAACCTAGACATTCAAAGTGACCACCTACGTCGCTGGTGCCACAAGTCCCAAGGCGCTCGCCAGAGCCGATATCGAGCAGCTCTTGCGATCTGCTCAGCAATCGGCGCGGAGCTGTATGCACTGAAGAACGCATGAACGCGCGGCCCGGCAAACGCCTTCTTGCCTCGAGTATTGTAGTGCCAGAGCGGCAAGCTGTGCGGGCTGATCGTGCGGTCGCCTAATGACAAGGCAATGCCGGCACAGAACTGCTCCGCAGCATCTATCTTTGATATCTCATGAACAGCAAGCATTGGTGGAAAGGCATCAAGAAGGGCGGAGAGATTATCGCGGTGCACGCCGAGGATGCCGCTTTGCCACATAGGTTCGCGACCGGAGATAACGTAGTCGCCAATCCGGATGCCTTTTCCTTCCAGTTTTGGCGTCCAAGCGTGAGGTCTCTCCCGTCGACGCATGATTGAGTGCTTGGGCGAAATGGCGTCGAAGCCGAAGGAGAGGTCTTTTATCGGATAGTGGTCGGAATCCATGAAGAGCAGCCGGTCGGCTTTCTTTAGCAATTCTATCATCGCCCCGGCTTTGATACCGAAATGGTAGCGGCCACCGAAAGACCAACGTTCCATCTGAGCAACTGCCAGCGGCAGCGTCTCAACCGGATAGCTCGCGAATATTTTAGGTCGATCTGTCGCGACGATGATCTTCGCGCCCGGGCTAAGATACAAAAGCTTCAGCGCACTGAGCAGCGCGCCGCGGTGGTAAAGCTCGTTGTCCCCATAGGCAATGTAACCGAAAACGTCATTCATTCTGTGAAGCAGCCAAGTGTTGGAACCAGCTATCTAGTCGATGAGGTAGGCGATGACAAAATCTTTCGTTGATGCCAGCGGGTCTATCTCGGCGGTTTCGATGCTGCTGAGCCACCCAACGGCGCCATTGAGGTGCCAGAGGCGACTGCGAGGGCGCGGAAAGGGTGGCCATTCACCCATGACGTCGCGCCCGGACATGCAAACGACGGGAGGTCTCAGCCAAGGCTGTAGACCTACCAACTGTAAAGGGGGCACCGTTCGTTGCGGCCATCGGCGCGGCGATCTGGCATTCGATCACATCGTTCGTATGGATCGCTGCATCTATCGGTTTGCTGCCGGAGCTCTCAGCTCCCGTTCCGCCGGCTCCATCCCACCCGTCCCTGCGCATTCCTCACAGTGAACTGTCGTGCCCGGACACCTGTCGCGATGCGTCCCGGCAGGGCAGCAGTTCCCGTTCGAACTGCGCCATCTCGGACATTCGAAAGTCTTGCCGGTGCCGCCGCAGCACTGGCACTCGACGATTTCTGAAAACGACGAACCCATCTTGCCCAAACCCCAGGCGTTGTCCGGCAACGCCATTGCTCCAATCGACCAGCGAGCCCCCGCTCGCATTTCAGAGTTTAATGGAAGGTAATTAAGTTTTTTCTAAAACACTAGTTGCCTGTCCGACAGACCGCGGAAAGGCATGCGTTCGACCCGCCGCGGCGCTGCAGACGATTTGATCGCAGGCTGTCTCTTCGACCGAGAAACTGACCAAGCCGGCGAGCGCGCGCCGATCTGCATTCAAATCCCGTCCGAAAGGAAAACACTATGGACCGCAATTTTGCGCGGGCGCTTGCGCTCGTCCTCAAATCCGAAGGCGGTTGGTCCGACAATCCGGCCGATCCCGGCGGCGCCACCATGAAGGGCGTCACCCTCGCCAATTTCCGCCGCTTCGTGAAGCCCGACGCGACCAAGGCCGAACTGCGAGAGATCACCGACGAGCAGCTGGCAACCGTCTATCGCCGCTTCTATTGGGACGCCGTTGCCGGCGCTGAGCTTCCAGACGGGGTCGACTATGCCGTGTTCGACTTTGCCGTCAACAGTGGGCCGGGCAGGGCGACGAAATACCTTCAGGCCGCCGTCGGCACAGCGCAGGATGCCAGGATTGGCCCGGCCACGCTGCAGGCAGTCCGCGCCAGGCCTGCGGGGACGATCATCGACGATCTCTGCGACGCCCGCCTGGCCTTCCTGAAGCGGCTGCCGACCTGGCCAATTTTTGGCAAGGGCTGGAGCGATCGGGTCGGCTCGGTGAGGTCGCGGGCGCTGTCGATGTCGGCGGGTTTCGTTCAGCCGGCTCCGGCGGCTCCGCAGCCGACCCGACCGCAGGCTGAACCATCTGGGCGACCTGGTGCTGCGTCGCCGCCTGCCGCCGCTCCGGCCGAGCCCAATCCGTTCTGGCGCGTGTTGTTTCAAATCCTCAAATCCATTTTCGGAAGGAACCCGAAATGACCGCTGTCCTCATCCGCATTGCGCTGCGCTACGGCGCCGGTGTCCTCGTCGCGCGCGGCCTGCTCGGCGCCGGCGATGCCGCGGTGCTGTCCGGCGATCCCGACGTTCAGATGGCTCTGGAAACTGGCGTTGGTCTGGCGATCAGCGCCGCCACGGAGGGCTGGTATCTGCTTGCCCACAAATTCCACTGGCCGAAGTGACAGGAGACGCCGCGATGCTCGAGATTGTCACCGAAATCATCCGCCAGGCGCTGCCCTGGGCGGTTGGCGCGCTCCTTCTTGCAGCCGCGATCGGCGTTGCGCTCGTGTGGTGCTGGCAATGACCGCGCTCCTGTCGTTTCTCGTCGGCAACCCGGCGCTCCTCGGCATGCTGGCGTCAATCATTGCCGCGCTTGGCTGGGGCTTTCACCAGCGGCTCGCCGGCGCCAGCGTCGAGCGCACCCGGCAGGCCGCCACCGAAACGGCAGCGCGCGACATTGCCAACCAGATCCAGAACGATATCGGCGCACTGCCCGCCGACGCGGCCCGAAAGGAGTTGAAATCATGGGCAAAGGATTGAGCCTCGCGCTTGTCGCAGCCCTTGTCGTTGCGCTGGCTGGCTGTACGACCGCCAAGGGCAGCTTTTGCGCGGTCTCGTCGCCGCTTCGCTTGTCGGCCAAGGCAGTCGACGCGCTGTCGGACGCCGAGGCGAGGGCGCTGCTGGCGCACAATCGCAAGGGTGAACGACTTTGCGGGTGGAGGCCATGATGCACGATTTCTTCGACCTGCTCGGCATCAAGGGACCCGTCGTCGTCGCGGGGCTCGCCGGCGGCGTGCTGCGGGCATTGTCGCGCCATCACTACAAGCTGCGCGAAATGGTGGCCTCGCCGATCTGCGGCGCGCTGGCTGCCGCCTATCTGACGCTGCCTGCCGTGTCCTATTTCAAGGCGACGGGCCTGCCGATCCCCAATCCGGCCGACGACACCACCACGCTCGCCGCCGCCTTCCTGATCGGCGTCTCGGCGATGTGGATTGCGGATATCCTGTTCGAGATGATCGTGCGGCGGTTCAGATCGATCGAAAAAGAGTGACGTATCGCCTCCGGCAACTGGTCGAAAGCAGCAACAATGCCTACCTTAGGAGAAATCCGAAGGAGATGTGATATGGCGACTTCCACCGAACGCGCAGTCCTTGCCGGCGGCTGCTTCTGGGGCATGCAGGATTTGATACGGCGCTACCCAGGCGTCATCTCGACCCGCGTCGGCTATAGCGGCGGCGACGTGCCCAATGCCACCTACCGCAACCACGGTACCCATGCCGAAGCCATCGAGATCAACTTCGATCCTGCCAGGATCAGCTTTCGCACGCTGCTTGAATCCTTCTTCCAGATCCATGATCCGACGACGCGCAACCGCCAGGGCAACGATGTCGGGATGAGTTATCGCTCGGCGATCTTCTATACCAGCGACGAACAGAAGCGGATTGCCGAAGACACCATCGCCGATGTGAATGCCTCTGGCCTCTGGCCGGGCAAGGTCGTCACCGAGCTTGCTCCGGCTGGCGCCTTCTGGGAGGCCGAGCCCGAGCATCAGGACTATCTGGAGAAGTACCCCAACGGCTACACCTGCCACTTTGTCAGGCCGGGCTGGAAGCTTCCGGTTCGCGAAAAGGCCGTTTCATGACGCAGCCATAAAGCGGCCTCGGCCTGGATTGGAAACCGTCGCGCCGAAAGGTGCGGCGGTTTTTGCGTTTGATCGAGGCTCGCATTCAGACCAGCCCGCGTCCCCCGGTGACTGGCTGGCTCTTTCTCGCGCCCTGACGGACGTACGCTCTAGAAGCCGAAGAATTGCTTGCCGATCAAATATCCAAGCGCGACAACCGCCAGCGGAAACAGAGCGGGCGCCAGCCAACCCAGGGCAAAGCCCTTGGCAGCTGTGGGGGTGTTCCTGGATGCGTTTCCGAGATTCTTGGTCATTGGGCATAGTAGCAGCTGCTGATTAACGATTCCGTAACCCCCGCCCAGGCGCCTTTCTGCCTTGTGGCATCTCAGCGACGCCTCGGGGGGCGTTGCCCGAGACAATCGATCCCGATAGCGGGCGCGTCTTTGAGACCGATGAAGAATTCGCGACCGCACTTAAGGCCGTCAGGGAGCTTGTGCCTCGACAATGCCGCGAATCTGCTGCTACGAGGTTTCCAATTCAAAAGACGGCACGGGGTTATCTGGACCTCTACGCCCTAATCCTCGATGGCGAAGCGCTTCCTTGACAACCAGCGATCCAATTCTTCTGGTCGGCTTTTCGGCGGTTGGCGACTTCGTCCGTTGCCATTCTGCCATTCAGATCATTGCCCAAAGATTTCCGGACCGCCCTATCGATGTGATCACGTCGTCCGTGGCGCTGCCTCTGGCAGGCCTTATGCCTCATGTCAGGAAAGGCTGGGCACTCGACAAGCGTCACCTGCGACTAGGCATTGGGGAGCGCCGCCGATTGGTCAGCGAGCTGCGCAAGGAGAATTACCGCACGGCCTATCTGATGACCAGCACCACCAAGGCGGCGCTGATGACGTTGATGGCCGGCATACCCGAACGCATCGGCTATCCGCAGGAGTGGCAGTTCGGGCTGCTGAATCGTTTCCCGGTCGATTGGCTCCCGCATTTGTGGGCCTTCGGCCCGCGCAAGACGCGGATCTTTGAAGAGGTCTGCTCGATTGCCTCGCTTGGCGAAAAGCCGGCTGCAGACACGCTATGGCCGGCACCGCGGCTTGTGGTCGACCCAGCAGAACTGGATGATTGGTGCAAGCGCCAGAAAATCGATGCCGACCGGCCGGCGCTCTCGCTCTACACTGCCGATGTTGACAATTTTCGGTCATGGCCTGTCGAGCGATTCATCTCGATCGCCAAGGATTATCATGATCGCGGTTGGGCGATCTGGATCGTCGGTGGATCGCGAGAGCGCGCCGGCGCCGCGCAGATCCGTACAGCCATTCCCGAGGCGGTCGATTTCACCGCGACCCCGTCGATTGCCGAAGCAATGTGCCAAATCGCTGCCTCGACCATGTTCCTTGGCGTCGACGGCGGCATCTCGCACGCGGCCGCCGCCCTGAATGTCCCGTGCGCGCTTATCTACGGAATGAACCGTCCCTATGTGCATGGGCCGGTAAACAGCCACGTCCGCTTTCTTGAGCCACCGCTGTCGACACCCAGTTGGATCACGGACACACTCGGCGTCAGCGAAGACCGCGTGCGGGAAACCTTGGCCGGCCTTTCAGCCGAAGTCCGCATCTGAACGACCGGCACAGCAAACGCACGGCGTCAGGGCTCCACCTGATCATGGCGACTGCCTCGGAAACGGGCGGCTTTGTTTACCTTTTGAGATAAGCTTTGACACCGATAGTCCTCCAAGGCGTTTCGATCCTTGAGGAAAAGGGGGTAACCATGAAGAAAACATACGAAAAAGCGAAATTGATCAGGCGCGAAAAGCTGTCTGCGATTGTCGCGGTTTGCGTATCGAAGTGCTCGTAGTCGAGATGGTCCACAGATCGGGAAGCCCGCCGTGCCGAAAGGTGCGGCGGGCTTTTGCGTTTCAAGGCCATGCGTTCAATAGATTTCGCTTTCCCTAGGCCGATTTGCGCAACGGCTCACTGCTGGAAGACGTCTCGCTGTCCGCGGTGGAATCTCGCGCGTCCGTCTGATCGCCGTCGACGCGGTCGTGCTCGAACTGCTGGGCCTCGGGTAAGGGCTGCAGCCAGTGCTCGCGGCGCCCGATCCACAGCTCATAGCTAGGTTTCAGTCCTTCGGTCGGCGCCAGATCGAGGCTGCCGACCATCACTTCGACCTCATCGTCACCGACTGAGCTGACGCGGCTGCCACAAGTCGGGCAAAAACACCTGCCGCCGTAACTGTTGACGATACCGGTCGTTTCAAATGCCGCCAGCGGCCAGACCGCGAAAGCCGAGTAGGCTGACCCGCTGGTCTTACGGCAGTCCTTGCAATGGCAAAGGCCGGCCCGCAATGGATCTCCAGTCACCACGAATTGCACGCCGCCACAAAGGCAGCTGCCACTTCTGCGGATGTCGTTAGACATAGCTGCTCCCTCCTGGCCTGGCCCACGCGGTCAAGATGTCGCCGCGTCACGCCAGCCTCGCGCAGAATCAATTCGCTCGAGGCGCAACGGTTCCACGTAAGATCTCAAAAGGCGTCGATGACACGCCGGCAGCCGATTTCAGTGCGTCGGCCGCCGAGTATGCAACAACCGGCGGCACCCGCGATCCGTCAGTTGGGGAAATCGAAGACCGGCTCTTGGCATCGATAGACCCGGCATTGACCGTCGCGTGTCGGGACGGCGGCGGCGATCGGCACCTCCGGCCAGTCGCATTCATTACCGAACTGGCGGACATAGCGATCATAGGTGTTCGGCCCGGTGGTCAGCACCGCCGAGCGATGGCTCTGGATCAGGGTTTGCGTCTGTTCGCAGGTCATCTTGCGCGTATCCGGCCGGGCGCAGACCGTGGTCGTTGCAGCAAGCAGGATCGCTCCGGCTGTCAACGCGATCGATCGAAATGGCATGACAATCACCTGCAGTGTTCGAGACGCATAGAGGGCCGGCTAGGTCCTCGTCGCCATATAGGCGTCGAGTTTCCGCCTCGACGGCCCGTAGCGCTTGATGATTGTCTTGGCCTCGCTCGGCGGAATGCCATACTTTTTAGCAAAGGCAGCAACCTCGTAGGGTTCCTCGCCGGATACCAGTCTTCGGTCCGCTTTGGTCTTTGATTTGTCGTCGGTCATGGAAGCTCTCTCCCTGATAGATTGCAGGTTTGTCGGTCAATTCGCTATGGACGCCGATCCGCGGTCGAAGTCCATAGCCGGAACCGCCATCGGCGCCCTTCAATCACGCCTAGAACCAGCGGCGCTCGGGCTCCGAACTCTTGGCGATGGCGATGCCGAGGAGAACACCCAGCATGCCGCCAAGTGCCATCGCCGACGATATTGTGCCGGGATTTTGCTGGACCGTATCCGACACCGTCTGCGCCTGGCTGCGCAATTGCTGGGTTGCGCGCGAGGCTTTGTCGGCCGCACTTTCATACCAGCCTTGCGCGGTCTCGGCAGCCTCTTCGGCCTGCTCGGACAGCGTGCGATTGATCTTGGTGATTTCGCGGCGAAGCTCGGCGATCTGCTTCTTCATCGCATCCTGCATATCGTCGGACGCCTTCGCGGCGCCTGCTTGGGTGTCGGCCATTGGTTTCTCCTTGTGATGTAAGGTGATGTAAGGAGGAAACGCTCGCAGCCCCGCTCGGTTCCTAGAAGACAGCCAGGTATTTCAGCATCGAGATAATGCCGATGATGATGACGACGATCTGGGCGATCTGTCTCGTGCGGCCGTCGAGCGGCAGGCGCTGAACGAGATAGAGCACAAGGATGATCACCAGAAAGGTGATCAGGATGCTGATGAGAACCGATGAAGCCATGTCCCTCACTCCGTTGGCCATTTTGAAAAAACATGAAGTACGCTGCAGCAAACGATGCAGTGTCGGATTGGTTCCTCAAGCCGCTGGCGCAGCCACGGGATGGCTCCCGTTCGCTCCTCTCTCATAGTCCTCATGGAACAATTCGCCCGCATTTTGCTTGAGTCCACGGATCTGCGCCGATCTTGCGCACTCCGGGAGAAATCGACATGAAAACGATAGCTGGACTGTACGACACTTATGGCGACGCCGAAGTCGCGGTTCGCGAGCTTGAGGGTGCCGGCATCTCGCCAGATGAGATCAGCATCATAGCCCCGGACGGTTCGCAGCGCAGCCCGGCCGCCACGGGGGTCAGCATCGGAGCCGCGGTCGGTGGCATCGGCGGTTTTCTGGCCGGCATCGGCGCGATCACAGTTCCGGGTCTTGGGCCTGTTGTCAGCGCCGGGTGGCTGGTATCGACCCTGACGGGCGCCGCGGCAGGCGGTATGGCCGGCGGCGTGCTGGAGGCCTTTGCCGATGCGGGCATCGATGAGGCCGATGCCTATGTCTATGCCGAGCATGTCAGGGGCGGTGGAACCATGGTCATGGCAAGGGTCGGGCAGGCGCAGGAGGATGCGGCAACCGCGATATTGAAACGATCGGGCGCTGACGCTCGTCGCGGCTCTGATTCCGCGGGCTGGTCAAGGGACGCGGAAATTCCCTTGGCCGCCGAAGCAAGGAAGAAATCCGCAAAAGTGTCGATCGCTTTTTGACTCCGAATTTTCTACGCTAGATGCTGTCTGGCAAATTCCTTGTCTGGCTGACGCAACTTCATCCCGCCCCGCGCATTATTTCTCTGACCGCTGGTTCCCTCCAGGTGGTCAAGGGGCTGAAAGGCCTATCGCCCGCTGGCTCCCGGCCAGCGGGCGTTTTTTTGTGCCTTTTTCTGGCCAGGGCGTGCCCGTGGTCGTCAGGTGGAACAGGAAGGCCCTTTGCGAGTTCCTATGCTGATCAACAGGCGGAGGAACGTTGCAAACAGCGCGACAGCGCCAACTGGCAGAGGAAAACACCATGGGTCTCGGCACAATTCTCATCATCATTCTGGTCATTGCGCTGCTGGGCGGCTTCAGCGGCTTTGGCGGCGGGCCCTTCTACGGCACCGGCTATTATGGCGGCGGTGGCCTCGGCCTGGTGCTGCTGATCGTTATCATTCTGGTCGTTCTCGGGCGCATCTAGCATCGCTCGCAGCGATTTAGTGACCCGCCGCTCGCTAGGGGGCCGGCGGGAACCGAAACCCCTCACGTGCATTTAACAGTCGTAGCAATCCGTTAGAAACGAACGGGCGGGGAATAGGTGAACATTATCCAACAGGCGGGCTTCGGGATCCCAGCGGTGCCCTCGGTCGATTTGCTGCAGGCGATGCCCGTCGCCGTCTACACCACGGACAGACAAGGCCACATAACCTTCTTCAATGAAGCCGCGGCCGAACTTTGGGGGCATCGACCCGTCATTGGCGAGGACCAGTGGTGCGGTTCCTGGAAGCTGCGTCATCTCGATGGACGGACAATGGCGCATGACGAATGTCCGATGGCGGTTGCCTTGCTGGAAGAGCGCGATGTCCGCTGGGGCCAGGCGATCGCTGAGCGGCCGAACGGCGAGCTCATCCCCTTCAGGGCCCATCCGGTTTTGCTTCGCGATGAAGCGGGCCGCGTTATCGGCGCCATCAATACTTTGCTTGATTTGCGCAGCCAGACACAGGCCGACGAGGCCCGCATTCGGCTCGCCGCGATTATCGAATCGACGGCGGACGCCATCATCTCGAAGGACCTGAACAGCATTATCACCAGCTGGAACGACGCGGCCGAACGCCTGTTCGGCTACACGCCTGCGGAGGCGATCGGCCGGCCGGTGACGATGCTCATTCCCGCTGACCGTATCGACGAGGAAGCCCTGATCATCAGCCGCATACGCGCAGGCGAGCGCGTGCCATCTTATGAAACAATCCGCCAGCGCAAGGACGGCAGGCTGATTCCGGTTTCGCTGACCGTTTCGCCGATCCGCGACGGCATCGGCCGGGTCATTGGCGCCTCCAAGATCGCGCGCGATATCAGTTCGCACAAGGAGAGCGAACGGCGCATCCGCCTGCTGATGCGCGAGGTCAACCATCGGGTGAAAAACCAATATTCGGTCATCATCTCGATGATCCGCGAAACCAGCAAATCGATGAGCACGCCGGAGGCTTTCCTCGGACAGGTGCGGGAGCGCATCATGGCGCTTTCACAGTCCCACGATCTGCTCGTCAACGCCGAATGGCGCGGCGCAACGGTCAGCGAGCTGGTCGAGGCGCAGATCAAGCCTTTCGCCGCGCAGGCCCGTTTGTCTCTGGCCGGACCGGTGATCATGCTGCAGCCGAACGCCGTGCAGTATCTCGGCATTGCCTTCCACGAACTCGCCACCAATTCAGCAAAGCACGGCGCACTGTCGCGTCATGGCGGACAGGTAGAGGTTGAATGGGATGTAAAGACCGCCGCCGATGGCGCCGACACCTTCCGGCTGGTCTGGCGCGAGCTCGGCGGGCCGCAGCTGGACGAGATCACGCGTCGCGGCTTTGGATCGGTTGTTCTCAAGCGCGTCGCGCCGCAGGCGCTCAGCGGCACGGGACAGCTGGAGTTTTACAAGAAAGGCGTTGTCTGGACGCTCGAAGCGCCGTTGCGCTTCGTCCAGACGTCGCTCAGCGATATTGCGATCGACTGACGGAACCTTCGCCTTCCACTCTTGGTTGTAGATACCAAAGGGAGTGCGATGGCTGAGGACAGACAAAACAGTATCCGCCAGGCGAAGGAAAAGCGATTGGCGCTCATCCTGACAGTGGAAACCGGCATTACCTTTGATGAGGCACGTGACCTCATAGCCATGGTCGGTACCGACATATCCTCCTTGTTGCGTGAGGCGCGGATATTGAAACAGCCGAAGTAGGTTGGGCCGTCGCGCCTTTGCGTCGGCAGGATTTCACGCCAGTTCGTCTCTAACTTTTATCAATCGAATGGCAAGTCCGTAACCAAGACAGTAGCCGCATCTTAATTAGCTGCAACTAAATCTAGCAATCCTTGTTGGTCTCCATGCATCCCGGAAATCCGGCTTGCTTCAGGCAAACCCAAGGAGAGCGTCATGAACATCGTGAACAGCATTGCCAGGACACTGGCGGCCGGTGCCATTCTGGCCGGCCTCGGCATGCCGGCAGGTGCGCAAGGAATCGGCGTCGGCGTTGGCGCATCTGTCGGCGGCAGTGGCGGCGTCAACGCCGGTGCCGGCGCATCCGTTGGCGGTAGCAGTGGCATTAACGCCGGTGCCGGTGCTTCCATTGGCGGTGGCAGCGGCGTCAATGCAGGCGCGGGCGCATCCGTCGGTGGCGCGGGTGGCATCAATGCCGGCCTCGGCGCGACTGTCGGGGGAACGGGTGGCGTTGGTGTCGGTGCCGGTGTTGGTATCGGCAACGGCGTTGCTGCGGGCGTCGGCGTCGGCATTGGCACCAACCCGGCCAATCCGGCCAGCCCCGCCGACCCGAACAATCCGGCCCTGCCAAGTGTCGTTGCCGGCATGTCGAACAGCCAGCTTGCGAAAATGAAGCTCCGCTGCGTCGATGTCCTGAACTCGAGCAGCTACGATAGCGATCTGCATGCATTGTGCCTGCTAATCAAGGCAGCCAACCGCTAGGCCTGTCTCTGCCGGGTGATCGAGAGTGCCGCGACGGCGCTCTCCGACCTGCTCAACGCATGATGTTGATACGCATTTGTGTCGCAGAGACAAAAAAATGGCAGGCCCGAGGGCCTGCCATTTTTCTGTCTGTAGAGGCCGACGGTCAGTTGGCGCCGCCGAGCTGCTTGGTCATCTTGCAGAAATTGTCGTGCGCCTTGGCGATGGCCTCGTCGCCGCATTCCTTGGTCATCCCGGCGCGGTCTTCTTCCTTCATGGCCATCCAGGCGGTCTTGAATTCAGCTTCCGTCTTCATGGTCTTCATGCCGGCATCGGTGAAGAACGGCGACATTTTCGCCGGATCGTCGAGCGCCGAGGTGTTGCCGCCGGCCGAAAGCGCCGCACCAGTGGTCATCGCAAGCGCCATCGCGCCCATGCAGAGCATCTTGATGTTCATGATCATTTCTCCTGATTGCTTTTGAGATCGTCCAAGCAGCGATCGAAAGCAGAACGGACAGTTTGGGCGAAGGTTCCGTGGATTTCCGCAACGGGAGAATAATATTGCCAGAGAAAGCAATGTGGAAAAAAATTTTACTCCAACAGAAGGTTAGTGCTATCGGGGCCGTGAAGCCCGGCGATGCAACGGAACCGATCACCGTCCCTGGCTGTTGTGTCGCAGGAAGGCGGCCCATGCCCCTCACGATCCGAGCCACGCTCTGCGAAATTCGCGACGACCTGCACGCCTTGCGCAGGACGGTGGCGGCGCGCGGCCAGATCGAGGCCATCCAGGCCATCGATGCCCTGATCGGAGTGGCCGAAGGGGAGGCGATACGCGCCATCCGGCGCATCGATCGTGGTGCTTGACTTCGAAGAACCTCAACGGAGAGAACAATGGCGATGAACATCTCAGAGATGACGCGGCCCGAATGCATTTCCCTGTTGAAGTCGGCCAGGCTTGGCCGCCTGGCCTGCGTCAGGGACAACCGGCCCTACGTGGTGCCGATCCATTTTGCCTTCGGCGACAACTTCATCTTCAGCTTCTCGCTGCCCGGCAAGAAGGTCGAATGGATGCGCGAGAACCCCCATATTTGCCTGCAAGTCGATGATGTCGGCGGCGTCCACGGCTGGAAGAGCGTCGTCGTCGAGGGCCTGTTCGAAGACCTGCCCAAGGCGCCGGCTCTCGACAGCACGATTCCCGCCAGGGACCAGCAGGTTCCCACATCGGACCATGACCGGCAATTTGCCTGGTCGCTGCTGCAGAAGCACGCCAATTGGTGGGAGCCCGGCGCGCTCAAGCCTGGCGAGGCGCAGGCCGGTACCGGCAGCCATCTGTTCTATCAGATCAGGATCGAGACCATCTCGGGGCGGCAGGCCTGTCGCTAGATTCTGGAGCGCCCGAGATGGCGCAAAAAACCCGCATTCCAGGGGGATTGGAAGCGGGCTCTTTAGTGACCGAACGCTTGGGAGGTTCGATCCATCCATCAACACCTCAGCGAGGCGTTTGTTCCATACCCGCGATCTTGCTGATATCTGGATCAATCCCTCATCGTATGTTGCAGAAGAAAGCCCACCAGCTTGACGCCGGTGGGCCGCGCTTCTGCTCTAATAGCAGTTAGAACGGAATCAATTTGCCGGTGCTGGTGCAGCCGGGGCCGGAGCCGGTGCAGCCGGAGCAGGTTCGGCCGGGGCCGGCGCAGATTCGGCCGGCGCCGGAGCAGCTGGGGCCGGTGCCGCCGGGGCTGATGCCGCAGGCGCGTCGATCTTGACATTGATGTCACCTCCGCGACCGCCATGGATGTCGATGACACCCGTAACAACCAGCAGTACGGCTATCGCAATGAGCGCCACAACAATCGCGATGGCTGTGGTGCCTCCGCCTCCACCACCGCCTGTATTAACAACAGTTGGGCCGTCAGCCATTTTCTTCTCCTTTTCAAGCTGCCAAACGCAACACAGGCTAAAACCGTGTGCGTGTCGGAGGATAAACGGACGATACGGGCATCCGTTCCTTCCAGAGATTATTGCTGTGCAAATCGGGCGTCGCTCGCTGACGCCCTCCAGTGTGACGGGCGCCGGTCGATATCGAAGTTGTGGGTGATGTCACGTCACTCGCTCCGACCATGAAGACGGTGGAACGGCCTACATGGACCACGCGGCACGCCCCGGGTGCCTAGGGTTGGGGTTGCGGTTCCATCCGCGGAGACTCACCGATCGGCGTCGCCCGGCGCGCCACGCTCCTGCCGGAGATTTCGTCAAATCGAGGGTCTAACGCAAGCCAAAAAAGCTAAGTATCGCTAGTACGATAACCACGGCTCCGACGATCCAGATAATGCTGTTCATAACGGCTCTCCTTGAGCTGCCCATATCGGAAAACTGCTGTCACTGAATGCAAACGGCTGCGCGGCACTCTTGTTCCAACACGCTGGATCTACTGTTCGGCTGGCAGGTTGCCACCAGTCGTCATTCCAGGGCTTAAGAAAGCCCGCGCCTCTGGCGGAGGGCGCGGGACGATCGGGTACGAAACCCGATCATCAGCAATATCCGGGAGATATCGCTGATGATTTGCCGCTACGGCTATGCGATTCAGGCCAGGACGAAGCCGGCCAACAGCACCGTGAGGACAAGCGAAAGCGGTACGGCAAGAAGCCAACGAGCCTCCAAAATGCTGTTGTGCTGGTTGTCCATCAGGTTGTGCCTCCTGATATTCTTCTATTCTTCGCGCGGCATCGAGAGGTTCCGGACTCGATGATTGCTTTCGCCGTCTAGTACCAGCGGCCGCGGCCGTAGAAGCCGCCGCCGCCCAGCAGCAAGACAATGAGAACGATGACCAGAATTGTGGTGATATCCATGTAAGCCTCCATGAGAGCGCCCGGCGGTCTCGCCGTTCGCCGCTCTTGCCCTGGACAGGGCATCACTCGTGCCTGTCACTTGATCTCAATCAACGATCCGCATGGCATCTGGTTCCTTTGGAAGGTCGAAGCATGGCGGCACGGCCCATGCTGCTCGCCCGTCCTTGGCCTTGCCTACTTCGAGGTCGCCGACGAGGTATGGCTCACCCGAACCGCTCGCTTCCAGCCGAACCAGTAAGGTTTTGGAAACCATGCCGGGAACCTCGAGGGAACCAGCCGGCCCTCCGATCTTTTTAGCTGCGTGAAGCAATCTGGGGCGCCGCGAATGGAAGATCACGAGCATACCGGTTCGACTGAATCACCCGGGCAACCACCACCTTCCAACGCCGGCGCGGTCGAAGGCGATTTCGGCGGGCCATTTGGATTTGGGCATCCTGCTCACAAGCCAGATCCATCCGCCACCTACACGTTTCGACCTGGGGCAGGACGCCAGCTGCCTGTCGATGCCAGGAAAAGATGGCGTTAGCCGCGGAACGGAATGCCAAAGGCCAAGCGAGATACCGGTGCAAAAACCCTACGAACCCGCCTATTTCGCCAGGAAGCATGGGATCACCCAGGCTCAGGCACGGCGGATCACCAAGAACTTTGGCCCTTCACGTGTCAGGTGCGACACGGCCGCCCAGAATCTGAATCTGGCCCTGAATGGCCCATCGCCCTTGCATGAGCGTCCGCCGGCATCGGTTTCGTCGACGCCGAAGAAATAGAAATCATCCTTGCCGCAATCCGGTCTAATAGCTTGGAGCCTGGGGCTCCCGCTACCGGATGGATCACCCTACGCCGCGCGCGGCACGCGCGAGGTGAACGTTGCCCTGGTCACCGACACGCTGGTGCCGTTCTTGTCGCTGATGACCTCGATCTTGGCCTCGAGTTGCTTGACCAGCGCCTCGACGATGGCGGTTCCCAGGCCCGCACTGGCGACGATGTTGGCGGGCTTGCCGGCACCATTGTCCGACACCGTCAGCTTCCAGTCGCTGCCTTCGGTCTCGTACGTTACCTGGATCAGCGCCTTGGTTTTCTCCATCGGGAAGGCATACTTGATGGCGTTGAGGACGAGTTCGGTGACGATGAGGCCTAGGCTCACCGCCCTCTGTGAGTCGATTCTGCCGCCTTGCGCAGTGACGTTGACAGCGATCGGCTGGACATCGCCGACCATCGACGAGGCCAGGCTGCTGCACAGTTTCGACAGATAGGACACGACGTCGATCTCTTCGAGACCTGCCTCGGTGTGGAGATGGCGCTGCACCTCGGCCACTGACAGCACGCGCTGATGGGCATCCTTGAGATGCTGGCGGGTTTCCTCCGAGGTGACCGAGCGGGCCTTGAGCAACAGGATGCTGGCGATGATCTGCAGGCTGTTGGCAACCCGGTGCTCCATCTCGCGCAGCAGCACGTCCTTCTGTCGCAGCAATTCTTCGGTTCGGGCGAGAAGCTCTTCCTTTTCCTTCTCGATGGCGCGCCGCGCTGTTATGTCGTTGAAGGCGAGCAGGATGGTGATGGTCGAGCTGTGGTCGTAGAGCACCTTGCGGGCGTTGAGCAGCATCGTGCGGTGGCCGATGTTGGGGAAATCATGTGAGACCTCGAAGCCGTCCATGGCGGTCTTCTCGGGGATGATCGTCTCCAACAGCAGGCGCAGCGCCGGGATATCCCACTGGCCGTCGCCCAGCGCATAGAGCAGGGCGCCATGTGTCTCCCCAGGGTCGACCTTGAAGGTCTGATAGAAGGAGCGGCTGGCCGCCAGCACATGAAATTTTTCGTCGAGGACGAGGAATGGTTCGACGATCGTATTGACGATCGCCTGCGCCAGCGTCTGCGCATCCTCGATATTTGCAATGGGGTGGAACAAGGCTCAAAGCCGATCTGGAGGCATTTTTGCCTCCTCTCAACCTTCTCTATTACACCATTACCGGGCCGGAGTCGCGAATTGAATGAATTGAATGCACCTTCGCCGCTCTCGGCTCAGCATTACCGTCCAGCGCATTCCCGGCAAGCAACGGTGCGGCCGGGGCAACTGAGCCGGTGTGTCCCGCCAGGGCAGCAATACCCTTTCGAATCGACCCATCGCGCGCATATGAAAACCTTGCCGGCGCCATGGCAGCGCGGGCATTCCGTCGAGTGCATCGCTTCCTCCCTCTGCGAAATCCGGTACTCCCTCTCAACGTTCTGGCCCATCTGAAACATCCGAAAGGCCGAGAAAATTTGTAAGCCAGCTAGCGACAGTGGCCGGCCGTGGCTAAAGCCACGCGGCTGACGGCCGACAAGTTTCGCAGGCGCCAAATTGGCCCCACGTCGGCGAGGCGCCCGCCATGGCGGGTGATTTTGCTTCCTGATTTTCACGATCGGTCGCCCATCGGCGCTTTCGCTTTGCGGGGGCCTTGCTAAAGCTGCATAGACGAAACGGTCGGGCGGGGAGGGACCTCGCCCCGGAGCCGGGCCGATTTGAATAGGGGTTCTGCCAATGACATTGATGGGTGCGGCGGCATTGCTGATCCTGATCCTGACCTATGCCGGCGTCGCTGTCGGGAGGATACCTGGCCTGCGCCTCGACCGGGCAGGGATCGCGCTGCTCGGAGGCGCGTCGATGATCGCCATCGGCGCGCTCAGCATGGAAGACGCCTACCGCGCCATCAATTTCGACACCATCACGCTGCTGCTCGGCATGATGATCGTGGTGGCGCATCTGAAAGTGTCGGGCGCCTTCCGGGCGCTGGGCGCCTACGCCATCGAGCACGCGCATGCGCCCTTCATGCTGCTGGTGATGGTGACGCTGTTGACCGGCGTGCTTTCGGCGTTCCTGGTCAACGACGCCATCTGCCTGGTCATGGCGCCGATCGTCGTCCATGTCACCCGCGTCATCAATCGCAACCCCATCCCCTATCTGATCGCCACCGCCACGGCGTCCAATTGCGGCAGCGTCGCCACCATCACCGGCAACCCGCAGAACATGGTCATCGGCGCGCTGTCGGGGATTTCGTATCCGGCCTTTTCGGCAGCGCTTGCGCCGGTCGCCCTGTTCGGCCTCATCGCCGTTATCGTCCTCGTCCGCATCGTCTACCGTGCCGAATTCCAGCGGT
The DNA here is from genome assembly GCF_056403175.1 of Mesorhizobium sp. P3_A10. Classification (NCBI taxonomy): domain Bacteria; kingdom Pseudomonadati; phylum Pseudomonadota; class Alphaproteobacteria; order Hyphomicrobiales; family Phyllobacteriaceae; genus Mesorhizobium; species Mesorhizobium sp. P3_A10. Next base: position 165,061 of record NZ_JBFUFZ010000002.1, on the reverse strand, counting down.
CGGCCGAGTTGAGCCCCGAAGTCTATCGCGGCCGCATGCTGCCGGGGCAGGTGCTGAAGGCGGTGGTCGTCTGCATCGGGCTGGCGGCCGCCTTCTTCGCCGGCGTTCCGGTCGCCAAGGCGGCACTCATCGGTGGCGCTATCCTGCTGCTCACCCGCGCCATCAAGCCGGCGCGCATCTACCACGAGATTGATGGACCGCTGCTGTTCATGTTCGCCGGCCTGTTCGTGGTCGTCGCCGGCGCAGAAAAGACGCTGCTGACATCAGACATCATCGCCTCGGCCAAGAACCTTGGGCTTGACGATGTCTGGCGTCTCTCCGGCTTCACCGCCGTGCTCTCCAACATCATGAGCAACGTGCCGGCCGTGCTGGCGCTCAGGCCGTTCATACCCGGCCTGGAAAACCCGCAGCGCGCCTGGCTAGTCGTCGCCATGAGCTCGACGCTGGCCGGCAATTTCACCCTGCTCGGCTCCGTCGCCAATCTGATCGTTGCCGAGCAGGCGCGGCGCGCCGGCACGGCTCTCAGTTTCGGCGCCTTCTTCAGGGTAGGCCTGCCGCTGACGCTGATCACCCTTGCCGCGGGCACTGCATGGCTGGCGTACGGGTTCTAGGCGGTCGCGACAATGAACCCATTCTGCGATCTCGCCCGCACCAGCGTGGCAGCGGCATGCCCGGCCGCCTCGATATAGTCGGGGTTGCGATGGACCAGCATGATCGAAAAAGCGCCGTCCATCAAAAGCACGATCTCGCGCGCCAGCATCTGCGGCTCGGCGATGCCGCGGCCTGACAGTTCCGCCGCCAGCCATCTTTCGAAGTTTGCCTTGTGGCGCGATCCCGCCTTGACCGCGGGGTGGCCGGGCATCGAGGCGAGTTCGGCCGCCGTGCGCAGGAAACCGCACCCTTTCCACTTCGGGTGGCGTGCCGCCTGCGCCAGATTCGTGAAGATCGCCTCGACCTTGCGGTCGGCGTCACCTTCGGCGGCCTCGAACCAGCCGGCCATCTGTTTCAGATTGGGCTGGTCGCGGCTTTCGAGATAGGCGGCGACCAGATCGTCCTTACTCTTGAAGTGATAGTACAGCGTCCGCTTGGTCAGCCCCGCTTTTTCAGCGATCGCATCGACGCTGACGCGGCCGATTCCCTCGGCATAGAAGAGCCTGGTCGCGGCATCGACAATGCGTTTACGGGTAGGGCTCTGAGCTTCAGGCATGGCCTCATGTATACCGACTAGTGAATATACATGCAATCGAAAGCCTGCTCCTTTCCCGAGACAATCTGGAAAGGAACAACGATGCCCGATCTTGTCCTGAGCGAGACCCGCGACGGGGTAGCCGTCCTAACCCTCAATCGTCCCGGAAAACTCAACGCGCTGAATTACGCGCTGATCGACCGGCTGCTGGCGGTGCTCGATGCCGTCGAGGTCGATGATGCCGTCCGCACCGTCATCTTGACCGGCGCGGGCGAACGGGCGTTCTCAGCCGGCGGCGACATCCATGAATTCTCCGCAAGCGTCGCATGCGGCGCCGATGTCGCGCTGCGCGACTTCGTCATGCGCGGCCAGCGGCTTACGGCGCGGCTGGAGGCATTTCGCAAACCCATCATTGCCGCCGTCAACGGCATTGCCTTCGGCGGCGGCTGCGAAATCACCGAGGCCGTGCCGCTCGCCATCGCCAGCGACCGCGCGCTGTTCGCCAAGCCGGAAATCAATCTCGCAATGCCGCCGACCTTTGGCGGCACGCAGCGCCTGCCCAGGCTGGCCGGGCGCAAGCGTGCGCTCGAACTGCTTTTGACCGGCGATTGGTTTCCGCCACCGCGCGCCCTTGAGCTCGGCCTCGTCAACCAGGTGGTGCCGCATGAGGATCTGATGCCGGCAGCCTTTGACCTCGCCCGGCGTATTTCCAGGCATTCGCAACTGGCGGTCGCCAGCATCCTCACTGCGGTGGCGCGCGGCCTCAACCAGAGCATCGCCGAAGGCTTGGCTGTCGAGGCCGAGCAGTTCGCCCGCATGGCCCCGACCGCCGATCTGCGCGCAGGGCTGGATGCCTGGATCGCACGCCGCAAGCCGGGCTGCGACGGCTCGTGGACGCACATCACCCGGCCGGATCAAGCAAGGCGGGCGTCGCTGGAGCAGGACCGGCTGGCCGAACAGGATCAAGGCGCTGCCGTCGCGATGTCTGGATGGAAGCGGCCTTCCAAATAGGGGCGGGATGGGTAGACCTAGTTTTTCTAAGCCTAGGCGCTAGAACTACTCGCTTGCGCCATGGCGACCGTCGGCTCCACCTTAGGCTCCATTCACAGCCGTTTTGTCAGCCGGCTGGCAAAGGAGGCATCGATGGTCGCTCTCGCTCGCAGGCCCTGGGTTCCCTCGCATTGCGACGAGTTCGCCCAGCAACTGGCGCAGAAGACGAGCGCTGAGAAGACCGATGCCGTCATGGCAGCAATCAACGGGGGCATCGAGCTGAACCGCTCGATCCACGAGGATGACTGCATCAACCTTAACCCGGCGACCAATGTGATGAACCCGAAGGCCGAAGCCGCACTCGCCTCCGGCCTGGGGTCGCGCCCGTCGCTTGGCTACCCCGGCGACAAATATGAAATGGGATTGGAGGGCATCGAGCGGATCGAAGTGATCGCTGCGGAGCTCGCTGCCGAAGTTTTCGGCGCCAGCTATGCCGAGATCCGGGTGCCGTCCGGCGCGATCGCCAATCTCTATGCGTTCATGGCTGCAGCCAGGCCGGGCGACAGCATCATTGTCCCGTCGCCAGCGATCGGAGGCCATGTAACCCACCATATGGCCGGTTGCGCGGGGCTCTACGGGCTCGATATCCACACCGCTCCGGTCGATGCCGACGGCTACACCGTCGACGTCGGCAAATTGCGCGACCTGGCCAGATCGACAAGGCCGAAGATGATAACCATCGGCAGCAGCCTCAACCTGCTGCCCCATCCCATTCGCGAGATCCGGGCGATCGCCGACGAGGTCGGTGCGCTGGTTCTGTTCGACGCGGCCCATCTGTGCGGCATGATTGCCGGGCACGCCTGGCAGCAGCCGCTGGAGGAAGGCGCTCATCTGATGACGATGAGCACCTACAAGAGCCTCGGCGGTCCGCCGTCCGGGCTGATCGTCACCAACGACGCCGCCGTCGCCGAAAAGCTCGACCGGATCGCGTTTCCCGGCATGACCGCCAACTTCGATGCCGCCAAGTCGGCAGCCTTGGCGATCACGCTTCTGGACTGGAAAGACCATGGCAAGGCCTACGCCGCGACGATGGCGCGAACGGCAAAGGCGCTGGCCGAAAGCCTTGCCGATCGCGGCCTGCCGGTTTTTTCGACCGGCAAGGGCTACACGACATCGCACCAGTTCGCCATCAAGGCAGCCGAGTTTGGCGGCGGCCAGGCGGCGGCAAGGAAATTGCGGCTGGCCAACATCCTGACCTGCGGCATCGGCTTGCCCATAGACGCTGTCGACGGCGACATGAACGGATTGCGCTTCGGCACGCCCGAGATCGTCCGTTGGGGCATGACCGAAGACGACATGCCGGAACTGGCGTCCCTCATCGCCAGGGGGCTGCGCGGCAACGACTCCAGCGAGCAGATCGCGGCTGATGTCACGGCATTCCGGCGCCGGTTCAACAAGCTTCGCTTTGTGAACTGACGCCTGAAGCGGCGGGAAAAACCCGCCTTTCTCAAAAAACAGGGGAATAACAATGCGCATGATCGTGCAGATGATGACTGCTGCCCTTATGACAGCCGCGGCTGTCGGCGTTGCGAGGGCGGATATCGTGTTCGGTGTCGCCGGCCCGATGTCGGGGCCGAACGCCGCCTATGGAGAACAGTACCGTGTCGGCGTCGAAACAGCGGTTGAACGCATCAACGCCAATGGCGGCGTTCTCGGACAAAAGCTTGCCGTGTCGATCGGCGATGATGTCTCCGACCCGAAGCAGGGTGTTTCGGTCGCCAACAAATTCGTCGCTGATGGCGTTCACTACGTCGTCGGGCACTATAATTCCGGCGTCACCATTCCCGCTTCCGAGGTCTATGCCGAGAATGGCGTCCTGTTCGTCACGCCGACGGCCACCAACCCGATGGTGACGGAGCGCGGCCTGTGGAACGCCTTCAGGGCGTGCGGGCGCGATGATCAGCAAGGCACGATCGCCGCCAAATTCATCCTCGACCGCTTCAAGGACAAGAAGATCGCGATCGTCGATGACAAGTCGACGGCGGGCAAGGGCCTCGCCGATGAAATGGCCAAGGCCTACAACGCCGGCGGCGGCAAGGAGGTCCTCCATGATGAGGTCAACCCAGGCGAGAAGGACTACAGCCCGCTCGTCGCAAAGATCAAGCAATCGGGCGCGGACCTCGTCTACTATGGCGGTCAGCACACCGAGGCCGGCCTGATCGTGCGTCAGATGCACGATCAGGGTGTCACCACAATCCTGATGGGCGGCGACGGCATCTCCAACAGCGAATTCGGCGCTATCGGCGGTGATGGTGCGGTTGGAACCCTGATGACGTCATTCCCCGACCCGGCAACGTTTGCGGAAGCCAAGGATGCCGTCGCCGATCTGAAGGCCAAGAACGTGCCCACGGAAGCGGTGACCCTCTACGCCTACGCGGCGACGCAGATTCTTGCCGAGGCTATTGCCAAAGCCAAGGCCGACGATCCAAAGACCGTTTCCGATTATCTCCATTCCGGCGCCGGTATCTCGACGGTGCTCGGTTCGATCTCCTATGACGACAAGGGGGATATCAAGCAGCCGGGCTTCGTCGTATTTGAATGGCAGAAGGTCGACGGCAAGCTGACCCCGGTCGCCCTGAAGTAGAAACACCGCGTCGGCGGCCCGTCACCGGCCGCCGACGCTTTCCGGGAAACGTCGGACGATGGCCGTAAATCCGCCGCGACCTCGAATGCCGCCTCTCAACACCTTGCGCGCCTTTGAAGCTGCCGCTCGCCATGAAAGCTTCGCCAAGGCGGCCGACGAACTCGGCGTCACCCCGGCGGCGGTGTCGCATCAGGTCAAGGCGCTGGAGGCCTGGCTCGGCTCGCCGCTGTTCGTGCGCCATGCCCAGGGGCTGCATCTGACCGAGGCTGGGCGCGCCGCGCTGCCAGCCTTCTCCACGGCATTCGACGCCATGGGCCTTGCGGTCCAGGAATTGCGCATCTGGGCGCCAAGGCCGCAGGTAAGCATTGCCGCGCTGCCGTCGATCGCCCAGCTGTGGCTGGCACCGCGCTTGCCGGGCCTCCGCGCCGCGCATCCCGCCCTTCGCCCGTCCATCCATGCGCTGGAGGAGCCGCCGGACTTCAGGCGTGAACCTTTCGACCTCGCCATCTTCCTGACCAGGCACGCCCCGGGGGGCAGCCGCGCGTTCAAGCTCAGCGACGACGTGATCTTTCCGGTCTGCGCGCCGGCCCTCGCCAGGCAGCTGAAAACGCCGGCGGATCTATCATCTCAGCTTCTGCTTTGGGACACCACCTGGACCGGCGACTGGAGCCTGTGGTTCGAGGCTATCGGCCTGAAAGGCCCGTCGATCGAGTCCGGCTCCGAATTCTCGCTCTACAGCATGGCGCTGCAGGCGGCCATCGACGGCGCCGGCGTTCTGATGGGGCACGAGGCGCTTGTGTCGCGCGCGCTCACCGCCGGTTCGCTGGTGGCGCCGTTCCCTCAACGCGTCGCAACTGGCCTCAGCCTCTCGATCTTGGCGCCGGACCGCCCGCCCGCCCAAGCCGCGCAGATGATCGAGTGGCTGCTTGCGCAGGGCGGAGCAAGCCGGGACTGACTTAGAGCTACCGGCGGCAAGCGATCGCTTCGCCGCCGGTTTCAACCTTCATGGCGTCACGTCGAGACGGCCTTTCATGTTCGGGTGAAAGCGGCAGAAATAGTCGACCGCTGCCGCTGTCTTCAGCGTCAGGCTCGCTGTTGCCTTCGGCGGGATCATCACCTCCCATCCACCCTTCACGGTCGCCGTGTGGGCGAACACGTCCTTGTTCACCCACTCGATCGTATCGCCGACCTTCGCCTCGACGGTGGCTGGCGAAAAGACAAGCTTGTCGATGGTGACCTGGATGGTTTCGGCTTGTGCCGGACCGATGCCGATGGCCAGCGCAAAGGCAATCCACAGATGCCGCTTCAACATGGTCCTTACTTCAACATGCCGGCGACATGTTCGGCATGCTGCTCATGGCCCTGGAAAATCTTCAGGCCGGTTTCCAGCAGGCTCTTCAGCTCGGCATTCTGCGCCGACGGGATCAAAAGCGTTTCAAGCGCGCCGTTGACCTGCTTGTGGTAGGCGACCTCGTTGTCGACATAGGCCTTGTCGAAGGCGGCGCCGTCGAGCTTGGCGAGCTTGGCGCGTTCTTCCTCCGCAGCCTTGCTCAACGCCTGGCTGGTGGCGTTGTCCTCCGGTGTCACATTGAGCTTCTTGACCAGGTCGAGCGCCTGCACGTTCACCGCCTCATGGTCGCGCACCATGTCGTTGGCGAAGTCCACGACTTCCTTGGTCTTCGATTTCTCGATCGCCAGCTTGGCGGCTTCCACATCGATGACGCCGGCCGTGTAAGCGATGTGGGCGATTTGCGGGTCGGTCGGTTTGTCCCCGGCTTGTGCGAGCGGGGCGGTGCCAAGCAGCAGCAAGGCGGCGAGGGCGGCGGTGTGACGAATAAGCATGGCATCTCCTTCGCCCGGACGTGAGGATCGCGCCGGGCCATGTTTTCAGTTGACGGTCATTGGATGCGGGACGGCGGCAAACGTTCCCGCCAAAATCAGCCAAATCAGCCGATGATCAGCTTTCCAGGCCGAGGCGTTGCATAACGGCGCTGGTCAGCCTGTCGCAGCGCCGGCCGGCGAAGGGGAAGGCGTCGAGCAGCACCGGACCGATCTGGTCGTCCAGTGCCTTGCGCACCAAAACGCGGGCGCGGTGCAGCCTCGTCTTGACGGTTTCCGGCCGCACGCCGAGAAGGTCGGCGGTCTCCTCGATGCTGAGCCCTTCGATCACCCGCGCCACGAACACGCTCCGGTAGACATCGGGCAGGCCGTCTGTCGCCCGCTCGACAAGGCTGAGGATCTGCCGTTGCGCCATCGTCCGCTCCGGATCGTCGCTGGGATTGAGGGGGAACTGGATGATTTCGGCTTGCGGATTTTCCGGCATCGCCACCGTCCGGCGTTTTTTGCGCAGACGGCCGAGCGCCTCGTTGATGACGATGCGCGACAGCCAAGTGGCCAGCGAGGACTCGCCGCGAAAGGCATCGAGATGGGCAAAGGCCCTGACATAGGCCTCCTGGACGATGTCCTCGGCCTCGGCGTCGTTGCGCACTACGCCACGCGCGATGCGGTAGAGCCGTTGATTGTGGGTCTTCATGATGGTGCGGAAGGCATTGCCCTCGCGCGCCAGCGCACGGCGCACCAGCAGCATCTCGCTGGAAGCAGCAGTGGGAATTGCCGTCAAGACAGCAGGCATGGCCAGTTTCCTCAATCCAGTCTCCTGACCAAAGCACGATCAAGACATTGGATGACATCGCCGGCAAAAGGTTCCCAGCTATTTTCGCCGGGGTCCGACGGCGGCTAGAGTACCGCCTCCGCCGGCGGCTTGTCAGCAGTCTGCGCTCGCGCCGTCGCCGCAAGCAGATCGGTCTGTGTGATCAGGCCAAGAATGCGGCTTTCATCGTCGACGATGATGACTGCATGAGTGCGGCCGTCGGTGAGCACCGGCAACAGGGCCATGGCGGGCGAGCCGGCGGCGGCGGTCGACGCTGTCGACGTCACGCTTGCGACGGCTTCGTCGGCTCGCGCCAATTCCCTCAATCCCACGGTGCCGACCAGCCTGGCGTCCATGTCGACAACCGGCAGCGTGCGGATATTGTGGTCGAGCAGCAGATGGCGCGCCCGATCGGCGGGCGCGTGTTCATCGACCGAAATCACATCACGCGACATGATGTCCTCGCATAGCATGGTCCTGTGCGCACGCATCGTCGCTTGCAATTCGACCTGTCGCAGCAGCCGTTCGAGATCGTTGCGGTCGATGTCGAAGGTCTCGTGGAGTGCGCTGAGCGCGGCATCGATATCCTCGCGCCGGAAGCCGATGCGCTCCTGTGCCGGCGGATCGATGGTTCCGTGCGTGCTTTGCGGGGCAGGGGCCGGCACATGGGGATAGCTGCGCCGCGACAGCCTGTGGAAGCCGTAGCCGAGCGCGACCAGCACGATCGAGTTCAGCGCCACCGGCACGAAGGGAAACAGGAAGCCTGCGCTGATGACGGCCGGGCCGCCGAAGACCGCAGTCAGCGCGGCCGCTCCGCCGGGGGGATGAAGGCAGCGCGCAAACGACATCGCGGCGATCGCCAGCGCCACCGCAATGCCGGTGGCGAGTGCCGGTTCATGGACGAAATGTGCCACGATCACGCCGACCAGCGCCGATATCGTGTTGCCGCCGATGATCGACCAGGGCTGCGCCAGCGGGCTTGCCGGCACCGCGAACAAAAGCACGGCCGACGCGCCCATCGGCGCCACCAGCAGCGGCACGTGCGGGCCGTTGCCGAGCACCAGGCCGCCGATGGCGCCGGTCAGCGCAATGCCGATCGTCGCGCCGATACAGGCGATGATGCGCTCGCGCAGCGTCGCGCCGGCAAGAATGGGAACAAAGAGGCGGAAGGCCATGGCAAGCTCTGGAACGGGTCCGGCTAGGGTTTGCTGCTCGAAGCGCCCTGCAATGGGGCGGCGCTGCTCGATTGGAAAGTCAAATCAATCCGGAAAAACGCGCATTGGGGAAATAACATTGCGCGTAGCCGTTGCAGGCCGTCTTTGCGACATCCGGCGTCTCGCGAGAGCCGTCTGGCCAGTCCTTTCAGCACCTTGCGCCAGTCTGCGGATTCATTCCGGCAGGCTCCGCCTGGTCAGGCAGCTTCTGCCGCGGCCAGGCCGCGTGTCAGATCGGCTTTCAGATCCTCGACATCCTCGAGCCCGATCTGCAGGCGGATCAGCGGACCGTCATAGGGACCCTTGGCAACGACGCGGTCGCCGAGCCAGACCGGCACGGCGAGGCTCTCATAACCACCCCAGGAATAGCCGAGGCCGAAGATTTTCAGCGCGTCGAGGAAGGCATGCTGCTGTTTCTGGCCGCCGCCTTTGAGCACGACCGAAAAGATGCCGCTCGAGCCGCAGAAATCGCGCTTCCACAGAGCGTGGTCGGGGTGGCTGGGGAGCGCCGGGTGCAGCACCTGTGCGACGCCCTTCTGCCCCTCCAGCCAGCCGGCGATATCAAGCGCGCTTTTCTGATGGTGCTCCAGCCGCACGCCCATGGTGCGGAGGCCGCGCAGCACCTGATAGACGTCGTCTGGCCCGGCGCAGCAGCCCATCGTGCAGAAGCTCTCATAGAGCTGTTTCCAGCAAGCCTCGTTGGCCGACACGGTGCCGAGCAGCACGTCGGAATGGCCGGCCGGATATTTCGTTGCCGCGTGGATCGAAATGTCGACGTCGTGGTCGAGCGGGCGGAAATAGAGCGGCGTCGCCCAGGTGTTGTCCATCATGACCAGCGCGCCGGCGGCATGCGCCGCCTTGGCGATGGCCGGTATGTCCTGCACCTCGAAGCTGTTGGAGGCTGGCGACTCGGTGAACACGACCCTGGTGTTGGGCTTGATCAGCTTGGCGATTCCGGCGCCGACATGCGGATCGTAATACTCGACCTCGACGCCGAGCCGCTTCAGCATCGTGTCGGCGAAATTGCGCGTCGGATGATAGACGGAATCGACGATCAGCAGATGATCGCCCGCCGACACGAAGGCCAGCAGCGGTATCGTCACCGCCGCCAGCCCCGAGGGCACCAGGATGGTGCCGGCCGAGCCTTCCAGCACGTCGATGGCCTGGGCAAGCGCATCCGTGGTCGGCGTGCCGCGCGTGCCATAAGTGTATTTCTGGCTGCGCGCCGCCATTGAGGCCGCGTCGCGATAAAGCACAGTCGAGGCGTGCACGACCGGCGGATTGACGAAGCCGAAATAGTCGTGCGGATTGTTGCCTGAATGGGCAAGCCGCGTGTTGATGCCCATTTCGCTGCCGTCTTTTTTAGCCATTGTTCTTTGCCGTTCTTGGTCACGTGAGGAGGGCGCTAGCCATAGTGCGGCAGCACCGGCCGTGCAACCGGCCGAGAGCCGCCAGCCGGCAGTCTTCGGATATGCCAATTCACGGCGGCAACAGTGGCGAGGCAGATCTCTCGCGGGATTCCGCCAGGGTGCCGGTCAGTGCCTCGCGGGTTGCTGCACCGGCCTCCGCCGATCGACCTATTGTCGGTGGCCGCGAAAGGCATATACTTGAATTCTAATATTTATTGCCGGATTGACTCGATCAGAGCTGCCGGACGGTGGTTGCCGGTTGCATTCCTGGTCCCCATTCCGGACATCGCGCTCACAGAGCATGGGCGCGGCAACAGGGGAGGAATGTCATGGCCGACGTCAAATGGATGATCAACGCGCGCGAATTCGTCAACTGCAACTGCGCCTATGGCTGCCCCTGCCAGTTCAACGCCCTGCCGACGCACGGATCCTGCCGGGCGGTGGTCGGCGTGGAAATCGAAAGCGGCTATCACGGCGACACCAAGCTGGATGGCTTGCGTTTTGCCGGAGTCTTCCGCTGGCCTGGCGCGATCCACCAAGGCAAGGGCGAGGCGGCGGTGGTCATCGACGAGCGGGCGACCGAGGCGCAGCGCGGAGCTCTGCTGCGCATTCTCAGCGGTGAGGACACCGAACCCGGCGCGACCATATTCCAGGTCTTTTCGACCACGCTGGAGACGGTCCACGATCCGATCTTCGCGGCAATAGACTTCGAGGTAGACATCGACGCCCGAACGGCTCGTCTGGACGTGACGGGCGTGACCTCGGGCCATGGCGAACCGATCAAGAATCCTGTCACGGGCGCCGAGCATCGGGCGCGCATCGACCTCACGCACGGTTTCGAATATGCGCTCGCTGAGGTCGGGCGCGGCTGGACCAAGGCCTCGGGGCCGATCAAATTCGAACTGGCGGACTCGCACAGTCATTTCGCCAGGTTGCATCTCTCGCAAAGCGGCATCGTGCATTGACCTGATCCCGATGACCGATACGACCCTCGAGGCGGTGCTGCGGCGCGACCGCGCGGTCGTGACGGTCGCGCTCGTCATCATTGCCGTGCTCGCCTGGGCCTATGTTCTGTGGCTCGCCGCCGATATGGCCATGCCTGCCGCGACCGCGCCGGCCGCGGGCGGCGACATGGCCGGCATGGACATGTCAGGCATGGATATGGGCGCCACGGTTGCGCCGGGTTTCCGGGCCTGGGCGCCCACCGACTTCGCTTTCATCTTCGCCATGTGGGCGGTGATGATGGTCGGCATGATGACGCCATCGGTTGCGCCGATGGTGCTGCTCTATGCCGGCGTTGGTCGCAAGGCGCGCGCGAGCGGCCGGCCCATCGCATCGACGGCATGGTTTTTCTCTGGCTATCTGCTGGTCTGGATTGCCTTCAGCGTCGTGGCGACCGGCGCGCAATGGCTGCTGGCTGGTCTCACCTTGCTGAGCCCGACGATGGCAACCAACAGCAGGATTCTGGCCGGTCTCGTTCTGGTCGTTGCCGGCCTCTATCAATGGACGCCGTTGAAGGCGGTGTGCCTGCGGCAATGCCAGGCGCCGATCGCGTTCCTGGCCAGTCACGGCGGGTTCCGGTCCGATCCGCTTGGCGCACTGCGGTTCGGGGCCGAGCACGGCACCTATTGCCTTGGTTGCTGCTGGGCGCTGATGGCTCTGCTGTTCGTCGGCGGTGTCATGAACGTCCTGTGGATCGCCGGCATCGCCGTCCTCATCCTCCTGGAGAAGACAATTCCGACCGGCCAACTGATCCCCCGCATCTCCGGGGTGCTGATGGCGGGTGCCGGCCTCTGGCTCCTTGCCGGAGCGGTTTGAGCGCGCCGGCGCAGGGACAGACCACGCCAATTGATCACGACAAAATGCGGTCGTGCGGAGCAATGCCGAAGGACAAGTTCGACCTGGCGCCACACGAACTTGCGTGATCGGATTTTGCCGACTTTCTTTGCGCGGCTTGCTAATTTCCTGACGCTCTTGTCCGCAATTCGGGCATTTCCGGCAATTGGTTTTCAAACGCGTTGGGATTCGGTCATTTCCCTTGACCTCACTGGAATAATCGCCTTCGATGCAGTTCGTGAATGGGAGGCAGCGCGTCGATTACGATGCGGGTTTCGGGAATAGATCGGAAGGGGGCTGCGTTCACGCACGGGAACAATGATCAGGGTTTGCCTGAAAAACAGAGAAGGGTCTGTGGGTTATGAAACATATTGCAATTGGCATTTTTGGAGCCGCCGCGCTCGGATTGATGGCTTCGGCCGCTTCGGCAGGCACGCTGGATACAGTCAAGGCGAAGGGCTTCATTCAATGCGGCGTCTCGACCGGTCTGGCCGGTTTCTCGGCGCCCGACGACAAGGGTGAATGGCAAGGCATCGATGCGGATTTCTGCCGCGCTGTCGCGGCTGCCGTCTTCGGCGACGGCACCAAGGTCAAGTTCACGCCGCTCAGCGCCAAGGAGCGGTTCACCGCACTGCAGTCTGGCGAAGTCGACATCCTGTCGCGCAACACCACCTGGACCATCAACCGCGACACCGCACTTGGCCTGAACTTCATCGGCGTCACCTACTATGACGGCCAGGGCTTCATGATCAACGCCAAGAAACTGCCGGGCGTGAATTCCGCGCTGCAGCTTTCGGGCGCCGCCGTCTGCGTGCAGAGCGGCACCACCACCGAGCTCAACCTCGCCGACTACTTCAAGGCGAACAAGATGGAGTACAACCCGGTCGTCTTCGAAAAGCTGGAAGAGGTCAACGCCGCCTATGACGCCGGCCGTTGCGACGTCTACACCACCGACCAGTCGGGCCTCTATGGCATCCGCCTGACGCTGGGTGCGCCGGCCGACCATGTCGTGCTGCCCGAGATCATCTCCAAGGAACCGCTCGGACCGGCCGTGCGCCAAGGCGACGACCAGTGGTACCACATCGTCAAGTGGACCTATTTCGCGCTGCTCGACGCCGAGGAGCTCGGCATCACCAAGGCCAATGTCGACGAGATGAAGACCTCGGAAAGCCCCGAGATCAAGCGCGTGCTCGGCCAGGAAGCAGACACCAAGATCGGTACCGATCTCGGCGTCTCCAATGACTGGGTCGTCAACATCGTCAAGGCGGTCGGTAACTATGGCGAAATGTTCGAACGCAATGTCGGTTCGGGCAGCCCGCTGAAGATCGCGCGCGGCATCAACGCGTTGTGGACCAAGGGCGGCCTGCAATACGCTCCGCCGATCCGCTGATCGAAATGTGATCCGGAAGGCAGATTCTCTGCCTTCCGGTTTCTCTTTCCAGGGGACAGGTCGAATGGCATCGCAGGAAGTTCTTCGCGAGGAGCCGAGCCGCGGTTCCTTCATCAACGATCCGAAAGTCCGCAGTTTTGTCTTCCAGACTGTGGTCGTCGTCTTGCTGGTGGGGGGCGTCTGGTGGATCGTCAACAACGTCATCGACAATTTGACGCGACTTCATATCGCATCGGGGTTCGGCTTTCTGAAAGGGCGCGCCGGCTTTGACATCAGCGACAGTGCGATCGCCTATACGTCCGATTCGACCTATGGCCGGGCCATCATCGTTGGCATCATCAACACGCTGATTGTCGCCGCTGTCGGCATTGTCACAGCCAGCATCGTCGGTTTCTTTGTCGGTATTGGCCGGCTGTCGCGCAACTGGCTGATCCAGAAGATTTGCACGGTCTATGTCGAGACTTTCCGCAACATCCCGCCGCTGCTGGTCATCTTCTTCTGGTATTCCGGCGTGCTGGCCGTGCTGCCGACGCCCAAGGAAAGCATTCATCTGCCGTTCGGTTCCCTTCTAAACCAGCGCGGCGTCTACTTTCCGCGCGCCGTGTGGGGCGACGGCTCCTGGCTGATCTTCGTCGCTTTTCTGGTCGGCATCGCCATGGCGTGGTTCGTCGCCCGCAAGGCGCACCAGCGGCAGATGGCGACCGGCCAACAATTCCCGGTGTTCTGGACGTCGCTGGCGTTGATCGTCGGACTGCCACTGCTTGCTTTCGCGCTGAGCGGCTTCCCGCTGAGCTTCGATTTTCCAAAACAATCGACCTTCAACCTGACCGGCGGCTTCGTCGTGAAGCCGGAGTTCCTGTCGCTTTATCTGGCCCTGTCTTTCTATACGGCCGCGTTCATCGCCGAGATCGTGCGCGCTGGCATTCGCGGCGTGGCAAGGGGTCAAAGCGAGGCCTCGGAGGCGCTCGGCCTTCGGTCGGGGCAGGCGTTGCGTCTGGTCGTGGTGCCGCAGGCGATGCGCATCGTCATCCCACCGCTGGCGAGCCAATACCTCAACCTGACCAAGAACTCCTCGCTCGCCATCGCCATCGGCTATCCCGATTTAACGGCAACCGCTGGCACCGTGCTCAACCAGACCGGCCAGGCGATCGAGTGCGTGCTGATCATGATGACGGTCTACCTGTCGATCAGCCTGCTCACCTCGCTGTTCATGAACTGGTTCAACGCCAAGATGGCGCTGGTGGAGAGGTAGGGCCATGCAAGAACACGACATGTCTTGGGTCCGTACGGAAATGGTGCTGGCGCAGCCCGCGCCGGCCGGGGTAACCGGTATGGGCGCCTGGGTTCGCAAGAACCTGATCGGTTCGGTCAGCGATACCATCCTGACCATCATCGGTATCGCCCTGGTGGCACTGATCCTGCCGCAAATCATCAACTGGGCTTTCATCAACGCCCAATGGACCGGTGCCGACCGCACCGTCTGTCTCACGGCGGCGCAGGCGCAGGGCGGTATCCAGCCCGATGGCTGGTCCGGCGCCTGCTGGGCTTTCGTCAATGCCAAGTTCGGCCAGATCCTGTTCGGCACCTATCCGATCGAGGAGCGCTGGCGGCCGATCCTTGTCGGCATATTGCTGGTCGCGCTGCTCGTACCGATGCTGATGCCCCGCGCGCCGCGCAAGGGCCTCAACGCCATCCTTCTGCTCATCGTCTTGCCGATCGTGTCCTTCATCCTGCTCTCCGGCGGGGTGTTCGGGCTGCCTTTGGTCGAGACGTCGCGCTGGGGCGGGCTCATGGTGACACTGTCGCTCTCCTTCGTCGCGATCGTCGTATCGCTGCCGCTCGGCATTGTGCTGGCGCTCGGCCGACGTTCGAAGATGCCCATCGTCAAGACGCTGTGCGTGATCTTCATCGAGACCGTGCGCGGCGTGCCGCTCATCACAGTGCTGTTCATGGCCAGCGTCATGCTGCCGCTTTTCCTGCCGGCCGGCGTCACCTTCGACAAGTTCCTGCGCGCGCTGATCGGCGTCTCGCTGTTCTCGGCCGCCTATATGGCCGAGGTGGTGCGCGGCGGCCTGCAGGCCATTCCGAAAGGCCAGTATGAAGGCGCCGATTCGCTCGGCCTCGGCTACTGGCAGAAGATGTATTTCGTCGTCATGCCGCAGGCGCTGAAGCTGGTCATTCCAGGCATCGTCAACACCTTCATCGGCATGTTCAAGGACTCCAGCTTGGTCTCGATCATTTCGATGTTCGACCTGCTCGGCATCGTCAAACAGAACTTCTCCGACCCCAACTGGGCGACGCCGGTGACGGCCAAGTCCGGGCTGGTGTTCGCGGCCTTCGTGTTCTGGCTGTTCTGCTTCGGCATGTCGCGCTATTCAATGTACACGGAACGCCGGCTCGACACCGGCCACAAACGCTAAAAAGAAAAAGGGGACCCTGCCATGGTCATAGAAAATGCGGTCAGCGCGGAAGAGATCAAGGTCGATGCCAAAAAGATGCATATCTCCACCACCGATGTCGCCATCGACATCATCGCCATGCACAAATGGTATGGCGAATTCCATGTGCTGAAGGACATCAATCTGAAGGTGATGCGCGGCGAGCGCATCGTCATTTGCGGTCCTTCGGGCTCCGGCAAGTCGACGATGATCCGCTGCATCAACCGGCTGGAAGAGCACCAGAAGGGCAAGATCATTGTCGACGGCAAGGAACTGACCAACGATCTGAAGAAGATCGACGAGGTGCGCCGCGAAGTCGGCATGGTGTTCCAGCACTTCAACCTGTTCCCGCATCTGACCATTCTGGAGAACTGCACGCTGGCGCCGATCTGGGTGCGCAAGACGCCGAAGAAGCAGGCCGAGGAAATCGCCATGCACTTCCTCAAGCGGGTGAAAATCCCGGAACAGGCCAACAAATATCCAGGTCAGCTCTCCGGCGGCCAGCAGCAGCGCGTGGCGATTGCCCGCTCGCTGTGCATGAACCCACGCATCATGCTGTTCGATGAGCCGACCTCGGCGCTCGACCCGGAAATGATCAAGGAAGTGCTGGAGACGATGGTCGGTCTGGCCGAAGAGGGCATGACCATGCTGTGCGTCACCCACGAGATGGGCTTTGCCCGCAAGGTCGCCAACCGGGTGATCTTCATGGATCAGGGCCAGATCGTCGAGCAGAACACGCCGGCCGAATTCTTCGACCATCCGCGCCATGAGCGCACGAAGCTGTTCCTGTCGCAGATCCTGCACTGAGACTTCTCATGCCAAACGGAAGAGCCCGGCCAAAACCCGGCCGGGCTCTTTTTCGTTTCCGCCGCCAGTGCACGACCCGAGAACTGCAACGCGGCACCGTCGACGGATCAACCGATGCGCATATTGCTCGCTGAAGACAATCGCGAATTGTCGACATGGCTTGCCCGCCTGCTGCGGCGCGACAATTACGTGATCGATTGCGTCTTTCGCGGCGATGATGCCGATGCCGCGCTGGCAAGCCAGGACTACGCTTTGGTGATCCTCGATCTGGCGTTGCCGCATCTTGACGGCATCGAGGTGCTGCGGCGGCTGCGAGGCCGCGGCAGCACGACGCCGGTCATCATTCTCACCGCCAACGATGCCGTATCGAGCCGGGTTCGTGGTCTCGACAGCGGCGCTGACGACTATCTGGTCAAACCGTTCAACGTCGATGAATTCGAAGCTCGCGTCCGTGCGCAGCTCAGGCGCGGGCGGGCGAATTTCGATCCCATGGTGCGGTTCGGTAGACTCGCCTTCGACACACAAGGGCGGACCTTCGTGCTCGGTGAAACACCACTTCATCTGACGGCCAGGGAACACGCCGTGCTTGAAACGCTGATCATGCGCGCCGGCCGGCCGGTGCAGAAGACCGTGTTGGCTGAGAACATCTTCGGCTTTGACGACGAGACGAACCCGAACGCCCTGGAAATTTGCATCCACCGCGTCAGGAAGAAACTCGAGGGCAGCGGCATGGCCATTACCACGCTTCGCGGTCTCGGCTACGCCCTCAGAATCGACGATGGCCAATAGACGATGGCCAACAGAAGCCTCCAGCGTGAACTGCTCGGCTGGCTGGTCGTGCCGCTGACGGCGGTCGTCTCGTTCAACGTGTGGACGACCTACAAAAACGCGGCAGAAACCGCCAATCTGATCACAGATCGAACCCTTCTGGCGTCGGCCCGGGTGATCGCGGAAAACATTCGCGAGAATGACGGTGTGCTGGAAGCGCCGATCCCGCCGGCGGCACTCGAAATGTTCGCCTCCGATCAGCCCGACCGCGTCGTCTACCGCGTGACGACGCCGCGCGGCCAGGTCATTGCCGGCTATCCCGACGTCATCGCCCCGCCAGGGCAGCCTGTTGACCTCAACCCGGTCTATTTCGAAACAACGTTTCGCGACCAGCCTGTCCACGCGGTCGCCATTGCCCAGCCTATCGTCAGCAAGCTGAATCCGGGCAATGCGATGGTGGCGGTCGGCCAGACGCTGAGGGCGCACGACAAGCTGATGACCAGCCTGTGGCTGAAGGCGCTGCGCGACCAGGTGCTGCTCGTCGCCGCTGCCGGCCTGCTCGGCGTTTTCGGGCTGCGCCGTGGCCTGGCGCCGATCCTGCGGCTTCGCAACGACGTGATGGAGCGCGATCCGGCGGAGCTGAAACCCTTCGCCGCCGACACCGTCCAGAGCGAATTGCGGCCGCTTGTCGAGGCGCTGAATGAGGCCTTCGACCGCATCCAGCGCCAGATGGCCACGCAGAGACGCTTCGTCGCCAACGCGGCGCACCAGTTGCGCACGCCGCTGGCGCTCTTGAAGACGCAAGTCAGCGTCGGCCTGCGCGAACGCGATATCGGTACCAAGGACGAAGTTCTGGCCGCAGTCGACATGTCGGTCGATGGCATGGCGCGGCTGTCGAACCAGCTTCTTTCACTTGCCCGCGCCGAGCAGGGCAGTGCGTCGCTGATGAAATCCGAAGTCGATTTCGGCGCCGTGGCCAGGGATGCTCTCGAGGGGCTGGCGCAGGCGGCACTGGCGCGCAACATCGACCTCGGCTTCGAGTCCGGGGAAGATGGCCTGGCCGTGTGGGGACATCCGACCTTGCTGCGCGAACTGGTCGTCAACCTGGTCGACAACGCCCTGCGCTACACACCGCAAGGTGGCTCGGTCACGGTAGGGATTGGCCAAGAGGCGGGCTGGGTCGCGCTGAAGGTGGAGGACACCGGACCCGGCATTGCTGACGGCGACCGGGAAAAGGTGTTCGAGCGCTTTTTCCGCGGCTTCGAGGCCGGCAGCGAAGGCACCGGTCTGGGTCTTGCCATCGTGCGCGAGATCGTCTCCTCGCATGACGGCCACATCGAACTCGCCAATCGCCGGCCGCCGCCCGGATTGAGTGCCCAGGTCAGGCTGCCGGCCCACCCGCCAGCCGAGACTTGATGCAGCTTACTGCGTCTCGTGCAGGGGCTGGGGACGCCACTTCGCCAGCCGGTCCTCGACCAGTGTCATTAGATATTCAGCGCCGAGGGCCACCACCATGACGATGACGATGGCCGCATACATGCCGGCGGCGTCGAAGGACCCTTTGGCGATGTTGATAAGCAGGCCGATGCCGTAGCGGGAGCCGACGAATTCGCCGACGATGGCGCCGATGATGGCGAAGCCGAAGCTGACATGCAGGCTGGCGAAGATCCAGCTCATCGCCGACGGTACGATCACCGAACGGGTCAATTGCCAGTTGGAGGCGCCGAGGATGCGGGCATTGGCGATCATCGCCCGGTCGGCTTCCCGCACGCCCTGGAAGGCGTTGTGGAAGACGACGAAGAAAACCATGACGAAGGCCAGCGCGACTTTCGAAGCCAGACCGAGACCCAGGATCATGATGAAGATCGGCGCCAGCACCACGCGAGGAATGGAGTTGATGACCTTGATGTAGATGGAGAAGATATCGGCGGCCATGCGGTTGCGGCCGAGCGCGACGCCGATGATGATGCCGGCGACCGACCCGGTGACGAAGCCGATCGTGGCTTCCTCCATGGTGACGTAGAGATGGTACCAGAGCGGTCCTTCGGACGTTCCCTCCGTCGTCCATTCGTAGAGCCTTTCGGCGATCGTGCTCGGCATCGCGTAGAAGAACGGATCGATCCAGGCGAGGCGGGCGGCGATCTCCCACAAGGCGAGGAAAACGACGAGGATGGCGACCCGCCAGAAGATTACCGTGCGGCGGCGGTGCGTCGCCGCCTTGGCGGCGGCGGCTTCGATTTCGGCATCCGAGGTTCCCGGCCTGAAGCTTCCGGCGCTGATGTCGATGGCAGCATCGGTCATAATGTTCTCCCTCAGGCCGCGGCGCGTGCATAGCTGGTCTCGACCTCTTCCTTGAGGTCGGCCCAGATCGTGCGCGAATAATCGATGAAGCTCTGCTCGTAGCGAATATCGGCGACGACGCGCGGCCGCGGCAGATCGATGGTGTAGACCGACTTCACTGTTGCCGGCCCGGCGGTCAGCACATAGACCTTGTCGGCCAGCGCGATCGCCTCTTCCAGATCGTGGGTGACGAAGACCACGGAGGCCTTGGCATCGGACCAGAGGCGCAACAGCTCTTCATGCATGAGCACACGCGTCTGCACGTCGAGCGCGGAAAACGGTTCGTCCATGAGAAGAATCTCGGGGCCGTTGATGAAGGTCTGGGCGAGCGCCACGCGCTTGCGCATGCCGCCCGAAAGCTGGTGCGGATAGTGCTGCTCGAACCGCGACAGGCCGACGCGCGAAAGCCAGTCGCGCGCCGCGGCCATGGCCGCCGACTTCGCCTTGCCGCGAAACAGCGGACCCGCCATGACGTTCTCGATCACAGTGCGCCAGGGAAACAGCGCGTCGCTCTGGAATACGAAGCCGATGCGCGGGTCTATTCCCTTGACGGGGGCGCCCATGACGCGAACCTCGCCGGCGCTTGGGCTTGCCAACCCGGTGATCAGGTTGAGGGTCGTCGACTTTCCGCAACCTGTCGGGCCGACGACAGCGACGAATTCGCCGCGCTCGACGGTCATGGTGAAGTCGCGCAACGCCGTCAGCGACTTGCCGGTGGGGGAGAGGAAGCGGCGACTGACATTGATCAGCTCAATCGCCGGGACGGTTTTTTCGACAGCCATTGTCAAGCACACTCCAAGGTCGAGCGACCGCCTGTGGCCAGGCGTCGCCAGACGTAAAAATGGACGGTGCCGGCGCGATCCATTCGCGCCGGCCATCGGCTACTTGGCGTTTTTGACGAATTCCGAAGTGTAGGTCTTGGAGAGGTCGATCTGCTTGCCCTGCAGTTCCTTCTTGAAGGCCGAAAGAACCGTCAGCACAGTCTCCGGGCCGCCTTCGGGCATTGTCCCGTCGGCAGTGAACATCGCCTTGCCGGCGTCCAGCGCCTTCACATAGCCTTCCTTGTCGCCGACATAGTAGTCCTTCGGCATCTTGTCGGCGATTTCCGCACCGCTATGGGTGTTGATGAACTTCAGTGTCTTGACGAAGGCATTCGCCAGTTTCTGCACGGTCTCCTTGTGCGCGTCGACCCAGTCCGTCTGCATATAGAGGGAGGCGGCCGGGTAGGTGCCGCCAAGCGCGGTTTTGGTGCCTTCAATGGTACGCATATCGACAAGAACGGCGGCTTCGCCGGTTTTCAGAAGGCGGGTGATTGTCGGTTCGGTGGTCATGCCTGCCTGGATTTTGTCCTGCTGCATGGCGGCGATGAAGGTATTGCCGGCGCCAACCGGAACCGAGGTGAATTCGCCGAGCTTGAGCCCGTTCTTGACGGCAAGATATTCCGTCAGAAAGTTTGTCGAGGAGCCCAGGCCGGTCACACCCAGGCTCATGCCCTTGAAGTCGGCAGGCGACTTGATCTCGGGATGCTTGGTCGAAACAAGCTCGACTTCGCCGGGCGCCTGGCTGAACTGGACGACGGATTCGACGAATTTGCCTTTCGCCTGCAGGTCGATGCTGTGATCATAGAATCCGACCACCCCTTGCACGGCCCCGGCCAGCATCTCATTCTCCGCATCGACACCGGCCGGCTCATTGAGGAGCTCGACATCGAGACCCTCGTCTTTGAAGTAGCCGAGGGCTTCCGCCAGCTTGGCGGGCAGATAGATCTGCTTTTCGTAGCCGCCGACCATGATCGAGATCTTGTCGTCGGCGCGAGCTGACGGCGCTGACAGGGCCATGGTGACAACGAGTGCGATTGTAGCGGCTGAACCAAGCAGTGTTCGCGTAAGCGACATGGCCTCTTCCCTTCGTTCGTTTCCCTCGTCCTCTCTTCTCTCGCTGCTTTGCAGTGATGCGGGGACGCCTGCCAATGTCTATGGCAGCAACCTTTCATCAACCTTTCAAGCGGCGTCGGCGCGGTCAGGTGGACGATACGATCGATATCCGACGGCCGGCGCGTGCTATGAGGGCATTCGATTGGTCACGGGTTGGTTCATGAAAAAGTTTGGGCGCTTTCTCGGTATCCTTGTGTTGGCGGCAATGCTTGCCACAGCGCTGGGTGCACTGGTGCCGCGCCCGCTGTGGCGGGCGGCCAATGCCAGCACCGCCGCTCCGCGGCATATCCTCGTGCTGAAAAATCCGATCCACACCGATATCGCCATTCCGGTCGACGACGCCGTGCGTCAGCGCTTCCATTTTCTGGTCGATGCCGGCATTCCCGCCGATAGTCCCGAGGTTCGCTACATCGTCTTCGGCTGGGGCGGTCGCGCTTTCTATCTGGAGACACCGACCTGGTCGCAGCTGAGGGCGGTGCCTGTGCTGAAGGCGCTGACCCTCGACGCATCGGTGATGCATGTCGATGTCGCCGGCGACATCAACGAACCGCGCCCCGATGTGACTGGCTTCGACATCGGCGAGGAGCGGTTTGCCGCGCTGCTCGATTTCATCGATGCGAGCTTCCAGCAAGGACCGAATGGCCCGATCCTTGTCCCGGACGCGGCCTATTCCAGGTATGACGGCTTTTATCAAGCCAACGGCCATTTCAATGCGCTGGTCGGCTGCAACACCTGGACAGCGGCGGCCTTGCGCACGGCCGGCCTGCGCACCGGCTGGTGGAACCCGTTGCCGGTCTCCCTCGGCCTGTCGATGCGGCTTTACAATTAGCTATCGACGTCCGCCGGTTTCGGGCGCACGCCAGCCGTAGAGCCAGTCAAGATCGGCGGCGAGCTTTTCGGACGAACGCACCGCCAGGAACAGGTTGCGGGCCATCGCCACCGGCCCCGCAGCGTGCCACGCGAGCCGGTTGACGGCGCCACGGCGGGCAGCCTTTGCCACACGCGGACGCCGTTCCTGTTCCCACGCGGCAAGCGCAGCCCTGAGATCGGCAGGCGAAGCGGCCACAAAGCCGGCAAGCGTTGCGGCATCCTCGATCGCCATTGCCGCTCCCTGTGCGGCAAACGGTGTCATCGCATGCGCCGCATCGCCGATCAGTGCGATGCCGTCAGGCGTCGTCCAAGGTTGCTTCTGGTCCACCGTATGGATCGGCCATGCCGTCCACGGCCCGGCATCCTCGACCAGCCGGGCCAGTGCCGCCGCCGTGCCGCGCATGGCGCCAGTGAGAATCTTGGCATCGGCGTTGCCGGACCAGGTCTCGGCGATGCTTTCGCCCTTGGTGAAGGCTGCGAGGTTGAAGGCGGTGCCTTTGCTGACCGGATAGGCGACGAGGTGAAAGCCGGGATGCAGGAAGGTGGTGACGCAGTCGGTTGCACCGACCGCCGCGAAGGCTTTTCCGGCAGCACTGTCGGCACCAACCGTGGCGCGCCAGGCGAGTTCGCCCGAAAATCGACTTCTGGACGAAAATCCGCCAAGGGCGCGGGTCGCCGACCAGACACCATCGGCGCCGATCAGCAGGGCCCCCTCGGCCACGACGGTCCTCTCGGCAATGTCGGCCGTTGCGGTGGGGCCATGCGGCCCTGTGGCGACGCTGCTGACGCGCGCGCCGGTGACAAGCTCGATAGCAGGCAATTCCGCCAGGCGCGCCGTCAGCGCGCCTTGCAGATCGGCGCGGTGAGCAACGAGATAGGGGGCCTGCCAGCGTTTTTCGGCCATGTCGCCAAGCGGTACGCGCGCCAGCTCGCGCAAAGTTCTTGCATCCTTGAGCACGACCGCTTCAGGCCGCACCGCTGCCTGCTGCAGCCGGTCGAGCACGCCGAGCTTGCCAAGGATGCGCGTGGCGTTGGGGGAAAGCTGGATGCCGGCGCCGGCGGCTTCGAGGCGCGGCGCTTGTTCGAACAGCTTTATCGGATAGCCGCGTTCGGCGAACGCTAGGGCAGCGGTCAGCCCGGCAACACCCGCCCCGGCGACAACGATCTGCCGGGACTGCGTGTCGCTCATGGGGATTGCCGCGAAAGAATCAGGCGGCCTGGTCGATGTACAGGCACCCGGCCGGCGCCGTTTCCGTCGCCTTCAGCTTGGGCGAATGGCGATAGAGCGTCGAGCAATAGGGGCAGACTTTTTCATTGTCGTCGCCCATATCGAGAAACACATGCGGATGGTCGAAAGGCGGATTGGCGCCGGTGCACATGAATTCCTTGACGCCGATGTCGATCGCCGCGTGGCCCGCATCGTTCTGGAAATGGGGAATGGAACCGCCTGCCATCGTCGTCTCCTTGCTCTCTCAGGAATTGCATCTGGATCATATCAAGTCTCTTTGCAAGATCGATGAAATGAAACTGTCGCAAAAGCGTGTCAGAGGATAAGTTAAGCCGGTTAACCGGCGAGCGGTGCGGGAAGAGCAGGAATCATGAACGAACTGAAGCCGGTGCAGAGCGAATTCACCACCGTGGAAAAGGCGAGGTCCGAGGGCGGCAACCCCGACCGCTTCGTCAACCGCGAGTTTTCCTGGCTGCAATTCAACCGGCGCGTGCTCGAGGAATCGCTCAACGACAACCACCCGCTGCTCGAGCGTGTCCGCTTCCTCTCGATCTCGGCCGGAAATCTCGACGAGTTCTTCATGGTCCGGGTCGCCGGTCTCGCTGGCCAGGTACGCGAGGGCATCACGCTGAAGAGCCCGGACGGCCGCACGCCGGAGCAGCAGCTCGAACAATTGCTGCGCGAGGTCGAGCGGCTGCAGGAGGACCAGCAGAAGAGCCTTTCGGCGCTGATGCTGCTGCTCAACAAGGAGGGCATCGAGAGCATCGCCCGTGACGTCCTGACCAAGGACGAGAAGGTCTGGCTGGAAGACCATTTCCAGGAACAGGTGTTTCCGGTGCTGACCCCGCTGTCGATTGATCCGGCGCATCCGTTCCCGTTCATTCCCAATCTCGGTTTCTCGATGGCGCTGCAACTGCGCCATCGCAAGAACGGCGAGGAGATGAGTGCGCTGTTGCGCCTGCCGGTGGCGCTGAAGCGCTTCATCCGCTTGCCGGACCGCAAGCATCATGTCCGCTTCATTCCGCTGGAAGAGGCGGTCGGCCTCTATATCGGCAAGCTGTTCCCCGGCTACGAGGTCAAGGGCTCCGGCACGTTCCGCATCATCCGCGACAGTGATATCGAGGTCGAGGAGGAATCCGAGGATCTGGTGCGGCTATTCGAGACGGCGCTGAAACGCCGCCGCCGCGGTTCGGTCATTCGCATCGAGTTCGACAGGCTGATGCCGGATGAATTGCGCGACTTCGTCGCCGGCGAGCTTGGCGTGTCGTCGAGCCGCATCAGCGTGCTTACCGGTCCGCTGGCGCTCAGCCAGATCTCCGAAATCGTTGCCGTTGCCCGCGACGACCTCAAATTCACGCCTTACAATCCGCGCTTTCCCGAGCGCATCCGCGAACATGGCGGCGATTGTTTCGCCGCCATCCGCGAGAAGGACATCGTCGTTCACCACCCTTACGAATCCTTCGACGTGGTGGTGCAGTTCCTCCGTCAGGCGATGGCCGACCCGGAAGTGGTGGCGATCAAGCAGACGCTCTACCGCACTTCCAACGACAGCCCGATCGTGCGCGCGCTGGTCGACGCCGCCGAGGCCGGCAAGTCGGTGACGGCGCTGGTCGAGCTCAAGGCGCGCTTCGACGAGGAAGCCAACATCCGCTGGGCGCGAGATCTCGAGCGCGCCGGCGTCCAGGTCGTCTTTGGCTTCCTCGAACTAAAGACCCACGCCAAAATGTCGCTGGTGGTGCGGCGCGAGGACGGCAAGCTGCGCAACTACGTGCATCTCGGCACCGGCAACTACCATCCCGTCACCGCGCGCATCTACACCGACCTGTCCTTCTTCACCACCGATCCGACGATCGCGCGCGATGTCGCCCAGCTGTTCAACTTCATCACCGGCTATGCCGAGCCGACCGATGAAATGCGCCTGGCCATTTCGCCTTTCACGCTGAGAAGCCGTATCTTGAAGCACATCGCCGACGAGGCTGCCCATGCGCTCGAGGGCAGGCCAGCGCGCATCTGGATGAAGATGAACGCTCTCGTCGATCCTATCATCATCGACGCGCTCTATGACGCCAGCCGTGCCGGCGTCGAGATCGACCTCGTCGTGCGCGGCATCTGCTGCCTGAGACCGCAAGTGCCGGGCCTGTCGGAAAACATCAGGGTCAAGTCGATCGTCGGACGTTTCCTCGAACACAGCCGCATCTTTTGCTTCGGCAACGGTCACGGCCTGCCGTCCGACGAGGCGATCGTCTACATCGCCTCGGCCGACCTGATGCCGCGCAATCTCGACCGCCGCGTCGAGACTATGGTGCCGATCACCAATCCAACTGTGCATGAACAGATCCTTGGCCAGATCATGCTGGGCAACATCATGGACAACCAGCAAAGTTTCGACGTATTGGCTGACGGAACCTCCCGGCGTGTGATGCTGGAGGAGGGTGAGGAACCGTTCAACGCGCAGGAATATTTCATGACCAATCCGAGCCTGTCCGGACGGGGCGATGCGCTGAAGTCGCATGCGCCCAAGCGCATCGCGCAGTTCAAGCGCCGCAAGAAAAACGCCGCAGCGTCCGGCTGATGATTGCAACGTCCCAGGGCCGGCTTCAGGGCCGCCGACCGCTGTCCATCATCGACATCGGATCGAACTCGATCCGCCTAGTCATCTATGAGGGACTGGCGCGGTCGCCGACCACGCTGTTCAACGAGAAGATGCTGGCCGGCCTCGGCCGCGGCATCGTTTCGACCGGAAAGCTCGATCCCGAGGCGGTAACGCGCTCGATGGAGGAATTCCGGCGTTTCCGCGCCCTTTCGGACCAGGCCGGCGCCGAGCACATGTATGTGCTGGCAACCGCCGCCGCGCGCGAGGCGGTCAACGGGCCCGACTTTATCCACCGTGCCGAGGATGTGCTCAAGACCGAGATCCGGGTGCTGAGCGGCCGCCAGGAAGCGCACTATTCGGCGCTCGGCGTTATCTCAGGTTTCCATCCGGCCAACGGCATTGCCGGCGATCTCGGCGGTGGCAGCCTTGAACTGATCGACGTCAACGGCGAGGCGATCGGCGACGGCATCACGTTGCCGCTCGGCGGCCTGCGCCTGCAGGACATGGCCAAGAACTCGCTCGCCCAGGCGGCAAAGATCGCGCGCGAGGAACTGGCGCGGGCAAAGCTGTTGAAGGGCGGGCAGGGCAGAGCCTTCTATTCGGTCGGTGGCACCTGGCGAAATCTCGCCCGGCTGCACATGGAAATGAGCAACTATCCGCTCGGCGTCATGCACCACTACGAAATCCCGGCCGAAAGTGCCTCGAATTTCCTCAAGCAGGTGGCGAGGGGCGAGATCGAGAAGGTCAAGGGTATCGAGGGCGTCTCCAAGAACCGCCGCTCGTTGCTGCCGTATGGTGCCATCGTGCTGCAGGAAATCATGGCGGCGATGCAGCCGTCGAAGATCATCGTCTCGGCGCTCGGCGTGCGCGAGGGCTTTCTCTATTCGCTGCTTGATGAAGCCGAGCAGAAGGCCGATCCACTGATTTCCGCGGCGGAGGAACTGGCCCAGCTGCGCTCGCGCTCGGTCACCCACGCGCATGAGCTTGTCGAATGGACGGGAAAGGCTTTCGCCGCCTTCGGCATCGACGAAACCGAGGACGAAGTCCGCTATCGCCAGGCCGCCTGTCTGCTCGCCGACATCGGCTGGCGCGCACACCCCGAATATCGCGGCAAGCAGTCGCTCAACATCATCGCTCACGCCTCTTTCATCGGCGTCGATCACCCCGGCCGGGCCTTCCTGGCGCTTGTCGGCCTGTTTCGCCACGAGGGCGTGTTCAACGAAGCCGCGCCCGAAATTCGCGGGCTGGCAACGCCGCGCTATCTTGAGCGCGCGCGCCTGCTGGCGGCGCTGCTGCGCGTCGTCTACCTGCTGACGGCGGCGATGCCGGGCATCATGCCCAGGCTGAAATGGGAACCCCGCCCCAATGGCGCGCTGGCGCTGGTGCTGCCCGCAGCGCTGGTCGACCTCTACGGCGAGCGGCCGGCAGGCCGGCTGGCGCAGCTGGCGAAAATCACCAACCGCCGGCTGGTGCTGGCGGTCGAGGGCGGGCCGAGCATTTCGGTCAAGTAGCCTCAGACCCGATCCCGAAGGTCCGGCCGTCGATCGACCAGGCACCTGCGCCGGCAATCGCCAGCGCCAGGAACCCGCCTGATATGGCGATGTCTTTCATCAGCATCTGCTGTTGCAGGAAGGTCAGCATCGGGTCGTCGCCGCCCTGGCCGTAGTGGCCGATGAAGCCTGCCGCGATGCAGAAGGCGGCGAGCAGCAGCGACACGATGCGCGTTTGGAGGCCGACCAGGATCAGCAGCCCGGCGATCAACTCGAACAGGCCCGTCCCCCAGGCCGCCAGCGTCGGCAGCGGCAGGCCGAGACCGGTGAAATAGCCGATCGTGCCGGAAATGTTGGCAAGCGCCTGGAAACCGGACGGCACGAACAAAGCGGCAAGCAACAGGCGAGATAGCAGCAGTAGCGCATTGCGGGGCATGGTCACCTCCGTTGTCGGTCGGGCCGGCTGGCCCTGTTCCTCAACCCCGACGCCGCGATCTTAGCAGGAATCGGCTGGCCGGGACGCCATGCACAGACAACGAAAAAGGGGCCCGGAAAATTCCGGACCCCATTTGTTGCATTTCGCGTAAGTGGGCTTCAGCCGCGCTTGGCGTCGACCGAATAGGCGCCGGCGCCCGAGGAGGCCAGCAGAAGGAAACCGCCCGTAATGGCGAGATTCTTGAGAAACTGGATCATCTGCATCTGGTCGGCCCAGCCGGTGTGGGCGACCAGCCCGGTGGCGATGGTGAAGATCGCGAGCACCCAGGCAGCAATACGGGTCTGGAAACCGACGAGGATGGCGAGACCGCCGACAAGTTCGATGAGACCAACGAGGATTGCAGTCACGGTCGGCAGCGGCAGGCCGAGGCTACCGAAGTAACCGGCGGTTCCGGAAATGGCGGTGAGCTTGCCGAAGCCGGAAAGCAGGAAGATGGCAGCGAGCAGGATGCGGCCGAGCAGGATGGTGGTGGAGCTGTTGGACGCGACGCTGGCGCCGGCAGTGGATGTGTTGATGGACATGGTGGCTCTCCGAAAAAGGGTTGATGCCCCGTCAGATAGACCAAGCCGACTGTTCACCAAAGCCGCCAGTCCGACGACACATTGTTCACAGAGCGTACATTTCCGTGATCGGGCGAAGGACGCAAAATTCGTGTCGGGTCAACCTTTGACGGCAGTAAATTTTCCCGCCGCCAAATTTCCGGTTTCTCGTCGACGCAGTCCTCAAGGGAAGCGCTAAGCGCTTTTCCTGGAATTGCTTATCCTGGATGCGTCATGTCCTCGGGCCGCACCAGCCGGTCGTAGTCGGCTTCGCTGACCAGCCCGGTGGCCAGCGCTTCCTCGCGCAGCGTGGTGCCCTTCTTGTGCGCTGTCTTGGCGATCTTGGCGGCATTGTCGTAGCCGATGGTCGGCGCCAGTGCCGTCACCAGCATCAGCGAGCGGTCGAGTGCCGCCTTGATGTTGTCTTCCCGCGCTTCGATGCCGACGACGCAATTGTCGGTGAAGGAGATCGAGGCGTCGGCCAGCAGCTGCACCGATTGCAGGAAATTATAGGCCATCAGCGGATTGTAGACATTGAGCTCGAAGTGGCCCTGGCTGCCGGCGAAGGTCAGCACCGCATTGTTGCCGAACACCTGCACGCAGACCTGCGTCAAAGCCTCGCACTGCGTCGGGTTGACCTTGCCCGGCATGATCGACGAGCCCGGCTCATTCTCCGGCAGCGAGAGTTCGCCAAGGCCGGAGCGCGGGCCGGAGCCGAGGAAGCGGATGTCGTTGGCGATCTTGAACAGTGCCGCTGCGGCCGCGTTGATGGCGCCGTGCGAGAACACCATGGAATCGTGCGCGGCGAGTGCCTCGAACTTGTTCGGCGCCGTGACGAAGTCGATGCCGGTGATGTCGGCAATGCGCGCCGCCACTTTTTCGGCGAAACCGACCGGCGCGTTGAGGCCGGTGCCGACGGCGGTGCCGCCCTGCGCCAGTTCCTGCAGGCCGGGCAGCGTCAGCTCGATGCGCTTGATCGATGAGGCGACCTGCGCCGCATAGCCGGAAAACTCCTGGCCAAGGGTGAGGGGAGTCGCGTCCTGCGTGTGGGTGCGGCCGATCTTGATGATGTGGGCGAACGCCTTGGTCTTGGCTTCGAGCGCCGCATGCAAATGCTTCAGTGCCGGCAGCAGGTCGTGCACGATGCGCTCGGCGCAGGCGATGTGCATGGCCGTCGGGTAGGTGTCGTTCGACGACTGGCTCATATTGACGTGGTCGTTGGGATGCACAGGCTTCTTCGAGCCCATGACGCCGCCCAGCATCTCGATCGCCCTGTTCGAGATCACCTCATTGGCGTTCATGTTCGACTGCGTGCCCGAGCCGGTCTGCCAGACGACCAGCGGGAAATGCTCGTTGAGCTTGCCGTCGATAACCTCCTGGGAGGCCTCGACGATCGCCTTGCCGATAGCCGGGTCGAGCCGTTTCAGCTCCATATTGGCTTCAGCCGCCGCCCGCTTGACGATGCCGAGCGCGCGCACGATCGAGGCCGGCTGCTTTTCCCAACCGATCTTGAAATTGCCCAGGGAACGCTGCGCCTGCGCGCCCCAGTAGCGGTCGGCGGCGACCTCGATGGGACCGAACGTGTCGGTTTCGGTTCTGGTCTTTGGCGCGCTCACGGCTCTCTCCGCTGTCGAATTCGGCAACGGCGTATCGCGTTGCACAAATCGCTTCAAGCGAAGATTGCGAAGGGTGAGGATGCGAATCGGTTGAAGGGATGGTGATCTCCCCCCTCGTGGGGGAGATGCCCGGTAGGGCAGAGGGGGGCGCGAAGGATCGCCAACCTCGTTCACCTGTGACTAGCGAGAAACAAAGCCTGAGGCGTCATTGCGATCGATTGAGAGATCGGCGGGACAGTGCCCCCCTCTGGCCTGCCGGCCATCTCCCCCACGAGGGGGGAGATCGGCAGTTTCGGTCTCTCACCCCAATGGCGGGCCGACGATGTCGATGCCATTGTTTGCGCAGAGCTGCACCAGAGCCGCGATGATTTCCGGCGTCGGTTCCATCTGGGGTGGCAATTCCGGCCGTTCGGCAGGGCGACCCGCCTGGCGCAGAAGCGTTTCGAAATCCGCACCGCGCGTGACGGTGAGGGTTCGCGCGCCTTCGGGCGACTCGACCCGGTAGGTGTGCGGCAGGCCTTTCGGCGCGATCACCGTATCGCCGGGCCCCGCAAGTCGTTCCTGGCCGTCGATCTGAAAGCGCATGCGCCCTTCCAGAACATGAAACACCTCATCTTCCCGGCGATGCACATGCAGCGGCGCAGAGTCGCCAAATGGCATGCGATGCTCGACCACGCAGATGCCGTCCTGTCCTGCGGCCGACGGGATGTGGATCGCGATGAGCGTGTTGTTGAACCAGAAGAGTTCCTTGCCTGTGATCGTCCCGGGGGTCATTGTCATGGCTTTCTGCTCCTTTTGTTGCCTGTGCCGACTGGGTGGCGCTGACGACGATCTAGCCAAGGACATGCCCGCTACGGAAATCGAATGATCGTATGGGATGAATTGATGCGATGAATTTGAACGCGCTCGACCTCAATCTTGTCCGGGTGTTCGACGCGCTTTTGCGGGAAAGAAGCGTCACGCGTGCCGGCGAGCAGATCGGCCTCAGCCAGCCTGCGGTCAGCGCTGCGCTCAATCGCTTGCGGCATGTCCTCAACGACCAGCTGTTCGTGCGGCGCGGCAATGAAATGGTGCCAACGCCACGCGCCGAGAGCCTGGCGAAGCCGCTGCGCGTGGCGCTTCGCGAAATCGAACGTGTCTTCCAGTCCACGAAGAGCTTCGATCCGGCCCAGCTCGACCGAACCTTCACGCTGATGGGCGCGGATTTCTTCTCCATGATGCTGATGCCGTTTCTGGCTGCACGTATCGCCGACACGGCGCCCCGCGTGTCGTTCCGCTTTCTCGACAGCGCGCGCGGCGACGTTTCGAGGCTGCTCCAGGAGGATGAAATCGACGCGGCACTCGAACGTCCGCTGGAGGTTTCTGACTGGGTCTCCAGCACGCCCCTGTTCCATTCGCCATTTGCAATCATTGCGGCGAGGGACAACGCCGCGATCAGGCAGACCGGGATCGCGGACGGCGAGCGCCTGCCGATGGACCTTTTCTGCGAATTGCCCCACGTTCTTCGCTCCATCGACGGTTCGATGTCGGGCTCCACCGACGAGGCGCTGGGCAGGATCGGGCGGACGCGTCGTGTAAGCCTGGCATTGCCGCACTTTCAGGCTGTCGCGCTGGCGGTGGCGAACGGAAACCATCTTGCCGCGGTTCCCAGGCAGTTCGCGGTTTGGGCGGCGAAGAGCCTGCCGCTCGCCATCTTTGAACCGCCGCTCCCCATTTCTGTTCCTGAAATCAGGATGTACTGGCACGCGCGCCACGACGACGAGCCGCCGCATCGCTGGGTTCGCGATCAGATACTCGAAGCTGTTGAAGTGCTGGGTTTCAGGGACTCCGGCGGCTCGTAGCGGCCGACCGCTTCTCACCCCGCGGTAAAGCCCCCGTCGATGGCAAAAATGCCACCGCTGGTCCACGCCGCCTCGTCGCTGGCCAGATACACCGCAATGCCGGCGAGGTCCTTGGTCTGGCCGATGCGGCCGAGCGGGTAGCTGCGCTCGACATAGGCCTTCAACTCGGCCTGTGCTGCTGCCGGCAGGTTTTCGATCGATTTGCGCCGCATCGCGGTGTCGACCGTGCCCGGGGCGATGGCATTGACCCTGATGCCGCGCGGACCGAGCTCGAAGGCCAGCGATTTGGTCAGCGAATTCAGCGCGCCCTTCGACAGCGAATAGAGGCTCGAGGGCCGCTTCGGGATCATCTTGTTGGCGAAGTAGGACGAGATGTTGATCACCGAGGCGCCGCTTGGCGTGAGATGCGGCAGCAGGCGCTGGGTGAGAAAGAACGCCGCCGTCACATTGAGCGCGAAGGACTGCTGGAACTGCTCTTCGCTGACCGTCTCGAACGCCACCAGGAAGGCGACGCCGGCATTGTTGACCAGGATATCGATCGGCCGGCCCGCCTTTTTCACGTGCTCGACAACGGCGTCGATGCCGGCGGATGTCGAAAGATCGGCCGCCAGCGTTTCGCCGCCGCCGCCGAGTTTTTCACGAGCGGCACCAAGCTTTCTGGTGTCGCGTCCGACAACCAGAACGTCAGCGCCCTCTCGCACAAAGGCCTCGGCAATGGCCAGGCCGATGCCGTCCGAACCGCCGGTGACCAGCGCCCGTTTGCCGCCCAACCTCATCGAACACTCCCACGCGCTACCCGCCGCACGGTCAGAGCATCGCTGTCGGGGATCGCGGTCAAGTCATCGGCCTATCGCACAGTATGAACTTCGCCTGGCTGCCAACCAGGGGCGACTGCTCATCCTTCGCTATGCAAGGGTCTACGGAAGGCCAGCCGTGCTGCGACATGATCCTTGACCTGGCGGATCGCCTGCTCGCGCGTAACACTGCCCGGCTGCAGGCCGAGCCGCAGCCAAAGCCCGTCGATCAACGCGGTGACGCCAAGCGCGATGTCGTCGGCATCTGCCGGTGAGGCGATACCACGCAAGCCGGACAGAAGGTTGGAGCGCATGCGCGCATGCAGCACGTGCTGGATGCGCGCCAGCGTCGCGTCGCGCGGCACCTCGGCGCACAGCGATAGCCAGGCGTGGCAGATCGACGGCTGGAACAGATGCGGCTCGAAATTGCCTTGGATCACCGCGTCCAGCCGCTCCATCGGTGTACGAGCCCGGCTCAGCCGTGCGATCACCGCATCGCGCAACACCGCATTGGCCTCGCGCATCGCATGCTCGAAGAGTTCCTGCTTGTTGCGGAAGTAGTGCAGCACGATGCCCTTCGAGGCGCCGGCATGGGCGGCGACCTTTTCCAGGGTCGCTCCGGCAATGCCCTCGCGCTGCAGGACGGCGAAGGCCGCCTGCCGCAATTCCTTGCGCCTGATATCGCTGATGCGGCTGAGCTTCATGAGAGGATCCGGTGTTTCAAGATTGCAGATTGACATTTTCGTCCGTTGAGATCAATCATTGACCGTTGGGACAATTATCAGTCCGAATGGACAAAGAGGAGATTTCGAATGCGTCGCATCCTTGGAATTGGCGTGTCTTTGATGGCGCTGGCACTGACAATGCATGCGGCCCGCGCCGCAGAGGCCGAGCAGTGCAAGGCTGTCCGCATGGCCGAGCCTGGCTGGAACGATCTGGCCTTCACCACCGGTGTCGCCAATGTCCTGTTCGGCGCACTCGGCTACCAGCCGCAGAGTTCGGTGCTGGGCATCAACGTCATCTACGAAGGCATGAAGAACAACGATCTCGACCTGTTCCTCGGCTATTGGAACCCGGCCATGGTCACCTATTACGACCCCTACAAGAAGGATGGTTCGGTCGAGGACGTGCGCGTCAATCTGGCAGGCGCCAAATACACCTTCGCCGTCCCGACCTATGTCTGGGACGCCGGCGTCAAGGATTTTGCCGACCTGCACAAATTCGCGGAAAAATTCGGCAAGAAAATGTACGGCATCGAGCCCGGCTCGAACCAGCTGATGATGGACGCCATCGCCGATCCGTCGCTTGGCCTCGACGGCTGGCAGGTCGTCGAATCGAGCGAAGCCGGCATGCTCTCCGAGGTCGGCTACGAGATAAAGGAAAAGCAGTTCATCGTCTTCCAGGGCTGGGCCCCGCATCCGATGAACACGATGTACGACTTCAAATATCTGACAGGCGGCGACAAATTCTACGGCCCGAATCTTGGCGCGGCGACGGTGACCACGCAGGTCCGCAAGGGCTATCTCGAACAGTGCCCGAATGCCGCGCAATTGCTGAAGAACCTCGCCTTCGACGTCGATTTCGAGAATGTCGGCATGGGCTACCTGATCAACGATGGCATGAAGCCGGAAGAAGCGGGACTGAAAGCGATCACCTTGAACAAGGGCCGTCTCGACGCCTGGCTTGCGGGTGTCACCACTTTCGATGGCAAGCCGGGACTGGCTGCGGTGAAGGAAAAGCTCGGCCTGTGAATTCCGCTGGATCAGAGGCCGGTCAGCACGCCTGGGCCGCTCGCAAGCGCATGGTCGATGTCGGTGGCATCGCCATGGCCTGCATCGAAATCCCCGGCGCCGAGCCGCCCCTGCTGCTGATCCACGGCTTTACCGACACCAGCCGCAGCTTTTCGCTACTGGCGCCGCATCTGCCCGGTCGCAGGCTGATCATCCCGGATTTGCGCGGCCACGGCGCCTCGCAGGCCGGATCGCAAGCTTTCCGGCCTGCGGACTTCGCCGACGACATTGCTGGGCTGATCGGGCGGTTGCGGCTCGAGCGGCCGGTTCTCGTCGGCCATTCGCTTGGCGCCATGATCGCCATCGAGACGGCGGCCAGCCATGGCGAGCTGATTGGCGGACTGGTGCTGCTGGCGGGTACGCTGAAGCCCGGCATCTCGCAGGACCATCCCATGGTGACCGGCGTCAGGGGCTTGAGCGATCCGATCTCGCCGGCCGACCCGTTCTATGCCTGGTGGCATGCCTGCCGGCCCGGCGTGCCGCAGGCCTTCCTCGCCTTGATGGCGCAGGAGGCCTCTACAATGCCGGCTGCGCGCTGGCGGCTGATCCTCGAACAGCTTCTCCGCGCCGATCTGACCGGCAGGGCGCCGGGCGTGCGGCAGGAGACGCTGGTCGTCGCCGGCGCGGTCGATCCGCTGTTCGGCGAAGCGCATCAGCAGGCGCTGCTGCGCGCGCTTCCAGGCTCCGACTTCCTCCGCATTGAAGGCTGTGGCCACAATCCGCACTGGGAGGATCCAGCGCTTGTCGCCGCCGCCATCACCGGCAAGTTCAGGGCAGGGGCCTGATACGAGGGGGCTACCTCAGC
Organism: Mesorhizobium sp. P3_A10; assembly: GCF_056403175.1. Taxonomy (NCBI): domain Bacteria; kingdom Pseudomonadati; phylum Pseudomonadota; class Alphaproteobacteria; order Hyphomicrobiales; family Phyllobacteriaceae; genus Mesorhizobium; species Mesorhizobium sp. P3_A10. The sequence continues at coordinate 129,393 of NZ_JBFUFZ010000002.1, read as the reverse complement.
AGCGATTGCGTGGTCGCCGACAGGCGCAACGTTTCAGTCGGCTTGGCGATGGCCGACTGCGCCGCTTGCAGGAACGCCTGCCACTGCGGCGCGTTCGCCAGGGCTGCTTCGTGGCGGGCGTGCGCCTCGGCGCTGTCGAAGCCGGTGACGCTGATGAAGACGTTTTCGGCTGATCGCACCGGCAGGCGCGGGAAGCTGTTTTCGGCGTGTTCGGTGATGAAGGCGGCGAGCAACTTTGCGCCGAGCGCTTTGAGCACCGGAACGGCCACTGCCTCGAAGTTTTCGGCAAAGCCGGCCTCAGCGCCCCGCCGCAAATGATGAATCTGCAAAACAACAATACCCTTCAAGCGACTGTCGTCGCTTGATTTTCCGAGGTTGGCGTTTTCATGACCTGACGATGCCAGCGCTGGTCGTTGCAACCCCGACAGGTCGAAGCCGGCGCCCGGCCATGCCGGCTTCAACTGCAGCACATCGTCGGAATCGATCATCGTGGCATTGGCGGCATCGCTGTAGGCGCCCCACACCGGCCCTTCATAGAAAGCGGTCAGCGCGTCTTTTCGCGCCTCCATGCCGTCGAAACCGCGCATCCAGACGAACATGTCCGGCCGGTCGAGGTCGCGGAACTGACCGATGATGGTCATCCCGGCGTCTTCCTGGCCCGCGATCAGATGGGTGTCGAAGATATCGATCAGCATGTCGCGCTTGCCGGGCTTCAGCGTGTATTGCCGGAGTTCGACGACCGGCGAAGCGAGCAGGCCGGACGTCGCAGGGGCATTCAAGGGCAGGTTCATCGCACGCTCTCCAAAACAGGATGATCATCCTGTTTGTAAAACAGACCGGTTGTCCTGTTTTGTCAATCTGCTATCCCTAGGGAATGTCAGCAGAGATTACCGCGCGCCCAAGATCGCGACGCCAAAAACGCACCAACGACCCCGAAGGCATGCGCAACAAAGTGCTCGACGTGGCCGAGGCCGCGTTTCAGGCGCGCGGCTATCATGCTTCCAGCATGGGCGACCTGATGGCGGCGGCAGGTGTTACCGGTGGCGCGTTGCACCACCATTTCCCGACCAAGAAGGCGCTGGCCCTGGCAGTGATCGAGGAGCGCGTGGCCGCAGCCGTCGAAGAAACCTGGATCGCGCCGCTGCTGGCGGCGGGCTCGGCGCGCGAGGGTGTGCGCGGCGTCTTCGACACGGTGGCGACTGAGCTGGAACAGCAAGGCTTCGTGCGCGGCTGCCCGCTCAACAATCTGGCGCATGAAATGTCGCTGGCCGATCCGGATTTCCGCGTCGGCCTGGCCAACATCTTTTCCGCATGGCGCCAGGCGATCGCCGACAAGGTCAGGGCCGACCAGCAAGCGGGCAGGGAGCAAGGCACCGATCCCGAGCGCTTTGCGGCACTGACCGTCGCCGCCTATTCCGGCGCGATGTCGATGGCCAAGACGGCGCAGGAAGCCAGCGTGCTGCGCGACTGCCTGGAGGAATTGCAGCACGTGACCCGCACAACTTCGTCGGTCCAGGACGGAGCCAGAGCCAAGCGGCGTCGCAGGGTGCTGCTGCGGCCGGGAACGCCTTGAACTGGCTCTAATTGGGCAGCGGTTTGATCGTCATGTAACCGTTCACTGTTTCCGCGCTGGTGCCTTCATCGTAGCGCCGGGCGAGAGCTGCCTGCAGATCGGGCGAATAGAGCGCGGTGAACGTATCCAGCGTCTCGCCGGCCCCGTTCTTGAAGGTCTCCTTGACGGCAAGCACATTGTATTTGCAGTCGCCGAGGCTGAACGTCTCCTTGCCCTTGACGACCAAAGTCAGCGTCTTGGTGCTCTTCGGCTGCTTGTTCGCCGACAGCTCGACGAATTCTATCGTGCTCTTCGCCCCTGTCTTCAGCGGAAACAGTTTTCGCAAATCGGAAAACGGGATCATAGCCAGCCGGCCGGTATCACTGTCGCGAAACACCTCGATCAAGCCGCCGAACAGGAACTGTGTCTGCGGCGATTCGGATTGGTATGTGTTGGCGACGGAAACCATGCCGCCCGCTGCCGGCCGGAACTCGCTGCGGATGCCGGGCATTTCCAGCGCGAAGCCAGCCTTGGCGGATTTCGCGTCGATGCAACCGGCGGCCTGTGCGACGCCGGCCGACAGCAATGTGGCCAGCATCATGCCGATAGGTGCAGCTCTCATCGCGTCCCTCGTACACCTGAACGTTAGCGCGCGTAGAAATGACAGACCCGCAACACGCTGTCGATGGCCGGCAGGTCATGTGATCCGCGCAGCAAACTGGACGAACCGTTGCCGGCCGTGCTGAATCTCGCACCATGATGACTCGCCTTTCGCAAAAATTGGTCACCCGGCGCAGCTTCCTGGCGCAGGCTATGGGATTTGTTGTGGCCGGCGCCGTCGCGCGCCCGGCGCTCAGCCAGACCGGGCAGCGCATTGCGCCCATCGACGCCACCTTTCTGTTCGTCGCCGATATCCACGCCTGCCGCATGGCCAGCGGCTTGAGCCCCAACTGCCAGCAGGAAGGCAAGACCGACGCCGCCTTGCTGCGCAATGTCGCGGCCCTGAACGGCCTCGGTGACAAGGAATGGCCAGCCGAAATCAACGGCGTGGCTACCGGCCTGCGTTCGGCCGGCAGCCGCATCGGCACGCCGCTCGGTCTCGTCGTCGGCGGCGACATCACCGACGATGGCGGTGGCCAGATCACCCAGCCGAGCGAAGGCACGCAGCTGCTGCAGTTCAGCCAGCGCTACAGCCAAGGCGTTGGCCCCGACCGCGTGCACATGCCGGTCTATGTCGGGCTCGGCAACCACGACCTCGACCAGAACGGCCCGCCGCCGCATGTCGACTGGTACCGCCGCGAGATGCGCGACTATGTCGAGGTCAATCACCGCGCCGGCGTGTTCTTCAAGCCACCGGTGCCGGCGACCGACTACGATGTCGATACCGACTGCTATTCATGGGATTGGGGCGGCCTGCATCTCGTCCAGACGCACCGTTTCGCCGGCGACACCGGCCATGGCGCCATCTCCAGCCTGCCTTGGCTGAAGCAGGATCTGGCGACCTACGCGGCGGATGGCCGCCCCGTCATCCTGTTCCAGCACTATGGCTGGGATATTTTTTCGACCGAACGCTGGGATGCGGCCAAAAGAACCTACGACGATGACGGCAACGGCGCGCCGCACTGGTGGAGCGAGGCCGATCGCCAGGCGTTGCTGGCGACGCTGAAGGGCTACAATGTCGTTGCCGTCTTCCATGGCCACCAGCACGACACGCCGCTGATCTACCGCCGCGACGGGCTCGATTTGTTCAAGCCGAAGGCCGCCTATATGGGCGGTTTCGCAGTCGCGCGGGTGACCAGTGACGGCATGGACGTGGTGCTGGGCGAAGCCGCCGACGACCATGGCGCGGTTACCTTCACCAACGCCTTCAGCAAAGGCTGGAACACATGAAAGGGCGGCCTGAGCGGCCTGCTTTCCGATAGACATTAGCGATGCGGGATCAGAGTGCCTTCTTGATCTTGTCCTTCAGGTCGCCATAGGTCTTCTGCACTTTGCCGGCGATCTTGTCGGCCGTGCCTTCGGCCTGCGTCTGCCGGTTGCCGGTGGCCTTGCCGGCGGCTTGCTTGATCGAGCCCTTGACCTGTTTGGCCACGCCCGCGACCTGATCCTTGTTCACCATTTTGCATCTCCTGGGATTTTGAATTCCGGTGCTTTGTTCGCGAGAGGCAAACGAGCCGGCGTCGTTCTGGTTCCACACACCTGCCATGCCGACCGCTCCGGTTGCGCCCGGTGCCTCAATCCGGATAGGCTCCGCTTGGGCCGCAATTTGAGGGTTGGCCCTGGGGTGTCGGATGCGTTTTCGTCCAGGCCTTGCCTTGGCTGCTGTCATGCTGATGGCCGGCTGCGTCGCCGACGATGTCGGACCGATCAACGTCGAGGTCTCCCAGGTTGGCCACCCGTCGCCGGCCTTCCTGCCTGATCCGGGCGACGACGGCTCGACTGTGGTCGGCCTCGCTTTTTCCGGCGGCGGCACCAGGGCGGCGGCCTTTTCCTATGGGGTGCTGCGGGCACTGGACGAGATCGTCATCGACGAGCGGCCGTACCGCCGCACGCTGGTCGACGACATCAGGATGATTTCCGGCGCGTCCGGCGGCGCCATCGCGGCAGCCTATTTCGGCTACAGGGGCAAGGACGGGTATCAGGATTTTCGCGAGCGCTTCCTCATCCAGGATGCGGAAGCCGATCTCAGGACATCGCTGTCGCCGCTTAATCTGGTGCGCGCCTACAATGGCGGCGTCAACGACCGCAGCGGTTTCGCCAGATGGCTGAACGACCATCTCTTCGATGGAGCGACGTTCGAGGCCTTCCGCCAGCCGGACCGGCCCATCGTCTGGGTCAATGCGTCCGATATCTACAACCGCACGCCGTTCCTGTTCAGCTACGACACTTTCGCGGCCCTGTGCAGCGATCTCGACAAGGTGCGGCTGGCCGACGCCGTGGCAGCTTCCGCCGCCGTGCCTGTCGTCTTCGCGCCGATCGTGATCTCCGCCACCAGTCCGCATTGCAACTACCACCGGCCGCAGTGGCTGGAGCGGGCGCTGGCCGATCGCAACGCGTCGACCCGGCTCAGGGCCCATGCCAGGGCGCTCGATGCCTACCAAAAGGAGGATCCACTCGACTTTGTGAAGCTGCTCGACGGTGGCCTGACCGACAATATCGGCGTCACCGGCTTCACGCTGGAGCGCTCCGCCGCCGGCACGCCTTACGGTCCGCTGTCGCCCTCCGCCGCCGTCAGGTTGAGGACGCTGCTATTCATCGTCGCCGACGCCGGCAGCGACCGCGATGTGACCTGGGCCAAGTCGATCCACGGGCCGAAGCTCAGCCAGCTGTTCGACGCCGTGACCGGCACAACGCTGGAGGCCTCGGTGCGTGACGAATTCGATGCGCTGACGCTGGCCGTCTCGCAATGGCAGGACGAGCTGGTGCGCTACCGCTGTGCCTTGCCGGCCGCCACCGTGGCCGGCTATCGCGGTTCGGCTGGCGGCTGGAACTGCCGCGATGTGCAGCTGGTGGTGCAGCATCTGTCCTTCGCCGACGTTGATCCAGCCATGCAGGTCAGGCTCAACGCCATCCCGACCAGGTTGAAATTGCCGGTCGAACAGGTCGAGCTCACCGTAGAGGCCGGGCGCGAGGCGCTGCGTGTCAATGCCGACATTGCCAGCGCCGTTGCGGCGATCCGCGCCCGCGCCGGTGTCTCGCCGGGGGCGCAAATGACGGCACAGGCCAACTGATTGATCCAGGGTGAGGGCTGGACCAGTGCATCGCGGCCGAAACCTTTTGCTGGCCTCGCATCCGCTGGCTAGTGTGACGAAAAATTGGGGAAACAATCTTGGCTGAATTCACGCTCACCATCGGCAACAAATGCTTTTCGTCCTGGTCGCTGCGGCCATGGGTGGCGATGAAGCATCTGGAGATCCCGTTCGAGGAAGGTTTCGTGCGCCTGCGCACGCCGCAGACCTTTGCTAATCTGGCCAAAGTGTCGCCGACCGGCTTGGTTCCGGTGCTGAATCACAATGGCAGGATCGTCTGGGAAACCCTTGCCATCCTTGAATATCTTGCCGACCTGTTTCCCGAGAAGAGGCTGTGGCCTCTGGACATCGGCGCCCGCGCGCTCGCCCGCTCGGTGGCGACCGAGATGCATTCCGGCTTTCGCGAGGTCCGCTATGGCTGGCCGATGAACCTGCGCCGTCCCAGGGGTCACAAGCCGCTCGATGCCGAAGGCGAGGTGCAGCGGGCGCGCATCGAGGCGATCTGGCGCCAGTGCCGCGCCCAGTACGGCAAGGGCGGTCCGTTCCTGTTCGGTCATTTCACCGCGGCCGACGCCATGTACGCGCCGATCGTCACCCGGTTCGACACCTTTGGCGGGGAGCTGGCGCCGGATACCCGTGCTATGTCGATGCCGTGCTGGCGACGCCGGCGATGCGCCACTGGTACGCGGAGGCCGCCAAGGAAACCTGGCCGGAACCCGGTCCCCACGAACAGGACTGACCGCAGGGGCAGGCTTCCAGGACGCTTGGTACGGCTTATCTCAGACAGGACTTCGGGCCGAGTTGAGATGCGCCGCGCGGAACAATCCTGAGTTGAATGTTGGCGGTGGCTAAACCAAAAATTGACACGGCTCCAAAAGAAGCGTAGAAGAAACTCGTCGATATTTGTTTGACCGACTTTTGTTATCCGCGCACACATGCGCGCCTTTGACGAACTTCCCCATCAAAAATCGAGACAAAAATCGTTGTGCATTCGCACCGCGATTAACGAATATTTGCCATGGAAAGGGTTCGTCATGAGCACCGGCACAGTTAAATGGTTCAACGCCACCAAAGGTTTTGGTTTTATTCAGCCTGACGACGGTTCGGCCGACGTTTTCGTTCACATCTCGGCCGTCGAGCGCGCCGGAATGCGCGACATCGTCGAAGGCCAGAAGCTCGGCTACGAGATGGTCCGCGACAACAAGTCGGGCAAGATGTCCGCCGATCAGTTGAAGGCGGCCTAAAACGGAATTCAGCCGTCCCGGTGACCACGGATGTACTGGCACCGGTGAATGGCGAATTCTGAGGCCTGCGTCTCCTTAGGGAGGCGCGGCGCTGTGATGGAAGGTCAGGCAATGCCTGGCCTTTTTCATTTTTCGACGCTGCAAAAGTTCAAAAGAGCGCCGCGCGTTGATCGAACGTGCTAAGGACGCTCCAGCACCTGAATCCGACTGCCGTCTTGCTTTGTGCGTGGTCCTGGCCGAAAGACCGATCTCGCCGCTTTTCGGCATCATGCTCCGAACGGGAGAAAGACCTTGACCGCCACTTCAAAGAGAACCCGCGACCAGGCCGAATCCATCTTCAGCAAGGCCCAGACCCAGTCGATGTCGCTCAATCGCATCACGTCCGAACAGGATGCCGTCAGTCAGGCCCGAGAAGCCAAGACCGCGCGGCTGCGCGAACTTCGCCTCGAGAAGGAAGCCGACGACCTGGCCGCTGCTGCCGCGCTCGCGGCCCTGCCGAAGCGGGCGGGCAAACGCTGATGGCCACCAAACGCGTGCCGCCAACGCCGATCGATGCCGATGCGACCATTGCGTCCATGGCTCCCGGTATGGATAAGCCGGTCGAATATGTCCGCCGAGTGCTGGAAAAGCTCGAGCGCTGCAAGCGCGCCCATGGCGATGCGCAGGTGCGCGTCGGCGTGCGCGGCCGCGCCGAAGCTCCGAACTACCTGATCGAATATGTCCGCGAGGACAAAAAAACCCATGAGCGCGTCACCCATCAGGACGCCGCCTATAGCGGCAGCACGCACCGCGAGCTGGCGCCGCATCACATTGCGGAGGCCAGGAACTGGTCGCCCGAGGAAATGAACATCACGGCGGTCTCGGCGCTGATCGGCCGCTTGCGCAACCCGAATGCGCCATCATCGCGTTTTTCTGACGAGGATTGACATGGCCATCAAGTTTTCCGCCAAGGACCAGCCGGCAGCGCCTGCTGCCACGAAGCCGGCCAAGGCCGCCAACGACAAGAAGCCGGCGACGGTGAAGCCGGTGGAGGGGTCCGCCGAGGCCTCGACCGACCTGTTTCTTTCGCCGGCGGCGCCGTCGAAGGGCAAGGCCGGCAAGAAGAAATAGCCTCCTTGCCGAAAGACGCCGACCGCAATCCCACCGCCGCCGGGCTGCTTGGCCCGGCCGCTGCCGCGGCCTTTTTATCGCCCCGGGAGGGTGCCGGCCCGGTCGCCATCTTTGACTGCCAGAGCTGCGGCGCCTGCTGTTCCTATTCGGCCGACTGGCCGCGCTTCTCCACCGAGGATGACGCGCAGCTCGACCTGATTCCGGCAAAACACGTATCCGCCGACGAATCCGGTATGCGCTGCGACGGCGTGCGTTGCTCCGCGCTCACCGGCGAGGTCGGCAAACGAACCGCTTGCGGCATTTACGAGATCCGCCCCGATGTCTGCCGCGCCTGCATGCCCGGCGACGACGATTGCCTGATGGCGCGCAAGGCGCACGGGTTGCCGGTGGAGTTGCCGATCTCCCCCCATGTGCGGGAGATGCCCGGCAGGGCAGAGGGGGGCGCTGTCCCGCCGGCTTCTCTGTCGACCTTCAATCGCACGCCTAAGTAGATTCGGCTGGAAGGTTCGAGACGTGGGCGATCCTTCGCGCCCCCCTCTGGCCTGCCGGCCATCTCCCCCACGAGGGGGGAGATTGCGTGCACCGCCGCTTGCCGCAGCCTCCGCCTCCCGATACCTTCCCTGAGGGCAGGGCGCGTCGGAGGGATCATCCGTGAGCATAGAATTTCTGTTGACGTCTCTGATCGTCGTGGCTTCGCCCGGCACCGGCGTTCTCTACACGCTGAGCGCTGGGCTGTCGCGCGGCGTCCGTGCCTCGATCGTCGCCGCTTTCGGCTGCACGCTCGGCATCATCCCGCATATGGCGGCAGCCATCACCGGCCTGGCGGCACTGCTGCACACAAGTGCTGTCGCCTTCGAGACGCTGAAATATCTCGGCGTCGCCTATCTGCTCTACATGGCCTGGAATACACTGAAGGAGAAGGGCGGCTTGAGCGTCGAGGAAAATGTCGCGCCGCGCTCGGCCGGCAAGGTGATCACCTCGGGCATCCTCATCAACATCCTCAACCCGAAACTGTCGATCTTCTTTTTTGCCTTCCTGCCGCAATTCGTCAGCACCACCGAGCCGCACGCGCTGTCGAAGATGCTGGAGCTCTCGAGCGTCTTCATGCTCCTGACCTTCGTCGTCTTTGTCGGCTACGGCATCTTCGCCGCCTCAATCCGCAGCCATGTGGTGTCGCGGCCGATGGTGCTCACCTGGATGCGCCGCACTTTTGCCGGCGCCTTCGTCATGCTCGGCGCCAAGCTGGCGCTGGCCGACCGGTAGAACAGGAACTGTCAGCCCCTCGGCCTAAAGCTCCTCGTTACTTCCGGACCCGGTCCGGATACCGAGGCGCCACGCCGAGGGTGGAACGCCGATCATCTTCTTGAAGGCGCGGCTGAACGCCGCCTCGGACTCGTAGCCAATTTCGGCCGCGATGCTGGCCATGTTGCTGTTGCCGGCGGTGAGCAGTTCCGAGGCAATCTGCATGCGCCATTTGGCGAGATAGTGCATTGGCGGCATGCCGACCAGCTTGGTAAAACGTTCGGCGAGTACGGTGCGTGACAGCGCGCAGTCCTTCGCCAACGCCTCCACCGTCCAGTTGTGCGCCGGCCGGTCGTGGATCAGCGCCAGCGCCCGCGCCAGGTGCGGATCGCGCAGGCCTGCCAGCCAGCCGGTGTGTTGCGGCGGTAGCGATTCCACGTAGCGGCGCAGCACGTCGACGAACATCAGTTCGCTGAGCTTGGTGAGCACGGTTTCACTGCCCGCGCGTTTCTGCGCCACCTCCGTGACAGCCAGATTGATGAACTGGCCGAGCCAGCCGGCATCGCCTTTCGCATCTCCAGCCTTGATGACTGGCGGCAACGCTTCGAGCAGGGGATTGAACGGCTGTGCATCGCAGGCGAGGTAGCCGCAGACGAGCCTGGCCGAGATCGCCCCGTCGCCGGCGCAGTTGATGTAGAACGGCATCCGGCCGGCGGTCGCTATCTCGAGCACATCAGCTGTCGGCGGATCGGCACGCAGCGCCGGATTGCTCGACATGATGTGCGGGTCGCTCCGGGTGAAGACCACGACTTCGCCAGCCTCGAGCGCGATCGCTTCCTGGCCGACGATGCGGGCGAAGCAGCGGCCGGCGGTCACCACATGGTAGGAAATCAGATGATCCGCGCCGGGGAGAATCTTCGGCAAGATGGACGATCGCGCCGGCGAGCAGACGGCCCATGGCTCGTGGCCCTCAATGTCGAAAAACGTCGCGCCAGTAAGACGTACCGTCCTCAACAGGTCAGACAGAGCATCCCCGGCCATTCCGTTGTGTCCCGCACCATCCCTTGGCAAGCCGGCACCGCCAAGGGCGGTGCCGGTGCGACATCCCTTTCCAGTTCCGGACGCGCTGTCAAGCAAGACGGACGCCGCATCATTCAGTTCGCAGCCGGAACTCCTAAACCTCCGCTGGTGCTCGAGCACTGCCGAAACCGGACGCTGAGCACCGTCGAAACCAACCAAGGACAAAAGTCATGACGGTACATAGAGGCGGGTGTTTTTGCGGCGCCGTGGAGATCGAAGTGCACGGGAACGCCGAGGCAATGGGCTATTGCCATTGCAGTTCCTGTCGATCGTGGTCGGCGTCTCCGGTGAACGCCTTCACGCTGTGGAAGCCGGAGAACGTCAAGGTCACCAAAGGCGCTGAGTTCCTGTCCGGTTTCGAGAAAACCGACATGAGCGATCGCCAGTTTTGCACGCAATGCGGCGGCCATCTGATGACCGATCATCCGCCGCTCGGGCTGGTCGATGTCTACGCGGCGACGATACCCGGCGTGAAATTCACGCCTGGGGTTCACGTCAACTATGCCGAGACGGTGCTGCCGATGAAGGACGGATTGCCCAAGCTCAGGGATTTTCCGGCGGAACTCGGCGGCTCCGGCATCGCCGTGCCGGAATAGGCAGGGCCCGCTCGCCATTTTCACAACGACAATCCAAGACAGGAGATCTTCCATGGAAATCGCAACATTTCGCGCCACGCAGGAGCCGATCAAGGACCTTTACCGCAAGGACGCACAAGCCGCGTTTCTTACTTTGAAGGCCAGGGGCGTCGCCGACGCGTCCACCGTAACCTGCAAGGTCGAAACCGGACGCGGGCTTGCGTTGGCGGGCATCCATCCGATGGCCGGCGGCAGCGGTCAGGAACTCTGCTCCGGCGACATGCTGCTGGAGGCGCTGATCGCATGCGCCGGCGTCTCGATGCGGGCGGCCGCGGCCGTGCTTGAGATTCCGATCAAATCGGCCGAAGTCTCCGCCGAAGGTGACGTCGATCTTCGTGGCACGCTCGGTGTTACTGAAGGCGTCCCGGTAGGCTTCAAGGAAATCCGCTTGCGCTTCGACATCAAGACCGACGCCCCGCAGAACCGGCTTGATCAGCTGCTCGAACTCACGGATCGCTACTGCGTGATCTTCCAGACCATCCAGAACAGCCCCAAAACCACGGTGAAGCTTCACAGGGTCGGCCAGTAACCAGGACTGGCCCGGAATCTCGAATTGCTGGGAGATTCCGGGCTGGAGCCAGGGCGCAATTTCCTGCACCACCAGTCATGGTCGACCCTTCACATAACCCATCGCCTCGACGATGCGTCCGTCTGCGACGCGCATCAAATTGACGCCGCGGATGGAGTTGCCGTCGGCCTGAAAATAGCGCCAGCGGATCGTCGCCCGCTCACCGGCGACGAAGGTCTCCTCGAGGTCGAAGCGCGTGCCGGCCTGGGTGGCGATCGCCGACCACAGCCCAACGCAGGCGTCGCGGCCGGTGTGGCGGGCGCCGTCGGGCGCCGGCACGGTGTTTTCGATGACGCAGTCCTCGGCCACCAGTTCGGCGAGCGCCGACGGATCGTGCAGCTGGAACACGTCGTTGAAGCGCTGCATGATCTCGGCCGTCTCACGGGATTTGTCGTCCGCATGGATGTCCATGATGCTCTCCTGTTTCATCTCAAATCTCCTGGGTTTCATGCTTCCGCGCTGACGGGCGCGACAAGCTCCGCCCTGAGCGCGATGCTTGCCACCCCGGCCAGGGCGCGGGAAACGAGGCAGGTCGTCTTCGCCGTCTCGGCAAGCCGCTGGAATTCCGCCGGGTCAAGGCCAGGGATCTCGGCTTGCGTTTCAAGCTCGATGCGGGTGATCGTCGGCCCGGCCGCGGTCGCCCCGAGATGTACCTTGGTGACGGTGCGAATGCGCGTGGGCACAAATCCATCCCTGCCCAGGATGGCGCTCAGCGCCATCGAAAAGCAGCCGGCATGCGCCGCCGCGATCAGTTCTTCGGGGTTTGTGCCGGGACCGTTCTCGAACCGCGACGGGAAGGAATAGGCGCCTTCGAAAACGCCGCTGCCAAGCCGCAAGCGGCCCGAACCCTCCTTCAGCGTGCCTTGCCACTCGGCCGAAGCGTCACGAATTGTCATTGTCTGCTCTCCCTTGTTTGAGGGTCAAAAAATCAGGCGCCGGCGATGACCACTTTTCCGAAGACGTCGCCCCGCTGGAAATAACGGTAGGCATCGCCGGCCCCGGTGAACGGGAAGACCTTGTCGATGACGGGCTTCAGGCGATGCTGCGCGACGGCGCGCAGCATGGTTTCGAGGTTGGTCCGGCTGCCGACAAAGAGGCGGCTGATGGTCGCGAGGCTGCGCTGATAGAGTGCTGCCGGCAGCTGGATTGACCCGCCTTTCGCATCCTGCAGCGTGAGCAGCACGATGTGCCCGTAAAGTGTGCTGGCGATCAGCGACTGCGCGAAGGTCGCCGGGCCGCCGGTCTCGACGACGAGGTCGACCCCGCCGGTTTGTTCGCGGACAGTCGCACCCCATTCCGGCGTGTCCGTGCTGGAGATGACGAGGTCGGCGCCCAACGCGCGCAGCCTGGCCGCCTTCTCGGCGCGCGAGGTGACGGCCACGACGCGGCAGCCGAGCAGCTTGGCGAACTGCAGCGCAAACAGCGAGACGCCACCCGAGCCGATGACCAGAACCCATTGGCCAGGCTTCGGAATCCCGGCTCCGGTCACTGCGTTCCATGCCGTCAGGCCAGCGCAGGTCAGCGTTGCCGCCTCATGCCAGTCGAGATGGTCGGGCAGCCGCGCCGCCCATTGTTCGTCGAGCACAGCGTATTCGGCCAGCATGCCGTCCAGCGTGCAGCCGAGCTGGTCGATCAACCCGGCATTGATGCGGCCGTCGATCCAGCGGGCGAAATAGCTGCCGGTGACGCGGTCGCCGACGGCAAAGCGGGTGACCGCATCGCCGATGGCGACGACCTCGCCGGCGCCATCGCTCAAGGGAACGACGCGCTGGCGCGGCGGCAGCGGATAGGTGCCGTTAAGGATCATCGTGTCGCGGCGGTTGAGCGAGGTGGCGCGAACACGCACCACGATCTCATGCGGTTTCGGCTCCGGCTGCACCTCGTCGCGCATCACCAGGCATTCGGTCCCGCCGAACCCTTCAAGACGGTAGCTTTGCATTTCGGCCTTCTCATAAATATGTAGACTGATCTACATAGTATGTAGACCGATTGTCATATTCGATGCAAGGCCTATAATGCTTAGTGCTGACAGAGGTTGACATGGCGAACGACACCCGCACCCGCATACTCGAGACGACGGCGCTGCTGCTCAGGCAGCGCGGCTATCACGGCACCTCGCTCAACGACATTTTGAGTGCCAGCGGTGCCCCGCGAGGCTCGCTCTATTTCCATTTTCCCGGCGGCAAGGATCAGCTGGTCATCGAGGTGACGCGCGACAGCGTCGCCGGGGTGACGCAAAGGCTGGGTGAGGCGCTGGCCGCAGAAGCCGACCCGGCGGTCGCCGTGCACCACATCTACCAGGCGGTCGGGCGCATGCTGGAGGACAATCAGTTTTCGCTCGGCTGCCCGATCGCACCTGTGGTGCTGGACTCTCCGACCGATGTGCCGGAGCTCGCCGAATTATGCCGCTCGGCCTTTGTGCAATGGATAGGCCTGCTGCAACAAGCCTTTGTCAGGGCAGGGGTGCCGGAGCGCCGCGCGCATGCTTTGGCGTTGCTCGTCGAATCATCGCTGGAAGGTCTGATGGTGATCGCCCGCGCCACCCGCGACCGCTCCCCGCTGCAGGCGGTAGCCGATGAGGTCGCAGCATTGATCGAAACCGCAGTGCTGGCCGGGCGAGAAACACGGCGACACGCGAATGCCGCCGTCTGAACCTCACAGCTCACACAAACAAAAAGGGCGCCTTTCGGCGCCCTTTCCGTATTTGAAGGCTGATGGATGCGTGGATTAGAAATCCATACCGCCCATGCCACCCATGCCGCCGCCGCCCATGCCGCCAGGCATACCGCCGCCAGCCGCTTCCTTCTTCGGAGCTTCGGCGATCATGGCTTCGGTGGTGACGAGCAGGCCGGCGACCGAGGCCGCGTCCTGGAGAGCTGTGCGAACGACCTTGACCGGATCGACGATACCCATGGCGATCATGTCGCCATATTCGCCGGTCTGGGCGTTGTAGCCGAAGGTCGCGCCCTTGTTCTCAAGGATCTTGCCGGCAACGATCGAAGCTTCCGCACCGGCGTTGGCAGCGATCTGGCGGGCCGGAGCCTGCAGAGCGCGACGCACGATGTTGATGCCGGCGGTCTGGTCGGAGTTTGCGCCGGTTGCCTTGATGGTCAGCGAAGCGCGCAGCAGGGCGACGCCGCCGCCGGGAACGATGCCTTCTTCGACGGCCGCACGGGTCGCGTTGAGGGCGTCATCGACGCGGTCCTTCTTTTCCTTGACTTCGATCTCGGTCGCACCGCCGACGCGGATCACCGCAACGCCGCCGGCGAGCTTCGCCAGACGTTCCTGCAGCTTCTCCTTGTCGTAGTCCGAGGTGGTCTCCTCGATCTGCTGCTTGATCTGGGCAACGCGGCCCTGGATCTCGGCCTTCTTGCCGGCGCCGTCGACGATGGTGGTGTTCTCCTTGGAGATCGACACCTTCTTGGCGCGGCCGAGCATGTTGAGGCCGACGTTCTCGAGCTTGATGCCGAGGTCTTCCGAGATGACCTGGCCACCGGTGAGGATGGCGATGTCTTCCAGCATGGCCTTGCGGCGATCACCGAAGCCCGGCGCCTTGACGGCAGCGATCTTCAGGCCGCCACGCAGCTTGTTGACGACGAGCGTGGCCAGGGCCTCGCCTTCGACGTCTTCCGAGATGATGACCAGCGGCTTCGAGGTCTGCACGACAGCCTCGAGGATCGGCAGCATGGCCTGCAGGTTGGAGAGCTTCTTCTCGTGGAGGAGAATGTAGGCGTCTTCCAGATCCGCAACCATCTTGTCGGCGTTGGTGACGAAGTAGGGCGAGAGGTAGCCGCGGTCGAACTGCATGCCTTCGACGACTTCGAGTTCGGTCTCGGCGGTCTTGGCTTCCTCGACGGTGATGACGCCTTCATTGCCGACCTTCTGCATCGCTTCCGCGATCATCGAGCCAACCGAGGAGTCGCCATTGCCGGCGATGGTGCCGACCTGGGCAACCTCTTCCGAGGTCTTGATCTTCTTGGCGTTCTTGATCAGCGTCGCGACGACGTCGGCAACGGCGAGGTCGATGCCGCGCTTCAAGTCCATCGGGTTCATGCCGGCGGCAACCGCCTTGTGGCCTTCCTGGACGATCGACTGCGCCAGAACGGTCGCGGTCGTGGTGCCGTCGCCGGCGATGTCGTTGGTCTTCGAAGCAACTTCGCGGACCATCTGCGCGCCCATGTTTTCGAACTTGTCTTCAAGCTCGATTTCCTTGGCGACGGTGACGCCGTCCTTGGTGATGCGCGGGGCGCCGAACGACTTGTCGATGACGACGTTGCGGCCCTTGGGGCCGAGCGTGACCTTCACCGCGTCGGCGAGGATGTTGACGCCGCGCAGCATGCGCTCACGGGCGTCGCGGGAGAATTTTACGTCTTTGGCAGCCATGTTTTAGCTCCTGGCAGGGGCTTGGGATCAAGCCCGAAAATTCAGTTGACGGTGAGGCCGATAATCAGCCGATGATGCCCATGATGTCGGATTCCTTCATGATCAGAAGGTCTTCGCCATTGAGCTTGACTTCGGTGCCCGACCACTTGCCGAACAGGATGCGGTCGCCAGCCTTGACGTCCAGCGGGACCAGCTTGCCGGCTTCGTCGCGGGCGCCGGAACCAACGGCGATGATCTCGCCTTCCTGCGGCTTTTCCTTCGCCGTATCCGGGATGATGATCCCGCCGGCGGTCTTGGATTCGGATTCGACCCGGCGAACGACCACGCGGTCATGAAGCGGGCGGAACTTCGACTTTGCCATTTTTTCTTCCTCGAATGAGAACGGTGAGAGCAGTTCCTCCATCCGGCGGCGCCGGACGTATGAGTTAGCACTCACCAAAGGCGAGTGCTAACGTGCCGGTGAAATAGGCGCGCGGCCGGCGAGAGTCAAGGCGCGCGCCGCTTTCGAGGCGCGGGAAATTTCGCGTTCTTCCGCTGGCTAAAGAAACAGCCGCAGCTGGGTGTGGATGATCGAGCGGTAATCCTCGAGGGTCCGGCGGCCTTCCTTTTCGTCCTGGGTCAGTGCCAGACGCACGACGCCGCCGGCAAGCTGAAAGAACAGGAAAACCACACGGGCGAACTGTTCGCGCTTCTCCGGCTGCAGCAGAGGGCCCACCCGGTCGCAGAACAGTTTCGCCTGCAGCCTTGTCTCGGCGATGTCGAGATGTTGCAGCGCTTTGTCGGCCTGGATTGCATTCTGCAAATCTTGGATGGCGGGGTCTTCGGCGACGCGGCGATAGTAGTCGTCGAGCAGGCGGTCCGCTGCTGCGGTCACATCGTCTCGCCCGGCAATCTCGGCGATGATCGCGCCGAAGCGCGCGCGGCTGACTTCAGAGAACCGCTCATAGAGCATCGCCAGGATCGCCGACTTGTTGGGGAAGTAGTGATAGACGGTGGCGATCGGCCCGCCCGCCAGCATGCCGACTTCCTTCATGGTGACGGCGTCGATGCCCTTTTCGCCGATCAGCCGCATGGTCGTTGCCAGGATGGCGTCGATGCGGTCGCGGCTGCGCTCCTGCTTCGGCATGCGCCTCGGCTCGGTCACTGTCCGGCTTGCTTCTTTCATGCGCCAGATCTCCCGCGGCAGACCCAAATTCATGCTTGACAAAAAATATGATCAAGTATCAGCTTTGAGGAATGCTGACAGGTTGTCAGATTTTTTGAAGCACGGCAAGGACGCTGGGGAGGAGCCTGTGACGTTAGCAAAGGCTGAGCACAATGCCGATTGGCTGGTCGGCAACCCGACCGGCGGCCAACTTGCCTCGGCGTTGTGGATCGGTTCGGTCGGCCTGCTCATCCTCGGGCTACAACCGGTGCTGCTCGGCGCGCTCTACACCGAGGGGCATGTCAGCGGCGACGAACTGGCTCTGGTCGCCACGGCCGAGATGATCGCGATTGCCATCGGTTCGGCTGTCGTGGCGATGTTGCTCTCGGCGCACAATATGCGCTGGAAAAGTGCTGCCCTTTTGATCCTGCTGGCGCTGGCGAATTTGTGGACGGCCTATGCGGTCAGCGCCGGCTTGCTGATATCAGTGCGCGCCGTCGCCGGGCTGGCCGAAGGGGGCCTTGTGGCGGTCGCCACCGAACTGATCGCCCGTTCGCGTCGGGCCGAGCGCATCGGCGGCTATTTCGTCACCATGCAGACCCTGGCGCAATGCGCGCTTGCCCTCTTGCTGGCGCTCTATGTCATCCCGGCCGCCGGGTCGGTCGGTGGCTTCATCGTCCTTGCCGTCGTTTGCGTCGCCTCGCTGGCGGTCGCCTTCATTGTGCCTGATGACTATGCCGAGCTGCCCAAGGACGAGAATCTGGCCAATGTGCTGACCGTCCCCTCGCTCACCGCGCTGTTGTCGGTCTTCTGCTACTTCATGTTCTTCGGTGCGATATGGGCCTTTCTCGAACCGCTTGGCGCGCAATACGGCATTGATGGACGTACCGTCGGCCTCATCGTCTCGGCCAGCCTCGCGGTGCAGATTCTGGGCGCGATGACAGCGACTGGCTTCGAAGCGCGCATCGACTACCGCCTCGCCATCGCGGCGATCGGCGTGATCGCTGTTGCCAGCTCCGCGGTTCTCGCCAGCGGCCCGGGCCTGACAGTGTTCTGGGCCGCTGCGTTGGCCATGGGCTTCATCCTCCTGTTCATCGTGCCCTATCAGATCCGGCTGGCGATCACCGCCGACGAGACGCGCACCGCTGTGCTGCTGGTGCCGGCAGCCCAGCTCTTTGGCCTGGCGATCGGGCCGATTGCGGCGTCACTGCTGATTGACGGCAAGGATTTTAGGCCGGTGCCGGAATTCGCCGCCGCCAGCGCCGCCGCCAGCGTCGTGTTGCTCGGCCTGTTCGTCCTCGTGGTGCGGCGTCGCCGCGCAATTGCCTAGGAGGCGGCATGCCGAACAGCTGGAGCAACTGGTCCGGTTTTGTCCGTGCTGAACCAAAACTGATCGCCAGTCCCGCCGACGCTGGCGAGCTTGGCGATCTGGTGCGTACCGCGCCCGGCCCGGTGCGGGTTGTCGGCGCCGGCCATTCCTTCACGCCGCTGGCGGCCTCGCAAGGCACGATCCTGTCGCTGGAAAAACTCGAGGGGCTGGTGTCGCACGACGTCCAGCGAAATCAGGCGCAGGTGAGGGCAGGGACGCGGCTCGGCGCGCTGATGCACATCCTGCAAGGCATTGGCCAGGGCCTGCCCAACATGGGCGACATCGACCGGCAAGCCATCGGCGGCGCGCTCGGCACTGCCACCCATGGCTCAGGACCGACGCTCGGCGCCTATCACACGCAATTGCAGACGGTGCAGATCGTCGACGGGCTTGGCAAGGTCCGCAACGTCAGCCGGTCGAGCGATCAGGAAACCATTCATGCCATCGGCGTCGCGCTTGGCGCCTTCGGCGTGCTGACCGAAGTGACGCTGAACAACATTGCGACCTACCGGCTGCGCCGCCGCAAATGGGTGCTGCCGATCGCCGACATGCTGTGCGATTTCGAGACGATGATGGCCGCGCATCGTTCGGCCGAGTTCTACTACATCCCGTTTTCCGGCTACGCGCAGTTCATCGCCAGCGACCTTAGCGACGCAGCACCGACACAGCGGCCGGCGGAAGAGGACGAGGCTGGCTTAAGGACGCTGCGCCGGTTGCGCACCGCGCTGGCCTGGCTGCCGTCGCTGCGCCGCCGGCTGATCCTGGGCGCCATCGCCAAACTGCCTCCAGAGGACTACGTGCAGGACTGGCTCAACGTCTACGCCAGCGACCGGCAGACGAAGTTCAACGAGATGGAATATCACCTGCCATTCGAGGAGGGGCCGAAGGCGCTGGCCGAGATCATCGAACTGACGGAGAAGCGCTTTCCCCAGGTGTATTTCCCGATGGAGGTGCGCACGGTCGCGCCCGACGAATTCTGGCTCTCGCCATTCTATCATCGGCAGACCTGCTCGATCGCCATCCACCATGATGCGGCGAGCGACCCGCAGCCTTTCATGCGCGCGGCCGAGCCGATCTTCCTCAGATATGGCGGCAGGCCGCACTGGGGTAAGATGCACAGCCTGAAAGCGGCGGAGCTGAGAAAGCTCTATCCGCGCTGGGACGACGCCATGGCGGTGCGCCGCGACATCGATCCCGAAAACCGTTTTGTTTCACCCTACATGGCCGGCCTGTTCGGCATCGAACCATGAGCGCCTATTTCGCCATCCTGTCGGACGCGCTGAAGGCTGCGGGCATCTTCCAGCCCGCGCTCGTACTGGACCGCGACCGCCTGGACAACAACATTGCGCTGGTCCGGGAACGACTGGCGCCCAGTCTTGCCGTGCGGTTGGTCGACAAGTCGCTGGCTTGCCTGCCGCTGCTTTCGCATATCGGCAAGGCGCTCGGTACGAGCCGCTTCATGACCTTCCATCCGCCGATCACGGCAGCGGTGCTGAAGGCGTTTCCCGATGCCGACCTGTTGTACGGCAAGCCGATGCCGGTCGGCGCGGCGAAGGCTGTGCTTTCGAAAGGCGACGCCGACTGGTCGCGCGTCTGCTGGCTGATCGATACGCCGGAGCGGCTGGCGGAGTACGGAGCGCTTGCAGCCGAACTCGGCACCGTGCTGCGCATCGCTTTCGAGATCGATGTCGGGCTGCATCGCGGCGGCTTTGCCAGCCCGGAGGCCTTGTCGCAGGCTTTGAAGTTGCTCTCGGCCCGGCTGCGCTGCGAAGGCGTCATGGCCTACGAGGCGCATGCGCCGCACATTCCCGGCCTGTTCGGCGGGCCGGTAAAAGCGTTGGCGAAGGCGTCGGTGCTGGCAGCTTCGTTTGTTGCCTGCCTCGGCGAGGACCAGCGCCGCACTCTCAACATCGGCGGCAGCAAGACCGCGCTGCTTCACCACGGCGGGGTGGCCAATGAAGTGTCGATGGGGTCGGCCTTCGTGCTGCCCAGCGATTTCGACACGCTTGGCCTCGATGGTTTTCAGGCCGCTGCCTTCATCGCCACGCCGATCCTGAAAGTGGTCGAGCCGATGCTGCCGGGTCCGCCGGCCGTTTCCCGCCTGTTGCAGGCGCTCGGCCGGTTTCCGCGCAAGGGCTGCTATCTCTATGGCGGCAAATGGATGGCCGAACCGGTATTTCCGGAGGGCATGCAGACCAACAACCTGCTCGGCCTGTCCTCCAACCAGCAATTCATGGGTCTGCCCGGCGACGCGACGGCCAGATCCGGCGACTACGCTTACCTGCGCCCGACGCAGAGCGAGGCGGTGCTGCAGCAGTTCGGATCGATCGCGGTGCTCTCCGGCGGCAAGATCGTCGATCGCTGGCCGGCGCTGCCAATGGGGTGAGGCGCGCGCGCAGGATTGGGCATTTACTTGACTCCGTCAACTAAATGCCCGATCCTCTCCTCGACTGGAGAACGCGCCATGACGATTCACCACCACCTCGGCAAGGAGCGCATCGACGCGGTGCGGGCCTTCAACCGTTTCTACACCCGCCAGATCGGGCTGCTCGACGAAGGGCTGCTGAAAAGCGCCTTCTCACTGACCGAGGCGCGGGTGCTCTACGAATTGGCACATCGTGATGGCCTGACCGCCACTGATCTGACGCGCGATCTCGGCCTCGATCCAGGCTATGTCAGCCGGCTGCTGAAGAAGTTCGAGCGTCTTCGGCTCGTCGCGCGCTCGACGCTGGTGTCGGATGCACGGCAGTCTTCGATCACGCTGACGCCGTCCGGGCGGCAGGCCTTCGCACCGCTGAACCAGGATTCGCACGACCAGGTCGCGGCCTTGCTCGATCGGCTTCCTGCTCTGGATCAGGACCGGTTGGTCAAGGCCATGCAGACCGTGCAGCGTCTGCTGGGCGAGGGCGCCGAGCCCAAAGTCCCCTATACGCTGCGACCTTTGCAGGTCGGCGACATCGGTTGGATCGTCCGTCGCCAAGGCATGCTCTACGCCCAGGACTATGGCTGGGACGAGACCTACGAGGCGCTGGTTGCCGAGATCCTCGGCGCCTTCATTAAGTCCTTCGACCCGAAATGGGAGCGCAGCTGGATCGCCGAGCGGCAAGGCGAGGTCGTCGGCTCGGTCTTTCTCGTGCGCAAGTCCGACGAGGTGGCAAAGCTGCGCCTGCTCTATGTCGAGCCTTCGGCGCGTGGGCTGGGCATCGGCAAGCGGCTGGTCGAGGAATGCATCGGCTTCGCCCGCGCCAGGGGCTACAAGACGCTGACCCTGTGGACCAACGACATTCTCACCGCGGCGCGCCATATCTACGAGACTGCGGGATTCAAGCTTGTCGAAGAGGAGCGCCACCATTCCTTCGGCAAGGACCTGGTCGGCCAGAACTGGAATCTGGAACTCTAGCTCTTCACCGGGATCCAGATCTCCAGCCCGCCATTGCCGCTGCGTGGATCGAATTCAGGGCCGTAGCGCTCGAACTCCGGCGCATCCGATATCTCGTGGCCGGAGGCCGGCAGCCATTTGTTCCAGATCGTGTTGACCGTGCGGCGGATGGTCGAGATGTGCTCGCGATGCGAAAACACGGCGTATTTCTGCGCCGGCACGCGCACGCGAAAGAACTCATTCGGCAGGTCGGAAAAGTCCGACACTTCGACGCCGGCGATGTAGTCGAAATTGCCGGCATCGTCGCCATTGACGCAGACGCCATAGGCGACGTCGCCGATCTCGCCCGGGATGTTGCCGATATAGGGACCAAACCGCTGCCAAAGCATCGGGATGCCGGCACTGGTTTCGCAACTGTAGCGTTCACCGAGCCCGGCAATCAGAAACGGCCGGCTGGTCTCGAAACGCGGTGGCTCCAGGTTGGCGAGCAAGGACTGGTCCATCAGGATCGGCTCCACGATATCCAGGTTTTTGAGCGTGCCCTGCGCGCGCACCAGCTCCGGTGTGGTGCCGAACTGGTCGCGGAAGGCGCGGGTGAAAGCCTCATGCGAAGCATAGCCGGCATCGAGCGCGACCGAGAGGATGTCGGGTGCGCCGCCGGCCAGCTTGCGCGCCGCCTCGCTCAACCGGCGCGCGCGCATGTAGCCCATCACCGAACGGCCGGTGGCGGCGCCGAAGGCCCGCGTCACCTGGAAGCGCGACACGCCGCTGCTTTGCGCGACATCGTCGAGCGAGATCGCTTCCGGCAGGTGGCTCTCGACAAACCACAGGGCCTTCTCGGTTGGGTTCATGGGTCTCCTCGCATAGGCCTGATGATGTTGCCGTTTCCTGGCGAGGTTAGTTTGATCGAAATTGCGCTTGGCGCAAATCAGCTCGGCTCGCGTCTCGGCGCGATCCCGTCAGGCGGCTCAGAAAATCGCTGGAGCCGCGCAGGAGTTCCGGGTGACAAGGGTCGATTTCAACCTGACGGTACGTGGCGCGGCGTGCAAACCGCCGATCCGCTCGACAAGCATCTGCGCGGCCTTGCGGCCAATGTCGTCGCAGGGTTGCGCCAACAGGGTCAGCCGTGGCTCGAAGTAGTTCGCCCACTCGAAGTCGTCGAAGCCTGCAAGCGAAATATCCAGCGGTATTCTGAGGCCCGCATTGCGGATGGCGGCCACGGCGCCGATCGTCGTCTGGTTGTTTCCGGCAATGATAGCGGTTGGCCGTTTTGTCAGGTTCAGTAGCGCCGTGGTCGAGTTTTGGGCAGCTTCAAAGGTCTGGTTTGATGACTGTACCAACTCCGGATCGAAGGCGATCCCGTGGCGCTTCAGGCCAAGCCTGTAGCCTTCGATGCGCTCCGTCGTGGTGCTGAAGCCCGCATGGCCGCCAATCATGCCGATCCGCCTGTGGCCGAACCCGGCAAGGTGCGAAACCAGATTGGCGACGGACTGCTTGTTCTCGACTCCGACATGATCGAAGGCCGACGCCGTGAACCGGTCGACGAGAACGGTCGGGATGCCGCTCCTTTCCAGGTAGCGGACGGTCGCGTTTTCAGGGTCGCCACAGGGGGCCAGGATGATGCCGTCGACCCTTCGCTCCTGCAGCGCCTGAACGACGGCCAGTTCATGGCCAGGCTCGTCGCGCGTGTCGGCGAGGAAGACCAGCAGGCCGAGGCGGGCGCACTCGTTCTCGATGGCGCAGATGATGTCGCTGAAATAGGGATTGGTAATCGCCGACACGGCGATGCCGACATAGTTGCTGACCTTGCGCGCCAGCGACCGTGCCAGCGCGTTCGGCTGATATCCCGTCGCGGCGATCGCTTCGTTGACGAGAGCGGTTTTCTCCGGGCTGACGAGGCGCGTGCCGTTGATGACATGCGACACGGTGGAGGTGGATACTCCGGCGCGGCGGGCGACGTCGCTGATCGTTGCAGTCGCTCTCGCCATCCCTTTACCCTCGATGCGGCACCCGCCTGCCGGAGAATGGTCCCCAGTCGCCGATCCGTCGCCGACTATTCATTGTTGCAGGGCATAATCAATGAGGTTTTCGCCGCTGTCGCCGTTGAAGTAGTGGACATGGTCCATGTCGATGGAAAACAGCCTGCTTTCCCCAAGCTTGGAACGGTCGCTGGGCGGCAGCCGCGCGATGCACCGGTGATCGCCGATGCTGAGGTCGAGAAGAATTTCGTGGCCGAGATGCTGGACCACATCGACATTGAACGCGATCGAATCGACGCCTGCGCCGGGCTGCAGGATTCTGAAATGCTCTGGGCGCACGCCCAGCGTAACCACCTTTCCCACCCGGCCGGCGAGTGCCGCGCGCCGGCACTCCGGAACCAAGATCCGCAGCCCGCAGGCCTGGTCCGAGAGGGCGTTGCCGTCGTAAGCCAGGCGCAGAAAGTTCATGGCGGGCGATCCGATGAAGCCGGCGACAAACTGGTTGGCTGGCCGATTGTAGACTTCGAGGGGTGCTGCCGCCTGCTGGATCTTGCCGCCATTCATGACAACAATCTTGCTGCCCATGGTCATGGCCTCCGCCTGATCATGCGTGACATAGACGGTCGTGGTCCCGATCTCCTGATGCATCTTGGTCAGGAAACTGCGCGCCTCGATGCGCATCTTCGCGTCGAGGTTGGACAGCGGTTCGTCCATCAGGAAGACGCCCGGGCGGCGAACCAGCGCGCGGCCAAGCGCGACGCGCTGTCGCTGGCCGCCGGACAGCGCTTTGGGCAACCTGTCAAGCAGGTCATCGATATGCAGCCGCTGCGAGACTTCCCGTATCTGTGCTTCGATATCGGCTTTCGGGGTTTTGCGGATCTTCATGCCGAAGGCGATGTTGTCGCGAACCGTCATGTGCGGAAACAGCGCATAGGACTGGAACACCATGGCGATGTCGCGGTCCTTCGGCGGCAGCGTGGTCACGTCGCGCGCGCCGATGCGCAGCGTGCCGCCCGTAATCGATTCCAGCCCGGCGATCATGTTCAGCGTCGTCGTCTTGCCGCAGCCCGACGGGCCCACCAGCACGGTGAATTCGCCGTCTTCTATGTCCAGGTTCAGCCCGGACAAAACCGGTACCATCGCATAGCGCTTCTCGACGTCCTTCAGGGACACTTCAGCCATTACAAATTCCTTGTTGCAAAGAGGCCACCGACATCAGCCCTTCACCGCGCCCGAGAGATTGCCGCCCGAGATCTGCCGGTAGGTGAGGATGAACAGCAGGACGATCGGCAATTGCGAGATGACGAGACCCGCGGCCGGCAGGTTGAAGACGGCGAGGTAGCGGTCGCTGTTCAGTTTCAGCATGCCGACCGTCACCGGAAAATTGTCCTCGCTGTTGAGGAACACCAGCCCGAACACGAATTCCTTCCAGATGGCGATGAAGTTCAGCGTGTAGCCGACGAGAATGCCGGGAACCGACAGCGGCAGGATCACCTTCCAGAAAACCTGGAAGTCGGTCGCGCCCTCGACATAGGCGGCCTTTTCGATTTCCGGCGGAATTGTCGTCATGAAGCCGCGCAGGATCAGCACCTGCAAGGGCATTCCATAGACGCCGTGAACGATGATCAGGCCAATCTTGGTATCCAGCAGGTGGAATGTGCGCAGCGTGTCATAGAGCGGGATCAGCACCGTCTGCTGCGGCAGCATGAGACCGGTCAGCAAAAGGCCGAAGATCCATTTGCGCCCAGGAACGTTCATGCGGCTGAGCGCAAAGGCAGGGACCAGCGCCAGCGTCACCGCGAGCGCCGAACCGGCCGTCGCATAGATCAGGCTGTTTCTCAAAAGCGTCCCGAACCCAAGCCCGAACCAGACGTCGATGTAGGGCTGGATGGTTGGCGATTTCGGCAAGGCGAAAGGCCCCGCCAGGAATTCGGCGTTCGACTTGATCGACGTCATGACGATCAAAAGCAACGGTCCGAGCCAGACCGCCGCCAGCACCAGCATGAGGACGGTTGCGGCGAGTTTGGGCAGAACCGCCAGGAGGCGGCTTTGGCCCGTTGCGTTCATGGTCGTGTCAGACATCGAAAGCACCCTTCAGGACCTTGCCGAGCAGGACAGCCGCCAGCGATCCGGCGATCACCAGGATGACGACGCTGAGCGCCGCGCCGTAGCCGAAGCGGGAATTCCAGAAGCTCTCCATGTAGACGAGATAGCCAAGCACGTTGGTCATGCCGAAAGGCGCTCCCTTGGTCAGCACGGCGATCAGGTCGAAGGCGCGCAGCGATTCGAACAGCGTCAACATGACGATGATCGCGGTGACCGGGCGCAACTGGGGCAGGGCGACGCTGCGGATCATGCGCCAATGTCCGGCACCCTCGATGCGCGCGGCATCGAAGGTTTCCTTGGGAACGTCGCCGAGGCCGGCAAAATAGAAGATCATCGGCATGCCGGTGAAGGCCCAGCCGGAAATGACCGCCAGCGTGTAGAGCGCAATGCGGTAGTCGCCGAACCATTCATGCACCAGGAAGCCGAGGCCGACCGATCGCAGCAAGGTGTCGAAGGCGCCGAACACCGGATTGAGGATGAGCAGGAACATCAGGCCGACCGCGATCAGCGACATCGTCACCGGAAAGAAGACGATCGTGCGCAACAGCGATGGCGCAAACACCAGGCGCGCCTTCATCACATAGGCGATCAGGAAACCGAGCGAGACCGGAAAGACCAGCGAAACGACCAGCCACTTGGCGTTGTTGACCAGCGCTATGTAGAAATAATTGTCGTGGAAGAGGTAGGCGTAGTTGGCGAAGCCGACGAATTTCTTCTGCGGCGCCATGCCGTTCCATTCGAAGAAACTGAGGTAGATCGTATAGAGGATCGGGTAGCCGATGAAGCAGGCGAACACCAGCAACGGCACTGCGACGCCGAACACGGTTACGAACACATGCTGGCGGGCGAAGCCGACGAAGGTGCCATCATCGAAGCGCCTTGCGCTGCTGGCCATGGGTACGCGCCTTTCGATTGATTGGGAAAATGGCTGTCTGCGCCGGCATCGGGCTCACCAGCAAGCGGCTCCCGCCAAGCGGCGGTGCGCCGAAGTGCACCGCCGCCGGGGAGGACGCGGGAGAAGGGCGCTGCGCCCCTCCCGCTCGGTCATCGCCTAGGACTTTTTGACGCGCGCCGCCTCGTCCTCGGTCAGCTTCATCGCGTCTTCAGGCGACATGGCGCCGGCCAGAACGCCCTGGACGCCGTCGAGGAACTTGTCCGAGATCGCCGGCGGCGTGGCATGGTCGACATGCATGAAGGTGAACGAGCCGGACTCCGCCATTGCCTTGCCAAGGCGCTGCTCCATCTCGCTCAGCCGCGACAGGTTGGAATTGACGTTCGACGGGAACGGCTTGTCGATCTCGAGCTTCTTGCTCATCGCTTCGTCGGACACCATCCAGTCGAGGAACTCGGCCGCGGCATCCTTGTTCGGGCTGTTCGCATGGATCATGATCGTGTCTTCGGCGAAGACCGACATGATCGGCTTCTTGCCCGGGAAGGCCGGCATCGGGAAGAAGTCCATGGGCACGACGCAGCACTGCGGCTGGTCGCCGCGGAAGCGGCCGAGATTGAACGAGCCCTGATACCAGTGCAGGCCGTGGCCTTGCGTCCACGGCACCATGGCCGGTCCGAGATCGATCGAGTTGAACGACGGCTCGAACATGCCGTCCTGGGCCAGCTTCTGCATCATTGCGGTGACATCGACGGCGCGTGGGTCGGTCCACGGAATGGTGCCGTTGATCAGCCCGTCATAGACGTCCAGGCCGTGCTTGTTGACCAGGATTGCCGACCACATGAACTGCGAGGGCCATTTCTTCTGGTTGGCCAGCATGAAAGCGGCGAGGCCGGCTTCCTTGCCCTTCTGCGCGTTGGCCATGAGCTCGTCCCATGTGGTCGGAACCTTGAGGCCAAGCTTCTCGTAGATGTCCTTGCGGTACCAGACCACCGAGGCGCACATTTCCGTCGGCACGAAATGCTTCTTGCCGTTGTAGACTGACAGCGTCACGCCGGCCGGGTTCAGTTTCTTGTCCCAGCCATATTTCTCGTAATAGGGCGTCAGATCGGCGGAGAATCCGTTGTCGACGATTTCCTTGCCGCGCCCGCCTTCCCAGGAATAGAAAAGGTCCGGCGGATTGCTCGAGGACAGCTCGATGGTCTGCTTGGTCTTGTAGGTTTCGCCGTCGACACTGGCGCCGGTGACATGGACCCGATCCCCGTTCTTCTTGTTCCACTCGTCGATTAGCCAATTGGCGTAGACCTCCGAAGACGGCCAGGGCGCCCGGTAGAAATATCTGAGTTCGGCTGGCGCGGCCCGCGCCACCTTTACCCCAGACACCGCCGCCACGGCGGTCGCGCCAAGTGCCGCGGAAGCCTTCATGAAGGTGCGGCGAGACAGTCCATTCTGCTTGATGTTCATCACTTCCTCCCGGTTCAATCCGACAATGACAGGCAGCACCAGGCCGCCACGAAGCGCGAGCGCGACGTGTGTCGACAGTGACTGTTGCTGACCCTCCGAAGGCGAATTTGGTGGCGCTGCTCTGCGGCACCAAATTCGTCACGGAGATTGAATTAATCCAATCGAAGCGCTTGCGCAAGCGCTTCGATGATCAATTTTTGGCTTTTTTCTGCTGCTTGTTAAGTCACGGCGGAGAATGCCAGGCAGCTGGTGGGGAAGTGAGGGGGGGCGATTGGAGCCCGCCATTGAGGTTGATACGGCAAGGAAGGGGGCCTTGTTGTTTTGGGGAAGGCTGGCCCTGCCGAAGAATGCCAGCTTCGACGCTGCCCACTGACGGTCGCATCGGTATCGCGTATCAGCGAATCTGTGTTAAGCCGCCGCTCGATCAACCAAAGGACGACACAAGTGAGCGAACCGACCTTGGCCCAGGCTATCGAAAACATCTATGCCTCGCTGCGGGCGGACAATGCCGACATCGACGCCCATATCGCGACACTCAAGGCGGCGCTGGCACGGGAAGGCATAAAGCAGGCTGTGTTCGATCCGACCAAACTGGTCCAGAACAACCGCCAGGGCCGCAAGCTGATGCAGGCGTATTTCCGGCAGCGCGGCGTGAGCGTGAGCTTTTCGGGCGAGTAGAGCCGCGCGCGGGGAGTTCCCGGGCCGGTCCGGCGGTTCGCCATCTGGACGTCGGCACTGCGCCGCATCTCGGCCGCTCGGAGTATTTTGCCACAAAAGCGGAACGCCAATGCGGCTAGCTCTTCTCGTCGTGGCGCCTCAGCGCTCCCAGTCTTTCGGGTCGCGCGATATCTGGCCGTGACGGAAATCTTCGCGGAGCATGTAGACGACCTCACCGGCGATCCTGTGCACGACATCCACGACAACGGAGACCGTCTTGGCGATCGCTGCGAGCCCCCGCTGCCCGGCGTTCGACGCCGGGGCTATGTCTGCTCCAAACAGTTGAACCGACATTTGCTTCTCCTCCTGTTTGCCCTTTGGGCGTTGAGGAGGAGATTGGGCGCATGGCCACGGCAGGTCGTGGTCTTGGGTCCAAAATGTTCCTAAATGATCCTAGGCGGTCCAAATCAGGGCTGGGCGCCTGTCTTGAAGCCGTGCAGCCGCTAGAGCATGATCCCGAAAAGTGGGACCCGGTTTTCTCGGACAAAAACGGGAACCGTTTTGTCCAGAGATCATGCTTAAACAAAAAGATAGAGCCCCATTCCGATTCCATCGGGATGGAACAGGCTCTAGCGGGCCTCGTCCTCAAGCATCCCCGCCAATCGCAACCCTTCGATCACCACCTCGACCTGGCGCTGGTCCCGCATCATCTGATGGCCGCGGCGGATGTTCGCGAAGGTGGTCTCGGGTGACACCTTGCGTAGCGCTTCGGCCCAGCGGGCGGCTTCATCGAGCCTCCCGAGGAACGCGTTGGCGGCCACCAGCATGGAATGGGTGATCGCGTTGCTGGGCGACACGGCATACGCCCGGCTCGCCCAGTCGAGCGCCTCCTCGAAACGGCCCTGAAGGATACGGATATGGGCCAATCGCGTCAGCGACCAGTGGCTGACCAAGTCGTTGGGATTGAGCCGTATCGCCCGCAGGAGATACCCTTCCGCCTCCTCGACCTTGCCGGCCCACAGCGCCCCCACCCCGGCATAGCCAAGAACGTGGACGCTGTTGGGATTCTCGACAGTCGCCTGGCGAATCGCGGCCAGCCCGGACTCATATTCGCCCCCGAGCATGATGACCGATATTCCGCCGGTTACGCGGATATGGGCGTCGCTGCCGGCGACGGCCAGCGCAACTCGGGCATAGTCGAGACCCTTGCGCCGCGTTTCCTCGGTCGCCCCCGGCATTTGCCGGTCGTAGAGCGAGGTGTAGGCGATCGTTGCAATGGCGATCGCGGGCGGGAAGTTGGGGTCGAGTGCCAGCGAACGTTCGATCAGCTCTATGGCGCGCAGTGTGGCGCCGGGCTCCGTCTTCAGGACCAACGCCATGGCCTCAAGGTAAAGGTCGTAGGCATCGAGACTGGTCGGCGGCTTCAAACGGGTGCGTTCGATCTCGGCGCGCTTGACCATCGGCTCGACGATCGAGACGACGCTCTCGGTGATGCGATCCTGCATGTCGAAGACATCCTCGAGGGCACCGTCGTAATTCTGTGCCCAAAGGTGCGCCGCGGTCGCCGCGTCCACCAGTTGGGCCGTGACCCGCAACCGGTTGCCCGACCGCCGTATGCTGCCTTCGAGAAGGTAGCGGACGCCGAGCTCGCGGCCGATCTCGCGAACGTCCACCGCCCGCCCCTTGTAGACGAATGACGAGTTGCGCGAGATCACGGCAAAGGTCTTGAACCGGCTCAGGGCGGTGATGAGGTCGTCAACGATCCCGTCGGCGAAATAGTCCTGGGCGTGCTCGCCGCTGAGGTTGTGAAACGGCAACACCGCCAGCGAGGGAAGCGGCGACGACGCTTCCCGCGGCGCTACGGCGTCCTCGGCCCAAAGCCGGTAACCGATCCTTGCAACGGTGGCGATCCAGTCGCTGTTGTCGGCGCGCTGCCCGAGCACCTTGCGGAGGGCCGCCACCTGCACAGTAAGGTTGCCTTCCTCGACGGTCGCTCCCGGCCAGACACGCTCCATCAGTTCGCCCTTGGAAACGACCGAGCCATGAGCATCGAGCAGCGCAATCAGAAGCGCCGTGCTGCGGCTTCCCAGCGGGATATACTTACCCTCCCGCGCCAGCGTTCCCTTGCCGCGGTTGAAGGCGAACGGGCCGAACGTCTCGGAGTCCATTGGGGCATGATAGCATAGAGCAAGAACCGCTGTGAGAAGCCCCGTGTCATACGGGAATTGCGACCCCATATTGAACGGCGCGGTAAGCTGGTCAGCGCTCGAAGATTGGTGCGAGCCATCTACCGGATATGACCTCTGCCAGGAGTTGCGCTACAGAGATTAGATACTCAACCGGCAACCGGGCCCCCGTGCGTGAAGTCAACCACAGGTATCGGCAGCCTTAAGTGCTTCGGCACGGGAAGGTTCGGGCAAATCCGCGATCCGTCGAACGGAAGCGTAAAACCTTGGATAGTCGCCGGAACACAGGTCGAACAAGCGAAGGAAGGCCGGGACCTGCTCACCATAGACAGCAGTCGCGGCGAGCTTTGCGTTGTTGATGGGGCTACCGAACCAGGCGTCGTATCCCCGGTATCCGGCCCAGCTTTTGTCGCGCATCTGCCGGTAGCGCATCCGCAGCCTGTCGATCGTGGCTGCCTTGGCGGCCGCCATCTGCTCCGGGGTACGGGAACTTTTATAGACCTGCCCTAACTCGTCCCGGGTTTTCGCAATCAGGTCGAGAAAATCGGCGCTGCGCCTGCGGTTCGTTTCGTAGCGGCGCAAACCGGCGCGATTGCCAGTGGCGCGCAGCCACTTCCTGACGCCGCTGGTTTCGACCGAAACCGCGAAAGCCTCGTTGAACGCGGAATCGCCGTTCACATAGATTTTCTGATGCGCCAGTTCATGGAAGATAAGGCTTGCGAGATACGTGTCGTCCTGGCGAAGCATGGTGCTGAGCAGCGGGTCGCTGGACCAGCCCAGCGTGGAATAGGCGGTGACGCCCGAGACGTAGACATCCAGCCCCTGCCGATGCAATTTGGCAGCGCTCTCAGTCGCGGATTTCGGGGAAAAATAACCCCGGTATGGAACGCAGCCGAACACCGGAAAGCACCATGTTACCGGCGCCAGCGAGAATTGCGGCGCGGCAAAAACGGCCCAGGTGACGGCGTCCCGATGGATGTCGACATAGCTGCGGTAGCTGCTGTTGTCGGGCAGTGCCAGTTCATCCGTGGCAAAGCGACGTATGGCGCTCGCCGACGTCAGCTTGGCGCGCAATGCCTTGGGCGTCGAAGGATCATGGATGAGTTTCCCGACATTCCTGCGCGCGGCCATGATCTGCACATGACCCTCCAGCGACTGCGCGTAGTAGGAAATGCTTGTGCAACCGGTCACGCCGGACGCCATGATGACAGCGGCAAGCCATCGAAAAACGCGCTTCACTGTTTGCCCACCGCTTGCTCATCTCCCCCACGGAGCAAATGCCCCATTTGCCCCATGTCTCAAACAGGCGCACCAATTTTCGTCAAGGTCTGCGGGGGGCAGCGGGTCGGACTTTCGACTACGGCAGGGTTGGCAATGCGGCCATTCGACTAGGATTGACGGAAGTCCACCGCAGGGCGGTGTCGGCGAGATACGGACGGCGGCGTGCGCCACAGCCGCTTACCTCGCGTTTAGCTCCGCCATGTAAGGATCCAAAATCCCGGGGGCGCACGCCAATGTTGGACAATTACGAACTCGACCGCTTCGGCGTGATCCACCAGATCGACGCCACGCCGATCACCTACGACAAGCAGTACATTTCCTACTACGAGGATTTGAGCGACCGGACCATCAAGCTCGGCTATCAGCGGCTTGGCTGGGTGCTGGGGATCACCGGCGAGATACCGCGGTCGGTGCTGGAGATTGGCTATGGCACCGGCACCTTCGTTGAAGCCGCCAGGATTACCGGGGTTGCCGATTGCGCCGGCTGCGACATCACCAGGTTTCCGCTGCCCGAGGGTGTGCGCTTTGTCGATTGGGACGAGGCGCTCGCCGGCTCGTGGGATCTCGTCGCCATGTTCGACGTGCTCGAGCACATCCCTGACCTGGGTTTCCTCGCCCGCCTTCAGGCCCGCCATCTGGCCATCGCCGTTCCCCATTGCCGCTGGCGTGAGCTCGGCGCCGATGGCGACGCGTGGTTCCGGACATGGCGCATGCGTCTGCCCAACGAGCACCTGCACCATTTCGACCGTCAATCGCTGGTGGCGCTGCTCGCGCATCACGGCTTTGAGTGCGTGACGCTGAATGGATTCGAGGACGGGATCAGGTTGCGGCCGGGCGAGGGGGGTCCGAACATTCTGTCCGGCTTTTTCAGAAAGCTATAGGCGGGTTCCTCCGCCCCTGCGGTGAGCGGGCAAAGCCCAGACCGCCTTTGCCGCCATGCTGCAGGCGCGCCCGGCCGGGCGCGCCAGAACGCAATCGGATTTATGGCGCCGGCGCCGGCGCGGGTGCCGCTGCCGCGGGTGCCGCCGCCGTCGTGAACCCGCACTGCTTCTGTTCCATCTCGATCTGCTTGGTAATGCGGATGGCGTTCTGTGCGTAGGCCTCCGTCACCGAGCCGCTGTTCACGGTCTTGTCCTTCAGCGGGCTGACGGCCGCGCAGAGGTGGAAGACATGCTCGGTCTCGGACTTCGCGGCGCCGTTTTCCGGCGCGATCCAGTAGACGATATCCTGGCCATTGGGGTGTGCCGCGTCCTTCGTCGCCGCAGCCACCGTGGTGGAGTCGGTGGCGATCGCCTGTGCCTGGGCGGCGACCTCGGGCGAACAGGCCGTGGTCGGCTGCCCCGCCTTGATCTGGGACGCGCACGCGTTCATGTCCTGGGTATACTGCTCGACCGATGGCGGCTGGAAGCTGACCCCGATCACCGTCGCCAGCACGGCCAGCACGGCGCCGACGCCGCCGGCAACCTTCTTGGTGTTCGGGTCCATGTTCTTGTCGGTGAAGATCAGGATAACCAGCGGCAGGAAGGCAATCAGCGTGATGATCGCGCCGAGCTGGTTCTGGACGAAGAACTTGAACGTCTCGGAGGCGCGGGCAGGGTCCTGCCGGTTGGCCGCCTTCCACAGCAGATTGCCGGCGATGGCGAAAATCGCGATCCCGACCAGAATGCCGATCAGCAGCGGCAGGTTTCCGTGGTCGAATTTGTGCTGGCGGAGCAAGACAATCCCGGCGATCTCGCCGCCAATGGCAACAATCCACGCCAGCACGGCGAAGAGGCGGAGGCGCGAGGCGCCGGACTTCTGGCCCTGCGATGCTTGCCAATCCTTGGTAACGTCTACGGTCGGCTTATTGTCGGTCATGACCAGATCCCCCGGTGTCAACACTTTTGCAGGGCGGCGTCACATCGAAAGGCGCCCGGCGCAGCGTCATTGAACGAACGTCGCCTGCCTCAGCGCGAAGCGCCACGGCAGACCATATCCCATCCATATTGCGCATGATTGGATTCGTCCATAGCCACGCGGGCGGACGCCGATGGCGGGTCACCCCTTGGCCTTCACCAACCGCTCCAGCGCATCTACGATCAGATCGCAGAATTTTGGATGGTCGAGCTTCATCGCCACGGTGTGGCGGAAGTCGGTCTGCTCGCTCGCCGTGCCGCCGAAATGGTGCATGCCGCCCATCTTTTCGAAATTGCAGACGGTCATGCCCTTGGTCCAGCGTCCCGCAAGCTCGACGCGGATATCGGCCTTCTCGGTGGTGAAGACGCTTCCGTCGATCATTGCCGCGACGCAGCATGCGTCATGGATGGCGGGATACTCGATCTGCAGCAGGCCGCCATGCGTGGTCGCTATGAACTCCCAGATGTCGAGAATGAACTTGGCCATCGGGCCGCCGACAGCCCGCACCCTGTCCTGCAGGTCCGGCGTGGCCAGCGCCTGATGCGTCAGGTCGAGCCCCACCATGGTGACGTCCCAATTGGCACGGAACACCACGTCGGCGGCCTCTGGGTCGCCATAGATGTTGAACTCTGCCCCCGGCGTGATGTTGCCGCGCGTGTAGGCGCCGCCCATCGCGACGACCCGCTTCACCCGGCTGACGATGCGCGGGTCCTTGCGCACTGCAAGCGCGATGTTGGTGTAGGGGCCGACCGGCACCAGCGTGACTGTCTTCGGCTCATGCGCCATCACCGTGTCGATGATGAAGTCGACGGCATGTCGCTTGTCGAGCTCGAACGACGCCGGCGGCAGCACGGGGCCGTCGAGCCCGGTTTCGCCGTGGATCTCGACGGCCAGCACCTGGTCGATGAGGAGCGGCCCTGGAGAGCCTTTCGCCACCGGCACCTTGATGCCATAGGCGGTGCAGACCGAAAGCGCATTGCGCGTGGTGTTCTCGACATTGTGGTTGCCCGAAACCGTGGTGATGCCGAGGAGATCGATCTTTGGATTGCCTGCCGCCAGCAGGATGGCGATGGCGTCATCATGCCCGGGGTCGCAGTCGAGAATGATCTTTTCCATGGTGGCACCTCTTCCGTCGCCCGACCCTGTTGCGACAAGAGACTGGCGTGCCTGCGCGGTCAAGGTTCTGGTGCTCGGCAGCCAAGTGCCAACCCGCTCTGACGCCTTCGCTATCTTCTACCTCCGGCGCGAGCCCATTCCACGCTGCCGAAACCAATGCTGCAGCTTTATGAAGTGGCGCATCGGCGAACGCCTGATGCCCTTGACGTCGATCAGGGTGACGGCGCCGCCGTCCGACAGCGTATGAAACCCGTCCGCATGGCCGTCGAGCCAACCCTCGGGCGACAGGCGCTTGACGATGCTGGCCGCGAAGTCGTCCGGGCTCAGTCGGTCGATGCGCAACAGATTGAGACCCGTACCATAGCCGGTCATGCAGTCCTGCGCCGGCAGATAGAGTTGCCCTAGATGCACGAATGGCGAGCCGCCGGGGCGAGATGAATTGAGGCCGGTGCGCACCGGGTTTTGTGGGTGGTTTTGCCAGGGGCCAGTCAGCGCATCGGCAAAGGCGACATGCATCTCGCGCAGGTCCCTGCTGTCGGCCCCATACAAGGCATGGAACATCCACCAGCGCTGCTGGTGATAAACGATGGTTGCATCGACCGCCGGCGCGTTCAGGAGGACGGCGACGGGCTGCCATTTCCGGGGGAAATCGACCGCCCTGTAGAGCGTCAGGCGCCCGCTTTCATAGGCCTCCGGCAGCATGAAGATGTCGCCGTCCGACTGGATGAGCTGCGGGTAGGAC
Source organism: Mesorhizobium sp. P3_A10 (assembly GCF_056403175.1). Lineage (NCBI taxonomy): Bacteria > Pseudomonadati > Pseudomonadota > Alphaproteobacteria > Hyphomicrobiales > Phyllobacteriaceae > Mesorhizobium > Mesorhizobium sp. P3_A10. The sequence continues at coordinate 93,622 of NZ_JBFUFZ010000002.1, read as the reverse complement.
AGATGGAAATCCTGCTTCAGCGCGACGCCGTGCTGCTTCAGCCTCCAGGCCGCATCGTAGCTGTAATAGTGGATTTCGCCGCGCTTCACCCGGTAGTCGAAAAATTCGACAAGCACCGTGAAGAGGTCGCCGTGGCGAAGACCGAACGGGTCGGCGACAAAGCGGAACGAGCCCTGGTCGGGCAGCCAGACAACGCTGCCTTTGTCGAGGCCTTGCGGGTCAAGAACCCGGTGGATTGGTTCAGGCACGATCCCCACGCGCCAGATATCGACCATTGGTTTCGCGTCCTCCCGACTCAATCCACTGAACTAACGGTACTGTATGGAAACGTGCCTGTGCGGGCACTCGCGTTCAATTGAACGCACGACCCTTGCCGCGGTCAATTTCCTACGTCTCATCACACCGACCCGGCCTTCAGAAATCGCTAACCATGACCGCCTTCGATGGCTGCCACACGATTATTTGAGCTTCTGGTGCACGGCCGCATCTTGAATAGTAAGCACGCTCATTATATATCCCGCTCATGGTTTCCGACGGTATCGACAGATTGGGCTTTTTGATCCACGACGTGCAGCGTTTGATGCGCAAGCGCTTCGAGACGCGCGCCAGTGGGCTTGGCCTGTCTTCAGCGCAATGGCGGCTTATGGTCCGCGTTGCCAAGGAAGAAGGTATCAGCCAGGCGCGGCTTGCCGAGCTGCTCGAAATCGAGCCGATCAGCGTTTCGCGCCTTGTCGATCGTATGGAGGAGGGCGGCTGGATCGAGCGCCGTTCCGACGCCACCGACCGCCGCGTCCGCATGATCTTCCCGACCGCCAAGGCAAGCGAAGCCTATGCCGAGATCAAGAGCCTGGCCGGCGAAGTCTATGAACAATCACTGACCGGCGTTTCGCTGGAGCATCGCCGCGTCCTGATCAAGGCGCTCGAGGCGATGGCCGAGAACCTTGCGGATGCCGAGACGGCGTCCGGCGACAAAATTGAGAATGCGAAAGGCGCAGCAGCATGAACGCGGTGGCCAAGGTAGACGAGAACGCAACCAGGTTGGAAATGGCGGCGGCCGCGCAGCCGGTCGCCGAAGCGCCGGCGCAGCCGGCGGTGACGGTTGCTCCCCCGATTCAGCCGGCGCCAGTGGCGCCGAAGAAGAAGCGCCGCTCCGGTCGTTTCCTTTTGATGTTTGCACTGCCTGCGGCGCTGATCGCCGGCGGCGCTTACGTCTGGGTGACCGGTGGCCGCTACCAAGAGACCGAGAACGCCAATCTGCAGCAGGCCAAGGTGTCGATCGCCTCGGATACGGCTGGCCGCATCGTTCAGGTCGATATCGCCGACAACCAATTGGTCAAGCAGGGCGACGTGCTGTTTGCCATCGACCCGGAACCTTACCGGATCGCGCTGGCCCAGGCCGACGCGGCGGTTGCGGTCGCACGGGTCGGCATCGAGCAGCTGCGCGCCGCCTACAGCCAGGCAACAGCACAGGAAAAGTCCGCCACCAGCGAAGTCGACTACGCGCAGTCGCAATATGACCGCGCCGCCGACCTTGCCCAGAAGGGCATCAACACCAAGTCGGCGCTGGATCAGGCCAAGAACGACCTCGACAAGGCCAAGATGCAGCTGGCAGTGGCCCAGCAAGGCATCATCAGCGCCAAGGCGGCACTTGCCGGCAATCCCGACATCGAGACCGACAAGCACCCGACGGTGATGGCCGCACTCGCCGCGCGCGACAAGGCCGCCTACGATCTGGCGCAGACCACGGTCAAGGCGCCGGCTGACGGCGTCGTCAGCCAGGCGTCCTCGTTCAAGGTCGGCCAGTATGTCGGTTCGGGCACGCCGCTGTTTGCACTGGTCGAGACCGGCGACACCTGGATCGACGCCAATTTCAAGGAAACCCAGCTCACCCACATGAAGCCTGGCCAGAAGGCCGAGATCGTCGTCGACACCTATCCGGGCAGGACCTTCGAAGCCACGGTCAAGGCGATCGGCGCCGGCACCGGGGCCGAGTTTTCGCTGCTGCCCGCCCAGAATGCCACCGGCAACTGGGTCAAGGTCACGCAGCGCATTCCGGTGCGCCTGGAACTGACCGATGCCGACGCCAAAATGGCGTTGCGCACCGGCATGAGCGCCTCGGTCACGGTCGACACCGGCGTTTCGCGCGGGCTTCCAAGTATCCTTGGCCACGCCACGGCTGGCGAGGCTCAATAGACCGTGAATGGACCGTGATACCGAAAAGTGAAAATCGGTGTTCGGCAAAACTCATGGCCAAGGACGAACGCCAGCACTCGCCGTACAGACGGGGTGAATGCAGATGACAGGATTGGTCCGATGGGAGGTGTGCGAGGGGTTGGGGTTGGACCGGGCCACATTGTGGCCTGATCGAAACCTGAACGACTCGACGCAGGGCTCTTCGGTCCTCAGGTTTCCGGGCGGCAGATGCCTGATGTGTCGAGACGTTCAGTCGATGTAACCCCCACATCGATAGTCGCGTCCCACCGCGATGAGTGTCTTTCCACTTGGAAGGCCTCGCCGCCCGGAAACCTAGTGTACACGTTTTTGTTACCTGTCGGAAGTTCCGCATCATGAGCACGCCAGAACCCTTCAAGGAAGTGCCGCACCGAGGCCTGATCACGGTTGCGCTCATGCTGGCGACGGTCATGCAGGCGCTCGACACCACGATCGCCAATGTTGCGCTGCCGACCATGACCGGCGATCTCGGCGCCTCTCCAGACAACATCAACTGGGTGCTGACGTCCTACATCGTTGCCGCGGCCATCATGACGCCGGTGACCGGCTGGCTCGCCGATCGGTACGGCCGCAAGGAACTGTTCCTGACGGCGGTGGTCGGCTTCACCATCTTCTCCATGCTGTGCGGTCTGGCGTGGAGCCTTGAAAGCATCGTGCTGTTCCGGCTGATGCAAGGCGTTTTCGGCGCCGCGATCGTGCCGTTGTCGCAGACCTTCCTGCTCGACATCAACCCCAGGGAACGCCACGGCCAGGCGATGGCCATCTGGGGAGCCGGCATCATGCTGGGGCCGATCCTGGGCCCGACGCTCGGTGGCTGGCTGACCGAGAATTTCAACTGGCGTTGGGTCTTCTTCATCAACCTGCCGGTCGGCATCGCAGCCTTCCTCGGCATGGCCGCCTATCTGCCGGCGGTTGCCCGGCGGGTGCGCAGCTTCGATTTCTTCGGCTTCGCCATGCTTTCGCTCGGCGTCGGCGCGCTGCAGCTGATGCTGGATCGCGGCGGCGAGGTCGACTGGTTTTCCTCGGTCGAGATCTGGATCGAGCTCGGTCTTTCGATAACCGGCTTCTGGGTGTTCATCATCCACACGGTGACGGCGGAGCGCCCGTTCATCGACCCCAAGATATTCTTCGACCGCAATTTCGTGACCGGGCTGGCGTTCATCTTCGTCATGGGTGTGCTTATCCTGGCCTCGATGTCGCTGCTGCCGCCAATGCTGGCGACCATCTTCGGCTATCCGACCATGACCATCGGCGTCGTCATCGGCCCCCGCGGCGTTGGCACGATGATTTCGATGCTCGTCGTCGGGCGGCTGATGAGCAAGGTCGATGCCAGGATCCTCGTCGTCATCGGCTTTCTGCTCACCGCGCAGTCGCTCTACACCATGGCCAGCTTCACGCCTCAGATGGACAACTGGCTGATCCTCAGCTCCGGCATCATCCAGGGCCTGGGAATGGGTATGGTGTTCGTGCCGCTGTCGACCGTGGCCTTCGCCACGCTTGACCCGCGCTACCGCACCGATGCCACCGCCTTGTTCAGCCTGGTGCGCAATCTCGGCTCATCGATCGGCGTATCGGTCGTGACGGTTCTGCTTGTGCGCAACACGCAGATCAACCATGCCGAGCTTTCGGCCTTCATCAACCCGTTCAACCCTAACCTCTGGGCGGCTTCGCCGGCAGCCGCAGGCGGCGACCCAACGGCGCTTTCGCAAGTGGACGGGCTGGTCAATATCCAAGCGATGATGATCTCTTACGTCAATGACTTCAAGCTGTTGATGATGATGACACTGCTTGCCGTGCCGTTCGTGTTCCTGCTGCGCAAGCCGAAGGCTGGTCCGGCCGCCGGCGGAGCGCCTGCCGCGCATATGGATTGAACGAGCGCCGATATTTGCGGTAGCAGATCACGCTATCGCGGATGCGCCTGCAGACATGTAAGGCCGAGGCGCTTGCTGGATGATCGCCAAATTCTCCAGATGTCGAAGAATATCGATTCTGCTACTACAATAGCAGATTGAAGACGGCTTTGCTGGAGGCAACCAGCCGCCGTCGCTTCTGACCTCGATCCAGTTTATCTGCTATTAGTACATAAGTAACACTATGAACCGACTGTCGGATGGCAGGAGGGTCCTTTCTGCTTAGTTCCATGCGCCAAACTGGAGGAGGTCTGTTTGGTCACAAAATCATCCAGGAAACCCGCCGATGCGCGAGAGCCCGCCAGTCTGGCCACTTTGGCGAAACTCGCGGCTGCCTCCAATGACACACTCGAGCGCGAGCTTCGCGCTGCGATCGCAACGCTCGAGGGACAGGCGCTGCGATTCGAGACGGTGGTCGATAACATTTCGCAAGGCATCTGTTTTTTCGATGCCAATGAACGGCTGATCCTGAGTAATCGTCGCTATGCGGAAATCTACCGCATTGCGCCCGAGGAATTACGGCCTGGCACGACACTGCGCGAAATCGTCGACAGACGCGTTGTCGCCGGCACCGCGGCGCTGGATGCCGACACCTACCTCGCAACGGCCCGGGCGAACAATTCGGGCAAGGCTTCGCGGCTCTGGACCGCCAAACTTGCCGACGGACGGACAATCCAGATCCGCAACCAGCCGATGCCCGATGGCAGCTGGGTGGCCACGCATGAGGACATTACCGAACTCACCCTCAATCGCCAGATCGTCGACGAGCGCATCTCGCTGCAAGCGCTGATCGACTGGGTGCCCGACTATCTTTGGGTCAAGGATACCGAAAGCCGCTTCGTCGTGGTCAACAGCGCCCTTGCGACCGACAGTGGCTATGACAAGACCAGCGACATGATCGGCTTGACCGATTTCGACCTCCATCCTCCGGAGGTTGCGGAGAAATTTCGCCAGATCGAGGAGAGGGTCCTGCGCAGCGGGCAACCGATGATCGACGCGGAGGAGTTTGTTGTCGATGCGTCGGGTGTCGTCAAATGGCTGTCGTCGACCAAGGTGCCGTTGCGCAATCGTCAAAATGAGATCTTCGGCCTGGTTGGCATCGCCCACGACATCACGGCCCGCAAGCAGGCGGATGTCCTTCGCGACGGGCAGGCGCAGATACTCGAAATGATCGCCACGAGCGCCCCGCTGGAGGACGTGCTCGACCGTCTCATGCGCTTCGTCGAGGCCCAGCTAAAGGGGATATTCGGTTCCGTCTTGCTGCTCGACAAGGACGGCATCCATTTGCGCCACGGTGCGGCGCCGAGCCTGGCGAAAGCCTATACGAGCGCCATCGATGGGGTCGCTATCGGTCCCAAGGTGGGGTCGTGCGGAACCGCCGTCTTCCGGCGGGAACCGGTGATGGTGGCTGATATCATGCAGGATCCCCTCTGGGAGGATTACCTCGAACTGGTGGCGCCCCATGGCTATCGTTCGTGCTGGTCGACCCCGATCCTGTCGCACCAAGGCGTCGTCCTGGGCGCCTTTGCCATGTATTCGATGACCGTGCGTGAGCCGGTCGAGGCCGAGACCCGTCTGATAGAATTCACGACACACATCGCCGGGATCGCGATCGAACGCAAACTGGCTGAAGATCAAATCCACTTCATGGCCAACCATGACGTGCTGACCGGGCTTCCCAATCGCGCCTTGCTGGAGGACCGGCTCTCACAAGCGGTCCTGTATGCGCAACGATACGGCCGCTGGGTGACGGTGGTGTTCATCGATCTGGACAATTTCAAACTGGTGAACGACACGCTTGGCCACAATGCCGGCGACGAACTGCTGAAGACTGTCGCCAGTCGTATGGTTGAATGCGTAAAGGCGACCGATACCGTGGTGCGGCTCGGCGGCGACGAATTTGTCATCGTTCTGTTCGACCAGCCCGCCAACATCGATCTTGTTTCGGAGGCGCTGCAAACGATCCGGGAGGCGATTGCCGAGCCGGTTCATATCGGAGAGCATCGCCTGAGAACGACGGCCAGTATCGGCATCGCCAACTATCCCAAGGACGGGGCGAGCCCGGACACACTGCTCGCCAATGCCGATGCAGCCATGTATCGCGCGAAAGAAATCGGCCGCGACAATTTCCAGTTTTACGCTCCCGAATTCAACTCGAGGGCACATGAAAAACTCCTGCTTCAGGACGAATTGCGAAACGCGCTCGCGCGTTCGGAATTTACCCTGCACTATCAGCCGCAAGTCGATCTCCGATCAGGGCGGGTCGTCGCCGTCGAAGCGTTGATACGCTGGAACCATCCGACGCGAGGCATGGTAGCGCCGCTGACCTTCATTCCGACTGCCGAGGAGACAGGCTTGATCGTGCCGATCGGCGACTGGGTTCTTCATGAGGCCTGTCGGCAGAACAAGACATGGCAGCATGCTGGCCTGCCGCCCATGACCGTCTGCGTGAATGTGTCGGCGAGACAGTTCAGGGAGAAGACCCTGATCAGCCGTGTCGTCAATGCTTTGAAGGAAAGCGGCCTGGAGGCCAGATATCTCGAACTCGAAGTGACCGAGAGCCTTATCATGCAGGACTTTGACCTGGCGGTCGCAACCATGAACGGGCTGCAAGAGCTGGGCGTTCAGATCTCGATCGACGATTTCGGCACGGGTTATTCCAGCCTCAGTGCGCTCAAGACCTTTCCGGTCGAGCGGCTGAAGATCGACAAGTCCTTCATAAACGATCTCGCCACCGACGAGGACGATCAGGCTGTCACCAGCGCGGTGATCTCGTTGGGTCAAAAGCTCAATCTGAGGGTCCTTGCCGAAGGCGTCGAAACGGACGAGCAGGTCGCCTTCTTGCGCCGGAACAATTGCGACGAAATGCAGGGCAATCTTTTCAGCAAACCGATCCCGGCGCGCGACATCGAGAAATTGCTCTCGCACCAGGATTGACGGACTGGTCAACCGGCGGTCGTCGACGATCTGCAACGCGACGAACATCGCCGCCGCTTGCTTGCTGCTACTTTCCCAGCACAAGGCTCCAGTAGCGGATGGCGCTGTCCTGGCCGTCCCTGACATAGGCGAGGCCAAAGCGGTTGAAGCGCGGGTCGAGCATGTTGCGGCGGTGGCCGGCCGAATGCATCCAGATGTCGAACAGTTTTTGCTGGTCGAAGCGGCCCTCAGCGATGTTTTCGGCAGCTGCGCCGGAAATGCCATTGTCCTTGACACGCGAGGCAAAGTCCTTGCCCCAGCCGGTGGTGTGGCTCATGCGGCGACGCCGCGCCATGAAGCTGGCCTGCTGCAGCGCCGCCTGTTCGAGCTGTCGATCGGGGACAAGCGGTCCGAGCCCTGCGGAGGCGCGGATGCTGGCCAGCGTGCCGGCGGCGGACGATGAGGCGCCGGCGCCTTCGCCGGTGGGCAGTGAAACGGTGCTGCAAGCAGCAAGCCCGGCCAATGCGGCGAGGCCGGCGCCTTTCAGCAGCAGGCGTCTGTTCAAGTTCGGAATCTGGTGGTTTTCGATTTTTACAATGGTCATGCCCGCCTGAGATAATGGCGATCATGGCTTTTGCCGGGCAGGGCGGCGAAAATCGCCACATCCAAGCCGATTCGAAAAACACTGGCAGGAGGTCCGAAAGTGCTGCACCACGTCTCCTTCGGCGTTTCCGATATCGGGCGCTCGGCTGCCTTCTACGATGCAGCTCTTGCGCCGCTCGGCTATATCAGGGTCTGGGAAGACCTCGAACCTGGCGAACCCGACCAGGCCGTCGGTTACGGCCCTCCCGGCGGCGGCGACAAGCTGGCGATCAAACTGCGCCCGCAAGGCCAGCGTCCGCCCGGTCCCGGTTTCCATCTGGCCTAAGCCGCCCCTGACCGTGCGAGCATCGCGCAATTCCATGTGGCCGCGCTTGCCCATGGCGGTCGCGACAACGGTGCGCCCGGCCTGCGGCCCGACTACGGCCCGCATTACTATGCCGCCTTCGTTGTCGACCCGGACGGCCATCACATCGAGGCGGTTTTCAATTTGCCGGAGTAATCGTAGGCATGGCTGCGACTAGGCAGCCGTGCCGAGATGGGCTTCTTGGGTCAGAGAAACTTGGCCCATCCGCTCGTCTTCGGTATGGCCCCACCAGGCGCCAAGCGCATCGATCAGCGGCACAAGCTCGCGGCCGGGCGCCGTAAGATCGTAGTCGACGCGTAGCGGATAGCCCGCATGCGCCGTTCGCCGCACAATCCCGGCTTCCTCCAGCTTGCGCAGTTCCAGCGCCAGAATGCGGTGCGACACGGTTGGGTTGTCGCGCCTCAGGTCGCTGAAGCGCTTGGTGCCGTCTTTGAGATAGTAGAGCAGCAACGTCGGCCAGCGACCGCTGAGCACCCGCATGGTCTCTTCGATCGGGCAGCGTGAGACGACATCTTTCATGGGCGAGCCCTGGTTACAGAATTGTGCGTAATTTACATGGGGCGACCAGCGTTTAGGGTCAAGTTTCGCTGCGCGGCGTGATCCCCTAAATCATGGAAGAAAAACAAATGGAACCTATCCTCCTTTATGGCTTCCCGGCGGGAAGTTCGATGGGGCTCGTCGCTGCTTTTGAACGCGTCGGGCAACCCTATCGTCTGTGTCGTGTCGACATGTTGGCCGAGATGAAGAACGATGCCTATGCCAGCATCAACGGCCGTCAGGAAACACCGGTTTTGATCACCGACGAAGGCAAGGTGCTCACCGAGACCATGGCCATCGCTGCCTGGTTAGAGGCCCGCGACACGCAACGTCGCGTCAGCTTCGACCCGCGTTCACCGGAAGCCGACCGCATGCACCAGCTGATGGCCTTCGTGAACACCGGTTTCACCGCTGCCTTCAGCCCGCTCTGGGTGGCATTGGAAATGGCGGCCGACGAACCGGAGTTGAAAGCGACCTTGCGCGAGTTCGGCCGCAAGGCGGTCACCGAGCGCCATGACCGTCTTGAAGCGATGATCGTCGACACGGACTTTCTCGTCGGCGATCGGCTGACACTGGCCGATACCACGCTGATCGGCGTGGCGCGCTGGGCGGAGTTCCACCAGGCGGTTGATGGAGCTGCCTATCCCAAACTGGCGGCGTTGCGCCGCCGCATCGAAGCCGATCCGGTCGTGCGTTACGCCCTTGCGATCGAGGATGGCGAAAAGCCAGCTGGTTCGGGTGCTTGCCTCGGCCAGGTCCCGTTGGCCGAGGTGATCGATCGCTTCGCGGCCTGACGCTCATCAGGCACTTTCAGCCGCGCGGCGCCACTGGCATGGCGCCGCGCGGAGCAGCGATCAGGCGGCCGATGAGCAGCGTCCGGAGACAGCACCCTAGCGTTGCGCGTCGGTCGCCATCTTCACGGCAAGTGCGGTGAGCACCGTGCCCATCATCCAGCGCTGGATCACCAGCCAAAGCGGCCGTCCGGCGAGGAAGGTGGCGATAGAGCCGGCCGTCACCGCAATGATGGCGTTGACGGTGAGACTGATCGTGATCTGCGTGGCGCCGAGCACCAGCAGCTGCGACAGCACATGGCCCTTGTCGAGGCTGATGAACTGCGGCAGCAGCGACAGATAGAGCACCGCCACTTTCGGGTTGAGCAGGTTGGTCATCAGGCCCATGGCAAACAGCTTGCGCGGCCTGTCCTTCGGCAGCTCGCGCACCTGGAACGGCGAGCGTCCGCCGGGCCGCACCGCCTGCCAGGCGAGCCACAGCAAATAGAGCGCACCGGCAAAGCGCAGCGTGTCATAGGCGAAGGGCACGGCGAGCAGCAGCGCGGTGATGCCGAATGCCGCCGACAGCACATAGAAGAGAAAACCGAGCGCCACGCCGCCGAGCGAGATCAGGCCGGCCTTCGGTCCCTGCGACAGCGAGCGCGAGATCAGGTAGATCATGTTGGGGCCGGGCGTCAGCACCATGCCGAGGCAGACCAGCGCGAAGGCGAGATGGTTGGCTGTTTCGGGCATGGTGGTCTCCGGGAAGCCTTCGATCCTTGCCTCGTGGGACACCGACGCGCAAGGGCTTCGCCGGGCCGACCGTTGCGCCAGTGTCGAAAATTGGCGAGGGCGCCAGTTTAGCTGCCTCAGCTCACCACGCGAAGGTTCGACAGCTCGTTGGCGATTTCCTTGAAATTATCCGACAGCGTCGCACCCGTTGCGTTCCAGAACAGCTTGGCCGGCTTGCTCGGGTCGGTCGGGTCCTTGCGGAAGCGCGAGTCCGAGGAGCACGCCTTCAGAGCGTCGATCGCCTTCTTGTCGCTGGCATCGGTGGTCGACAGGTCGAGCGCGACGGTCATCACCATGACGTTGGCTGCCTTGGCGTTGTTGCACAGCGTCGCCATCTGCTCGTTGAGCGCGGTGGTGTAGTTGCTGGACGAATAGTTGAACTGGCCGACGGCGCTCGACGTGCCGCCGAACAGCCGGGTCACCGCCGTGCCATAATAGGCGAGGCCAGTATAGCCGTAAGCGGCATAGGTCGACTTGTTGCCGGCCGGGTCGCTGCTCACCGTCGAATAGGTGTTCTCGCCATCGGTGAGCACGATGACCACCTTGTCGTTGCCGCGTTCCGTCTCCGGACGTCCCTCGGTGAAGGGCTCGGTACTGGAGACGGTGCGCCAGCCCCAGGCCAGGCCTTCCGGCACATTGGTGTTGCCGTTGGGGGTCATCAGGTCGATCGCGGCCTTGATCTTGGCCAGCCCTGCGGCATCGGTGACGTCGGTCAGCGGCGTGATCGGCGTGGTGGTGCAGCTGTAATTGGGCCCGGCGCCCTTGGCCAGCACGGGCGCATCGATCGGCCGCGGCTGGAAATATTTGGCCATGTTGGATTGCCGCGTCTTGCCGGTGCTGCTCGACGGATCGTCGTTCCACCAGCTGTTTGCCGCTCCATAGGTTACAGGGTTCGCCTCATCCGGATCCTGGGTCAGCTTCCAGTGATTGCCGGGCTCGTCGGGCGCAAACATCGGCACGAACATCGTTGCCGGATCGCCGACGCCAATGCCGCTGTTGTTGGGCCCGCCGGATGCCGGCGCGTCGTTGACATTATAGGGATAAGGCCGGTCCTCGACGCAGCCTTGCCAGCTGGCGAATGGGCCATACGTGTCGGTGTAGTCGTATTCCTTGTGACTGGTCTTGCAGGTGTGGTTGGAACGGTAGACGTCGCAGACGACGCGCTCGCTGCCGGCGATCCGCTCGTGGCTGGTGACGACCTTCATATCGCGATAGAGCGAGAACCGGGTCAGCATCTGGCCTTCCTCGGTGCCCCAGTCAGTGCCCTTCTTGTACCAGATGCCATTGATTTTCTGGGCATATTTGTTGGCGGCGTTCAGCGTCGACCAGTCGAAATTCTCGTTGTGGATTGGCGATAGCCCGTAGGCATCGATCCAGGAGGCGTTGTCGTTGGCGGGGCCGACGTTGACCGAGGCAGCGAAGGGCACCAGGCTGAACTGGACCGGCTTGTCGATCTGCTTGATCATCGCCGCCTGCACGGCCAGCGTATCTACGAGTTGCTTGGCGGCCTGCTTGAGAAGGTCGATGCGCTTTTGTCCCGAACCGGTGCCAGGCGTGGTCATCGAGCCCGAATTGTCCAGCACCATGGCGACTTCCAGGGTGTTCTTCAGCCGGACTTGCGAGCAAACGGAATAGTCGATCTCGCCGGAGGATTTGCCGACCAGCATCGCCGCCGCCGGCAGGAAATAGGGATCATACACCAGGGCGGCGCACAGCTTCAGTATGCCACCGCCGGTGGTGGTGGCAGGCAGCGTGACGCTGAGCGTGGTTTTGGCAGGATCGACTTTGTCGAGATTCGCTCTGAAGAAGTCGTACGCGTAGGCTTTCAACTGATCGTCGGTGGCACCCTGGACCAGGCGACGCGCTGTGGCGAAATTGGCTGCGTCGAGCGCGTTCACCACCGACTGCTTCTGGTTGGACATTTCCGTGTAGTCGACAGCCATCGCCACGGCGCCCATCAGCGGCACCATGGCAAATGCGGTCACGAGTGCATAGTTGCCGCGCCGGTCACGGAAGAATTGACGCCAGAATTCACGCATGTCTGTAAGCGGCCCCGCCTGCGTATTCTCAATCCCGCCAGAGTTTCACAAAACGCTGAAGGACGGGTGTGGGAAACCAGTCGATTGCACGATCGGCATTTCATCAAAAGCTAACCAAGCGCGTCGGCGCGCCTTGAACAGGCGCTCCAAACAAGCGCCCCGCCGGAGGCGGGGCGTGTCGTTTCGAAAAGTTCAGAAGATCAGCTGACGATCCGCAGGTTCGACAGTTCGTCGGCGATTTCCTTGAAACTTTGCGACAGAGTGGCGCCGGTCGCGTTCCAGTAGAGTTTCGCAGGTGTCTTGCCGGTCGGGTCGGTCGGATCCTTGCGGAAGCGCGAATCCGAGGAGCATTTCTTGAGCGCGTCGATGGCAGTCTTTTCCGCCGGCTTGGTGGAAACCAGGTCAAGCGAGACCGTCATCAAGAGAATGTTCGCATTCTTCGCATTGGCACAAAGCGTTTGCATCTGCTGGTCAAGCGCGGCTGTGTAGTTGGCGTCCGTATAGGTTGTCTTGGTGACCGTTGTGTTGACGAACATGCGGGTCGCGGTTTCCCCCGTCTTCGGGCCGGTGTAACCATAAGCGGCGTAGGTCGATCCGTTTTTGGCATAGCCGGTGGTCATGTCGTTGCTGGGGCCGATGCTGTAGGTGTTGGCGCCGTCGGTCAGCACGATGACCACTTTGTCGTTGCCCTTTTCGGTATTCGGCCGGCCTTCCGTGAAAGGCTCGTTGCTCGACACCGTCCGCCAGCCCCAGGCCAGCCCTTCCGGCACGTTAGTGTTGCCGGTCGGCGCCATGGCGGCGATGGCGTTCGTAATGGTTGTCTTGCCGGCCGTGGTCGTTACGTCCTGCAGCGGCGTGATGGCGGCGGTCGTGCATGCCGAATTGGGTCCATCATCGCTGGCTGCGGCCGCTGCGTCCCAAGGCTTTGTCAGGAAATACTTTCGCATGTCCGCCTGGCGCTTGGGCACGGTCAGCGTGTCTAGAGAATCGATCCACCAATTATTGGTGTAACCCCACGACGTGGTGGCGGTGCGAGTGGTGTCGACCCAGAAATTGCCGGCTTCGTCCGGCGCGAACATCGGCACGAACATGGTGGCGGGCGTGCCTGTGGTCGGCGATGTATCGTCGTCATTGTAGGGATATGGCCTCGCCTCCACGCAGCCCTTCCAGGCTTCATACGCGGCGGTCACAGAGGTCTTGCAAGTGCCGCCTTGCTTTTTCGTACAGGTCGTGGCCAGCATATCCTTGTACAGGCTGAAGCGGGTCATCGGCTTGTCTTTGTCCGTGCCCCAGCCCGTGCCCCGCTGGTAGTACATACTGCCCACTTTTTCGATGTATTTGGTTGCATTGGCTGCCGCTGTCATCGTCGACCAATCGAAGTTCTCATGATGGACCGGCGAAATGCCGGTCGTGTCCATCCAGGTCGCGTCCTTGTAGGCTGCGCCGACATTGACCGATGCCGAAAACGGCACCAGGGAAAACTGCATCGGCTTGGTGACCTGCTTCATCTGTGCGGCCTGAAGCGCCATCGTATTGACAAGTTCGGTCGCGGCCTGCTTGAGCAGATCTATTCGTGGTTGGCCGGTACCGGAGCCGTTGGTGCTCATCGAGCCGGAATTGTCGAGTACGAGAGACACTTCCAGCGTGTTCTTGAGGCGGACCTCGGAACACGCCGACAAGTCGACATCCTCGGCGGTTTTTCCGATCAGCATGGCGGCCGCCGGCAGAAAATAGGGGTGGTAGTGCAAAGCGGCGCACAGCTTCAGCGTGCCGCCGCCTGTGTTGGTGCTGGGCAGCGTGACGGTCAGCAAGGTATTCGCCGGCTTGACATGCCCGAGATTGACCTCGAAGAAAGTCTTGGCAAAGGCCTTTACGTCAGTGTCGCTCTTGCCCGCGACGATCTGCTGTGCGGTGGCGATGCCGGCGGCATCCAGCGCGTTCAACGTATCCTGCTTCTGCCGCAGCAGCTCCGAATAGTCGACGGCGAGCGCCACGGCACCCATCAGCGGCACCATGGCAATAACGGTCAGCAATGCGTAGTTGCCACGCCTGTCGCTTCCGAATTTCCGGATCATGTCGTCAGAACCCCTGCCCAAACCCCAGTTGTCGGCAGGACGATGCCACAAATCGTTAAATTTCAAGTTTCTGAAATGCTTTCAAGATCACGCCATCCTTTCAACGCTCATTAACCACGCGGTCGGTGGCGCCGAATAGTGCTGCCCATCGCAAGGGGGTCGTCACCCGCCTGGCAAAAGCTGGTGACAGGGTGAACCGCTTCGGCTAATGCGAACCGGCTGCGGCGGACCGTCGGCTGCGGCTCCTGCAACGATCGTCATTTGGGAACACGGCATGGCGCATTCGCCCGACATCATCGGCTCGCTCGCGGATTTGTCGGGTTCCTATAGTGCCATCCTCTGCGATGTCTGGGGCGTGGTTCACAATGGCGAACGGCATTTTCCAGCGGCGGCCCTGGCCTTGGAGACCGCGCGCGCGGCCAAACTGCCGGTCGTGCTGATCACCAATTCGCCGCGCCGCAGCGCAGACGTGGTGGCGCAGATGAACGCGATCGGCGTTCCCCCGGAAGCCTATGACCGGGTCGTCACCTCCGGCGACGTCACGCGCGATCTGATTGCTGAGGGTCCGCGCAAGATTTTCCATATCGGTGCCGACCGCGATTTCACGCTCTATGACGGTCTCGACGTCGAACTCGTCGAGGAGTTCGAGGCATCCGGCGTCGTCTGCACCGGGCTGTTCGATGACGAGGTGGAAAAACCGGAGGACTACGCCGAGCTTCTGCGGCGGCTGCGGGCCAGGAACCTGCCTTTCATCTGTGCCAATCCCGATATCATGGTCGAGCGCGGCGAGCGCATGATCTGGTGCGCGGGGGCCTTGGCCCGCGACTATGCCCAGCTTGGCGGGCGCACGCTGATCGCCGGAAAACCTTACGCACCGGTCTATGACCTCGCGCTGAAAGAGGTCGCCGGCCTTCTCGGCCGCAAGGTCGAGCGCGGCCAAGTGCTGGCCATCGGTGACGGCATGATGACCGACGTCAAGGGCGCCGCCGACAATGGCTTCGACGTGCTCTACGTGTCTGGCGGCGTCCATGCCCGCGACTATGGCGACCCGCTGCAGCCGGATCCGGCGCGACTCCAGGCCTTTCTGGAAAAGCACGGCTACCCGCCGGTCGCGGTTATTCCGAGACTGCGATAGGGTCGCGCCATGACGGAAGCCTCGCAATGACGGACCGTATTTCCGCAATCTCGCCGCT
Organism: Mesorhizobium sp. P3_A10; assembly: GCF_056403175.1. Taxonomy (NCBI): domain Bacteria; kingdom Pseudomonadati; phylum Pseudomonadota; class Alphaproteobacteria; order Hyphomicrobiales; family Phyllobacteriaceae; genus Mesorhizobium; species Mesorhizobium sp. P3_A10. Next base: position 78,191 of record NZ_JBFUFZ010000002.1, on the reverse strand, counting down.
GCCCGCCCATCTGCGTGGCGGCGTTGTCGCGATCGGCAATTTCGACGGCGTTCATCGCGGCCACCAGGCCGTGCTCGAGCGCGCGCTCTCTGAGGCGGCGCGGCGCGGCGCACCCGCGCTGGTGCTGAGCTTCGAGCCGCACCCGCGCAAGGTGTTCAGGCCCGATATGCCGCTGTTCGTGCTGACGCCGCCGCCGATGAAGGCGCGGCTGTTGTCGCGACTGGGTTTTGCAGCTCTGGTCGAACAGCCGTTCACACGCGACTTCGCCTCCCTGTCGGCAGAGGCTTTCGTCACCGACGTGCTGGAAAAGAACCTCGGCATCACCCATGCCGTCACCGGTTTCGATTTCCACTTCGGCAAGGACAGGCAAGGCGGGCCGGCTTTTCTGATGGCGGCAGGCGAGCGCCACGGTTTCGGCGTCACCCTCGTCGACGCCTTTCGCGACGAGGGCGCCGAGGTGGTGTCGTCGAGCCGCATCCGGTCGTTGCTGTGCGAGGGAGAGGTGGCCGAGGCCGCAGGTCTGCTTGGCTACCGCTTCACCGTCGAAGGCGAGGTGATCGGCGGTCAGCAGCTGGGCCGGACGCTGGGTTTTCCCACCGCCAACATGAGGCTTTCGCCGGAAGCGACTCTAAAGGAAGGGATTTATGCCGTCCGCTTCCGCCGCGCCGACGGCACGCTGCATGACGGCGTTGCCAGCTTCGGCCGCCGTCCGACCGTCGACGACAATGGCGCGCCGCTGCTGGAAACCTTCGTCTTTGACTTTTCCGGCGATCTCTATGGCGAGATTTGCGCGGTGTCGTTCTTCGGCTTCCTGCGTTCGGAGGTGAAGTTCGACGGGCTCGACGCGCTGGTCGCGCAGATGAAGCACGACGAGGCCGAGGCGAGGGCGCTGCTTGCCGGTGTCAGCCCGCTGTCGGAGCTGGATCGCGCGATCGCTTTTTGAGGCGGAAAGCGCCGGAAACACCGCCAAACTGTGAAGCAGTTCATCGTAAGCCGCCGCTGGAACGCCCAACACTGCTTGATGAAAATCGACGTGTTTGTCTGGAGCGTTGTGCTCGTTTGCGCCGGAATGTTCATCCTCTGCGATGGGCTGAGCGCGCATTGGGGCAAGACCGGCAACGGCCGCAGCCTGGCATATGTCATGCTGCTGTCGCCGCTCTCCTACTGGGCCTTTGCCCTCATCAACACAAGGCTGAACCTTGCCGTAACGGGAGCGCTGGTCAACACCATCGTCGTGGTCGGCGCCGTCTTGGTCGGCACCTTCGTGTTCAAGGAAGAGGTGTCCTTGATGCAATATGTCGGCATCGCGCTGGCGCTGGTTTCGGTGACGCTGCTCAACCTTGCCTGATTATTTCTTCAACGCCTTACTTCTTCAACGCCAGTCCGACGGCGATGAAAGTCCAGCCCTGAAAGATCAGATCGACGGCCAGGAACAGGCCGAGCACCCACAGGCTGTTGACCGGCCAGCCCATGGCGATGGTCAGGCCCGCCAGCACGCTGATCAGGCCGGCCGCGACGAGCCAGCCCCAACCATTGGCCGGCCGATGGCTGAAGCCGACCCAGGCTCGGAGCGCGCCTGACGCGACAAGCGCCACCGCCAGCAGGAAGGTCAGCACCGCCGAGGCCAGCAGCGGATTGTCGAAGGCGAAGAACCCGGCGACGGCATAGAGCAGGCCGCTGAGCAGCCAGTAGAAGAAGCGGCCCCAGGTCTTGACGCCGAAGGCATGCACGATCTCGATGATGCCGGCCATCAGCATCAGCCAGCCCACGACATAGACGGAGGCGACGGTGGCGATGAACAGATTGCCGAAGGCAATGCCGCCGAAGATGAGCAGCAGCACGCCGAGTGCGACGAACCACCCCCATTTGTCTCGTGTCTGGCCGATCGCGTCCTCTAATGCATCGCCACGCAGGGTCATTGCCGCATCTCCTCCAGTCTCGCTTTGGCATTGAAGAACGTCTGGCACTTGCCGGCCACGAGGTTAATACCGGTGGTGGCGCGCGTCCAGCCGAAGGCGATAACCTGCAAGGACAACAAACCGTGCTCCCCTGTCACGGATTTAAATCAAATTTTACCAATCGGCCGTCAAAGCTGTGGCCGGTGCGCGGCTGTGTTGTGCTAGTGGAGTGGCCATGAGTCCGGTCAGAAAATTGTCTGTGGTTTTGGTTGCTGCCGTGTTGAGCGCGGCAGGCTCTGCCGAGGCCGGTGAGGGCACCTTCGGCTGGCTGTCCGGCGACTGGTATCTGACGGTTGGCGCCACCGGCATGGTCGCGCCGAATTTCGAGGGCGGCAAGCAGTATATGCTCAGTGCCTCGCCGATCATCTCGCTTGGCAAGGCCGGTCCCACCGCACGCTTTGTCTCGCGCAACGACAACATCTCGCTGGCGCTGGTCGATGACGGCGGTGTCCGCGCCGGCCTGACCGGCAAATTCCTGTTTTCCCGCAGCAGCGATGATGAGCTGAAGGGCCTTGACCCGGTGCGCTGGGGTGGCGAGGTCGGCGGCTTCTTCGAATTCTATCCGACCGACTGGCTGCGTGCCCGCGCCGAGCTGCGCCACGGCATTCGCGCCCACAACGGTTTCGTCGCCGACATCGCCGCCGACGCCTTCTATGATGTGACGCCAAATGTCAGGATTTCGGGCGGCCCGCGCGTTTCCTTCGCCTCTTCCGGCTATTTCGACGCCTACTATGGCGTCAATGCGCAGGAGGCGGTGGCCTCGGGCCTCAGCGAATACCATCCCGGTGGCGGCTTGAAATCGACGGGCCTTGGCGGCGCCATAACCTGGAAGGTGACCGAACCGATGACGGCCAGTCTGTTTGGCGAATATTCCCGCCTGATGGGTCCAGCGGCCGATTCCAGCCTGGTCAAGGAGCGTGGCGACCGCAACCAGTTCATGATCGGCGTGTCGACCACTTATCGCTTCGATTTCACGATGTAGCTGAATCGACCGAGAGGCGCTTTATTCCTGCGGCTTTCTCCGCTAAAAGCCCTGCCATGACGAGCTTTTCGCGCCTGCGCGCGCTGACGATACGAATTACGAGCCCGGTGTTCCGGGCGGCCTGAGCGCCGCCGGAGCCGCCGGGAGCTTTGCGCGCCCCCCTCGCGCTTTTTCCAGAACATGATAGTTCACGCCCGAGCTCACTCGCCGCCGGGCAATGCACAATGGCAGATCAATGACCGATACAACCGATACGATCGACTATTCCAAGACGCTTTATTTGCCGCAGACGGATTTCCCGATGCGCGCCGGCTTGCCTGAAAAAGAGCCGCTGCTGGTCAAGCGCTGGCAGGACATGGACCTCTACCGCAAACTGCGCGAAAGCGCGGCCGGTCGGGAAAAATACGTGCTGCATGACGGCCCGCCTTACGCCAACGGCAACATCCATATCGGCCATGCGCTGAACAAGATCCTCAAGGACGTCATCACCCGCTCGTTCCAGATGCGCGGCTATGACTCCAACTATGTGCCCGGATGGGACTGCCACGGCCTGCCGATCGAATGGAAGATCGAGGAACAATACCGCGCCAAGGGCAAGAACAAGGACGAGGTGCCGGTCAACGAGTTTCGTCAGGAATGCCGCGAGTTTGCCGCGCATTGGATCTCGGTGCAGGGCGGCGAGTTCCAGCGGCTTGGCGTCGTCGGCGACTTCAAGAACCCCTATACGACGATGGCCTTCCATGCCGAGGCGCGTATCGCCGGCGAACTGTTGAAATTCGCCATGTCGGGCCAGCTTTATCGCGGCTCCAAGCCGGTGATGTGGAGCGTGGTCGAGCGCACCGCGCTGGCCGAGGCCGAGGTCGAGTACCAGGATTATGAGTCCGATACGATCTGGGTGAAGTTTCCGGTCGCCAGCCTTGAGGCAGGGCAGCCGGCACGGGATCCAAAGCTGACCGAGGCGTCGCTGGACCTGCTGGAAGCTCATGTCGTCATCTGGACGACGACGCCCTGGACCATCCCCGGCAACCGCGCGGTCAGCTATTCGCCGCGTATCGGCTATGGTCTTTATGAGGTCACGGCGGCCGCGAACGCTTTCGGGCCCCAGCCGGGCGAGAAGCTGATCTTTGCCGATGCACTCGCGGAGGACTCTGCGGCCAAGGCCAAGGTCACCTTGAATCGTCTTCACAGCGTTTCGGCGGAACAGCTTGGAAGTCTTACGCTTTCGCATCCGCTCAAAGGCTTCGGCGGGGGCTATCAATTCCCGGTGCCGATGGTTTCCGGTGATCATGTCACCGACGATGCCGGCACCGGTTTCGTCCACACCGCGCCCAGCCATGGTCGCGAGGATTTCGATGCCTGGACGGATGCCGCCAATGAGCTTCGCCAGCGCGGCATCGACACCGCCATCCCGTTTCCTGTCGATGATGGCGGCTTCTTCACCAAGGACGCACCGGGTTTTGGCCCGGACCGCGAAGGCGGGGCGGCGCGCGTCATCGATGACAACGGCAAGAAGGGCAATGCCAACCAGGCGGTTATCGACGAGTTGATCAAGCGCAACGCGCTGTTCGCGCGCGGCCGGCTGAAGCATTCCTATCCGCATTCGTGGCGCTCGAAGAAGCCGATCATCTTCCGCAACACGCCGCAATGGTTCGTCTACATGGACAAGGATCTCGGCGATGGCACGACGCTGCGCAGTCGCGCGCTGAAGGCGATCGACGATACCCGTTTTGTGCCGGCCGCCGGCCAGAACCGCATCCGCGCCATGATCGAGGAGCGCCCCGACTGGGTGCTGTCGCGCCAGCGCGCCTGGGGCGTGCCGATCGCCGTCTTCGCCGATGCCGACGGCAATGTGCTGAAGGACGAGGCCGTCAACCAGCGCATCATGGACGCTTTCGAGAAAGAGGGCGCCGACGCCTGGTTCGCGGCCGGTGCTAAAGAGCGTTTCCTCGGCAATCACGACGCTTCGAAGTGGAAGCAGGTGATGGACATCCTTGACGTCTGGTTCGATTCGGGCTCGACGCACGTCTTCACGCTGGAGGACCGTCCGGATCTCAAATGGCCGGCCGACGTCTATATGGAAGGCTCCGACCAGCATCGCGGCTGGTTCCACTCCTCGCTGCTCGAAAGCTGCGGCACCAGGGGCAGGGCGCCCTACGAAACCGTCGTCACCCATGGCTTCACCATGGATGAAGAGGGACGAAAGATGTCGAAGTCGCTCGGCAACACCGTCGTGCCGCAGGACGTCATCAAGCAGTCCGGCGCCGATATCCTGCGCCTATGGGTGGTGACGACCGACTATTGGGAAGACCAGCGGCTCGGCAAAAACGTGCTGCAGACCAACATCGATGCCTACCGCAAATTGCGCAACACCATACGCTGGATGCTGGGCACGCTCGCCCATGACGATGGCGAGGAGGTGCCGCTCGACAAGATGCCGGAACTGGAGCGGCTGATGCTGCATCGGCTGGCCGAGCTGGATGAAGTGGTGCGCTCGGGCTACGACGCCTTCGAATTCAAGCGCGTCACCCGCACGCTGCTTGATTTCATGGTGGTCGAACTGTCGGCCTTCTATTTCGACATCCGCAAGGACGCGCTCTATTGCGACGCGCCCTCCAGCGTGAAGCGCAAGGCTTCGGTTCAAGTGGTGCGCCACCTGTTCGACTGCCTGGTGAAGTGGCTGGCGCCGATGCTGCCCTTCACCATGGAAGAAGCCTGGCTCGACCGTCACCCGGATGCCGTGTCGTTGCATCTCGATCAGTTTCCGGAAATTCCGGCGGACTGGAAGAACGAGGCACTGGCGGAAAAATGGCGCAAGGTGCGGCAGGTTCGCCGTGTCGTCACCGGCGCACTGGAGATCGCCCGTGCCCAGAAGGTGATCGGCTCGTCGCTGGAAGCAGTGCCGGTGGTCACGCTGGACGATGCCGCGCTCGAAGCGGCGATAGCGGATGTCGACATGGCCGAGATGGCGATCACCAGCGATCTCGTCATCACCCACGGCAACGCGTCTTCCGGCGCCTTCACCCTGGACGACGTCAAGGGCATCGCGGTCGTGGTCGAGAAGGCGCAGGACCGGGGCCTGGCGAAATGCGCGCGCTCGTGGCGCTACACCGCCGATGTCGGACAGGATGCAGAATTCCCCGATGTTTCGGCCCGGGATGCCGCTGTCCTGCATGAGTTGAAGGCGCTTGGGCGCGTTTGAGTAGCCGCCATATCGGTGCACAAATGACACGGCGAGGGGCTGACAATCCCCCGCGCGTTGCCCTTAACGAGTGGTTGAGGTAAACACGCGAAACTCCGGACGACAAATTGTCGCCGGATTTCCGTCGCAAGAGCATGGACGATGGGGACCGGACCTTTGGCCGGTGGCGATCGAGAGGCTGTCTAGAGTGGGACTTTTTGGCATGACCGAGAGAACTTACGCGCGCGTTGCGCTGCTGGCACCGCTTGTCGCGTCTGGCCTCGCTCTGTCCGGCTGCATGGGCTCGCCTACCTACGGCACCGACAAGACCGCCGGTGAACAGTTGGCGGGTGACCTCTCCAGCGCTTTTTCGATCGCGCCGAAGCATAAGCAACAGATAGACTACAAGCCTCGTCCCGAACTGGTGAAGCCGGCGCCGGGGCAGCAGGAAGTGCTGCCGCAGCCGCAGGACAGCATTGAGACGGCGAGCGCCGAATGGCCCGAATCGCCCGAGCAACGCCGCGCCCGCCTGCGTGCCGACGCCACCGCGCATCAGGACGATCCTGCCTACCAGTCGCAGATCGTCGATGATGTGCAGACCGACCCGGAAGCGATCAAGAAGGCGATGGCGGATTCGGGTTCGAGCCATCCGCCACGCTGGTCGCCGGCTGACTCGGACAAGGGTCGTGCCGCCGAAATCCAGCGCCGCATGGTAGAAAGCAAGCAGGGCGATCCGACCAAGCGCAAATATCTGAGCGAGCCGCCGGTGCAGTACCGCGTCGCCGCCGACACCGCGCCGCAGGATCAGCTCGGCGAGGATGAATACAAGAAGGAACGCCGCCTCAAGAAGGAGGCAGCCGCCAAGAGCAAGAGCGGCGGCATGTTCGACTGGCTGCCCTGGTAAGCAGGCGGCTTTCCAGCGCCGCGCGTTCCTGGACGCAACGGACGCTGTAACCCTACTCGCTCTAGAGTTCGCGCCGCTCCCGGAAAAAATCCTTCAGCAGCAAGGCAGCGTCATGTTCGGCCATGCCCGGATAGATGTCGGGCGTGTGGTGACATGTGGGCGATGTGAAGAAGCGCACGCCGTTGACCACCGCGCCGCCCTTCTCGTCAGCGGCGCCGAAATAGAGCCGGCGCAGCCTGGCGAATGAAATGGCGCCGGCGCACATGGCGCAGGGCTCCAGCGTCACATAGAGATCGTGGCCGGTCAGCCGCTCGATGGAGAGCTTCTGGCAAGCCTCGCGGATCGCCAGCATCTCGGCATGTGCCGTCGGATCGGCCAACTCGCGGGTGCGATTGCCGGCTTTTGCCACCACCGTGCTGCCGCTGGCAATGACGGCGCCGACCGGCACTTCGCCGCGCAAGGCGGCGGCTTCGGCCTCTTGCAGCGCCAGCGCCATGAAATCCGGCCGCTTCACGCGGGTTTCCATCCCGATTATCTCCTCGCCACTCAGGCGTGATCCTGTTATTGAGCGCATAACCTCGAAAATCGGACTCGGTTTTCGGAAATGATCATGCGCCAAATCAAAAGTGCTACAGCGTTCTTTGCGCGCCCGAAAGGATGCGCCACGCTGTAGCAGCGCAAACAGGCAAAGGCCACATGGACGACAACGACAAGAAATTCCGGCCCAAAAAGGGTCCGGCCAGAGGCGGCCCGAAAGCCGCGGGACCGCGCAGCCGCGATGGCGCCGCCGGCAAAGGCGGCAAGCCATCCTTCGGCGCCAAGAAACCCTACGCACCGCGCGGCGAGCGGCCGATGGCCGCCGAGGGCGAGCGCCCGAAGCGCGACTTCAAGAGCGGCGACCGGCCATTCAGCAAGGGCCCGCGCCCTGAAGGCAAGCCTTTTGAAAAGCGCGAAGGTCCGCGCAAGCCTTATGCCCCGCGTGGCGATCGTCCGATTGCCGCCGACGGCGAGCGGCCGAAGCGCGACTTCAAGAGCGGCGATCGGCCGTTCAGCAAGGGTCCGCGCCCCGAAGGCAAGCCGTTTGAAAAACGCGAAGGCCCGCGCAAACCTTACGCACCGCGCGGCGACCGGCCGATGGCCGCCGAGGGCGAGCGCAAGCCGTACGAAAAGCGCGAAGGACCGCGCAAACCTTACGCACCGCGCGGCGACCGACCGATGTCCGCCGAGGGCGAACGCAAGCCGTATGAAAAGCGCGAAGGACCGCGCAAACCCTATGCACCACGCGGCGACCGTCCAATGGCTGCCGAAGGCGAGCGCAAGCCTTATGAAAAGCGCGAAGGGCCGCGCAAACCCTATGCGCCACGAGGCGATGGGCCGATGGCCGCCGAAGGCGAACGCCCGAAGCGTGACTTCAAGCCGCGCGACGACCGGCCGAAGCGGGACTTCGCTGATCGCCCCAACCGCGACTTTGGCGATCGGCCCCAGGGCGGCGCATCAGGCGGTGGTTTCAAGCCGCGCCCGCGTGCCACCGAGGCTACGGAAGAGGCGGGCGAGCGCATCGCCAAGCGGCTGGCACGTGCCGGTTTGGCCTCGCGCCGCGACGCCGAGGAGCTGATTGCGGCCGGCCGCGTCAAGGTCAATGGCCGCGCTCTGACCACGCCGGCCTTCAATGTCATGCCCGGCGACATCATCCATCTCGACGGCATGGAAATACCGCCGATCGAGCGCACAAGGCTGTTCCTGTTCCACAAACCGGCCGGCGTGGTCACCACCAACCGCGATCCCGAGGGTCGCAAAACCGTGTTCGACGTGCTGCCGTCAGACCTGCCGCGGCTGATGACCATCGGTCGCCTCGATATCAACACGGAAGGCCTTTTGCTGCTCACCAATGATGGCGGGCTGTCGCGCGTGCTCGAACTGCCGGCCACCGGCTGGCTCAGGCGCTACCGCGTGCGCGTCCACGGCAAGGTCGAGGAAAGCGCGCTCGCCGGATTACGCGAAGGTATTGCCGTCGACGGCGTCTTCTATGGCGCCATTGTAGCGACGCTCGACCGCGAGCAGGGCACCAATGCCTGGCTGACGCTTGGCCTGCGCGAGGGCAAGAACCGCGAAGTCAGGAATATTCTTGGCTCGCTTGGCCTCGACGTCACGCGGCTGATCCGCATTTCCTACGGGCCGTTCCAGCTGGATGATCTGAAGGAGGGCCATGTTCTCGAGATCAAGGGCCGCGTGCTGCGCGACCAGCTTGGCGAGCGCCTGGTCGAGGAATCCGGCGCCAATTTCGACGCCGAGATCACCAAGCCGTTTTCCAACAAGCCGGTGCGGCGTGAGCGCGAAGAAGAACCCGAGCGGCCGAAATTCACCCGCGACGGCGAGCGCCGTCCGATCGGCGAGGGCGGGCTGATCAAGAACCGCAAGCGCCGCGAAGGCAGCCGCGACGAGGCGCTGGGCAAGCTGTCGACAAGTCCCGACAGAAGTGCGGGACCGGAAAAGAGCTTTGGCGAGCGTGGCCCGAGGCCCGAGCGCAGCTTTGGCGATAAACCGCGCGGCGGCTTCGGCGACAAGCCGCGTGGTGGCTTTGGCGGCAAGCCGGGCGGGAAAAGGCCGGAACGCGAGCAGCGGCCGATCGAGCCGCCGGGCCAGCGCAAGGCCAATGTCTGGATGGCGCCCGGCGCGCGGCCGATCGGCAAGGGCAGGGCGGAAGCCGACGCGGCCAAGGCCAGCGATGCCAAGGCGCGCAAGGCTTCGTTCAAACCGGCCTATGGCAAGCCAGGCGGCACCAAGCCGTTCGGCAAGCCGCGGGGCGATCGTCCCGGCAGTGACCGGCCGCGTAACGGCCCCAAGGGCAAGTAATGCGGATCGTCGGCGGTGAGTTTCGCGGGCGTCCGCTGGCGACGCCGCGCAGCAACGGCATCCGCCCGACGAGTGACCGCACCCGCGAGGCCGTCTTCAACGTGCTGGCGCATCGCTATCCCGAGAAACTGGACGGCGCACGCGTGCTCGACCTATTCGCCGGCACCGGCGCGCTCGGCCTCGAAGCGATGTCGCGCGGCGCGTCCTATGGCGTCTTCATCGAGGAATCGGCGGAAGGACGCGGCCTGATCCGCACCAATGTCGAAGCCTTCGGCCTGACCGGGCGCACCAAGATTTTTCGCCGGGATGCCTCGGCACTTGGCGATGCCGGCACCCTTGCCGCCTTCGGACTGGTGTTTGCCGATCCGCCCTACGGCAAGGGTCTTGGCGAACTTGCCTTGCGCTCGGCCAAGGCCGGCGGCTGGCTCTCGCCCGGGGCGCTCTGCGTCGTCGAGGAAGCGGCGGCAGCCGCTTTCGAGGTTGGCCCCGGTTTTGCGGTGGTCGACGAGCGCGGCTATGGCGAGACCGTCATTCGCTTCATCGAAGCCGCCTGACCGCTTGCAGCTCCCTTTCACGCTCGCGGGCGGCCTCTTTGCCGCCGCCTTTGCCTGAGACATGACGAACAATTCACTTTGCTTGTCCACAAGACCTTGCCTATCGTCGCGGCATGAAATCCGGAGCCATTGATGACATCTCTGCGCAGAATGCTGCTGACGACCGCGCTGGCCTTGGTCACCACCGGCACGGTTCTGGCCGCATCGGACGACGGCAAGGTGACGGATTTCCTGCTCGACAACGGCATGGAGGTCGTCGTCATCCCGGATCACCGGGCGCCGATCGTCACCCATATGGTGTGGTACAAGATCGGCAGCGCCGATGAGCCGCCGGGAAAATCTGGCATCGCCCATTTCTTCGAACATCTGATGTTCAAGGCGACCAAGAACCATGCCGCCGGCGAGTTCGACCGCGCCATCTCGGCCATAGGCGGCTCCAACAACGCTTTCACCTCTTATGACTACACCGCCTTCCATGAGACGGTGGCGCCCTCGGCCCTCGGCGACATGATGAGCTTCGAGGCCGACCGCATGCGCAACCTCATCCTCACCGACGACGTCATCAAGACCGAGCGCGACGTCATCCTCGAAGAGCGCCGCGCGCGCATCGACAGCAATCCAGAGGCGGTTCTCGACGAGGAAGTCGACGCCACGCTGTGGCAGAACCAGCCCTACCGCATTCCGGTGATCGGCTGGATGCAGGAGATGGAGCAGCTGAACCGCACCGACGCCACGGCCTTCTACGACAAGTATTATACGCCCAACAATGCCGTGCTGGTGGTGGCCGGCGACGTCGAGCCGGACGCGGTCAAGGCGCTGGCCGAAAAGACCTTTGGCAAAGTCGCGCGCGGTCCGGACCTGCCGCCGCGCATCCGTCCGGTCGAGCCGGAGCAGAACACCAAGCGCACGGTGACGCTCACCGATGCGCGCGTCAGCGTCCCGAGTTTTTCGACGCAATGGGTGGTTCCGTCCTATCGCACGGCAAAACCGGGCGAAGCCGAAGCGCTCGATATACTGGCTGAAATCCTCGGCGGCGGCAGCCGCAGCCGGCTCTACCAGGAGCTTGTGGTCAAGCAAGGCATAGCCGCCAGCGCCGGGGCCTTCTTCCAGGGAACCATGCACGATGCCACCAATTTCACCGTCTATGGCGCGCCGCGCGGTGATGCCAGGCTCGCCGATGTCGAGGCGGCGGTCGATGCCGAAATCATCCGCATTGCCAAGGACGGGGTCACAGGCGAGGAGGTGGAGAAGGCCAAGGCCCGCTACGTCCGCTCGATGATCTTCGCCCGCGACAAGCAGGATTCCATGGCCAACATCTATGGCTCGACGCTGGCCGTCGGCGGCAATGTCAGGGATATCGAGGAATGGCCCGACCGCATCCGCAAGGTCACCGCCGACGATGTGAAAGCTGTCGCCGTCCGCTATCTCATCCTCGACCATTCGACGACCGGCTATCTCTTGCCGCAAACCCAGGCGGGGAACTGATCCGATGAATAGACTCGCGATCCTGCCCCGCCGCACCGCTACGCCGCTGGCGACCCTGTTCCTTTCCGTCGTCTTCCTGATCCTGCCGGCACTCGCCGCTCGCGCCATGGACATCCAGGAAGTGAAATCGCCGAAGGGCATCACCGCCTGGCTGGTGGAAGATCATACGGTGCCGATCATCGCCATCCGTTTCGTCTTCGACGGCGGCTCGACGCAGGACCCGGCTGGCAAGGAGGGGCTGGTCAATCTGATGACCGGCCTGTTCGACGAGGGCGCCGGCGATCTCGACAGCGAGGCCTTCCAGATACAGCTGGACGATGTCGGCGCTGAAATGGGCTTCGAGGCCGGGCGCGACGGCACCTATGGCTCGATGCGCACGCTGGCCGAACGCAAAGACGCGGCGTTCGACCTGTTGCGGCTGGCGGTCACCAAACCGCGCTTCGACCAGGCGCCGATCGACCGCATTCGGTCGCAGATCCTGTCCGGCATCATCGCCGGCGAGAACGACCCCGGCACCATAGCCCAGACCAAATGGGCGGAAGCGATCTACGGCACTCACCCCTATTCCAGGTCCGACCAGGGCACCAAGCAAAGCCTCGCCGCCATCACGCCGGATGATCTGAAAGCCTTCCACAAGGCCAATTTCGCCCGCGACGGCCTGCATGTGGCGGTGGTCGGAGACATCGACGCCGAGACACTGAAGCAAAAGCTCGACGCGCTGTTCGGCGACCTGCCGGAAAAGCAGACGCTGAACCCCGTCGCCGATATCGAGCCGAAACTGGGCCAGCAGCTCGAGGTCAATTACGACCTGCCGCAGACCTCGCTGCAACTGGCCTATCCCGGCGTGAAACGCGACGCGCCGGACTTTTTCGCCGCGGTGCTGATGAACGAGATCCTCGGCGGTGGCACCTTCACCTCGCGCCTGTTCGACGAAGTGCGCGAAAAGCGCGGCCTCGCCTACAGCGTCAGTTCCGACCTGATCGACCAGAAACACGCCGACGCGCTGCTCGTCACCACCGCAACCCGCTCCGACAGGGCGGCCGAGACGCTTGGCGTCGTGCGCGAGGTGGTCAAGCGTATGGCCGAGGTCGGGCCGACCGAGGAAGAACTTGAGGCGACCAAGAAATACATGGTCGGCGCCTATGCCATCAACAATCTGGATTCCTCGAGCGCGATTGCAGCGACCCTGGTCGAACTGCAGCTAGACAAGCTCGGCATCGACTACATGCAGCGGCGCGGCGCCCTCATCAACGGGGTGACGCTGGACCAGGTCAAGGCGGCGGCCAAGAAATTGCTCTCCGCCGAGCCGGCGATCATGGTCGTCGGGCCGAAACTGGCGCTGGGCGGCAAGGGATGAGTGCTGGCCCGAGCTTCGGCATCGCCTTTGGCGGCGGCGGCGCGCGCGGGCTGGCGCATATCCACGTCATCGAAGCGCTGGACGAGCTGGGCATCAAGCCGGTTGCGATTGCCGGTTCCTCGATCGGCGCCATCATGGGTGCCGGCATGGCCTCGGGCATGGCTGGCCGAGACATCCACGACTATGCCCGCTCGATCCTGAGCCGCCGCGCCGAGGTTGCGGCGCGCATGTGGCGCTCGCGACCGGGCACCATCGCGGAGGCCATGCAGGGTGGTATCCGCGTCAGCCAGTTCAACATCGAGCGCATCCTCAAGGCCTTCCTGCCCGACGCCATCCCCGAAACCTTCGACCAGCTGAAGATCCCGCTCAAGGTGACGGCGACCGACTATTTCGGCCACAAGCTTGCGGTCTTCGAGGACGGCGACCTGCATTCGGCACTCGCCGCCTCGGCCGCCATTCCCGCCGTGTTCCGCCCGGTGGAGCGCGACGGCCGCGTGCTGATCGACGGCGGCATCTACAACCCGGTGCCGTTCGACCTGATCGAAAAGGCCGCCGACATTATCATCGCCATCGACGTGGTGGGCGCGCCGAGCGAGGCCGAGCGCAAGCACCCGACCACCGTCGACCTGATGTACGGCGCCACGCAATTGATGATGCAGTCGATCATCGCCAACAAGCTGCGCCAGCACCCGCCCGACATCCTGATCCGCCCGCCGGTCTCGAAATACCGCGTGCTCGATTTCATGAAGATCGACGCCTTGCTGGCCGAGACCGTCGACATCAAGGACGAGCTGAAGCGGCAGATCGAGAAGGCGATTGAAGCGCGGGCCGGCAAGAGCAAACGCGGCAAGCGCACGGCCGGGTGAGGGCGCTTGAGGCCCCTGCGCGGTGACCGGATATCTGCCTTAGGGCGGCGCCACCAAGGCCAAACGCAAACAGGGTGAGCCGCGGGCTGGCGTCGCGGCTGCTGCGCATGCGCCCATGAAAATATCGATCGACCAAGGCTGCTCAGGGCCCCGGCGGGGCTTCCCCAACGGAAGAAGAGGATGTAAAAAGGAATGTTAGCAATTCCTTAAGTAAAAGAATGGAGGGAGTGCAGGGAGTGTTAGGCCATGAGTTTCAAGGGGTTGATGAGGCGTGCCGCTAATTCCGACAGAGCATTTGAGAAGCTCGAAGCCGAGTTGGCGGACGCGTTCGATGAGTGTCTCAAACTAGCCGACCAGTCGCCGCCGGAGAACGCCGACGAGAATCTCGCGACAAACAACGACAACGCCCAGCCAGAGAATGGTGCGGACCGTCCAGAGACCGCACGACTGCTGACGTCGCATACGCAAACCCGGCTGGCTGCATTGAGTGCGGTTGATGGGCTCTTTCACGATGCCCAGGACTATCTGGAGGAGATCAACGGGAAACTGTCGGAGATCGCGACTTCGCACCATCTGACACGTGAATTCCTGAACATCCTCCACGGCGATGTTCTTCGCGCCAACGAACTGGAGCTGGCAAATGCCGGCCTGACCTCACACCAAAGAGTTCTGTCGGAACAGCTCCACGATGCAGCCAGAAAGCTGCGCGAGCGCGAAGGCGCCGTCGAAGTCTTGCAGCAGCATGAGGCAGGCCTGGTTCAGGACAAGGAGGCGCTTCGAGGCGCGCTGGCCGCAGTGAGGCTGGAACTCGTCGAGGCAGCCAATGCAAGCGCAAAACGCGAAGCGGAATTCGGCGACATCGTCAAGACGCTTGCGGCCAAGACGGTCGAGGCCAATAGACGCTTGCGTGAGAACAAGATGCTGCGGGAAAAGCATGTCAGCCTGTCGATTGATCTCGACAAGGCGCACAAGCGGGAAACCGAGACGCGCCATAGGCTCGATGAGCTCTCGACGATTCATGCCAGCGAGGCGGTGCGGCTTTCGGAACTGCTGGCTGCGCTTGGCAAGAGCGAGAAGGAGGAAATGCGGCTTCAGAAATCGTTCGAGATGGCGCAAACGAAGATGTCGGAAATGACTGAAGCGGCCCGTTTCATGGAAAGTGACACGCAAGCCGAGCTCACGCGCAATCACCTGGAGATGGACGGCTTGCGTTCTGAAATTCAGAACCTCCAGTCGCGACTGGAACTGGCCTCGAACGAGAGCAGCGCAGCCGCCGCCGAGATGGCCACGCTTAGGGCTCAGTGGAGCGACGCCATGGCCGATAAGCAGGTTGCGGATGAAAAACTGTCTGAGCTCATGAAGGAGAGCGAAAGCGACAAGATGAACCTTTCGGCGGTGAACGCAAATTATTCGCAGCTTTCCCTGCAGCAGGCGTCTGAACAAATGCAGTACGATGTCCAGAGGCAGGAATGCGAGGATTTGCGAGCCGAAGTCGCGTCGCTCAATGCCCGGATCAAGGAGCTGTTGCCCTATGAGCGCCTGCACAGGGTCACCAACGCCAAGCCACGCGAAGGCGTCGTGGTCGAAATCAACGGCGCGGTGGCGGAGGCGGCGCGCGCCACAAACAGGCGGCGCGCCCGCCGCAACCTGCGTGCGACGTCATAGCAGGGAAGGCGGTTCGGAGCATGATCCCGAAAAGTGGGAACCGGGTTTCGGAAAAGATCATGCTCAAACAAGAAGACAGAGCATGATCCCGAAAAGTGGGAACCCGGTTTTTGCTGCGCTGACCTTCGGTTCGGAAAAGATCATGCTCAAACAAAGAGATAGAACCCCATCCCGATCTTTCATCGGGATGGGAATGGGCTCTATGCGAAGGTCTGCAGATTGGCTTCCTGCAGCTTGGCGCTGGCAAGTAAGGCTTCGAGCACCTGCTTCTTGAGCGCCAGGCACTGCGAACGCGCCAGTTTGACGATGCCGGCAACCTCCGCCACCTCGCAGGCAAGCACAAATTCCTGTTGCTGGCTGATGATCAGTTGCCGGCACCCCTGTCATGCGGACTTGAGGATAACGAGTGGGGGTTTGCGGGCGGCCAGTTTCGTCTGGAAACTCTTGGCCAGAGCGGGGCGGCCGACACGATAGCCCTGGATCTTGTCTATGCCGAAATCACGCATGAGCGCCATCTGCTCGTCGGTTTCCACCCCTTCGACCAGGATTTTGTGGCCGCGATTTCGGACCAGGGCAATAATGTCCTGGAGCATGGCCTTGCCCCTTGGCGAGGCGCAGTCGTGAAGAAAAGAGCGGTCGATCTTGACCGTATCGAAATCGATCAGGCGAAGCCATGACAGACCCGCGAAGCCCGTCCCAAAATCATCGAGCCATATCCTGACCCCCAGCAGCTTGAGGTCGCTGATACAGCGGAGAATGTCCGAGTGCATCTCGATCTCCAGCCCCTCGGTGAGTTCGAAGGCCAGCCGGCTGCCAGCCACGCCGGTCTCGACCAGAATGGCTGCAACGGAGGTGGCAAAGCCGGGTGTCTTGAGCTGGATTGGAGAGACATTGACGCTGACGACGGCGACGTGATCGTCCGCCAGGAGTTCGGCGCACACTGTCCTTATTGCCCAGCGCCCGAGTTCCAGGATTGCGCCGGTTCGTTCCGCGACGGGAATGAACAGGCTCGGCGGAACCGATGTGCCGTCCAGCATTTTGAGGCGCATCAGAGCCTCCACCGCCTCGACTCGGCCCGACGCGACATCCTGGATCGGTTGATAGACGAGTGAAACGAGGTCCTGGCCGATCGCGATCTTCAGCAAAGCCGCAATGTTCTCACTCTCGTCACTGCTCTGGGGATCGGATGGATCGAACAGCCGGGCGCAATTTCGTCCGCCGGCCTTTGCCAGATAAAGCGCGCGATCGGCCTCGTGGATGATCTTCTCCAGCTTGGCACCGGTCTGCAGCCGGGTGAATGCAGCGCCAACGCTCACCGTCACGACCGAGATGCCGTCCCGCCGCAGTTCGTGGGTAAGTGCCAGATCCTCCACCGTGCGGCGAATGGCTTCCGAAAGATCCACGACCTGCTCTTTCTCGTCCAGGCGAGCCAGGACAATGAATTCCTCGCCGCCGTAGCGGCCGATCGAGCCATTGTGCTGCTTGATCATATCGCTAAGAGCGTTGGCGACCAGGATCAGGCAGCGGTCGCCCTCTTGATGGCCGTAACAGTCATTGTACTTCTTGAAGAAGTCGACATCGATGAGGATCGCCACAAAACTGTTGCCGGACCTCTGCCAACCACTCCAGTAGTCCCGCAGCTTCTCGTCAATCGCGCGCCGGTTCTCCAGGCCTGTAAGTGGATCGGTTCTCGACAGATTGAGCAGCGCCTGTCCGCGTTCGGTGGCCTCCTTGTGCTGGATTTTGGCTTCCAGCGCATTGAGGAAGACGTTGTAACGCTCCCCATTCAGCTTCCAGTTCACGTAGGAGGTAAACGTGAAGCACGAAATGTAGAATGTCCCGAGGGCGATCTGGTAAGACAAGGTCGCAGGAAACAAATACAGAGCGACGAAGAACGCGGCGAGGACCAGCCCAGACGATACAATCGAAAGCACAAACTGGAAGCGAAAGAAGAGGTTGGCGCCCATCATGAAGATGGAACCAAAAATCATGAAGTAGGAGAAATTCTCGGTGTATCCCGTCGTTATCGCCGGAATCAGCCAGCCTATGTAGCCCGAAACCAGGGCGACCGCGCAAGTGAGATCAAGCCCTTCGGTTTTGAACCCCAGGCGATACTGTGTTTCGAGGACGACGAGCGCGATTACGCTGACCGCACAGCGCGCGCCGATCGTGTAAGCCGCGACATCCGGGATCAGCAGTATGTCGGTGACGGAAAACGAGAGATAGCACGCAACCGCGAGCCAGAGCCCCTGCCGGGCAGCCTTTCTGCGGGCACTCTCGCCCTCCATTCGGTAAAGCTTGCGCAGGTCTCCCGGGAGTGGCTCTTGCCGCTGCTGAAGGACTTCGTCTTCAACCACATCGGCCAACGTTTGGGTCATGCACTGATCCTAATGATTCGCTCCGGCTGGACAGGATTCTACGCCCCGTTTCATAAGATAGCGCTGATGTTCCGCGCCGCGGTCGCGCCAAGCCTCACGAAAATCACAATTATAAGGAGGCGGCCTTACGGAATGTTTCGCGCGACCCGGACATTTTTCTTAAATTTGTTTGAATGACAGCCAGACGGCGGCGGTTGCCCGACGTTCAACCCGAATTCTCGACCTCATGGCCCTCGACGAAAGAAACCAAGGCGCTCGGAGTTGCGCGCCTGGTGTCACAAGCCGACCCGGAATATCACTGCCGTCCACGCTCTGGGATCACGCTTTGCGGACTTTGCCGTAAACAATGTTTCGGTTCGATCCGTAGAACACGTCAGCTTCGACGCGATTCCTGTCGACCGCGGCATTGATGATGTCCCACATATCGTCAGCCGAACGCAGGATCAGCGGCCAATCCATGAAGGTTTCCATGTAGCCATCGGTCGTGATCTCGTCGCTGAAATTAGCAAAAAGCAGTTCGCCGCCAGGCTTGACCAGTTCCATGGCTCGCTGAAACAGGCGGATGCCGATAGCGGGCGCCAGATAGTCGTAGAGACCCGACGCATAGACGAGGTCAAATGCGCCAAGAGGGTAGGCGCGGCGAAGAATGCCGCGCACGGAGCCTTCCATAGCCTCTACCACCGTGCCGGCAAAATCGCGGTTCACGATGTCGACGCTGACAGGATCTTGGTCCAGTCCAATCCAGCGCTTCAATTTCCCCTCGGAGAGCGCCTCGGAGAGTTCGGCTTCGCGTAGGTGACCGCAGGCAATCGCAAGCACCTCGGCATTGTCGACCCGGCGAGCCGTTTCGTCCACCGTTTTGGCGAGGATGTTGCGCCGCTCGCGTCCGGCAGCAGAACTCGCCGCCTCGCTGGTATAGGCGTAGATCTCCTGGCCAAGCGGGGTCGACGAAGCCACCATCTCGTCCGCGCTGGGGTGCTTGTAGTAAATGTCCAGCAGGCTCGCGTCGCCGGAATAGCCGCGCGGCTTTTCGAAGGACCACCGCGTGAACGGATCCTGCATCAAATACTTGGCAACGCGATGTTGCTGGGCCAGGGGAATGAGTGCCTGCCAGACCGCGGGTGCCGACTGCCTGCGAAGCTCGTGGAGTCGGCCTGCCAGACGGTCGACTATCGGTCCTGCCGGCCCTTTCCTGGCGAATGCCTGGTGAGCGATGTCAAGGACAAGTGCGAGCTCTGCCGTCCGCTCCTTCAGTTCGTCGGCGTCGACAATATCGGGCGCTTCCGCTCGATGCCTCTTGACCAATATCGACGTTATCAAGCTGTGTTCGTCGAGTTTCGTTTCCGGGCTTCGCGCCATGCGGCATCCCCTGTGATCCGCCGTCTGAGACTATAGGCGCGCCAAGGGTGATCCCATATAGTTTAATAAAAGTTTAGTTAAATTTGAACGATCCACGGTCTGGCCTTGGCCACCCGCGGCGCTGGCCGCTTCGACGGCCATTCCCGCGGTTTTGCGCGCGGGGCCGAGCGCAAGACGGCGCGATCCCTGGCGAAACGCGGCCCGCCCTATGGCCGCGTTGCTGCAGGCGCATACTCAAGCGCCACCACGCCGTTGCCGAATGGCGTGGCCGAAATCAGCTCAAGCGGCACTTGCTCGCTGGGCGGGAACAGCGGCTTGCCTTTGCCGACAGCGCCGGGGTAGCTGAGCAGCCTGACGCGATCGACCAGACCATGGCGCAGCAATTCCTGCGCGACGCTGAGGCTACCATGCACATAGATGTTGCCGCCGCTGCCTTGCTTCAGGGTCCGGACCGCTTCCGGTAGCGCGCCCTTCAACAGCTCGGCCGGTTTCCAGTCGAGTGCCTTCAAGCTCGTCGACGCGACATATTTCGGCAGCGCGTTGAACCGGTCGGCGAAGTCTCCAGTTTCCTTGGGCCAGGAGCTGGCAAAAATCTCATAGGTCGTGCGCCCTAGAAGCATGGCGCCGCTGTCGGCAAGCTCGTCCTCCTTGAACCTTTGCATTTCATCGTTCCAGGTCACGCCCGGCAGATTCTCGACCTCGGCGATGCCATCGATGCTGATGAACTCGGTGACAATAAGTTTTCTCATGGCGCTCTCCTTCTTCTGTCGGAGGACGAACCGTGCGAGCCCTTTGCGACCGCTCTTCGAAAAAATAATGCACTGGGGAGGCGCGTGGCATTGTCGGGGGCTGGCGAATCCCGTTCGTGCTTACAGGGACGAACCTCGGCCACCGTCGACGAACGCCAGGACGACGACGCGCGGAGCAACGCAGTAAACCAGTCTCGCTCTGCGGCCTGTCTTCGTCATCGCAGCGCCTGCGTTGAGATCGACGGTGATGTCCTCATAGCCCAGCACCTCGCGATCAAGCGGGTAGGCGGCCTTGTAGACAGCTTCCTTGGCGGCAAAGAGGATGCGACCAGCAAGATGTCGGTCGGTTATGTCGGTCCGGTCAGCAGGGATTGCAACGAGCGCGAAGATGTCGTCGGGCAAGGGGTGGGCGGGCTCGACGTCGATACCGAGCGCGGCGATATGGCCAATGGGCGCGACTGCCGCCACAGCCGTTTCGTCGTCGTGAGCCAGCGACCCCGTTATTCCGGGGGGCCATACCGGCGCGCCGGATGATGCGCGCAAAACTGCGACGTCGTTCAGGCCCATATTCGCCAGCAGCCCGCGCGCGATCCACCGCGCCGCGCCGCTCGCTCGCCGCATCATCGGCTGGCGCGACGGGATGGAGCGTGCTTCCTCGGGCAGCAGGTGGTTCTCATCGCCTTCGCGTATCGTGCGGCAGCCGATCCGAACGCCGATCGGCGCCATGGTGACCATGGCCGCCTGCAGCTGCGCTGACAGGCTCGCGCCGCCGTCGAGCAGCCGTGTCACGGCTGGTCGATCCGTCTAGGCAAAGCGAGGTCGGCGATCATTTCCCCGTCCTCGTCCAGCCCTTTTTCGACGAAACCGGCAGCGCGATAGAGGTGGCGCGCCGCTTCATTCCCAGGCTCGTAGCAGATCGAAACGTGCCTGATGTGGCCGAGCCCGATGATTTCATCCAGCACTTCACGCAAAGCGGCCTTGCCGTAGCCTCGGCCCTGATGGGCGCGATCAATCATGAAGCGGTAGATCCGCGCCTCGTCGTCGTCTGCCTCGTACATCAGGAAACCGAGGACGCGTTCGCCAGCCATGACGACTCGCGGCTGTGCGTCCCGGTCAGTTTCGGCTTCGTCGAGGGACTCCGCATTGCTGGCGACGAAATCCATCTGATCCGGGGCCAGTTCCAGGGCCGCGACCAGGGCCCGGTTGGCCCCGGTCACCGAAACCAGACGGATGTCCGCGCTCATCAAGTCGATGCCTTGGCGCCATCTTGCGTGACCGGCTCGACGAACCGATGCAGCTTGGCCGGGTTGCCCCGCCATATCGAATTGGGCTCCAGCTCTTCGCCCTTCATCACAAAGGCGTCGACATCGACCATCGACCCTTCGCCCATCACGACGCCATAGTGGACAAAGGCAGAAGGTCCGAGCGTGCAGCCCTTGCCAATGCGAATGAAATCGGACTTGAACGCGCCTTCTTCCAGCGAATGGGCCTGGATGACGCAGCCCTCGTTGAGGGTGGCGTCGTCGCCGATCTCCACCAGCGAACGCTCGGTCAGGTTGCTGCCGCCGTCATAGACCCGTCTGCCGACCTTGACGCCCAGCAGGCGCAGGATCATCGGCCGGAACGGCGTGCCGGCAAACAGGCGCACGATCGGCGAATCCGCCAGCTTCCAGTGGCGTTCGTGGCGCCAGAATGCGACGTCATAGATCGTCGTCATCTGTGGCTTCAGCCGGCCAAAACCAAGGCTGGCCCGCTCGACCAGGATGTAGAACGGAATGGTGATTGCTGAGGTCAAAAGCACGGCGGCGAAGAGAGCGACTTCCGCCCATTCGGTATAGTAGTTCAGCGCCCGGTCCCAGATCGCCAGCGTGACGAACAGCATGACCCATTGCGTTGCCAGGAACAGCAGGATCGTCACCAGATTGTGGCGGTTCTTGTAGGGAATGCGCTGGCGCCGGTCGGCTTCGTCGATGCCGGCGATAAGCTCCTTGTCGCGGTTGACCATGCGCGGGATTTCAAAGGCAGGCGAACCGAGAAGGCCGACATTCTCGCGCACCGGGCCATCGATGGGGACCATCACCTTGGTGCCGAGCAGGACGTTGTCGCCCGTGCGGCCATCCGGCGGATAGTAGATGTTGTTGCCGAGATAGTTGCGCTCGCCAATGCGGGTGGGCTCCAGCCGGAACGCGGAAGCCGACTTGTGCACATTGATCATGAACAGCCCGTCCGACACCATGGTCTCGGTGCCGATCTCGCACAGAAGCGGATTGTCGTGCTGCTGGTTGGAACCGAAGTTGGAACCGGTCTGCACCACCTTGTTGAGATTCCAGCCGATGGCGCGCATGTAGTGCACGATGGCCGAACTGTCACCGAACAACAGCCCCAGCACTCGAGAGTTGCTGGAGAACTCGGACACGGTCTGCAGCCAGTAGCGGAAACCGTAAAGCGTGTAGGTGCGGCCTGGCTTCAGCAGCAGGCTTGCCAGGCGCGGCACCAGCGTCGCCGCCAGGAAGGCGGCCGCGATGTAACCGAAAAGCGTGACCGTGGTGCCGATCGCGACAAGACCGATCGTCTCCTGATAGTCGTCGCCGACATATTCCCAGTAGCTGTGGAACAAGAGTGGCAGCGGGGTGACAAGGCCAAACAAGCCGATCAGCTGAAGGGCTTCATAGAGAAAGCGCCGGACCTGGTAAGGATTGATATTGCGCACCTTGCAATAGTCCGCCGTGGTCGGCACCGCCGGCGATCCATGCCAGTGCT
The DNA here is from genome assembly GCF_056403175.1 of Mesorhizobium sp. P3_A10. Classification (NCBI taxonomy): domain Bacteria; kingdom Pseudomonadati; phylum Pseudomonadota; class Alphaproteobacteria; order Hyphomicrobiales; family Phyllobacteriaceae; genus Mesorhizobium; species Mesorhizobium sp. P3_A10. Next base: position 55,143 of record NZ_JBFUFZ010000002.1, on the reverse strand, counting down.
CGCCGTCCGGGATGCTTTGCCCGCGATGCAGCGAGGACGAATGGCCGAGCTGGGCGCCGTCGCCGATCCTGGTGTCGATGTCGAGCGTAGAACCGACGCCGACGAAGGCATCGCGGCCGATGGTCAGCGGCCCGGTATGGATATAGCCGGACTGGGCCCTGAAGCCGAGAATCATCGATTCCTTGCGCAGGATGGTGTTGGCGCCGATGGAAATGAGATCCGTGCAGACGGGCACGGATTTCGATTCGATGACGGCGTTTTTCCCGAGCTTGGTGCCGAGCAGCTGCAGATAGAGGCTGTAGAGCGGGCTGCCGCGGAACAGCACGACGGGTGCGGTGCGGATCAACGTCTTGACGACCCAGAAACGGAAGTAGCGCAGGCCCCAGATCGGAAACGCCTCGGCCTTCCAGCGGCCGATGAGCACCCATTTCGCCAGGACGGCAAAGCCCGACATGCCGAAGAACACGGCGGCCGAAAGCGCCACGCACCTGAAATAGAGCTCCAGCGGTTCGTCGAGCGCGTCATACATCCAGTTGAGGCCGTCATTGATCGCCCACAATGCCACGTAGCTGTAGAGGCAGTAGAACGAAAGCTGCGCGGCGCCGCAGGTCCAGTAGGCGAGGTTCGAGGCCTGGCGGGTGAGAACCGGCTCGTTGGTGGCCGTCGTCAACTCCTGCGCCACGCCCAGATGTTGGGCCAGCCGCGCCACTGTCGGATAGAGATAGATGTCGCGCATCGACGTCGTCGCCCATTCCTTCCTGGTGCGCACGCGCGCACAGAAATGGGCCATCAGCAGCGAGTTGGCGCCGAGATCGTCGAAGAAGTGATCCTCGACGGACACCGCGTCGAATTTCAGGACCGTCGCCAGGGCATCGGCCAGGAAACGCTCGTCGTCATTGGCGGGCGGCACCATGGCGCGATCGGCCGAAAGCCGAACGCTCGTCGGCTTCGGCAGCTGGCGCAGGTCCACCTTGTTGGAGACCGTCATCGGGATGGCAGGCAGTTCCTCCAAATAGGAGGGCACCATGTAGTCCGGCAGCCGCCGCTTCATCGTCTGGGCGAGATCGGCACGCGAGATCGCCGGCTGGCCGGCCTTGGCTGCGTAGTAGGCGACGAGCTCGACGCGGCCGGGCTCGATCTCCCAGGTGGTGACGGCAGCCTGGGCGATCTCGGGCTGGTCGAGCAGCACGGCCTCGATCTCGCCGAGCTCGATGCGATATCCGCGGATCTTCACCTGCGTGTCGATGCGCCCGGCATATTCGATTTCGCCCTTGTCGTTGATCCTGCCAAGGTCGCCGGTGCGGTAGATGCGCTGCGACGGGTTGTTCGGCAGGCCGACGAAATCGGCAATGAATTTCTGGTCGGTCAGGTCGGGACGGTTGAGATAGCCGACGGCGAGCCCGATGCCGGCAATGCCGATCTCGCCCAGTTCGCCTGGCTCGGCAAGTTGCGGCAGCGACGCGTCGAGAATGACGATCGAGTAGGTCGGCAACGGCGCGCCGATGGTCACCGGACTGTCCGGCGTCAGCGCCCCCATCGTCGCGGTGACGGTCGCTTCGGTCGGGCCATAGGTGTTGAGGATCTGCCTGCCCGGCTTCGACCAGCGCACCACCAGATTGTGCGGGCAGGCCTCGCCGCCCACCAAAAGCGTGCGCAGGCTGGGCACGTCTGATGTCATCGACGACAGCAAGGTCGGGCTGCAGGCCATGCAGGTGATGTCATGGTGGCGCAGGAAATCCGCCAGTTCCTCTCCCACGAGCGGCATCTGGCCAGGTGCGGGCACGACTGTCGCGCCGGCGACGAACGGGACCCAGATCTCTTCGGAGGAAAAGTCGAAGGCAATGGTCATGCCCTGATAGACACGATCGCCCGGCCGGTAGCCGTAGGAGGAGGCGGCGACCCGTATGAAGTTGACAAAACTCTGGTGCGTGATGACCACGCCCTTGGGCTTGCCGGTGGTGCCTGAGGTATAGAGGATGTAGCAGGTGTCGTCGGCGATCTTCGCCTGCAGCTTCAGCGGCGCGTGCGACTGTGCGGAGATCTCGACGGCGGCGCTGTCGATCAGCACATGGGGAACCGGCAGTTGACCGGCGCGCGAGGCATAGGCGGCGATGGTGACGATCATGCTGACGCCGGCGTCTTCGATGATGAGCGTCATCCGCTCCTCAGGAAACGCTGTGGCCAGCGGCACGAAGGCAGCACCCGCCTTCATCACCGCCAGCACCGCAACATAGGTCTCCGCCGAGCGGTCGAGAATGAGCCCGACGCGGTGACCCGGCCGCACGCCGTGCTTGATGAGCATGCGGGCGAACTGGTTGGCACGGCTGTTCAGCTCCTGATACGTCCAGACACGCCCGTCGGAGATCACCGCCGGCAACGCGGCGAACGTTACGGCGAGCTGCTCGAAGACCCTATCGAGCCGCTCACCCGGCAGACCATGCCGGGCAAAGTCGGCGCCCGTCAGGACCTGTCCGTGCGCGATCCTTGCCGGACCGTGAGCGATCCTTGCCAGCGTGTTGATGCTTGGCAGGTCGGGCTGTGTGATCGGGGTTGCCGCGTCGCTGTCCAGTCCGGCGATATCGAGACCGTGGTCCATTTCCATACTTTCTCGTCCTGGCCGGGCATCGCCCGGCTGTTCATGCCGCCGCTCGAGCAGGGATTTTCGGTTCTGCCGCCGCTGCGAGTTGTTGATGGAGGACCGAAGCTTCCAAAAAGGAAGAATCCGGAATCCCGACTGCGGACGCTTATGCCATCCGATCTTTTCGCCAGTTTTTCCGAACTGTTGAATTTTGTTTCTGGAGTGTGTCTGGGCGGCGCATCTTGCCCGCCCCTTGTTGGCCCTTGCGGGGAGGGCTTCAGCCTCCGCGGCAACCGGGAAAGAGACCATGAGCGAGCCTATGCAGACGGCACCGGCGAGGTCGCCCTCGGCGCAGCCGATTTGCTATCGCTGGCGGCCGCGCCGACTTTCGCGCTCATGACGCTGCTGACCTGTGTTTTCAGCGGCGATGCGGCCATGCTCTGTATGGGGCGGGCAGGGTGCTTGGCCATAGGGGCATGGTGCCCATGTACCTGCGATGAGCGCCTTTCATTTGGCGCCCTGGCTGAAGGTCCGGCGGCAAGGTGGCGCTAGGCGGGGTAATGCCAGAGGAAGTCTTTGCTTGAACAGAAAAGGCCAGATAGGCCGACGCCGAACATCCCGACCGGGTTGCGGTAGAGCCTGTATGGCAGCGCGACAAGTCCCGATACTCTGCCAGGGCCAGGATCGTGATGTCGCCGAAGCGGCGCTCGTCGAACTTGGCGGCAGAGACGCAATGCACTGTTGATTACGCCACGTCTGCTGCGATGAACCAATCGTTGACCTCCCGCGCTTCCGCACGGGCCTCTTCGAACCTACCCTGTGACCGTAATAGCTTCGCCAGACTATTGGTCGCCTGCAACTCCCAGCTTCTGGCGTTCTGCCGCCGCGCAAAGGCAATCGCCTCGCGGAAAGAAGCCTCCGCTGCTCTGTCTCCTGTTCCATTTGCAAGTTCGATTTCACCGCGAATGCGAAGCAAGGCAGCTGTAAAGTAATGCTCGCCGATCTTTTCGGCCTCGCGCAGACCTTTCTCAACGGTCTCTGCCGCTATGTCGAATTGCCCGGAGTTCATGAAAGCCTTGGCGAGCAAACCTAGATAACACGACTTGTCGACCTCCTGATCTTCAAGATCGTTTTCGGTCAATGCCATCATGTGGCTTCCCGCCAGATTGTCATCGAGGGCCGATGCAGCCAGGCCGCCAAAAAAGCGCGCCACCCTTGCCCAGAGATTGAAGCCGTTCTCCTGCGCCAGCGGCAGGAGTTCATCCGCCAGTCGAGCGATCAAACTGCTCTCTTCGCGGAAAGCGAACAACACGCACCCGTTTCCCAGGCAGGCGGCCAAGCGATACGGGGACTGCTGCCGAACGGTCGCCTCCGCCTCGAGGTAGAGGTTCAGCGCCTGACGGCGATATCCCAGGATATGCAAGGTCCAGGAAAGGTAGATCATGGCCATGCTCGGAAAGTCGCTGCCGACCTTGTCCGCGCTGTCCTTGTGGCTGAGAGCGCGCTCGAGATATTGCCGGGCCGCCACCAACTCGCCCTGACAGAACAGGGTCATCCCCTTGAACTGCAAACCTATGACGAGCGCGTTCAGGTAGCCGCTATCCTCGCCAACCCGGATCAACTCATCACTGGCCGCAAGGGCCTTGCCGAACTGGCCCGAGTTGAAGTGGGTTCCGAAAAGCCCGTCGAGCGCCCTGATCGTCGATTCCGGTTCGCCGAGCTTCCCGCTCAGTGCTATGGCCCGCTGATATGCGGCGCTGCCTTCGCCCGTCACGTAGCCTTGCGCGGCGTAGAGCACGTCGCCCAGCTCCAGTTCGAAGCGAAGCAGCCTGCGGCTGCGATCATCGGATTCGGGCAAGAGTTTCGCGGCTTCAAGCCCCTTCCTGAAGGTACGCACTGCGTCAGCCTTTGCCCAAGTCTTGGCCGCCTTCACCCCTGCCAGCAGCCAGTAGTCGGCGGCGCGATCGAACAGACCTGCGTCGGCGAAATGCTCAGCGAGCACTTCGGGCCGGGCAAAAGCCGCGTTGTGGTCGCGCAGTTCGATGCATTCGGCAATCAATCGATGAACCTGCTGCGCACGTTCGTGCAGCATCGTGCCCCTGGCGGCCTGCTGCAGGAGCACGTGGGTGAACGAAAAGCCCGCGCCGGCCGTCCCTCGCTCGGCTGCGATCAGCCCCGTGCGCATCAGGTCGCCAACTGCGCTGCGCAGCTCCGCTTCGGGCCAATCGCAAATCTCGCGCAGTATTTCGAATTCGAATTTGCGGCCGATCGCCGCTGCGATCTGCGCAACTTCCTTGGCTGGCCCCAGCCTGTCGAGGCGGGCAAGCAGCGAGAACTGCAGGGAGTTTGGAATGTTGTTCGTGAGTGACAGGCGCTTAGGCTGCGATGCGTCCAGCCGCAGTCCTGTTTCGACCACGCTCCGAGTAAGCTCTTCGATATAGAGCGGGACGCCTTCACTGCGATCGAGCACCACTGACACATCAGCGTCGAGCGCATTCGGGCTGATGTCATGGACAATCGCTTCGGCATCCTCGCGACCGAGCGCTTCAAGCCTGATGTGATGCACATCCGGCCTGTTGAACCATGGAACGCTTGCAGTGTTCCGGCTCGATACAAGCAGCAGCGCGGGAGCCGCAGCCAGGCTGCCGACGATTTTGTCGAGAAGCTCGCGTGAGGTGGCGTCGGCCCATTGTTCATCTTCGAACAGGATCAGGATCGGGGTAGTGCGCGCCAGATAACTGACGAGATCCATCAACGCTTGCTCGGCGATGTTGCGCTGCCGTTCGGCGCTTATCCCGTCGAGCCTGTCCGGCGTGGTCGTTGGTATGCCGAGCAGGCTCGAGAAGATCGCCAGCGCGACGTCGCTGGACACCGAGCCTATCGACAATGCGTTGCTCAGCTTTCGCAGCTTTTCTTCCGTCGAGTCATCGTCCTCGATCGTTGCGATCCTCTGCAATTCGGCGAGGAATGGATAGAGGGTGCTGTTCTCAAAGGTCGGAGAGCATTGCATGGTCAGCTGCGGAAAGCTGCGTAGGCGCTGCTGGATCTCGTTGAGCAACCGGGATTTGCCGATTCCCGACTCTCCCGAGACCCACACCGCATTGCCGCGCCTGTCGCGCACGACGGTCTCCCAGCGCTCCATCAGCAGTCGCAATTCGGCATTGCGGCCGCACAGCCTGGTCATATGCGCACGCTTTGCAAAGCGGGTCGGCACCATGCGCTGCCGTTGCACCTGCCAAACCTCGACTGGTTCGGCGAATCCCTTCAGCTCATGTTTGCCGAACTTGGTGAAATCAATCGCGCCGCTCGCCGCCTCGAATGTCGCCGCGTCGACAAGGATCGTATTCGGCTTGGCCAGTACCTGCAGCCGTGCCGCTAGATGCGCGACGTGGCCGAAGGCGACGGTGGACACGCCGCTCGGCGCGCCGACAAACTCCCCCACCACGACTTGGCCGCTCGCGATACCCACCCGCACTTGCAACGGATATTCCTGGTTTGCCGAGATGGTGGCCACCGCATCGACGATCTCGAGCGCCGCCAGCACCGCGAACTCGCTGTCGTCCTCGCCAGCTATTGGATAACCGAAATAGGCCTGGATGGCGTCGCCGATGTAGCTGGCCGTCACACCTTTGTGGCGCCGCACGACGCTGCTGCAGGTCTGCAGAAAGCTCTCGATCAGGCGTTGGAAATCCTCGGGATCCATGCGGTCGGCATATTCGGTTGATCCCACCATGTCGCAAAACAGGATGGTGAGATAACGCCGCTCCGCAACAGACTTCGCCGGACTGCTGCTGGGCAAAATCGGGCTAGCCAATGGAACCGGCGTGGTCACGCTCCGGGACCCTCCTTGGTGCGGCGACCATGTAGCACCCGGTCATGTTATCGCAAATCCCGGCGCTCACCAGCCGCTTTCGATCGCGTCAAGTGGATCATCGAGGCTCGCCACACCGAACATCGGCATAGATCAAATGGTCTGCCTCGCTAAATGCCGCTTGGCTCTGGTCGAAGCAGAACCGTTTGGGCAGCAAGCGGATCAAGGTGCGCCGGTTGCATTCACCCGGTAGATCGATCTGGAAGGTGCGCGGCGACATCGACGGCGTCGGATCGCTCCATCTCGTGTGACCGGCAAACGAAACGTTCTGGATCAGCAAGCTGGAGCCGGCTGAACTGACTGGACCTGAGATGGCCTCGGCGCTGGTGCCCTCTGCCTGCTCGATGCTCGGATATTCGCCGCTTTGTGGCGGATCCCCGTTTGCCGGTATCGCGTCCGTACTGACCGCCACATTGATCCTGATATCGTCGCGCTCTGGAACACCACCGTAGCTGTTGCGAAAGGTCCAGCTTACGCGAAGGACACGCGTCTTCGCCGCCTCTCCGGGCGGCGGAGGCAATATCTGAAGCTCAGCATCGGCGAGCGAAGAGCCTTCATCCTCCGCCTCTGGCGCCGGGCAGCGAGTGTAGAGTGGGCGGTAGCCACACTCAGGGCCACCGGCTCCCCATAAACAGTCGCTCAGCTTCCGCCAGTCCTCTGAGCTCAGTCCCGCCGCGCGGGAGGACAGGTCATTGCCCGACCCCGGCAACATCCAGGGATGGACGCCGCTGCTGCCAACCGCCCAGTCCGTCCGGTGTGCGGCTATCTCGGCGTAGACGATCTGCTCCTCGTGCAGCTCGAGCAATTGGGCCCAACTCGGCAACTTGACCGTCGGCTCATGCCCCGCTGCGTCCGCGGCAAAACGGCGGCCCGTGATTTGTGTGGTAAGCGTGTGGCAGCTTGTGCAGTTGCCCGTCGGATCTTCGACCGTCCTGGCTTGGCTAAGTTCGTTGGGGTAGGTGCTGGTGTAGCCGGAGCCGACCACGCGGAACGGCTCGCCCGGCAAGCGCGGCCGTTGCGGTAGAAAATCGCCCAGGCTGAAGGCGGTCGATCTGGAATCGCCGGCTGAACGGAAACCGACCCTGCTCTGCGCAATGTGCGGATCGATCACATAGGGGCTTTTGTTGTCATGGCATGCATGGCACGAGATCTGGAACGTCGGATCATAGATTTTCTCCGCCGCGGCCCTTCCGACTTCATCGGAATAGCTGCGCCCGCCCGGCGGAACGAAGGGCTTTGACCAATCGAACTCGCTCTGGTCCTTGCGTCCGTCGAAGAAGACAATTTCTCCGGATTTCCGATTGAAGCCGATGGTGCCGAACACGGAAAATCTCGGATCCGACCGCGTCCAGTAGGGGTCGGTGCTGACCTCCTGGCTGATACTGGATTTTCTGCAGAGGAACAGCCATTCAACATTGCCGCGCATGACCCTTACAACACGTGAGTTCAGCCCACAGTAGGTCGTGCTGCCGGTCAGCGAAGGCTTGTCGCATTTGGGCAATGTCGCCGTCCATTTCACCACCTCTCCGTTCTCATTCCTGTGCTCGAACTCCAGCGGAGAACCCGGTTTTGTCGGATTGGGCTTGAGGTCGACGACATTGCCGTCAACTTCCAGTGGGATGACCTTCATCTGTGGGCTGTCGCAATCGCCGTCGGGAATAGGACCGAACACCGCCCGCGCTTCATCGCCAGACCTGGTTATGATTTCGGTGCTCTTTGAGGCTGGCGCCCAAAAGATGTCGGGGTTCCATCGCGTAACGGCGTCGGCGAACGACTTCGAATCCAGGTCGTCCTGATCGGAGCCGTGCCTCTCACCGGCTTGCGGCGTCGATACGAAAGCTAAATGTCGAAGCTCGATCGTCCCGGACAAGGAGAGCAACGCAACGCCGAGGACCGCAGCGATCAGCGCAACGGCACGCATTTCAGCCCACTGGAGCGTGCCAGTGAACCCATGGCCGATCTTTAGGCGTCATCGCTTCTTCGCTGCGATAGAGCCAGCAACATAGTCGGCGTAGACTGTGAGAGATTGAAATCGCCACGTGCCGTCGTTGCCCTTTGCAAAAGAGGCCCGGGCATCCGCCGAATAGTCAAGAACCGGCGCCGGAGAGTGGGAGTCCTGCAGAGTGACCAGGACTATCGATTTGGTGTTCACCGTCTTATCGTCAACCACGTCGAACAAGGTATTGGTCACGAGGTGTCGGGTCTGGAGGCTATCGGTTTCCATTTTCTTAAGTATTATTGTCATCTGCCCGAGGAGATCGGTTGCCGACTCCGGGCCAAAGCCGAGTGTCAACTTGAGGATACTGTTGCCTGAACTGCAAATCTGATAGTAAGACGATCTCGGTTCCGCAAAGAGAGCAGTGAACGCGGCCGCATTTCTTTCGTCAATCGTCCAGGCATAGCGGGACAAAAGATCTTGAATTGCTTGACGATCTTCGGCCGGAGGATTCTCGATATCCCAACCGGCAGTAGCCTGTGTTCCGCAGGAATCAGCTGAAGCAGTGCCGCTGAAGGCAAAGCAGAACTCACAAACCAGGGCAAAATTTCTCAAACTCGCGCAGTTAGTGATTATGCCTTTCCAACGCTCGCTCATGATGGCCCCCTCTTATGGAGCTTGATGGGAAAGTACCCATTCATCTTATACCACCCCAAAGAAGGTGTCAGCCGAAATCGATGGCATACGAGGCCACGGACATGATTTCGTGTTCCTGTTTTTTTGAATTTGCGGTAAGTTGCAACGCCCGGCCTGCAGGAATTTCATTCCTAACTTGCAAGGTAGGCCGTGGGCGATTCAGGTATGTTATCGCAAACTAAAAACTCACTTAGACGAAGCAATAAAGTCTAATCGTGGTTATATAGGAGCATAAAATGCCGAGTATTGTCAGAAATATTGTATTGCTACTTTCATGTTTTTTAGGCGCCATACCTTTGGCGTTTGCACAGCAGAATCAGGAAATTGAGATAGTTCTGCAATCGCGCCTGCCTTCTTATGGAAACGATACCCCCCTAATTATCGACTTTACTCTCACGAACCGGTCCCGCAGCCCGATCAGGGTGCTCAGGTGGACCACGCCGATCGACGGCGTCTCCGGCGAAATTTTTTCAGTGACGAGAGGGTCGCAGCCAATTCAGTATATTGGCCGTTTGGTGAAGCGAGGAGAACCCACCGAGGCTGACTTTATCAATATCGAACCCGGACGATCGATTTCGGTGCCCGTCGATCTGTCATTGTACTACGCCATCTATGAAGCAGGGAACTACGCGGTTACCTATGATACAGAGAGAGTGGGTCTGCTGGTTGGCCCTTCAGGTGCCCTGAGACGCGCCCAGGTTCTGAGCAACGCCGCCACGTTCAGGCTTCTATCCGGTCGAATTCCTCCGGAACGGATACCGCTTTCGGCACCCAAATTCGACCAGTGTGACAGCTCTCAACAGGACGATATTGGCACTGCGCTGGCGGAAGCAAACAACATAGCCTCGGCTGCCCTGCAGGTTTTGCAGGACACGCCTCCAGCCCAGCAGCCGAATTCCCAACGATATCTGATATGGTTTGGGGCGCATACCGTAGGACTGTACGCAAAGGCCACTGGAAATTTCTCGAAGATTTTGGATGCTCTTGGAAACAAAACAATATCGTTTGGATGCCACGGCAGCGAGTGCAGGCCAGAAGACTATTCATATGTGCACCGTGATCAACCGTACAGAATCTTCGTTTGCCCTAAGTTCTGGTTAGCCGCTCTGAAAGGAACGGATTCAAGGTCTGGAACGATTGTACACGAAATTAGTCACTTTTTTGTCGTCGCCGGAACAGACGACTATTCCTATGGTGGTCAGAATTCCGCCAAGTTACTCGCGGTTGAAAACCCACCGCAAGCCACAGAAAATGCCGATAGTCATGAATACTTTGCCGAGAATAGCCCCGAGCTTCCGATGTGAGGGACACCCAGGCAACTGATCCAGCATGGATGCGGGTGCCAGCGGGCGGTCTTCTCCAACACGCCCGTTGGAGGAAGCTAAGGCCGACCATCGGACATTGAGGCCAGCGTCGCTACGCTCGGAAACGGACCCATGCGATCCAGAATCGGCAGGCGGATGGACCAACAAGCGCGCCGACGAGCAAGCGCGCCGTAAAGCAGACGCGCTCGGCCGAATAGTCTGGCACCTGGCCGGTGACGGGTCGGGTCCCAAGCCGATTTCAGGCCGCCGCGCTTCACGTTATCGCAAGAAGTTCAAATTTGAGCTTTCGCACTCATGCTTTGTCGAGAGTATCTCCTGTAGTCTCTTAGACCTTCTGCGCCTTAGGTTTTAGCCTCTGAATCGCCGTCGGCGACGATGACGACAAAATAGGAGAACGCAATGGCTCGAAATCACATTGAACGTCTAGGAGAGTTCAGGGAAATCCTGGTCGCGACTCGACGCGAAGGAGTCCGCAACGTGCACCATACGCGCGACGCAATGCGGGCAAGTGGCTTTCAGATCGGGGACAGCGACGGCTCCAGCTACGGAGCCGAGCTGAAGTTGCTCCAGGAGGAAATTGAGGCAGTCGATCGAGCCATCGAAGACGAGAAGCGGTTGGCCTTGGCCGACGAGAGCGCAGCTCAATCCGTCCGGCCGGCTAAGCCGAGAATCGTCAAGGGAACATAGAGTCGGGTACGGCCGTTTGGGCGCCGGCCGCGTCGATCGCCTGCCGCATGGTGTCGGGCTTGCCGCCGCCGTAGCGAGCGCGCTGAACGTCATCCGTTGCCGGCGTCAGATCCTGCGAAGCGCGTCAGCTGGGAGAAGGCGCGTGGCGCGCCAAGCCGGGTACAGCGCGCCTAGGGGGCCGGCGATGAAGACGAAGATCAGCGCCTGCGCGATCGACCAGCCTGACAGGTAAGGCACGATCAGACCCGCCGCGAACTTTGTCTTCGCCGCCATTTCCATTGTGAGGGCGCCAAGAATGATCCCTATGATCCCACCGGCTGCACTCATGAACAGGCCTTCGATGAGAATGAGGCGAAGAATCCGCCGCGGCGACCAGCCAAGTGCTGCGAGAACTCCGATCTCGAATGTCCGTTCGTTCACGGCCATCAGAAGTGTATTGGCAACGGCGACAGAGGCCATCGCCATGACAACCAGTGAAATCGTCTGGGCAATCGCCCGAAGCAGATCGAAGATGCGGATGCTGTTGGCAAACTGCTCGGTGTCGCCGACCTCGAACCCCGGTGCGGCTGCGATGAGCTGGGATCGGGCAACAGCGATGTCGTTCTTGTCGAGCGGGCGCTTCAGCCTCACCTCGTACAAGGTAAACACGTCCTCCCGCGACAGGAGTTGCTGTAGCCCCTCGAGCGGAACGATTGCGCTGTTCTGGTTCAGCATGGACGAGAACGACGCGATGCCGACAACCGTATAGGGCTGGAACTGCAGCTCGACTGTATCACCGACCCGCTTGTCCAGGGCGCTGGCGATCGACTGGCCAAGGATCACCGGCCACCGGTCGCCCGGTGCAGGGAGTCGCCCCGCCACGAGGTGCATGTCCTTCCACAGGAAGCTGCCGCTCGGCCAGCCGGCCATGACAATATTCGCGGCGTCGTCAGCGGTGGTGATGTTCAAGAGAACGCCCGACACGGCCTCGACGTTTGGCACCGCGGAAAGCCCGGAGCCCAACGATTTGGGCACGGTGCTGCTCACCAGGTTGAAGGCGCTGCGCTGGCTTACCACCAGGTCCGCACCGTTTTCATCGATTCCGGATGCAAACGAATGCTGGACGCCGGCGGTCAAGCCGGTAAGTGCCACAAACCCCGCGACCGCCAGAGCGATGCCGAGAACCGTGAGCAGGGTGCGAAGCGGGCGTGCAATGAGACCGCGCAAGGGGAGGGTCAGCTCAGTCATGGAGTGGCGGATCGCGGCGCTGGCACCGGCGTCGCCGCCGTTCGGTTGTCCGAACGGATGCGGCCGTCGGAGATCTCGACGCGCCGCCCGCACAGTGCGGCCACGTCGTCGTCATGCGTCACCACGACCACCGCGGTACCGAACTCGCGATGCAAATTGCCAATGATGCTCATTACCGATTGGCTCGTCTGCACATCGAGGCTTCCTGTCGGCTCGTCCGCAACGAGAAGCTTCGGACGGTTGGCAAGCGCGCGGGCAATGGCAAGCCGCTGGCGTTCGCCACCCGAAAGCTCGGCCGGCCGGAGCGTAGCGCGCTCGGCAAGACCGAAATGGGCCAGAAGTTCGAGCGCGCGAACGCGGCGCTGCCGCGCTCCGCTGAGGTTTCCCAACAACGCCACCTCGATGTTTTCGCGCGCCGACAAGGACTGGAGCAGGAAGAAGTTCTGGAAAACGATGCCGATCCTGCTGGCCCGCACGGCTGCCCATGCAGCCCTGCCGTTGACCGCCCGTCCTTCGAACCAAACTTCGCCACGCGTCGGCCGGTCGAGCCCACAGATGAGGTTCAGGATCGTCGACTTGCCGCTCCCGCTGCGGCCGACAATGGCGACGGTCTCGTCATTCCCGATTGTGAGCGACACATCATCAACGGCGACAATGCGGCCGCCGTCAAAGTCGCGGCCGACATTGCTCAATTCGACGAGGGCGGACATGAAGACCCGCGAAAAGTCATACCCGGCCTTTCCTGAGATCGGCGACAAGCGCGGGGATCGATCCACCATTGCCGGCGAGCAGCTGGGCAATGCGGTCCCGCTGCTGCACGGTCACGGAGCCGCCATCGACAAAGACATCGCCGATGCAAAGTTGTCCGCGGCAGTGGCGGACACGCCAGTCCACCGACGTCGGGCCGTGGAGCGCCCGGCGAAACTCGCTGCGTACCAGGATGTCGCCATTGGCCAGAGCCTTTGTGCCGAGCACGACGAAATTCTTGTCCTGCGTCCGCTCCAGTTTGTCGGCCAGCCTGTGCGCGATAGCATAAAGAAGCGCATCGACCACCGAGGCGCGGTCGTCTGCAGTCGCCCGGCGCCAATACGTCCCGAGCACGGCTTGCGCGATCCCCCTACCGTCGAACGCCGCGGAGATCGAGCGGAGCTGCCCCTCGGTGGATCCACCGTGCCCAAGCACGATCGCCGCCTGGCGCACAGTCTCGACCAACCTGACCGCATCATTATGCTCATCGGCGGATGCCGAAAGCGGTTGGGCGCAGGTCGCGATCAACAGAGGGACGAGCAACAGCCGGGCCAAGGCTGCCCAGCTTGCGTGCGACCATCGGGCTATCGTCATCATCCCATGTCATCCAATGCGCGGTTGGCTGTCAACATTGAGATTGAGCCTGTCGGGAGCCTGCGCTGGCGCATGCCCAAAAGCGGCTGCCAGCGGTGCCAGGCGAGCCACGCGCGCTTTCTGCCTTTCCGTCAGGTCGGGATGGCCATTGCGCACCTGTTTGCCGAACGTCGCGGCGACCTGCAGCATCCGCTCCTCGCAGCCGCGGGAAAATGGTAGGCCGAGTTCGCCGTAGATACGCTTCATCTCGCCCACGGGGTCGGCGCTGAGATCCTGCAGCCGCACTTCCGCGAGGTCGGCGGCTGGAATCCGGGCTCTGTCCGCCAGATAGTGCATCTCCGTCGCGAGATATTCGTGAGCGATGATCTCCTCCTGCTCATCCTCGGGCAGTGGCGGCTGCAGGGCGAATGCACGCTGCAATTCGCGCGCCAGAACGAGGTTGGACCGGAACACCACTTCCGGCGAACGGGAGATGTGGACAAACTTGGCGCCCGGGAACAGTTCCTGGAGGTAGCGGACCCGCGCCGTATGGCTCGGCGATTTGAGCAAAAGTCGCCGCCCGCCTGCAACCAGAGTGAGCTTCTGAACGAAAGCCAACTGATGTGAGCGCCAGCGGCTCAACTCGTCGGCCGAAAGCCCGTCGAGATCGTGAAACCGATTGAAGAAGGCTTGCCGGCGGGGAAGCACGGCGCGCCCCGCGAGGATGGACATCCCACCCAGATTGTTCAACGCGAAGTCATCCTCTGCCGGCAGCTTGGCGCCTATGGGCACGACTGCGTCGAGGCGCGTCAACGGTAGCAAGGGGACGAAAAGGTAGCGCAGCAGTGCCCAGCCAAGTACGAATGTCTGAGGCGCCAGGACCTGCGGCCAGCTCGGCGATCTCAGGTTCGGATCGGCTGCCAGCAGGTTCTGCAAGAACGTCGTCCCGGATCGGAAGTAGCCGAGAACGAACACAGGGGCGTTGTCTCGCTCCATCCGGGGAGGGCGCAGCCGCAGCCATGCCCAAAGGATCACGCGCTCCGGCAGGGAGGCGACCGTGTTGATCCCGGAAAGCATGAGCAGGAGCACCAGGCGCGGCCAGTAGGCGGGAGGGATGTGGCCTTCCGCGCGCCATAAGACCCGCAGTACGGCATCAAGAGGCGCCACGCACATGAAGTGCGGATACGGCAGATAGGGCACCAGCCAACGGGCCGCGAAAGCTCGGATGCGGTGCCGGTTCGATGGCATCAGACAGTCCGGAACATCATGGTCTCGGTGGTCAATCCCGGCCCGAACGCCATGCCGCAGCCGAGCAGGCCCGACGGCTCCTTCAGCATTTCGGCCATCACGAACATCACGGTTGCCGACGACATGTTGCCGTATCGCCGCAGCACTTCGCGCGATACGTCGAGCGCGGTCGGCTCCAGTTTGAGTGCCCGCTCGACCGCGTCGAGCACGGAGCGGCCGCCGGGATGCACCGCCCACAAATCGATCTCCTTAGGCGGCCTGCCGCCGAGGATTGCCGGATGGTCGTTGCGCAGCGTCTCACGCACCGCGCCAGGAACCTGGCCGGACAGCACCATGTCGAAGCCGTCGTCGCGTATGTGCCAGCTCATCAGCTCCTTGCGCTCCACTGCCACGATGGCGTGGAAGCTTTCGAGCAGGATGCCGTGCGGTTCGGCCGTGACCAGCGCGGCCGCGCAACCGTCGCCCCACAGGCAGAACGAGATCAGCTTCTCAAGCTCGGTGGCTTCCCTGAAATGCAGCGTGCACAACTCGATGTTGACGATCAGCACGCGGGCCTTCGGATCGGAGCGCACGATATGGCGTGACAGCTTCAAGGCGTTGATGGCGGCATAGCATCCCATGAAGCCGACAATGGTGCGCTCGACCGACGTCGCCAGGCCGCATCGCTGCACCAACTCGAGGTCGATGCCAGGCGCCGAAAAGCCGGTGCAGCTCGTCACGATCAAATGCGTGATCAGCGAGCGGTCGTCGTCGGCCAGAAGCTTGTCGACGGCGCTTTGCGCGAGCTCCGGCGCGGCGGCCTCGTACATCTCCATACGGATTGCGGTGCTGGCGAACGAGCCCCTGACCGAGGTGCCGTCGCGGTCGATTGCCCCACCGCGCGGATCGTCGGCGGGCGCAAAGCAGGAGTAGCGATGTTCGATCCCGGCCAGAGCGACCATTCGCTCGAAGAGCGCAAGGCGCTGGGCATCGTCTTCAAGCAACAATGCTCCATAGCGGAGGTAGAACTGATGCACGTCGTGTTCTGGAACTGACGTGGCAAGGCGGTTCAGATACGCTTGAGGGGACAAAATTGCTCCGACAATGAGCCCAATCGGGTCTCACAAGAGGTCCAGGAATTGGGGAAGCGTTTCCTAAGGCTAACGTCGGCATAAAGTATTTTATTGCGTGGCGCCGATATTTCTCATTGGCAAACTGTGATACCAGCCTCCGATGCTCTACGAAAGGGACGGACCTTCGGCTTCGCCACCCAGATTTGCGCCATCTCCGATCCATCGCATGACCGACATGAATACCAGGCATCTGGAGCCAGAGCTCCTCGACGGCCTCCCGGCCGATGATCCTCGTGCGATCGCATCCCGTCGTGATCTCGTTCGCATCAATGCACTGATGTTCCAGGCCAGGTTCATGGCATCGCTCTTGCGGGCCAACGTGCAAACGCCGCCGCTACGCATCCTCGAAATAGGCGCCGGTGACGGAAAGTT
Source organism: Mesorhizobium sp. P3_A10 (assembly GCF_056403175.1). Taxonomy (NCBI): domain Bacteria; kingdom Pseudomonadati; phylum Pseudomonadota; class Alphaproteobacteria; order Hyphomicrobiales; family Phyllobacteriaceae; genus Mesorhizobium; species Mesorhizobium sp. P3_A10. Next base: position 38,771 of record NZ_JBFUFZ010000002.1, on the reverse strand, counting down.
CATGTTGGCGGTGGCGCGACTGATGGCGCGGCGTTGGCCCAACGTCGAGATCGTCATGGTCGACAGGATCGGCCTGATCGGCAAGGATGTGTGCGACGCTTTCGCCAAATTTGGTTGGCGGGCGCAACCCGTAACCGCCGATATTTTCGATTGGACCGGAGACAGGCCCTTCGATCTTGTCTGCGCCAACCTTATCCTCCACCACTTCGACGACGCCCGCCTGCAGGATCTGTTTTCCCGGATCATGGCGATGGCCCCAATCCTCGTCGCGACGGAGCCGTTGAGGGCCAAGGTGCCGCTTGTCGCGACGCGGTTGCTGCCATTGATCGGCGCCTGCGCGGTGACGCTGAACGACGCGGTGCAAAGTGTCCGCGCCGGTTTTCGCGGCACGGAACTTTCCCAATTGTGGCAACAGTCAGGGGGAACGCCCGTGATGGAGGGCCGCAAAGGCCTGTTCACGCAAGCTTTTGTCGGCGCCTGCATGCCCGGCACCAGGTGATGCACGACGCAATTGTCATCGGTGCCGGCCCCGCCGGCAGTTCCACCGCCATTGCGCTGGCCCAACATGGCTGGTCGGTGGCACTGGTGGAAAAGGTGGTGTTTCCGCGCCGAAAGGTCTGCGGCGAATTCATGTCGGGGACCAGCCTTGCCTTGCTCGACCGGTTGGGTGTCGGCGACGTCTGGCGCGCGGAAGCCGGCCCCGAAATACGTCGCGTCGGGTTCTTTTCGGGCGATGTCTCGGCGCAGGCGCGAATGCCGATCGCCAGGACGGGTCTCGGCCGCGCGCTCGGCCGCGATCGTTTGGATTACATCCTGTTGCAGGCCGCCGAACGTGCCGGTGTCGAAATTCTCCAACCTTGCAAGGCCACCGCCGTTGATCGGCGCGACGATCTGCAATTCGTGACCGTGGAGGCGGGCCAGCAAGAAAAGGTGTTGAGCGCACCTGTCATCATTGCCGCGCACGGATCCTGGGAACCCGGGAAACTCCCAAGCCAGCTTCAAAGAACAAGCCAACCCTCCGACCTTTTCGGGTTCAAGGCGCATTTTACCGGCGCCGCGCTGCCGCCCGACCTGATGCCGCTGCTGGTATTCCCAGGCGGCTATGGCGGAATGGTAACGGCGGACCGTGGCCGGGTGTCGATTTCCTGCTGTATCCGCAGGGATGTTCTATCCGGACTGCGCCAGCGCTTTGGAAACATTGCGGCCGCCGATGCACTATGGCGCCACGTCCTAGCCTCGTGCCGAGGCGTAGCGACTGTGCTGGCCGGTGCCGAACTGGATGGCCCATGGCTTGCCGCGGGACCGATCCATCCCGGCATTCGAGCTGGCTATGATCAGGGCATCTTCCGCGTCGGCAACATCGCAGGCGAGTCCCATCCTGTCATCGCGGAAGGCATTTCGATGGCGCTGCAATCGGGCTGGCTCCTTGCGAGAGAACTGGTCGCATCGGGCAAAGGTCACGAGGGCCACGACGAGATCGGACGTCGCTATCAAAGCGAGTGGCGTCGACAGTTCTCGACTCGTTTGCGTGCCGCGGCCTTGATTGCCCGAATAGCGCTTGGGCCTGGGGGCGCGCCGGCCATGCGTGCCGTGATCAAAAATTTTCCGGCGGCTTTGACGCTTGGCGCTCGATTGAGTGGAAAGACCCAGCCTGTTCCGGGCTTTTGACGACAAGTAGCGCTGATCCTACTTGCCATCCCCAAATTCTCGTCCTAGTCTCCTTGAGAAAACCTTTTCCCAAACCGTCTAGCAGCCGTCACCCACACATCTCGACACATTACAGGCCAGTAAGAGAAAACCTTTTCCCAACCGAGGACCCACACCAGCAATATGGCCTCCGACACGTCGCCAACACCCGCCAAGCAACCCGTCACCCTGCGTGAGGTGGCGGCGATGGCTGGCGTCAGTGTGGCCACGGCCTCGAAGGCGCTGAACGGGCAGGGGCGGATGACGGCCGAGACGCGGCAGCGCATTCGCGAGACGGCGCAGCGGCTCGGCTTTCGCCCCAACAGCCTGGCGCAGAGCCTGCTCAGGCGGCGCTCCTTTACCGTCGGCCTGTTGACCAACGACACCTATGGCCGCTTTTCGCTTCCGGTCATGTCGGGCATTTCCGATGCGCTGGTCGATGCCGGCGTCTCGGTGTTTATGTGCAATGTCGAGGACGATCCGCGGCTGGCGCAACTGCATGTCGAGGCGATGCTGGACAAGCGCATCGACGGCATCATCGCCAGCGGCAAGCGCATCGACCGCCACCTGCCTGTCGACCTCGCCAATCTCGGCGTGCCCGTGATCTACGCCTTCAGCCAGCCCGATCCCGGCGCCATCGCTTTCGTCTCCGACGATGCCGGCGGCGCGCGGTTGGCGGTCGAGCACTTTTGTCGGCTCGGGCGCCGCCGCATCGCCCATGTCAGCGGTCCCGCGAGTTTCGCCGTGGTGCATGAGCGGGCGCAGGCCTATCGCGACGTTCTGGCCGAGCATGGCCTGCCGGTCACCGAACCCTTGCTCGGCTTATGGTCGGAAGCTTGGGGGCATGGGGCGGTTGGAAAACTGTTCGATGGCAAGGGGGAGAAGCCGGACGCGGTCTTCTGCGGCAACGACCAGATCGCGCGCGGCGTTATCGATGCGCTGCGCGAGCGCGGCCTTGGCGTGCCAGGCGATGTCGGCGTCATCGGTTTCGACAATTGGGAGATCGTGGCCGAGGCAACCCGCCCGCCGCTGACCTCGGTCGACATGAACCTGGCAGCGCTCGGCCGCGAGGCCGGCCTCACTCTGCTTTCGCTCGTCGGCGGCCAACCGGCCGCACCGGGCATTCGAAAACTGCCGTGCCGGCTGGTGGTGCGTCAGTCATGCGGCCGCCCGCCGGGCGGCTGAGACCAATGCCTGTCGCCCAAAAGTGCGGGAGCGGTTTTGGGACAACGACATGCATCAAGCAAACGGCGGCGCGGGGAGCGCGGCCACAGGGAGGAGAAGAAAACCATGAGGAGGAGAACCATGAAGACCATGATCGCCGGGCTCGCCTTTGCGAGCATTTTGGGCACGCTGGCAACAGCCTCTGCCGCCGAGACCGCCAACATCTGGGTTCGCGCCGACGGCTCGAACTTCATGCCGCGCATTGTCGATGCCTTCAACAAGGGCCATGAGAACCAGGTCAAGCTGGACATCATTCCCAATGCCGAGATCATTCCGAAATATGGCGCAGCCGCCGCCGGCGGCACGGCGCCCGACGCGCTGTCGCTCGACCTGATCTACACGCCGTCCTTCGCCGCCGCCGGCCAGCTGGAAGACATCACCGACTGGGCGAAATCGCTGCCTTATTTCGCCAGCCTGTCGCCGGCGCATGTCAAGACCGGCACCTACAAGGACCACATTTACGGGCTGCCGTTTTCGGCCGACGCCTCGGTGCTGATCTGGAACAAGAAGCTGTTCAAGCAGGCCGGGCTCGATCCCGACAAGGGTCCGACCAACTGGGCCGAGATCGCGGCTGATGCCGAAAAGGTCAACGCGCTCGGTGGCGACATCAAGGGCTTCTATTTCTCCGGCAATTGCGGCGGCTGCAACATCTTCACCTTCACGCCGCTGATCTGGGCCTCGGGCGGCGACATTTTGAGCGAAGACGGCTCGAAGGCGACGCTCGATAGCCCGCAATTGCGCGGCGCCATCGACCTCTACCGCTCGATGGTCAAGAAGGATCTGGTGCCGGCCGGCGCGCAGACCGACACCGGCGCCAACTTCTTTGCCGCCTTTGCAGGCGGCAATATCGGCATCTCGCCATCCGGCGCCTTCGCCATCGGCGCGCTCAACACCCAGTATCCCAATGTCGACTATGGCGTCACTTTCCTGCCGGGCAAGGACAGCGGCTGGTCGTCCTTTGCCGGCGGCGACAATTTCGTCGTCACCAAGGGCACCAAAAAACTCGCCGTGGTGAAGGAGTTTCTCGACTTCGCCTATTCGCTTGAGGGCCAGACCATTTTGGCGAAATACGGCAGCTTGCCGGTGCGCGGCGACATCGCCAAGGACGCGCTGAAGGATCTCGATCCGCGCTACCAGATCGCCGCCGAAGCCATGGCCAAGGGCCGCACGCCCTATTCCGTGGTGTTCAACGATCTGATCAACTCGGCCAACGGTCCGTGGACGCAGATGATCAACGAGGTCTTCTTCGGCGACGACGTCGATGGCGCCATCGCCAACGCACAAGAGACCATGCAGTCGATCATCGACCAGGCGCAGAAATAGGGACTGGCCGGCGGCAGGGGTGGCGCAACGCCCTTGTCGTCAAAAGTCCTGATCCGGCCGCCCGCCCGTTCTCCCTGGACGGGCGGCCGGCGCTCCTTACCCTCCCCCTTGTGGGGAGGGTCGCTGCGAAGCAGCGGGGTGGGGGTCAGCGCCGGCACCCCCACCCSGACCCGCGGTCCGACCTCCCCACAAGGGGGAGGTGGGGCGACCAATTGGATCCGACGGAAGAACAGGCAAGGTATGACCGCCATCACCACCACCACCCCACCGCGCGCCAGAAAACTGGTCGGCGTTGGCCGCCGGCAGTGGATCGGCCTGCTCTATGTCGCGCCGGCCGTGGCGCTGGTTGTCGTGTTCTTCATCATTCCGCTCGGCATGACGGCGTGGATGTCGCTGCACAATTGGCCGCTGATGGGCGAGCATTTTTATGTCGGCTTCGACAATTACCGGGCGATCCTGCGCGACAACAGGTTCTGGAACGCGCTGAGCTTCACCGGCTACTACACGGTGATCGTGACGATCGCGATCTTCGCCGTCGCCTTTCCGCTGGCGCTGTTCATCGAGAGGCCACGGCAGCTGACCGGCTTCTACCGGACGTCCTTCTTCATGCCGGCCGTCGTCGGTTTCGCCTCGGCCAGCCTCTTGTGGTCATGGCTGCTCAATGTCGATTCCGGCCTGTTCAGCCCGGCTGCCTTCGACCTCGGCCTGACCACGAAAAAGTTCAACCTGCTCGCAACCTTCCAGCCGGCCTTCTGGTCGATCATCGCCATGGTCGTCTGGAAGGTGGCGGGCTTCACCATGATCATCCTGATGACCGGCCTGCAGTCGATCCCGACCGATCTGCAGGAAGCCGCGATGATCGACGGGGCAGGGCCGTTCGCCCGCTTTCGCGCCATCACGCTGCCCTTGATGCGCCGCACGCTGGCGCTGGCGCTGATCCTGTCGGTCGCCGGATCGATCCTCGCCTTCGACCAGTTCTACATCATCCTGCGTGGCGGACCGCGCAATCAGACGCTGACCGCCGTCTACTGGATTTTCAACCAGTCCTTCGTCTCGTTCAAACTTGGCTATGGTGCAGCGCTGTCGATGATCCTGCTGGCCATACTGGTGGCGCTCAGCCTGGTTCAGCTGTGGCTGCTGCGCAAGCCGGAGGGCATCGACTGATGGCGCAGGCACGGAGCCGCAGGAGCCGCCTCGGGCTCAAGATCGCCGAGCATTCGACTGGCATGATCGCGTCCGCGCTGTTCATCGCGCCGATCGTCTGGGCCGTGCTGTCGACCTTCAAGCCGGCGCAGGAGGCGCGCCAGCCGCCGCTGCCGCCATGGCCGACATCAGGCTTCTCGGTCGAGAACTACCGTACGCTCAACACCTTTGGCGACGGCCTCTGGCTGCCGGCGCAAAACAGCCTCTATGTCTCGGTCATGACCGTGGTCCTGTCGGTCATCGTCAGCGTGCTCGCCGGCTACGGTTTCTCGCGCTTCCGCTTTCCTATGAAGGACCTGCTCTTCATCGTCATCCTGTCGACGATCATGATCCCGTTCCAGTCGATCCTGACGCCGATCTTCCTGGTGCTGACCAAGATCGGCCTGCACAACACGCTGACCGGGCTGGTCTGCGTCTACACCACGCTGCAATTGCCGTTCTCGATCTTCATGATGCGCAACGCCTTTGACGCGGTGCCGCGCGAGATCGAGGAAGCCGCGCGCATGGACGGCGCCAACAACGTCACCATGCTGTTGCAGGTGATGCTGCCGCTGGTCTGGCCAGGCATCGTCACCATCGCGCTGTTTGCCTTCCTCGGCGCCTGGAACGAGTTCCTGGCCGCACTCGTGCTGATGACCGACCAGTCCAAATTCACGCTGCCGATCATGATGACGGCGCTGCAGTCCGGCCGCTTCGGCGCCATCGACTGGGGCGCGGTGCAGGCGGGCGTCACCGTGATGATGGTGCCGTGCCTGGTGCTCTTCCTGCTGCTGCAGCGCTTCTACATCCGCGGCCTGATGGCAGGGGCCGTGAAATGACCAACATCCAACGGAGTGACTCATGACCGCCCAACCATCCGCCAAGCCCGGCAAGCCAAAACTCGCCTTCCGCCCGCTGCCGGTGCCGCAGGTTGATGTGCGCGGCTTCTGGGGCGACCGTGTCGATGCCGTGGCGTCACGCACCGCCGACATCCTCTATGAGCGCTGCGTCGAGGCACGCATGCTGGAGCAGATCGACCCGGACCGGCCGTCGCCGGGCGTCGTCATTCCGTTCCATTCGCCGTCGCCCGATGAGGCGGCCAGCCCCGGCTTCACCGGCTCGACGGTGACGACGCAGATGTTCTGGGACTCCGACTGGGGCAAGACGATCGAGACCGCGGCCTATTCGCTCTACCGGCGCAAGAACGCGGCACTGGAGAAGAAGATCGATGCCGTCATCGACCTCTACGGCAGACTGCAGCAGGAAGATGGTTATCTCTCCAGCTGGTACCAGCGCATCCAGCCCGGCAAGCGCTGGACCAATCTGCGCGATTGCCACGAACTCTATTGCGCCGGCCATCTGATCGAAGGCGCGGTCGCCTACTATCAGGCCACCGGAAAGCGCAAGCTGCTCGACGTTATGTGCCGCTATGTCGACCATATCGCCGACACGTTTGGTCCCGAGCCCGGCAAGAAGAAGGGCTATTGCGGCCATGAGGAGATCGAGCTGGCGCTGGTCAAGCTGGCGCGGGCGACGGGCGAGCAGAAATACATGGACCTCGCCAAGTATTTCATCGACCAGCGCGGCCAGCAGCCGCACTACTTCGACGAGGAGGCGCGCGCCCGCGGCGCCGACCCGAAGGCCTACCATTTCAAGACTTATGAGTACAATCAGTCGCACGAGCCGGTGCGCGATCAGGACAAGGTCGTCGGCCATGCGGTGCGCGCGATGTACCTGTTCTCAGGCATGGCCGATATCGCCACCGAATATGGCGACGATACGCTCAGGGTAGCGCTCGACCGTCTCTGGAACGATCTGACGACCAAGAACCTCTACATCACCGGGGGCATCGGGCCATCCGCGCACAATGAGGGCTTTACCAGCGACTACGATCTGCCCAATGAGACCGCCTATGCCGAGACCTGCGCCTCGGTCGGGCTGGTGTTCTGGGCCAGCCGCATGCTCGGCATGGGACCCAATGCGCGCTACGCCGACATGATGGAGCGGGCGCTATACAACGGCTCGATCTCAGGCCTGTCGCTCGACGGCTCGCTGTTCTTCTACGAAAATCCGCTGGAAAGTCGCGGTAAGCACAACCGCTGGAAATGGCACCGCTGCCCGTGCTGCCCGCCCAATATCGGCCGCATGGTCGCCTCCATCGGCAGCTATTTCTACAGCCTGGCGGACGACGCTCTGGCGGTCCATCTCTATGGCGACTCGACCGCCCGCTTCGACATATCGAACCGGGCGGTCAGTCTGATCCAGAGCAGCAACTATCCCTGGGACGGCGCGGTCTCGATCCGGATCGAAGTTGACGCGCCGGTCGAGTTCACCTTGCACCTGCGCATTCCCTCCTGGTGCGGCAAGGCGGCGCTCAAGGTCAACGGCGCCGCTGTCGATCTGGAGGGTGCCACCAGCGACGGCTATGCCGCGATCCGGCGCGAGTGGCGCCAGGGCGACCGGGTGGAACTCGATCTCGAAATGTCGATCGCCCGGCTCTTCGCCAATCCGGAGGTACGCCAGGACATCGGCCGCGTCGCACTTGCCCGCGGTCCACTGATCTACTGCGTCGAGGAGACCGACAATACCGGCCAGTTGCACCGCATCGCTCTGCCGCGCACCGCCAGGATCGAGGCGCATGCCGAGCCGAACCTGCTCGGCGGCATCGTGACGCTTTCGGCACTTGCCAGCGCGGAAGCCCAGGAAAACTGGGAAAGCGGGCTCTATCGCACTGATCCACCTTCCCTGAGCGAGACCAAAATCACGGCTGTCCCGTACTTTGCCTGGGACAACCGCGAACCCGGCGAGATGCTGGTCTGGCTGCGGGACGGGTGAAGCAACTACAGGCGCAGGAAAGCCGTCAGCGGCAGGTGATCGGAGGCAACCCGCGACAGCGGCGTGTCATGGGCTTCCACGGTCGAGATCATGTCCTGTCGATTGGCCATGATCCGGTCGAGCGCCAGCAGCGGAAGGCTCGACGGAAAGGTGGGAACCGCCGGCGGCGAGGAGCCGAAAGTCGCATGCAGCGTCTTCAGCGCCGACCGGTTTCCCAGCCGCCATTCGTTCAGGTCGCCAAGCAGCAGCGTTGGCGTTTCGTCCGGGCGGTTCATGATGTCGAGCACGACGCGCGCCTGTTCGGAGCGTGACCGGCGCAGCAGGCCGAGATGCGCCGCGATGATGCGCAGCGTCCGTTTTTCGTCCAGATCGATCTCGGCAACCAGCGCCCCGCGCGGTTCGAGGCCCGGCAGCTTGATCTGGTGGATATCGCGAACCGTGCCGCGCTTGAACAGCAAGACGTTGCCGTGCCAGCCATGTCCCTTGCCGTTTCCCGATACTGGCACCGGCACCAGGCCCGTTTCCATCTCGAGCCGCGCAAGATCGAGAAGCCCGGCACGGTCACCGAACCGGTTGTCCGCCTCCTGCAGCGCAATGACGTCAGGGCCGATTTCCCGGATGACGCGGACAATCCGGTCCGGGTCGAACTTCCTGTCGACGCCCACGCATTTGTGGACGTTGTAGGACGCGACCAGCGTGCCTGCGGCATCCGTCCGCTCATGCGGCGCGGACCCTGCCGCCCGGGCTTTTCTGCGGCGAATGGTTGAAAGCATGTTCGCCTGAAGGCTGCGTACGGTTCTCTGCATGTTCCGCTGCTTATCTCTTCCCGGATTTCAGCTTCTATAGATAGGGCGATCCCAGCCACAGCAATCGGTCGAAGACGCGAATGGCAAATGGCCGCGCTTTCAACGTATCGAGTGTCACGGGTATGGCAGCGGCGATTGCCGATCCGATGCGCGCTTCGATCTCGGCGGCAAAGCCTGCATCCAGCACCTCCATGTCGATCTCGAAATTCAGCCTGAGCGAGCGGGCATCGAGGTTGGAGGAGCCGACATAGGCCCACACGCCATCGACCGACAACAGCTTCGAATGGTCGAACGCCCCGGTGTGGCGCCATACACGGCAATAGTGCTTCAGCACCTGGTCAAATTGCGCCGTCATCGCGCGATCGACAAGGAAGAGATTGTTCACCGCCGGCACGACGATGTCGATCTCGACGCCGCGCCGGGCCGCCGTGGTCAGCGCGCTGATCAGCTCCCGATCCGGCAGGAAATAGGGCGACATGATGCGGATCGATTTGCGGGCGACCGAAAATGCCCCCATCAGCAGTTTGTGGTTGGTCTCGATGCTGGCATCCGGCCCCGACGCCACCGCCCGCACCAGCATCGGCTGGCCAGCAGGCGGCGAGGGCTCGTCCACCTGCCAGTCGTCGCCCTTGAGCGCCTCGTTGCCGGCAAAGCGCCAATCTTCGGCGGCAACCGAAAACAGGTCGGCCACCACCGGTCCGGTCACCTGGAAATGCGTATCCACCGAGCTGGCGGACCCTGCGAACTCGGCCGAAAATCCCTTTCGGATGTTCATTCCTCCGGTAAAGGCGACCGTGCCATCGACGATCAGGATCTTCCTGTGCGTTCGCAAGTTTGCATAGGGAAGACGCAGACCCATGACGATGTTGCCATTGAACAGGTCGACGGCGATATTTGCGTCTCTGAGATGCGCCAGGATACTGGGGACTGAGTAGCGGACGCCTACCGCATCGATCAGCACGCGAACGCTGACACCCCGTTTGACCGCACCGGCCAGCGATTCGACGAACAGCCGCCCGACCTCGTCATTGTCGAAGATGTAGGTCTCGAGAAAGATGCTGCGCTCCGCGCCGTCGATCGCCCGGCGCATCGCGGCATAGGCCTCGTCGCCGGTCTTCAAGATCGCAATTGCATTTCCCGACGTCAGGGCGCGCCGCGCCACCCTGTCGCCCAACGTCTTCAGTCCGGTGAACCGCAGGCCATAGCGCTCGGCAATGAGGTTTTCCGCGGCAATGTCGCCGTCGCGTCTTGCGGAAGCGGCCTCACGGGCGAGCAGCCGCTGTGCGCTGATCGTTGCGCGACGGATCCGGTTGATGCCGGCCACGGCGTAGATGATCGCGCCAAGGAACGGCGACAACAGCATGACGCCCACCCAGCCCGTGGCCGCGCGGACATCCTCCTTCGTCATGATGGCGTGGACGATGCCGATGGTCGCCATCACCATCGGAATGATCATCAGGATCTGAGGCCAGTGAGTCGCTAGGGTCTGCAACATCGGCAGGACTATCCAGCGGGCGGCCGCAGAAGGCAATGCAGCTGATGACGAGGCCGACAGGCAGCTGTAAGCGCGAACGCCGCCAGCACCTTGGCGCCTCATGACGATTGCCATGACGCCCCGCGTGCAATAGGCCTTTGCCGGAAAAGCGCAGGGGAGGATTGCCGTGACCGGAACAGCCCAGACATGGCGTGTCGGCATCCTTTTTTCGCGCAGCGGCATCACCTCGGTCACCGAAAGCGAGCATTTCTACGGGACGGCGCTCGCCATCGAGGAGATCAATGCCGGCGGTGGCGTTCTGGGGCGACAGATCGAGCCCATAGCCTACGACCCGGGCAGCGACCATGAGGCGTTTCGGTCGCTGGCCCGCAAGCTTCTGACCGAGGACGATGTCAACGTCATCTTCGGCTGTTCGATGTCGGGCAGCCGCAAGGCCGTGCTGCCCATCGTCGAGCGCTACAATGGTTTGCTCTGGTATCCCTCGATCTACGAGGGTTTCGAATATTCCGAGAACGTCCTCTACACCGGCGCCACGCTCAACCAGAACACCTTCGCGCTCGCCGACTTCATCCTGCAGCGCTACGGGCCGCGCGTGTTCATGGCTGGGTCCGACTATATTTACCCGCATGAATCCAACCGGGTGATGCGCGACCTCCTGGAATGCAAGGGCGGCACCATCGTCGAGGAACAATATGTGCCGCTCGATGCCGACGAACGCCGGATCCGCCGGCTGATGGCCGACATCGAGAAGGCCGCGCCGGACGCAGTGTTCTCGACGGTAATCGGACGCAGCGCGCAAATCCTTTACAGAGTCTATGCCGAGGCAGGCATCGACCGGACAAAGCGGCCGATCGCCAGCCTGACGCTCGCCGAAGGCGAGATCCGGGTGATCGGCGCCGAGCACTGCACCGGCCATGTGCTGGCCGCCCCTTATCTTGCGAGCGTCGACAGCGACGAGAACCAGCGCTTTGTCGGTGACCTCGCCCGCCGCTTTGGCGACCGCACGACAGCAACCATGTGGTCGCAGACGGCGTATACGCAGGTACATCTGTTCGCCCGCGCACTGGAAAAGGCGGGAACCCTCGACACATTCCGCCTCGGCCAGGCAGCGCTGGAAGTCGACTATGCGTCGCCCGAGGGACGGATGATGTTCGACCAGGAGAACCGTCACGTCTGGTCGACACCGCGCATCGGCATCGCCAACGCCAGCGGCCAGTTCGACATCGCCTGGCAATCGCAGGCGCCGATCCGGCCAGACCCTTATCTCGCCGCGACCCATTTTGAGGAGCCGTGGCTGTAATGACGGCGACGCTCAAACGCATCCTCAACGACCTGCGGCAAGCGAAGATCCTGGTCATCCATCCGAAGGACGAGGATGGCGCAGCCCTGGTCGATCACTTGCGGCGCCTCGGCTGCGAGGTTCGGGCCGCGTGGCCGCCACCGGCATCGATCCCCGGCGACATCGATACGGTGTTCGTGCAGGTGGGCGAAGCGCCGACAGACGCGATGGTGTCGCTAATCGAAGGCGCCAGCGCCGCCGTGGTCGCCATCGTCACCTATGAAAGCCCGACCTCGATCAAGGCGATCATCGACCTCAACGCCCATGGCGTCATCACCAAGCCGCTGCGGCAACTGGGCGTGCTGACGCAATTTGCGCTGGCCCGCTACCGCTACGGCTACGAAGGGCGGCTCGCCAACAAGGTGCGCAAACTCGAGGATACGCTGAAAGGTCGGCGCACGATCGAGAAGGCGGTCAAGGTGCTGGTCGAGATGAACGGCGTCGACGAGGAGACCGCCTACAAATTGATCCGTGACCAGGCGACATCGAAGCGCGTCGCACTGGTTTCGGTGGCCGATGGCATCCTCGCGGCGCAGGAAGCGATGCGTACTTTCGGCTTCGGGATTTCCGCGCAGGGCAATCAGAAACAGCCGAACGATCGATAGGGCGTCAACGGTGAGTCGCAGCAGAAGTCCGTTATAACCATCTGATTTTGCTTCTATAAGTCAACCTTTACAACGGCGGTTGCTGCCGGGATCTTTGGCCCTTGACGCGATCTCCCGGCTGTGCAACTTCTTAAAGCACGAGCAGGTTTGCTCTTCGGCAGGAATGCCGTTTCACATTGATGGCTATGTAGCCCTTGGCTCGCGGATGACTTCCGCGCCCAGGGGTTTTTTGCGTTTGGAGACAGGCTTTGGCACTATTGGCGACAGCATCCACGGACCTCCGTCTGGCCTGCATCCAGTTCCAACCGGCGATCGGCCGCCTGGACAAGAATCTCAGATCGATGGAGCGGCTGATCCGCCAGGCCGCCGGTCTCGGCGCATCGGTTGTGGTGCTGCCGGAACTCGCCGACAGCGGCTATGTCTTCGACAGCCGGGAAGAGCTCGCCGAACTCGCAGCGCCCATCCCGGAGGGACGCAGTGCCGCGCTGCTGTGCTCGCTGGCCAGCGAACTCGGCCTCCACATCGTCTGCGGCCTTGCCGAGCGCGATGGCGACCGGTTCTTCAACGCAGCCATGTTGTGCGGCCCATCGGGTCCCATCGGCACCTATCGCAAGCTGCATTTGTGGAACCGCGAAAAACTCTACTTTCAGCCGGGCAATCTCGGCCTGCCGGTGTTCGATACCGCGATCGGCCGGATCGGCGTGGCGATCTGTTATGACGGCTGGTTCCCGGAGACCTATCGGCAGCTGGCGCTGAAGGGCGCCGAGCTGGTCTGCGTGCCGACCAACTGGGTGCCGATGCCCGCTCAGGGCGACCACCCGGAGCCGATGGCCAACATCCTGCACAAGGCCGCCGCCCACAGCAACGGCATCTACATCGCCTGCGCCGACCGCGTCGGCATTGAGCGCGGCCAGCCCTTTGTCGGCAGGAGCCTGATCGTCGGCCCGACCGGCTGGCCGATCGCCGGGCCGGCCAGCGAAGCCGACGAGGAGATCCTCATCGCCACGATCAACCTCGGCGAGGTCGCCAGGGCGCGCGCGCTGAGCGAGCGCAACGACGCCATCGGCGATCGCCGCAGTGACGTCTACGGATAACCAAGAAGAAGCCGGCACCACCCGGTAAGATCAACCAGAGAAAGGGGAATACCATGAAGACCAGAGCAGTGATCCTCGCATTCGCCAGCGCCGCCCTGACCAGCGCCGCCTTCGCCGCGGACGGTCCGATCAAGATCGGCATCCCGGTCGGCCTTTCCGGCGCCAACAGCGTCGTCGCGCCGTCGGTGGTGCAATCGGCGGAACTCGCGGTCGCCGAAATCAACGCCGCCGGCGGCGTGCTCGGACGCCAGCTTGCGCTGGAGATCGCCGACGATGCCTCGGGTGCGGCGGGTGCGCAGAAGGCCTTCGATTCGCTGGTCTTCCAGAAGGAGGTCAACGCCGTCATCACCATGGAGACAAGCGCTGCCCGCAATGCCGGCCTGCCGATCATCTCGAAGGGCGACATCCCCTACATCTACACCTCGTTCTACGAGGGCAAATCCTGCAACGCCAACCTGTTCGTCAATGCCTGGGTGCCGGAGCAGCAGGTGCCGCCGATCGTCGACAATTTCACCAAGACGCAAGGCGCCAAGAAGTTCTTCCTGATCGGCTCCGATTACGCCTTCGGCCGCGGCATGCTCGAATTCGCTAAGGCCTATATCGAGAAGTCTGGTGCCAGTGTCGTCGGCGAAGAATATCTGCCGATGGAAGGCAGCGACTGGACGGCGATCATCTCCAACCTGAAGAGCTCCGGCGCCGATGCGGTGATCACCTCGACCGCCGGCGGGGCACCCAACGTCACCTTGACCAAGCAGTTGCGCGGCGCCGGCGTTACGATCCCCTATGGCAACCTCGCCGTCGACGAAGGGACCGCCAAGAGCATGGGCGCGGATGCTGCCGGCATCTTCATTTCCGCGTCCTATGTGACCAGCATCGGCAGCGACGCCAACAAGGCCTTCCTTGCCGCGATTGAGAAGAAGTACGGCGCCGAGCTGCGCACCCCCAACGACCTCTCAGTGCCTGAATATGAAGGCATCTACCTCTACAAGGCCGCGGTCGAGAAAGCCGGGTCGACCGACACCGCCGCTGTGCTCGCGGCACTTGCCGAGGTATCCTTCGTCGGCCCGCGCGGCACGGTCTCGATGAGCAAGCAGCACCATGCTCCGCTGACCATGTATCTCGGCCAGGTGAAGGCGGATGGCTCGGTGACCGTCGTCGACAAATTCGAAGGCGTCGACCCCGGGCAACAGTGCCCGAACCTGTAATCGCGCCTCTGTTCGCAACGGGGCGGCTCCGTGCCGCCCCGTTCCACATCATCGGGGACCTGCCATGACGCTTCTCCTGGACATGGTGACGACGGCGGCGATCCTGTTCATCGTTGCCGCCGGCCTGCTTGCGATCTTCGGTGTGCTGAAGATCATCAATTTCGCGCACGGTGCCTGGCTGACCATCGGCGCCTATTGCGCGGTGGCGACGGCCGGCCTCGGGCTCAATCCCTGGGCAGCGCTGCCGATTGCCTTTGCCGTCGGCGCAATCCTTGGCGGCATCACCGAACTGGTGATCGTGCGGCCGCTCTATCGCCGGCCGCTCGACGCCATCCTGGCCACCTGGGGGCTGGGCATCGTCATCGGCCAGCTGATCACGCTGTGGTTCGGGCGCGACGTACAGTTCACTGCCAATCTGCTGTCGGGCACCGTCGATGTCTTTGGCGTCGGCTATTCGCTCTACCGGCTGTTCGCTGTGGCCGCAGCGCTGGTCATCGGGCTTGCCTTCACCTTCCTGCTCGAAGGCACGCGGCTCGGCCTGTCGGCGCAAGCGGTGATCATGAACGAGATGCTGGCGCGCGCGCTCGGCATCGACACCGCCCGTGTGCGGCTGGCCACCTTCATGGTCGGCACCGGGCTGGCGGCACTCGCCGGCGTGCTGCTGACGCCGCTGACCAGCGTCGATCCGAACATGGGCGTCGCCTGGCTGATCGGCTCGTTCATGCTGGTCATGGTCGCCGGATCGTCCTTCTCGACGCTGGCCATCGCCTGCCTCGTCTTCGGCGGCGCCCAGGTTCTGGTCAGCACCTTCGTCAGCCCCATTCTCGGCGGCATCACGGTGGCGGTCCTGTGCGCCCTGGTGTTGCGCATAAGCCCGAAGGGATTTGCTCGTGCCTGAAAACCGTTCCATCCCACCGAGGGTCTGGCTGTTTGCAGCCCTTGCGCTTGCGACCGCGGTCGTCGTCGTCATCGGGCCGGCGCTCTTCGATCGCTTTACGCTCAACGTGCTGACCCGCTCGATGATCTACGCCATGCTGGCGGTGACCGTCGACATTCTGTGGGGCTACACCGGCATCTTGACCTTCGGCCAGGCGGCGTTCTTCGGCACCGGCGCCTATGCCAGTGCCATGGTGCTCAGCCATCTCGGCTCGACGCCCGCCCTTCTGGCATTGGCGCTGGCCCTGGCGATCCTCGTGCCTGTGCTGCTCGGCGGTTTCGTCGGCTGGCTGTCGTTCGGCCATGGCTCGACACCGCTCTATGCGACGGTGATCTCGCTGGTGGTGCCGATCGTGGTGACGCAATTGGTGTTTTCGGGCGGTGTGTGGACCGGATCGAGCAGCGGGCTGGTCGGCTATTCCGGCCTGCCGCTCGGCCTGCCGGGCTATTTCCGGTTGACCGGCATCTGCCTGCTTGTCACCACAGTCGTCGCCCTGGTCTTCACCCGCTCCGATGCCGGCAAGCTGCTCGTCGCCATTCGCGACAATGAAGCGCGCTGCGCCTATCTCGGCCTCGATCCGCAGCGCCTCAAGATTGTGCTTACGGCGCTGCTGGCCGGCGTCGCCGGCATTGCCGGCTTCCTCTATGCCAATGCGTCGGGCGTGGTGGCGCCGGAAAACACCGGTTTCGTCTTCGGCACCGAGATCGTCATCTGGACCGCCCTTGGCGGTCGCGGCACCATCATCGGGCCGGTCATGGGCGCGATCGGCATCGACTATCTCAGTGCCCAGCTGTCCGGCGATCTGCCCTTCCTGTGGAACCTGATCGTCGGAACCCTGTTCGTGGTCATGATCATCCTGTTGCCGAACGGGCTGGCGCAACTGGCCAGAATGGCCCTGCCGCGTCGCAATGCACAGCAGACCAACGCCGCCGGCAGCCCGGCCGTCACCGTCGAGACGGCCGGGAACGGCAGCGCCGGCGACAACCGCGTGCTCTCCGTCAGCGGCCTCGGCAAATCCTTCGGCAGCTTGCAGGTTTTGCAAGGCATAGACCTCGACGTGCGCCCCGGCGAACTGGTCAGCCTCGTCGGCCCCAATGGCGCCGGCAAGACGACGCTGATGCGGTGTCTCAGCGACGGCACCGAAGCCACCACCGGAAGCGTCAGCATCGCCGGCCAGGACATCGACGGCATGACACCGGACGAAATCGTGGCGCTCGGCGTCGGCCGAAAATTCCAGGTGGCGAGCGTCTTCGACAGCCTGACCGTCGCCGACTGCCTGCGTATGGCACGCGCCTCGCGCCAGGCACCGAGCCTGCTGCGCCGCTCCGCCACGCTTGGACTGCCGGTAGCGGCCGCTGACATCTTGCACTCCACCGGCCTCGATCGCATGCTCGGTCAGCCGGTGTCGCTCTTGTCGCATGGACAGAAGCAGAGCCTCGAACTCGCCATGGTCGTTGCGCTCGAGCCGAAACTCATCCTGCTCGACGAGCCGACGGCCGGACTGACCAAGGTCGAGCGCACCACCATCGGCGCCACGCTGCAGAAACTGACCGGCGAGCTCGGCTTCGCCGCCATCCTGGTCGAGCACGATCTCGATTTCGTCCGCGACATCTCGACCAGGATCGTTGTTCTCCACCAGGGCAAGCTTGTCCTCGACGGCAGCGTCGCCGAGGTGGTCGATTCCGAAACGGTCAGGACGATCTATTCGGGAGCCGCCCATGCTTGAGACCAGAGAGGCCAGAACCACCGTGCCGAAACTCTCGCTGTCGAACGTTTCGAGCGGCTATGGGCCGGTCGCCGTCATCGAGGCGCTGTCGCTTTCCATCGCGCCCGGGCAGATTTTTGCCCTGATGGGCAAGAATGGCATGGGCAAGACGACGGTGCTCAAAACCATTCTCGGCTTCGTGGCGCTGCGTTCGGGCGACATCCGCCTTGATGGCGCGTCGATCTCAGGGGTTTCCCAGGCCTCTCTGATTTCATCGGGCGTCGGCTATGCGCCACAGGAGCAGGCCCTGTTTCAGGATCTCAGCGTGCGTGACAATCTGCGGCTCGCCCTGCGTTCGGATCGCGGCTTCGCGCAAGCGGTGGAGCGGGTCTACGGGCATTTTCCGTTTCTGCGGGAGCGCCTGTCGCAACGCGCCGGAACGCTGTCCGGCGGCGAGCAGAAGATGCTGATCCTCGGCCGTGCGCTGATGCTGCAGCCGAAGCTGCTTTTGATCGACGAGATTTCGGAGGGTCTGCAGCCCTCCGTCGTCGAACGTATCGCCACGGCTCTCAGGGAAGAACGCAGGGCCAACGGCACGACGATCCTGATCGTCGAGCAGAACCTGCCCTTCGCGCTCGGCATAGCCGACAGCTGGGCGGTGCTGAAGCTCGGCCGCGTCGACGATGCCGGCGAGGTGACGGAGGGAACGGCGGCCCGGGTGCTGCAGCACCTGAAAATCTAGGGCACCAAAGCGGAAACCAGCTTCAGCCGAGGCTCTCCGCACCGCGCGGATATTTGCCTCGGCTTAGCCATTGGTGCCTGCTGGCACGGATCAGTCCAGATTGGCGCCTATCAGCCCCACTTCATTTCGCCGGTGGCAACCTTGGAACCGATGTCGAGCGCGACCCCCATGCCGAGGCCGGGGAAGCGGGCTTCCATGGCGCTCTTGAGCGCGGCTGCGTCCTTGGCCTTGGCCAGCTCTTCCTCGAAAGCAATGAGGTAGGCCCTTGTGTGCTCGACGCCAGAGAGGTCGGCAGGAGATTGCGGTGTCATGTGGCCGGCAACCACGATCGCCGGCTTGCGTGCTGCGATTTTCTCGAGATTGGCAATCCATGCCGCACGCTGTTCCTTGGTCGGCGTGTCGGCGGTCCACACATGCACGCCCGCAAAGATCATCACGCCGCCGAACACCGCGTTCAGCGACGGCACGAACAGATAGCGCCGGTTGGCGAGGCCTTCGGCATTGACGATTTCAATGGTCTCGCCATCGACGCTGAGCGTCTTTTCGTCGAAGACCTCCGGGATGACGACATCGGCGAGCGTCTGCGGACCGTTCTCCTTGAGCTGCGGACCCCATACGGCGAGCTTCTTGTCGATGCTGCCTTTGATGGCGGCCACCGTCTCCGAGGCGGCGATCACGCGCGCGTCGGGGAAAGCCTCCTGGATAGGCTTGAGGCTGAAGTAATAGTCCGGGTCGGACTGGCTGACATAGATGGTGGTGAGCTTCTTGCCCGTCGCCTTGATCGCCTCGGCCAAAGCCTTGCCATCGGGAAATGTGAAGCCGCCGTCGATCAGCACGGCTTCAGTGGCTCCGGAAATCAGCACCGGGGCGCGGAAGAAGCCGTTTTCCCCGGCGGGAAAATGCTTCCAGGACAGTCCTGCGGCGGCATGGCCAAGCCCTGCGGGAGCGAAGACTGCGGCGGCACCGGCGGCGAGGGTCGTTTTCATGATGGTTCTCCGTGTGAACATGACTGTCTCCTTGGTGGTGGTTGAGGGTGTGAGTTCAGCTGGTGGCCAGGCTCAGGCCCTGCAGCCTGCCGGCCAGAACGTCATGGCTGCCGTAAAGCGCATTGCCGGGCACAAGGCGGCGGCTTGCTCCGACACCCTCGATCAGGGCCGGCACGCCATCGGCGCCAAAGCGGCGCATGTCTGCGCGCGCGGCCCCGATGCGCTGGCGATAGGCGGCAATCAGATCGGCATCGGACGCTGCCAGGCGTTCGGCGGCCTCCCGCAGGCCGAGCGCGCGCAGCACATCGGAGAGGACGGCAATATCGGTGATGTCGCGGCCATCAACATAGCGCGCCCGCTGAATGGCTTTCTGCGCTTCGAACTCCCGGTCTGGCGCAGTGCTGGCGACGGCAGTGAGCGCCAGCGTCGCCGGGCCGGAGTCGAAAAGGCGCGTACGGTCGCCAAGCACGCCGTGCCGATAGGCTTCGCTGAAGGGCTGGCCGCTCAAGCGGGAAATACGCTGGTCATTCATCCAGGCATAGGTGGCGAACCCGTCATCCATCGGCCGGGCGCCGGCGCCGGCGAAAAGACCTGTCGGCGCCAGTTCGACGGCGAAGTCCGGCCTGGCGACAAGCTTTTCGAGTGCCGCGGAGGCGCCATAGCACCAGCCGCAAAGCGGGTCGAAGAGATAGGTGATGCGGGTGGCTGCGGTCATATCGGGGGCCCTCTGGCACCAGATATGGCAGATGAAGATTGGTTGAAGAAGATCGACAGATACGACAGAATGTATGTTATTATTTGACAATTGGCGAGCTTGAGTGAAATCCATGAATCTCAATCGATTGGCCTATTTCGCCGCGGTCGTTGACACCGGATCGTTCACCCGCGCGGCGGAGCGGCTCGGCATCACCAAGGCCGTGGTAAGCCATCAGGTGGCACAGCTTGAACGAGATGTCGGGGCAAGCCTTCTCGTCCGTACGACCCGACGCGTCCATCCGACCGAGGCCGGCATCATGTTTCACGCCCGTTGCGTGATGATTTTGCGCGAGGCGGAGGACGCCTTCGACGAACTTGCCCAGGCCGCCACCGAGCCGACCGGGACCTTACGGATAACCGCGCCCAACGACTATGGCACCGCAGTGGTCGCTCCGGTCGTCGCCGCCTTTGCGGCGCGCTATCCCGCCTGCCGCGTGGAGCAGACGCTGAGCGACCACACGATCGATCTCACATCCGGCAAGATCGACATGGCGGTTCGCGTCGGCTGGCTCACGGATTCCACGCTCCAGGCGCGCAGGATCGGTTCCTTCCGGCAATTGTTGGTCGCCGCACCTGAGTTTAGCGACCAGATCGCGGCGGTCCTCGATCCCGACGATCTTGCGAAGCTGCCGTTCGTCGCCAACATGGCGCTGCGCGAACCGCTGCTGTGGCAATTCTCGCGCGGCGACTTCGAGCGGCGCGCGGTTCGCATGCAGGCGAGAATAGCCATCGACACCACGCCAGGGGTGCTCGAGGCCGTTCGAGCCGGGGGCGGTCTTGCGATCCTGCCGGATTTCTCGGTGGCCGACGAGCTGGTATCGGGGCGGCTGATCCACATCCTCAAGGAATGGTCGCTGCCTTCCGGAGGCATCCATACCGTCTATCCGGCGGCGCGCTTCCGGCCGCGCAAGGTGACCGCTTTCGTCGAAATGCTCATCGCATCCGAGCACCAGAAAGCTTCGGTCGCGCTAGGTCAGGGACGGACGCCGTAAACAGTTTTACGCGCGTCCGTAGCCGGATGTTTCTTTCTCAGTCCTTGGCGCGTTCCACATAGGCGCCATCAGCCGTCATCACCACCACGCGCGTGCCGGGGGCGATGTGCGGCGGCACCAGCGTGCGCACGCCGTTGGACAGCACGGCCGGCTTGTAGGACGACGAGGCCGTCTGGCCCTTGGTCGTCGGCTCGGTCTCGACCACTTCGAAGGTGGCGCGCTGCGGCAGCACCAGCGAAATGGCAATGCCATTGAACTGTGACACCTGAACGGCCATGCCTTCCAGCAGGTATGGCGCCATGTCGCCGACCACGGCTTCCGACACCGCCACCTGGTCGTAGCTTTCCGGGTTCATGAAATGAAAACCTTCGCCGTCGCGATAGAGGAAGGTGTGCTCGCGCTCTTCGACATAGGCACGCTCGACCTGCTCGGTGGTGCGGTAGCGCTCCGAAACCTTCACCCCGTCGCCGATGCGGCGCATGTCGAGCTGCGTCACCGGCGTGCCCTTGCCTGGGTGGATGTTTTCGGCAAAGAGGATCACATAAAGCTTGCCGTCCTTGTCGACGACATTGCCCTTGCGGAGCGAACTGGCGATGACTTTCACCACGGTTTTCTGTCCTGCTAAAGTTTGTTGGCCTGAAACATGTGTTCGGCGCAATTCGGCTGCGGAAGCCGTCGCCCTAGCGCATCTTGGCCGCATCCGCCAGTCCTCCGTGCAAATCCGCTGCTCATGACCGCCGCTTCGCCCTGGTGGACGCCGCATGTTCATGCCGACCGCCGGCCGCGGCTGATCCTACGCAACGCCATAACGGCCACCATGCGCGACTGGTTTGCCCGTCGCGATTTCATCGAGGTCGAGACATCGGCGCTGCAAGTCTCGCCCGGCAACGAGGCGCATCTGTCGGCTTTTGCCACCGAGGCGATCGGTGCGGACGGGTCGCGCCAGCCTCTCTACCTCCACACCTCGCCGGAATTCGCCTGCAAGAAGCTGCTTGCCGCCGGCGAGCGGCGCATCTTCAGCCTTGGAGCAGTCTATCGCAACCGCGAGCGCGGCCCCTTGCACCATCCCGAGTTCACCATGCTCGAATGGTACCGCGTTGGTGAAACCTATGAGAGCCTGATGCGCGACTGCGCTGAACTGCTGGCGCTGGCGGCCGAGCGGGCAGGGGCCACGCGCTTCAGCTTCCGCGGTCGTGATTGCGACCCATTCGCCGAGCCGGAGCGGCTGAGCGTCGCCGATGCCTTCACGCGCCATGCCGGCATCGACCTTTTGGCCACCGTGGCAACGGACGGCGGCACCGACCGTGCGGCGCTGCATGACGCCCTGGTTAAGGCCGGATTGCGCACCGCGCCGGACGACAACTGGGCCGATCTGTTCAGCCGGGTGATGGTGGAAAAAGTCGAGCCGGCACTGGGGCAGGGGCGTGCCACCATTCTTTACGGCTATCCGATTTCGGAAGCTGCCCTTGCAAGGCCGAGCGCCGACGACCCCAGGGTTGCCGAGCGCTTCGAGCTCTATTGCTGCGGCGTCGAACTCGCCAACGCCTTCGGTGAACTGACCGACCCGGTGGAGCAGCGCCGGCGCTTTGCCGCCGAGATGGACGAGAAGGAGCGCGTCTATGGCGAGCGCTATCCTCTCGACGAGGATTTTCTCGACGCGCTGACCATCATGCCGCAGGCCAGCGGTTCAGCGCTTGGTTTCGACCGGCTGGCGATGCTGGCGACCGGCGCGCAGAAAATCGAGGACGTGATCTGGACGCCGGTGGCCAACCCGTAGCTCAATGCGCGAAAATCTGCTCCAGCGAGCGAAAGCCCTTGAATTCCAGCGCGTTGCCTGAGGGGTCGCGGATGAACAGCGTTGCCTGTTCGCCGGGTTCGCCCTTGAAGCGCACCATCGGCCGTTCGAGCCAGTCGATGTCGGGACGCGCCTCCAGCCGTGCAGCGAGCCGCTGCCATTCGTCCATCAGTAGCACCGCGCCGAAATGCGGGATTGGCACGACGATGCCGTCGACCTTGCCGTCGCTGGGAGCCTCTGCCACCTGCGGCCGCAAATGCGCCGACATCTGGTGGCCGAAAAGATCGAAATCGACCCAGGTCGCCGACGAGCGCCCGATGGCGCAGCCAAGCACCTCGCCATAGAAAGCGCGGGTTTCATCGAGATCACGGACCGGAAAGGCGAGGTGGAACGGCGTCATGGCGAATGCTCCAAACAGGCTGCTAATGCATCTTGATTGCCGCTTCTCCCATTGCACAAGCGGCAGTGGAACAATAGATGGTGCACCAGCGGCTGCTCCCAAAGCCTGCTGAAAAAAACAGGATCATGCGCATGACCGATACGCTCGACGCAGCCAAACTGACCGACCGCGTCGCGGCCCTGGTCGAGGCTGCCAAACGCGCCGGCGCCGATGCCGCCGACGCGGTTGCGGTGCGCGGCCGTTCGGCCGGCGTGTCGGTGCGGCTCGGCAAGGTGGAGAGCACCGAGGCCTCCGAGGGCGACGATGTCTCTTTGCGCGTCTTCGTCGGCAAGCGGGTGGCGAGCGTCTCGGCGACGGCGGCGTCCGACCCGAAGGCGCTGGCCGAGCGCGCGGTTGCCATGGCGAAGGTGTCGCCAGAGGATCCCTATCAGGGCCTCGCCGATCCGGCTCTCCTGGTTGGCACGCCGCGCGACCTCGATCTGTTCGACGCCACCGAGGTTTCGACCGACCAGCTGAAGGAAGCGGCATTGGCCGCGGAGGCTGCGGCGCTTGCCGTCAAGGGCGTCACCAATTCCGCCGGCAGCGGCGCCAGCGCCGGTCTGGGCGGGCTGGTTCTGGCCACCTCGAACGGCTTTGTCGGCCACTATGTCGCGTCGCGCTTTTCGCGCTCGGCAAGCGTCATCGCCGGCGAGGGCACCGGCATGGAGCGCGACTATGAATATTCCTCGCACCAGCATTTTTCCGATCTCGACGCGCCGGAGACGATCGGCCGCAAGGCCGGCGAACGCGCCGTGCGGCGGCTCGGCGCGCGCAAGGCGGCGACCGGGCCGGTCAACGTGGTGTTCGACCCGCGCGTCGCGCGCGGCATTGCCGGCCATCTCGCCGGCGCCATCAACGGCGCCTCGGTGGCGCGCAAGACCAGCTTTCTGCGCGACATGATGGGCAAGCAGGTGGCCTCGGCGGCGATCACCGTGACCGACGAGCCGCTGCGCCGCCGTGGCCAGGCCTCGCGCCCGTTCGACGGCGAAGGCATCGAGGGCGAAAAGCTGCTCATGGTCGAAAAAGGCGTGCTGAACCACTGGTTCCTGTCGACCTCGGCCGCACGCGAATTGGGGCTGACCACCAATGGCCGGGGATCGCGCAGCGGCTCCTCGGTCTCGCCGTCATCGACCAATCTTGCCATCGAACCAGGTGAAAGGTCGCCGGAGGACCTGATCAAGTCACTGGTATCGGGCTTCTACGTCACCGAAGTGTTCGGCCAGGGCGTCGACATGGTGACCGGCGAATACAGCCGTGGCGCCTCCGGCTTCTGGATCGAGAACGGCGAACTTGCCTATCCCGTTGCCGAAGTGACCATCGCCTCCAATCTGAAGACCATGTTCCTCAACATGGTTCCGGCCAGCGATCTCGACCGCAATTTCGGCACCGCGGCGCCGACACTTCTCATCGAAGGCATGACCCTTGCCGGTGCGTGACCAGGCCCTGTCAGCCGGGGCCTCTGAAGACTTGGCCGTGCTGCGCGAAGCCGCCCGCGAGGCTGGTCTCATCGCCATGCGCTATTTCGGCAAAAACCCGCAAGTGTGGATGAAGGAGGGGACGTCGCCGGTCAGCGAGGCCGACCACGCCGCCGATGCCTATTTGCGCGAGACGTTGCTTGCCGCCCGACCCGATTATGGCTGGCTGTCTGAGGAGACAGCCGACGATCCGGTCAGGCTTTCTGCACGCCGCACCTTCGTCGTCGATCCCATCGACGGCACGCGCGGCTTCCTCGAGGGCCTTCGCTCCTGGTGCGTCAGCGTCGCGGTGGTCGAGAATGGCCGCACGCTTGCCGGCGTGCTCGAATGCCCGGCCAGGGACGAGACCTATTGGGCGCTGCCCGGGCAGGGCGCGTTCCTGAACGGCCAGCGCATCGCCGTGCGCCGCCCGGCGGCGATGGTCGAAATTGGCGGGCCGAAGCTCTTGCTCGACCAGATGCCGGCCGAATGGCAAAGCCGGATGCAGCGCGTGTCCCACATTCCCTCGCTGGCCTACCGGTTGGCCATGATTGCCGCCGGCACGCTCGATGCGAGCTTCGTCAAGCCCAATGCGCATGACTGGGACATTGCCGCGGCAGACCTCATCCTGCGCGAGGCCGGTGGCGCCTTGCTCGACCGGCATGGTCGCGCGCCGCTTTATGCCGGCGAAATCATCCGTCACGGCGCATTGGCCGCCGGCAGCAGCGAACTACTGGCCGTGCTTGCCGGTGTGATTGCCGGTACGGAAGCGTGATCGAAGGTTCCAAAGTCGGCGGCTTTGGTCTAGACCTGTCACAAACTCACAATATGTGAAGGACCGACATGGCCGCGGAAGACGGAAAGAAGCAGCTTTTGCACCTGGTGTTCGGCGGCGAACTGAAGAAGCTCGGCGGAACCGAATTCCGCGATCTCGACGGGCTCGACATTGTCGGTATCTTTCCGGATTACCAGTCCGCGCATACCGCGTGGAAAGCCAAGGCGCAGGCCAGCGTGGACAATGCCCATATGCGTTACTTCGTCGTTCACCTGCATCGGCTGCTCGACCCAGACAGCAAGGCTGCCGGTTGACTTCGATGGATCATGAAGCGGTCAAAGGGCCGGCCAACGAGGCCGCCCCTGCGAGCCGTGGCGGCAGCCGTGCCACCAAGGCTTTCTGGCGCCGGATTCGCCAACCGCTGGCACAGTCGCGATTCGTCAAGAATATCATTGTCGGCCTGCTCGCCCAGTTCGTGCGTCTGGTGCGCCTGACCAACCGCTTGGTCGAAGGATCGGCGCAATTCTCGGGCGGCGCCTATGCTGAATTCGAACCCGGCATCATCGCACTCTGGCACGGGCAGCATCTGTTGACGCCGGCCTATTACCCCAAGCGCAAGCCGCTGGTCGCCATGGTGTCGCGCAGTGCCGATGCCGAGCTCAACGCGCTGATGCTGGAGAAATTTGGCATCGAGGCGGTGCGCGGTTCCGGCGGCCGCGAAAGCACCAAACATCTCGATAAGGGCGGTGCCAAGGCGTTGATTGCCCTGAAAAAGTCGCTCGCCACCGGCAAGAACGTCGCCATGATTGCTGACATTCCCCACGGCACGCCGCGCGACGCGGGGCTTGGCATCGTTCTTCTGGCGCGCCTCTCTGGCCGGCCGCTGCTGCCTGTCGCCATCACCACCAGCCGCCGCAAGGTGCTGGAGAAGAGCTGGGACAAGACCACCATCAACCTGCCGTTCGGCCGCTCGTCCATCGTCATCGGCACGCCTATCTTCGTGCCCGCTGCCGCCGACGATGCCGAGATGGAACGCAAGCGCCTCGAACTTACCGTCGCGCTCAATGCGGCGACCGCCGAGGCCTATCGCCTCGTGGATATCAAGCAATGAGCGTGCGCTGGGCGCGTGCCTTCTTGACGGCGTATCGTTTCGCCGGTGCGGCCATCTATCCGGTGATCGGACCTTATGTTGCCTGGCGCACCTCGCAGGGCAAGGAAGACCGCAGCCGCAGCCGCGAGCGCTACGGCGTCGCCGGGCGCGCGCGTCCGGACGGTCCGGTGATCTGGATCCATGCGGCCAGCGTCGGCGAGACCATCGCCGTCGTGCCGCTGGTCGAGAGCATTCTCGACTATGGCGTCAACATCGTCTTGACGACCGGGACGGTCACCTCGGCCCAGGTCGCCGACGAGAGGCTCGGCGACCGCATCATCCACCAATATGTGCCGCTCGACCTCAAGCCGGCAGTCAGCCGTTTTCTCGACCACTGGCGTCCGGATCTTGCGATCATCGCCGAATCGGAGATTTGGCCGATGACCATCCTGGAACTTGGGGCACGGCGCGTGCCCCAGGTGCTGGTCAATGGCCGGCTGTCCGACCGCTCCTTCACCTCCTGGAAGAAACGCGCCAACATCGCCGAGGCCTTGTTCGAGAATCTCGCTCATGTCGTCGCCCAGTCCGATGTCGACGGTGAACGCTTCCGCTCGCTCGGCGCGAGGCCGGTTACCGTGTCGGGCAATCTCAAGGTCGATACCAATCCGCCGCCGGTCGACGAAAGGGTGCTGTCGACGCTGCGGCGTCAGATCGGCAGCCGCCCGACCTGGGCGGCGATCTCGACCCATGACGGCGAAGAGGTGGTGGCGGCCGAAGTTCACGCCACGCTCTACAAGCGCCACCACGGCCTGTTGACGATCGTCGTGCCGCGCCATCCCGACCGCGCCGAAGCGCTTGCCGCGCAGATTTCCGGCATGGGCCTGACAGTCGCGCGGCGCAGCAAGGGCGACAGGATCACCGCCGATACCGATATTCTGCTCGGCGATACGATTGGCGAGATGGGGCTGTATCTCAGGTTGACGGAGATCGCCTTCGTTGGCCGGTCGCTGACCTCGGAGGGCGGCCAGAACCCGCTGGAACCGGCGATGCTCGACACCGCGGTGCTCGCCGGTCGCAATGTCCAGAATTTTCGCGAAGCCTATCAGCGCCTGCTCGACAGCGGCGGCGCCAAGCTGGTGCGCGACCGCGACATGCTGGCCGGCGCCGTCAATTTCCTGTTGAGCAACGAGGTCGCCCGCCACGAGATGATGGCGGCAGGCGCGGCCACCGTCGATGAGATGCGCGGCGCGCTGGCGCGCACGCTGAAGTCGCTCGAGCCCTACATCCAGCCGCTGATCGTCAAGTCGCGCCTGAAGGGCGCGGACGGGCGCTAGCGTGTCCAGCGAAGCACCGCCCTTCTGGTGGGAGGAGCCGGACTGGCGCGTGTTCGCACTGTCGCCGCTGTCAGCGGCCTATGCCCTCGTCGCCGGCCGCCGCATGCGTGCGGCAGTGCGCGAAAAGGTCGACGCGCCAGTGCTTTGCGTCGGCAATTTCACCGTCGGCGGCAGCGGCAAGACGCCGGTGGCGATCGCGCTGGCCAGGCAGGCCAAACGCATGCAGCTCAATCCCGGTTTCCTGTCGCGCGGCCATGGCGGCTCCTTTGCGCAGCCGCATGTCGTCGATCCGCATCACGACACCGCCAAGCATGTCGGCGATGAACCGCTGCTGCTGGCCGAACAGGCGCCGGTGGCGGTGACGCCGAACCGCGCCGCCGGCGCGAGGCTGCTCATGGAAAAGCACGGCTGCGATTTCCTCATCATGGACGACGGCTTCCAGAGCGCCCGCATTCACATCGACTATGCGCTGGTCGTCGTCGACGCGCGCTACGGCATCGGCAATGGCCGCGTCATTCCCGGCGGGCCGCTCAGGGCAAACATCGTCGACCAGCTGGTTTTCACCAGCGGGCTGCTGAAGATGGGCGAGGGCACCGCGGCCGACGCGGTCGTGCGCCAGGCGGCGCGCGCCGGCCGGGCGATCTTCGAGGCGCATACCGAGCCAAGCGGCAAGGAAAGGCTTGCCGGCAGGCGCTTTCTTGCCTTTGCCGGCATCGGCCACCCCGAGAAATTCTTCGATACGATCCGCGACGCCGGCGGCGACGTGGTGCTGGCCCGGCCATTCCCGGACCATCATTTCTATGGCGAGGACGAACTTGCCGAACTGACGGCGACGGCACGCAAGGACGGCCTTGGCCTGATCACCACCGCCAAGGACGCCGCCCGGCTGCGCCACGGCGCATCGCCGGAGTTTCTGGATCAGCTCGACGTGCTCGAGATCGACGCCGTGTTCGAACTGGACAACGTGCCGGAACGCATTATCGACGAGACGCTGGACGCCTGGCGTCAGCGCAAGCTGAGGGGCTGAGCCCGACCTAGCGCCGGCTGCGCAGTTCCGGGTGCGTTTCGATTTCGCGGCGCAGCGAGGCGGCGGCACTCACATAGGGCTCCTGCCTGGCGACGCTCCAGTATTTGAGCTCGTCCAGCGGGATGTTCTCGCCGGTTACCGCGCAGCGCACGAATGCACCGGGACTGGTGACCTGGAAGTCACCGTCGAGATAACGGATACGGGCTTCCTTGCCGCCAGGGCCTTCGAAGCGGTTCATCATGAGGGGACGCCAAGGTTCATGATGATTTCATCGCCACAAATTGCCGGCAAGGTCAAGCTTGACGCAATGCAGAAGCGCTATTGTCACGCTGGAAACCACCTGTTGTGGGAACGGTATGGACATTTCATCTGCCCGCCTGACCGCGTTGCTGAAGGAGGCAATGACACCGCAGGCCGTGCCGTCGGCCAAGGCCGATCCGGTCAGGACAGCGCTGATCAAGGTACTGGTGCAGCCGCCGGCACCAGCAGGCGCGTCCCCGCAATCGATGGCGTCGGCCCTGCCGCGCCTGTTGCCCGCACCCGCCGCAAAGGCACAGCAGCTAGCGTCGGCTGAGATCATGCAGGCCTATCTGGCATTGGCCGAGCCGCATGCGGCCAGCGATGCCGCACCCGCCACAGTTCCGGCGAGGCGGTCGGACGGCGACGAGGCACAACGCGGACTCGCAGTGCCTCTTGCGAGGGTTGATGATGGTGGAGCCGTTCGGCCGACAAGCCTGCCATGGTTGGCATTTCTGGCATCTGAGCTTCCGCCGCTGCGCCCTGCTTTCGTCACCAAGGCGGCGGAGCGAGGGCAGGCAATCTCCCAACCACGCGGCGCGGCACGGCCGGAAAACCGGCAGATGAGCGTCGGGCTGATGTCGCTGGGAGCCGGGCTACTGGCTGCCGCGATCGTCGGGTTTGTCTTACTG
Source organism: Mesorhizobium sp. P3_A10 (assembly GCF_056403175.1). NCBI lineage: Bacteria > Pseudomonadati > Pseudomonadota > Alphaproteobacteria > Hyphomicrobiales > Phyllobacteriaceae > Mesorhizobium > Mesorhizobium sp. P3_A10. Next base: position 9,016 of record NZ_JBFUFZ010000002.1, on the reverse strand, counting down.
GTACTTCGCTAGCGCTCGGCCTCGATGAACGCGTCCATCTTTTCCATGGCCAGCCCGGCCTGGGTGGCGATGCGCCGCGCGAGTTCCGCTGCAGCGCTACGCGGTCGCCCTATCGGCCGGTCGAGCCAATACGACACCGGATTGAGCGCGGTGCGCTCGTCGACGGTGACGATGCGGCCCGACTTCAGTTGATGCTCGGTCAAAGGCGGGCGCGCCAGAGCGATGCCGAGGCCGTGGGCGGCGGCGTCGAGCACCAGATTGTAGTCCTCGAAGCGGCGGTCCTGTGGGCGCGGACGGTAGTCCATGCCTTGCGCAGCGAACCACGCGCGCCAGGCCGAGGCATCGGAATCGTTGATCAAAGGAAATTTAAGCAGCCGTGCGGGATCGCCGCGGCCGATCTCGCGGGCAAGGCCCAGTGAGGCGACAGGGAAAACATGCTCTTCGAAAAGCTGCACCGAGACGCGGCCCGGAATGCCGCCGCGCCCGCAGCGGATCGACAGGTCGATGCCTTCGTCGGCAAGGTCCGCTTGGCGAATGTCGACATCAAGCACAATGCGCAGCTTGGACGGGTGATTTTCCAACGCCGCCATGCGTGGCATCAGCCAAAGCCCGCTGACCGACGGGATCGAGGTCAGCCGCACCACGGCGGTGCCGCGCGGCTCGACCCAGCGGTCCGAATGGCTTGATATCAGCGCGAAGGCTTCCGCCGTGCGCAGATGCAGGCGATTGCCCTCGATCGTCAGCGACACGCCGCGCGCGCCGCGGTCGAACACTTTCAAACCGAGCCAGTCCTCGAGCTTGGCGATCTGCCGGCTGACGGCGCCATGGGTAATGTTGAGTTTCTCGGCGGCGGCCGAAAAGCTGCCTGTTCGCGCCGCCGCATCGAAGGCGCGCAAGGTCTCGAGCGGCATCATTGTGTCTGAGCTGTGATCCATAGTCACAGGTGATCCTCGATTTGATCGTTTGTCAATCTGCCCGAAAAGCCGTTTTCTGCCAATCAGGGACGCAGAAACACGAGGACAGTGAGATGAGCTCTATGACCGGCACGTTGAATCCGACACAACGGATGGACACCACCGCAGCCGTCGCTGTGGCGCTGACCGTGGTCGGCTGGGCTTCTGCCTTTCCGGCGATCCGCGCCGGCCTCGCCGCCTTCGGCCCGCTGGAGCTCGGCGCGCTGCGTTTTGCCATCGCCGCCGTGCCTGCGGCAATCTTCCTCGCTGTCAAGCGTCCGGTGCTGCCTAGGCTCGACGAATTGTGGCGCCTCGTCTTTGGCGGCGCTATTTTCGTCGCGCTCTACACCGTCATGCTCAACTTCGGCGAGTTGACTGTCTCGGCCGGCGCTGCCGGCTTCATCATCAACGTCAGCCCGATCTTCACCGCCATCATGGCGATGGCACTGCTCGGCGAACGCTTCTCGAGCTGGGCCTGGGCCGGCACGGCCATTTCTTTCGCGGGCATCGGCATCATTGCGGTCGCCGACGGCAATGGCTTGCATTTCAACGCCGGTGCGCTGCTGGTGCTGGGTTCCGCACTCTGCTCGGCCGTCAACACCATCGTCCAGAAGCCGCTCTTTGCCCGCCATCACCCGCTGACCATCTCGGCCTCGAACATGATCCTCGGCGCACTTTGCCTGTCGCCGTTCCTGCCGAGCGGCTTTGCGCAGGCAGCGATAGCCGACACAGCCGGTCTCGGCGCCGTGATCTTTCTCGGCATCGTGCCGAGCCTGATCGCCTACGCCGCCTGGGCAACCGCGCTGTCGCGCCTGCCGGCCGCACGTGCCTCGAACTTCCTCTACCTGGTTTCGCCCATGTCTGCCCTGATCGGCTTCTTCTGGCTGGGCGAGATCCCGACCCTGCTCGGCATCCTCGGGGGAGCGCTGGCGCTGGGTGGTGTGATCGTGGTGAATTTGAAGCGCTAGATCAAAGGGTTGGGCACATTTCCCGAATCAGGATGAGAGCCGCGCCGGAATTTCCTGATCCCATGAAATAACCGAGTGTTGTGCCGGGTATGAGGTTTACGTCTTTGAAGACGTATCGCCTGAGGGGATGAGGCGACGCCTGCCAACACAATCGCCCACTGGCCGCGTTGTTATCGTCCGCGAAGGCGTATCGTGATGAGAGCGGAAATCGAATCGCCTGCCGTCAGATTGCACTTGCGCCGGACGTCGTCCTTCAGGGGCAAAAGATAGCTTCCTTGCTTGGGAAACAGCGATGTGCCGAACATGAAGCCGTCAATCGTCGCTTCGACAGGAATGACCCCCCAGCCATAGGTCGCGAACTTCGCGACCTTTTTGATCTCGTCGCCATGCTGCTCGGGGATTGGCGCGAAGAAGTATGGCGAAGGGCCCCGCCAGTGGATCACCTCGGCTTCGAACCGGAACTGGAGGGTCGTCTCGTCGCCCACAGGCTTACCGCCGTCCGAAGAGCCGTTCGATGTCGGCGAGCTTCAGCTCGATATAGGTCGGACGACCGTGGTTGCAGGTGCCGGATCCCGGCGTCGCTTCCATCTGGCGCAGCAGTGCGTTCATCTCCTCGGCCTTCAGCACGCGGCCGGAGCGCACCGAGCCGTGGCAGGCCATGGTGGCGGCTATCTTGTCCAGCCGGCCTTTCAGCGTCTCGACCGTGTCGTTATCGGCAATCTCGTCGGCGAGATCACGCACCAGCTGCTGGACATTGGTTTCCCCCAGCATCGATGGCGTTTCGCGCACCGCCACTGCGCCCGGACCAAAGCGCTCGATGCCGAGGCCGAAACGGGCCAGCGTTTCCGAATGCATGGCCAGCCGCTCGGCGTCTTCCTCGGCCAAGTCGACGATCTCCGGCAACAGCAGCATCTGCGACGGCACCGCGCGCGAATGCAACGCGTTCTTCAAGGCCTCGTAGACCAGCCGTTCATGCGCCGCGTGCTGGTCGACGATAACCAGCGAATCCCTGGTTTGCGCAACGATGTAATTCTCATGCACCTGCGCGCGCGCAGCGCCCAGCGCCGTGCCGAGCAGCGTCTGCGCCGCTTCATCCGACCCGGCGCGCGCATCGGCGCTGTGCAGCGGACCAGCGTCGAATGTCGACTGATCGGTCTCGCCGAAACCGGCATTTCTCGTATCCTCAAAACTCATGTCGAGCGGCCGCTGCGGCGAGCGGTCGAAACCGGCAAAGCCCGAGGCGCGGTAGGCCGCCTCATAACTGCGATGGCCGTTGGCCGGGCCGCCATGCGCATAGGACGCCGCACCCGGCCGGAACGCCGCCATCATGCCGGCCGCCCCGGATGTGGCGGCCCGAATCCCGGATTCAGCGAGGGCTTGCCGGATGGCGCCGACGATCAGCCCGCGCACCAACCCCGGATCGCGGAAGCGCACGTCGGCCTTGGCCGGGTGGACATTGACGTCGACAATGGCAGGATCGAGCGTCAGGAACAGCACGGTGACCGCATGGCGGTCGCGCGGCAGCACATCGGCGAAGGCGCCGCGAATGGCGCCGGCGATCAGCTTGTCGCGCACCGGCCTTCCGTTGACATAGGCATATTGCTGCAGCGCGTTGGCACGGCTGAAGGACGGGATCGAGACATGGCCGGTCAGATGCACGTCGTCACGCACGGCATCGATGGCAATCGCATTGTCGGGAAAGTCGGTGCCCATCACCTGCGCGACGCGGCGCAAGCGGCCTTCCGGGCTGTCGTCGGTCGCCGGCAGTTCCAGCGTCGAGCGGTCGGAGCCGGCCAGCGTGAAGCGCACGGCGGGGAAGGCGATGGCGATGCGCTTGATCACGTCGCCGGTGGCCGAGCTTTCGGCGCGCTCGCCCTTCATGAATTTGAGCCGCGCCGGCGTGGCGAAGAACAGGTCGCGCACCTCGACCGTGGTGCCGCGATTGGCGGCCGCCGGCTTGACGGCGGAAACGCGGCCGCCCTCGATGCCGATCTCGGCGGCGCTGTCACCTGATGCCGTGCGCGAGCGGATCGACAGCCGCGACACCGAACCGATGGACGGCAGCGCCTCGCCGCGAAAACCGAGCGAGCGGATGTCGTGAATGTTCTCGGTCAGCTTCGAGGTACAGTGGCGCGCAATCGCCAGCGCCAGTTCCGGTTCGGGAATGCCCGAGCCGTCATCGGTGACGCGGATCAGGTTCAGCCCGCCGCCGGCGGTGACGATCTCGACGCGAGAAGCGCCGGCATCGAGCGCGTTCTCGACCAGTTCCTTGACCACGCTGGCCGGACGCTCGATGACTTCGCCGGCGGCGATCTGGTTGATCATCGTTTCGGAAAGCTGGCGGATGGGCATCAAAGCATTATAGGCGGATTCGTGTCCCGTGCGGAAGCTTTCGATGCCGGCGGGGCCAGCGGAGATGACGTGGCTCCATTCACCGCATCACGCCTGCGCCACCAGCCAATCCCTTACCTTACGCGCATTGTCGCTGAGCTCGCGGTTCTTTGGCCAGATGACGTAGAATCCGATGCCGGTCCTCAGCACATGATCCGTCACCGGCACCAACAGTCCTGATGCCACGAGGCGCTCGACCAGATGCCGCCAGCCGAGCGAGATGCCTTGCCCCTCCATGACCGCCTGGATCACCAGGGCATAATCATTGATGCGCAAGCCGCGCTCGGCATTGCGCAGGCTGGTTCCGGCTGCCGCGAACCATTCGTCCCAGTTCGGGGCCTCGCGATAGGGCTCCTCGAGATGGATGAGTCGGTGCGTTGCCAGTTCCTCGACGGTCTTCGGCAGCCCAAACTTGGCCAGATAGTTGGGGCCCGCGACCGGGAAGATCTCTTCGTCAGAGAGTGACAGCGAGTGATAGTCCGGCCATTGTTCAGGCACGCCGCCGCGCACGCCGAGCGGGATGCCCTCGGCGATTATGTCGAGGTCGCGGTCGGCGGTCTGGATGCGCAGATCAACGCCTGGCAGTTCGTCGCGGAATTGCTGCAGGCGCGGCATCATCCAGAACGAGCCAAAGGCGGTCGAGGCGGCCAGCGTCACATGGCCGCCGGTCGCCTGCAGGCGCAGATCCTCCGCCGACTTGCGGATATGCGACAGCCCGAGCGAGACATCGGCGTGGAAACGCTCGCCGGCCTCCGTCAAGACAACCTGGCGATGGCGGCGCTGGAACAGCTTGGCGCCGAGCTGTTCCTCCAGCCCGCGCACCGCGTAGGACACGGCCGCCTGCGTCATGCCGAGCTCGCGCCCGCCGGCGGTGAAGCTCGACAGCCGGCCGGCCGCCTCGAAGACGATGAGACTGCCGGCGGAGGGCAGCAGATGGCGCAGGCTTCGCATAAGGAGAGTTTATACAAGAGATCAGGATTTTCCAGCGTCACAGCTATATTTCGTCTCGCTAAGTTGAGGGCTGTTGGAGGATGAGTTGCCATGAATGCACCGGCCGTTGCAGTGACCGATCACGCCAACCGCAGAAGTGGCGGTCGGCTGGGGCGCAAGGCGATACGAGGCGCTCCCATAGCCTCGTTTCCGACGCTGGTGCGCCAGATCCCCGCCTATCAGATGGTGCCTGACGAGGCGGTGGAATTGATCCACGAGGAATCGCTCTTGATCCTCGAAGAGGTGGGCTGCGAGTTCCGCGACGATGAGGCGATCGCCCTGTGGAAGGCCGCAGGAGCCGATGTCACCGAGACGCGCGTCCGCATCGACCGTGCGCTCTTGATGGAGCTGGTCTCCAAGGTCCCATCGGAATTCACCCTCAATGCCCGCAACCCCGAGCGTACCGTCCGCGTCGGCGGCAAGAATTCCATCTTCGTGCCGATGTATGGTGCGCCCTATGTGCGCGACCTCGACAACAACAGGCGCTACGGGTCGCTCGCCGACCTCAACAATTTCCACAAGCTCGCCTACATGGCGCCAGCGCTGCACTCGTCGAGCTCGGTCATCTGCGAGCCGATGGAAATCGCGGTCCCGAAGCGTCACCTCCACATCATCCATTCGGCGCTGAAGCACTCCGACAAGCCGTTCATGGGCATCGTCACCTCGAAGGAGCGCGCCGAAGACACGATGGCGATGGCCGGCATCGTGTTCGGCGAGGAGTTCGTTCGCGACAACCCGGTGCTGGTGTCGATCACCAACTGCAACTCGCCACTGGTGTGGGACGCCACCATGCTGGACGCCATGAAGGTCTATGCGCGCAGCAACCAGCCGCTGATCCTGGCGCCCTTCGCACTGTGCGGCGCCTCGACCTCGGCCTCCGCCGTCGGCGCAGTCGCGCAGGTCAATGCGGAAGCGCTTGCAGGCATCGCGTTCACGCAGCTCCTGCGTCCCGGCTCGCCACAGATCTACGGCCAGTTCATGGTAACGGTCGACATGAAGACCGGGGCGCCTATGGGCGGCACTCCGGAGGCGGCGCAGATGATGTATCTGATGGGTGCGCTGGCCAGGAAATACAAACTGCCGTGGCGCACGTCGGGCTTCCATGTCGGCTCCAAGCTCAACGACGCCCAAGCCGGCTACGAGGCGAACATGCTTATGCATGCCGCCATCCTTGCCGGCGCCAACTACATCTGGCACTCGGCCGGATGGCTGGAGGCGGGGCTCACCTGCGGCTACTCGAAATTCGCCACCGACTGCGAGCAGCTTGTCGGCTGGTACAAATATGCAGGCGGCCTTCCGTTCGACGATTTCAAGGAAGCGATGGCGGCGATCCGCGAGGTCGGGCCGCAGGGCCATTTCCTCGGCACCCAGCACACACTCGAACATTTCGAGTCCGCTTTCTTCATGCCCTCGATCATGGACTTCAATTCGTACGAGCAGTGGAACGCCGAGGGCGCAAAGGACCACGACACGCGCGGCCGCGAGAAGGCGCGCAACATGCTGGCCGACTATGAGGAGCCGAAGCTCGACGAGGGCATCGCCGAGGGTCTCAAGGATTTGATCGCGCGGCGGGAGGAAAAACTGCCGGACAGCGTTAGTTAGTTAAGACAGGCGAAGAACCTGACGGAAAAACCAAGGGAGGAAAACATGACGCTCTTCAGAAGCAATGGCGACCGCGTGCCGGGCGCTATCGAGGCAATGGCGAAAGAGACGCGTGCAGGCCGCATGGACCGGCGAGAATTCCTGGCGCTGGCCAGCGCCTTCGGCGCATCGACGGCTTTCGCCTACGGCATGATCGGCCTTGCCGCGCCGACCAAAGCCCTGGCCGACGAACCGAAAAAGGGCGGAACGCTGCGTGTCGCGATGTCGGTCAAGGCGCAGAAGGATCCGCGCACCTACGACTGGACCGAGATGGCAAACGTCACCCGTTGCTGGCTGGAGCCGCTCGTCCGCTACACGCACCAGTTCACCTTCGAGCCGGTCCTGCTCGAAAGCTGGGACGTCAATGACGACGCCACCGAATACACACTGCATCTGCGCAAAGGTGTCACCTGGAACAATGGCGATGCCTTCAACGCCGATGACGTGGTCGCCAATCTGAACCGCTGGTGCGACAAGGGTGCGTCCGGCAATTCCATGGCAGCACGCGTCGGTGCGCTGATCGACACAACGACCGGCAAGGCCAAGGATGGCGCCATCACCAAGGTCGATGACCTCACGGTCAAGCTAAAGCTGGCCGAACCCGACATCGCCATCATACCGGGCTTCACCGACTATCCGGCGCTGGTCGTGCATCGCGACTTCGACAAGGATGGCGCCGACCCGATCAAGAAGCCGATCGGCACCGGACCTTTCGAACTGGTGTCCTATGCGGTGGGTACGAAGGCGGTCGTCAAGCGTCGCGAGAACGGCAAGTGGTGGGGTGGCGAAGCGCCGCTCGACGGTGTCGAGTTCATCGACTACGGCACCGACTTCAACGCCACGCTGAATGCCTTCGAGTCCGGCGAGATCGACCTCGATTTCGAAACGCCGGCCGACTTCATCGACGCCCTCGACAAGATGGATCTGGTGAAATCGGAGGTCGCGACGGCGACCACCCTCGTTGCTCGCACCAACATCACCCACAAGCCCTATGACGACCAGCGGGTGCGCAATGCGCTGCAGATGGCCGTCGACAACAATGCTGTCATGCAGCTCGGCTACGCCGGGCTTGGCACGGTCGGCGAGAACCACCACGTCGCCCCGATCCATCCCGAATACTACCCGCTGCCCAAGAAGACACGCGATGCCGCCGCCGCCAAGAAGCTGATGGCGGATGCCGGGCAGGCCGACTTCGAGCATGAGCTGATCACCGTCGAGGACGAATGGCAGAAGAACACCGGCGATGCGATCGCCGGCCAGTTGCGCGATGCCGGCATCAAGGTGAAGCGTACGGTGCTGCCGGGCTCGACCTTCTGGAACGACTGGACGAAGTATCCGTACTCGATGACCATCTGGTACATGCGGCCGCTGGGCGTCCAGGTGCTGGCGCTCGGCTATCGCTCGGGCGAAGCCTGGAACGAAACGGCCTATGCCAACCCGGATTTCGACGCCAAGCTGAAGCAGGCGCTCTCGCTGGCCGATCCCGACAAGCGCAAAGAGGTGATGAAGGACGTCGAGCAGATCCTGCAGGATTCCGGCGTCATCATCCAGCCGTTCTGGCAGAAGCTCTGCTGCCACATGAGCAAGAAGGTGAAGAATTACGGAATGCACCAGACGTACGAAATGGACTTCCAGAACGTCTGGCTGGACGCCTGACGTAACTCCCGAGACTTGCAAGCAGCAGCCGCCGGCACCTCTGACAAAAGGTGCCGGCGACCTGTAAATCACTGACAAGCAATTGGCGCAGGAAAAATGGCCGACGACGAGATCATCCTTTCCGAGCTTTCCGACGACGAGTTGGTGCAGCAGATGCACGACGACCTCTATGACGGGTTGAAGGAAGAGATCGAGGAAGGCACCAACATCCTGCTCGAGCGCGGCTGGGTGCCTTACAAGGTGCTGACCGAGGCGCTGGTCGAAGGCATGCGCATCGTCGGCGAGGATTTTCGAGACGGCATCCTGTTCGTTCCCGAAGTGCTTTTGTCCGCCAACGCGATGAAGGCCGGCATGTTCATCCTGCGGCCGCTGCTCGCCGCCACCGGCGCACCCAAGCAGGGCAAGATGGTGATCGGC